>JAGWFS010000002.1:337503-388253 GCA_028867785.1 Nitrososphaerota archaeon
AAGCAATACAGTGCTTTGACAGGGTATTGGCAATAAATCCAGGCCACATGCCTGCATTGTATAACAAAGGATTGGCATGTGAATCTCTGGATCTATTTGAAGATGCACTGCGATGCTATGATAAAATAATTGAAATTGACGCCAGTTATGGAAATACATTATGCCAAAAGGGCAGGTTGTTATCATCTATTGGAAAACATGCCGATGCCATAGAATGTTTTGATAATATACTAGCTTCAAGTCCTTCTAATACTAATGCGCTTTATTACAAATCATGCGCCATGCTAAAAGAGGGAAGAAAAGAAGAATCACTTTACATATTGGAAACAATGATATCAATGGATTCTAGATATCGTGATGTCCTAAGGGATGAAAAAGATCTGGAGCAATTCAAAGCTGACAGCAGATTCATGAACCTGGTAAGGTGATGATTAAAAATCATCAATTTTTAACGCTGTACAATATGTTTATTTCAAACAAACAAGATACTATATGGAATATTTCGTAAACAGATTTGGACGTATTATATGATCCTGAGAATACTTGCCGCAGAAGATAATCATGATTTAGCATGGTGAAGTGATATGAATCATCAAAAAGCAAGCACTAGTTTTAGAATCGGCGCATCGGTTGGCATCATAATATTGATGCTTGGAATTGCCGTATCCCTCAGTGTTTCCATAACCGCAACCATCAGTGATCAGATGAAAGTGGTTACAAATTTCAACATGCCGCTTGAAAAGATTGAAATTCAAATGATTGATATTCAAAAAAACCAAGAAAGCGCATTGGATGACGCAGTCAAATTCTTACATGCAAATGATACGCAAGGATTACAGCTATCTGAAAATAAATTTCATGCCTATGATAGTCTTATGACAAATCAAATCATACAAGCAAGAGGTATAGCCAACACTGGATTAAACATACTTCCTCAAGAATATGTGAATCTACTTGCAAATTCAGTTTTGGAAAAGATAGACAGTATTGAGAAATCCAAGACAGAGTACAAACAGATAGCAGATAACGCATTTTCGCTATCTGGTAAAACTGATAATGCCAAACTAGATGGATTTGTTAATGATTTGAAAAATAAAGAAGTAATACTAGATAGCAGGCAAAACAATCTGTTGTCAGATACAGAATCTTCTTATAAAGACATAGAGGCGTCTGTAGATGAAAATAAGCAAAAATTTCTGACACTGGAAATCATAATAGTAATATCCGTTGGGATTATCTCACTTGCATCAGGACACTTTGTCAATCAAATCAACAAGGATTTGAGACAAGAGGTAATCAAAAAGACACGATCTCTTCAAAAAGCAAATGAAAAACTTCGAAAATTAAACATATTAAAAGACGAATTTATTAGCGCGGCATCACATGAGTTGAAAAGTCCGCTCAATCCAATATACGGATTTGCAGAATTGGCAAAATGTGGGGATATAGATAAGGAAGATGCTCTTGCAGGAATAGTGAAACAGGCTCATCAGATAGAAGAAGTAGCAAACAGAATGCTGGATTTAGGAAGAATCGATAACAACAGATTGAATCTGTCAATTGAACGATTCAATTTGACAAAACTCGTATTTGACATATCAGAAGCGGCGCGAACAAACCTTAATGAAGACGTATCAATAGAGGTTCACTCTCCTGACGATATAGAAATCGAGGCAGATAGAACACGTATCGGTCAAGTCATTCGAAACATACTCAATAATTCTATAAAATTCACTCCAAAGGGGCACATACTTGTAACATTATCACTCAATGGTAACAATGTTCGGGTGGGGGTAAGTGATACTGGGATTGGAATACATCCAGACATACTTCCAGTGTTATTTGACAAATTTGTTACAAAAAGCCATAGAAAAGAAAACATTGATGGCAACGGCTTGGGATTGTACATATGTAAAGGAATCATAACTACACATAATGGAGAGATCCACGCATACAATAATCCAGAAGGTGGAGCTACTGTATTTTTTTCCATTCCATTGACACACAGTACAAACAATAAGACAGTTCAGGGATCTCTTCTCAACTAGTTGTTTGTACGGCTTGAACAGACTAGCATTAATTTATCAAACATGCAAACAGACCATAGCATGGGCCTTCAGATACTTGCAGGCGAAGATAATGAATTTACAGCTTTGCAATACCAAAAAGTGTTTGAAAAAAATCAACACCGCATTACAATTGCAAGAGATGGCGAAGAATGCGTAACACAATACAAACTGGCACTAGATAGCTGTTCTCCAGGATTAGATCCATTCGATGTGGTTTTGCTTGATTTTGTAATGCCTAAAAAAAATGGCGTACGAGTGGCAAAAGAGATCTTGGATTTGAGACCCCGTCAGAGAATCATATTTGCTTCAGCATTCGGAAATGGTGTTTTGGATGATGCCTCTGCCATTCTGAGAAATTCTATAGAGATACTGCAAAAGCCATTTTCGCTAGAGTTTTTGGTCAAAAAAATAGAAAATACCTGCATGTTAAAAAATCTGCGTGAGGCCTGATTTTCCACATTGCAATGGCGCATGGTCAGGAATTCCGCAGATTTTATCTGTCATCTCATGAAATACCAGCGTGTTGACGGCATATTGAGCATATCATTCCCGAAGCGATGATCAAAAATACAGAAAACATGCCCAAAAACAAAAATTGTAAGTAATACGATCATAAAATTGGCAATTGCAGAACTTTTTTTGATCAGATTCTTCAGGTTCCTAGTATTTATAGAGATAAAAAAAGAGTACAAACAGATTCTGAAACAATCTCTGGATTTATCAGATGAGAACTAGTTGGATAAAGATAACAACAAACCAATATGCACTAGATAACGTCAGAGTCATCCGTGTCGTTCGATAAAGCAAACTGATTAAACAAATATCTTCTTATCAAAACTAGAATCGTCATCATGTAGTATAAGGAGATGACATTTCATATTTCGGAGATATGTTCTTTGGCAATCTTATCGTAAATATAGTTGGCTTTGATCTAACTGATATTGTGCCACCATGTTGTTCCACAATGCTTTTGCAGATTGACAGGCCTAGGCCTGTTCCAGTTTGTTTTGTTGTGAACAGTGGATCAAATATTTTTGGAAGTATATCCGTAGGTATTCCAGGTCCGGTGTCTTCAAATTCTAACTGTACACTCGAGCTCAGGTCAATCATCCTAATTTTGATCTCACCTCTTTCGTCCATAGCTTGGATTGCATTTATGATTAGATTTGAAAAGACGGCTTCAAGCTTCCTAGAGTCACAGTTTACTTGAGTGTCTAAATTCGGTTTTGATATATTTACGTCAGGCGGAACCATTACGCCGGCAATGGAACTGTCAAGAGTTGCAAGAACCGAAGTAGCTTGCAGGATCAAATCTGATCTTTTTACAAAGTTTAGCACATCGTCTATCTGGTGAGCCATTCGCTGTACTGCCCTATCAAATCTGGTAAAATGCTGCAGTCTTTCTTCTACTCTCATATTTGGTTTGACGCGCATTATATCCATGGTATTTTTTATTATGGATAGGGGATTTCGCAGATCATGAGCTAATCTTGCTGCCAACTCTCCTATGACGGTGAATTTTGCAGCTTTTATCAAATCTTGTGTCTTTTCATCCACTTGTTTTGCAAGAAAGTCACGTTGCATCGAGAGCTCTTTTTCCTTTGAAAGGACTTTGTCAAGTTTTTCTTTTAGCTCAGTCGTCATCTTGTTATAATGAAATTTTTGTTGTTCTAGTTCACGATTGGATTTTACAAGTTCGTCGTTCTTTTTATTCATGGACGCACTTAGATCAAGCAAAAAGCCAACCTTGTCCTGCAAATCATGATTGATTTTTGACAAATCTTTGATTTTTTCCATAGATTCTGACGCTAGTTGATTTAGGAGTTTTTCTTTTTCTTGAAGCTCAGTCTTTGTAGCATCCAGTTCTTTAAAAGCACGTCCAGTTAGAGTGCTCAAATCCTCGACTAGCGAATTTTTTTCAGATGCCGTAGGCTGCTGTGTCATCCAACATCTTATACTTGGAAAGAGACATTAACTTTTATGGTTGTGTGAAATGAACGAACATGTTTCAGACAAGTGTCTTTATTTTGGTTGCATGATCGCTATTATGACTGGGGTTATAACAACATCTGAAAGGTATTCGTATTTTTATCCAATAAACCGATCCGCCTAAAGAAAAAATGAAAAATACACGCTTTACCTGAGTTGTGGAGTCCTGGGAATTACAGAGAAATATCTGGTGCACACTTTCCTGTAAAAAAGGATCATGCCAAGAACCTCAAATTGTTCTATTAACAATATGGTGTCAAGATTGACAAGCCATCCTCCCATCATGTCATTCATTATTGCATATGTCATTGAGATAATCTGATCAAAACGTGAAAAACCAAAAACATCACTGCTCTGCGCTTGTAAGATTTTATCCATGTCTTTTACTTGGGACGGGTTGGGATTAGAGTTTGACCATATGATTTGAGAGACTATTTGTTTTTCATCTAAATATGTTGTATTGCCTCGTTCAATCCACACAAGAGTGCTTCCTAGATAGGCAATCATGAGTAACGATAGTCCTATGGCAAGCACGCCAGATTTTCCTTTCATTGTTTTGGTCATTTGTGTAATGAATATGTTACCAAAACATCCAAGTTTATTTTTATGAGCAAGAAATGTGATTGCCATGAGAATGGAAGATACCAGTCCGAGGCTTCCTATCCAGTGCATCGAAACATAAGTGTAGAAGATCAATCGGATAGGAAGAAATATTCCGGTAACAACTGCAAATACAATTAATTTATTTCGAATATCCTCTATTCGAGTATTCAATTCCTATCATTCCCACAGATATCTCTTCGAAGTAGGTTATTTATTTATCTAAAGCAGTATGTTGGTATTACACTCAGAATGTCAGAAATGACATGAAAACAATTTAAGAATAACGAATTTGATTGAAATTTAACCTTAGATTGTTTTTTGTGTTTTTTTGAGATTTGACACTATTGTCATTTCTCCAGAATGTGGATTGAATATAACCCATCTTCCAAAATTTTCCCCCACATCTTCAGAAATCAGAGGTATGCCATTCTCTTTTAGAATTTGTTTTATTGCGGCGATGTTTCTTGTACCAACATTAAATAACCCATTCTCTGATTCGTGAGAAAAAATAGCAGCACCGCCTGCAATTTTTGCCCGTATTCTTTTTTTATCTGCTCCCATCTCATTCATTTTATTTATCATGCATGTAAATGCCACATCAGCAAATTTTCCAGCTTCGTCGTTCATTGTATTCTGTTTACTGTGAATTTTCTTAGGGAGCATGACATGAGCCATAGCTGCAATTCTAGTTTTGATATCAAAAAGACACATAGCTACACAAGAGCCTACAAACGTTTTCAATTCATCGGTTTGGTCGTTTACTACTGCTAATTCGCCCATTTTTATTTCAACTACGCAATTCATAAAACCATCTTTTTATGCTATGAGTTTTTTTGTCTCTTTTGAATCTTGTATGAGGAGCATTTGCAGTCTGATTCCAGAAATGATACCACTGAATTCTACAGTGGATGCAATTAACATGTCAGATTGATCTGAAAAATCTGATATGGTTGCCTCCAACAGGATCCTTAAAGACTCGACAGCAAAGCCGGGTACTGATGAACCCATCTTGTATCCGGTACTGTCAGATATGGCATTAATGATTGACGCAGTCAACATGTTTCCCAATTCAGAGATAGATGAAATGATGAGTTTTTCAGATTTATTTGAAATCGAATTTCCAATCAATTTGTCTGCAAGAGATCTTGATTCATCTTCTAACATGTACCACAGGACACCCATGTGCAAGTCACCATTGCATTTTACGTATACTGCATACATTGGGTTTATTTCCTCAAAATCTGAGATTAACAAATTCAAATTTGTAATTGAAAGCGTCTGTGTTTTTTTGATGACGTATTTCACAGGTTCTTCAAGAAGTTTACTAAGCGATGGAATGGTTTTGGAAATAATGAATGAATCTAAGACGCGATTCAATTGCTGCAAATCATCATGTTCGGATTTCATGTCTCGCTCCCAATGTGATATAATTACACTGCGCCCACTGTAAAATGTCATCTGCCATCGTAGTTATCTCGCCCTCATAACTTTGCTTATCGCCATAGCTACGTTTGATCTGTCAAATGGCTTTACTGTGCAATCGCTTGCACTAGATTTCATGGCACTCTGCACAATACGTTTTTGTTCTACTGGTGTCACCATGACATCTTTTGCCTTTTGATTTCCCCGTGTGATTGATTTTAGGGCTTGGATGCCTTCTGCGTTTGGCATGTTTATGTCAGCGGTAGCAATATCGGGCCTGAGTTGTTTACATGACTCTACTGCAGCAAGCCAGTCTCCTGCCTTGCATACCTGGGACACAGGATCGTGGGAAATAGGCGCGTCCTTTAAGACAACGCTCATAAATGAAGCATCATTTACAATCAAAATTTTTGACATACTTGTAGAAGACACGGTCATGTCTCCAGATTAGGTAAATTCCATAATTGATTCTGATAAAGGTATGAGAAGAGGGATGTTTTATGAAAAGTAATGTTGCCTCTAGATATTTTCAACATGTCCAGGATCATATTTGGGATGGGATGTAATATCAGCACGGTTGTACAATTTGATCAGACAGACAAAATAGGCGTCATAGATTAGACGTGTTCCAATCTGGTAACTTGTCTGAATGCATCTTTTGATAAATCCTTTCACGCGGCATTATGGGATGAAATAATTTCGCACACTTTCTTCCCAACATTGTTTCATCCATTCCAAGTACTAGATATCCACTTTCTTTCAAGCAACGATTGAATTTTTCCATGATTAATTCCTGAGTCTCTTTTTCATAATAAATCAATACATTTCTACAAAATATCACGTCATATTGTGTTACATCGCAGGACAAAATATCGCTTACTTTGAAGGTAACTAGATTTTTTATAGATTGCAATACCTCATATTCTTCAATGTTTTCTGAATTTGATATTTTTTTAAAATTATTTTTTATTATGTTTTCTGGGAGTTTTTCTATATTTTTTGCTGGGTATAGTCCATTTTGAGCATACTCAATCGCATTTTTATTGATATCATTTGCAACAATTTCCACGTCAAAGTTTTTTCCAGACGCATATGAAAACATCATGGCTAGAGAATATGCTTCTTCCCCAGACGCACATCCCGCACTCCAAATTCTAATTTTGTCTTTAAGTTTCAAATTTGTCAATATTTTTGGAATTATGGAAGATCTAAATTTTTCATACACTGCAAAATCTCTAAAAAAATCAGTTACGTTGATGGATAAAGATGCAAAAAGTTCCTCAAATTCTCGTCGTTCCCTCTTTAAAATTAAAGCATATTCGTAATAATTGTTTATTTCAAGCATTCTCATTCTTCTGTCTAATCGCCTCTTCATAAAAGCTGGTTTAAACCTCTTGATGTCTGA
Source organism: Nitrososphaerota archaeon (assembly GCA_028867785.1). Taxonomy (GTDB): domain Archaea; phylum Thermoproteota; class Nitrososphaeria; order Nitrososphaerales; family Nitrosopumilaceae; genus Nitrosotalea. Next base: position 344,992 of record JAGWFS010000002.1, read on the forward strand.
CCCATAGCTTTCGAATACTTTGCTAAATGTGTCAAGAGACTGCGAATTCAGAGTCAGTTCATTAAGGCTCAAATTCTCTTGCCTCGTAGGGAACCATCACCAAAGCATGTCATTTCAAGCACCTTTTGGAATAATCGCGATGAGTACAGATAATATCACCGTTTACCATTCAATAGTTTTCTAGCATTATCGTGATCCTGAATTACCAGCATATGTACATGCACCTTGCTATCCACTCCAACAAGTTCTATTTCTGTAGCAATATCACTGACTGGACAAAGAAATTCTGAAACATGTGGTTCAAACAATGTAGAAAGTGACGTCATTGCAAAGCCAGGAGTTGAAAGATCTACTTTCAATCCAGTGTGATCCGAAAGAGCATTGAAAAATGATCCTGACATGATATTTCCAACTTCGGAAATGGCAGATTTTCCCAGTTCGTCCAGAGCATCAACCTTCTCAAGGCACATCAGTTTTGCAGCAATTTGTTTTGCATCAGATTCTGGAATAGAATACAGTATTCCCAAACGTATGTCTCCGCCTCCGTGGAGAAATACAGAACACAGAACAATCTCTTTAATGAAATCTTTCAATCCAGCATCTTTGGAAATTTCTGTATGTGTTTTCTTTATGGTATGTTCTACGGATTCGCCGAGAAGTGATGATAGCGCAGCTGAAGTTTTTTGTGCAATGTATGAGCCCAATATCTTTTCAAGAGAAACCAATTCAGTTTGATTTAGTGTTGCAGATGCCATTTTATTCCTCTATACTAGTAAAGATGGTTCTAGAATTAACGCAACTTTTCCATCTGGCAATATGGTCGCATCTGAAAATGTTGCTAACGAATTGGACATGCTGTCAAGACGTTTTATTACCACTTCTTGTTCTTTTTCAAGGGAATCTACAATCAAACCGTATGATTTTCCATCTTTGTCTACAATCACTATGTTCACCTGAGTATCGCTGCTTTCATCATGTTTGGCATTCAAGCCAAGCGCTTTTGAAGCTCTTATTACAGGAACAACATTGTCTCGAAGAGTTATCATCTCTTTCCCATGCACACGTTTTATCTCCTTATTGTCAACAGTGAGCGTGGTTGCAATGCTTGAAAGTGGAAGAACATACTTCTGATCAGATATGCTGACTAGCAATCCGCCTATTATGGCCAAGCTCATAGGTATGGTTAGTGTAATGGTTGTACCTTGTCCTTTTTCTGTAGTTATCTTTACATGTCCACCGACATTTCTGACTTGTGTCATCACCACATCCATGCCGACTCCCCTTCCAGATATGTCAGTTACAGTCTTTGCCGTAGAAAGGCCAGGCATGCCAATTAATTCAGCAATCTGTTCGTCTGACATGTGTGCTAAATCTTCTTGTGATATGATCTTCTTTTCTAGTGCCTTTGTTTTGACGGCTTCTAGATCAATACCTCTCCCATCATCAATGACGTGAATTTCAACTCTGTCCCCTACACGGCTTGCCTTCAATTGTATTGTTCCGGTTTCAGGCTTGCCTGATTTTTTTCTTTGATCAGTGGTCTCCAAGCCATGATCAACTGCATTTCTGAGCATGTGTAAAAGAGGATCAGTGATTGCATCAAGCACGGTACGATCCAATTCAATACCTGATCCTTCTACCTCCAGCTTGACCTCCTTCCCCAGGGATGTTGAGACATCTCTTACCATCCTGGAAAAACGGTTAAAGATTTGATCTATTGGAACTAGTCTAATTTTCATTGTTTGATATTGAATATCAGTGATCAATCGTCCTAGGTTCATGAGTACTTCCACGCCTTCATCAGAATTGTGTGTTTGTACTACCTGGTCCAACTGCATCTTAGCTATCATCATTTCCCCCACTAAATTTACAAGCGAATCGAGATCTTGCATCTTTACCCTTACAGTTGGCGATTTGATTTGTTGCGAAGATGTCGGATCAGTTTCAGAGCCATTTGCCTTAAACTCGTTGGGATTCTTAACATAATTTAGAAACTCATCCAGATCAATCTTTTTTGTCTCGTCGTTTACTAGTTGTCTTAAATGATCGATTCCAAGAAATATGATATTTCCAAGCTCTGGGGTGATGGTGGTATCTCCTCTTCTGAACTCTTCAAAAATTCCTTCAATTGTCTTGCATATCTCTCGGATTTGATCATACCCCATTGTGGCAGCCATGCCTTTTAGAGTATGTGCAGATCTAAATACGACGTCAACGTGCTCCTTTACGTTTGGCTCTTCCTCATATTTCAAAAGATAGCTGTTCAGATTCTCTACATGCTCCAAGGCCTCTTGCACAAACATCTCTCGGTATTTGCTGTTTTCAGACATCTTGTTTTACCACCTTGATTATTTCCTGCGCCAATTCATCGGCATCTACCATCTTGTCAACAGCGTTAAGTTCGCTTGCAGACTTGGCCATTCCAAAGACAACTGACGAAGATTTGCTTTGTGCAAGTGTGACACCGAGTCGTTTTTTTATCATTTTCATCCCAAATGCTCCATCTTGGCCCATCCCGGACAAGAGTATGCCTATGGCATTGGCTCCAAATGCCTCAGATGCCGAGACCATTGTTACATTAACAGACGGTCTGACTCCAAATCTTTTTGGACCGTGGTTCAGTTTTATTCTGCGAGATGACGCAACTTCCATGTGCACGTCTCCTGGTGCAAGCAATGCTACGCCATCCTGTATCAAGTCATTTTCGGCAGCCTGTCTGACATGTAATTGCGAGACCTCGTCAAGCCTTTCTGCAAAAGACGAGACAAATTCTTTGGACATGTGTTGCACAATTAGAAATCCGGCAGAGATGTCCTTTGGAATTTCTCGGAGAATGTTTGTTATGACATGTGGAGCTCCGGTTGATGCTCCGATGACTACTACTTTTGATGCTGTCTCATCTGATGCACTGTTTTTGATAATAGTTGGACGTAGCTTTGAGATAGCTCTTGGAACCAAGACATCAGGATTGGATCTAGAAGCAGTCTCTATTTTTGACACCAGTATGCGCTTTAGGTTTTGCAGGATCTCGCCGTCATCTTGAGGTACGGCTACAAAGTCAACTGCACCCAGTTCTAGCGAATCAAGGATGATCTTGGCTCCTGATTTGTTGTAATTACTGACAACGATAATGCTGACCTTTTTTTCTTTCATCACCGTTTCAATAAAGGACAGTCCGTCCATGTTAGGCATTTCAAGATCAAGCAGTATCACATCAAGTTTCAAATGTCTGACTTTGCGTAGAGCTTCAAGCCCGTCCCGGGCCGTTTCAACTATTTTTATATTATTTTCGGAAGATAACAAGTCGCGTAATAGCTCTATCATGTAGGGAGAATCATTTACTATCATGAGGTTGATCTGATTCCTCTCAGATGCTGTCATCATGATTATCTCGCCCTGATGACTTTGCTTATCACCATAGCTACGTTGGATCTGTCAAACGGTTTTATCACGTAATCTCGTGCTCCTGCTCTCATGGCATCCTGCACAATGTGTTTTTGTTCAACAGATGTCACCATGACTACTTTTGCTTTGGAGTTAAACTGCATGATGGCTTTTAGCGCTTGGATTCCATCTGCCTTTGGCATGTTGACATCCATTGTTACTATATCTGGCTTAACCTGCCTGTACGATTCTACTGCTGCTACGCCATCCCCTGCCTCATAGACTTGAGATACAAGGCCGTGCGATACAAGAATGTCTTTCAAGACAACCCTCATAAATGAGGCATCATCCACAATCAGAATTTTTGCCGCGCCGGTTGTAGACATGTTTTATTTCTCCTGGGGTGAAAAAGACGAATCTTCTTCCAAAAGTTTTACCACGTCCAAAAGCACAATGAGTTTTCCAGAGGTTTTTGCTATGCCGTTTATGTACTCCAATGACTCAAGACCGCCTGAAAGGTTTGTCTCTACCTCTTTTAATGAAATTCGCATGACCTGATCAACTTCGTCAATTAAGAGTCCTGTAAGCTTGCCTTTTACATCAGCTACAAGGATGCGGGCCTTTGGGCCTGCTTCGCAGCTACTAAAGCCTAGTTTTTCTTTTACGTCAACTACTGGAACTATCATACCTCTTAGATTCATGACCCCCTTGACATAGCTCTTGGCATTTGGTACCTTGGTGATTGATTCCAGTGGTCGTATCTCCCGTACCTGTTCTATAGACACGCCATAATCTTCTTTCTTGGTTGTTTTTTGATCAACCAAGCTGAATACCACTACCTGCAAGTTTTCTTTAACAACTGTCTCGCTCATTACTGCACCACTGCCTCCTCACTTACTCTTTGTGAGCCAGATGAATCGGAATCATCTGGTAGTTTGAATCCAGACGCAATTTTTGAAAGGCCATCTGCCATGCCCGCCATTTTTTGTACTGATGCGGCGATTTCTTGGGTTCCAGCCGTTTGCTGTTCTGTTGCTGCCGAGGCCTCTTCAGTCGCAGACGCGTTCTGTTCGGAGACTGCTGCGATTTCGGATGCGGCCTTTGATAATTGTTCTATTGCAGTGACTTGTGAATTAGTAGTATTTGCCACATCTGTCACGTTTACCGATACCTCCTTTACTTTTGTGGCTATCTCGTTGAGGGCCTTTAATGCCTTGTCTATGACAAGCCTTCCTTCAGATATTTCCTTACTGCCGCCTTCTATGCTCTGTACTGTAGATTTTGCGTCATCCTGAATTTGTTTTATTAGGCCGTCTATTTCTTCAGATGATTTGGCAGAGCCCTCTGCGAGTCTTTTTACCTCATCAGCTACTACGGCAAATCCTCTTCCTGCCTCACCTGCACGGGCTGCTTCAATGGCAGCATTCAATGCAAGCAGGTTTGTCTGGTCGGCAATTTTTCGTATGACTTCCAAAACTGCTGTAATTTCACTGCTCCTGTCGGCCAACTCTTTGATCTTTTTAGATGATTCTTTAGTCACGCTGATTATCTTTGACATTCTAAAGTCCGCTTCCGATGCAGATTTCGAACCACTCTCTGATATGATGCCTACTTCTCTAGTAAGATCAGATGTCATGCTGGCTTTTAATGCAAGGTCTTTCATGTCTTTTGTGAGCTTTGTTACCACTTTGCTAGTTTGTTCCAACTCTTGTGCTTGGGTCTGTGAGCCTTTTGATATCTGCTGAATTGTGGAAGAAATTTGCTGTACTGACGAATTCATTTGTTCGGTAGAAGAAACGATCTGGTCTGAATTGGAAGCAACCAAGGTCGAGCTATCCCTTACTTGCATTACCAATTGCCTCAGGTTGGCTACCATGTTGTTAAACGCCAGAGTTAATTTGCCAAGTTCGTCGTTTGATTTTGACTCTACGATACCAACAGTGAGATCCCCCTGACCTATTTTTTCTGCCATCGTTGCCATTCTAAGTATCGGTCTTGTGAAAGAACGTGCCACAAAATAAGCAGGTATTCCTACCACTGCCTGCATTATCATTCCTGTTACGATATAACGCATAGCATCATCGGTACCGGCGTGTCCCCCTGCAGAATAGCTGGAAAAGGAGACAGTTGCTATCGAGATGGCAGATGCCACATTTACCATTGCGTTGATTTTTGTTTTTAGTCCTATTTTGAAGAATTTTCCCATGTTCATTTGTGTCATAATTTTTATTGGATGTACCAATAATATGTTCACGTGTGTTTGAATTGATCATACACAAAAACTTGTACCGTATTTTAGGACGGAATTAGGTTATTGAATAATTGTAGAAAAGAGTATTGCCTACTCTTTCATGCGGTCGAGATTTCCCCTTAACTCCTGCTCGACTTCCATTGCGCGCAGCTTCGAGTTGACAATATTGTGAAGCAACTCTTCATCGTGCCTCGCCAGTGCCCTTTCTTCCAGTCTCACCAGCTCTTTTTTCACGTATTCTATATGCGACAACCCCCATCTGTATCCGTCCTCCTTGCTTAATGGCTCCGTTTCTTGCATTCTTAGAGCATCCCATATCCCTTCAAATGGGCGGTCCTTGGAGATATCAGGCATCACTGCCAATTCTGCGACCGAGAATTAAAACGATTGGGAGTGTTTTTTATATACTGCGGCACCGTTCTGATTCTTCCCTGTCTTGGGACTGCCTGCTTCAGTCTTGCTGTATCTAGGTAAGAATAATCAAGACTGGAGATTCTGAATAAGAAGAGAATGCCACTGGGAAGAATATGTCTCATATCCGGGAGAAAATGCGTGCGCTATGCAGCATTTTTCATCTTTGTATTCGGACACCGCAAATCCTTTCTTCTGGCTAAATAGATCGTTTTTACCTAGGAATTCAATTGTCTCCTCGAGTTCAAGATCTTTAGAGTCTGCAAGCAGCAGGCCATTCTTATCTACTATGCAAATTCTCGTTCTGTCCTTTTCTTCATCAGATATTGGAACGCCTTTTACGATGTTTTGTGCCAAGTCCTGCCAGCGAAATATGCCACCAAGTATGCCCAGAACTTGCCCGTTCTGGTCTCCATGTTCTCTTATTGTGCAGGAAAACACGAGACTGAGATCATTATTGACCATTGGGCATTTGCTGACTGTCTGAAATCCAAACTCTTTTCCGCTGTTGGTCTTCATTGCACTGGCAAACCATTCTGTGTTTTTTACATTCATGCCGACTGATCTATATGTCTCAGGTTTTCCATTTGCAACTATGTTTCCATCCAGATCGCACAAGACCAAGTCAAAATAAACAGTATAAGAATTCAATATGATGCCCATCCGTCTTGTTACTATATCGTACACTTCATTGGTCTTCAATGATAACGCGTTAACAACACTGTCATCGGTTGCCCACCAGCGTACATCGCATGATCTTTCATACAGGTTTCTATCAATCAAATCAATGTTAGTCAGCGCAAGATCAGAAAGCCTGGTTCCTCTGACATTTGTAGCCTGTGTCTTTATGAGATTTCCCAGTTCGTCTATGGAGTCCCTGCTCTCATTTCTCATTTTCTTACTTACCACTCCGATCTTGCCCGAAAGATCGTTCATTTGTTCGGCAACAACTGAAAATGCCTTTCCAGCCATACCGGCCCTGCTTGCCTCAATTCTTGCATTGATTGCAATCATGTGCGTTTGCCCGTTCAATCGTTCTATCTCGCCTATTGCCGATTCTACTTTGCCTGCAAGAATCTCTGACAATTCTGCAACTCTTTCAAGCGTAAAGCTGCCGCCTTTTCCTTTTGCAGTGCTGGATTCTTGTAGCAGTGAGGTTGGCTTTGACATGTTACTCATCCTAATCCACTTACTAGAAGACAATCAGAGTCTTATAGAATGACGTATGTTTGATGCAAACATACAGAGGATGATTGCCGCATTACTCTACTGGGTTGAAATAAGTCAGTATGCACGAGCGGTAGTATATAGAATAGGTTAGAATCTAACATAGTTTGTGCCAATTTAGCATCGTTTTTTGCCCATTCATTCTGCGTCTCCTCACACCATGTTTTGCAAGATAGTTTGTTCAATACAGACAGACTTGTCCATAATACTCACCCGTACTTTAAACACAACCAATGAACTCATCAAGACGTCGAACTCGTCGTGGAGTCATGGGTATAGAAGCTGCAATTGTTATGATTGCATTTGTAATAGTAGCTGCAGCTCTAGCATTCGTTGTACTCAACATGGGTTTCTCGACTACACAAAAGGCAAAGATGGCAGTAGTCTCAAGTCAGACCGAAGCAAGTAGTGCACTAGAGATTGCCGGCAAGGTCACAGGTATAGGATTCCCAGCCAGTGGAGTGCTCAACGCCACCATCATACCAATCAAGGTTGCAAGTGGCGGAGATGCAGTCAACCTAAGTCCGACCCTTACCGACATCAAGTACTACAGCAATACAGTACGATACGACAACATCTATTCAAGCAAGTGCTTGCTGACATCTGCAACATATGGAAACGTAACAGGAGCGTTCAATGCAGCCGTATCAGCAACCTGCATCGACAAGGCGCCAATAAGCGGTGCTGCCACACCAGGTGCTCCGACCCATACACAGGCTATGATCTACTGGGATGTCGCAGGCGGCGTTCCGCTCAACGGCATACTTAGTGAGGGACAGCATGCAAACGTTGCAATAGCATACCAAAGCTCAGACAGACCAAGTGCACTTGACAACATCAAGGCAGAGATCATCGTACCAACCGGCTCTGCACTGACTATCGAGAGACAGGTACCGTCAGTGACTACAAACATAGTTGATCTAGGATAGGTCACAAACTTATTCTAGAAACTTTTTCTTTTTTTTTACTAAAATTACAGATATTATTTTAAATCTTCAAAAGTATGTCCGCGGTCAATACCGTACTAGAATACTAGCAGAGTGGCCTGCTTGTAAGTTTAATTTGAACAAGCTTGTTTTTATTTCAGGCAAATATGCCGTAGAGCCATGGATCTGCGCTACGTCGCAATTTTTTCAATTGGTTTAATGTTATTTTTATCATCCCATGCCGCACTCGCCGATAATAATTCCGGCATATCGTGGAAGATAGCCTTTAAGAAAAACGGAACAAGTGCAAACAGTACAATCTTTTGGCCTCCAGAACTACAGGCAAGACAAGGCGACATGATAACATGGATGAATAATGATACCACGGCTCATACCATCACAAGCGGTGTGACGGAGCATCTGAATTACTCCGGCAAGGTATTTGATAGCGGGGTTTTAAGCCCGGGACAGGAATATTCCTTCAAAATTCCGTCCGGAGTCTGGTCTGCATATTACTATTTTTGCAGAATTCATCCGTGGATGACTGGAAAAATCGATGTAAGCGACGCATACCTTGGAAAATCTCCAATATCTACAATCTCAACTGACAAAAACTCCTACTCCAGCGGTGATACCATGCAAATATCAGGAATTGTAAACGATACTTCACAGATAATGCCGTTGACAATACAAATATTCGATAGCCAAAGGAACATGGTTTTTTCAGACAGGACCAACCTATTAAGCGATGATAGTTTTATGTACAAATTAAAAGTCACAAACACTGTCTTCAAGACATCAGGAATATACAAGATCAAAGGATATTATGGATTTCCCGCTACTGTGACAGACGTTAATTTTTTCTTTAACGGTCAAAATCAGAATTCTACAAACACAAATTCTGATTCCTACAAGATCCCGTACTGGGTGAAGAACACCGCCAAATGGTGGTCTCAAAACCAGATTAGCGACAATGACTTTATCAAAGGCATCCAGTTCCTAATCACAACAGGGGATTTGAAGACAAATATGCCTGCTCATGCATCGATGAAGACCAACATCATTCCAACATGGGTTAAAAGCACCGCTGGATGGTGGGCAGACGGTACAATATCGGATGCAGATTTCATTTCAAGCATACAATATCTCATAGATCATGGCATAATCAATGTTTGACATGATGAAAAAATCTCATGTTTGATCATAACAAACATACTCGAGAATAATACGTCACAAAATCCTATTACAACCAATGAACTCATCAAGACGTCGAACTCGTCGTGGAGTCATGGGTATAGAAGCTGCAATTGTTATGATTGCATTTGTAATAGTAGCTGCAGCTCTAGCATTCGTTGTACTCAACATGGGTTTCTCGACTACACAAAAGGCAAAGATGGCAGTAGTCTCAAGTCAGACCGAAGCAAGTAGTGCACTAGAGATTGCCGGCAAGGTCACAGGTATAGGATTCCCAGCCAGTGGAGTGCTCAACGCCACCATCATACCAATCAAGGTTGCAAGTGGCGGAGATGCAGTCAACCTAAGTCCGACCCTTACCGACATCAAGTACTACAGCAATACAGTACGATACGACAACATCTATTCAAGCAAGTGCTTGCTGACATCTGCAACATATGGAAACGTAACAGGAGCGTTCAATGCAGCCGTATCAGCAACCTGCATCGACAAGGCGCCAATAAGCGGTGCTGCCACACCAGGTGCTCCGACCCATACACAGGCTATGATCTACTGGGATGTCGCAGGCGGCGTTCCGCTCAACGGCATACTTAGTGAGGGACAGCATGCAAACGTTGCAATAGCATACCAAAGCTCAGACAGACCAAGTGCACTTGACAACATCAAGGCAGAGATCATCGTACCAACCGGCTCTGCACTGACTATCGAGAGACAGGTACCGTCAGTGACTACAAACATAGTTGATCTAGGATAGGAGAAAGTGACATGGGAATAATCACTGCCAATCCACTTTTTTTACTTGCAAGGATATCAAAAAATACACGAATTTTCGTAGCGGCAAGCATAATATCTTGCTATGGCCTGTTTTTGTACGAACTGTTTCCGGAATATATTTTCATTCCGACATTGTCGCTGCTCTATTTTGCGCTACCATCTATTGTAATAGCCATCGCACTTGTGATATTGCCAAGGATGTTGTCAAAAGACGCCCAAACACAGCAGCAAGACATCATCGGATTGTCAGAGCAAATGTCTCAACCGCAGTTTGAGACAGTTTCAATGGAAAATGCAAAAGAACAAGGCATGATTTTGCCAGACAGTAATGTTATCGTCGAGCCCCAAAATGCAGTTCAAGGCCAGATGGCAGGGCTTGAAGCTGTAAACTCGGCAACAATTCCAACTCCGGCTGTCGACGAGACTGCCGTCCAAGACATGGTGTCAAGAGCCACGGAGTCCGTACAGAAGGATAACTTGAGACTGCAAGACACGATAACTGACCTGAGAAACGAAGTAAATACAATCAAAGATAGCATGAATTCCCTAGTATCAACAGTAGAGTCTTCCTTGACTGATCTCAAATCGTTCCAGGCGGAGCTTGCAAACCCGTTAAATTTTATGCGAAAGTACTTTGATTCCATTGATATCAAGTCACTGTCTGATCCGACCCTTCCCCTGCACATAGAACAGATGCCTCCATCAGACTCGGTACAGAGTACAAATGCCGAGAAAACCGAGTCTGACATGGTCAAAACGGAGGCATTGGACAGCAACACGATGAGCAAAGAAGGCATGCAAGACCAGATTGTGAAAAATAAGGACATTAGCGATATGCCTGCAAACGACCCACAAGTGCTGACATTTAAGCAAATGCTTGGTGGAAAGCTCACTTTGGGCAAATTAATGACAACTGTATCTCTTATGGAGGAAATCCTGCAAACATTAGGAAGGGACTCCATAGACGTATTAATTGATCAATGCAAGCTCATGGGGCTAAACCCGGAAGATGAGCACATTGTCTATAACGTAGTCAACATGATGGACAAGTCGGGTTTGTCTGTTAGCGACACACTGATCATGTTATACAAGTTTGGCAAAGTAATGGGCATGAATGACAGAGAATCGGATTTGATTTATGCAAAGTTAATGATGAATCAAGGTAAAAATCATGATAATGTGTTAACAGTGGAAAAGAAGGCCGGGTAAATGGCATCTGCGGTTTTCACGGAGGCAATACTGATAATAGCCTCAGTAATAGTGGCTGCCGGACTTGCAGGCATGGTGATGACAAAGGTTGGCTCGTTCCAATCAACCTTTACGCAAACTACAGAGAATCAGAAGCAAACTGTCCTGACAAGCATCAAACTGATCTACATCACGAATGCGACAAAAACCAGCGTCAACGCGTGGGTAAAAAATGTCGGTTCCTATCCTATCACTAGTCCCACAAATACCGACGTATATTTTGGTCAGATTAATCAAATGCAGAGGATACCGTATGTCTACCCATCATCAGGGCTATCTTGGGCATTTTCAAATCCAGTGTCAGTTTGGAATCAGGTAGATACATTACAGATAAACATTTCAAATCTGCCTACAATTCAATGTGCCTCGACATATGATCTTCAGATAACTACCCCAAATGGAGTAAGTGATCAGCAATTTACAAGATTCTGTTGATAAAGGATGAGGCGGAATGGGACTAAGCATTGCAATTTCTGGTGGCATCGTGATTTTCTCCATAATCTACGCCATGATGTCTTTTTCCACCGTAGTGGATGACGCCACAAAGATAAGTACCTCCCAGACCCAGATGTCAAACAACCTGTTTTCACGGTTGCAGACAAACATAAGCATTTCAAGCTTGCATGACAATAGAGGCGCAGGCCCGGCCACTTTTAAAATCAATGACACTGGAAACACTGTACTGTGGAACTACAACAGCTTTGACGTGATTGTAACATATCAGGAAAACGCCACAAACAATCCGATTCTGACTGAAATCCTAAAGTATGCAAACACTTGCTCCGGACTAGCTGCCGGCCAATGGTGCATCTTGCAGATTCAAAACGACAACATCCATCCAGGAATGCTTGATCCAAGCGAGGTTGCTGTGATAAACGCACAGCCGTCAAATCCAACCTTGGGAGGCGGCATCTTTACGGTAGAATTTGGGACAGATAACGGAGTTACGACTTCGAGTTCGGTGAAAACAACATGATAAAGACAGTACCCACGAGCAATGAAGAAGTAGACAGACAATTAGCAGGAGGCATACCCACCCCTTGCCTCATGCTGATAGAAGGCGAGCACGGAACCGGAAAAAGCGCCCTTACCGCACAGTTCATCAAGGGAATGCTAAACCAGGACATGAAAGTTCTATGCATTACGGAAAACACAGTAAAAGACTATATTGAAAAGATGAAGACAATCACCTTCAATTTTACCAAACCGTTTTTGCAAAACAAATTCACAATACTGCCGCTGCATGTGTACGGTGCAATGTGGTCTGAACGGCAATCATCCTTCCTGCTACCCGTAATTGGCCGATACATCAGCAGTAATGCAAAGAAATGTGATGTCGTGGCAATAGATTCCATATCTCTCTTGACTATGTATTCTAATGCAGATCAAATTCTTGATTTTCTCACAAGAATCAAACACTTGGTATCAATTGGCATGTCCATCATACTTACCATGCACGCAACATCAATTCCCGAAGACGTTGCACTAAGAATCAAATCAGCATGCGACGTCTACTTTTCCCTCAGCACATCCAGCATAGGAGGCAAGTCGGTCAAGATCATGAAAGTAATAAAAATGATAGGTTCCACATCGCAGGCAGAGCCATCTTTTGCATTCGAGGTGGATACCAACTTTGGAATAAAGATTGTGCCAATATCAACGGCAAACGCTTGAGAGGAGTACAGGCATGGCGTACAAAAAAACAGGTTGTGGTTTGCAGTGAGCTTTAACGTATCACTAGTAAAAGACAAAAAGTTTGCCGAGGCCTTGAGAAAATCATCCCACCTGTACAATTATCTGGCAACCTATGTCGAAAGGGGAAACCCGATTCCAATCTACACTGAAAAACTAGAGGGCGAGCACAAGAAACTCAGAGAACCCAACCTGATCTATCCCATATCTGACACCACGTACATACACGTCAACCCGCACTCAAACTCTGCCGACGGGTTTGTGGAATATTCAATAATTGAACCAGACGAGCCAGACAGGACACTGATGGATAATGCAGACAGACTGTTCGCGCTGCATGCCGGTGCCATGGATCCTCCAGTTGAGCTTACGGAGCGATTCAACATGATGGACCAATACCTGGACAAAACCATGTCAGTCAACAACAGTCCTGTAGATTATTCTAAAATTGATGTGACAAAGATGAAGCACCTTCCGGTTTACGAGAAAGACGTTGTAAACCTAAAGTATCATTTTTTAAGGAGAAGGGCTGGCATGGGACTGCTTGACCCGTTCTTGACAGACCCTCATCTTGAGGACATTTCAGTGGTAGGTGCTGGAAACATGTACGTGATACATAAAATGTTCGGAGCTCTCAAGTGTCCGGTATTTCTCAGCGTTGAAGAAATAGATGATCTCATAATTAGCATGTCGGAGCAGTTTGGAAAGACTGTATCTCACGCAAAACCTGTCATAGATGCCACTCTGCCGGAAGGTTCCAGAATCAACATAGTATTTGGCAAGGATGTGAGCAGAAAGGGAACAAATGCGACAATCAGAAGGTTTGCAAGCACGCCTCTTTCCATAACCCAGATACTCCCAAGCAAGACCCTCAATTCCACAGAGGCTGCATACCTGTGGATGATGATGTCAGAGGGCATGAGCGTCTTCATCAACGGCGAGACGGCATCTGGAAAAACAACCACAATGATGGCGCTGACTGCATTCATTCCTTCCAACTGGAAGATAGTAAGTATCGAGGACACACCTGAGCTTACGCTGCCGCACTCCAACTGGATTAGCGAGGTCACGAGGGATACTGGAAATCCTAACTCAAGTGTGACCATGTTTGATCTTCTAAGGGCGGCTCTAAGACAGAGGCCAAATTACATATTTGTTGGAGAGATAAGGGCGGCAGAGGCCAACGTTGCATTTCAGGCAATGCAGACAGGCCATCCCGTCGTAAGTACGTTTCACGCAGCCAACATGACTGCATTGATACAGAGAATTACCAACCCCCCCATGAACATACCAAAGACCAACGTGGAAAACCTGAACATTGCGTTATTTCAGGCCGCGGTTACAGGCCCCGATGGAAAGAGAGTGAGAAGGGTGCTATCAATCAACGAAATTCTCGGATACAACCCGGAAGGAAACAACGTAATGTTCATCCCGGTTTTCAACTGGGATCCCGGCGAAGACGCGGTAAAGTTCCGGGGAAAGGGAAGTAGTGCCCTGTTTATTTCCAAAATGCTTGAAAAAAGGGGCATGTCAAGAAAAGACGAGGTCCTCTTGTATGAAGAGCTTGCAATGAGGGCCAAGATTCTGGACAAGATGGTAGAAAAAAAGATCTTCAACTTCTATGATGTCTACGATTCCATATCGCGCTGCAGAGATATTGGTTTGGATGCCTTCATGAAGGAGCTTGATATGCTGTGAAGCAAAAGACAACCTTAAAGGAAAAACTTGCATCGATTAAGAAGGCTGACGACGAGTTTGTTTACTTTGTGGCATTTCTTTATGCGCTTTCTACAGGAGAGGTCGGATCAGTCGACCTGATAAAAACGGCACAGTCTTCCGGTTATGGAAAATACTCCAACACGTTCAAGGATGTCTTCAGGCTCGGCGTAGGATGGGGATACGGTCTTGCAAAGTCATGCGAGATGATCGCAGCAAAGTTTCCAGACAACACTGACCAGATGAAGCAGCTCCTAGTAAAACTGGCCCAAGTCATACGGCTTGGAGACGAGCTGAGAATATTCTTTACAGACGAAATATCTGCCACCATACATAATTTTACGATAAGATACGAACGTAGTTTGGAGACGCAGAAGCTCTTTCTCGAGATGTTTTACACAATCTCATCCACTGCAGTCTTTATGATATCTGGAAATTCCATCATGACCATGCTCATGGGCAGTACAGATTCCCAGTCTGTGTTTACCATCTCGTTTATTAGCGTAATTGCGAGCATGGGGTCGTTTATCTTTATCATGTATATGATATTTCCAAGGGACAGGATAGCCGTTGGGGACAACGAAAAGACCAAGAAGTTCAGGAAGCTTCTCTACATGTCTATTGGCATGGGAGCATCCATCGGTATTGTGCTATCCGTCATGAACGTCATTCCTCTACCATTGGTGGCTGTCATTGCCACTGCCCCCCTGTTCATTCCAGGATACTATGCCAAGAGGATGGAATCAGACCTGCAAGCTCTTGAAGAGTGGTACCCGTCATTTGTCCGACATTTTGGGGAGATATACATGATGGTGGGATCAATTGGGCAGACACTTGACGCCGTACTCAGAAGCAACTTTGGCCCGCTTCAGAAGCAGATAATTGCTTTCAAGAACCGAATAAAGAACAGAATCAATCCAAACACAGGATTCAATCTATTCTCACAGGAGGCAGGTACGGCAGTCATAATGGCAGGAAATACAATAATGGCAAATGCCATGCAAAAAGGCTCAAACATGAACGAGGTTGGCAACAAAATTTCCGAGATATCATTAAAACTAAATGAGCTCAGGGCAAAAAGGAGACAGACATCAAGGACGTTTGAGACCATTGTCTTGGTGCTACACGCTCTTACTATGGCAATATTTGGCCTGATGAACAAACTTATCGAGATATTTCACACCATGATTTCCAGCACCCAGATCTCAAACAATGCCATAACTTTGAGCCCCATCGATCCTCATTTCATGGCAATGATGATGCCGTTTGTCATATTGATTACATCTGCCATCAACGGCTTGGCAATCAAAGTCGGACAGGGAGGGCTTTTCAAGACAGTATGGTTCAACATAGCCATGCTTACTGCACTAGGCGGTGTAGCAATGTATGGAACAACGATGGCACTATCAAAGTTCCTGGAAAACCACATACTGGACATATCCACCACCAGTACCCACATGGTGCTCTTTTTGAAACTGTTTTGAATTATGATGACTTTGTTTTAGTATAGTATGTGGAAAATCAGGTCATCTGAACTGCGTTTGTGGTATGGATTTTGTAAGCAGGCTGTTTATTGTTTGTAACACTTGTTTCATGTCAAATGGCTTGTATATTATGGCATCTGCTTTCAATTTCGCTAGGCCATCCACTGTCTCTGTTCTTACGTCACCAGTTATCATTACCAGTATGGCATGAGGATTAATTTGTCGTATTTTTCGAAGTACGTAAAAACCGTCGTATCCTGGCATCATGACATCTGAAAACACCAGATCTGGGAAGATCTTTTGATACATTTCGACGCCCTGATTTCCATCAAAGGCCTTCCCAAGCACCTTGACATCGCAAATTTCTAGAAATTCTGCAAAAAGGTTCACCGTGTCCTCATCGTCGTCCACTACTATGGCGGTACATCCCTTCTTTGAGACCTTGCCTATGTCTAGCATGCTGGAGATACTCTCTCCATATTTCTAATATTAGATAGGTTGTCATTTTTAAACAAACAAAACAGAAAGTTTCACACTATCCGGCAGAACAGTCTCCAAAAAGGTAACTATTTTTAAAAGTGCGTACGAACCTGCATGGTGCCAAAAATTCTTGGAATAATAGGCGGAGGCCAGCTTGGGATGATGCTGGCCGAGGCGGCAAAGAACATGCCAGAACACATATCCAAAGTCATAGTTTTAGACCCGACGGAAAACTGTCCAGCAGCAAGAGTGGGGGCAGAGCAGATTGTCGCAGATTTCAAAGACAAAAATGCCATAGAAAAACTGGCTGCGAAATCGGACATGATCACATATGAAATAGAATCAGGAAATAGCATGGTGTTAGAATCACTGGATGCTTCAGTATCTGTAAATCCGTCTCCTGCAACACTTAGGATTATTCAAGACAAGTTTGCACAGAAAACATTTCTAAAAGACAATGGTATCCCAGTACCAGAGTTTCTCCCAATAGAGTCACTGTCAGATCTGAAAGATAAAACACCGGCATTTGGATATCCGGTTCTCCTAAAGGCAAGGCGTGATGCATATGATGGCAGAGGAAATTTCAAGATAGAAAAAAAAGACCAGATAGAACCGGCATACAAACTGTTTGAAGACAGGCAGATGATGATTGAGAGGTGGATCAATTTTAAGATGGAAGTGTCTGTAATTGCGGCACGTAATACTAGTGGCGAGATCACCACATATCCAGTTGTAGAGAACATCCACAAGGAAAACATACTGGAGATGACCATAGCTCCTGCAAGAGTAGACCAAACAGTAACAAAAAATGCAGAAGACATTGCAAAAAAGACCATGGAGGTACTACACGGGGCTGGTGTTTTCGGCATAGAGATGTTTGTAACCTCTGATGACCAAGTGTTGATTAACGAGATAGCACCAAGGGTGCACAACTCTGGACACCACACGTTACAGTCAAGTGAGACATCACAATTTGAACAGCATCTTAGAGCAATACTGGGCCTTTCTTTAGGGAGCACCAGACTGAGGCACTATGCAGTCATGCGCAACATACTTGGGCCAAAAGACTTTGTTGGCAAATACAAGCCTATAACCATGCCAAAAAAAGACGGAGTCTATTTGAAGATGTACAACAAGGACGAAGCCAAGCCTCAGCGCAAACTCGGGCACATCAATGTAATAGACGTCAAAGATACAAAAGACATCAGCATGCTCATCGGCAGTGCCAATCAAGCAAGGGATTCGATAAGATTTGAACAATTAACATAGGATTATTTTTTTGCTGCAAGAGCGTAAACGCCTCCTGTCCCGTAGGCAATGGCTATCATGAGTCTTGATACTATCACTGCAACTGTCTGGTTTGATACAAATGACGTATCAATAAAGACAGCCATTGGAATTGCGGCAAGGGCCATGACGCCAACTATTATTTGCTCATGATTGGAAAGACCGCTGAATTTTTTCATGAATATGTATGTGGAGGTGTTTCCAAGACCTATGCCAAACAATATCAGGTATTGATACATGGATGGAAACGCCCCTATCGCAGCAAAGGGTGCTGCCCAGCAAAGCCCATTAATGGCCTTTATTGGGCGAGACCATGTGACGCTATTTTTCATCCTGCCCCTTATTGATTGAAGTACGTGCCTGAATCTGCCAAAGATTGCGCCAAATGTCACTGCAAAGCTGCCAAGCCATATCACTGCATAAAAATAAAGAGGACTGGAATGCGCAAATGCAACCTCGCTTAGAACTGAGGCTGTGCCGACAGATATCGCAACCCCCACAAACAGCAGCCCAAAGGCACGCCTTACTTCAAGCGGAGAGTTTTGCATGGCGAGTGATGGAACACGCTTTCATATAATTTAAAAGCCTGAATCCTACCAACCTGTCAAATCTCATCCAGGGTTAAGATTTATCGATAATTCAGGCGCTTGCAGGCCACTTGTCAAATCCTGTCTTTGTTTTACTGCCATACAAACTGTAGCTCCAAGATTTCCAGTACAAAACATCAAGTACGGGGGATTACGGCATTGGCGAGGAGTCGGCGGAGCTTGCCTGCAAACAAAGCGCATTTTTCAGCTCTGCACAATGCGTTTGTTCTAGACAGACAAGGTACTATATGGAAACGCCCTGCATGCAAATCAGATAAAGCTTGGGTGGTATGAGAATACTTGTCGCCGAAGACAATCAGGACGCAGCCGACATATACAAAAGTACACTTGAAAATAGGGGCCATATAGTTACAATGGCAAGAGACGGCGGCAGATGCCTTCAAACATATTTTGATCACATGAAAAAAAATGATCATGGAATACTTTTTGATGTAATAATATTAGATCAGCAAATGCCCGACATGAGCGGCATAGATGTTGCCAAGGAAATTCAGAGGGCCAACCCAAAACAGAGAATAATCTTCATTACTGGATACGGGGTTGAGATTTTCGAAAAATTGAAGGACCTCAAAGAAAAAGTCGAGATCATGAACAAACCGCTTGCATTAAAAGCATTAATTGCTCAAATTGAGGGATATTCGACACAAAAAGAGGATGGGCCTCACATGAAAACTGGCAATGAGGCTCACAAGAGACCGGCAAATCTACAACCATCAGAGACGCACAAGATGAACTCTAACCAGTTACTTGATTACGTACCACCTGAAGAGATCGTCAATAGGATCAGAAGGGAAAACATGGTACTGCATGGTAGTACGGCAGTAAAAAAATCAAAACCAAAGATTAATGCAAAAAATATGCTTAAAGCAGAATTTATTGCACTGCCAGTACTTGCAGTCCTGTTTTTCTACGCAATTGACAACTATTATCAATCTAACCAGTTTGGCATTTTTCCATATGTCATGGCAAGTTATTCCGTGGAGGATCTTCAGGGTCAAACAAGCGCCGTTCATCACTGGCATATTGCCAAAGAAACCCCTTTAACGGTAAGCATAGTGAACCTAGGCAACCTAAGCCAAGAAAAAGTCAACATTATCAAAGATTCCATCCTTTCAACAGACGTATTGCACGTTGACAATTCATTTCTTGGCGGAATTGTATCAGGTAAAAAATCAGAATATTTCATAGGTTGGAAAGGAGCGCTAGATGTGATAAATGACACAAAGTTTTACATACCAAATCAATTCAATATCGTAGACTCGCCTAACAGCCCAAGTCAGATTGCGATATTTTTATCAAATAGTAAAAACCCAGATGGCTACTCTGCATATACAAAGATGGTTGTGGCTAATTCTCAGATCTTGAAATCTTTTATTACCATTTATGATGCAGACAAGTTTTCTGACATCCAGCTTGCAGAAATATCAAGGCATGAGTTTGGCCGTGCCTTGGGCCTTGGGAATTCTAATGGATCTCAAGATGTCATGAATGATACGATTCAGGCAAATCACCAGTACATATCAGAGTGCGATGTTGCTGCAATACAGTCGTTGTATGACGGAAACATTCAGAACAAATGGTCCTGCGATACCTGAAAGGTCAACGTGACTCAGAAACATACCAAAGGTCATGATTTTGACATGATTTTCTTGAAGAGGTCTTACTCTACCGTTATCTAGACGGATGTTTTCCATAAAACCTTTATTAAAATTCAGTGCTGCATGAACTTGTGACCTATTCAAAAAAGCCCCTTGTTGGAATCATCATGGGTTCAAGCTCAGACAGCAAGGTCATGCATTCTGCAGCCGTGGTTCTAGACGAGTTTGGCGTCAAGCACGAGGACCAGATTGTATCAGCCCACCGAACTCCAACCAGACTCTCAGACTATGCAAGACATGCAGAAATCGAGGGGTTCAGGGTGATAATTGCAGGAGCGGGAGGATCAGCCCACCTTCCAGGAATGGTTGCGTCGCATACCATGGTTCCGGTGATAGGGGTACCGATAATGGTGTATAACGACAGGGGCCACTCGGACAGATTCAAGTTTTCTGCCTTTGGCGGGCTGGATTCTTTATTATCCATATCTGAAATGCCGACGGGATCACCTGTTGTGACCGTGGGGGTGAACAAGGCTGCAAATGCCGGGCTTTACGCAGTCAAGGTTCTGGCAAACGAGTTTCCAGATCTCAAGAAAAAATTAAAGACATACAAGGAAGAGCAGCACAGGTCAGTCATCAGGGAATCAGACGAACTGCGCAAGATGGGACTGGCCCGATTCACAAGTAAGAAATTTAAAAAATAAAATCCTGTTCTAGGCCTTGAGATTCGATATTTGCACCAGGTGTCTTGAAAAATATATCGGATAGATTTCTCCAGTTCCCGGATGAGTGTAATTCCATCTTTTATCGTCAGGGTTGATTTTTGTGAACTGCTCTGCAAACTCGGAAGAGAGCAGCCCATATGCTGCACTGCCAATCGTTGTTTGATTTGGCTGGGCAAGCGGCAGTATTTTGGATGCTATTGTGATGCTGTGTCCAATCAAATCCGGATCCGAACCGAGAAAGACTATCCTGTTCTTTCCCGCATCAATGCCTATTCTCACACTGATGGTCGGCAGACCAAGGCTTGCAAAGATTGGATTGATGGAATATTTTATCAGCATATTCATCGAGTTTGCGCATCTTACGGCATTTTCTGCCATGTTTCCAAATTCCTTGAGCTCTGGAAAGAAGGCAATCACCGCGTCTCCCGCGTACTTTAACACAAATCCTGCATGTTTTGACACTATGACAGACATTTCCTCTGAGAATACCTTGATGAGGCCCGAGAGCTCCTCTGAGCTGAGAAGCGTTGCAAGCTTTGTAGAGCCCACTATGTCCACATACAGGACTGCAACATTGATTTCCTGCTCCGGCCACAGGCTGAGAAACCTGCTTGCGACGTATTTTAGAAAAGCCTGGGAATACGAATCAGACATTTTCATCTTATACAGGGAAAAGTTTCTCTTCACCCTGGTCATGCTCTCTATTACTACGGCGTCATCGGCAGAAAGAATCTGGAACCTCTCAATAGGTTTGACATGGTATATCACGGACTCCAGCACGTTTAGCGGGACAAACTTCTTCTCAAGTACGTCATAGTACCCCTTTTCGCCCTCAATTTGCGGAGGCACAACCTTCATGTTTTCGGTAGCAAAGCCAAACGGAAAAGACGTGTTCTGGTTCTTGGCAGCGGTCAGTATGACGCCATCATACTCGTTTAGGGCCAGTGCCTGCTCATTTTCCACCCCGGAGCCGATATCTATCACCCGGGATACCTGGAATATGGTAATCTTGCCTGTTTTTGAGTTTGATTTTAGTATCTCAACCACGTCGTTTTCAATGTTGTCTGGAACTGTCACCTGCACAACATACTTGTCCTGAAACTCCGAGCGGTACATCTCCGTGCCTTTTGCGGCATGAACTTTCGAGCCAACGCCTTTCCCCCTTCCCCTGACCTTTGATACGTTCACAGATACGTCTATTATCCTAAGCGCGTCGCTTACGCCCATCAGATCATTTCTAGGAACTTCTGCCTCAATTCGTATCATTAGTCCGGTCTAGGTCAAATGCCACATCTGCCAAATTTAAATCAGCGTGTGATTTTCATTGCTGTCTTGCAGATATCGCTCTGAAAGATTTACACTGGATGAAATGGATTTGAATCGATGTTTTTCATGCAGTGATCTTGTCATAATGACTTTGTATGCCAACAAGCTGCAAAATAGTGCTTTGTGCCATGGCCTCACTTGTAGGCAGTACCCTCACCATCACCTTGTTTTTTTCTATCCTTATGACAATGCTTTCAAAGATGGATTTGTATTTTGTCACTTTCTTGCCATCATGCATTGACACAAAGCCCTGAGGCATCAGCATGCCGTTTTGAATCAGTGTGTTAACCTTTCTGTATCCGGATGTTTGCGGGATGTTGTTCATGCTTAGAATATCCGAGATTACTCTAGGCTCGTCAAGAACCGTGTTCAGTATGTTCTTTTTCTCATAATCGCCGACAGATTCAAGGATTATCCTGGAAAGAACCGCGTCTTCTACCGTGAACCAGTTTCTGTCATTTTGTTTGTTTTCCTCAAATGTGACTATCCTGTCTATTAGCTGTTTTTCAATTGCATCAGTCTTGCTGCCGTACAGTTCTTTCAAGGCAAAATCAAGCTTTTGAAAGTCACCGATTGCCTCGCTTATTGTCATCCCGTATTTTTCAGATATTACATCCCTTATCTTTGACAGTATTTTCTCTCCAAGTGCGCTTTTTACGGTATCTTCAAAGGACTGTCCAATTAGCGCATCAAGGCCTGACATGACATGATACATTGTTCCAATATGGATAAAATCGCAGGCGTGTAAGAAAATATGACAACAGACAGGTACGGGTCAGAGTTTCAGGTAAAGTATCTTGAGCTGGACCAGATGTATCCAAACAGCAGCTTTAACGTGTAGACCATGGATAGGGAATCAGTCCACATTGCAAAGATGTCCTGCGATGGCTTGCTCGGGCTTGTCATAAACAGCAGCAGCTCGTCATCGTCTTTTATGATAAAGCACAGCTCTTCTTTTATTTTGAGCGGCATTTTTTTTGCCATGTCCTTTAGCTTCCCCTTGAAGATGTACGGGGTATTTTTCGAGGAGGACGATATTAGCTGCGATTCCGCCCCCGAGTCCTCGATTCTTTCCAGAAATCCCGAATGATAGAACTTCATAAAGTCCTTCTCGGATGCAAGTATCTGGATGGATTTTTTGGAGTTGCCTATCATGTCGCCTATCTTGCTTGTCATCTGGTTTATGCCCTGGAGCATCTGGAACTTGCCGTCCTTGACGTAATCCTGTTTTATGTCATATCCCGGAATTGCACTCCACAGCTCAACTAGGCTTTTTTCCTGGGTCTCCAACTGCCTTACCCTCTCTTTTTCAGCGTTGATGAGGGATCCTATGGCCTTCTCCAGCGGCAGGGCCGTGAACTTGATCGGGTGCTCAAATGATGCAAGTGCTATGCCCCTGTTTTGCAGGTTTGCAAGAAGATGATATGTCTCAGTTCTTGGAATCTTCAGGGACTTGCTGACCTGTGTTGCCGTGCTGGGTCCTGACTTTTCCAGAAATAGAAATACCTTTGACTGGTTGGATGTAAGCCCGAACTTTGACAGCTCGATTTTTAGCTTCTCAAGCAGCATTTCATAGTCATATGAGGTGGGCTCCATGCTGTTCATCACAGAATATGACGCCATGTCGATAACCATCTAGTATCAACAGACACTGACGGGTCTTAGCAATCTGCGTGTAATTGAATATTACATACAAAAAACATGTTTGTAATTTCAATGGTTTGGCCCTCAATTTTCTGCCTTGTCTCAACTCACCCATACGATATCTTTTTGAAACAATGCCTGGTACGCAAAACTAATCTTGAAGCCTAAAGACCGTTAGAAGCAAAGTCTACACTCCAGTCATCGGCGAGTACGGGATTTGAACCCGTGTGTCAGAACCGACTTGAGATTTTCAGCCTCATGAATTAGTTTTGCTATCCGATCTCACACTTTCTTTACACCGTAAATCAGCATAAGAGGAAACACTAACATTATTAGACCTGAAACCCAACCAGAAATATGGCAATAAAGGGTTTGATGAAAGAACTTGAAACCTTCATCCTACCGCAACTCAACGCGATAAAGGGAGAGATTAAGGCACTCGACACCAAGATAGATTCTACAAACAACAGGATAGACTCCCTGAGAAACGAAATGAATATGCTTGACAGAAAACTGACCACAGAGATACGTGCTCTATCCGAAAAGATAGACATAATAAAAGACATGGAACAGCTAAAATCCAAAGTTGCCCAGTTAGAAGCCCGGCATTAAGCGAGCCTCCGGCCATCTTTCTTGTTACTGAAACCGTGGTTGTGATCTTTATGATGTTGCAGATGATTCATCAGAATTTGTTCCAGTGGTCACTGGCATTTTTTGAAGGCATCTCCCCGTTCATGTTAGACAGAGGTGAAAAGATCGAAAAAAAGTCTTTACATCGCATCGTTCAGATACTAGTATCGTGTAAAAAACGTCTATCGCTCGTGTGAGCCCGAGGTCTTTCCCATCATTCCGGAAAACCTTTCTGCAATGTTGATTCTTTCTGATATTCCTTCAAGCATGTTCTTCTTTTTCAAGACCAGAAATGCCGCGGCTGCCGCACCTGGAATTATGAATAAGATCGGGTTCAGGCCCATTACCGTAAAGCTGCTTGACTGGGAACTGCCCTGCGTGGTCTGCCCGGGGGAAGCGGCCGGCAACAGAGGCTGATTGATGCCTACCTGTTTGGTGGCAGTAACTGTCTGGTACGGCCCTCCTCCTACGCTTGCCTGTATCTTGACTGTATTTGGATCATCGGTAATCAACGAGATGGCGGCCTTGCCGTCCTTGTCAGTCAGCAAGTCCTTGTTCTTGATTGCTGCCCCCGCTACTGTCCAGTCAACATGTAGGCCAGCAACAGGGGAATCGTTGTAGGTAGCTGTTACGGTCGCAGTCAGAGGGGAGTTGTTATCGGCATGATCGTCAGAGATAATGCTTACAACTGGGGTAAAGCTTGTTACGGATACGTCAAATTTGGACAGAGGAAGTTCGTCTGCAAGTACTGCCACTTCTGCGGTGCCAGAACCGCTCGAATGGGCGTCAAATGTGGCATAGTAGGAACCTTTCTTGATTTGTACATTGTCAGGGACATCAAGTATTGACGGGTTGCTTGAAACAAGTTTTAGGTCAGTGTCCTTGTCTGCCAGTATCGGAAGCTGCTTGTCATCGAGCAATTCGATTGAAAACAGCAACGCGTTATTTGAAAAAATTTGGTCCGGATATCCAAGCATCATGCTGCTTGGTTTTGATTGCGATCCTGTTACAGTAAAGCTTGATGAATAGTCAGGAGTTGTGATTGCAATGTTCTGAGTTCCGCTTTTTAGTAGAGTCTCATCAGAAAGAAATATCGGCTCTCCCTTTGTAACTGTCAGTTGTATCGGTGATATGGATTCCTGCGGAGAGATCAGCGCCGCAAAGTCGTTCTTGAATGAACTAAGAGCTCCATTATTTGTAGTATAAACTGCCAGCGGGAATGTAGTATCAGGCAAGACCGTTGCAAGCAGCGAATCGGCTACCAGTCCTGATGTTGTCTGTGATGGTGCAACAATAACTGGCGTTATTTGCTGCGGACTGTCTGAAACAACATTGAGTGTTACTGGATTTGCGGCATTACCAACTTTGGCAAAGACAAGCGCGGACTGGGCGCCATATCCCATTTCCACATTTGATATGGACACGGTGGATGGATCAGATGAATCCATCAAGAATGAGAGGTCAGATTTTGCAATTAAGGGATATCCTTTTGAATCCTTCAGGGCCATGACGCCAATCAGGTTATTTCCTCCTGTCGTAAGGATTGGAAGTGGATAGAAACATGGAGTTTTGTCATCTAAAACTACATTTTGTGGAAAAGCTACGATTTGTACCTGCGTGGTAGATAATGGAAATGGTGACGGTATAGAACATAGGGAATTTGTTGCACTGCTTGAGCTTGACACACTGCTGGTAGTTGTCGATGTGCCACTGGCACTTGTTGTGCTGCCTGTAGTTGTGGCGGTAGTAGATGTGGTGCCGCTAGAAGTCGTTGTGCTGCTTATAGTTGTCGAACCACCAGATGTAGTGATACTGGTTGTAATTGTGGCACTAGTAGGAACTGTACTAATTACATAGCCCGGAGCCGAAATATCGACATTAAATGTAGCGTTTATACCTGAAATAAAATTAACTGGCGTGTACCCCCAGTAAGTGCCTTTCTTGATGACTATGTCATCATTTACTTGTACCGGAGAATTTTGATCACTTGTGTTAATGTTTGCTGAGCTTTCAAAGTCTCTTGGTAAATCCGTGGCATTGACAAGACGAACTGAAACTGGAATGTCATTTTTAGCTATAACGGGGTTGCCAGAGGCATCATGTAGTTGCACTATCACATAGGTTTCGGTATTTTTATGGTCGTTAACTACTGGCGGATACGCATAAGCTTGCAGTGTATACTGCACAACACCATTACTAACTGTAACCGACGTCGACACTGGCTGCATCGAGGGGGCTGACGCATAGATCTTGGCATTGCCAGAATTCATTACAACGAATTTTTCAGTGGCAAAATACGAGCCCTGTTTTATTGTCATCTGGTTTTCTGCCAGTCCCGCAATGGTACTATCTGATACGCTGAGCTTTATTGGCGTGTCCGAGGATACCGGAGTTGGAACACCGTTAGAGTTGACAGTTTCCACCGACACATAGCCTGCATTTGGCCCTGATGTCGAAAAAGTTTGTGGGGTGGCCTTGATCAAAAGAGCCGTCGGGGCTTCAGAATCCGAATATATGGTAACTGGGAGCTCAAGCGAGGCAAAATCTGGCGCTGCCATGTTGATTGTTGCCTGGCCTGCATTCAGCGCACTGATTTTTATGTTAAAGACATTGTGGATGTCGTCTCTTTCCACGCCGAGAATCTGGACTATAGATGAGTCAGACGAGGTAGCCACTAGATTGTCTACGGTATCGTTAAAATTCTTTGGATAGACCTGGATTATTCCGTCCGTACCTGCAATCATCTTGTTTGGCACAAGCGTTGTATCCAGCTGGTTTCCACTGTCTGCAAAGACATAGTGTGGAAGAACTGCCAACATGACAAGCAAGACAGGTATGAGATATCTCAAATTATTCATATGTAACTGCAGAGTCGATATAAGAGGCGGTATGACTTGGCAAGTGACATACTCACTTAGGCTGCAAGATAGCCCCTATGTTTATCACGTGAAGCTGTATCATCCCTATTGCAGCCATGCTGATTATCGTAAGCAGCATCGAATACATGAATCCGCCTGAATATGCGCCTTTTGTTATCTTTCCGATGAAAAGGCCGGCAAGCCAAGCCTGGGCAATTATTGCAATTGAGACCACGTCAAGCAGGTTGTCTGACGCGCCGGAGATTTGGGTCCCGTTGTTGTGAACCAGGTTTTTTGCCACATTAATATCTGTAAAAGAGTCTATCGTAAGCAGCGTGGTAAATCCGGTAATTATAATCAGCATGAAGCCGACCATCACGTACGGCTGGAGCATGTCGCGCTTGGTCTTGGTAATGTTGTGAATCTTTTCGCTGGCATCTGCAAGCGAGTCAAGGGTATTGACGTTGCCTCCACCAGACGATATTATCTCAAACAGTATCCTGAAGGTAATCAGCACCTGAAAGTTTTTGACCTCCTTGTAAAGCGACTCGAAGATGCTTGCAAGTGGAATCCCCCATTCCAACTTGTTTGCAATTGTATTTGCTACAATGTTAAATGACTTGAAGTCTTTACGCTTGCATGCGTGTATTATGCATTTTTCAGGCCCCATGCCGGCCTTTCTTGCCTCTGTAATGTCCCTGAGAATCTGCGGCGTTGCGGCCTCTGCGTGAAGGTTTGCCACGTAGATCTTGTTGAACCTGAGAGCCGGCCAGACAGAGCCTGCAGCAAGAGAGCACCCAAGGATGTAGGCATTGATGCTCAAGCCTGAAAATACGTTACTTGCAATCAATATCATTCCTGCCAGAAAAGGAGGCAGCATGAACTTCAGCAGTTTTTTCATCTCAATCTCCTGAATGTTTGAGCGGTTCATGTTCTGCACCATCTTCATAAATGCAATCGAGATTACGGGCGAGAAGATAAGAAGAAGATACGGCGGCTGGGAGCTGTTTGTACTGCCGGAACCTGTCATCGGGTTTGAGCCTATGGCTGCAACCAGGATGAATACTGCAAGTATTACAATCTGCATCGTCAGCCAGGCGTGAACAACCCCGCTCAGCTTCTCGACAGACTGTTTTTCTGCACTCTCAAGCCTTTCATAGGAGCTTGACATTTTGCTTTTCAGATAGTTGATTACGTTTCCGCCGCTCTGGATGGCAGAGACATAGCCGCCAAGAAACTCGCCTAGGCCTCTGGATGACGGCTTGTCCTTTGCCTCGCCCAGCGCAGTTAGGGGGTCTATGCCAAGCAGGTCAATTCGTTTTAGAATCTTGAGGGTTTCTGTCTGGATTATCGGCAGGAGGTTAAGATCTCTTATTTTTTGCAGTATCGTATACGGCCCAAACCCGCTGGAGGCAAGAAGTGATACAATCGTTATGAAATATGGTATCTCGCGTTCTATCTTTTTGTTCTGTTTTTTTTCGTATTCTGCCTGGTCAAGTTTTTTTAAGGAAAGCAAGTCATCTGGCTCCTGCTTCCATCTTCTGCATCAGCGAGTCCGGGTCCCTATAGTATTTTCCTACAATTTCTGCCACCTTTTTGTAATTGCGGATGTCGCTTTCAAGCATCCACTTTATAATCAAGATTCTCTTCTGGTACTCGTCTGTTATCTCCCTCAGATCGCGCCCTGTCGCATCTGCCATCCTCTTGAACATGATGCTGTCTTGCAGGTCGTCGTCAAAATAATCCGTCTTTGGGTTCCATGAAAAGGCAGCGTGTGATGACTCGGACGAGACAATCTCGGATACCGCTATGGCCCGCCTGCTGCTCTGACCCGTTGCGTTTTCCTTTACCCTCTTGATTACAACGGCGCAGTTCATGAGAGAAATGTATGCGGGAGGAATGTCCATCGGTTTTTGCTGCAGTCTCTTTACTGCCGATTCAAGGCTGTCTGCGTGCATTGTACAGAGTCCGCCGTGTCCTGTTGCCATGGCCTGGAACATGACATAGGCTTCCGAGCCCCTGATTTCTCCCACTACAATGTAATCCGGCCTGTGTCTCACACCGGCCTTGATAAGATCATACATGCCAATCTCTCCCTCCCCTCCTAGGCCAAAACCGCTTCTTGAGACAAGCGTGAACCAGTTCTCGTGGTTTATGTTTATCTCAGCCACGTCCTCGACTGAGAAGATCTTGTAGTCCGGGTGGACGAGTCCCGTGATTGCATTCAATATCGTGGTCTTGCCGCTGCCCGTAGCTCCTATTATTATAAATGACATTTTTGATTCGATAAGCATCCACAGATAGGCTGCAATCTGGAGGCTTATTGTGCCAAATTTTATCAAGTCAATTACAGTATACGGGTCCTCCTTGAACTTTCGTATAGTAAAGCTTGTGCCCTTTGGGGTCACCTCCTTTTGGTAGAGGACGGAGATTCGGTGGTTTCCCTGCAGTGCAAGGTCCGAAATTGGAAATGCGGAGCTGATGTGCTTTCCCGCCCGGAAGACTATTCTTGACACGAATGCGTTGAGGTTTTCATGAGATTGGTATCTGATGTTGGTCGGGATGCTGTCATAGTTCCGGTGCCAGATGAATATGGGCTTGTCGATTCCGCTGCAGCTAATGTCCTCTATGCTGACATCATGCATCAGCGGGTCTATGATGCCAAACCCATTGACGTCGCGCCTGAGGTAGTACTTTACCTTCTCCATGCCAGCACTTGACTTGTCTGAGAAGATCTTTTCGTTCTCCTTTAGGACCATATTTAGCTGGTCGTCAAAACTGTGGTTGTTTTTTATACCAGTAGGGGACTCGAGGCTTTCCTCGATAAGACGGTGCAGTTTCTGGAAAATTGCTGTCTCCTCTGGATTAAGTTTTGACTCGTCTACAAAATAGAGATATGTTGATTTTTCTGTATTGTACAGTATGTTGACATAGCTAAATGGTGGCTGCAACGGGTAATTTTTGACAATTTCATATCCCAGAGGAATTCTGGTCTGATCCTCATCTATGACTTGGCTTGCAAGAAAGCTCTCGGTCTCGTTTGTTTGTCTTGTCTTGTCTTTCATTTGTCATCCTCCAAAAATAAAAAAGAAAGGAGTTTGGGCATTTTTTGGCCCTCTTAAGATTCGGCTTGTATGGTGACTGACTGTGGTGAACCTACGCTGCCAGAGTAGATTGCAACATTGCTGTTGGAACCACCATCAACTGTACTCAAGACTCCGATAGGAATTTCAAAGTACACGACTGCTTTTTCTCCCGGCTTCAATGAGATTGGTCCAGACGCTTGTGCTAAGCACAGTGTTGGTGGTGCAGCGCTACCTTCATTTCCGAATTCATTGATATAGAATTGGGCTGCAGAAGGGGTGACGCAGTTAATAACAGATGGATTGTTCGTTCCTTTATACGACTTCATCTCACCCGCAAATCCAGCGGTACCTGTACCATTGGTAGTACCCGTGTAGTTCAACTGAGATTGAAGGTTTGCAGTAGTTACGTCATTCGGATTGCTGTCAAAAAACCAGTTTGCATATGGTACCTGAGTACCACGTACGCTAATCTGGTCTACTGACAGTATCTTGTCTCCGCTGTTTCTTATCTCTGCTGCTCCCCATGCATAGGTTGTAGTCATGCCCTTTGTTGCATTCACCCACACATGAACACCTTGTACGGTAAGACCCGAGCTTTGCGAGTTTGTCTGGAAGAGGCTCGTACCAAACAGTACAACACCAGTTCCAAGAACAACTGTTGCCACCAAGATTATCAGTGTGGCCAGCACTGCGCTGATTGCCTTTCTGTTCTTTGTTTTAAGGAACATCTTACCAGAATTGGTAACAACCGGGTTATGTGATCTAGTATGTATTTTTCACTTACATATCCGAGGCTGCAGCACGATAGGCAGTGATGAACTTGGCCACAAGCTGCTTCAGGTCGGTTCCCCGTGCACTGTTTCTGAATCTCTTTGATGTAGTCTTTGAAACGCCTATTGCCACCAGAGTGATTCCCGACATCTCGACCTTTTTTGCAATCTTTGAAAACTGTTCCTGAATCCTTCCATATCCGGAGGCGTGCCCGTCAGTAATCACAAAAAGATATTTCTTCTCCCTCTGGTCTGCAGCAAGCATTTTGTATGATAATTCAATTGCATCCGGCAGTAACGACAGACCACTGTTTTGCAAGCCGCCAAGTCTTGCCTGTACCCGCTGGCCATACTTTTCCCTGAAATCCTTTAGTACATGAAAGTGGTTGTCAAAGCTGTACATGGACCACGCATCGCTCCTCCCCGTAAGCTCGTTTGCCGCCTCTGCAACACATATCGCAAATTCCTTGATGTGATCAAACCGTAGGCGCATGCTTGCGCTCTTGTCTATCAAAATCACCCAGGCCTCTTCTGCCCTCCTGTCCTCATTGTGTTCAAAAACTTCAGTTAGCCTTCCTTTTGATGCGATTGCTTGTATTGCCATTTGCATGTCGACAATTCCGACCTCGTCTGTTTTTGGTGAATCGGTCAAATTTACAATCATCCTGATTTGTTGCCGAATCCGTCGCAGCATTGGAAGTATGTTCTCCCTGATCCTGACAAATTCCGGAAGGTCTTCTGGCGATAGTCCTATGGAATCAAAATGAAGTCCTTTCAGATGGCGCCCGTATTGTTTGAGAAGCCTGATCCTTGATTGTTCGCTTGCTTCCCACAACTCGTCCAGCTTGTATACCATTTCGCTGAATTTATCATCAAATTGAAACTCCATGGTTATTTTTTTAGGAAGTATTATGCCGGTGTCATTATCATAAGATTCGCAATATGGAAGCCTTGTTTTGGGCAGTAATTGACGGTTTTTGTAGAGCAAATCTGCAACTTCCAGCACTTTTTTCTCGTAACTGGCATCACCAATTTCCATCGAGTTTATTGATGCTCTTATTTTGTTTAACATATTTTGGTCCTTGATGTCACACGGTTTTGGAATAGTTTTGTAGCAATTACTGGTTTTAGGAATACTGTTTCCCAGTTCAGCAAATTTGTCGTTTATTTCCAGCATGTTCTTCCAGATTTCTGGACATGCGGACAAAAAGTATCTTTCAACAACCAGATCTTCAATGAAATCTATTACTCCAATACAGATTTCACGGGTCTTGTTTTTCATCCATTTTTTATACATGCCATATCTGGAGACTGCCGCATGGGCGGCAAGATGATAAACTGATGCCAGAAAAAGAGACCAGAGATTATACCTCTGATCAGTAGTGTCTTCAAATACAAAACCCTCGAAAAAAAACATTTCATTTTTGAATCTTGGCAGTGGCATGACAAGTGACATTTCTGGAAAACGGCTTATCATGGGATGGTCTATTTTTCTCGAGAATGTAAGATTGACTAGTTCGGGTTTTTTCTGTGCAAACTTGCCGAATACATCATACACGTACGCAAAAAAATCATCGTCCTTTTCCAGATTCAAGGCCCGGCTACTTTGCGGATTATTTTGCGGACCATGTCCTGAACATCAAGGTCGTCGCTTGTGAGTGCAACGATGGTTTCTTCGGCGGCATCCCTCAGCGCGGTACCATCGTGTATCAGCCTGGCCCAGTTTATCAAATCCCCGACAGAAGGACCGTATGGAATCTCGCCTGACTTGTACTGGGTTCTAAGCTCCGCCCCAACCCGCACTATCTTTTCGGCGTCATCCCTTCCTATTTCCGCTTTCTTTTCCACAAGGTCAACCTCCTTTTCGTCAATCTTTTGTCCCACGCTCATATAGTCAAAGTTCAGCCAGACGCTCATTCTTCGCCTCATTGCGGCGTTGATTGGTTTTGTTCCGGCAAACTCCGACGAGACAGGATTCATGCTTATTATCAAAAATGCATCATTGTGACGCGATATTACCTCGTTGTCCTTTTCAGTCAGTACCATGTGGCCCCTCTGGTCAAGTATAGGGTTGAGCCTTGTTGCGATATCCTGCTTCATCATGTTGGCCTCGTCAAGATACAGTATTCCGCCATGCCTGCACCATGACGTAATCAATCCGTCTATCCAATTCTCCTTTCCAAGGCCGACATATCTTCCAAAGAGGTCAAAGACTGACGTCTGCAGGCCGCAGTTTATCTCCCACAACGGCAGCCCGCCAAGCTCTGCCACAAGATATACAATGTGGGTCTTGCCTGTTCCGCTCGGGCCGATAAGTGCGCACTGCCTGAAGAAGGCAAGCGACCTTGCAATCCTTTCCACGTAGCGCTCTCCGTTGTCAAGGTATGGCGGAGTATTTCTCGGTATGAGCTCCGAGATGTCGGACGAAAAGGAGAATTTGTACGGGTCCAGGTATTTTTTGATGTCATAGTTTTTTGAAAGCTCGCTGTTTTTCTTGAATTTTGATACATGTATGTTTAGCGAAAAGTTCTCGTTGCTTACCTTTGATGTGCTGACCTCCTTCATCTGGTGCCCCGGCTCAAGATCCCTGTTGTTCACAAGGTTCGTGTGCAACTGCGTCTAATCACGTGTGATATGTACCATCAAACTACAGACAGGGGGTTAAGTTTTCAGATTCATTCTAGACATGTGGCATGCGTCAGAGTGTGGAGATAAACTCGTTTTTGGTAACAAAGCTAAAAGATGACAGCCCGTTTGCAAAATACGACATTGAGGCCTCGATAGACGAGGTGGAAAACGAGGAGGGCAGCGTCAGGCTGAGATACAAGTTTGTCCTGCTCTCAAACCCGACAAATGTAAAGATAAGCATGGATGGTTTTGCAACTGTTTATGGAAATGCACAGGAAATGGCAGATCATCTTGGCAATGACGAGAAAAACATACCGCGCGTTGTAAACTCGCTGTATCAGGAGATCTTTCCATTCATATACATAACATCAAAGACCATGCAGATACCGTGTCCTGCCTACAGGCTGGCAGACATTGCAAAAACAGGCCAGCACAGCATGACACAAGCCTTGGAGAAAGACGAAGAAAAACATGTCAAGACAGAGTTATTGAACGATATAAAAATAGCAGACGACATTACAGATACTGAAAAGCAGACTGATGGAGAGATCGAAGCTTCCCAGTCCCTAATCCAAGAGCAGAAGATACGCACGGTTTAGCAATATGTCTGACAGCACTAGATTCAACAAAAAGAATCTGACAGGGTTTAGAGTTTCCTGCAGAAGGGGTCTGGCTACTATTGTAACAACAGCGTTAATGCTGACAACTGTCGCAGTTCTCGGCAGTGCGTTAGTTGCATGGTCAAACGGCAATCTCAAGGTCTTTGAGACTGCGTTATCCACTACGGCATCAAATGATACCAACAAAATCACCGAGAGTGTGTCCATAGAAAATATCGTATTTTGTCACAGCTGCAACACTACAAATGGCAACAACGTCATAAACGTGACCCTGACAAATACCGGAACCGTCGGGGCTACAGTAAGCCAGATTCAGGTCAATGGTACGGCCATAAAAAATTATGCCAAGAGGACTATCCTGCCCACAAATATTTTGCCGCAAAACTCGTACACTATAGCTGCGCAGCTTTCAGCAGGTACTATATGGAAGAGCAAGAGTCCTGATACAGTCACAGTAACTACCGCAAGAGGTTCAATATACACAACACAGGCGGCACCACCATGAGAACAAGAAGAGGAATTGCCAGCGTGGTCGGAATGGTTTTTGCCATAATTGCACTGACAACCACCATAGCATACATCTCATACAGCATGGGAATCCTGAATAACTTTAATCAATCTGTACTTGTAAAGAATCAACAACTTACAGATGTGGACAAGGAAAAGTTCCAGATCTCAAGTGTGACTGTCCCTAACGGGAAGCTCGATGTAACAGTAGCAAATACTGGCAGCCTGCCAATCCAGTTTACAAAAATGTGGATTCAAAATACCAGTGCTACTGACTGGGCAAACAGCTATGTTCCAACAAACAATATGGTGTCACCGGGAGGAGTTTTGACAAATATCGGCCAAAACATACCGGTAAGTATCAATCCTGCAAATTCTTACAATGTCAAGCTTGTTACATCAAGAGGAAACACACAGCAGTTCACTATGAATTCAATAGGTGCTGCACCTGTGAATATTCAATTCTATGCATTTCCATCTGCCATTCCTAGCGGATATACAACTGAGTTAGTCATGATAGTAACTAATAATCAGTCAAGCACATTAGTTAACATTACACCACAAATTTCCAAATGGACAGGTACTCCCTCACCATCTAACGCCGCATGTACCCCCAGCGTAACATCAAGTCCACCAAGTGTTAGCACTTTAGCACCAGGCAGTACTGCAGTCTTCAAGTGGGATTTGAAAATAATTGGAAATCCCAATCAATTTTGTACGTATGCAGCATCACTTCAAAATGGATTCCCAGGCAATACTGCTTCGACTACTGCTACTGTGAAATCAATAACAGCAACATCTAGTAATTGGTCTACAACATGGGGTATCCTATCCATCAATTATACTTCTTTACAATACGCCCAGAATGGAGGATCGTCGTGGACTAATAACTGGTCAGTCCCTTGTAGTAATGGAGGCAATGGCGCATGCAAAAACACTGATGTTTGGAGGATGTCTATTACTAACAATGATCCCACTAGATCATTTATCCTCAATGGGAATACCACGCTGATTGCTTTTAGTTCTTTCCCTGGAAGTAATACTGCAACTCAATTCTTCATCATAAATAATAATTATCCTTCAATACATCCATATCCTACAAATGGCCAAACCATTCCTGCCAATTCTACGGTAACAGTTTACTTTGGGACTAACTCAGCAGGCGGTTCTAATCCTCAATCTCTTCCCAGTACAGGACAATTTGCCGTATCGATCTTAACGTTTGGTTACTGGGATTCTATTGCGTCCAATAACTTTTTTGGACAAAATATACCATATGAAGGAATAATATCTTCTTAGATTAACAATAACGGTATAATTACATTGTGAATTTTGCAACCTAACTAAGAATAAAGAATGCAAAGGTTAGGATGCATGAATGTAATTCCAAGTTACATACACACCTTCTTTATCTAAAAAAACCCATTTTTTGGTACAATGACAGCGGAAGCTAACGTAGGCGACGACGATCTAGCCTCTGCAGTAAGGTCCATGGAGGAGCTAGTCGACGAGGCAGTGCAGGTCTACGAACTGGAAAAGGAAAAGTCCAACGTGACAGACGACCTGTACAACTCGCTAAAAATCATCACCGCATACCTTGGCTTTTCCATTGATTTGGATCCAAGAATCCTGAGCCTTCCAGAAAATTCCAGGGCCACGCTTACCCCAGTTCTGGATATAATCATAATAAAACCGGATTACAAATCAGAGCAAAAGAGATTTGATCAGCTTGCACTGGACGAGGCAGCCAAGGTCCTGCAGTATGCCATACCGCAGGTAATCAGCCTGGCAAGATCAGACAGGATCGCAAAGGGCAAAAAACTGTCATTTTTGCGGGAGAGCACAAAGGCGTTAAAGCGGCTCCCCGGAACCAATGCAGAGGAGATGCTGATAGGAAACGAGTCACTTCACTTTGAAAAGGCAGGCAGCTAGACATGGAAGAAGGAAAATTAATGTCATTTAGTAACATTGTGACGTTCAAGTCAGCACTAGAAAAGGATCTGGAGGAACTAAAACAGAGATCAGAGGCATATTCCAATACAATCGGGGAAAAACTTAGAACAAACGAATCATCTAACGAATCAGATCTTTCCGACCTTAGAGAAAAGATTGCAGAGCCTGCAGACCCCAAGAAAAAAAAGTCGGTAAAAAAGAAGGACCAGAAAGACAGCTGGCACGACATGGGCGGAGTCTTCATCTATGACGGAATCGGGCTGAGGGGAGAACTCGAGATTTGCTTCAAGGCCCTGGAAGACGCAAAATCACGAATGGAAAAACTGCAAAAGATCAAAGATTCGGTAGACGGCCTTGTTTCAAGAGGAGTCAAAAAAGACCTTGGCTGCACGGCTTTTCTTGGCCGCGACTTGCTCCTGGACATGGCATTTACAAAACCGTCGTCCCCACACACCAAGTTCGCATACAGGTCCGTGTTCAAAACCGGCATAGAACACCCAAGTGAGATCAGAATTTGATTTTGTGTACAGATTGTTTTATGGCTTGTACCATAAGCTGGTTTTCACCATACCGAGATACACAATAGCACCAAGACTGATTGTTACAATGGAGGGACATCCTGCTGGAGGGACAGTGTGAAAAGACGTTCATCTGCGGAACAATGTGTAATTTTGTATTACAAACAAGTTGATATTAATTTTCTTCCAGTCGATCATATAATGAGACTCGGGTGGACAGTTGGAGGCGCCATACTTGCAATTTTTTCAGTTACATCATATTTTTATGCACCAGGTTTTCTGTCCCAATCGGCACACAGTTTCGTCTCCTCTATGACAGGTGGCAATTCCCTAAGTAGCGTGACAATGCTGCACCAGATGGGGTATCCGCATCTCAGTGTCATAATATCTGCCAGCCAGTATCTGCTGATAGGGCTGGCCTTGACTGGAACCGGCTTTGCAGGATTTGGATTGGTGGCAAAAAAGGTTTCAAAACCAGTGATCTTAAAAGTGGTTGCAGACCAATCAGCGGATGAGTTAGGCCCACACCAGAAAAACACAGAGATAAAAAAGACAGAGACGGTCCAAGACGACAAACAAGTGCCTTCTGAAATGGTAAATAACGTTCTTACAAAACTAGAGACCCAGCTTAGAGACATCAAGACAGGCTATGAAAGCCACAGGCAGACAATCGAGGATGAAAAAAAGAGCCTTGAACAAAAAGAGAGAGAACGCATGGCAAAGATCATAACTGCCGGCGAGGTCTTGATAAAAGAGATCACTCCCGATAGATTCGAGGAGAGGGCGAGGTACTACATCGGATTGAAAAACGATGAGACTGGACAACCAATAGATCTGTCACTGCTTGCAGAAAAATTTGAAAAAATGAAAAAGATGCTGGACTCCAAGGGAAAATGTGAGCTTACTCAAAACGAGTATGACAGTTTCAAAAGATTCCTAGATTGAATGTTTTAGGAAAATTTCAGGTTAACAAAATCCATAACTGTTTTCCAAAAAAGGAGAATTATTTATCAAAATCAGATCAGGAACCATTCTCATTTCCACTAGTGGCAGATGGTATTTTTATACATCACAGAGTGTATTACACCAGTAGAGAAATGGTCCGCGAACTTGCACTCAACCACAAAGGCATCACGTTTTCTGAGGCATTCACAGAATATCTTTCAGACATAACACTTGAAGTCGAGGCAATCAAGCTGCGCTCCCTGAAAAGCGACATAAAGGGCATAAACGAGCACCTGGCCAGAATTGAAAACACCTTGTGGGATATTGCCAATGCCAAGCTGGCGCTGGCCGAAAGAATCAATCGCACCTCAGATTAGGGCTGCAATGGATTCCAGTCAACATTTCTGGCAGACGCATAAAGATGGAATGTGAGATTTTGTCTAGAACGCGGCAGCAGAGTGGTCCTAATCAATCTCCAGAACATCTTTTTTCATCCTATTCTTAATTTGTTGATAAAACTGCGGAATCGTTTTTGCCACAACTCCAATAATGTCATGGTGTCTGGTCCAGACTATCTTATCCACGATTACTCTACTTTCGTTAATTCTTTCCAATGATCCGCTCAGCAGGTTCTTGGTTTCTATTTTCAACACATACGGACTTGTAGGATTTGTTGTTATTGCAAGACAGAGACATCCAATAGTGTTCTGATGTAGCAAATTTTTGGAGATTACGAGCCAAGGACGAGGTTTAATTTCCTGCCCTTCTATGATTTGCTGGGCAATCTTGACAATATCGCCAGGTTGCAGACTAGCTGGATTTTTCATTCGTTTCGTTATCAGAAATCTCTTTCATAACTCTTTTTGATAGAAGTTCTATATCCCTCTCAGCAGGGTCTTCTACCTGATCTCTTTCTTTCTTGGACTTTACTGCTCGTTGCACGTATTGTGATAGGTTTTGTCGGTTATTAATGATACGCTCCGTGCCAATTTACCACACAGGATTCTCTGAGATACTCTTTTTGATCCAAGTCCTTTTCGTACTCCCGCTCGATATAAAACCTGTACAGATACTTGACACAAGGAAATACCCTGAATTTTCAAGCATGCCACAAAAATATCTTTTGATGTTTTAGAGTTACATCGATCACAAGTGTAAGTTGCAGATACAACAGTGTATCAGATCTCAGATATCATGCAACCAGATACAAACGCAGGCAAGTGCTGCTCATTTGTTTTAAATTTTTCTGAGAACTCTTACTGATGAATACATCCCGTTGGTTATATTGCAGTATCAGATCCACTCTCTAGTTGCAGGACCAAGAAATAACACCAGTCTTTCTCTCGGATTCCGAATCCAGACTATATCCGTA
This sequence comes from Nitrososphaerota archaeon, assembly GCA_028867785.1. Lineage (GTDB taxonomy): Archaea > Thermoproteota > Nitrososphaeria > Nitrososphaerales > Nitrosopumilaceae > Nitrosotalea. The sequence goes on from JAGWFS010000002.1 coordinate 384,854, forward strand.
CAAAGTAAAGATGGAGCAGATAAAAGCAGAGCTTCTAAAGTTCGGTCTAAGTCAGAACCAGGCCAAGGTATTCATCTATCTTGGCAAGTATGGCCCAAGGAGTGCCCCGGAGGTATCAAAGGCACTTGACATACCAAGAACCGAGACGTATTTCATCATCAATACGTTACAAAACAAGGGGATTGTGACTGCAGAGTTTTCCACGCCCGTACGATATTCGACGCTGCCAATAGGCGATGCGATTGTAACGCTGGTAAAATCCGAACAGGAAAAGGTAAAGATCCTGGCAATGCAAGAACAGGAACTCACTGAATTGTGGAACGGCATTCCGGCTTTCATAGTGGAGACAAGCGAGACAAGAAAGGAAAAGATGCAGATGCTCCAGGGTACGCCACAAATCAACAACAAGATCAAAAATATCATAGGCCAGACGCGGGAAGAGATACTTCTTTTTTGCACCGAAAAAGACTTGGCAAGATTTTATCATGCTGATTTTCTTGAATTGCTATCAAGCTCGACTGCAGACTTTAAGATCATAGTTTCACCTACTCAGAGAATGCCAGAGCATGCCAAGGAGATAGACAAAAACAAGATAAGAGCAATGCCTGGCGGCAGATGGGGGAACCTGTGTTTTTTGGTTCGAGACTCTGACGAGGTCCTGTTCTTCCTCAGAAACTCCGATCATCCGTCACACAACGTCTTTGCCATGTGGGCAGACTCGTCTTCGTTGATTGCCTCCATGCACATGCTGTTTGAGCTCTGCTGGACGAATTCAGAAAGCATGTACTAACCCCATTGACATATCAAACGTTCATACTTTTTTGGTTTCAAGATAAGTACAGCAGAGCGTAACTTTGATAATTAGGAATGGTAACAAGACAACAAAGTAATTCCATCCTGTCCCTTTGAAAGCCTGGTTCTACTGTGTAACTTGCATCAAGTTTTTACAACTTGCATAAGATTTCTCAATGTAAGATATCCCATGTTTTAGACCATATTCAGCCTCAGATACTCTCGAACAATCTTGTCACGTATACTGTATGCAGTACCTTCCTTGACAGCGAGATCGGTCTTGACAAGCTCGTTCATGTATGGCACTACAGACGTGGTTGAGATGCCAAGTGCTTTTCCAATCTCAGAATATGACAGCCCCGTCTGTGATAAGGCGAGTTTTATCAGAATTGCTTTTAGCATCGGTCCTCCCTGCGCTGTTGCAATGTCTTCTGCAAGCACATACTCGGCATAGAGTCGCAGACTGCCCACAGACGATGTTATCAGGTCTTGGAATACAGACGAGATCTTCTTTTTTGGCTCCCATCCTTCTGCAAGTGCCATCAGGTAATATGGCTGCCCTCCCACCAGATCATATGCGCTGGATGCAGTCTTGTTGTCCTGTCTTTGTCCCTTTGCGTCAAGATATGCGTTGAACAGTATCATAGAATTTTTCTTGTCCATCTCTCCAACACCGATTTGTGTAAAATGCTGGAACAGTGAAGACTTGCCGCCTGACAGTATGGAACGAAGAAGATGCACGTGTGAACCGCATACAATGTAAGATACGCTGTCCCCTCGTTCCTGAATCACGCTTCGAAACAAGTCGAGTATGTTCTTGAGTCCTCGGTAGCGATGAAGGTTGACAATGTCTTGGAACTCATCCAGAATCATTACAAACCTGATGCCATTTTTTTCTGCAAGTGCGTTTGCAGTCTTGAAGACGGCAAGAAACATGTGCATGTAATCAATGTCTTTTTCCGCAAACTCTAGCTTTGGCATTATGCCAATATCTCCAGACGGCGAGTTTGTAATCTCCATTCCAATCCCTTTGATCCTCTTTGAAGAAAGTGCCTCGGCTATCTTTCCTACGGGGTCAAGTGACCAGGTCTTTGCCTTTATTCTTTCCAGCCTTCCCAGTTTTTTCAAATACGCGTTAAAGATGGCTGCTTGCAGGTTGACCAGAAATGATTTCGGATCTCCAAGATATTTTTTGACGTCAAAGTATACGACAACTGTCTTGTCACCCTTTGACAAGATATGGGCTGCCTTGGTGAGAATCGATGATTTCCCAATTCTTCGGTATCCGATTACTGCTAGGTTGTAGTTTATCCTTGACCTCATCTTGGAAACTATGGCGTTTACCTCGCTGTCCCTGTCCACCAGTTCATCTGGTGAGGCCGGTTTTCCTATCTGCATGTGCAAACATATAAGATTTCTTATATATAAGATTTCTTATATGATATGACAAATCGTCAATAGTTTCTACACATGGCATTTTGAAAAACGACAGACATTCCAGGATCCACACCGCCCCCCACGCAAGGAAACGCATTACGATACATGATCGGCATGAAAAAACTCTGCATGCATTCCAGTATATTCACGAACTACAAAATGGCCATGTCAAATGAATACTGCATTATCCGCATTTTCAGGTCAACAAGAGGACGTCCTGAAAATGGTTTCTGTGGCTAGTTTTAATTATCCGCAAAGGCAGGAAAAAATGTTGGAAATCAAGGACATTTTATACCAGGCAATTTCCGAGTATCAGGAAAAAAGAATACTTTCAGACATTGCCCAGGGCGAGAGTACGGATGCAATAAATGCCATCTTCAGCCACTGCGTATCACACCTTGACAAGATCGATGGAAGCAGGCAATCTGTGCTGGGCTCTCTTGCAGAAGGGCTGACTCACTATTTGTTGACCCTGGCAATGATCCCAAGCCAGAGAAAGACGTCCTTCCAGTCAGTTGATATCGATGTTGCCATACCTGACGCCAGAACGCTTTCCACAAGTCCGGAAGAGGTAGTCATCATGTATTTCCCAAAGACTGACGAGCTGCAGACAATAAATGAAAACTTGGACAGACTAAGAAAGATTCAGCCAAAATCTGACAACATATGGCTTGTGGCTGACAGGCCGATTCCTGTGGATGCCAAGGTGTATACGCTTGACAGGGAGCAGTTCAGCTTTGCAAGAATAATAAATGACCTTGTAAGCTTTACGGCAGGCAAGAAACAGTCAAAACTGAAAATCTTCAGGATATGAGTGCGTTCAGGTCTATGTTTTTTTCCACAATGCCTGCCATTACCTCGGGCTTTTGATAGTCCCTTACAAAAGGAATCGTACCAAGTATCGGAAGGCCTGTGACTTCATGTAAAGTAGAAGGCGCGTTTCTTTCCGCAGGTGTTCCGTTCTCGTCAAAATAATTGATTACCAGCCCCTTTACCGGGATCTCGTATTTTCTGCACATCTCAATTGTCATGACTGTATGGTTTATCGTGCCAAGAGTCGAGCGTGTCACAACAATCGTCTCAAGTCCCATTTGTTTTATCATGTCTGCTACAAAGAAATCCCTTGTAATCGGGGTCATTATTCCCCCGATTCCCTCCACAAGCACCATTT
>JAGWFS010000300.1 GCA_028867785.1 Nitrososphaerota archaeon
CAGTTCCCCCCGCAAGAATCGTTATCATTTTTTCAGCATCCCTACGAAGATACTAGGAGATGCCAATACAATATTACTCTTGCCAATAAAAATTCACGGATAATTATTGGAAAAAATTAATGCTAAGATTTATTACTGACTTGGGAGGTCATTTGGAACGTGACTAGGAGACTTTTAATTGTCCCAGTGATAACAGGTTTATTACTTTTTGGCGCAATCGCTCCAGTTTTTGCAACAGTTAACTTTAGTGCGACTTTACCTCTTGCAGGAAACCCCATCAATCCTACTTATGACTTTGAAAAAAGTTTCTACATAAATTATCCTGCAGGCAGTAAGCTGCAGAGTATACTTCAGGGCAAAAACATGACGGTAGCATTTACTGACAACTCAACTAGCGACCCTGCGCTCAAAACGTTTATGGACGAAATTAACACAGATATCGTATCAAATGAACACAGTTCTGCCGTTTTGACTAATTTGGGTGTCAGTTATCAATTAGCCGTAAACGGGTATTCTGAT
>JAGWFS010000301.1 GCA_028867785.1 Nitrososphaerota archaeon
GAAAGACAGAGGTATCGGAAATCAATGAGAGCGGAACTACCAGCATGTCTGACAGGGAAGAGTCTACTCCAAGGTTTGACTCTATGAATTTGCTTGTAACAGTTTTTCCTATTCCTGCCATGTTTTTTTGATAAATAATGTCTGATCCAACTACTGATGTGTCATCGTGCGAGAACGCCAAAATTGAACATCCCTTGTCCAAGGCATTTTCCTCTCTGATAAAATGATCAACTCTGAAACCATTTTCTTCAAGAGCTTTTCTGGCGACATCTGCCTCTTGCTGTACCACATCCTTTGGTATGCCGTGGTATGAGCAGAGCATCTTTGCAGATTTTGTTGTGCGCCTAAGAAGAGATATTGCCTTGGTGTTTTTACAAGGAAAAATTTCTGCCTCTATCAATCCTCCTCCCTTTGGATAGTATCCGCGATTTTTGATGTCAAGTGAAAAATTAATCCCAATCCTGGAAAATGCCTCACCTAGGACAAGTTTTGTATAATCTGCAGTAGGGCTCCATGGCA
>JAGWFS010000302.1 GCA_028867785.1 Nitrososphaerota archaeon
CCAGGATTTATTGCAGCACTAGTTTGAATTACATCAGGAATTGCAAAGCTACCTGTCTCCTCATCGCTAAGTGACCTGCCAAGCTGTGATATGATGCCGTTTGTCATGGTGTCTGCCAGTCCAAACGGATTGCCTATTGCTGCCACGTATTGTCCTACCTCAAGCTGGGAAGAGTCACCAAGCTGCAAAGGTACAATATTTTCACCGGTAAAATCAGTTATCTGTACTACGGCCAAGTCATTGTAAGGATCTACTCCAACTACTTTTGCATTGTATGTATTGCCGTCAGTGAGGGTAACATAGACTGACTTGTTCTGGCCAACCACGTGGGCATTTGTGACTATGTGACCCGCAGCATCATAGACAAATCCCGAGCCAAGCATGGTGGCCCGTCCATTTGACGGCACGCCATTTATGATGGTGACCTCGGATGGATCGGATACTGTACTTGTTATCTTGACCACAGAATTCTGTGTCATCTTGAATAAACTCACATAGTCAGGAAGCCCTGCTGTCTC
>JAGWFS010000303.1:0-253 GCA_028867785.1 Nitrososphaerota archaeon
CAGGTAGGAAACACTTGTGCCAGAACTTGCTACAGGCATCCTGATATCTGCAAATTTCTTGCAGATGCCGTACTGTCCTGTTGCATATTGTGTTGCATTTATTGCGTTTTCTTGATTCATTTACACTACCTCCTTTTGGTTTGTGCCAAGATTCCAGTAGGTCTGTACTGTACAGTAGTGATGTCATTTCTGCATTTTTTGTAAAAATTATTGCAGGAGCATATGCTCGCTCATCCTGTGATTTTGGCACAGG
>JAGWFS010000303.1:263-515 GCA_028867785.1 Nitrososphaerota archaeon
TATTGTTGTTCTGTGTTTGTTTTCCGAAATATTGGAATCCTAGAATTTCATATGGACCGAGTGGAAATTGGACCCACATAATCGGGTGACAGCCGATTGTTCGACGATTGAATTATCAGTCCATATTTTTATCTCTCACACCAGCCGGCCGAGTCCGCATAGCCTATGCTATGTATTGCTGGTTTGGAGAAAATTGACCCGGTCAGAAAAATCCTATTTGGGTTTTTTTACATTGTTCATTTGTTTCGCAGT
>JAGWFS010000304.1 GCA_028867785.1 Nitrososphaerota archaeon
AGATGTCAATCTTTCCCTTGCAGTCCCTACAAATGACTACTTGGACATAGTATTGACTCAAGTTTTTCCCTCATCTGGAAATATTGTTTTGCCGTTCCAGGTACAGTTTTTGCACTCTAATGCATGTAGATCTTGTACGGCCTGGTGGTCGTTTCTGTTCATAGCTTTTTTGAGCGTGGTTTGGTCTTTGACCTTTTTGAGTAGTCTCAAACGAGTTGGAACCTCTGATTTTGGCTTGTATGACTTGATGTATGCAATGCGATTCTCTATTGACTCGTGTAATTGTTCAACTAATTGTTCGTGATGTACATGCCAAGCGTATTTTAATGATGATAATGGGTTTGCTTTTGTAACTTTTCCCAATATCACATCACCTTTCTCTATTTTTGCTTCAATCAGTTTCTCTTCTGTGCTGTTAAAACCTGCTGCTATTCTCAAACATGAGACTAGTTTTGCTCTGAGTCCAGCATATAGGGAGATGATGCCCCAACCAGCTTCGATGCCCTCACCAGCTT
>JAGWFS010000305.1 GCA_028867785.1 Nitrososphaerota archaeon
GCGCATCTGGTGAAGAAGCATATTCATTGGCCATGTTGTTTTCACATGTGACAAACAAATTTGATGTAAAGATCATTGCAAGTGATATTAATAAAAAAGCAATTGAATATGCATTCCATGGAAAATATCCCGAAAAAAGCATTGAAAAACTACCACCAGACATAATCGCAAGTCATTTTAAAAAAACAATAAACTCTGAAAATATTATAGAGTATGAAGTAATGCAACACATAAAAAATTTAGTGACTTTTAACGCATGTGATATTTTGTCTAATAATGTGTCAAATCTGGATGTGATATTTTGTAGAAATGTATTAATTTATTATGAAAAAGAAGCTCAAGAACTGATCCTTGAAAAATTCAATCGATGTTTGAACCAACATGGGTATTTGGTATTGGGGATGGATGAAACACTACTTGGAAGGAGATCAGAACAATTTTTCTATCCAATGGCCTCCCGTGAAAGGATTTATCAGAAACATGCTAGTAAATAATTGAAAAAGGTCATGTAGTC
>JAGWFS010000306.1:0-254 GCA_028867785.1 Nitrososphaerota archaeon
GTAACGCGCTGTACAATGGTTATCATTCAAGTAGGAGTAATCGCGTTTCTCTAACGCACTTGCGTAATGAATTGATGTTGTTAACCAAATTGTAAGCAATGATATCATAAGAAATAGACCAAAATATCTTACCTTGTTTGTCACTACAAATTGATAGGTGGAAGAAACAGATAAGACTTCTCTTAGATTTTTCAAGAGTTATTGAAACTTAAAAGATTTGATTGAACTATTCAGGTTAAAATTGAATTATGGCG
>JAGWFS010000306.1:264-514 GCA_028867785.1 Nitrososphaerota archaeon
GTTACTAACGCTTTTGGGTGTGATATAAATCTGGCAATTATTAGAAAAATTGTATAAAGATTTTTCCAAATCTATTTCAAAACTAATTTCAAAACTAATTTCAAATGTCTTTTGCTAATTTTTTTGATTTCATCTCTTTTGAAAGCTTGAATACAGCTATTGCATCAAATACAAGAATAACAGAAACACCAAGATAGGCAAGTTGTTGGCTATAATTAATCAAGATTGTAGAGACCCCGACACCAAAGAT
>JAGWFS010000307.1 GCA_028867785.1 Nitrososphaerota archaeon
TTCCCTGCTTTCGCTAATACTTTCATTTTTGACTTACATGTTTGCAGCAATAAGACAGGTACTAACGGCAGTATTGATTGCAGGACTGCCTGTTATTTTGATACTCTCACTTGTGCCATGGTTTCAGGGAATAACAAAAAGACTCTATGACACTTTGTTTGGCCTCTCACTTGTTCCAATATTTTCAGCACTTGTCATGGTAACAGGTGCGGCATACCTTGATGGTATCACAACACATCCAGTAGAGGAACAATGGTTTGCGTCTGTTGCAGTGCTTACACTATCAACATTTATTCCGACAATTTTGGTTCCCCTGCTTGGTTCCTTGTTTAGTTCCATAACATCAATGGCATCAACAGCTACAGGCTTTGGAGGAATGATGGGAATGATGGCAATTCAAGGTGGAAGAGGAATTGGAAGTGGTGCATATGGTGCTGCAATGTCGGCACAGCAGGGTGCAGCAGAGATGGGCCAGTCAATATCAGGCATTGGCATGGTAAAAGCTGCAATGGG
>JAGWFS010000308.1:0-265 GCA_028867785.1 Nitrososphaerota archaeon
CGCCATGCTCGTCAAAACTCCCAAGAACTGTCTGTCCAATTTTCACCTTCAGGTCGCTGGATTCAAAACTAATGGTTGCTCTCATTGCAGTGTTCTCCTGACGTTGGCCGTCACCCTATTCCGCGTGTACCATGCGCGGCCCGGTTTGACTGCTAAATCCCCCAGCCGGTCTCAGGTCCGCCCCAGGAGTTGTAGGAGCTGTCAGGGAAGTGAAGGTAAACCGCGAAGCCGCGCGGGTCATGGTTACGAGTGACCTTCAGGCCGT
>JAGWFS010000308.1:275-513 GCA_028867785.1 Nitrososphaerota archaeon
CACTTCCCGATTGGTCAAAGTTCGATTGCAATACGTCTCGTCAATGCGGTGGATCGCCCTCGCCAAAGAACAAAGCTTTGCGGCGTCTCGGCACACCGTAAACGAATCGGTTGTAATTGCGCCGGTTATCACATGAACAGCAACGCCCTCAGCCCTCCGCTTTTGGAACATCCTTTCATACAACTTAACCGCCAACTGAGCTTCAGGATTGATTTTCATTTCATTCACCCTTCTATGC
>JAGWFS010000309.1 GCA_028867785.1 Nitrososphaerota archaeon
TTCCTGCTGGCATGAATCCGTATGTATTTATGGGCGCGATGATGAAAGACCCTGGGCGCTTAGCCTCTACTATGTATTCCAATGATCCAGCGGTGGCGGGAAATGTGGCTCTGGCGCGTTCTACTGGCCACAATCTGGCAAATCAGCAAGTTGTGCTCTCGCCTGAACAAGCCGCACAGATGGGTCTCGCGCCACTCCCTCCTGGTGTGAGCTACCAATACAATGTAGGTAGTCATCAGATTAGCACCGTGGGTCAACCGACCACCAAGCAACTTCAGACTTACACTTCACAAGGATACCCTGTGCATATTCCTGCGACGATTACTGGAACGGGGGGCGTTCAGATTGTTCCTGGCGCAGCGAATCTTTTTAGAGCTGTACCGGGCGGCCTCGGAATAGGCGGCGCCGCGCCCATAACACCACCTGGAGCACGCCTTCCTCCATCATCGAGTGTCGCTGTCGGAGGTGCCGCGCCTTCCCTGGCTCAGAATATAGCCGTTTACAATGCTCCC
>JAGWFS010000030.1 GCA_028867785.1 Nitrososphaerota archaeon
CCTGATGCCCCGCATACCACAGAGGCATTGGCCCCGGTTACAACTATCTTGTAGCTGAACCCACCGAACAATGACCAGCTATTATCTGCTGTTACGGTACAATTCGTAGTCCGGAGCGGGGGTAACGTCGAGGAAAAGAGCGTGGCGTATTGGATAGGAACAGAGGTCGCTGCGGGCCGACGGGCGGTAGTTGAAAGCTGAGAAAACAGAGTGTTTAATTGCTGTACGAACGTCTGCCAATCGGACTGACTTTGAGGCAGACGCGATGGGATGGCTACCTGCTGGGTAGCCGCACCAAGGACGGAAATGGTTTTACAGGCCATACGAGGATAACTATATGTTAATGGATATTTTGTATATCATAGGAATAGTGTTCCTGCTCTATGTGGTATTTGGATGGTTTCTATATGCCATTCAGCCATCAAAACTTGATCTCCTGATTGCAAATATCCACCCAAAGCCCATCAGTTATAGCCCATTCTGGTTTAAGTTAGGGCGGAAGGTTGGGAGGTGGTTGCACTACACTTGAAAGCCATTGATTCACTGGAGCTTGAAGAGATGCTATTGACAACCCTTTACCAAGACGCGAGGCAACGGCCCCAGTTTTGAATGCTTTGGATGTGACGCGAGACCTTAGAAGCGCCGCCACTTTTGGATTCAAAAATGCATCAGCCAAGACTTTTTCTCTTGCTACTTCAGGTTTTGACAACAGGCCCTGTAACCAACCACCACCGACACCGCCTAGGTGCATTCCATGACCGATATTTTCAGAAATCCAAGCGCGTCCAAGTAATTTATTGGCTGTATCAGGACCACGGTCTGCGGGCTTCATTTTAGAACGGTATTCTGCTCTTGAGAGAGCATCCCCAACATCGTCTATCATTTGTTTGCGAGCTTGATCCGGAAACAATTTGTTCAATATCGGTCTATTTTTCAACATGAAATCATTAAATACTTGTGATGACCCTGGCTCCGGAGATGAAAGATCAGGTATAACTTTGTGTGTAAGAACGTTTACGAAATAATTGCGCGCAGCGTCCGGAGCTTCGTCAGCATTATCTAAATATTTCTGACCCGCTTGCAAAAAAGCATCTAATCTTTCTGGGACTGGGTGTCCTGGATTTATGATATGTGGCCCGACCGTACTTTCAGCTGTTTGAGCTTTCTTGACAGTAGAACCCAAATTTTCCAAAGTCTCATGACCTTCCCTGGTGGCTTTCAATGCAGCTTTATAAGCAGCCATTGATTCAGATGGAAGAGCCTCTCCTTTTGATAATACATCAAGGATTTTAGCCGCCGCTCCATTCAACGCATAAGATTGAGGTGTTTGACCTCCAGTGGGAGATTCGGCTGCTCGGGCCCCACGTAGCAGGTTGCTTCTATACGCCTGCAATTCAGATAAATTTGGCGTAGCACCTTTTTCCTGAGTGATGTCATCAAGCCTGGATAGAAGGTTCGAAGGTAACATTTTGCGATTATCAACAGCTAATCCATTTATCCAGTCCTGCATGCCTTGACGAATTGAATGAGCATTATATGGCAGTTTCAAAAAATCAGGATTTTCCCAAAACTCGTTTTGTTTACTATGAATTGCATCTACAATATTATTAACTGTAGTGCCAAGACCCTGAGATAATTCAGTCGGAGAAGAAGTCACATCTCCCAATTTCCCAAGAGCATTATGAATAGCCTGTTTGTTTTCCATATCTCTAGCGGTAAATGCGGCACTATAACGCGGGTCTTGAGCCAAGTATCTTTCCATTGAACCTACTTGAGGATTCAGAGTAGCTGCCGCTAACGTTGGTCGCATGCCGGCAACCGCTGGCCGTAAACTAATTCCTACCTTAGGCAGTAACTCATTTTCAATATATTGACCGATTCTTGTTTTCGCCGCCATATTCCTTATACTCGGGAAAATAATCTGTGCGGCATCACCGATTAAATGTCCACCTATACGTGCAGCAGTCCCAATAATAGGCGCAGCATTTGCAGATACAGCAGCATTCAATGCCCTAGATTGACCGGGTTGTACTGGCTGCAAAGCGCCGACAGCCGCTCCTACTGGAATATCAGAAGCAGCACCCTTGGCCAATACTTTCAACAATCCAGGACTTTCACGCGCTGCTAAACCTTCGGCTTGGGGAAGCAATCCCTCTGCTATAGGAGCAGCAGCCCCCATCGCCATGGGACCACGCAATGCGGCCAAAGCTTCGCCTCCTACAACATAAGGAGCAATATTTCCGGCTAAATCCCCAATAGTTCCACCTACGGTTCCTTTTGACCCAGAGCTTTCCCACTGCTTTTGAGCATTTGCGGCCTTTTGACCTAAAGATTTAGCACTTTGCAATTCTTTTTGTGCCACATCTTGCTCATATTTTTGAAATCCATTTTGAGGCAAATGCCGAGCAAGGAACGCATCTATATCGCCTGCACCACTTTGAAATGCCTGCGCCGCACCACGCCCAAACTGACCAAGCGCATAGGACCCGCCCGTATAAAGATTTTTCCAGAAACCTGGATGGGCTGGACCCATCTGCGCATTTGCTATATTTGGATTCGCAGCCAGTATCTTTGCATTGATAGCGGCTGCACCCGTCAGATTAGACGCTTGAGACTGAGGTGCTTTGGTAGTCAAAGCTGATTGCGCCAGATTATCTAAATTTGAAGCACCCGATGGTGTAGCCATTATTGATTACCTACCAACTGCCAATTCTGATCGATTAACTGAGCCTTTTCCATCCATGCTGCTTCACGGTCAACACGTTTAATCATGGCACGTCCCGTCGCTGTTTTATTTAATTCCTGATAAACGGTATGGTAGTATTGAGGATCATTCTGAGCAAGAGAAGCCCATGCTAATGGAGTCGCCGAGGCTCGTGCATCAAAAACAGAAGATGCCTGTGATGGCGCCATTCCGCGAAACATTTGACTACGCACATACTGATTCTTGACTATATCAAGATTAGTTACGCCATCCATCTGACCCAATAGATATCCAACGGAATTATGTGCAAGTCCTCCATTGGGGATGGCTGTAGTAGCCATATATTTAAATTCCTGTTGACTGGGACGGCTGCTGATTGTCTTGGTGATGGCCGCCCCCAACTGTGCGCTATTTTTATTCAAGCTGTCATAATTCTGCACACGTGGGTCATCGTTAGTAATGCCAAAAGATGATAGAGCAGTACGCACGGAATTAACCGCTGGAGCCAGAGTACCTGTAGTCACGCCAGCATTATAGTTTTGCCACATTTCTTCAAGATTATTTTGCATGACGCGCGCACGGTCTGCATTATCTCCAAGCTCTTTAATTATATTCGCGTCTTGTGCGGCCAAATCTTTCTGTAAAGTCTGTCGATAAACGGAATCGTTAGGACTGCCCATTCCCCCCGCTATGGAGGGATTAGGGAGTGGAGCGCCACTCATAGAAGTACCGCCCATTATTGGGGGGCGTGCTCCGGGTAATTGTGGAGTACTATTAAATACTCCCCCTTGTACACCATTAGGGAATAATAGACTTCTCAATTGTGGGTCGTGAAGTGCGGCACTTAGTCCGCTCACTGGAATTTGCCCTTCTCCTGGATTAACGGTCGTTTCTCTCCCCAGTTGGCTCACTAAACTTTGCTGTAGCTTATATGGATTTTGTGCAGCCGCTTCCGCACCTGCAGCCTCACCCCTGATTTCGGGATTCCATGCATACATAGTAGAGGCTAAGCGCCCAGGGTCTTTCATCATCGCGCCCATAAATACATACGGATTCATGCCAGCAGGAATCATCGTTGATAACTTCTCATAACCAGGCGCGAATGAAGAAGAAGATGCCCTAGTTTGCGGCTGCGGTGCATTGCCAGCAGCAGAATACTGTCCGGGTACCGGCATTTGCAACGCAGACCCTATGTCGGGATTCAGGATATTAGCAGCCGATAAATCAGGTTGGGCATTATCAGAAGATGCCTTCTGCAAATCAGTAAGCTGGCGTCCTGTTGGCGTTGAGACCGCCGGCTGTCCTTGGTTAAGATCAGAAAGCTGCTGCGTTGGAGTCTGCAACGGCTTACCGGTCAATGGGTCAATCCCCATCGCTCTCATCCACATGGCTTGATAGGCAAAATTCTCACGCGCTAAACTGTTCTGTATAGCCTGCTGAGCGTATTGCTGACTTCCACCCAAGGCATTTCCCATTGCCGCACCCATCGTGATCGGCAAGCGCGATGCACCGGATGACCCAAGTAACCCCATCGCGGCGCCAAGATAAGGCGCAGTATTCGGATCGCTCAACAAACCGCTTATGATGTTGGGAGATAGGGCCATATCAGCCTCCTAAATATCCAAGAAGGCCGCCAATCCCAGCCCCCCATCCGCCTTCACCAAACTGATTGCCAATGTTGTATCCGGCCATTGCACCACCCGCGGCCCCAGCCAGAGGATTGGTGAAATACGGAACGGATTGCTGTTGACCCATCGGCAGGCCGCCCATTGCGCTGGT
>JAGWFS010000310.1 GCA_028867785.1 Nitrososphaerota archaeon
CTCCCTGACCTCAGAGAGGACGATAAGGGCCGCAAAGAGCTTGTCGGGTCCCGGCGGGATTTCTTCGGGTTTCATCCATTTTCGCCTCCTAAGGTGCGTACTTGGCAGTATTATAGGACGCTTGACTTTAGGGGGCAACGCGGTATACTGGAAATAGTCGACAAATAAACAATAGGATTCAAGAATAGAGGGCGCCCTTGAATCCGGCGCCCTTTTTATATAAAAATGGAAAAAATAGAAATTAAAGATAATTCGGGAGATAGAGGATACTTTACGATTATTCCTAATTACATCCTCAATCATTCTACGGCAATTGATCAAGCCCTATACCTCCAAATGAAACGCATTGCCGGAGAGGATGGACATTGCTTTGCCACAGAACAAACATTAAGGAAAAAACTGGGTATCGGTAGACAGGCATTCCAGAAGTCGCTTAAATACCTTATTGATCATAAATGGATTTCTTTTGTCGGACTAACGGGAGGAAAAACAAGGCCGATTAAAACTTATA
>JAGWFS010000311.1 GCA_028867785.1 Nitrososphaerota archaeon
TGGATTTGTGAATAGCGCACTCAACATGGCAATCCGTTCAGTCGGATTCATTCCTGGGAATAACCCTTGTTGAGAATCAAGAGCAGTTTGCCTAGGAGCGGTTTGAGATGCAGCATTTGTACTGGATGCAGCTGGCATTGTCAGTGCTGACCCAGGAGACGAAGACAATAAAAGATTTCCAACCGGCGCGGCTGATTGATTACCATCGGATGCCTGACTCAAATCCTTAAGCTGTTTTGCTGATGGAGTTGCAGGTTGCGTCTGCCCTTGATTCAGGTCTGAAAGCGATTGAGATGGCTGCGCTTGCTGGACTCCCATCTGATTTAGTAGCCAATTTTTATACCCAAGCTGGAGCCTCGCCATGGCGTTCTGCAAAACTTGTTGGTTATATTGCTGACTTCCACTTAAGGCATTTCCCATTGCCGCACCCATAGTGATCGGCAAGCGCGATGCACCGGATGACCCAAGTAACCCCATCGCGGCGCCAAGATAAGGCGCAGTATTCGGATC
>JAGWFS010000312.1 GCA_028867785.1 Nitrososphaerota archaeon
GAGGTATCACCGTGCCAGGCCAATCATGCCAATTTCTTGGCTTGAGATATATATTCAATCGATATTTCCAGCCACCCTCAAATTCTGCCATTTTCATATGTGTACTTTTTGAGTAAGTAATGTTAACCGGATGATCTGCCGGGATGAAATATTTTGTATAATTGTCGGTGCCGGCAAGCAATGTGATAGTCTTGTTATCACTAGAGATTCCCTCAAGTGCAAAGTAACTGTCGTCTATGTATAGTGGCTTTTCACGCAGGCTCTGCACAATCATGGTTACAACCACCTTCACACCGCCTAGTTTTGCATTGTTTGCGTTTGACAGATCAAGACTTGCACTGGTTACATTGAACAAGACACCGCCGGCCTCGAAATATTTGCCAAATTGTGGGCTTGAGGAATTGTATATCTCGGTGGATTTGATTGTTCTTGATGCCCAACCAGACTCAACTAGCCTTGGTCTGTCTTCTGGCAGCACGCATGCAGGAGAGCCGTCTTCTGCTTTTATGA
>JAGWFS010000313.1 GCA_028867785.1 Nitrososphaerota archaeon
TTGTGACTTTGTGATAAGTGATTTTGTTTCCCTCCTGTAGTAACATCTGTAGAGAATCTGTTATCTCTAATTCATTTCTCCAAGATGGCTTTAATCTATTTATTATGTCAAAAATTTTTGGAGTAAGAAAGTAAATTCCAGTAACTGCCAAATTACTAGGTGGATCCTTGGGTTTTTCCATTATTTTCTTTATGCTACCATCCTGGTTTACTTCAGCTATTCCAAATTGTTTGGGATTGTCAACCTCACAGAGCAGTAAGGTTGCATCCGCATCAGAACTCTCAAATTGTTTTGCATAGTCTAACAGTGTTCTTTGTAATATGTTGTCTCCTAGAAATACCAAAAACTTGTCATTTCCAATAAAGTCCTTGCACAATCCTACTGCGTGCGCAATTCCCTTTGGATGGTCTTGATAAACATATGTTATATTTGCACCAAAATTTTTACCATCGCCATAGTAATCTTGTACTTTGTTAGATGCAACACCTCCAATTATTATTGCAATGTCT
>JAGWFS010000314.1 GCA_028867785.1 Nitrososphaerota archaeon
ATATCAAGAAGCAAAGTTTCTAAGATGTGTTAGAGGAAAGATCTATGATGTCATAGTAGACTTGCGCTCCAAGTCTGAAACCTATAAACAATGGATTGGAGTTGAACTTAGTTCAGATAATTACAAAATGCTTTATGCACCAGAAGGATTTGCAGCCAGTTTTCAAACATTAACAGATGATGTGGAATTAGTTTATCAGGTTTCTCAAGTGTACAATCCAGAATATGATCCAGCTTTTAAAATAAACTGGCCACTTGAACCAACAGTAATGTCAGAAAAAGACAAGTCTTGGCCCTTTTTCAAAGATGGCCTTTATCATATGTAATTTCTGCAATAGGTTTTACAATTTGTCCTATTTAGAACTTTTAATTTATTTTTCTACTAATGTAGATTTTTATATAGACTATTGAAATCCGAGCTGTGCGATTTTTTGCAAAATATGCTGACAAAAAAAGAATCGAAAAAACAATACCACATTTATCAAAAAGTATGAAAATTCTGGATTTAGG
>JAGWFS010000315.1 GCA_028867785.1 Nitrososphaerota archaeon
TCAGGCCAAATGTCTGGATGGGCTACAGGTATGGCAGTTGCTGCAATTCTGAGCGGTATAGGAATTTGGACAGCGGTGCGACGCAGGTAATAGATGGAAGTCAAAAAAAAGACTACATTCTTTTTATTTTTATAAAATCATTTCAATCAGATGTTTTTGTTTAGCAGTCTTAGGTGATTTTTCAGGCGTACGCCAATATACTTTCCTTTTTTTAAAAGAGGTCCATAGACTTGTGATACAAAAAGAAGCGTAATACGAGTGTGTTTTGTGATAACAAGAGACACAAACAAGGTTGTGCGCTTTACCATTTTTTCAGAATAATCCCACATTTCATCTTCGTATTTGCAAAAGTCATGATATGCTTTTTCTGCATATTTAGTATATTTGTGCCAATCCTTTTTGAGAATTTTATTTGGATTGAATTCATTCCAGTATGGCATCTTCGAGCCAGAGCCGTTATCGTTTGGAATTTGGTCATGTGGTTTTAGAAGATTTAGTTTATCCATAC
>JAGWFS010000316.1 GCA_028867785.1 Nitrososphaerota archaeon
AGAGGAAATAGAATCTGCTCCATACTTGGAATTTGGATTTGGTGTCACAATAGAGATGCTAGTGATTTACTTCAAAAAATGGTGAAATGAAAAGACCATATTACAGGATTAACATCTTCGATTTAGACCACCGTATTGCAGTTGACTAAAAAACATTGTGCGCTTAGGCATGAGTACGCTTGATTTTGTACGAATCTTACGGTGGGGATCTACGCCAATTTTTTAAGGTTTGAAAACTGAACAATAATGTATTTTGAAAACTCTATATCTTGTAATTATTACTGTGATAGGAATTTCATCCATGATTTCATTTGGAATTTATACAATTTCAAATTCTGTCATATCAACTCCAGTACAACTAAATTCTACTGATTATGAAATGCAGAGAATCCACACCTTCTGTACAAATCCAACGCTATCAAATCAGGGAAATGATTTGTTTGTAACATGCAACCACCCACAAAACTATACTGCAAATGGACCTATTACACCTCCATTACCTGTGTAC
>JAGWFS010000317.1 GCA_028867785.1 Nitrososphaerota archaeon
AATAGGCGTAAGTTTTGGTATAATTGTTCTTGTTCTTCTAGGCTGAATACCACACCTCTAACTGGATAATTCTCTTTGAGACATAAATCAACCAAGCCACCATTATGTGACCAGAGTGATCTGCCATTAGGCATTCTGTTATAGATTAAATGTGTATCTGAATCTACAACCAAATCATATATATTTCCAAAAACTTCATTTATATCATTTTTTGTACTTAGACAAATAGTATTATCTTTCCACTGGTATAAGCCAAAAACATCATGTTTTCTAATCATTTTTCTACCTTCTATTGTAGTTTCACTTCCTTTTTTTACTCTCATTCTAGTGTTACAATAACCACCAGTTTTTATAATTAATTCATGAATATCATCCATTAGTTTTTTACTAGAGGAGACAAATTCATTAGAGTGTTTATGAATCCACCCATCACCATCCCTATAAGCCTCCAAGAATGATAACATATCCTCTTTTCTACACTCTCTTAATATCTGGGGTATTTTTTTA
>JAGWFS010000318.1 GCA_028867785.1 Nitrososphaerota archaeon
AATTGAGGGTTGGGCACAATTCCAAGGCATATTTTGATCATGTTCCAAAATTAATTTAATGGAAAATGCTTTGGATCTCCTTGCCAGATATTCATTGTCAAGATGCATATCAAGAAAGAAATCCTCAGCAAGATTCAATCAGAATCCTTCCTTATTGGCATTTTGCATTTGATAGGTTTGCTATCTTTGTATGATGATATTGACAAAAGGGGAAGACCATATGTGTATTCTACTTGTACAATGATTCGCTGCTACATTGTGCGAATATGGTTTAGAATTCCATCAAACAATTGCCTGCATCATTATTTTTCTGTAACACACAACAAGAAAATAATGAGATCATGTGGATTGTACACATTACCAGACAGAAGAACATTTGACCGAAGATTCAAGGTTATGCCGGTCCAGAACATCATTGGTATCATGGGAAGAAGATTTGTGTCAGAAAAAATTGCTGATTCTACCATAACATCCATTGATAGTTCCATGATACGTGCAAAAAATGGT
>JAGWFS010000319.1 GCA_028867785.1 Nitrososphaerota archaeon
CCAATCTTTTTGAGTATTGGGATCAGAATCTTAAGTTCTCTTGTAAGCTGATTTGGGGCCTTGGGAAATCTCACATGGCCTGCTCTATTGGCAGGATTCATTCTTTTTATCATAATCTTTTAAAGCCGGATCTGCGTTATCCATTATAACACTCCTTTGGTGATTCGAAGGGGAAGCCCGTGTGGAGATTCGCACTCCAGTGTCCCAGTTTAGTAGACAAGGCACGTTCCGACCACGGGCATATTTTACTCATTTTACACTAATATTACACAGAACCACTCTAAGTTAGACTTAATTAAGACCGTATCTTAATCTAATAGAATGCTGACCTGTGAAAAGTGCGGATTTAATCAAGTACCTGAGTATGTTAAAAGCGACCCCGATGCCCCCGTTTTATGCGTTGGGTGTAGGATGAGCAAGTTCGTGAAGGATAAAAACGATTTGATTAAAACAACGATGCGAAGCATAAATGCAAAACAACATGAGTGGCAATTAATCGAATTCAA
>JAGWFS010000031.1 GCA_028867785.1 Nitrososphaerota archaeon
ACCATCTGCACTTACGTTCAGAAGATATCCTAGATATGGACAAAATACAGGCATTTCAATCTGATGCGCTAAGATATTGAATTCAATGTTAAGTGCTCGTGCTCGCTTCCTGGCTGCGGTAATCATTCTCAAAACGGGATCTCGATGAATGCGCTGCGTATATTTGCGTTCGCTTTCCAACTGCTTTGCCCGGCTTAAAAGTCCTGCGGCCTTCTTCTTTCGGTATCGATCACGATAATAACCAGGATGAGAAACTCTCCATAACCGCTGGTATTCGCTCGCTTTTTCGGGATCTGATATAGGCATCGCCAACCTCCAAAATATTCAGCACCATTTTCTAACCAGTGATTGTAGCCAAAACCGTTTTTCATGTCAAGCACTAACTAAAACTGTGTTTAACCAGGGACTTCCATCTGTGTCAAAGGGTATTTCATATTTAAGGGAACTTCGGCTGCGGAGGGGGTGACGCCCCTCCCCTTGCAAAATCCGGGTTTTATTAAAAATACGTAAAATTACGCTTGCGTTTTAATTGTTCGTTAATTAAGATTAACGCCGACCCTGCCAATTGATTTAATAAATTCAAATCTGGTTTGATTTTGATTTATTATTGCGCAATGATTAAGATTTAGTTAACGCGTAAATAAGGCAATGCGTAAACTCGTGAGGGGGTTTTACAGCAACGCCATCCTGCCGGATGCCGTTGGATAGGGCATGGCCAGGATTCGGCATTGTGGGGCCATTTGGCGCAATCTGAGAGACAATCTAACCCGTCTTGCGCGCTCGCCATGGTCAATCTTGCGCGAAAAATGATGGAAATAGCCGAAAAATGGCCGATTTTATTGAATAACTGTGATTTTAGCGCGCCCAAGTTCGCGCGTGTAGAGCTCGAATCTGCCCCTACAGCACGTCGCAGGGTCTTGAGCACGTCACAGGGTTTCGAGCACGTCACAGGGTCTCGAGCACGTCACAGGGTTTCAAGCCAACAGACTTCAGGACTGGCGAGCGAGAATTCCGGGCATAGTTCACGGGGCAATATCCGCTCGAAACTTGTTAATCTAGATTAACGCCATGATCCTGCCCTAACCCGTTCTCTGGTGTCCGCATTCTCACGGACTCCAGAGAGTAGGGGTTACGATTCGCAAGAATAGACCGAAAACAATTGCTAAGCCGTTGATCTGATAGGCGAATCCTATTCACGCCGATTCCTATTTTTGCTATTCTTGCGCAAAAATAGCAAAAATAGAAAATTTTAATTGCTAGAATATTGATTTAGCTAGCGAATTCGTATTCTTACGGATTCGGTGGGAATGCGCAAAAATACAAAACGGCCATTTCGAGCCTTGACACAGCGATTTCGATAATTGCGAAAAATCGCGAATCTTTGCAATTATAAAATAAGGAAAATCGTTTTGCAGGCTTGCTATCCGGTCTCGACGCGCGCATATTCTATCTCAGAGAAAAGGAGTCGAGACAATGCGCACAGTAGAAATAGACCGAGTCGGCATTCTCTTTAGGGTGACTTGGATTCAAGGTTTCCAGCCGATTAAGACGCGCGATTTTGCCAGCCGAGAAGAGGCGGAAAAATTCGCGGAATTCAAAATGGGCAAACGCGGGTGCGTCATTTCCTCTCTTGATATGACGGCCGAGCAGTTAGGCGCCCTAGCGCAACGGCGGGCGAAGTCTGCGGCGTTCCTAGCAAGCCTGAAAGGCTGAGTTATGCGCCATATCCCTTTCGCAATCTTCGGCATGATCCTGCTAGGCGCGATCTACGTCATAGCGCCAATGGTTTTCCATGCCGCGGCGATGCTGGGACATGTCGTCAACGTGTTTCCTCAATAGGAGTCGTGAAAATGCGCCGCACCATGTTCGCCATGCTCGCTTGTGTAGTGCTCGCGGGGGCCGTGGCGCCGATAGTTCCGGCCGATGCTAGCTGGAAACATGTCAGTTCCGGCTTGTCGAGGGGCAAGCTGCATCATCATAGATTCCCCTGGATCGTTCCTAACAAGTCATTCCGCAGGCTCAAGCGAGCGGATAAAGGCTTAGTGCTGAAATGGCACAAGCCAAAGGCTCCGAAATCGCTGAAAGGCTGTGACGTTATTTTACAAATTGCGGGTTTATGTGGTTGAAAATCGTTTGACAGGGACGGAAACTAGGCGCAAAGTTCAGACACTCGAAACAAGGAACCGGACCATGAAAAAGCAAATTTACCTAGAGCCGCAGCAAGTTCCGACGCAATTGCGGAGTCTATTCGGCTATACCGGCCGGGCATACCAAGCGGATATCTGCGAGTCCTTTACTATCCCGGCCGATGCCGGCTTATGGAGCGGCGGCACGCGCGAGCGGTTCCTACTAGTTCGCATAGTAGACGGGGCAAGCTTGCCGATTGTCGATGAACTTAGCGCGCCATGGTCTCCTGGCCGCAAGTCTTGCACGGTCAAGCTTGAGCCTGGAGTCATGGTCGCGCGTCATTCCATGTTCTGCGGTAAGGATATGGGAATCACTTTCTACATGCTAGCGGGCGACGTTACGCCAATGCTTCCAGCACCCGTTGACTTGTCGCACCTTGAAAACATGGTTTTGAAATACACGGCTGAGCGGAAATCGTCTTACAACGGGCAAGATCGTTACGCCATGGCCAAGGACGATTCACGTTGGGAAAAATCCGACACTACATTTCCGACGCGCGAACAATGGGACGCCGCGAAGGCCGCATTGATTGCACGCGGCATGCTCAATAAGGCTGGGGCAATTACCGTGGCTGGCCGCAACGCATACAAGCGCTAGGATCGCGCCATGACAATCAAGGATCAGATTGTAGAGATCATGCGCCTGGAAGGCTACGACTTTGTGACGGCAAGCGAGTCAGTCAATGAATTGTTGCGTGACTTGGCGCGCAAACGTCCGGGCGAGTATCGCTACTTTGTAGGCTCGCACAGTTTCACCTTACGAAAGGAATCGGACTAACCCTAGAGACTCAGGAAAGGAGTCAAACCATGCACGGGCGAAAGGTATACGAGGAAATTGCGGGTTTGTTGCTGGCCATGGCGAATTGCCAGAAGAGCGGCAACACTGACTGGTGGGATAAGCATTCGGAAAGGCTTGACTCACTAGTCAAGGAAGCCATGCCAAGCGGAAGCGGATTCGACAATGGGACGACTCTCGATGTTTCGAGCGCTCCTGAAAAACTCGTTTTCAATACATCATTTCACCATATGGATGAAAACGGATTTTATGACGGTTGGACAGATCATTCCGTCATAGTGACTCCGAGTCTATTCCACGGGCTAAATATCCGAGTTACCGGCCGCGATAGGAATCAGATCAAGGAGTATATTGTTGACGCGTTCGATTCCGCTTTGCAGTTAGACGCGGAAAACCCGTTCCCGCGCGTCATGATGCCGCAAGACTTTATGAACCTCTAGCCTTCACTGTGGCGCAAGTCTAGCCGGGCTTGCGTCATGGTAAAGTTTAGAGTTCTCTAACAAAGGAGTCGCGCCATGTCTGACAACCTTCGAATCATAACCAATAATCAGCCGCGATTGATTCTAGACTGGGATCAATTGACCACTAAAGAGCAAGCGGACTTTGACTACTTGTCAGAGGATGAAAGAGTCGGCCGCGATTTTGTACGCTATCGCGGAATCGCCTATGACTTAGGCGATTTTATGCGCGCGACGGGCGACCAATTAAAAGGCTGGGATGGATACCATGGCGACTCATATTTTTCTGCCGTCCTAGTGCGATATGCGCGCGACGGAAATCTAATTGACCATGATCGAGTCGTCATGGCCCTTGCCTTGGCCTAGAACCATGGAGTACTTGCCAGTAGATCCATTGACCGACTCGGCTATCCGCCGCATATCGAATCGTAGTCCGCGACGGGGCAGGAGCCGACGCAAGTTTCAGACTCCGAGTCGTTTGAACTTGTGGGGCAATCTGTTTCTTGTAGTGCTCTTATACGCGGCCGTCACTGGATTCGTTGTTGCGGTCTATCTGAAACAGTAGCAGGGAAAGGGAGAGGACTATGAGAGTCGATCGTTCAAGGCGGCATACCGTTTCTAATGCCTCCCGGTATGCGAGCCGGGCAGAAGACATGGCCGATGCTTTCCGCTTTGGCAAGGTAGCGCGGGCAATGGCGCGGGATATCAAAATGCAGCAACGGCGCGAAGAATATGAACGCCGGCAGATACGGCGGGAAAGGTAGGGCACCATGGCCGATGCATTCCGCTTTGGCAAGGTAGCGCGGGCAACGGCGCAGGTGTCCGGCCGGGTGTCCGGCAATGCGCAGGTGTCCGGCGATGCGCAGGTGTCCGGCAATGCGCAGGTGTCCGGCAATGCGCAATTCCGCAATGATGTTGCGGAAATCGTCGATGCTTTCAAGGCGGGC
>JAGWFS010000320.1 GCA_028867785.1 Nitrososphaerota archaeon
ATACAAGAAACCTTCATGGATTCGATAAAACAACTAGGGCAAATCACAGAAATAATGAAAAAACCATTTTCATTACAAGCATTAGTCGATACAATTGAGGATAAAGAAATCTATGCACAATTGGAAAAACTAAACGTTGATGTTTCTGTAATTAAAGAATTGAATCCGTCACATGCACAAATAAAATCATATTTTGATGTTTTGTGCCGGCTACAAAAGGGTAGAACTTTCTAAAAATCCATGTTCGGCAATTTGCATTTTACCTCTAAGTCTTAACAATCTTTCATTGAGTATTACAAAATCCTGTTGTAGTATTATCATATAATGATTGTACTGCGTCAATATCACACTCTGATATGTATGGATAATCTGTTTGAATTGTGGCATGCATGAGGTCTTGAGGATCAATTGCATGTGGAAGACCTAATGCGTGTCCAAACTCATGCCTTACTATTGTCGCAAGTTGATTGTCTGTAAGCTTATTTGCATCATAGATAGTAATAAAA
>JAGWFS010000321.1:0-234 GCA_028867785.1 Nitrososphaerota archaeon
GGAATTACAAATATCAAAACTTCGTGTGATATTGCAGACGGTTCTATCGGTGTCATGAATGGCGGAGATGAAATGACATAGTGCGACGGGGCAGGCACTGTGGGTGCCACTGCGGGTGCCAAGGTGGGTGCCGGCGATTGCACAGGCGCAGCTGTGATTGTAGATGGAACAGGAGCCCTCGTGCCAGAATATTGGGGCTCTACACTTGGCTGCATGTTTTGCAGCACAAGCCAT
>JAGWFS010000321.1:244-506 GCA_028867785.1 Nitrososphaerota archaeon
AGCCCGCCAAAACCTACTGCCGCAAACCTGTAAATCCTTTTTAATGAATTAAAAAGAGACTTGCTTGCCTTTGCCTTCTCCGATACCTTGGCAGATGTGATGATGAACGCAAATTTGGCCGATGTATAGTACTTTGTATCGTTTTCTTTTGTTGTATTGGTATTTACAATTCCAATGTCTTGCATTTTTTTTAAATGATATATGACAAGGGGCAAGGATATGCCTATCTTCTGTGCAATCTGGTTTGCAGTCATTGTATCGT
>JAGWFS010000322.1 GCA_028867785.1 Nitrososphaerota archaeon
TTGGCAATGCAAATTTTCAGCATTATGGATTGGAGATTTCGGATAAATTTCAGAATCATGTAATACGGTCAGATCAGTAAGCAGTGGTGGAGAGAGTGCATTAGGGTTTGTGAGGCTCTGCCAGACAAATATCTGTACAACATAATTTCCTGTCTTGCTTGGAGTCCATGAGACACTTGGACTAGATGTCTGGTTTGGAAGCATTATTCCAGATAGCCATGCAAGGGATGCCGTGGACCCATTCTTGTCCTGGATTTGAACAATGTATGTAAAATTCTGGTTTACAGGGGTCGGATTAAAAATATTCGAAACTATCAGAACTTGTTTGCCAACAGTAGTTACATTGTGTTCATTTCCTCTTGTATCTAAGATTCTAATCGAAGACGCAGGGACTCTTTCAAGTGGGGGACAACTTATCCCAATGAAACTAGTTGTTGTGATACCATGACTTGTAGTATCAAAAGACCCAGATGTTGCACTTGCATATCTTGCTGAAAGTGTATCA
>JAGWFS010000323.1 GCA_028867785.1 Nitrososphaerota archaeon
GACGTCGTATCCCATTACCCCAAACGGACAGGCGTACACACCGAACGCGCTCCAGCTTTACAAATCCGACTGGCAGGGCAACCAGCTTCAGTATTCGACGCCGCGCACAAATCTGATTACCAATTCAAACAACTTTGGCGCAGCGAGTTGGACCAATCAAAACTGCACAATCACGGCGGCCGCCACCACGGGTCCGGACGGGACGACGTCCGGCACGAAACTGGCGGTAGCCAACGTTTCCAACCCAGACATCCAAAATAATGATTACACGGTGCCGTCTCCAGCGCCGGCCAATATTTCAGCTTCAGTTTGGCTGAAGGCAGGAAATATCACGCAGGCCATATTGAATTCATATCAAAATAGCGTAGGCGGCGTGGCGGCCAACTGGGTGATTCTCAACGGCCCAGGGTCGGTGTCTGGCAGTGGGACGGCCCAAGGAACCGTAACGGGATTGAGTGCGACGCAATGGACGCGCGTCGGGTTCACGACGACGGGCGCTTTG
>JAGWFS010000324.1 GCA_028867785.1 Nitrososphaerota archaeon
CAGGACCGCGCGGGCCACCTCCTCGGGGGCCGTGACCTTCTCCACGACGCGGAACTTCCAGAGGGCCTTGCGGCCGGCCTGCGGGCGGTTGAAGTCCACCCGGACGCGGCCCGCGGTGAGGCTTGAGACCCGCCCTTGGCGTCCCCGGATGTTGAGGACCGTGCCGATGTCCAGGT
Organism: Nitrososphaerota archaeon; assembly: GCA_028867785.1. Taxonomy (GTDB): domain Archaea; phylum Thermoproteota; class Nitrososphaeria; order Nitrososphaerales; family Nitrosopumilaceae; genus Nitrosotalea. The sequence goes on from JAGWFS010000324.1 coordinate 177, forward strand.
GCGCGTCATCCTTCCGCATCTCGGGGAGGCGCAGCACCTCGTTCATCGAGAACAGTTCGATGAGCTTCGCATCGCGTGCGCCGAAGGAGTCCTCGGCCGGGAACTCCTTCTCGACGCTCTCTCCGATCTTGGCCCCTTCGATGGAGGCCTCGACCTTGCCGGGGGCGATCGGGAAGACGGAGCGGAAGAGCTCGGCGCCCACGATGTACGGCTGGGGCCCCCAGTTCATCCCTTTGGGCGACTCGCCGCCCATGGCTTCCTTCGCGACCTTCTCCTCGGTGCAAGCGACGAGCTCCTTCTTGGCCCCGCCTTCGGCCCAGAGCTCG
>JAGWFS010000325.1 GCA_028867785.1 Nitrososphaerota archaeon
TCATGAAAGGGTTTCACAGTGATTCCACCAAGGAATCATACTGCAAAAAGCTTTCACAGTTTTTGGATTTCTGCAAGTGTACTCCTGATGAACTGGAATCAAAGACAAGAAAGAATGCCAAGTGGTTCCAGGATATCTTCATTAATTATGTAGAAGCAAGAAGAAAGGAGGTAAGCGGCTCGACATTACACCAGTTTCGAGATGCCCTAAAGCACTTTTTTGAGATGAATGATGTTGATAAAATAAACTGGTCCAAGATTGCAAAGATAATCCCGCATGCAAAAAAGACAGGAAGCGACAGGGCTCCAACCATAGATGAGATCAGAATGATACTTGAGCTTGCAGATATCAGGATAAAGTGTATTGTTCTTTTATGTTGCAGTTCTGGAATAAGGGTGGGGGCATTTGATGGGCTTGTCTGGGGCAACATAGTTCCAATAACTCAGAAGGGTATGATAGTTGCAGCCAAGCTTGTAGCATATCATGGCTACCGGGAACAAT
>JAGWFS010000326.1 GCA_028867785.1 Nitrososphaerota archaeon
TGGAACTAGCAGAGCTACTACCTCTAAATATTACATGACAGATAAGAGAAACATGGACGGTCTGATTTCAGGTCATACAAGAACATATGATGATTTTAAAAAACAGGTTCCACCTAAAATAAAGCCGCTATTTGAGGAGATACGGAGCTACTGCTTTTCACTTGGCAGCAATGTACTGGAGGATGTTCGAATGCATAGAATAGTATTTTGCAAATCCATGACATTCAGGTACTTTGCCGATATCGAACCACAAAGAGAATCAGTCATTGCAAAGATCACAAGGGACAGAAAAGAGCCAATAAGGAAGGTTGAGATAAAACCAGGGCAAAATCTTGATGAGCTAAAAAATCTTCTCTCTGATGCTTATTCCAATATACATTAGAGAAGAATTTCAAAATCTGTAAAGTCTTCAGAGTTGTCTTCCTCTACAACCTTTAATTCATCCACCACGGCTCCAGGAGGACCAAAATGGCTCCAGTCTATCACAGCGTCCACGTTTGA
>JAGWFS010000327.1 GCA_028867785.1 Nitrososphaerota archaeon
TTCCAAGTCTAGAACTAGAAAAGTTAAATCATAGACATTCAGAAGAAATTCATTAATGACTAGAGATCATATGAGAGTCTTAGAAATGGACAATATTGTAAAAGTTCCCCGCGAACCCGCTCTCTCACATATAGTTCAAACAGGTCCTATCCGAACCCAATTTTCTCCAAAACTGCTTTTTCAGATGATAATGTTATAACAAGTCTCCAACCTTTTGACATCATTTCTTCGACCTGATCAAGTCTTGTTATGATCTGAGCTGGTTGACTCTGGACGTATGCACTAGAATCTTTTTCTACATTTGCTCAAATTGTATGCATTACACGTCTTTTATCAAAAATGTAATACCTATGGAAAGTTGATAGGAAAATTAATCGTCTTTGGAATAATAGCAGCTGCAGGGATAGTTTTTCTACCAAATCTGCTAAAAGACAACTCTCACAATTCTACACTTGAAACCATCAAACAAAATATTGACCATTCAAGTCACGTCCAAGGAA
>JAGWFS010000032.1 GCA_028867785.1 Nitrososphaerota archaeon
AAAAGGAAATGTTAAATCACGTAAAAGAAATGGCAAAAAGTGAAGGTATGGCTAATCATTATAAAGCAACAATTATCAAGTGATTTAAATGACTAAATACTACCTATACTGCGGAATCTACTACACCTACCCTAGTTTTCATATCGAAAGCTTAGCCAAAGCAACAGCAGGGATAGCAACAGCCTTATCATTAAGGGCAAGGTTTCAGGCAAACGCAAAGTTTTATTGCTGGCTAGGCACAGAAAAGATGGCGGAGGAGTTTAGAAAGCTGATGAAGCATAAAGACCAGAGCAAGTGCAAGGATATGTTTATTGATGGTAGAACTTTATTCAAGATGAAGTATGATGAAATAAAGAAAGGCATTGAAGATGAGAGAGTATTGAATAATCTGCTAAAAATGTGATAAAATGGGAACTGACATATATCTAAATTGGAATAAAAAGAGTGAAATAGAAAGCGAGGAGCAGATGACAGGCTTTAGCATAGATGCTGGAAGAGTGGGTTATCTTAGAGCTAGTATAGGTATGGTAGCAGAGAATGAGCTACTAAGAGCAGTATTTCCCATTGAATTATGGGAAGGTAGCGAAGATATAAAACCTTTTGATTTCAAGGGACACTATGAAAGAACACTTAATATAGGCATAAGGTATCTTTTGGGTTTGCCAATAACCTTAGAGGAAAAAGCTTTTGAGAATCTACAAAAGCAGGTAGCTATGGGAAGTGCAGTAAAGAAAATGGTGGACAAGATGGGGTTTGAAAACACTATGCTTAACGATGATTCAAGCGATATTAGAAGCAGGGTAATGTTCATCAATAGCGTATGGAGTTTCTTCGAGCTAGGAATGGAAAAGCAGGAGGCAGGGCTAGAACCTGTTGTAGAGATAAGCTGGTGATATTATGGCAAAACAAAAATCAGAATTTGGAAGCGGATTAGTAATAAACCTAGTAAAGTTTTCAGAGCATTTTTTCAATGACCAAGCTATGAACATCTCAATTATCCATATTTTTAGAGATAAACTAGATAATGAAGCAGAATTGAGAAAATATGACAAGTCTGTTTTAGAAGCAGTAAAATTCTATAAATGTTTTGAGAGGGGTTCTTATGAAGAGAATCTTAGTGCTATGATTATCCTATGGGCAAATGGAGCGACAGACCATCTATACGAAATACAGACAATAGGTGACAAGAAAATAGACAAGCTTATTCGCAAGCTACAAAAAGACGGATTGGAAATGGGACACGGATTCTCAAAGAATAAAATATACACTTTTAATGATATGGATAAGCTTAGGCAATTAACAAATAATATTTCAATCTTGCTGGATAAGAAAGTGTTGAAGCTTAAGAATGTTGATTGGGGAGAGTTTTGAGATACCAGCTTACCGATAACACCATACTATTCAAAGGCACTAAGAAGGAAGTGAGGGAAGCTCAGGAATGGTTAATACAGCAATTTGGCGAAGATGCAAAGCTGATAGATGTTATAAAGAAGTTAAGTTATTTGAAAAACAAGTAGTTGAAGAACATTAATCCTAACATATCTTTTTAAATCTATGCTCCGTATCTATACTGAGCTTAATGGGAATGTGGGAATTGTTCGAAGCTATTGTCGTTATGACAAAATCTGAGAGCATAGAGGAATTGGATAGTTACAAACCCTCAAAGAAAAAGGCTTTATCACAAGATAAATTAGCTAATTTAACTATTTTTGCTTTGAGAAAAAGGAAATAAGGCAGGCAAATGATAGAAAGAGAGAAGCTATAGCCTTACCCTATTGCTTTATATATCTTTCTGTTGCATATAAAAACAAAGCAATTTAGAGGTAAGAACTATGACAAAAGTAATAGGAAAAAACGGACAGGAATGGCATACATTCCCTGTAGATTTTAGGGGCAGACAAGTAATTGTTTTGTCCAAGAGTGCTGGAACACACACTACCAAGAAAGGAAAAATCTTGAAAGAGATTGATGTCACTATTGGAACGGAAGTGGGTCAATATAGAGTGACTTATGATGAAGTCAGGAATCTCCCACACATTATAGAAAACCTAACCCCAGAGGCAGAGAAGGCAAAACAGGCTAGGAAGGCACTTCTAAAGCAGATGAAGCAGACAAGGAAGGCAAACAGGAAGCTTAGGAAGCAGAAAAAGCTTAAGGCGTTCTCAGATTCTATTGCAGATGTGAAGAAAGAAAGCACAAAGAGAATCGAGACTATACAGAGACAGGCAACAGGAAAGATAAACAAAGTGAAGAACGCAAGGGACAAGAAGATAACCAGACTACGAAACAAGTTTGCAGGAAAAAAGATGCCTAAAGCGGTGAAGCCAGCAGTAAAGGAGGCTATGGTCGCTCAGGCAACAGAATAGTTATCAACTCACAGATAACTAGCCCCCACCTAAGACGTGGGGGTGAGATGCTTATGGCGATATGAAGGTGTATATCACTTCTTAAACCAAAGTGAAGCAACCATCAAAGCCCACTGGATTGCCATAAGATTTATATATCAGAAAGTCGCAAAGTATTATAGTAATGTGGGAGGAAGGGCGTTGTTTTCATACACATTCCTTCTCCGACGAAAGTGTATTCCCCACCTCGTCGGCGATTGCCCTCCTCCCCATTCATTCCCCAAAGTTTCCGATTAGGCGATGACGATGGCTTGTATCTATTGCGGATGCTCAATTCCTAAAGATTGCCCTCATTATTGTCAATGCCATACTGAAATCTATGGTTATGTAATTACTTACGAAGCCTCAACTACCAAGAGAGTTGATGATGTCTAGTAAGCCATCATTCATTCCCCAAGCTCCTGTTTTATGTATTTTAGTCCAAGAGGCTAAATGCAAAGGTATATGAATATTGCAAGTAGAAATTGCAATTCCATATACTATATACAGGGGAAGGGGATTGCATAGGGAAAACGCTAAAGCAGATTGATATTCAAATTCTAAGCTTGATTCTACAAGCGGAACAGAGGAAAGACTTAATCTACCAGAACCAGATTGCTGAGGCACTTAACGTCGGTCAGGATATTATCTCAAGGCACATAAACAAGCTCGCAACACAGGGATATGTCCACATAACAAAGATTTCCAATTTCAACCAATTATCATTAACAGACGAGGCTTACAAGCTACTTGCAGTTTCTCGATTGGTCAATGGACAGCCAACAAGCCTACCACAGCAACCTCAAGAACTTCGTGGGCATAGTTTCGCCTTGCTCTTTACGCTCCTAACGGATATGTCCAAGCAGGAAAGCATTGTTATAAGGAGCAAGGGGCTTAAATTCAATCAGAGCGGTCTGAATAACCAGACAGGCGGATATTCTACTTATAAGGAACACACGTTCTTTCTGGCAGGAGACACATTAGTTATATACACTAAGGAGTTCAGCGTATCAATAAGCGAGCAACCTTATCTAGCTTACAAGCCTTACATAGACGGAGCATTTGAGATGGCGGAAGAGCTAGAACAGCTACTAGGAATAAAGATAAAGAGATTGGACAAGGGCGTGATGTCAGCCAAGATAATGCTTAATCACAATGCCCTAACCAATAACGAGGTAGCCAAGAACCTATTGGAGAACAAGGAAAAGCTAGATGTCTTTGATAAGGAAGGCAATAAGAGATTGATAGTGGACTTCTCTAAGAACAAGGCGGAGCTGGAAACGGTTTATTCTAAGCTGAGTTTGCCAGATATGGATAGGGTAAGAAGGCATTATCTAGCAGAATTATATGGAACTTTTGATTACGAGCAGATAAATAATGCTCTTTTGAAGCTTGTGGAGCATCAGGCGAAAACGGATGAACAGCTAGGTTTCTATGCAGAGCAAAGAGTGGCTCACGTTGGCACAGAATTGAAAACACAAGAGACTTTGGGTCTTATCAATAACTCTATTTTGCTTTTAGAAAGAGAAATACGACGAATAAATGAACAGAAGCAAAGGAAAGGCTTGTATACTAAAGTAAAAGATTGGATAGGAAAGTTCAGAAAGCAGTAGTGGAATTACACCGATACAAGTATCATAGAACTAACATAGGGGTATAAATAATAGTAAGTGCATAGTATATGTGTCTGTGCAAACAGATTCTTTTTCTAGGGATATAAATGGCAACAACAAAAATGCAGGGATGGAAGGAAGCTGAAATAGAAATTGAAGGAATTTCGCCTTTGCTTATGAATAAGCCTAACTTGGAGGACTTAGAGCCTAAGACAAGAAAAGGTATGGGTAATTCATACGGAACTAAGGAAG
>JAGWFS010000033.1 GCA_028867785.1 Nitrososphaerota archaeon
AATGGAACCACTGGAGGGGAGATCCATACGGAAAATCTAAAGATAACCGCAAATCCAGATACTATACCGCACAAGGAAAGCCGGGTGGCTGCATACGAGATTACATCTCAAAACGATACGGGAATCTATTGGCTGCAGGTAGATTCGTGCCAGTTCATTCCCATTGCAGTAGCAACCGACCAGTCACAAATCACAAGCTCGGACCTGCATTTTCCAATATCGGGATTGCGTTGTCCCGTCTCATTTTTACAGTATAAAGTAGTCGGTGTTTCAAATATTGCAGCAGCCTACAAGGATGATTAGGGAATCTGTAAGCGGTATGAGCACGTCTGAGATAAACGATGAACGCTGGCCTTCAGATATCTTCATCAATGCATTGTATACGTCAATTGCAAGGGATACGTTCATCACCTTTTTCGTCCTGCCAGGCGGTCTTCCCCTCAGCCTGTCATCGGGGTCAAGAGGATTTTGGTTCATGATATCTATCACTATGAATTTTTTATACACATCTTTTTTTGAAATACTAAACCTGCGTTTATTGTATAGATGATACAGAATTATGAATATGGCCAGCTACCTACAAAACTTGGACAGAAAAGAGAGGTAATCAAATTTAACAAAGATTTCACTGTGACAGGCAGTGCTAGAGGATAGTATGTCACTTGATCCACTATCTGATCATATAGAAGAGAAAGAACCAAATATCTTGAATGCCCCTACTGGAAGATATGAGGGAGTCCTTCCTGCGATGCGAGGAATTTCTAGACCTTGAAATGCGACACGAAGACCCGATAGAGAAACAGAAAGAGCAGTTTCACAACACGATCACAAACGCTACCCCTGAAAAGGTGCAAGAGATGCTCAGGTTGCTGAGTGTCGGCAAAGCCTAAAACAGAGAGTATCTACAAGTGAAGAAGCCGAGATCCTGATCACAGAGGGCTGGCTCTTTGTCGGAACGCTGTCAAACGGTAAGGTCATACTACAAAAATAAATAACGTCAGACATTTACAACCCACACGCGGTCGTAGTATAGTTTGGTTAGTACACTGGCCTTCCAAGCCCGTTACCCGGGTTCAAATCCCGGCGACCGCATACATATTCTGTGGAACAATGCAATTTATTGCAAATCACAAGTTCCCCCGCATACATATTCTAATATGGTCCTAGTGGAGATAATCACTCATTTACTATATTTGACAAGCCATATGACATCAATGTTGTTTTACATCCCGGTGAAAATAAAACTATAACATTTGATGCAAATGTAACTGGAATATTTACCTACTATTGCACATTTCACTACCCAACCATGAGAGGACAGCTCATAGTACAACCTCCTCCGTATTGAAAGGGTTTCAGAAAATTTGCTCACAAAAATGTTTTGTACAAATCATAGGTACGAAGAGCATAATAGAAAGGATGACATAAAACAAAGCAGGTTTGGACAAAAAGGACATTTCCATTAGCGTAATAGTTCTGTTGACTTCATCTCTGACCATCCCATCTGTATTTGCAACAAGTGGGGGTTCAATGATTGCAATTATTGTTACATCCCATGATCCCACTCTGGAAAATGATCTTGCAGTGTATGATACACAGCATGGCCTTCCTGCATGTATCGTTACAAACGGCTGTCTTGAGATTGCTACGCCGTTTGGCACTTCCAACTCAAATCCCTCCTCCACATCAGATGTTTCATTTTATGTGGAACAAGCACATCAAGCAGACCCTGGCGCAAAAATACTTGTAGTGGAAGCAAAATCAACTAGCTGGCAAGACAAATATGATGCGGCATACTATGCAGAAAATCTACCTGCAGTGGCCAAAGTTTCCTCAGTCTCTTACTCTAAAGTTGCCATTGAACTTGGTTTGGTATTAAAATAAGTCACTCATAATGTAGAAAGTTGTTGCTTAATAAATAACAGACAGTATCTTCATGAACTTTGCATAGTAACCAAGTTCCCTGTTGTTGTGCAGAAACTCGAATGTCTTTGCATACAGATGCAGGTTATACTTGTTGACACCCATGAACTTGGCAAGCCAGAGCTTGAACAGATTGGTCTTGGACTTGGACCCGTTCTGGACCTATTCTGCCAAGGAGATACTTGCAGACACTGAAAAATCATGCCTTGTGTGAGCAAAACATCTCAGATGGAGTCGTTCTATGGTCTTTTTTCCGCACTTTATGCAGATGTACTGTATTGGCTTTTTGCATTCAAAGCATTGCGAATATCCAATCAGTTCTTCACCACATGTTCTGCAGATCTTGTCTGGCATTATTTTATCACTGTTTCATAGATGTATAGTATTCAACTTTAATCTGGCGCAAATAGTTTTCATAGCTTTCATATACACACGATCTCTTCTTTTGAATCCATAACTTCTGTGCAGCAGGTTATTGAGACATAATTTACATTGGTTATATCAAAAAAGAAAAAGGAAGGCGTTTATGTGCCTGGATTAACCTGTATCGTCCCACAACTGCTGTCCTTTGTACTTGAACATTTGAAGTCCGTTGATATCAACTAGTTGGATGTTTTGAGGAAGCGGTACATACCAAAGTGGTTTGGCATGTTGCTGTCCATCTGTTACTATCCAATAGATGAAACTAAGTAGAGCATTTGCTCTGTTCAAGTCTGTGCCCTTTACTACTTCACGGTTCTGATATGCCATGATATAGGTCAATGAAGCGATTGGATAGGAATCAGGTCCTGGTGCGTTAGTAATTGAAACTTTGCTCCAATCTCCATTTGAGGCAGGCAGATTCGTTATAGTACTGGCTGTTGCACTTGTTGAATCAATTGTTGGTGCCACAAAATTATCGCCATCGGCATTTTTGACATATGCGTATGACATGTGATTCTGTTGAGCATATGCAAGTTCTACATATCCAATTGAATATGGAGTTAATTGGACATAATGTGCAACTCCTGCGTTACCGGGGCCTCCAATCCCAGTTCTCCACGGAACCACGGTTCCTTGTCCAACATCATGACTCCAAGTACTACTGACTTTTGACAAGTAGTTTGTGAACGCATATGTTGTTCCAGATCCGTCAGAGCGGTGAATCACCGTAATCCTGGCGTCTGGCAGAGACATTCCTGGATTAGTGGCTTGTATGGCCGGATCATTCCAATGGATTACCTTGCCCTCAAAGATGTTGGCAATAGTTGGACCATCTAATTTTAGTCCGCTAGGAATGATTTGGTCAACGCCATTAACGATTTTGCCGTTTGGTATGTTGTAGGACACCGTAATTGCACCAATCGAGTCTACAAAGGTTAGCGTATTCGGAGCTGCCTTTTGTTGACTTGGTGACAACGGAGCATCAGATGCTCCAAAGTCAACTGTTTTTTTGGTCATTTGATTGATGCCAGCGCCACTTCCAACGGATTGGTAGTTGATACTTACCCCAGGATATAGTCCATTATACATGACTCTCCATTTGCTCATTATTGGAAATACAAATGTTGAACCTGCACCATTGAGCTTGATGTTCACTCCGTCTGGAGGTGTAGTTGGCGGCGTTTGTACTAGTTGTGCGTGTGCCACCATTGCGGTGGTAGGCATTAGTAGGATCAGCGTAAGCGCTAAACCTAAAATTATTTTTCGTGCCATGAGCCTTATGAGAATTATTTATTATTTCTAAGTGATCGGTATAGAATACGTAGCCAGCTGTATGCTATGCCCACAACATAAAACGATTTACAAAATCATGTTCTCCATAAATCTATATAGAATTTAGTTTCTAAAATTCAAAATACATAACATGAAATGAATTCATAGATTCAATTTCAAAAAAATAAAAAATTAGGATAGTCTATAGTTTTGGTGCAAGCCTTAATCCAGTTTTTGCAGAGACTGCAATTATGGATACGATTGCAATTGCAAGTACTAGAGATGCAATTGGACCAAACTCTGGAACTGTACTGCCACCAAACTGTATCTGTGAAATGCCCTGCTCATCTGCCGTTACCATTGAAGCAGGCAATGGAACATACAATAATGTCGAAGAATAATTTTGCCCATCATGGATTACCCAGTTTAGGAAGTTTATTACTTCTTGTGACTTGTCCCGT
>JAGWFS010000034.1 GCA_028867785.1 Nitrososphaerota archaeon
CCATTTCATCAATCAACATCAACCCCATTCCATTGTGTCGTATTCCGACCTGCGATGGGGAACAGGGGAACGGTTATACCCTAATTTGGGATTCCAACTATCCCATCGGGCTTCCCCCAATTATTTCTACTTCAATAATAACGTGGGGCCACTATACTCGCGTGTGCAATTCCAGAAACACAAACTTTCCGGGAAATTGGAATTCTTTGACCCTTTGAAAAGTGAATTGGAAAATATGAGCCTGAACGGCTGGGCCCGGATTCACGATTGTGGCAATAATGTCTTTACTTGGACGACTTAACACCACGTATAATAGGTAATTATGAGTGGACCCAATACATTAACCACGGGCCGTTCCAGTAGCATGGTGCTGCCGGGGGATTTCTTCTTCAATGTTCAGCTCATGGACAATACGATTGCCGCTTTGGGCGTCAACATCTTCTGGCGGAAATCCCATATTTGCCCTTGTGCGGGTTCTACAGGTTCCGGGAATCCCTCCTGTTTGCAATGTGGGGGATACGGGAGATATTGGGATGCACCTCCCGCAGAGCCATTTATCGGGGCTATTAGCTTCATGTTGCCGGATGACCCATCATCAAGGGTAGCCGGAGAAGCAGGCTCATATGCCAATGGAATGCCAATCCTGTCAATCCCACAGGGAGCGGGCACTGTTTGGGACCAAGCGGCGACCTATGATTTATTCGAGCTTTCAGACGCTTTGCAACGCTTCACTATAAATTTGGTCAATGGCCAGAACAATACGTTACCCTATACCTACGGCTTGGAAATCCCAGCTACTGGAGCTGTGACTTATTTTGACACGGCCACGAATACCGTGAGTGCTGACAACAATTACACCGTGCAAACGAGCACCACAGGAATTGTTACAGTGGCCTTGACTGACCAGCCTATTGGAACTCCTTTCAGTGTGGAATACTTTGCCAATCAAGCGTATGTCGCCTTTTTGCGGGGTGGTGTTCCTCATGTGCGCCCCGAAGTTCAAGGATTTCGGCTTCCCAAGAGATTCCAACTGCAAACTTTGGACATTTTTTTGAGAGCACATGGGAGTATCGGGAATCCCTAATGCCCGCAGATTCCAGAATTGCCCAACTCGCCGCCTCGCTTATCAAGCAAGGCTTTATCCCGCAAGAAGCATTTCGTTATGCCAGCGATTACCTAGCCGAAAGCAAAATGAATCGTGGAACCTTCATGGCTCTTTTGGCCGTGGAGAAAAAGAAAGAGAAATTTACCTCTACTCGTCAAGCCATTCAATCAGGGACATTGAAGCCGGGGCGCAAGGAAGAACGGACTATCCAAATCGGTACCGAAAATTTACATTACACAATTACTACTACATTGCCTGCTTCTTTGATTACCCCCATAATCACGGATACTTTTATTCGCTGGATGCAATTTGGGCAAGGAACTTCCTCTTTGGGGGGACGCCGATTGAAACACCCATCTGGCCGATATGCGTCCAGCCTTGTTGCCAATCAAACTTCTGGCAGTTCCTTCATCATTTATTCCAATAGCCCCTATGCTGATGTTTTGGAAAAAGGACGGCAACCCTATAATCTCAATTGGGGGAAAACCCCCTTTGATAAGGGGCAGCAAACAAAAATAATTCCAATAGGCAAAAATAGCCTGGTTCACATGGGGAAAAGCCCGCTTACGGCGGCATCCGTGCGTTCCTATGGTGGTTATCGAACTCGTCTTATGCCTTCTGCAAAAGTAAGTGGGGCGGCTGCTAGAATGGCTGAGAAAGTATATGCAAGCCGGTATGGAAATGGTGATTTCAGAACCGTGTCAAAAGATTCTCAATGGAAAATTGACAGTCGGCATCCTATGAAAGTTTATTCGCCCGCTTTGCATCTATACGAACTGATGCAAAAGAAAGTGAAATCTGCGGAAAGAGGATTGTAAATGAATAATTTTTATGTCTATGCTTACACCCGAAAGGATGGAACTCCTTATTACATTGGAAAGGGAAAAGATGATAGGGCATATGATGGGTCTTCCCACAATATAAAACCACCCACAAACAAATCCCAGATAGTCTTTCTCAATCAAAACCTCCCGGAGGACAAAGCCTTCGAGGCCGAACGGCTGTATATAGCCATGTTCGGCAGGAAAGATTTGGGAACTGGGATTTTGAGGAATCTGACTAATGGAGGAGAAGGGCCTTCTGGGCATAGGCATTCCGTGGAAACCAGAGAAAAGCAAAGTTGGAGCCATAAAAATAGACAATTTTCTGAAAGTCATAAAGCACATATCAGTGCCGCTAAAAAAGGTAAGTCCCGTTCTAAGGAAACAATAAATAAAATGAGCATCGCTCTTAAAGGAAGGATTTCTCCCATGAAAGGGAAACATCATTCTAAAGAAACTTGTGAAAAAATTAGCAAAGCCAAAACTGGAAGATGTTGTGGAGAAAACCACCCTATGTATGGGAGGCATCATACTTCAGAAAGCAAAGCTAAAATGAGGGAAGCCAAAATTGGGAAATATTGCGGTGAAAATCATCCCATGTTTGGGAAAAGACATTCTGAAGAATCTAAGGCTAAAATGAGTATAAGTGCGAAAAATAGAAGGAATTTAGCATGTCTTTATTTATAACAGCCGCAGTAATCCCCACGGGAGGGGCGGCATTGCTGTCCTTGACAGGCACGGGAAGTTCCGGTGTGGCTAGTGGTGTGGCAATTAGTCGTACTGCCAATGCTGGGGCAACTTGGCTTCAAATCTATTCCGGCCTGTTAATTCCAAATTATTTGGATGTGGGAGATGGTTTGGCGACAAATCTCTCCCCAAGTGCTACATATCAATGGAAAATACAAGATGTGGCCACACCAGCAGTTTCGGGATTATCCAATAGCCTCAGCCCCAGTTCACAACTTACATTAGTTCCTGACCTCACATCCGAAACTCTGCGGAGACTTTTACAAGCCGCCATTCAATCCGTTGTCCCTCCTGCCGGGTATAAAACTCCCCAGCTTTTATTTGTGATGCCGTTAGATGCTACCCCACAATTGCCGTTTGCTGTGCTTTCACTTGACCTTGCGCAGCAAGATGAAGTACCTATTGGATTGGGGATAGCAAAAGAAAATTTTGCTATGGAAACTTTGTCGGCAGAATCCGGGACTAATAGTGCGGTTTGGAATGTTAGTGGGATGCAATCAAGAAGGTATTCCCTACACCTTTTTACCCGGAATTACTTAGAAAGGGATTGGTGGCAAGATGCTCTGGTGGGCATTTTGTATGGACTACAAGGGCTTTTTGCGAGGATTGGCATAGATAATCAATTTTCCTACCAAATCACGCAGGGAGCCGTAACAGGAGATGAAGCCCAGCCCGGGTTTTACTACGCACAGGTGGAAATAGATACAAAGGGTGTTTCCACCGTACAGATACAGGCCCAAATCGGCAATTTTGATGCCATAATTGTTGATGTAAGTACGGCTACTTCCGATGCTTCCGGCACCAGCGGACTGATAATCAATGTGTGAGGTTTGTATATGGCCAAGTTTATAAAATCAAATGACACCTTGGGAACCAATCTTTCCAAGACAAAAGCGGAAGCCAAGCGGCTTGAAGCCCAAATTTTGACGATAACCAGAAAGGAATCCATCAATGCCTTGGAATTCGTGAAAACCCTGAAAAGCAAAGAAGCCGTGTATAAAAAATTGGTTCTCATGGAATTGCGGAATTTCCGGGGAAACATGGATGATTGGAAGACCAAGTTCACGGAGCTGCTTTCCAAGAAAGTGGAGAAATGACCGGGTATGATAAAATAGGGCTATCTGACAAACAGGTAGAAGAACAGTGCCCAATCTGAACCAGTCATTCGGTGGAAGTACCCTGATTATTCCGGGGACTTATTACCAAGACAATATTAATGCCAATCTCCCGGCAAATACCTTTCCGGGGCTGCCTC
>JAGWFS010000035.1 GCA_028867785.1 Nitrososphaerota archaeon
TTGTTTAGCCTAGTCTTGAAGACTGCAAGCTTGTTGGCAAGAATTGTAGTAAGTGCATCTACCTTCTTCTTGTCTGCTGTATTTTTTTCATGTTCAAGATATGCAAGGTCTTCGTACAGATAGTCGCATGCCTGCAGAATCGATGTTCCGGAAATTGGCTTGAGGTCTTCAAAGAGGACAAGCTCTGTAGTTCCCTGTCCTATTGATAGTACGATGCCGGTCCTTGCATCCTCGGACAGTAACGTGCCAATGGACTGCGGTATGACAAGCACTTGTCTTGGCTTCAAGTTTCGCTCTACTAGTTTCTCAAGATATTGTTTCTGCTGCGCTGCGCCATATGGAAGGCCCATCACAACAACAAGCGAGCCGAGATCTTGTTCGCATCCAAGCTTTCGAATTGCCTCCCGGATTATAGCTGCAAAGGCCTTCTCTTCTGCTATCCTGCCCTCAAGGACTGCCCTGACAAGCACAGCATCAGGGTATATGGACATCCTTACCGCATCGTATCCTACAGCTTCAACCATTCCTTCCTTTGGGTCCTCCCATCTTGTCAGCCGTCTTGTTGCAAAGACTGATGGGAAACATATCCTCATGTGTGCAGAGATACACTTTACAAATCCAGTTCCTGCATCTATTGCTATTACATCATCATGGTTCTCGTATGCCATTATACTCCAGATGGTGTGAAGTTTAAAAGGCACTAGAAATCTTTAGACTCGTCTTCATAATACGAGTCTTTTCTACTAGAATCTCCATACAGCTCAGGATCGTCATTTGCAGCTTCTATGTAGGCGTCTGGATCATCGAGTATCTTCTCGCGGCGTGCGTCGTAATCGTAACCATATCCTCCAGACCTGATGAGATCCTTTCTGTAGCGCCATGTTATCTTGCTGCCAAATCTTTTCTGCAGGAACTGTTTCCTCTTTCTCTTTTTTTCCCTTTCCATTTCTGCACGCAGCCTTACAAAGTCGGTATACGATACAGCGACAAGATTCATGGATTCAAGCTTGTTCCAGACAAGCCTGTGCATGTTCTTCCTATCATAGCTTATTCTTTTCATGGCAACATCATAGTTCAGTGGGCTGTTTCTTGTGGTCCAGTATGCGTCGCTTTCTTCTTTTGCAAGGTACTCCTTTCTTTGTGCAAGCTTTGCCCTGTAGAGGTTCTTCATGTCATGATACCTCTGAAATTTTATGACACAGACATGCGCCTCCTGGCCAGGCGTATCATTTTTTATGAAACAATCGCCATTCTTGTATATTGCACCCTGCACATACTCGTCTATTTGAGAGTCATATCCTATCACAAGCTCGGTTCTGGCACCCCACCCAAACCTGCTGCACACCTTCCTTGGTATAATGACATACCTGCTTGTCTTTCCGCTTCGCTGTATGGTAGTTGTCTTGGCTTTGTCATGTATACCATCTGGTGGCAGCTCGTCATCCCATATACAAAGCATGAAGCATCTCCGGGTTCTCAACGTCCTCATAGAAATATCGAAACCGTGTAAAGTTTGCAAGCCTTGCTGCTATGTTGGTATCGTATGATGCTATCCTTCTTTCAAGCTTCCTTGGCAAGGATATGATAAACGAGCTCTTTGATGTCTTCTTCTTTGTCTTTTTTATCTTTCGAATAAAGTACATTGTATCCAGGATACGAATCTGCCAGAAGTTAAAAGGGGAAAATCAGGCCGCGTATGGCCTGATCTTCTAAACTACTCTAACATACATTGAGACTATACCTTTTCTTGGAGGATTGCCAGATTTGACAAATCCTGATCTTCTGTAAAATGGAGCCTTGTCTTCTGTAGTATGCAACATCACATACCTGCATGCTATTTCATGGCTTGTTTCTATGGCAAGGCCTCTGCAAAAAAGCGATATCTCGGAACCGATTCCTATTCCTCTATACTTTTGTCCACCCCCATTCTTCCAATCAGCATTGCAGGATATTTTTTTGGAGTGGTTCCCTTTACTTTTTCATCTTTTCCCAGCTTGTCAAGCTCGATGGCATTCATTGATACAGTGAAATACCCAACCATCTCACCCTTGTATTTTACGAATCTTGCGGTGCTCAGCTTGCTTTGCTGGTACCGCCTGAGGTCATCATAGTAAAATTTATGGATCTCCAATGGATCACTGCCGTTTTGCTCGGTAAAGTCAAGTCTTGGAATTTCTTTTAGCTCATCCAAGTATAGATATTGTAACCTCAACGTGGTTCTTGTAATAAAATACCTTTAATTAAGAACTAGGGTTTCTTGCAGTGTTTGAGATAGTAATCGTGTGCTTTCTTGTTATCGTCCATCTCCTTTTTGGAGAGTTTTCTTGAGTCATATCGCAGAAAAGCATCTGCGGCTTTTCCCTTTAATCGTAGTACTTCCTCTACCATCTAGATCTCCTATTTGTGGATACGGTTCCAGTTCTTTAAATCTTCTGACGGTTTTCTGTGCAAGTAACTGCCTGTGAATCATAATATGATATCTCTATTCTCTGCCACTCAATGTTTTGCATTCATCGAAGAACCGTCAGAAAGCAACAAGCCAAGCTTCTTTATCAGCAACGTAACCTCTCTGCTCTTGAATCTTTTTTGAAGAGATTGTTTCTCTTTTTCTATCTCCTTGAAGGTCTTGTTCCATCTGGATACATCGACATGTCCTTTTATGGCATCCCTGATTATATTCTGCAGTTCGTTTGGAGGCAGGGCGTCAAGCTCCCAGCACTGGTTTCCATACTGTATAGAGTATTCCCTCCACCTGCTGTCGCTCATCTTGGTCGGCATCGGTTCTAGTCCAAACTGCCTCACCTGTGTGTATGTCAGCGCTATGCGCTTGACCTTGGCATGCGAGCCATACCGGTACAGTCTTGACTGGATGTCCTCTGTCATGTTCAGGCCTGAAGGATCGTGGTCGGAAAAGTGCAGTATCGTGATCGGTCTGTCACCATAAAGAGAAAACCTCTTGTTGATTGCCTCGTATACCTTGGTAAAAGAAGAGTAGCCCCTGCTTGGATATGTCACACCCTGTATCCGTCGGCAATGCTTGAGAAAAGTGTGGCTAGTGCGTCCTTTTCGACCCACACCTCCACGTACTGCGGCTGGTTGTCCCAAATTCTTCTTGTATATTGTTCTGTATCTTCAAGTTCTGAAATCTTTGTCCTGACAAAATCTTGTACTGATGCATAACCGTAATCGCCGCCCATTACCTGTCTTGCGCGATCCACTATGCTTCTTGCATCGATATCGCCCCTCTCCCTGCCCCTTGTTATCATCCTGTCAAAGAGCTTGTAGCTGTTTATGGTATTCTGGATGAATCCACTTGATACTAGTCTGTAAAAGATCTGCCTTACGGTAAGAAGAATATCGTACTGTGATATGATATCGTTTGTTGCCCTGACATATTCCCTGTACTGCAACGGTATCATTATGGGTGACTAGTCACACATATCTTTCCGTTTATTCCAAGCTTCTCCGTGGATAGTGCGGCTTGAAACAAGGCTTTATACGCATTTTCTGAAATTTGCAAGTTTCAAGGTTTGGATCTGCCTTAAAAACAATATTTTGAACATATTTCATGACTGAAACCATAGAAGTGCCAAAAGAACTCCTGATAAAGATACAAGAGAAGCTGGAAGAAGCACAGAAAAGAATCGTAATCTTGAAAAGATTGTAAAAAGATTATGAGTTTATTTCTGTACTAGTCCTGCCAGTATCTCCTTAATCTCTGAGATCTGTCCTTGCAGTGAAGAAATCTCCCTCTCGTATTGTGCTTTCTTCCTTGCATGACTTTTTTTGCTAGCCTCAAGTTCCTGCACAAGTTTCTTTGAAAGCGCAAAGCCACATTTTACACAGTGTGACTTGTCCACAGAGTTTTTCTCCTTACAGGAAGGGCACAC
>JAGWFS010000036.1 GCA_028867785.1 Nitrososphaerota archaeon
GAAGAGCTGCTCAGAGGCATCCGTATGAATACACGAGAGAAGGTTGAGTTTTTTGAAGAAGTACTTGATCTGGGCTGGCGTATGGGTGTTATTAAAGGCCCGCGTGAATTAGATCAATCTAGGGGGTGGAAGCGGTGAAGTACAATCGCTGCTGCACACCCGTCACGCGTATTATGAGGTTGGCGGTTAATTCGGAAGGAATACGAGATTGCTTAGCGTAACAAAACTAAAGGCACCATCTCAAAAGCCCGTTACGTCATCATCTGATGCAGCGAAAGCAGATTTATCGCCATTCTTACCGCCCGAGCTGGTTGACCGGGAAGTCACGCAGCAACTCATTCCAGCCATCGCCAAGGACCTCAAGCTTCTACATCGGATAGAGGAGTCTGTCCGCAGCATTCCTACGCGACATACTCTTTATCGCTCCGATTCCAGATTCATGCCGTTTCTGCAGCCAAGATCAGTGCACTTGGTGGTGACGTCACCTCCATATTGGACGCTCAAAGAGTATGAAGAAGTGGAAGGCCAGCTTGGCTATGTGGCGGATTACGAGGTCTTTCTAATCGAACTGGATAAGGTATGGCGTGCGTGCTACGACGCACTTGTGCCCGGCGGGCGGCTCGTGGTCGTCGTGGGGGATGTGTGCCTTTCCCGTCGGAAAAATAGCGGCGTTCACACGGTCGTTCCGCTGCATGCATCCATTCAGGAACATTGCAGGACGATCGGGTACACGAACTTGTCGCCGATTATCTGGAACAAGATTGCTAATGCCGTATTCGAAGCCAGCGGTAACGGCGGCGGCTTTCTGGGTAAACCTTACGAACCGAATGCAGTCATCAAAAATGACATTGAATTCATTCTGATGGAGCGCAAACCAGGTGGCTACCGTACGCCAAGTTCGGCAGAGCGTCTCCTGTCGGTGATTCCCGAGACTGAGCACAAAATCTGGTTTCAACAAATCTGGACCGGCCTTACAGGCGCTTCCACACGAAATCACCCCGCCCCTTTCCCCGAGGAACTCGCTGAGCGCCTGATACGGATGTTCAGTTTTGCCGGAGATACAGTATTGGATCCTTTCGTGGGTACCGGGACCACAATGGTTGCGGCGGCGAAATGGGCGCGTAACAGTATCGGAGTTGAAATCAGCGCGGACTATGCACGCATGGCGAGGGGGCGGCTTGAAACAGCGACGAATGGACTATTCCGTACCGCGACTGTTCATTACGTGGAAGACGGTGCATGAGCCCGTTCGAAGCTCGTTTGCGGGCCGGAATCGAAAATGCGGTCCGCGTTTACTGGCGCACTCGCTCCAAACAAGATGCCAAGCAGGGCAAGGCTACGGGTTCACGTGACGCAGGCAACCGGGCTGCGGTCACTGCTGGCAAGCAATTGGACGGGTTCATTCAGGTTGTGCGTTCACTGGTTGTCGAGTGCGGTGTACGTGACGCGGATGTGCATACGGTCAATGCCAGGCTTCCGGGCTTTTACCGCCCAGCGAAGGATTGGGATTTGCTGGTTCTTGCGGATAAAACTCTGCTGGCAACCATCGAGGTCAAATCCCATGCTGGTCCGTCTTTTGGCAACAACTTCAACAATCGCATAGAAGAAGCACTTGGAAATGCGACGGATTTCTGGGCGGCTTATCAGCAGGGCGCGTTCAAACCGTCCGCGCGTCCATTTCTCGGTTACTTGATGCTGCTTGAAGAAGCTGAAGGCAGCACCACTCGGGTTAAGGAACGGCGAGCGCCACAGTTTCAGGTTTTTCCGGAATTCGCCAATACGTCCTACGCGGATCGTTATCGCTTATTCTGCCGGAAAGTATTGCGAGACAGGCTATACGATGCCGCATGCCTGCTTTTGTCCAGTAAAGCGTCAGGGAAGAAAGGCATTTATAGCGAGCCTGATCCGGAACTTTCATTTCAAAACTTTGCGCTGGGCTTGATGGCGCGAGCTACGGCCTATGTAAAGCAGAGGGATTCTTGAGAGATGAAATGCAACTCACTCGGCCAGATCAACCGTGCGCTGTATGACGTCGGCGGGGAATACCGAACGAAAAATGCCATGTCTAAAATTTGTACGCGTATTTGGTATCAGCCTTCAGAATAAGACTGGGAGGTTTAGATGCGATTGTTAGAACTAGAGACAAAAAATTACAAAACCTTGGAGCAAATCAATCTCAAGTTTGCTCCAGATTACTGCACATTATCCGGGCGTAACAATGCGGGAAAATCTGCTGTTATTAGGGCATTAAATATCCTTCTGACCGAAGAAGCTCGGCCTTGGCTCAACGAGTCTAACCGTATTGATTATTCAGAAGATAGAACACAGTGGATAAAGGCCGGGCTTTCAATAGAAATCAAATGCAAATTATGTCTAACTCGTGCCGACGATCCGGCGCTTATTCAATTCATAGAGAAGATAACCAACCGTAGTTTGCCAGACAAAGAAAGCGTTTGTGAAATTCAGCTAACCGTTTCCCCAAAAAATGAAGCAGCAACTGTAATCAGATTTAATGACTCTGGGGTTTCTGATCAGGATGCGCGTGAGATTGTCAGAAAATTAAAGAGTTCAAATGTATTATTCATTCACAACTCCACTGCGGACAACAATGAGTTTGTCTTTGGAAGAGGTCGCGCACAGGCGTACTATGAAGTACAACTTTCAGGAGATGAACAAAAACAAATATCTGAAGCAGGGAAAATGGTGCGCCGAAAGATAAAAATGATGGCCAAGGAACATAGGGATGAGCTTAATAAAATGCTAGGCAAGCTTACTGAAAAATATGACGTTCAATTTGATAGCCTTGATTTTTATACCGCCGCTCGCGAAATGCCGTTGGGTATTAATTTAAGTGACAAACAAGTAGAGGTTCCCTTAAATAGTTGGGGAAGTGGCACTCAGAATCGTACATACGTATTGATGTCGATATTGAAAGCAAATCGAATTAAAACTCGTCAATTACAAGATGATAAAATCATACCAATTGTACTGATCGAAGAGCCTGAGAGTTTTCTTCATCCCTCAGCGCAAGCGGAATTTGGGAAGATGTTGCAAGCATTATCTGTTGAGCTTGGTATTCAAATCATAGTGTCAACGCACAGTCCCTTTATGCTTAATCAGGTCGAACCAAGATCGAATATTCTTTTGCGAAGGAGAATGGTTCGTCACAAACTTAAAGAGACGCAGGTAATTGACACTAGTGGCGAACATTGGATGGAGCCATTTGCAGAACATCTGGGGATCAGTTCTTCAGAATTTCCAGTTTGGCGTCACCTGTTTTCGGCGCATAAAAATAGAGTACTTCTAGTCGAGGGTCAGACAGACAAGGAGTATTTCGAATATTTGATTGCGCAATTTGCAACAAAATTTGCGATACCGTCCGATACTGAAATTACCTCGTATGGGGGTAAAGATACGATAAAAAATACCGCCCTGCTTAAATTTACTCTTAGCAAATTTGAAAAAAGTTATATTACTTTTGATTTAGACGCAAAGGGTGATCTGAAAAATGCACTTGGGCAGCTTGGCCTCAAGGAAGTAACAAATTACTTGGCATTGGGGGTTGATAAACCTGGTCGTGATGCCGTTGAGGGGCTGTTACCAGATAGAATC
>JAGWFS010000037.1 GCA_028867785.1 Nitrososphaerota archaeon
GGACATTAATGGCACTTCAAGAAGATGTAAATGATTTCATTGAAGGCAAAAATATAATAGATATTGTACCATTGCAAACAGAGTCAGACTGTGATTGTGATACATGCCACATCAGAGATTGTTATTTTTGTGGGTGTGAGCTTTGCCGGAAACATGCAAGGCAAAAGGCCGAAGATGATGCAGTAGATAGAGAAATAGAACGAAGGCAGTTAATGAGGGAAGCTTATGACTAAATTACCTAATGACTTGGACAAATTAAAAAAGATCAAGGCCTCATTATTGCAGAAAGAAGAGGAAATAAGGCAGATTAAAAACTTAAAGGGTGAGATCCTGGATTTGATGACCAAACAAGAGAAAAGGAAAAAATGGAAGAAATTAGAACGCCAGCAGAAGATAAGGAAATTCTTTCATTTACCCCCGAAAACGATGATAGAATCAGGGTTATTTGAAGATCAAAGCTCTATAGAATCATAGACGTATTCAATGGCGGAAGATAGCCGCCGATCATATTTCCACATTTTACTCTGAAAATCAATATAATTGCCTATTATTGGTGTTAGTGCCGAGTTTTCTGATATCTTCATACCCTAATTATTTAAATTCTAATATTAAAGTGTTTTGTCTGACCTTATATATTAAAATGCAAACTAATATAAATGTCTGGGTATATCATTGGTATGAATCAAATAATGAAAACCTATACATGTGAAAAATGCGGTAAAGTTGGCCAGACTTTTGAAGGCATGGCACAAGAAAAATGCCCGGCTTCAACTAAAAAAGTTCTAGTACACAACGGTCAGAAGAAAATACAAGAAGGTTTCTACGGATCTTGTCGTAACTGTTGGAATCCTAACATACCTGTGATAATTTACAAATTTCATTGATATGAAAAAGAAATTCTCAATAGAGGGTCAGTTGTTTGAAAAAATCCCTGACCAAATATGTGCAAAATGTGGTGAAGAAATCTATAGAAGTATTTTCACTGGAAGATGGAAACATCACCGAGATAGACAATTCTGTAGAGGAGCAAAACCAAAGACATGACCTGTGAATTATGCGGTAACGAAAATGTTGTAATACAGATTCACCAAGGAACAGGATCTCCAATACTATATGACAAGATGAGCGAAAAGCCTCACATCTGCCCCGTCAAGTCAGTCTATTGTCCACTCTGCAAAAAAAGATTCAGACAAGACTCCGTATGCATACACTATCAAAATCTGAATTATCATCCTGGAGAAAATGAAGATTTCTTCATCAGAAATATTCTACATCCTCCACAATCTAGATTCCAAGGAAAAAGAATTGGAACCTCTGTTGGAAATACTCGAACCAAGAATTCAATCTGTAAACACTGCAACAATTCAATTGACCATCTTTCAGCTTCCAAACAGGAAGAGCATGTGTCAAAATGCAAAGGTCAGGCAAAGATTGGATGAGCATCTTTAGACAGTCAGATTTTTACAACAAACGAGAGACAATCAAAAAAGTCAAACTTGCAACGCAAGATAAGACTAGAAAGAAACTGACATTCTGCCCACGAAGATGCACTCAAAACAGAACTAGAAGGAACAGACTCAAGGAAAAGAAGACCTTTGATATATCCTCTGGGTTGTGCCTGAACTGTGGATTCAGAAAAATTAACGCAGTAAAACCCCTCATATTCAAGGCATCAGAACTCACGAACAATTAAAAATGTTAATATAATACACTATGCTGTAACATAGTACACATGAACACTACAAATCTTGGAAGAAAAGACTTTGTTGAAATTGACGGATACTTGACTTATGAGCATCAATTAAGCGCTGATGGTCATCTAATAATTGAAGGCGGTCTAGGATGGCTCAAATTCAAGTTTGGAGTTTCTGCTAAAGGTTCTATCATTATCAAAGCAGGTTCGGGTATCGAAGCAGGTTCGGGTATCGAAGCAGGTTCGGGTATCGAAGCAGGTTGGGGTATCAAAGCAGGTGAGGGTATCAAAGCAGGTTCGGGTATCGAAGCAGGTTCGGGTATCAAAGCAGGTTGGGGTATCATCTCCCTCCACAATGGACTACGCGCAAAAGTAGTATCATGCCTACGAATAGCAATAGGCTTCCATTCCAAATCTGAACAACTGATTGAAGCAAAAATAGAGAAAGGTGATGTACTACTTGGAAAAGTATCAAAACCAAATCCTTTGCCTCCTGTAGAATACTATTGGCACATCCATCATGAAAAACTAGTAGAACAGACCTACGAACCAATAGAAAACAGAATTGAATACATCAAGAAAGAAAAACCTACACATGAAGTAGAAACAAGACTAAGATTACTTCAAAAGGTACAAGATCAAGATGCACTCAAAAAAGCAATCACTAGAAACAATCATGATGAAGTTGATGCTCTACACAAAAAAGAATGCAAAAACTGTCCTTGGAATGGTAAGACAATATTTCCAAGCGAGGATGAGACATAGATATGATACTTGAAACACTAACAACAGAACTCAAGAATTATTACGACACTGAATTCAGAAGCGGAATTCATGTCTCAGACCTTACACTGTGTCCAAGAAAGGCAATACTAAGAAAATTACATCCAACCCCAACCACAATGAAGGAGCTTAACTTTTACACATCTGGAAAAGCCATCCATGCAGCAATACAGACTCTCGCTCAGAAACAATCAAAGTTTGAGATTGAAAAGAAAGTTGAGTTTGGTGATATTCAGGGCCATATTGACCTCTATCACTCTGAGAATAACATTCCTGTTGAATGCAAATCTACGAGAGTCAAGACTGTAGAAAAACCAAAGGGATTCCACATGGACCAACTAAAAGCATACATGGCAATGTCAAATTCAACCAAGGGAATCATCCTATACCAATGTCTCATGAACTTTGATGACAAACCATTTGTAGAATTTGAAATTGAGACAACAAGTGCTGAAAACAAAAAGACGCTTGACAATCTTCTAGCAAAGGCAAAACTATACGCACAGAATCTAGAAAACAAAACTCCTTTCATGATGGAAGGTGTATTGAACAACTCGGAAATGAACTGGCTATGCAAGGACTGTGTATACAAAGACCAATGCCAAGAATACGAATCGAGGGAAGTCTAATGGTCAATCTCATCAGAGAAGCATTGGATCCTAGAGTGTGGAGCAGAGAAGGCAAGTTATTTTACACGATAAAGCAAATCACAAAGGAAGGAAGTGGAGATATTAGAGGCGGTCAGGTAGGAAGTAAACCACACCTAGATAAACTACTGTCAATCAAAACTTTCAGTGATATACATTCAATCGAGGCCGTAGCATGAAACTAAAAATAGAAATAAAAACTATTGGTGGAAGGGTTTTATTCTCATTTGAGAAAGAAAACAACACCATTAGAGATACACTTGAACAAGCAGTAAAGAGTGATGCGAATCTCAGTGATGCGAATCTCAGTGGTGCGAATCTTCGTGGTGCATATCTCAGTGATGCGTATCTCAGTGGTGCGAATCTCCGTGATGCAAATCTCGGTGGTGCGTATCTCAATAGTGCGTATCTCAATAGTGCGTATCTTCGTAGTGCGAATCTTAGTAGTGCGAATCTCAGTGATGCGAATCTTAGTAGTGCGAATCTC
>JAGWFS010000038.1 GCA_028867785.1 Nitrososphaerota archaeon
AATAAACATCGTTCAGAGGCGCGACGTGCTGCTGCCAAACGAGGACGAGGATGTCTCAAAGAAGATCACCGAGGTGCTTTCAAGAAGGTACAAGGTACATACCGGCTTTCAGACAACCCGCGTGCAAAGGGATGGGACAAGATTCCGCGTTCATGCCGAGTCTTCTGGCAGATCAATCGACCTAGAGTCGGACCAGCTGCTCGTGGCAACCGGAAGAACTCCAAATACCGACACGCTTGACCTCGAGAAGGCAGGAGTTAAAACAGACGGGAGGGGGCACATCATAACAGATGCCTTTCTTGAGACGACGTCAAGCGGGATATTTGCCCTTGGTGATGCAGTTGGAAGGTACCAGTTCAAGCACAGCGCCAACCACGAGGCCCAATATGCGTTTGCAAACATGATACATCCAGATAAAAAAATTCCCGTTGACTATTTTGCGATGCCGCATGGCGTTTTCAGCTGGCCCCAGGTGGCGGGTGTCGGCATGACGGAGCAGGATGCCCGCAAGGCTGGTTTGGAGTATCTCAGGTCGGTCTACCCGTACTCTGGTGCGGCGATGGGCGAGGCAATAGAGGAAAAGGACGGTTTTGTCAAGTTCCTTGTGGACAGAAAAACAAGGAGGATTCTTGGCTGCCACATAATGGGCGCAGAGGCCTCCATACTAATCCACGAGGTCCTAGTCGCCATGCGCGCAGGGGACGGCACTATCGACGGTCTTGCAAGGACTATTTTCATCCATCCGTCGCTCTCCGAGGTGGTTGCAAGGGCCGCATATGCTGTGTAGTGCGTCCATGCAAGACTGAGGCGCGCGCATCTCGGAAAGTTAGCCGCTTGTGATAATTCCATCCCAGAAGAAGTTTTGGCACATGTTTATGGCATGCCGCCTCACAGTTAGGGGTGTCCTGATTCATAGGTATCATTTGTCGGGACTGGGTTCGAAGACGTCAAACTGTATGGTGTTTGGGGCGGCGCGGAATTTGAAATTTGTTACACCCAGGTCTTCAAGAGCTGCCTTGTATCGTGCCGAAAGGTAGATTGACCACTTTGGGCCAAGGTCGTGCTGCACTGTAAAGGAATGGAGCTTTCCCTTGACCGAGTACCTGTATGGGTAGCCCGAGGCCTTTGCCCTGGTCTCGATTATGTCAAAGAATGACTTGATGTTAAACTCGTTTCTGAAAATCAGCGCAATGTCTGCGAACTCTTTTCGTTCCACGCGCTCTGCAATCTCGGCAATCTCCTTTTCTGAAACTTTGTCCAGAAACTCCAGTACCAAGCCCTTTGTTATGGGAATGAATCCCGCCTTTGTGGACATGGAGTCCCACCGCACATACCTCTCAAGGATCTTGTTTACCAGCAAGCTTGTAGATATATCGTTCAGCTCCGCCTCCGTCTGTATCTCATCTACGAGTTCTTCAGGAAGCCTAAATGAGATGCTTCTGGTCTTTTCATGCCTTAATGCATCGCCTTTTTTGGTAACGGACAAATCTTTCTCACACCGCCTTGAGTTAAAGATACGGGATTGATCTATTTGAGAGATGGGCATATTTCCTACCCTGATTTTACCTTGTTCTAAAAATCATTTAATGAAAAATGCTTTGGATCACCCCTTGGAAAAGTCATTGTCAAGATGCTTGCCAAGAGAGAAATCCTCAGCAAGGTACAATCCGAATCCATACTATTAGGAATTTTGCATCTTATTGGTTTGCTCTGCCTGTACAAAGATGTTGACAAGAAAAGGGGAAGGCCGTATGTCTATCCTACAACGGTAATCCTGCGGTGTTGTGTTGTCAGGATATGGATGAGAATCCCGTCAGTCAATTCCTTGCACTACTACCTTTCCATAGATGATGCCTACCACAGGAGGATCTGCAATGCATGCGGGCTGCATACACTGCCTGACAGAAGAACATTTGACCGCAGATTCAAAGTCCTACCACTCAGGCAGATCATTGCAAGGATGGGCCAGACATTCCTGCTCGAAGGACTCGTCGATATCACCACCGCATCAGTTGACAGCTCGCTTCTAAAGGCAAGGGGCCATGTATGGCACAAGTCATCCATGAAGAAGAAGGTACTGCCAATTTCCGGAATCGATACTGATGCCAGATGGGGATTTTCAAAATCAAAGGGGTGGGTGTTTGGATACAAGCTGCATCTGTCATGCTCCACTGGAGGACTGGTTGTGCCACTCTCGGCTGACTATACGACAGCAAACATTGCAGACAACCAATCGTACAGACCTCTCGTACTTCCCATTTCAGGATTTGTGGACAACATAGCTGCTGACCCTGCATACGATGACGGTGAGCTGTACCGGTTCAGCAGCGATGTCTGTGCTGCAAGGCTTGTCTGTCCAATCAAGAGATACAAGAATACCCCGCAGGAAAGGCTGGAGCTTGTAGAATTCTACAAATCAAAGGAAGGACAGGTGATATACAGTACCAGGAAGATATCAATCGAGCCACTCTTTGAATGCCTCAAGGATGCATTTGGCATATCCGTACTGCCAGTGCGAGGATTTGACATCTCGGCATCACATGTATTGATGTGTGTCTTTGCGTACCAGATTGCCGTATACTATAACTGCCTTTTTGACAGTGATAACCCAAGATGTGTCAAGCGTATGCTTTGCAACTAGGATTTATTTTTGGAAAGAATAATGCCCATGTCTCATATAATTAAAAAAATTAGCATTGGATGATAAAAAATCCAGTGCTAAGTGAGGGTTATTGTCCACGTAACAGTTAACGTATCTGCGTTTCCTACAGCAACACTCATTGTGTTTTCTGCAAACTCATTTGGCGTTCCACTATTTTTGTCAAACAGAGCTGAACCAGTAACTGTAGTTCCACCGGTACCATCTCCTGAGAAGGCAAATTGTGGAGATACTATTTGTGCCTGTCCATTTGATGGAAAGGTCACTGTTCCTACTGCGGATGGTAGTCCTTGGTTTGCTGTTTCTAAAAGACAAGGGGCGGTACAACTAGTGGATGCTGATGAAAAGCTACTCCAAGTATGAGCTAGACTAGTACTGAATGTATTGTTAACTAGGTAAACCCAGTTAAATCCAGTAGTTCCTGTCACTGCAGGACATGATCCAGAAGTGGTTTTGTTGTTGAATAGGTAGTTTGCAGCACAGTTCAAACCCTGTGTGGTTCTGATGTTATCTGTCTGCATGTATGATTTGATGTTACCGTCTGGACCTCTTACCACATATGTGACATGACCCAATACCTTAGAGTCAGCTGATTGCGCTGTTGAAATTTGTGCAATCGCAAATGGTGTTGCAGTTATCATGCCGTTTGTTGCCAGAAACGTTACCGTTATAGCTGCCACTGTTATAGACAGTATTATGGCGACGTTTTTTTCCATTAGTAATAGGATCCAGTATACATTATTAGATA
>JAGWFS010000039.1 GCA_028867785.1 Nitrososphaerota archaeon
AATCTTAGTACCGTCCTTTTTATTATTTGTCACCGAAAAATGATAGTTTGTGCGTAGGTTTTGACTGGAATTGTTAATAATGAGTAGTTTATCTGAAAAGTGTTGTCAATTAAGGGATTTGGTCGTCATAAGAATGGAAAGGCACATCCAGTGCACGGAAAAAAAGGTGTTGATGAGAAATCGTTTTCCGTTACAGAAAAAGGAATGAATGACAAGATTGAAGTGAAAATTGATCCAAAGAAAAAACACACTGAAGATAAAAAACATGATAAATCCATATTCAAGTATCCTCTCATTATTCCACAATCACAGTTTCTATTACATAAAATGGTTGAAGCATTAAAAAAATCAAAATACAATGACAATCATGATGAAAAAGAATCCTTCAAAGAAGGATTTAACCGTGGAGTTGGTATCGCTGAAGGAATAACTAATGAGGATATGACAAAAATAAAAATTGGATTAAATGTGGAAAACCTAGATTTTGGTCCTGATGCAGTAAACCTTGATTTTCATGAAATAAGAAATGCCGAAGACGCAAAAGATTTTCTTAAACATTGGGCATATGATGCTGGAGAAAATGATAGGCAGTCATCAGATTTTTCATTTGAAGCACATGAGTTGAATGAGAGAGAAACAGATGAAGAAGGAATGCCACAATCAGATTCTTGGGAAGCATTTCAAGATGGTGTTAATGAAGGAATAAATTCATATTTTGAAAAATTCTTTGAGTCAAATGTTTCTTAATCATGGAAGTTGAACCGCAGAAGGATGAATTTGTTCTCTTGGGACTGCTTGCTGTTTTTGCAGCATTATGGGTATTTCTCATAGAACCTTTTCTTGGACAATCACAAATCTTCCTCGGCTTGAATCCAGTACTTCAGTACATTTTGTTCAATGTGGGTTTTATCGTGTTTGCTATTGTTATCATCAACGTGCCTTATCTCGTATCATTCCATGAACACATTGGATTCTTCAGAATGATTCGAGTAGGTTTTGCAGGATGGTTGTTATTCTCATTTATTTTTGACTTGTGGCAGCCACCATATTTTCTATCCCCATCAGGACAAGTTTTGATTACCGTGCAGCAGGCATTGCCAAATACTGCCGTTGATGCAATGCTAACATATTTGTGGTCATCCGTAATACCAAACAATATTACAATTAACGGGTTATCTTTCCTGTATCTTTTTGTTTATGGAGTGACACCAGTACTTGCAACACTTGCAATGATTTTCATCCTAAAACCAAATGCATTCAGAAGGTTGGTTTTGCGTCAGGACGTAGATTGATTGCAACTGCATGGTATGGTTCCACATATCAGACATACAAAACATCCACATGGACCAGTACAATTACATCTCGCTATTCTTTTATCTATTCTAATTCTTACAGTTTCTTTTAGATGACGGCATTTTTTACAAAAATCGTCTTTATTGTATTTTCTTACCTGTACGATTTTCATATCTTCTTTCAACCTCATTGAGAAGCAATTGCCCATCCATCACTCCATTATTCTCATCTAGTATTTCATGTATCAATATTTCTGTCAGCGTTTTCTTTCTAATCATACCTATGCAACCAGCAAGTCAATCCAACAAGTCCATATACAACAATTGCTACTAACACATCATATATTGTCATTGTTCGATAAACCTATTCCAAAAACCGTCAAATCCTTTATCCAACTGTATTAAAAATTCCCCTTTACTACAATCATGCTTCATCAAATTCTTCCATAATTCATAATCATCGTCTTCTGGAAATATCCAACCACACCATGAAATCAATACTGGCTCTTTGTAATTTGGTGATAATACTTTTTTCATTGTTTCTTTTGACTGTATTGCACCGCATCCCATACATACTAGAACCTGTCTCATTTTACCTTCCACGTTTCGCATGTCTAATGATGCAGCAACGGGAGAACCGCATCCTGTATCACATACTATTGTAAAAGAGTTTTTCATAACCCGTCAGCACACATTCCCCATCTTTTCCCACATCTAAAACATATTGGATTGTATGGATTTGTTCTTGGGTCCTTATTTTTTATGTAATTTTCTATGTATTTTTTCTTTTGTTCGTCTGTCATTGTTTGAAATAATGGTCCTAGGTTTTCAATTACAGGATAAAACTTGTGGTCTGGCCTAAGATCACAGCCATATCGCTCACATCTTGGATTCCATGGAAATTCCTGCTGGCAGATTAAAAGTTCTGGCGTAATTGGAATTTTTTTTAATCCTTTTTGCATTTCTTCTCTTGAATGTAGTTTCATAATCATCCTTTGATTGACGGATTCCTGTTTTTCGGTTTGTTTCCTACATATCCCAATAAACGGCATAAATATTCTGCAAATACAAGAAAAGTTTTATCTTTCTGACTCAACTCATTCCAGTTTTTTAACATCATATCAATAAAAAGAAAAACCTGATTCTTTCCTACAAATGACTTCATCCTTCTTACAATCATCTCATGTTCCTGTCTTCTGAATTCCTGATAAATTCCATTCCAACCATATTTCATACTTTTTAACAACTTGAACGAATAATCTAACTGTGTAAGAAATTCTTTTTTGGTGGATGTTGTAGTAAAGGAATATGTATTAGTTATGAGACAGCCGTTCGGAGTTAGCAGCAAAGCCATTTTTTTCAACGCTTTTACTATTTTCTCCAACTTCATGTTTAGTAACATGTTTGTACAAATTATCACATCGAATCTCTTTGACAAGTCAATCTCAAAGAAATCACCGAGTATGAATGTATCAAGGTTTTTTTCTGCTGCGTCTTTTACAAAGTTCCTCACATCTATTCCAGTCACATCCAGTTTTATTCCGTATTTACTGAAGAATTCCTTTGTTGTTTTCAATGCTATCCCTGTTGAGCATCCTACATCCAATACAGCCAATACATCTTTTTGATTTTCATCTTGTAGTAAATATTTTGATAGATGTTCTGCCACACCAATGTCAAAATAACGTTCTGGATATGTAAAACTGGAATGCCAGTTTGCCAGTCTTGACATGCTTTTTAGTTTCATCTACTCCATCACCTGTGGTTCATCGTTACGAAATTCAATTATCTTTTCCCTTAGAATTATCCTTGAATCCATTTTACGGTATCGCTTTATCTGCTTGTTTTTCTGTAATTTGTTGAGAATTTGGTTCAGGTTTGATTTACTTATTCCTGTCACTGATGATAATTCTGTTAGTGTCATTCTCTTTTTCACCTTCAATGTTTTTATCACTCTTGTTTCTCTGTTTAACACCTGACCACAACATGAGCATTTTTCTATTGTCATTTTTTCTTTGACCTTTTTGATTTCTTTTCTTCAACTGGTTTTTTTATCTCATCCTCAATTGTGATTCTACA
>JAGWFS010000003.1 GCA_028867785.1 Nitrososphaerota archaeon
CGTTTTTGATAAAGACCTGCCTGCACATCTCCGGCAGCTCCCGGCTTGAGAAGAGTTGCACCAGATTTGCAAGCTCTTCGAGTGCTTTCTGTGTGTTTGCCATCTCAGCTTGACACCTCCGAGATGATAACCTGCGCCATCTGGTCCCAGTAGATTCCTTTCTTCTCTTCGAGTTTGTCGTTTATGACAAACGGTTCTCTTGTCAGGACCCTGCAGTTCCAGAATCCTATATCGTAGAGGTCCCACCCCTCGTCGTATCGTATCACGACGGCGTTGATCTCCTGGACTCCTCCAAGCTTCAAGGTCAGAGAGTCTCTTCCTTGAACTACCGTTCTGACTCCCAACATTGCAAAGATAGTTGGGCATGTACCCTTGAGTTGCTCGTATATTGTCCTGCTGACAATTTCTACCTCAGTCAAGTTTTGGTTTTGAATTTTGTTTTCCATTTTACACTACCTCCTTTAGTTGTGTTCGGGCTTTGCAATTGTCAATACTTGCCAGTAGCGATGTCAATCCACTTTTGTTTGCAAAAATTCGTGGTGGGCATATGCCCTGCATCCTGTGTTTTTGCACAGGGAAGATTATCATTCTGAAATTACCGTTACTGTTTGCCCCTTCTCTCACACCGGCCGGCCGAGTCTGCCCTGGCTTGCGCTAGGGTATTGCTGGTTTGGAGAAATATTGGCTCGGTCAAAAAAATTCAGTTTCTGTCTTGATGCCTGCATCTATGGCTCTACTTCGCAGTTGTTGCAGTACTCGCCATGCTGGCCCTGCTGGAATGTCTCTTTTGTTGCGTCAAGTATCCTTCCGCAGGAATCGCACTTGACAATCCAGACCAGGATCAAGAGTTGTCAGCCTCGTAGCCTTCAAGCTTGACAACTTCGTAGATGCCAGTTCTGTTGACAAAGCGTGGGCCCTTTGAGTACATCCTGTCCTTGTCACCGTCTACCTGCGTGTAGATCTGGCCGTCAATCTTCTTGGCGTATTTTAGGACCTCCCGTACGTCTGCTTCCTTGTACAGGCCGAACTGCCTTACCCTTGCCTTGCCGGTGTAGAACATCTCGTCAAACTGGTCAAGGGTCAGCTCGTCTGGGTATTGTTTTGGCATTTCTAGGCGTCCTCCTCACTTATCCACAGGTCAGCTTCACCCGGCTTGTTCTCATGCCAGATCTCGTTGAACTTGTGCGACTCTGTGTGGAAGTTGGCCTCTTCGAGTCCTGCATATGCCGTCTAGGCCACCTGTCTTCCGGACCACTTGAAGTACTGGGCAACAATGATGCCAAGTATCTCGCTCTCTCTTGCCTTTTGCGCGTACTCTGGGACAAAGGCAACCTCTCGCTTCAGTTCTATTGCAGTCTTGACCAGTTGTGATATAATCTGGTCTACTGTTTTCTCATCTGATTCCATGTCATACTACCTCCTTTGTAGAAACTGGGCTTGGTACTGAGAGTCTGTGATATTATCTGGTTGGTATTTGTTGTCTGCATCCTTTTTGAAAAAACTAGATGCGGTGGTAATCCACATTGTCCTATTTTTTTACAATAGAAAATTTTTCTGCTTGCAGATATTTTTGAAAGTATATCGTTTGCCCAAAAGATGAGCAATGTACCACTACGGAATTCTGTAATCATACCATGCAAAATTGGTGTCAGTTTGTGTTGTTTGGTTTATGCAGTTCTAAAAAAATCAGAGAGATGATACCATTGGTGGCTATGTTGCCGATTTGCATGTGCTTGCAGTTTTCGTGTAGTTTTGTTTTTGAGTTGGTATTGCTCATGCATAAAATCTGGTTTCTTTTTAAGGAGTTGTGATCATGCCATCCTGTTCATGTCAAGAATGGATTTTTTCTTGCCCTTTTGATCATCCTGTCCTTTTTTCTTGGAAACTACGGATTTCTGTAGTGGTTCTGCAGTGTCAAAAAGTTCTGCAAGGATGCCAAGGTTTAGCTGCAGTTCTGAATTTTTTTCTGCAATCATTTTGAGATCAGAGCCGCACCTCTGAATCTTTTTGTTGATTCTGCTTTTGAGAACAGTTCTGTACTTTCTTGAGACCGAACGCGGGTCATGGACAAACCTTCGTTCTGACTTGGTCAGCATTCCCTGGATACAAGCTTGAACAGCCCAAGCGCGTTTGACATTACCGGATCCTGCGGTGTGATGATGTCGTGAGATAGTCTTGATTCTATCGCATCTTTTAGTTTTGGAATAAGTATTCCTCCACCAGAGACCACTATTGGCAACTCTTCGAGGTCCTGGCGCATCCCGTTGAGGTCATCTATTATTGAATCTGCAAGCATTGCAACAAGCGATCCTACCTTTGGATCTGTGAAGATAGTATTATCAAGATAGGCTGTCTTGCAATTTCCAAGCTTTGAAGTAATGTCGTTTACGGCGTGGTGGACCGATGTTCCCCTGATTGCAGAATATTCACGAAACGCAACAATCTCGGTAGTGCCCTGCCCTATGCTTACTATGATTGCGGAGGACAGGTCTACATCGATAAGGGTGCCAAGAACCTGTGGTACAATATCGCATCTCTTTGGATGAAATAGCCTTGTGACCATCTTCTGGATGGCCTGTGCGTGCGGTCTTGCCTCGTATGGCAGGCCTATTGCCATGCAGCACTGGGCAAGCTCGGCCTCCTTTCCCATAGCATCGTTATTTTGCAGAACAAGGTCTACTGCCTTTTTGACCAGTTCCTCAAAGCCTCTCTCATGTATGGGACGGCCAAGCATGACAGGCCTGATAACCACAGAGTCTGGATAGGCGGCAAGCCTTACCGCGTCGTCTCCAACTGCCTCGAACCTTCCTTTCTTGTTCTCCCAGACTGCGTGCTGCCTGTATGCACAAAGTGATGGAAACTTGACCTGCTTTGAATCTGAGACGCATTTGACAAAGCCGGTTCCGATATCAAGACCGATTGCTGTCATGGTGCCAAAATAATTTGATACCATTTAAGGGCGTAAAGATGGGTGTGTTTAATTCTTCTATTGGATGCAAATGATGGTCTATCAGTAATGTAAAATCAAGCACTGGTAAATTAGTGTGAGATTTTCTGACCTGAAATGAATTGTAAAGTTACGGTGGATTTTTGAGGATTAGAAAGCAAGTGTAAAGATAAGGATCATTTGAACCATTTTTCAAGACCGCCTTCTGAATCTGCAATTATTTGTTCACATAATTTTGTAAAACTTTCTGCTGGTCCTCGTACTCTGAACCCATCTCTTTGTATATTATGTAGCTGCTCTGCTAAATCTCTATACGCATGCATTAAATGACTAATTATTTTTGTGATTCTTTGCCGAAGAGTTTCTCTATGCTCTTGACTCAAAGCTTTCCACAATGGGTGAATTTTTTCTAATATTTCATCAGTGCTGAAAACCGCTTGATCGAATACATCAGGACCGCCTCTGGCCTTTTTCATTGCTAGTGTTACCATTGTTCGTAGCAATCGAGGAATAATTACAGGATCTTCATCAAATTCTGAAAATGGATAATAATCTAATGGAGGCATCATTCCAGTAGTATCTATTGGTTTAGAAAAAGCATCATCAAGATTAGGTTCAGAAAATTTATTTGATTTTGTAATTGTTTTATCTCCAAAAATAATTATTGGAAGGTTTGTCTTACCTTCAATTTTTTTGTGGTTATTTTCAAAATCCACAATACATACATCAAAAGTAAATTGTTCTTTTGAAGGAACATCCACCCAACGTAATACATCTTCTTTAGTTAATGTCTTGTACCTCTCTAGCTGTTGTGGATCTGTACCACCAGATTTACAATCTATAACTATTGCATGATTTCTTTTTTTAGAAACTTTTATTACGTCTGGCTTAACTAATTGAGAACCGCTACCAGTGGTTCTAATACTCTGTTCTATAATTTCAACATTGTATTGTAAATCTCTGAGAGTAGTTACCCAATCTTTGTTTCCTTTACATAGCCCCATGACATAATTCATGAGGATAGTATGAGGATGTAATGTCACACATGTGCACCGTAAAGACCTATTTCATCACATTTTATATTGGAATCAAAATAGTGTTGTAAATTGACTAATAGCCTAAGCACTACATTACCACAAGAGCCTTTAGGAAGATACACTCTCATGAGATTTTTGGAGATTTCTAAATCAAAAGGATCTCCTGTGTGTAAATCCACAGCTAGTATCCTGTAAGTCTCTTCTGTCAGTTTTGATTTAAGACCCCATAATCTGAATTTTGAAGAAAATACTCCTTCAACAAAGGTACTAACATCTTCAATATTGCGTTTAAATTCAAAATCAAAGGCTTTTCCTTCAACCAATGTTCTATCATCAACAGTCTTAACGCCTATTCCAAAATTTTCAATTTCTTTCATCTTTCCTGCATATGTTTTTCTCGCAGTTTCAACCAAGCTTACATGGTCATCGATAGATGTGCCGCCTTTGACAACAAACTGTCCACTGAAAGTAAAATCATCACGTGAAAATCTTGGGCGTGACCCTCTAAGTATCCTGACTCTTGAAAAGGCAAGTGTGTTTTGAAGGGCTTGTTCTTTTTGTATTGCTGCAAGGGCTCGGTCAGAACTAGTACCGTTAATACTGATCTGAAATTCTTCCACTGGGGTATCTAATTCTTCTTTCAAGAATAAGTCTTGATAATTCAGTTTGAAACCCATTGAACGATTTCCTTGCATGCTGGCAATGTCTTGTAACATGCTAGAAGCAAACCAAGTCCTATCAAATTCATATTTATCAGAACCTATCAGCATGTTTGTCGCTTTCGCTACAACATCTGACAAAGCATTGGTATGTAATATCCAAAATCTTTTATCAGAAGTATCCAAAAAGAAAGGCACAATCTTATGATTATCAATAGTTACTTGCACTCTCCTAATGTCTTGCACATCTGTTTCTTTGATGGAAACTGACGCTCTACCTGTACTGAACTCGGAAGGAATTTCTGAATTGGATTCAATTAGGATTGTTTTTAATTGCCTTGGTCTGCCACGATCATGTACCGCTTCTTCCTCAGCAGCTGTCATTAATGAACCTAGATATTCCATGTAATCTTTTTTAGTTTCAATATTGGGATATTGTTGTATATTCAATTTGCGATCACCTGAGACTCTACGTCAAACACTGTAAAATTCATTGCGATTCCTTATTATTATAAAGCATACTATTCTACTATGGTACATTTTTCCTGATTAAAATAGACGGCAATTCGGCGTTTTTCTTTCCCTCCTCCTTGCATTTTATAATCCACCTTATCCTGCCCTCATCTAATTTTACCATGGGTATGCCACGGTAATCACGTATCCAATAGTATGGGTATAGTACTCTTCTAACTAGGGGATGAAATGATTTCCGGAAAAGATAGCCATACACTGGAATAATTAGAGGTTGAAGTCTCATCAGCAAAAAAAGATCAGTTTGTTTGCTCTCCCCCCAACTCAAAGCCCTCCAGTGCCTCTGAGAATACGTCAAGCTCCCTTTCCTCAAGGTTGTCAAGCCAGACCTCAAGCCTCTTGAAATCACCTCCGTACCTTGACATCAGATCCTCCCATGTCCCCCTGCTTATCCCTATTGCCCTCTTTGTCAGTTTTACCGCAAACCCCTTTCTTGTAATCGATGCAAATATCCATACTAGGTAGCGCCTGGAATAGTACCGTTTTAGAATGCCCTCAAAGGTAGAGTGCATGTAAAAACCTGTCTTTCCTGCACTTGCATATCTCTTGTGCGTACAGCAGGCACAGGCAAGTATGCACATCTCAAGAAAAGAGATCTTCAGGGCAAGACATACTGCATACCACCTTCCAAGGTCTGTCAGCGAAAATGTCCTGTCCTGGTTACATCTTACAAAGTTCCTTTTTTTGAGCCTTGAAACAGTCACCTTTGCACTGCTTCCAATTGTACCGCGAATTTCCGCAAGTGTCTTTTTGTTGTCAGGGTAGAGGGCCTCTAGCAGCTTGGATGAACGCGAGCCAGGCAGCAGCCTTGTGTTGCCGTGGTTGTATGCCCACAGCCTCTTTCGGGCAGGCCTTATCATCTTGGAGATATCATGACAAGCCGCAACGGTACGCCGTCTTTGAGGCTTGAGGCAAACTTTGCAAGCTCTTTTTTTGATCTTATCTTGAGAAACCTAAGCGAGTCACCTGACTCTACACCAAGAAAATTTACTGTTCCCTCAGGTATGGCATATACGGGCTCGCTCTGGCCCTCCTCTTCCAGCCTGATGCACCGGTTCTTGGCGTCGTCTCTGACACTTGAGACCTGGCGTGTCTTGGTATTGAGCAGCAGCTTCTTGCCACAGCTGCATTGTACAAGGCTGTCATGCGGCGTGTTGCGCACGAGCTCTTCTGCCTCCTCCCTGTTTATTTTTGGCCAGCCTTTTTCAGATTCTTTTGGCTCAAAGACGGTTGCCTTCTTCTCATGATACCTTGGTGCAATTGTACGCAGGATCATCTCAAGGTCCTGTGGGGCTGGAAAGACAAACTTGCTCTCCCTGACAGGAAGAAGCGAGTCTGTAAGGACCGCGGTTCCTGTAAGCTGCTCCTTCTCTGACTCGAACTGGGCAATTCTTTCTACTACATGCAGGGGCAGCTCGACGCTAGAGTATCTTTTGGACGCATCTGCAAGAAACTCGTCCCACCTGGCACGCACCTTGGGATAGATGTTCTTCTCTGCAAGCTCAAGGTATCTCTTGGGAACAGACTGTGCCGCGTTATGCTTTTGAAGGAACCGCACAGCATCTATCATCTTTAGAGGATTGATTGATCCCCGCCTGTTAAGCTCGATGTGCAGCCTTACTACATCTGAGATCTCCTTTGCAGTAACGAGATATGCACTGGTCGAATTCCTGCCTGCTTCCTCAAGCGCTCTTGCTCGCAGGTGCCCGTTTGCTATATACATGGAATCTCCAAGCACCGCAACTGAGATGGGCTCTATATGCTCAGGACGTGTCCTTGCTACGCTTACAAGATCCCTCAAGAGTTTGTCAGTCTGCAGCGTTACCCTTACAGGGCATGGCTTTAGCTTTGAGATCTCGACTATCTCTTCATCAAATTTGTACATATAGTCTTGCTCCCCTTACTGCAAGGTCAAGTGCCCTGTGGGCCCTGACATCTTCCCGTCTGTCGCTTATCTTCTGAAGGTTTGCAAATGCCTGGCGCTCTATTGTATCATACAACTGTCCTGTGCCGATATCATCCTGCAGCCTTGATAGCATCAATCGCACGTAATAGCTTGCCTTGTCGTGGTTGCAATCGATTCCAAGCTCCTGTGCCGTGATCTCATTTAGCGAGTATGATTTCAGTATAGTAAAAGTGCGCTTGACTCCAAAGTTCATCCTGACTGCCTCAAGTATCTGCTTGTCGGACCTTGGCAGTCCGTATTTTCTGCATACAAGATGGACCGCAAATGTGGCAATGTGAGCTCTTGTGCAGCCCTTCGGCCTTTCTCTTTTGAGGTCGGCAAGATTCTCCTCCTGTTTGAGATCTTTCTGTGCAAGTGTTGAGAGTTTTTTCAATTTTTCAGCGTGTTCCTGCCTTTCTTTCTGCTTCTGACGCAAGATCTTTTGGTATACGGCATTTGCATCCTGTGCTGCGTAGATTGGAAGGTCAAGCTTTACGCAGACGTTTGAGAGCTGCGAGATGTCGGAGTTGTTCTCGTGGATGTGCCTTGCGCAGTCAAGGTTTACTTTTTTTGTGCCAACCTCGGTTGCCTGATACAGGTTCAGCTTCGAGCCTGATGGCGCTTCCTGCAGTTGGTAGTCATTGCCAAGGACTGCGCCGCAGCTGCTGCAGCAGACCTCGCTTTCTGCAATGCAGAGCCTTGTGCCTGCGCAATGTGGACATGCTCCGTAAGAAAGAAGGTCGTTTATCATCTTGTACACTCCGTAATTGTAATTTCTCTGAGATCCCAGTACGAAGACTGCAGTAGAATATCTGGACTCTGGCAGCTTTTTTGATTCTCTGGCCAGACACAGTTGTGTAATTTGAGCGGGATTCCAATTCCTCTCCCTGCATTGGTAATACGTGGTAAACTTGTCTTTAACATGTTAATAGCATGCAATAAATTCCTTATAAGGGTTATTTTTATGATACATTGATTTAATGTACAGGCATCATGGTAACAGAATGGAATTATTAATATACTGACTTGTTATAAACATGTCATGAACAAGCCAAAACGCAAGCCAACAGTAGCAATTGAGGAGGCAATATACTCAAAGGCAAAGGCAAAGGCAGAAGAAAAGGGCATGACGTTGCTTGACTATGTAAATGAGACGTTGTTGCTCAATGTGGAAAAGGACGATTTTCTAAAAAGATATGCTCCGTACATTGAGAAGATAAATGTAGGCCATACGCTAGTTCTTCGGGATCACAAGATAAACAAGGTGGTTGAGATCTTTCTCAAGAACAACACGCTATATTGTTCACATGATGAGTCCGGTGACTGTATGCATATCCATTTTGCACTTGCAATACCTGAGATTGCAAGGCTCAAGATCAAGAGTACAAAATAGGTACGGATTGTGGCATCAATGGTACAGTGGGATACGCTTCGGATTCCACATGAACTGATGGAGGAGCTTGAGAAGTTCTTGGAATCAGCAGTTGCAAAAAAGACTGGTTTTACAAGCGAGACGCAGGCAACAACTGCCGCGATGAGGGAGTTTATTCAGAAATATTCCAAGAGATTTGAACACGTCAATACCTATGAGGACAAGGTGAGAATCTTGGACAATAACATTGGCAAGCGTGGCGATATTGTTACTTTCCAGTTCAAGGGAAAAGTGGCTTTTTGTGATTATTGTGAGTCGAACAATCGCATACATGTGAAATACTGTTGGGAGATTCCACAAGTTGCTGAAGTTTTAAAAAAACATGATCTTAGACTTTCAGATTAGAAACAGCTTCTAGTAGCGCATTGTTAATGGCCCCATTGGACATGATTCATCTTCGCTTTTAGGTTGTATCAATCTCATCTCCTCAATGAGAAACTTTTTGCCCTGTTTGGATAGCAGACTTCACAAAGGTCGACGCTATACATTCCAATCTGACCCCCATCAAAAACCAGTCTTCTTTTTTTCGGTCTAATAGAGCACCAAGTTACCATATGGAAAATTTAGAATTTTTGAAAAATCTTAGCTACCAAACAATTGTGAAAGTTATTCTATGGATCTTGGAAAAACTGGTCGATAAGCAGATTTATATATTTCTATAACACAACAATTTTGTTGTGTTAGCTAATGATACCAGATTTCGATTCCAAAGGGAATTTGCCGCCAGGGATTCATCAAGTTTCATGGAAGGAATTCA
Organism: Nitrososphaerota archaeon; assembly: GCA_028867785.1. Classification (GTDB taxonomy): domain Archaea; phylum Thermoproteota; class Nitrososphaeria; order Nitrososphaerales; family Nitrosopumilaceae; genus Nitrosotalea. Next base: position 9,309 of record JAGWFS010000003.1, read on the forward strand.
AGACGCGGTTTGGTCACAATCATTATCGGAAGAGGCTGGTTGATGGAATGAAACTGGCTTTCGAGAATCTCAAAAAAGCTGGATGCAAAACAGTTTATGTCGATGGTAGTTTTGTAACCGACAGACATCGACCTAAGGATTATGATGGATGTTGGGATCCGACCGGGGTAAATTTCGATGATTTAGATCCTGCATTCCAAGACTTTAGTCGTGGTACAACTGCTCAGAAACTAAAGTTTCGTGGAGAGTTATTTACAGTTACTATGAATAGCCCAAAAGGAACTATGTTAGAATTTTTTCAAAACGATAGAGATGGCGACCCAAAGGGAATAGTAGTTATCAATTTAGGTGATTTTAATGATAAAGAATGAGAGACAATACAAAATAACGAGATCACGGGTTGAGAAGTTCAAAGAAACTCTTTCCAACTTTGAAAGTACCAAAAAAATATCACCACATGTTGATCCACGATTTCATAAGCTTGAGCGAGATGCTTTACAAGGTCAATTGTTAACTCTAGAAAGGGAAATTCAAGAATATGAAGATCTTAAGACAGGCAAGATTCCAATAATGGAATTGTTGACTTTTGAGGACTTGCCTACTACATTGATTAAATCTAGAATAGCATTGGGTCTAAGTCAAAAAGATCTAGCTGAACGTATAGGCTTACCAGAACAGCAGATACAACGCTATGAATCAACTGACTATGAATCGGCTAGCATGTCACGCATAAAAGAAATAATCAATGTGCTTCAATTAGAAATAGAGAAACTTGGATTGCCTAGGAAAAAAGTTGACTTGAAATTATTTTTCAAGAAGCTTGCTAATGTTGGATTAGATCAGAAATTTATCACAAAACGCATTCTAACTCCGTCGCTTGTAAATCGTATTGACAGAGGAAATGATTTTCCTGAATTACTTAGTCTTCAAGCGGCTTCGTACGTAGGAAGAGTATTTGGTTGGGAAACTGATCAGATTCTAGGCACAGATCCTCTGACTTTAGAGCCTATTCCAGTGAAATTTAAAGTGCCAAAAACAGCTAACACTTTGAAAGTTCATGCTTACAGTGTCTACGCACATTACATCGCAATTCTCATGGCACAAGCTACTAGTCATCTGAAAAGTAAAACTATTCCAACAAATCCATATCAAATGCGCGAAGAAATCCTATCTTCTTATTCCACTATATCTTTTAGAAATCTTATTGATTATGCGTGGAAACTTGGAATTCCAGTGATGGGATTAGATCCCACTTCGTTTCACTCTGCCTGTTTCCGTAGCAATGATAAGAGCGTTATTGTACTTACTCAGAAAACGTCTTCAGAAGCACGTTTGATGTTTAACCTCATACATGAACTATACCACGCTATTTCTGGCTTGGAGAGGATTGATTTTGAAAACGAACTTGATAATTCAGAAGATGAAGAGGAAAGATTGGCAAACCAATTTGCTCATGCAGTGCTTTTAGGGAAAAATGCAGATAGTCTTCTCAATACTTGCCTTGAAAATTGTGTAGTTGGCGAAACCCAAAATCTGTCTTTTCTAAAAAAATCGGTAGAGAGAGTTGCCTCTGAAGAAAAGGTGCGAGTAGATGTGCTTGCTAATTATATAGCACATCGTCTTTCCTCAGAAAAAATTTTTAATTGGTGGGGAGTAGCCGAAAATTTACAAAAACCGTTAAAGGACGCTCGAGTTATTCTAAGAGACGCCATGCTAGAGTATGCCGATTTAAGCACTTTGTCACCCCCTGATCTGGAGTTGCTAAAACAGGCATTAAGCACAGAGGAGGTTACAGATGGCGAGTAACTATACAGACGACTGGAAGAAACGTCCTGAACCAATCAAGAAAAAGGTAATCATGTGCGGAGAAACAAGATGTGAAGAAGGTCGACATTCCTTCAAGACTAACATGAGAAAAAAGGCTGCTAGATTAGAAAAGAAGACCTATCGAAATGGTAGCTGCATTTGTTGTAATGAAGAATTTGATATCGACTGGAAACGAATTGATAATAGAGATTTGGGAGATGTAAAATACTTAGTTAGTAAACTGAAACTGGAGGCTGTACGATATGATTTTTGGGAGATTCCAGTTGAAGAAAAAGATTTTGATACTGCAAAAAAGAAAGGATTGCTATTGCTGCGCAAAGAAATACGAAAAAGAGTTGAAAAAGCATTGGCTCCACCATCGCATAAAATTTATCAAGACGGACGACAAACTCCTAAATCTGGAAATATAATTTACTATGCGCAATATGCTATGGCGACTTGCTGTAGAAAATGTGTTGAGGAATGGCACGGTATTGATAGGAAAAAACAACTTAAGAAAAAGGACATTGAATATATCTCAGGGCTCATTCTATATTATATAAAAAAGAGATTTCCGACCATCAAAGAAGAGGGATTACTTGAAGAACCAATTATCAAAAGGTAAGATTGATACCTATAGTTTATCCCTAAAATACAGACAAGCATCAGTAGATTTAGAAAACAGGAAAATTCTCATAACTAATTTTCAAGGAACTGAACAAGAAAAGGACTTTAAAGAATCTGCCAACTGCAATGGTTTTGGAAGAATTAGACACTTTGAAATCTCTGGATCAAATAGTTGGCCGGAAAATCCACTACCAATTGAACCTGCTAGAAAAGCATTAAGACTTCCACCTACGTCTACATTGAGAGCCCAGGTGTTTCAAAATGCCGTTTGCAATTGGCGATGTTGGTACTGTTATGTTCCCTTTGACCTTCTTTCTGCCAACCAAAAACATTCTAGATGGCTATCAGCCTCAGAACTTGTTGAATTGTACTTGAAACAAGTAAATCCCCCACCTATGATTGATTTGAGCGGTGGGCAACCAGATCTAATTCCTGAATGGGTACCATGGATGATGTATGAATTAATTTCCCGAGGTTTAGAGAATAAAGTGTTCTTGTGGTCTGATGACAATCTAAGCAATGACTATTTTTGGAAATATCTTAAGAAATCAGATATTGAGCTGATCCGTACTTACAAAAATTATGGCCGAGTGGGTTGTTTCAAAGGCTTTGATGAAATTTCATTTTCCTTTAACACCATGGCTAATCCCAATTTGTTTTACAACCAGTTTGAATTAATGAAAAAATTCTTGTCGCTAGGCATTGATCTCTATGCCTATGTGACGCTAACATCACCAACAGATGAAGATATTGACTCAAAGATCTGTAGTTTTGTAGATAAACTCCAAGAACTTGACCATTATTTCCCTCTAAGAACAATTCCATTAGAGATTAGAGTTTTCACACCTGTAAGATCACGCATTGACAACTTCTCAAGTAAAGCAATCAAAAACCAAATTCTTGCCGTGAATATATGGCAAAGAGAAATTAAATCAAGATTTTCAGATAAAGAACGTTCGATTCCAATTTATGAAGTCCCCGTAGGAGTTGCTTGTTGATTTTGTACAAAAATGAAACTGTGTTTTTCTATGAAAAGATAGATTATTGGATCCTAGATTCGGTGAGATCTGGAATAACAAATTTTGATGATCTTCTTACCTCTTTACCTGGAGTATATCCAACTATCGTTAAGGATTCAATTGAAAGACTAGTGTCACGTGGGATATTATCCGAATCTTTAATTGATATGCCTAGATATGACAACCTCAAAAAAATACCTATTTCTTCAAAATTTGTATCACACATTCCTCACCCACTTGACTTTGATTGGCGATTTAGTCATTCAACCGTTTCAAAACTTTTGCGCTATCTTAATTCACTAACGAAAGAACGCGACAGGATAGCTTTGTTAGGAACTCCTAGCTTTCTTGGGGCTGGATTAGCTAAATTCAGAAGAAATTTGTTATGGTAATTGTAATCCTACTGCCCCTTAATAAAATGGGACAAAAATATGGATTCAGTGAGAATAGAAGAACTGGTAAAGATCCTAGGCAATGAAAGGAGCACCGTCAAGTATCTTTTTGAAAAGAAAATCTCTAGAGATGCTGTACACTGTCCCTTCTGCAACTACACAAAATTCTACCTCATGGGCAGAAAAAGAATTCGATGCAGGAGATGCAGAAAGGACCATGACTTTCTAAAACCTACATGGTTTGGCAGGCTCAGAATCAGCTATGCAAAGTGGCTCCTTCTTATCAAGCTCTTCGAAGTGGGCACCAGTGCAAGGACCGCCAGCTCCCAAGCAGGTATAGGATACCCTGCCGCCCTCAAGTCATATGACATCATGCGTATCTCGATTCTACACCAGCTTGCAAGACAAAAGAGGATCCTAAGGGGCCAGATCGAGGCTGATGAGGCGTATTTTGGAGGCAGGAGAAAGGGAAACCGTGGCAGAGGTGCCAGAAACAAGACCATCGTGTTTGGCATCCTGGAAAGGGGAGGCAGGGTCTATGTCAGCGTAGTACCAAATGTCAGTGCAGATACTCTGAGTGACCAGACAGTCAGGAAGGTAAGGCGTGGCAGCATCGTATACACTGACAGGTGGCACGGATATGATTCTCTGATGTTTTGCGGATACAAGCATCTCAGTGTAGACCACAAGTACAAATTCAAATCAGGCAAGGTCTACATCAACGGGATAGAAGGATTCTGGTCGTTTGCAAAGGAGAGGCTGATAAAGCACCATGGCATCAGCCCACACAAGTTCCTACTCTACATCAAGGAGATGGAATGGAGATACAATAACAGAAAGAATAATTTGTTTGATCTATTGATAGATTACATGCTAGGGGCAGTTAAATTATAATCACCTTTGTTATTTTTTGACAAAAATACAGAATCACAACATAATATCTACCCAAATCTTAGTTGCTACAAATGTGATATTCTAAGAGATGCTTTACCGCAAATTGAAGTCGAGACGGTTTTGGCAGATCCTCCGTGGTACCCAAAACACATGCATGGGTTCATGTGGTCTGCCTCAAAAATTACCAAAATTGGAGGTTACGTATTATTTTGTTTACCTCCAGAGGGTACTAGACCGGATGTGGGGAACGAGATCTCAGAATTTATCTCATACGCAAAGAAAATAGGTTTCAGTTTGCTAAGGTACACCAAAGGGATCTTATCTTATTCCACACCACTTTTTGAAAACAATGCTCTACGAGCAGATGGAATTATTGATATTGGAAAAGATTGGAGAAGAGGCGATTTAGCGTTATTTTACAGGGTTAAGAAAACAAATTTTGCTAGACCATCTACCTTTCCTGATGAGGAATGGACAGAGGTTATAATTGGCGATATCAGGATAAGAGTCAGATCTTCCAAATCAATTGAATTCCGAGATCCTCATTTAATATCGGTCATTCCTAATGATATTCTTCCATCTGTAAGTAGAAGAGATGATAGAAGGAAATTGGCCGATGTTTGGACTTCGGGAAACCGTATTTTTGCATGTAACGGAACAAATATCCTGATACAGATCCTCATGGCAAAATCGCTGAACCTGTCTACAACTAACTCGGTATCTACTTTCTTAAAGCGAGATCTAACGACGGAAGAGATAGCCTTGGTTTTCTCAACGTCTCGACAAATTGATGAATTGGTCAAGTGTGAGCAAGAGGAAATAGATTATTATCATTATTCAAACTAGTTATCTTATATGATGAAATGTTCATCTCTGATAGATACTCTTAGTAATTCAGTAAAAGATGACGCTTACTGGAATGATTTTTTCAAAATAAAAAATCGAGATGGGTTTCCCACTGGAATTCATTTAGCCGTATTTGTAGAACCATACCTTACCTTCATACTACAAGGCAAAAAAACAGTAGAATCTAGGTTCTCTTCAAATCGTATTGCTCCATATCAGAAAGTTAACAGAGGTGATATCATTATTTTAAAACGTTCTGGCGGTCCCATTTTTGGATTATGTGAGATTTCTGAGGTTTGGTCTTATCTCCTAGATGCCAAGTCATGGAAACACATCAAAAAAGAATTTACGATATCACTTTGTGCACAAGATCCTAACTTTTGGAGTCAGCGAAGCCATGCTTCTTACGCTACTTTAATGAGAATTAAAAATGTGAGTAAGATAGAGCCGATCAATTGGAAAAAAAACGACCGTCGAGGCTGGGTAGTGCTTCATAATAAAACCCCTGATAACAGATGATTTTCTTAGCCTGCTAAAAAATTTTGAATTGTCATATCAGCAGTAGAACAAACTTTATCAAAAGGCAGCGATGCATCTATGGTCAAATTAGAATATTCTTTTAATTTGTCAATACCACGTTCTATCGGATGATCATCAATCTCTGCGAATTCTGCTAGTGAAAGATTATCAGATCCTATGTATCTTCCATATCTGAGAAATCTCAAATCTCTCCGCGCATCAAGAAAAATCAAAAGTGTTTTTTGAGAAATGTTTTTGATCTCTTCGAAAACGGACTCATGTCTTACGCCATCGAAAATCATGGTTTCAGAGTTAACACTGCCAGAATGATCTATAGCTATTTCAAGTATTTTTCTTGCTCCGCTTGAGATAAACAAATCGTATCCAAAATCTTGCAGTTGCTTACGAGTATTGATTTTGCTAGTTTCACCTACTTTATCTTTAATCATTTTCCCAAATGAGGTTACAGGAATTTTAAATTCATTAGATAAATGTTTGATTAATGATGTCTTTCCTGAACTTATTTTCCCACATATTAGAATTGAATATTTGTATTTCATTTCAAATTTTTAAAAATACTCCAGTTCCATAAAGGTTTAGGACATTCTTATCTCTAAAAAATTCTGAAGCTGCTATACGTTCACCCAATGTATAGAGCCATCTTTCATCACAACAATAATGATCAAAAGCAATTATTCCACCCTTTACCGTTTGCCTATAGCACATATCAAGAGCATCTCGGGTTGGGGAATAGTTATCCGTATCAAAAAATGATAAGACAAGAGGAATTCCTTCTATTCTGCAATATGTCTCAGATATGTCTCCTTTTACAAGTTCTATGTTAAATGGTTCGCAATAACTAATGACAGAATCAAAATCTGAGAATTCGTCGTGTGGATCATCATACATGTCAAATACAGACTTTCGTTTTGGAAACCCTTGGAATGTATCAAAGGCAAAAATCTTTGCTTTAATTCCTAACTTTTCTACTATCCTAGCTAAAAAAACAGTGGTACCGCCTTTGTATACTCCAAACTCTGCAATATCTCCTTTCAATCCGTTTTTTGCGATATAATCTAACGATTGATAAAGATGAATAAGCATGTTCTTGTATCCAAAAGCTCTTGGTGAGGTGACACTAGATGATAAGGTATCATGATACAGATGATCTTTGAAATCTAGATGACCAATTCCAGCCATTATTATTTTTGGTTTTCTATTATCTATTGTCGAGAATATCTTGAGAATTTCTTCTTTATCATTATCAGAAACAATAACGAGAGTATCAAACTGTAGTTCATTTATTGACTTAGGATTCATTACAATAAAATTTTCTATCTTACATCCTTGAAGTTCTTTATTAGAATCAATAATACCACAAATTTTCTCTGCTGTACCGTTCATTAGCATTCGTTTAATCAAAGTAATAGCATTTTCATTATATCCCCAGAATAGAATAGAGGTTTTCTCCTTTGGCATAGTGGCAATTTGATTCCAAAGGTTTTCAAGAAATTCAGAATTGGTCAGTTCAAGATTAAAATTTTAATCTAGATTATTATGTATTTCCTAATAATTCACTTGAATTTTCCAAATTTCCCTATTGATATAACCAGAGGAGTAAAACCAATATCAGCCGAAGATCATGTGATTCCTATCCTGGAGTCTTAATTGTTAAATATTCTGTTACTAAATAGGTTCATTGGAAAGTCTAAATGATGACCCGCTAGTAAAATTCTACCTCCTAAGAGTGTTAGATTTCCGCTCCCTCATTTTCAATGCTTTCAGCAGAACATAGGAAAGCAGTATAGAAGCGGCATGTATTAATTCTGACACCAAAAAGGTTTTGTGAAATTCTTAACAGATCTTAAATCAACTGATCTTGTGAGGTAACAGGTACAACAGACTGATTTTTATTCTTATAATAGAATCAACAAATACACTTGTCGACAACTAGCATGGGTTCTGCCATAGAAATACTTAGACAGCGTTATTTTATCGATCATAAATCAGAAACTAGAACATTCATTACAGAAGAATATACAATCATAGCTAGAGACGACGACATAGATAACATATTCTTGGAAGTGCCACGATTTTTGATAAATCTGAGAATTTTTGATTCAGATGAAGAGGGATTGCCATTAATTCCTAATGATTATACCTTCGCACTACTTGAAAACAGAATTGAGAGATTAAGCGGTCAAGAAAAGAGCATCCTAGAAAACTTGTACGATGATCTACGCAATCATAGGAAATACATGCTGTGGATTAAGATGCCTCCAACTAAGAAACTACAAAAAGATCAATTAAGAATAATTACGTTAGAATATGATGCTGAAAAAGTTAAAAATCCGTCGAAAAAACTGGAACTGGATTTTCCTTCACATCAAACACATAATGTGTTTTATGTGATTCGTACGCCTGAAGATTACGAATTTGAAAACAAGGATATTGAGATTATAGAAAAAAATGGAAGAAAATTCAAGTATAAAGGAAATAACGAAAAAGATGATCCCATTTACTTGAGCGAGGGATTTGATTCAATCGCTATAACAAAAAAATCAGAAATATCAAGCCCAATGAAAATAAGCTATTCGTTCAGACCTGATCGTGGAATTACCAAATTTCCAGTTACATTAGCAGGACTTTTGTCTTTGCCGCCTATAATGATCCTATTCTACAGAACGTGTGGCGCATGTATTGGACCTTTGCCACCTAATGCATCTGTTTTATTTGATCATCAGATAGAAATTGGTTTAGGAATATTTGCCACCTCACTTGTAATTCCTACTCTGATCAATAATCAGCGGATTAGAAATTCCTTAAAAACCATTTTCTACTTGCCCATAATCTTAGCCTTGTTATTGTTACTTGGATAGAATATGTTATATCTAAGAAAACTGTGTACAAAGTATAATGCGAAACAACTCTAGCGATGAATTAAAGAAAAGAGCTGAGGAAATCTTCCGTTGTGACAAGAACCCTATGGTTTATTTCATAAAATCAAATGGCGACGTAAGCATACCGAGTACGAAAGAAAAGAAACCTGAATGTTAAAATCATTATTAAAATATTAATTATTGACATATTCTAGTTGGTTCGTAATCGTTTATTCCTAAAAGTGAGTTCTATAATATCATAGATAAGAAAATTGGTTAAACATTTTTTTAATTGGATTGCATACTAGTTCCAATGACAATTGAGGAAGATCTTAAGAAGAAAATTATGCATGAAGGCTTTCCATTACAAAGATACTGTTCTACAATATTACAGAATCAAGGATGGAATGTTGAAGAAGAATATCCTGTTCAATGGATATCCCCTCCACAATCCCAACACAAAACAGTTCGTACGTCAGGAGACATAAGAGCTGAATTTCAATATGTTGCAAAAAGTTTTGGAGTAAGAATATGTGTGTCGTGTAAAAAACAGTCATCAATTAATTGGGTTTTTATGAAAGCAATGTTTAATGAATCCGACCATTTTTTCTTAAGGTCATGTGCCTTAAAACCAACACCTGAGGCTGATTACAAAAATTCATGGGAATACGAATACAGTTTTAGGAAAAACGATTGGCCAGAATCATATCCGTTATGTAATATACCGACTACACTGAAAGGAAATTCAAATGGTGAAGAATCTAATAAGATACTTCAAGCAGCAGATAATTTACATCTTGAGGTAACTCAGACCATTAGTGATGATTCCATACCACTAGCGAGTATTCTGCCAATAGATCAACTAATCTACGTGCCAGTCATAGTTACTGCTGCTGAAGTATATGTTTACGATATTGATTTTAAAAAATTTGATGTGGATGATGTTAGATGTATCAGCATAGAAAAAGTCCCATATTTGTTATATCAACATACTCTGCCCATAGGAAAACAACGTCTTGTAAATAACCCACATTTTGGGGAACAAGTAAAATTTGAAAAATTCAACATTTTTGTAGTACATTACAAACAATTCGAAAGGTTTGCTAAAATAATAAAGGAGCAATTTGCGTCAAAATCGATTGCTCTTCCCATTCCCAACAAAAAATCAATTAAAACAGGAACAAATCATTAATTAATTGACAAAAGATCAAGAATAAGATGTCAAGCTCACAAAAGAAAGAAACTGACCTGCTTACTCCAGATCAATTTGAAAAATTTATCATATCAATTCCACAAATCACTGTGATAGAACATAATAGAAAAATCCACAAAGCAGATTGGCCCATATCAAGTAAAGAATTTCAAATGTTGTTTAAGATGACTTATTATTGTGCGTTGGGTATATCTGAAACATTAAAACTTCACAAATCTGACATTGACTTAACTCGCAAAATTGTTTCTATTAGAAAATCTGTTGGAGTTCACGAGGAAACAAGTATTCCTCCTATATTTATAGATGAACTCGAAGAATATTTGAAATCTCATGAGAAAAAACTTTTTCAAACAACAAGGGGGAGTGCATGGAACTATGCAATTGCGGCAGCAAAAATTGCAGGATTGAATTTGCGTGAAGAAAGAAAAGTAAAAGATGTCCGTAAAATATCACTTCTCATATTCAAAAAATCATGGGGACGACGAATGCAAAAGGATGATGCAAGTGACAAATTGATCGCTATTAAATTGAGAAAAAAATCACAACTTAGTGACAAATGGCCAATTTATGATATTAAAGAATTAATTGATTGGGAAGAGAAAAAATATCCTTCCAAGAAAAAAGGATTAGTTATCTTACTAGATGCATTAGGAATCAAAGGAATATGGAAAGGTAATAGTCCAACAGATGTCCAACATGACTGGAATACTGTCATTACCAATTGTCGCTCAATGGTTAAGGAGCTCACAACAATAGGATTATCTACTACCTTCAATGCTTTTTCTGATACGGTTGTCATTACGGCATCGGGTTCTGATATTAAAATTTTAATCACTAAAATGGCTGAGACACTTATAAAAACTATGGAAGTAGCGATTGCTCATGATATTTTTTTCCGAGGTTGTATTAGCATAGGCGAATTCTTTCCTGATCCAAACATAATTGTAGGAAAAGCCATTGATGATGCTGCACAATATTATCAAATGCCAGAATGGATAGGAATTTCAGTAACTCCAAATTCTCATAAATTAATAGATTCCATTGGTTTTCATACTGAGAAAAACAAAGGCTTGTTTGTCGAATATGATATCCCATTAAAAAATACAATTGAAAAGAAAGGGATGGCTTTGAATTGGCCTACTCATGTTATAAATATTGGAAAATTAGCAGGGGAGTCTGAAAACTCACACTCACAAACATTGAGAGAATTGGTGGAAACAAAAATAGAAAATTCTGACGACATAAATGTATCATTCAAATGGCGAAATACCTTGAATTTCATCGATTATGTTACAATTAATTGAGGCTTGGGCATTATTCACATCAAAAAATAATGCTAGTTACCAAGCATCTGTCTGATACATCGTGGCTTATCACTACCTGCTATACAGTTGTAGTATACCGATATCTGGTATACAAACACACACATTAGCAGATAAGATGTGACATTCTCAGATCCAATTACAGGTGAGCTAGATATTCCAAACGTACCCTTGATGCACTCAAACAACGGCTCAACGGATCTGCTTCTGGCACGGTATATCCTCTGACCTTTTCTTGATCTGTAGAACCATATCAATTCCAGCCTCTCACCTTTGGTATGGCGGTACCTTCGTATGGGGCAGACAAGTCTTGCCGCGCGCTGTCTGGTATAATCATACAGCTTCCAGTCATCGTATCCAGCATCTGCTACGACATACCTGATGCAGTCTGGCAGCGGCTCCACCAGACCACGGTACACCTGGTTGTCATAGACATTTGCAGTTGTCACAGATGCTGACAGTGGCACTACCATCTGTCCAGTACTGCACGAGATGTGCAGCTTGTATCCGAACTGCCATCCCTTGGTTGCAGAAAATCCCCACCCTGCATCTGTATCGATGCCAGGCCTTGGAACGGTACCCTGTATCATCTGCTTTCTGTGCCAGATGTGGCCGTTTCTTGCACGTATTGTAGAACTGTCAACAGATACAATGGATGCATCAGCAAGTGATTCCGTGACAAATCTTGCACCCATTGCTGATATGATGGAACCGACTGGCAGTACCTTGAACCTGCGGTCAAACGTCCTGCGGTCTGGCAATGCATCTAGGCCGCATGCTTTCATCACCTTCTGGTTGTATGATACATCGATTGAAAAATACTGATGCAGGCAGTTGTTGGACGGTATCCTCATCCAAATTCGTACTACATAGCACCGCAGGATTACCGTTGTAGGATAGACGTATGGTCTGCCCCTCTTCTTGTCATCATCCCTATACAACGATAACAAACCAATCAGATACAATATATCAATAAGGAATGATTCCGTTGGTATCTTGCTAAAGGACCCTCGCTTGATGTGCATCTGAACAGTGAATATCAGGAGAGGAGATCCTTAGCTGTTTCTATTAAATCAATTTTGTATCATGGTAAAATTAGCGTGGAATTATGCCCAACCCTCAATTAATTAATTGTGAGCCAGATATGTTAAAATTCAAATTTTTTAATGTCGAAATGTGTTGTTATTTTCATGCTTAAACAGCTGAGGTTTTGAACTAGAATCAAAATACCCATCAAAGGTATTGAAATTAATTATATCTGAAACTATTTTGTTTTAGAATAGATCTTATAAAATTGGTTTGACATATTTTCGGATCTACAAAAGACTCTTAAATAAGTAGATTATCTACATAGGTAGTCAATCTACTATGCAAAAATACCTAGTCAGGGGTGCGATTGGCGGCGGAGCCACCGTTGTTATAGCGGTAGTACTGATATTGACACTGCATAGCCCCGCCTCACAATATTCTCTCTATGTAGATGCAAGGACTGAATCAGGAGACGGAACGACAGACTCTCATCTCACAATGATAAACACTGGAACCCAACCTTTGACGAACCTTAAGATGACATACGATGTTGGAAAACCAGACACGCTTCCAATCCTTAATCCGGGAGACAGAGTGATTTTATCCCCTCCTACTTCATCACACTCTGTCATCATTACTGACGACCAAGGTCTTACTGTAACAAAGCCATTCCAACAGTTCAACGAGTAAGAGAAACTATGAAATCAATCACGAGTAGGAAAATTTACATAAGCATTGGTCTAGTTGTTGTTGCAATTATTGGATCTCTAGTCTATTTCACGGATAATATGGAAAAAAATGAAAATATAGTAAACAAAGGTCAGTCTACAGACAATCTCAATTCCTCATCGCTACGACTAGTTCAAACGATATCATTGCCAAATGTTTCAGGAAGGATTGATCATATGGATATTGATATTAATGGTCAGAGATTGTTTGTTGCAGAATTAGGAAATAATTCGCTGGACGTGTTGGATCTAAAGGAAGGAAAACGAATCCATTCCATCAATGGATTAAACGGACCGCAAGGAGTGGCGTTTATTCCAGATGCTAACAAAATTGTAATTGCAAACGGTGGAGATGGAACAGTACAGATTTTTGATTCAGAGACATATTCTTTGGTAAAAACAATATCGCTCTCAAGTGATGCAGATAACGTAAGATATGAACCATCTCAGAAACTGGTTTATGTAGGATATGGCAGTGGAGGAATAGCGATCATAGATCCTGTAAAAGAGGAGTTGATTGATAACATCAAACTAGATGGTCATCCAGAGTCATTTCAGATCTCAGATGAATTGCAGCCTAGAATCTTTGTTAATGTACCTGAGAGTAATTCTATTGAGATAATAGGCAGTCAAAATAGAACGGTTGTTACAAAATGGATGAACGATAGAGCTAGCGGGAATTATCCAATGGCGTTGGATGAAGACTCTCATAGATTATTTGTAGTATACAGAGAACCCTCAGAGCTCCATGTTATTGATACAGGATCAGGTAAAGTCATAGCAAGCCTAGTAGTCAGCGGAGACCCCGATGATATCTTCTATGATGCAGAAAACAAGCAGATCTATATTTCTGAGGGTCAAGGGTTTATTGACGTATTATCGGAGCAGAGTGACAACTATCATGAAATCGCAAAAATCCCAACTGAGAATGGAGCAAGAACTTCCCTCTTTGTTCCACAGTTAGATAGGTTCTACGTTGCCATCCCAGACTATTCAGGAGACGGTGCAAAGATCCAAGTTTTTGAAACTCATAAAATCCAATAACTAGTCAGGTTTACCCTTAGAAGGTTTTGTATTCCATTCTAATTCCATATGGATCTCAAACTTGTCGCTGCCTTCCTTGGTCTTTTCTTTTGCATAAAGAAATTTGAACTCGATTGGTTCAGTTGGACTTTTTACAACAACTTTCTTTGCAGAAGGCATGATTTTGTTTATCTCAAAATTAGATGTTCCTTGTAGAGATTTTGCAACATGTGTGAAAACCTTAGCTAAGTCATCTTTTGAAATTTCTGCTTTGTGACGAAATATAGCTTGGTGAGTCTCCCAGTGGTTTTCTATTATCTCCGCCATCTTTGACCAATGTATCATGGATTCTGCAAGCTCATTTTGTCCCTTTCCTGTTATGGCATAGTGTTTTCTGTCAGGAGCTTTGTCCATAAACTCAACTTTGCTTGTAACTGATTTATTCTTCTCAAGTTTTTCAAGAGCTGGATAGATCGTACCTGTTTTAGGTTTCCAATATCCTGAGAATTTCTTTTCAAGCTCTTTTATGATTTCATAACCATACATTGGTCGTTCTGCCAAAAGCAAGAGCAACCATAAGGATACTGCTCCTACCTTCATTCCCTTTTGTTTTATCATTGATTATTCTATGTATATGGTTAAACAAGTCTTATATGTAGATTATCTACATAGTAAGTTGTTCAGTGGTATCAATGAAATGGGTGACAAGAGAGCATGCAAAAGTAGACAGAATAGCTTGCCCATGGTTAATCAAGAACTTTGTAGACAAGGATGCAGAGTTTCTGTTCGTTCCTACTGATAAGGTAATGCAAGTTGCAAAGGAGAAAGACGCCACACCATACGATGTGCCAAATGTAGAACTTGGTCACCATGGAGAAGAATGTTCCTTTGATGCTATTGTAAAAAAATATGTTTTGGATAAAAAAGACCAAGCACTAGTCGAAGTAGCAAAAATAGTCAGAGGTGCAGATACTCCTAATAGATCGTTGACCCCACAATCTGAGGGTCTACTTGCAATTGCCTATGGTTTTAGCATGAACGCAAAAGATGATCACGACAATGTGAGTAAGCAGTTTCACGTATATGATGCACTATACAGTTTTTGTAAATGGAAACTAGAACATCCAAATTATCAAGGAGGATAGAAGCAATTCTACTAAATCTTTTTCATTCTCTATAGATTGTGAATATCAATGACTTTTTCGTATAAAACTACATTTTTCATTATAATTCTAGTGTTAACTATTTCAACTGCAAACATTACCTTTGCTCAACCCGCTGGCATCATTTCAAACAATCAGATTGAATCTCCCCTCGTGCAAGTGAAACAAGGCGTTGTGATTCAGGATATAAAATGCATAGAGGGAATGCAACTAGTTTTGAAAGCAGAGGATCATTCTCCTGCATGTGTTACTGCTTCTACTGCACAAGAACTTGTGATTAGAGGTTGGGCAATGACTCCATCACAGGCTGCATTAATTGGCAGTACAAGTCAAGGAGACATGTTCAACAAACCAGGAAATATTTTGATTTCAGACCAGTTCAATAATCGGGTTATTGAGATTAACCCAATTACCAAAGACATAGTATGGAGTTTTGGTTCTGGAAATGCTAGTCTTTGTAACCCTGGACCCGGCACAATCATTGGAACAAATTATGCGGAAAGACTCTCTAATGGATTGACCCTAATAGCTGGAACTGGTTTATCTGCAAATGTGTCGGGTTCCATGCCAAAGGGATGTGTTGACAATCGAGTCATAGTTGTGAACCAAACAGGACAAATTGTTTGGCAATACGGTGAGGCTGGAATTACAGGCTTGAATCCCAACATGTTAAATGTTCCAGTATTTGCAATCCAACTTCCTAACCATGATTTCCTAATCACAGATCAAGGAAATAATAGAGTCATAGAGGTGAATGCAACAAAACAAATAGTGTGGTCGTATGGTCCAGCTTCTGGACCTGGTGCCCTTAAAAGTCCAAATAGTGCAGAATTACTTTCAAATGGTAACATCCTCATTGCAGATGAGAACAATAACAGAGTCATAGAGATCACACGTGATAGCAATATTGTTTGGCAATATGACGCAGGATTACAGGGAGCTGCTTTTGCAAGCAGACTGCCAGATAACAATACATTGATTGTTGACTCGGGTCATAGTCGCATATTTGAGATAAACATGCAAAACGATACAGTCTTTCAATATTTTACTAACTCTACATCCAAAAGCAATCCATCACCCTTGCCGTCAAATGCAGTCAGACTTGCCAACGGAGAGATTGTCATTGCGGACCAGATAAATGAGCGTGTCATAATTATTGATTCAAAAGGAAACACTGTCTTTCAGTATGGTAAAACAAACTTGGCAGGTGTGGGACCAAATGAACTGAATTGGCCTTATACCGCATTTGTAGTGGGTGATTACACTGGACAGACGCCCCCACCACCATGAAAAGAATGATGCATCAATAACCTTGAATTCTTACATATCATAACAGACTCGGACTGTCCTCTGTTGGATAAACTATCCAACCATTTAAATAAATGCAAATTACTTCAAAAACAGAAATGACAAACACATTTCAACTAACAAAATCTACTGACAAGGTTTCAAAGATCGCAGTAGCAGTTCTACTTGTCATATTTGGAGTAGGGTTCTTTGCAGTAGGTTTTGATCAAGGACAAATCTTTAGCCTAGTACAGGGTCAGCAAGCTTACGGTCAGATGTATTTGCATGAAATGACCCACGATATGCGACATGCTTCTGGCTTTCCATGTCACTAGCTTAAAGGTTTGAAAACCCTCCATTTTCTTGCTGTTGTACTAATTGCCGGATTATTAGCAGGTTTAATTCATGGTTTTGCAAACATTGTTCTTGTAGAACCTTATCTTGACAGTGCCATTGGGATTGAAAACCAACGCATGTTTGCATCTGGCGAGGCAAAAGACACTTCTCAGTTTTGGCAAAATTTTTCAGATTATAGAACATGGCAAAAGCAAGGATCTATTGTAGCGGGTGCAATGCTTGGAGTTGCCACAGGTGCATTGTATGGTGTAGTATTTGCGTATTCTCGTCATGTTATTCCTGCCCAAAGTGAGATGAAAAAAGCACTTTTACTTGCAGGAATAATGTGGACTACAATCTTTTTCATTCCATTTCTGAAATATCCTGCAAATCCACCAACGGTAGGTGATCCTAGTACTATAATGCTTCGGACTACGCTATACGTTACATTTCTTGCAATGTCTGGTCTGGGTGCCCTTGGATTTTCATTCCTGTACAAAAAGATGAAAAGTAAGAGATTTTTAGCATTTTTAGGATATGCAGGATTCATAACTTTGGCGTTTTTCATAATGCCGCCTTATCCTGACAAGATTACAATATCAACGGATCTAGTAAATGGATTCAGAATTGTATCTGCAATCACAATGACTATCTACTGGATTGCAAATGCGGTTATACTTGGATGGTTATGGAGAAAAATTAAACCTCAGGAAAGCATGCAAGCATAGGTCTGTAAATCTAAATAAGAAATCAGGTAGTAATTTGTGAGGGTATTCAACTAATTTAGCTAAACCCACACCCGGTATACAACTCTGCTTTGAGATACAATAAACAAAATTTCGAAGATAGAAAAATGCGCCAAATTGATCTGTTACCCCTTACCAAAAGTTTATCCGCCTCGACAGCTGTATATTTTATCATGACTTCCTCCGCTAAGAAGCGGCAGGAAGAGAACTGTACTCTGGATGATGGTCCCGGCGGGAGCATTTACGCCCACAGTTTGGTTCTCTAAAATGAATTAATGTTACAAAAGATTTATCATACTAAATTACTCAGATTTTCGTTTGCATTCAATTTATCTGCTTAATGTGTTTGTAGATGAGATAGTCTAGACTGAGTCTTCCAGGACCGTACAACGTAAATACAATGCTTAGCCCCAAAAGGCCGGGGTCTTTCCATATTGCAGGTCCCTTTGAAAAGTCAAATCCAAACATTATCATCGCGCCCACAAGAATGAAGATTTGAAAGAGGCCATTTATCCTTGTTATGAGGCCTAAGGCGATAAGAATCCCCGATATTATCTCTCCGACCCCTAGCAAAAAGGCAATGTTTGTAGCCAACATTGGAGAAAAGTTTGTAATCATTTGAAGCCCATGACCTAATTTCTCTGGAGATAGTGCATGATTTAGCCCGGGGCTGATAAATACAAATGCCATCCCAAGTCTTGCTGCAAGAAGAGCGCCATCTACGAGATCTTGTGACAGTGGAGGCGTTCTAAAAAAATCTAGCCTGGCAGAAGACCTTTCTTTTCTTGTTTGAAACTCGGCTTGTTTTACTTCGTTAATTGTCTCGGAATTTAGTTCAGAAGGAAGATATTTGGTTATCAGGCCCTCAACATACTTTCTATCTGAGGTATACAGCGTTCTTCCTTTCTCAAGAAAGTTGAGAATATATCCCAGTCTGACACTGTCGCCTGCGTTCATATCAATCAATTTTTCTACCAACTCTTTTAGATTTGCAGCCACCTTTTTACACCATCATGTAGCGATAAGCATCTTGCCCAGAGTGTTAAGCGTTATCTTGGTTTTTCCTCTCTCTAATCTTTCCACATCAACTAGACCTAGTTGTGCTAGACCTTTTGATTCTGCGCTTCCCTGTATGTGATAGCTAAGCAATGGTTTTCCAAAATCGGCGTGTTTGGCAAGCTGGTCCAAGCTTTCTACAGAACCTCCTGCGTTGTCAAGCGCATGCAAGATCTTGATCTTTGCATCGGAGATTACTTCGTTGTAACTTAGCTTCAAGATAGGCAGTAACATTGGATTGCCCCCCATATCTGTACCAAAGGCCTTGATTCCATTTACAAAAGCACAAGAAAGTGCAGCACAGCCAATCATTTTGTCACCGGCACTCACGTTTATGAGAATTTGTTCATATTGAGGCCCTTCCTCTTTTATAATATGAGAGACATGTTCCATCGCACTTCTAATTATGTCTGGCTGTGTAATTTCTCTAAGAGATATAGAAATACCAAGTGTTGAACGAAGACTGGCTGCAAATTCTTCTGTAGGTTTTTTATCATCTTTGTAATGGAGCAAGATGAGCTTGTGAATTGGAAAGTTGCGAAGGCCTGACAGGATTCCTTCCTTATCCGAGCCAAAGGTGGCTATCTGGAGGGTTTTCTGAATCATAAAATAACATTCCTAACATACTACTAAAGCGTTAATTTGAATGGTTCAATTTTTTCTTTAACTGTCATCATCTGTACTGTAACGTTTTGGCGCTTGAGAACCTCAGCTACAGTGATTGTGAGAACTTGATGAGTCAAAACTCCGATAAATCCCCCCCTCGAACTTATTTTTTGATTTGGAAAAATGGTTAAATCGATATTTTCATAGTCGTAAACATTGAAAACTAGTTACCTCCTACTCTGTGTGGTAGCTACAGGCGTACTTGTTTCATTTGTAATTATTATGGAGATATCAAAATTCTCAGACCCGCATGTATCCATGCTTCTTGGGATGGGGTTGGGTATATCAGCCTCGCCTATAATGATGATAGGGATAAAAAATCTGAGATCAAGAAGAAAGATCAATAAAATACTCAGGGAACTTGCTGAAAAGCAAAAACGTCAAGAACATGACGAAAATGATATCGATGATTCGTGATTCTTATTTTGGGCATTCAAGAAATTTTTCTTTACTAGTTGTAGAAAAATTCGGATTTAACGATTCAATCTTGCATTGTTACGTCATAGGCAAGATTCAAATCAGTAGGGAGGTTTTTCTAATATTGATAAGATTTGAAATGGTTTTCCTCAAAACCAAAACAAGAGTGCGAACACTTTCAGCAGGCAAAGGATAAGGTTTCTCCCAAAACAGTAGGTTGTGAGGAATGTGAGAAGGAAGGTACAGATTGGGTGCAGTTGCGCATGTGTCTTGGCTGTGGCCATGTTGGTTGCTGTGATTCATCAGTTGGCATGCATGCCACAAGACACTTCAAGGAGACTGGCCATCCGGTAATGGTTGCATTACCAAAATACTCTTGGAAGTGGTGCTACGTGCACAAGTCCTACTACTAAACTACCATATATTGAAAATAAAATATGCTGTCAGATCTATTTTTGAAACCTTATTTTTTGAGCTCCTCAAGTACTGATTCCCTTAATTTTTGTTCATCTGGCACTATACCTTGTGAAAACACTTTCCCGTTTATCAACAAGACAGGTGGGTGCCATCCTCCCTTGAAAAGTGACGATAGGGCTTTGTTCATCCAGGGCTTTACTTCAAGTGTTATCTTTTTGTTGCCCATTTCACTGAGAACTTTTTTTGCAATGTTTACAGTCAGATCACACTCCTCACAGACACTTTCTGGCACATTAAAAAACAGCTGCTTTCCTGTTATCTTGTAAATCAATATATGGACGCTTCCCACGCTACATCACTTTTTTCCAGTTATCAGGACATAGCTTACCAATCCAGAATCTACGCATTGGCGGAGTTCTTGTATGATTTTCTTTGTCTTGTCAAGATCTATCTCAAGTTTCATCTTTCCCAGTCCGATGAGAAGCTCTGCAGCAAATACTCGTTTTTTGATATCGTCAAGAAGTACAAGCAGGGTCTCTTTTCTGTCTTCAGACTCGACCTTTTGGAACCCGGCATCGTGCAAATAGTCCACATACTCTTTCTCGTTTTTTGCTTCAAGCACACACACGAATCTGTAGAGCGCGTCTCTGAGGTTCTGTGGGAGGTTGCCTCGAACTACGATATCAGAGATTCCAATACTGCCACCATGTTTTGTAACGCGATAGACCTCATCTGATGCTCTTTTCTTGTCAGGGGTCAGGCAGAACGCGCATTCACACATGACATGATCAAATGCTTCGTCTGGAAACTCTATTTTTTCAGCATCACTTACTTTGAATTCTGTATAAGCTGAGGTGCCTTCACTTGCTGAATTTTTTACAGCTTCATCAACGTTTTTTGCCCCAAGGTCAATTCCTGTAACATGGCAGCCAAAACTTTTAGCAAGAAAGATGGCACTGGTTCCAACCCCGCACGCAACATCTAGGACCTTGCTATTTTTTGTTATGCCAATCTTGTTGCCAAGCTCTTTAGTTAATCCAAGGCCTCCTGGATGCATGCTGGCGCCAAAAATCAGCCTTGCATAATCTGTCTGGTAAAAGTTTGCACAGCACAGTTTTTCATTCATGGTGTTAGTGTCAACCAACTCTTGTCTGATAGTATCTGTTTACGTCCTCGCGGTACTGCGGAATGTTATTGAAGGCACAAAACGGTATAATCTTCCCATCTGGAGTTATCTCGTGTACGCAGCATTTCATCACTTTCTTTACGTCAAAGCTAAACGCATCCATAAATGACTGGACCATTATCACCTTGATGTTTTTCTCAATTCCTCTAAGATCTGGGATCGTGCAGCACGATGAAGACTCTCCGTCGCCACAGCAAGAGTTGAGGACATTCAGGGACTGTTTTATCTGTCCCAAGTCTGCCACTGGACGGTTTGTGAAATATTCTACATAGTCTTCGACATTTACTGCCCTTGCAAGCGGTACTGTGTTCTTGTCGTCCACATACATGTAGCATGATTGGTTGCATGTGGGAAAACAACACGGGTTTGGAACAAAATCACTCTCAGTTAAGCCAAACTTGCTCTGTGTACAGGCCAGCTTTATCACCTCGGGGTATGTAACTATATTCATAGGGTCAACATCTGGATGCCTGCCAGAATAGAATGTGGGCTGGAAGACGAGGCCCCTTACGGTACCATTTGTCAAGGCAAGATCAACAAGGCTTCCTACCTCACATTCGTTTACTCCTCTCTGTATGGTGGCAACAAGTACGGTCATGAGCCCATATTTTCCAAGATTCTCTATTGCCTTCATCTTGGCATCCTTGAGGGCCACGCCTCTAAGCTTGAGGTATGTATCATCTGTCAATCCGTCAAACTGCAAGTAGATTACCGGACTGAGCTTGGCAAGTTCCTTGACAAATTCCTCGTCTTTTGATATCCGGATACCATTTGTATTTATCATAACGCGGGGTATATTCTTGGCTCTGGCAAGTCGTATCATGTCCAGTATTTTGGGGTGAATCGTGGGCTCGCCCCCGCTAAACTGTACAATCTCTGGACTTCCTTCCTGTTTGACAAACTGGTCAAGCATGAACTCAATTTCCTTTGAAGAAAGAAAGTCATGGCCTTGCGCACTTGCAAAACAAGTTGGACACCTGAGATTGCATGCATTTGTTATCTCGATTATGCCCACGCATGAATGCTGCTCGTGATCTGGGCAGAGACCACAGTCATATGGGCATCCTTTCTCTGTCTTTGTGCCAAATTCCGGCGGTATCAAGCCTGGTTTGTTAAACTTGTAACTCTCAACATATCGTTGAGCGTCAGAGCTTATCAAACTTTCAAATTGGCCATGCTGGCTACATCTTTTTTTCATGTAAACCTTGTTGTCTCTGATTATAACATGAGCTTCAACGAGTTCTCTGCAGTCTGGGCAGATGCTTTTTGTAAGCTCAAATAAAATATGATCTCGCTGCTGATATTTCATTTTCTAATTATTTACAAGATGATATTAAATAAGATAATCTTAGTTTACAACAAACTACTTTGAACCGTTAAAGTTTTGATTGATGCATCCATTTACATTGCCTCCAACATAGCCTAGAATCAACCCTCATATGAAATGGAATTGTTACTATTTCAATCATAAGTAGAGACTCGGATTTTCTTTGACGAAAAATTTAGAATGCTAGAATACAGGCAGGCTTTCTACAAAATGTGGGTACAATACAGTTAAAAAAGTGCTCACAATCAATTGGAGAAACATGTTCATACTGTTTTTCATAAACGAACAACCTGCTAAGATTAGATTTGTTGTTATTTCCATCTTTTGTGAGCTTTCTGCTGTTTCCGTCAAGTCATTCTCACCTTTTGAGCTATTCTCTCGCTGAATGCGGAAAGATATGCAAAACCGATCACTATCGAGCCCAAGATCTCAAGGGGAATTGAGACATACGCATACATACTTGCATACAAGATAGCTGCACCCACAGCAGCAATCGGTATGAGCCTCTTGCTAGAACCACTCGTCCATATTCCTGCAATCATTGCACCAAACGATATCACCAGTATCACCTCTCCCCAAAAGCCTCCAAAGAAATCAATGATGGGATTTCCAGTGGTGCCCATCTGCATAGATGGCATAGCTGCAGTTGTATTTTTCATGTTTGTCATGCCATTTGCAGCTGACATTCCACTCATTCCTGCCATGTTTGCTGCTGCTGATTTTGCTGCATTCTTTGATACACTTACTACCGCAGCACCCACCATGCTGATGCTCATGAAGACAGTACACAGACACATTCCAATGCCGGCACCAGCACATGCGCACTTACTCTTCTTGCTTCTCATTTATCTTTCTCCACAATCTAAAACCATGAGTTCTAACTTGCCACCGCTTCTTTATGAATAGAATTACTAGGTTCGGTTCTTTTTGGCACCTTTGGAAAGTGCAGTACAAACCCACTCAAAAATATTGCAGAGACATCAAATATCATAATTATCATTGCAATCATTGGGTTGAGAAGCCCTGCCATTGCAATTGGTATCCCAATTACATTGAATCCTAGTGCAAGCAGTATGTTTCGTTTTGCAGCAGAGCTGAACTTTTTTCCAAATTGTACGATTGACGGTATAAGACCAATGTCATCTGTCAGTAGTACAAACGGGGCAGTCTCCTTGGTAATATCGATTCCAGACCCTACTGCGATGCCTGCATCTGCCTGAGCCAACGCTGGCGCATCGTTTACGCCATCGCCTACAGCTATTACAGGACCGTCAGACTGGAGTTCCTTGATGTAGTTTGCCTTGTCAAGCGGTGACATCTTTGCCTTGAAATCAATACCAAGTATTGTAGCAACTTTTTGCGCTGCTGTTTGGGTATCGCCTGTAAGCATTATCGGTTCAAATCCTTCCCCTTTTAGATCCCTTATCTTTGACTCTATCTCTGGTCTTAAAGAGTCTGAGATGCCAAGAATGCCATACAGTTTACCATCAACAGCTACCAAGACTGGCGAGTCTATCTGTTGAATCATATCCACCACGCCTGTCATTGATATGCCCTGGCTTTCCACAAACTCCCTGGTTCCCAAGATGACGTTATGATTATCGACATGACCTGATACTCCTCTTCCTGGAAATTGTTTTACATCTGGTGCAACTAGAGTGTCAATTCCTCGCCTCTTTGCCTCTTGTACGATAGCTCTTGCTATTGGATGGCTGGAACCCTGCTCAACGCTTGCAGCATACTTGAGAAGATCACCCTCGTTTACAAGGCTTACAATCTTAGTAACCTGAGGCTTGCCCTCGGTAAGTGTGCCAGTCTTGTCTAAGACTATCTTTTTTGCTTTCGGTATTAAAAACAGAGACGATGCATCATTTACCAAGATTCCATTATCTGCCGCGACCGTTAGGGATCGGAGCTTGATTGATGGGGCACTGAGTCCAAGCGCACACGGATAACCAATCACAAGAACTGATAATGGTCCGTATGCTGCCTGGAGCCAGTTTGATGAATGTGTCATGATATCAAAGATTACCCACCCTATGGCAGTAGCTATTGCAAGGCCAAGAACAACCCTGACATACTTGTCTATTACCTTATCAAATACCGTAAGAAGAAGTGGTTTTCTTTCCTGAATCTCTTTTACATTTCCTGCAACTCTCATAAGAAATGTTTCAGTGCTTGCCTTTGTAACTTGGATAGTAAGCAGACCATCTCCGTTGGTCGAGCCAGCAAGAACGCTATCTCCTTTTTTCTTCACGACAGGATTTGCCTCGCCAGTAAGTATTGCCTCACTTACCTCGGATTCGCCTGACTCAACTGTACCATCAACAGGAATCTTTTCTCCCCCCTTTACAAGAACCAGGTCTCCAACATTTACCTCTTCTACTGGTACAAGACTTTCTTTACCATCTCTGAGTATCCTTGACATTGGAGGCTGCAAGTCAATTATCTTTCTTAGTGATTTTGTAGTATCGTTTCTTACCTTTGCACCGTACCAGCCAGCGGAGAGATGAAATGTTGTAAGAAGTGCAGCGACACTCAAGAAGTCTGGGGCGCTTGGATAAAACAATGATACCAGTCCTACTGCATAGGCTGCAAATCCAGCTGCACCGTACAATACGTGCTCATTTAATATTCCACGCTTTAATGCGTTGAAGGCTCCTATGTGTATCGGAAGTCCAAAGTAGAATAGAACAACTCCAGAAGCGACAAGTTCAGCTATTTTAAAGTAGGGACCTAGATTGAGAACTCCAGATGATACAAGAAAAGCAAGTATGGTAAAAGGTGCAGTTATTGACGCAGCAGCCATGGTCCTCTTTCGCGAATCATGAAGAACTGTAGAACCGCTATCCTTTCTCTCGTTTTCATCAAATGCATAATAGCCTAGCGCGCCAAGTTGATGCTTGAGATCGTTCTTGTTGAAAACAGATGGATCGTATCGAATAACCACCTCGCTTGTATTCATTAATACCTTGACAGAATCAATTCCCTTCAGTGGTCCAAGTCCCTCTTCGATGGTAGTGGCACAGAAGGCACATGCCATACCACCAACCTCAAAGATTGCCTGCTGCTGTTGCTTATTCATGTCTTTCAGCTCCTGGTACAAATCCGGCCTTTCGAATCGTGTTTCTTATCTTCTCTAGTTCCGCCTTGTCTTCGTCATAATTTATCAAGACCTCGTTTTCTCCAAGGTTAACCTTGGCCAAGCTTATTCCTTTTATTTTTGAGAGCATCTTTTCTATCGTACTGCAACAGTTCTCGCAGTGAAGACCTGAGATCTTCATTGTTAGTTTCATGTATCTAGTATACAAAGGAAACTACTTAAATTATGAAGTATATTCAAAGATACTGGTATGAAAAGAGGAACCATCGTATTATTCTGTCCCCTGCAGGGTGTCATTGATATAATCAGCAAGAAATGGTCGCTGCTTGTGATAAATGAAATAGGCAATCACAAGAGCATAAGGTTCAACGAACTAAGAAGAGAGTTGAAGGGAATAACGGCAAAATCTTTGACAAAGACCTTGAGCGAGTTACAGTCAAGTAGATTGATAAGCAAAAAAGATTTTGATGAAAAACTTCCAAGGACAGAATACAGGTTAACCCAAGATGGCATGGAATTATATCATTTGATAATTCCGTTACTGCAGTGGGCTGCGTCAAGAAAAGGCGCGTTGGTCACGGAATGTTCCTGCAAGATAAAACACAAAGGTTGATTGGGTGAAAGATCTCAAGTTTTATTGTAAGTTAGATGGAGGTTTGCTCAATGATTTGGAATAGATTTTAGTAATTTTGTTATCAGAGACTCTTTTCTTGTGTCGAATCGACATTCGATCTACTTGGGATAAAATTGAGTATGGCCTTGGGCAAGCAAATCTTAAGAACCGTCGTTTGGATGGAATCAAGATAAACAAAAGTTTAACTGTTAAATTTTATCCTTTGGAGTTCAACTCAAGTTTTTTACATCATAAAGGCGCACTTTACTTATGAGACTAGAAAACGTACAATACACGACAAGAAAGGGAATCGGGTATGGCGCAATTAGCGGCTTTGTAGCAGGAATTGCCATGATGCTAGTCGCCATGGCAACAACCGTAATGTCTGGCATGCCCATGCTGACCATTCCAACTGCAATAGGCTTGGTATTTGGAGCGAGTATGAAAAATGCTGTGATGACAGGTCTTGTAATGCATCTTATAACGAGCACAATTGTTGGAATAATCTTTGGCGCGGTTGTATCAAATGTTAGAAAACTGACTATCACAGGTTATGGAAAGGGTATAGGAGAAGGGCTCATTGCTGCAATGATTGCTTTTGCCGTGATATCAATACCCCTTAGCATGCTTGTTATGCCTCCAGTACTTGTAAAGATGTTGATCCACATGCATCCTAGTATGACCCTGAAGATGGCAATGAGTGTACTGCATGCCAAGATGGCAACAAACATAGGTGCTGCCATAGTAAGACACCTAGTCTACGGAGTCATTCTTGGAGTAATAACTACAGCATTAGTACTGAGAACACAGGCTAAGAAAGACACCTACCAATGAATCTCCTATTATGACTTTTTTAATTGATGATTAGGATCTGCCCAGTCTTTAAATTCAAAAACATTTCAGTCATTAGCCAACATTACAAATTCATTCCTTTTGGAGGCCATCTACCGTTTCAAGCGTCAGTATGGCTGTACATTAGATTGTTAATGCAGAGAACAAAAATTGAAATTGAGATGGAAAGAATTACTGCGGAAGGACGAAGTAACTACGAGTACACGAACTTTGTATCTTAAATAATTTTATCTTTTATCATCACTTGGTGACAGAAACTCTCAAGAAGACCAGATCCGAATTTGGGCTATCGCTATTTGTAATTATTATCAGTGGGACTTCTGCAAGCTTGCTGATCTTCCCCCCGCTTGGAATCGTGTCGTACCTAGGATTTACTTACGGGGCCATAATACCGTCTATAATTACAATCTTTGCAATAGGAATAATCTTTCGAAAAAAGTTTGCAAGGTTATCAAATGGCATATTTGCCGGAATGGTATCCGGTGCTATTGCAACCTTTGCGCTTGAGGCAGTCCGAATTCCAGGCTACATGTTTCTGAGATGGATACCGATGGACAGCATGATCTCCCTCCCCGGCCTGTTGGTCACAGGAAAGATCTCCTCGCTGATGGAAGTAAAGAAGGTTGTGATGTCATCTGGTATTCCCATGCATCTTTATCATGCTCCGCTTGAGCCGTTCATGGCGGGAGCTTTGTGGCACTTTTGGAATGGTGCGAGCTTTGGGGTTATCTACTGTATTATCTTAGGGAGGGCGAAGTGGTTTTATGGAATGATCTTTGCGGCAGCAATAGAAATGGGCATGATGCTGGCACCGTATATGGTAATGATGAAGGGTCCGTTTGGAGTAAACTATATGGACGGATACAATCTTTTTGTGATAACGATGGCTGCCCACCTAGTCTTTGGTTCCGTCCTTGGAATAATGGCCAAGAAGCTTGTAAAGGAGGGCGGTTCTATCGCTACACTGAGACATAAGCAAGGCTAGTCTTTGTTATTTCCTTATAAGGCTACATGCACAATGGACAGTATAGTTTCCCTTCTTTGTGGCCCACTTTAGCAACGGCACGATTGCTTCTCTGAGATCCTTTCCACGTGCAGAGAGGGAATATTCGACACGTGGAGGAATCTCCCTGAAAGTTTCCTTGTAAATCAGTTCTTCCCTTTGGAGTTCCTTGAGGGTGGATGCCAAAGTAGACGGGCTTATCCCCTTCAGCTCTTCCATCAACTCGCTGAACCTCAGCTTGCCGTGGTTGCCAATCTCGTTTACAATCAACAGGCCCCATTTTTTCCCGATCGTGTCAATTACGCCGTCAAGCGGACATAGGCAGACTGGGCCCTTCTCCTTTTTCGTTTCCATCTATATGATATGAAATTAGTAGTTAAAATGCTTTGATTTTTGTAGTCGGACAAAACCAGTCTCTAATACTACGGTAATCCGAAGTAGCTTCCCTACTACGAACTTTGTATCTTAAATAATATGTAAATCATAGTTCAAGCAGCAATGGCTCAAAATATCTGTGCACAGTGCGGCACCAACGTGGAAGACCAAAAAACTGTAAAGAGATCTGGCAGACTCTTCTGTTCTGAAGACTGTGCCAAGGAAGATGCACAAAGATCAGAAGACAAGTGCGGCTGCTGTTGCTAGGTGAATACAATGGTAGATTATGACCTTGTCGTGCTTGGCGGAGGTGCGGCAGCCTTTGCTGCAGCACTCAAGGCAGCAGAGATGGATTCAAAGGTAGCAATGGTAGAATCAGGCACGATAGGTGGCACATGTGTCAACGTCGGTTGTGTACCGACCAAGAACCTGCTCAGCATCGGAGAGATTATTCATGAATGCGTTGCAAAATCTAACAGTCAATCTTTTAGCAATCCCGAGTTTGATTTTGATGATCTAATAAACAAAAAAGATGAGCTTGTCCAGAAGTTACGCAACCAGAAATATACAGATGTCATAAAATCAATGCCAAATACCGAGTTTATCAAGGGGCATGCCAAGATAAGATCTAGTAACGAAGTATCTGTAGATGACAGAATCTTGAAGGGAAGATACATCGTAATTGCTACCGGTTCTTCGCCTTCCGTTCCCCCAATCCATGGAATTGAAAATGTCGATTATCTTACCAATGTCGAGGCACTGAGCCTGAGTAAAAAACCAGACTCGATGATAATCATTGGAGGTCGTGCCCTTGGCCTTGAGTTTGCGCAGATGTATGCGCGTTTTGGAACAAAGGTTACAGTGTTACAGCGAAGCCAGAGAATAATTCCTGAAGAGGAGCCTGAGATCTCAGATATACTGAGAACCTACCTTGAGGAAGAAGGAATAGAGATCCGGACGGAAGCAAATCCAACAAAGATGAGAAAGGAAGGCAGGGATAAAGTCGTGTTCCTTGATGGAGAAGATGAAATCAGGGCGGAAGAGATCTTGTTGGCAACAGGCAGAAGGCCAAATACCTCCTCTCTTGGCCTTGAAAGCGCCGGTATAGGTGTGAGAAGCGATGGCGCAATCATAGTGGACGATGAAATGAGAACCAATATTCCAAACATCTTTGCGGCAGGCGATGTCATAGGAAAACCAATGCTTGAGACGGCTGCTGCAAAGGAGGGTTCCGTTGCAGCGTCCAATGCTCTTTTTGGAACACACAAAAAGATGGATTTCAACACTGTGCCGCATGCAATCTTTACCTCTCCTCAGGTGGCCAGTATCGGAATCACGGAAAGAGAGTACAGGGAAAAGTACGGCGTGTGCAGCTGCAAGTCGCTTCTCATGTCAGACGTGTCAAAGGCAGTCATAGTCAATAAGACCAAGGGAATCATCAAGATGGTAGTAGAACCCAAGACAGGGAGAATAATTGGAGTCCATATACTCTCAGACCTTGCAGCTGATATCATTCATGAGGCTGTTCTTGCAGTAAAGCACAGGTTGACAGTAGACGATATAATTGATACAGTACATGTCTTTCCTACAATGAGTGAGTCAATCAAGCTTGTAGCTACCTCGTTTAAAAAGAACGTAAAGCAGCTAAGCTGCTGTGCAGAGTGATGTTGCTAGATGGAAAAACTCCGCAAAAAATCTGGTTCAAAATACATTGTAGGCGGAATTGCTGCTGCCATAGTCATTGCAGTTGTACTCTTTCTTGGAATCAACAGCTCAAGCCAGTTCATTCCAAGTGCCGGCACAACCAATGCTTTACAATCTGGTGTCACGGAAGGACTTCAAGTTGGTAACACAGAGCCTGATTTCATACTTGTTGATCCCCAGAAAGGGCAGATAACCAAGCAGACCTTCGAAGGCAAGCCGCTTGTAATTTATTTTATGGCAACGTGGTGCGTATCGTGTTACATCGGCGTTGAGAACTTTGCAAGTTACTATGACCAGAGCGACAAGAACTTTAATGTTCTGCTCGTCTCTACAGATGGTGCAGACACTGCAGACAAGCTTTTGCAGTTCCAAAAAGTCTATGGAAGACCCAACTGGTATATTGCAAACGGAATTCCTAACATGATTAACACATATCACGTAACCTTGCTTGACACGAAATATATTATTGACAAAAATGGAATAATAAAATGGAAAGGCTCAGACATACTTGATGCCAATTCAATGGGTGATGTTATGAAGAAAGCCCTTGGTGTATGAAAGTGAAGACCGTCGTACTGATGCGGGCGGCAAGAGACAATCCGGTTCTTGTCATACTATCTGCACTTGCAATCTTCTTTGTGACCCCCCTTGTAGGTATTGTCGACACATCACTTTCCTTTCAGATATGGTTTGCACAGATAGACCATGACTTGCCCAGCTCGATTACCTATGTTGCCTTTGCAATATTATTTGGTCTTTTCATCCAATTGTACCGATACTCAAAGAACAAGTGCATTGACTGCGGCAGATATGCCAAGACAGGTGCTGTTGGCACCACTTTTGGATTTTTAATCGGGGTGTGTCCTGCATGTTTTTCATTTATTGGATTCCTCCTCCCTTTGGGAGGAAGCTTATTTCTTACAGCGTATTCTCCACTTTTTCTGCTAGCTTCGATAGGAATCTTAATTTTTTCAATAAACAAGATGGGCGGATTTAGGAAAGTTTCAGCAAATTACAAAATGGAAGGGAACTAGTTCTAGTCACAACTCAACACGAAGAGAATAATAATGAACCTACTTGTGCTTGGTTATCAATGCGAGGGTAACAAGCCGAAGATTCTTCTCGAGTAATTACCGTAGGATGATCCAGATTATCAGAACACAAAGGTCCTTATCTTGATTGAAAATGGATCTTCAGGAAAAACATCAAAACTGTAAATGCTCAGATTCCACATTGGTAACAATTTTAACAAAACTTAAACCGTAATGACCGTATATCCTTCCTTTACGAGTTTACCCAGACTTACATGTTCGTTTTCAGGACTCAGATTGATATTTGATTTTGCAATTTTATCCTTGACTGCAAAAGCGTTTGCACAGAATCCACATGCCTCTTTTATCAGGCCGTCTCTTACTGCCCTATCATACAGTGGTTTTATTATATCAGAGGGGTTCTTCTCCAGCGCATCGATTATCTTGACGCCTGCCCCATCAAGGAAGAGGTCTGCCTCAAGGCCATTATCTCTTAGGTCAAACAGATAAAGAAAGGCATGGTATATTCTTGCATGGTCTGATGGGTCAGTGAGTGTCACTACAGCGAATTTTTGAGGCATTATTTTTCAACAGCATGAAGATCTTTTCGTTCCTTTCTTTTCTTGATGGCTTTGACTAGTGCATTTACACCGTA
Source organism: Nitrososphaerota archaeon (assembly GCA_028867785.1). GTDB lineage: Archaea > Thermoproteota > Nitrososphaeria > Nitrososphaerales > Nitrosopumilaceae > Nitrosotalea. The sequence goes on from JAGWFS010000003.1 coordinate 41,543, forward strand.
TAATACTGCACAGGAGGGACAAATGAAGTTAGCCCACTTTGGAACATCTGTTTCTTCTTCCATGTTTTTAATATAGTGAATTTACAAGATAAGCATTGTCTTGAACTGTCAAGTTTTTCTTTGACCATTCAAACGGTTGAAAAATAATCTTAAATCATTCAATAAAGCATTGAACTTCATACTTTAATGAATCTAATCTTATGGTATCCCGATACTTTCAATCGAATATCTTGATGTTGGCAAATCCAAGATCTTCATCCATGTTTTTGGTTTATGAAGTACCACTATATGATCAGCATTTACACATATTGTACCTACGTTACCAGTATCGGCGTTAATTCCAGAAGGAATATCATTTGATACTACATATGCATTTGATTTGTTAATAGATTCTATAATGGAAAAAACAGGCTCGTTAATACTTCCAAAAAAGCCTGTTCCAAATATCCCATCAACAATCACATCAGAATCTTCTATCACGGATAGTATCTTCCTGCGATACTTTATGCCATTTTGAATTATTTTGGCATTCTTGCCAAGAATCAAGAGATGGAATCTTGAGGGTTTTGTCATCTTTCTTTTTTGATATAACAAAAGTAGGTAGACTCTAAAGCCATAGTACACAAGATGTCTCACGGAAGCAATTACACCTCCTCCGTTGTTTCCCTTGCCTGCTATGCAGAGAATAGTTTTTCTTGGAGGGTCTTTGAATTTGTTTTTTATGTGAAGAGCAAGAGCCTTTCCTGCATTTTCCATCATTAGCTCTATTAGAATTCCGCTTCTTACTGCAGCCTCATCAATTTTGCGCATCTCTTTTACCGAGACGTAGTCGTTTTTGTTAGTCAAGACCATTTACAATTATGTCTAGTTAAAAAAATAGGTTAGGCATGAATAGCATTTAAAATGAGCTTTTCTAATGCCGCCTTTGACTGTACGCCCACTGTAGATTGTACAGCTTGTCCCTTCTTGAAGATTCGTAGTGTTGGAATGCTCTGTACGCCATTTGATGCTGCAAGTGATTGGTTTTCGTCAACGTTTACCTTGACTACCTTGATGTCAAACTTCTTCTCTTTGGCAATCTCTTCTATTACTGGGGCAAGCATTCTGCATGGACCGCACCAAGAAGCCCAAAAATCAACTAGAACCGGGCGCTCGGAATTTAGAACCTCGCTTTTCCAGTTGCTTTCTGTTATCTCCTTGACATTTGATTCTCCTTTGGATGATTGCATGGTATGAAGACATGTTTTATTTTATTTATGATTGGCCTGTAACTCATAAATTAAAAATTGAACGATTCAAGAATCAAAATATGTAGGAGAATTCATATACGATTTTTTGGTATCCAGTCCATGACAACCGTTCCTACAGAGAGCATAGAAAAATCTAAAATCTATTTAATGCAGTTTGATAAAACCAGATCTCAGACACTTGAGCTTGTCCAGCCACTAGAAAAGGAAGACTATGTAGTTCAGACTGCATTCTTTATGAGCCCGCCCAAGTGGCATCTCGGTCATGTTAGTTGGTTTTACGAAGTAGTAATGAGTAAGATAGACTCTAACTACAAGTTTTTCTCAAAGCAATATTCGAAAATTTTCAACTCTTATTATCAGTCAATGGGAGAGCCCCACGACAAAGCAAAGAGAGGGATTCTTTCAAGACCAACAGTAGATGAAACAATGGCATACTTCTTTACAATCAACAAGAAAGTGGAAGAATTTCTCTTTAATCTAGATTCTGAAGAAGACTTTGAGCTATTCCAGCTCGCATTCAACCATGAATACCAACATCAGGAACTTTTAGTCTATGACATTCAACACCTACTAGCCGACGCATACAATCCAGTCAGGCGCAATAATCTTCCAAAGCTATCACCTGTTGAGAAAAAATCAATCAAGATAGAGGAGGGACTGTTTGTGATGGGATATTCTGGTACTGACTTTAGTTATGATATAGAGCAACCAGAACACAAGGTGTATCTAAATCCATATTTGATGGATGTATTTCCTGTCACCAACGGAGAATATGTGAAGTTCATCGAAGATGGAGGCTACAGAAACTTTAGGTTCTGGTTAGCAGATGGTTGGGAGGCAGTAAAGAAAAATGATTGGAATGCTCCAATGTACTGGGAAAGAGATGAGAGCGGCGTATGGATACGACACGATTACAGAGGAAGACAGATGATAAACCCAAATGAACCTGTCTGCAATGTGAGCTACTACGAGGCAGATGCGTACTGCAAGTGGGCTGGAAAAAGACTTCCAACGGAGGCAGAGTGGGAAAAGGCAGCATCGTGGAACGAGGACAAAAAAATAAAGACAATCTATCCTTGGGGTAATGAATCGCCCACAGAAATACATGCAAACCTCTTGGAATCATATCTGTGGGCTCCAGCGGAGATAGGGTCATATCCAGAAGGCAAGAGCCATTACGGTTGTCACCAGATGATGGGGGATGTATGGGAATGGACATCCTCTGACTTTGTGGGCTATCCTGGATTCAAGTCCAGTTTTGTTGAATACAATGACAAGTGGTTCTGCAATCAAAAAGTCCTTCGTGGCGCTTCTTTTGCAACTCCTAGGTTGTCTATCAGAAATAGTTACAGGAATTTCTTTAGACCTGAAGAGAGATGGATGTTTGCAGGATTCAGGTGTTCTGAAGACATCTAAATGTGGATGCAAGAAATTGAACACCATAGAAAACAAAGTTTTTGTTATTTTGAGGTCTAGAAATCACATGATTCGAACAGAATGAGACACAAATTTCAGCGCCTCTTAAGGAAGGGAAAATAAAAGCAATTTTCTAACTTGCTCAGAATTTTTGATGCTGGAATTTTCTGAAGATCTGATTTTTTCATAACTCATTTATAAAATACCTCGTATCCCTTTAACTGTTAAAATTTTAATTTGACGGTTGTGGACTAGTCTTATAGGTTTTTCTCGATTACGATCTTATAATGAAGAAACAAAATGTCGTGCTTCTTTCTACCGTAGCATCACTGACACTAGTAGTATTATTGATATCGCAAGCAAATGCAATACAACAAAGTCCCTCATCTCAACATGTCATTATAATTAGCGGATACCCTAGAGGGTTTGTTCCAAACCAGATTAATATCAAGGTAGGAGATAGTCTAGTTTTCATCAATCAAGATGATTCCGGGTTTTATGGATATGAAACCCACAGGGTACTGTCAATTAATAGCAAGACTGGTCAGCCAAACGGCTATTTTGATAGCGGCACTCTATATCTAGGAGACAAATATGTCATCAAGTTTCCTAAACCCGGAAACTATACTTACATCGAGGCACTGGACCCTACCACATCAGGACAGATAATAGTAACTCCATAGGTGAATATTTGACAAATCATAACTTGAATAGTTTAAGATCAACCATATTTAGAAGCAGATCATACAATAAGAATATGGATTGCACCCCAGAAGATCTCTCAGTTGAGAGGAATAAAAAAATAAGAGCAAAGGAAAACCAGGAAAACAAAGATCGCTGAAAAAATATCTGTCAGCCGTTTAGACTGCAAAGGGATTATGTCTAAATACCTATATTCTGCAAATAAGGGAATCTCTAGATTTTTTCGGTATGAAAAATGTCCCTTTGTTAATCCTATCATATGCTCGTACCTGAGGATCGCCCTCATACGAGGCAGTGAACAGCCGACCCTAGGCCAACAGCAAACAATAGGTTCTGCTACCTATAGAATTTCACATACCATCTGAGAAGCGTTATTTTAGGCCGCAAAAAGGGTAAACAAAATATTCAATTTTCTTATTGCGGAATATCAGTTGCTACAGATTACGACAAGAAAGCTAACAGACTCTTGTACGAGTTTGAGTGGTATATGGAAGCATTTTCAAATCAAAGAAAGAAAGGAGTACCGTATTGATCTTCTCATTTCTCATTGGTTTTATACGATGATGTTATTCAAAACAACAGCCACATGAATGATCAAAGTCTGACTTTACTTTGGATTGCGTTGTATTATGGGTCCTGCTGTGTCTTGTAAGTTCATCCTTAGTTCTAAATATAGCGCCGCATGTTTTGCATTTTGTTTGAAGTGATTCCATAAGGGCAATTACGTGGTATGCGATAAAAAAAGATCCTAGAACAGTTCAATTTTATTTTGAAATTATGTCTACTCTACCTTCGCAATATATCAATTCATAGGGATTACAGCTAGCTGGGATATAGTCAATACCGGAAATTTCCTCAAGAATTTCGTTTAGGAGTGATATGTATTTTTTCATAAAATATTGTTTGGGTTCATTTTTCCAAAATGTATTCAAAAAGTCACTGCTTTTGTCATTAAAATAATCGATCTGTTTTGAAGTAATCCTTATACGAAAATCTAGAGAGATTTTATGTCTAGCAATTTTTGTGTTGTCGTCATCGTAAATGGGTTTGATGGAGTGATTAACAATCTCGATTTGATATCTTGTTATTGCTTTTCTGACATCTTCTATGATCTGCATTGTATCAAAATTACTTACAGTATGCTCAGACCGCTTGACAGTGTAGAATGAAAATCTTAAAACAAATGAGATTGGGGTTTTGTCTTGCTGCATTTGGTATGTAGTATCTTTACCGCTTGATGCTAAAAAGGCTGGCCCTCTAGTTTACATCTCTTTTAACAAGAGAATTCCCTTTTATTATGTGGGAAGAATGTAAATTGGGCGTTTTCGCCTGCCAGATCTATCTTCTTAATGATAGTGCTTTTAAACAGGCCAGCCTTTCAAGCTCGCGCTCTATCTTACCAGTTCTCTTTTTCAGGCCTTTGGAAACGAAGATGACCATACCAAAACCAAAGAGAGCCATGCTCGCAGGTACAAGATAATAGCACCATATAGTATATTCCATGGAAAATTGTTCACAAGGAATTATTTACAGTTTTTTCCAAATTGACAATACCCTTCTACAAATGGCCAAAATCTACTGTAATGTAATCTTCAAGAGTATCAAGATTCCTGCAAGTTCTGCTATGTGTACAGCCAGAAGATATGGTAAGAGGGCAGCAGCATAAAGTTCCGTCATTGAAAAATATGCATAAACCCCTATCAAATTATGAATGAAAAGTAAGCCTGCAAAGAATACCATGCCAAGGGGCAACTGCGCTTTTGTTTTGGAATATATCTTTGCAAAGACTCCAATCAGTATGCCCAGCACTATCATGTTTATGCCAGATACTGCCGTACTTGCAATCATGACAGGTTCCATTTCATTTCCCCTCTTGCATATTATCTGGACTCGTTTTGTATGTCTTTTTGTGTTCCTTGTAGAGTTTTAGTATTATCCTGTTAAACGATTCTATGTTGTGTTCAAAAAAGAAGGATAGACAGTAGATGGCTCCATATTTTTTACCCACAGATAAAATTAGGTTATTCTTTTGAAGCAATGACAAATGATACGCGACAGTCTTATAATCAATTTCCAAGGCTTTGGTTATCTGATGAGCATTACGAGGTTTTTCAGTAAGCAAAAGCAATATGCGAAGACGGTTAATGCCTCCTTGGGTACCAGTAAAAAGGTAAAAGAATAGTTTCGTTACGTATGTGTCAATTCTATTGCTATGCATTTGATTCTGTGAATTAGACTCAATATTTTTTGAAACGTATTCTATTATCATTTTTTTTTAGTTCGTTGGAATGTTTTTCTTGTTGGATCTTAGTAATACCCCATTTTTCCATAACACATCTTCAGCAGAGCGTGTATTAAACAAATTTTGCAGATCATCATCCAAATATTTCATTAAGTATTACCATCTTTGGATTTGTGAAATTTTTGATCATGACCGATACTTTGACGTACAATAAAAGATTATCAAACAGTTCAATTTTATCTTGAAGCCATTTTATTTCACACGGAAAATATTATTTCTGTAGATCTGTCCTCATCTCTGAAGAGGGAAGAGAGTAGATAAGAGGTCACTTTACCTCTGATTACGTAAATACGTATAACTCCGGTGTCAGGAAAAATGGAAAATGAAGATATGATGCAAAACAAAGTTATGACAACTCGATTATGCCGTTGGCTATCAGATATTGCATGCCTTTTACAAATTCTTCATCTGAGATCTTTCCCTGCGACCACCAGCCTGCATTTGATTTTATCCATACGGGAATCTTTTGCATACTACCAGGAGAATCAGACTGGTTTTGATGCGGAATCATCATTATCCTTTGTTCTATCAAATATTGAATACCCTTTATGAAATCGGTATCGTCTACTTGTCCCTTGGACCACCAGCCTGCATTATCTCTAATCCAAGACGGTATTTTGTATTCATTGGCAGGGGAACTGAAAGAGATTTGGTTTTCATCTAATGTATCGTTTGTACCTAACTTTACAATACTTCCAGTGTTCTCTTCAACAATTATTTCCCCCCGCATATCTTCTGGGTGGACAGCACAATAGTAGTAATAGGATCCAGGTTTATTCAAGATAAACGGTTTTGATTCTTGTCCGTTCCTGAGTAAACCCGTATCAAAGATTCCATTTGGTTCAGGGCCTGGCTTATCAAAAGTATTGTTTGTACTTGTGACGGTATGAACTATTGTTGCATTGTTTCTAACAATTATGGTAGCACCTACGGGAATATGTGCAATTTTGGGACTAAATGGCGGATCTTGTAATCCCAAAATTTCTATGGTGCATGTAATATTACCATCTTTTATGTTGCAGTAGTTTGGAAGAGATGAGGTTTCCGCATATGCAAAATTATTCTGCTGTATAGCTGTAAGCGATACAAGACTTATTGATGCAAAACCTAATATCAACCACCAATTCTTGGAAATAAAAAAAGGGTTAGTGAAGGACGTGAATGTCATAGAACATCAGGTGTGTGAATGTCTTGAAGGGTGGTGGAAAGTTATCAGTCATGTTTCCTGCCGGAGTATGAAATACCAAGTGCATCTCTGCAATGTTATGGTTTACCTTCGAGTCCCAAGGAGTATTTGGAGAGTAAGGTGTCACACCGTCACTTTTTGTGATCTTTCCAGTCACAGGGTCTCGTGCCCCATCGGTTACCATCATGTGAGTCTGGAACATTCCAAGAGACTTACCGTTCTCCCATACTTCAGCTGGTCCCCACGACGCTAGATAGTTAAAGAGGGTTGGCTCAAAGGTAGGGCCAGCACCTGTGGTACCGTGCATCCAAGCATTGATCATGACAGGATCTGCAGCAAGAGTATACTGGGTTGTTCCATTTTTTGTCTCACCGACATAAAGCTCATTACCACCCGAAAACTTTGTCTGCTGTAACATCCACGTGTTTCCTTGCAGATCAGTCCAGTGAGCTATGATAAAGCCTGTCTTCTTTTCTGGATCTAGATCAACTTCTGCGCTTCCACTTGGCAGTTTCTTGTGTCCGCTGCCGTCAAAGCTGAAGGCATCATGACCTCCCTTTGGAGTGGTACCGTCTATGATGTATGCATTTGTAGCAAGGACATGTGTTACTGGCAATGGTGGGTCGAGGTTGTAGAACATTAAATGAGTAAATGTCTTAAATTGTGGTGGGAAGTTGTCTGTCATTGGTCCTGGTGGCGTATGGAATACAAGGTGTAGCTCTGCAATGTTGTGATTAACTTTGGAATCCCAAGGTGTCTTAGGTGAATAGGGTGTCACACCATCGCTTTTTGTGATCTTTTGTGTTACAGGATCTCTTGCACCATCAGTTACCATCATGTGGGCCTGAAACATTCCAAGAGACTTGCCGTCTTCCCATACTTCAGCCGGGCCCCATGATGCCAGATAGTTAAAGAGGGTTGGCTCAAAGGTGGGTCCCGCTCCTGTTGTGCCGTGCATGTAAGCATTTACCATTATAGGGTCTGCTGCAAGCCTAGTCTGGAGGGTTCCATTTTTTACCTCTCCTATGTACAGTTCATTCCCACCTGCAAACTTGGTCTCTTCAAGCTTCCAGTTATGGCCTTCTGGGTCTGTCCAAGTGGCCACAATCTTGCCTGTCTTTCCTTCTGGATTGAGGTCTACTGATACATGACCTTTGATCTCTTTGACACCACTTCCATCAAAGCTGAAGGCATCATGTCCCCCCTTTGGCGTTGTGCCGTCTATGATGTATGCCTCATCTCCTACAGAACTTATCCGGGTTATGGGCAAATCGCCTCCATTAAGAGAATGATCTTCCTGTACATGAACATTTGATTCTGAAATCGGTAATTGGGATATTGTTGTTGGTGCTGACACCGTAGGAGTTGGAGGCGCAGTGCTTGGTGCAGGATAATTACCAACGGAAACGTTTGGAGTTGTCAAGGTCGCTCCTGTTTTGTTAGCCAGTTGGGCAGTATTGAGTGATGCTTGTAATTTGTCCCATTCGCCAGGTGCACACAAGTGATCTCCACATACTTTTGTATTTCCAGTTAGTACTGTTAAATGGTTGTCGTTTAGATAGCTGTAGTCTCGTGGTGTCAATGCATTTGCGGGAGTTGCTGTAAACGTAGTAGCTGTCATAACTGCGAGCAGTGGCACAATTAACAAGAACGCTAGATAGCGCCTCTTATTTGTCATTGAGAGCAACGATCGTAACTTGATTGATAAGTGTTTTTCCAAATCTCTCCCAAATCAAGTCCTAACAAAAAAGATTGAACCATTCAAATTAAAATTGAGAAAAAAGGTGATTCGATTCATAGATGTCCAAGTTACCGTACATACAGGTGGATGGGGGAAGTGAATCGAACCAAATCTTATTGCCAGATTTTGTATAAAGGGATTTTCCCAAATCTATTCTAAAACTATTTCAAATGTCTTTTGCTAATTTTTTTGATTTTATATCTTTTAATAATCTGTACAAAGCTATTGCGTCAAATGCAAAAATAACAACAATTCCAATATACGCAAGCTGTTGACTGTAATTGATCAGGACAGTAGAAACTCCCACGCCAAAGATGCTTGGAAGGAAGGAGATTACATACAGCCACCAACCACAGCAACCAAGAGGAATTAGAGAAAAGAACGAAAAAAAAGAGATGGCTGCCGCACTACCAGCATTACCCCCAATGGATCTTCGTTTGATGTCAAGAGGGCATCCTCTCATCTTGCTATAGCTTGAAAGAAAAATCTGAAGACCGACTCCAAAAGACATCAAACTGATAACAAGCCAGTTTAAGACAAAAGCAGCCTGGATGGCAGAAGATGGAGGCAAAGCAGGGGTTGTAACGACAACAATCAAAAGGTACAGTACCATTGTTCCAAGACCTGCTAAAACTCCCTTGAGAATTGGTTTCAAGCCTATCCCTGATATACCTCTGTAGTGGGATGAAACGCTACCCACTCAAACCAAAAGCCAGGGTTTATCACGAGTCTTTGAAGGTGAGTACCCTGCATCGTTCCAGAAATGGCCTCTCCGTCAAAATTCCATTCAGAGTTTGTCTGTTTGTCAGTAATTTTGCCATCGATATAAACAAAATCAAGTGTCTTACCATCTGCGTTTCTATCAAAAGCTCTTACCATGCCAGGATATAGTGTTGCAAGCAGAATTTGCTTGTTGCCCACACTGTCGTTTACAACCTTCAAGGATTCTAAATCACTAATCTTGTATGCCTTGTAATGACCCGAATCCTCAAATCCTACGATCTTCTCTTTTGGCTGCATCCTGTCGTCTTTATGTAAAACTGGAAACAGAATGTATGGACTGGTATAGTAATCACCGTAAGGATCTGAACCATATGCTCTCTGATAACCTGTATCCGTTGTCAGTACCAGAGTATCAGGATAAAGCGACTTCCAGTCAGTCCATTTTGCAACATCAAATGGAATCTTTTTGAGTTCATCTCCTGCAAGAGGACCCTTTATTGATTCTCCCAAAGCTTGACTCCAGTAGGATCCAGTAAGCCTATCGTACATTACAAGATTACTGTTGTATAATTTACCAGACGTTCCAAATTGTACTTCTGTGTCATTCAACGTTCTCTCAAAGACCTGTGTTGTAAAGCATAATGGGCAATAGGTAATTGCAACGGGAGTATCTCCCAGCTTGTCATTTACTATCTCATGCCAGACCAGTATGAAGAGTGGATAGGCCTTTGTCTGACCATTTAATCTTAAACCGATAACAAGATCATCGTTGTTCATAAATTGTGCCTGTGAAGCTGGAACAAATTTTGGATTATCAATTGAAGGAATTCCGTCAGGTGGAGGTCCTCCATTTTTTATTTCATCTAAAGGTACAATGTGTTTTACTCCATCTGTTACTGTTACATTACTTTTCAAACTGGAAGATTGTTCCTGAACATAAAGTTGTTGTGGTAGTGAGAAGATGACCGCAATTGATACTAGTGCCACTCCAGTAACCATTGCAAAAAAGTATCTATTATCCAAATGTACAATCAAGATGTTTTACAAAGATACAAGTTTTTTTCCAAATTTATTCCTGATCTAAAATTTTATCTGAGTTGGTAAGAGAACTGATCATAAAAAGTATTACTTGAACTGTTCAAGTTTTTTTTCAAGGATTTGGGACAATCTAATTAATTCACTTCTCTGAACTGCATAAAACATGACGACACAAACAGTTCAGTATCCAAGAGGAAAATCAGTTGGTGCTGGTATTGCCGGTGGTATTGCAGGCGGAGCAGCAATGTATGGTGTAATGAGCGGACTATTTACTATGATGGGTCTTGGACCCAACTGTTTTGCAATTATCATGGGCTTGATAACAGGCCAGTCATACGATGCAGCAATGGGACCTGGACTTGCGGCGCACTTTGGTACGAGTATTGCAATTGGCGCAATATTTGGTATTGTCGTAAGTACTAAAAAACTGCAACTCTCAGGATTCCCTAAAGGAATTGGGCTTGGAGTAGCAGCTGGAATAATTGCTTATGTAGTGATATTTCTACCAATGGCCATGACTGTGCTTCCTTCACACATGATGGATCTGATGAAGATGATGCCAATGGGAAACATGGCAGGCAACATGCAAGGAAATATGCAGAGCGGTGCCATGAACGGACAATCATCCATGAATAGTTCAATGAATGAGCAGCAAGGAAAGATGATGAACGGCAACAGCTCGGAAATGAATCAACAATCTTCAATGGGTGGAGGTTCAATGCAAGGACAAGGTGCGATGAACCAACAAATGCAGATGGAAGAAATGAATAAGATGATGATGGCTAAGTTACAGTCTATGATGCCTGGTATGCTTGGTGGCGCGCTAGCTTCTCATATTGTATACGGCATAGTACTTGGTGCTGTTACCACAGCCATTGTCCGAGTCTCCCGTAAGTAAATGAAGCGCTTGGTTCTATCTGGGACATCGAATTCAGCCGAATATACGGCTGACTACCTAAATTTTTTCTTTGAATTACGCAGTTACATGACAGGTTTTTAGTTCACTTGGAAATTCAACTGTTTGACTCTGATTAAAGTTTGAGATAATTGAAATAATGAACAAACATGTTCCCAAAATAAACTGATGCAAATGCGCTGGTTGTCCTTGCGACTGACATGGATATGGCAAATTTTTTGAAGTTGTATCTTTGTACCCCTGATATGATCGTGACAATCTCTGTCAATATGGGTACAAGGCTTAGAGCAAATATTATGATCCAGCCATGTTTGTTTAGTCGCTCAAAACTTTTATTGTAATGGCTCTGGCTGTGTGTTTTTCTCAGCAATTTATACATCTTCTTCCCGTCCTGTCCTATGAAATAAGTTAGAATTCCACCACCAACAGATCCTACAGCCATGACTAGAAAGACCATGGTTGCATTCTCACCATCCATAAGCAACGCTGTAGATGTCAGTACAATAGGAAATGGGATGATCGAAGCAAAAACGCTGTTAAGAAAAAGTCCCACTAGTCCATACTTTACAAAGAAAGGATTTTCAAGTATGGTCTTTAAAAAATCTGGGAACACAATTAAGATAATATATTGACTGTCTATTTAATCAACCAATCATGAAGTTAAACGGTTGAATTTTACTTGATCTAAAGTCCTGCCAGTCTCAGATCCGAAATTTTGTTGTAACAACAAAAATTAAAACTAATTAATATTCGAGACCGAATTTCAAGAAAACCTTGAATGGTTCTAAAAATATTTGCAATCTTCTAACTAGAGTTTTAATTCAACTCTTCGATAGTATAGGTATGAATGACACGGAAAAAAGAGAAAAATCAAGTGGAGAGTCCACTAGAAAAGTGAGTACTGCCATAGATAGAGTTAACCAGGTTTCTGCAGTGGTATCGATAATACTTCTCGCATTTGTGATAACAAGTACTCTTTTCCCAAACGTTGTATCCCTCCCAGTTCCTTCCATCTTTTCTTGGTATGGACTTGCTTTCAGCTTCTTTTTATGGTTCTCTACAAGAAAGGGTGGCTGCGGCAGCTGCAACCAAGGGTGTTCATACTAGTTTGGTGTATATATTGACTGCCCCTAACATTCAAAACTGTATTAACATCATATGAACAACAATTGATTTGAAAAGGAATTAAAGAAATGAAAAGCACTGTTTTTCAGCCCAATCAGGTAAGGTCACACACTGCATATGCCAAGAACGTATTTTATTCTGTCTTTGTGACCTCACGCGGTGGACCTAATAGAACAAGATTGATGTGGCTAATAAGAAGAGGTCATGTGACTAACGCAAGGGTTGCAAAACTACTGGGTCTGAATTATCTTACTGTTAAATACCACTTGCAGGTACTTGAAAGAAACAATCTTGTTATTCATAAAGGTGAAAAACGCAACGTAATGTTTTCTATTTCTACTTTCTTTGAAATTAATAGTGTATTATTTGATGAAATATGTAGATTAAATGAAGTAGATGTATGGCAGCCAGAATCTTAGCTAATGTAAGGCAATAGTTAAAAGACTGAATCTAAAAAATCTAAAATCTAGAAAAAAGCCAATTAGAAATACTTGTTTGAATACAAAGAGGTCTGATGAAAACGGTAACATGCAATTCTTAAATTAATTTATAGGTTCAAGAAACTTATCTTTAACAGTTCCAGAAAAAATTGTAAAGTTGGAGGATTAAATTAAATTTTGTAATTGTTTTAGGACAAATGAATTGTTGCATTGTAAGGATTTATGTGATAAATACAAACCTGTGAATATTCCAATCTCGTTAAGATATTCGTTAGGTTACAAACGTTGTAGCATATGCGATGCCTTTATTGAATGCAAGGTAAGCAGATGTCCTTGTTGCGGATCAATGATGAGATCAAGCGCAAGGGGAAAGATGAGGATGAAACTATGAAGGCCATATGGAATGGAGTCATACTTGCAGAAAGTGATAAAACCATAATGGTCGAAGGAACCCACTATTTTCCTCCAGAGGCCATTAAAAAAGAATTCTTCCATCCAAGCCAAACCAAGACTAGATGTGGGTGGAAGGGCGAAGCAAGCTATTATTCTGTTACTATAAACGATACCGCCAACATGGATTGTGCTTGGTACTACCCTCAACCAAAACCTGCCGCACAGAATATCAAAGATTATGTTGCGTTTTGGAACGGTGTAAAGGTTACAAAATAGGTAAGATAAATGTCAATCAATTTTACTAACACAAGAGCCTTTTGGAATAAAACATGTAAAAGATATGTTTTGCCAACGGTGATCAGATAATGATAGATGTTTACAAATTACTGCCAAATCTATTAGGACGCTTAAAAAACAACGGAAAATCTAGGTGCAGTAGATGTACTGCCGAATTTCAGATATACGAGATTGTTGTTTCTACCGCACGCCATGGCAACTATTATCATGAAAAGTGTGCCAAGATTGCAAAACTCATATAGAAAATGATCAACAAAAGAAGTGTTTACACTGATTGAAAAACAAAATAAGGACAACTTTGACCTTATTTTTACAAGAAGACTATCTTGTTGTGTAAGTTGCAACCAAAGGTGGTTCCAATAGAAACAAGTATTATCGATAAAACAGTTAGAGGAATAAGTATGCAAAAATATTTCAAAGTAATAGTAAACCCAAAATTTTGCTATCTGGCCCCCAGAAATGGCCTTCACACTAGTATGGGAGAGGAGGTGTCTCGTAGCTTGGGAAGAAAGGTGCGTTTCATACATCCAAAGTTTTTCTACGATGAAGAAGGTTCTAAATTATTTGAAGAGATCTGTTCCCTTCCTGAATATTATCTGACAAGATCAGAGATGGAGATACTTGATTCCATAGGACTTGAATTATCTCAATTTCTTGTACAAGATTATGCCCTGATAGAATTGGGGAGTGGTTCTGCCAAAAAGACACGCCTCCTCTTGGAGGTACTTACAGGAAGACAAGAGTCTGTAGAGTATTATCCAATCGATATCTCTGACGTACTAAAAGAGAGCTCGGCAAGCCTGCAGAGAGATTATAAAAACTTGAAGATAACAGGAATTCTAGGTCAGTATGAGAGTGGACTTGATTTCATAAAGTCGCTAGAGCAGAAAAAGCTGATAGCCTTTCTTGGTTCAAGCCTAGGTAACTTTGATTACAAGAGTGCCATCAAACTGTTAAAGAAAATTCATGATACGATGAATCCGAAAGATCTCTTTCTTCTTGGCCTTGACTTGGTCAAAGATAAAAGAATTCTGGAAAATGCGTACGACGATTTTCAGGGAGTGACAAGTAGGTTTAATCTAAATCTGCTGACTAGAATCAATAACGAGCTTGGTGGCAACTTTGATTTGAAAAGCTTTGAACACTTAGCATTCTATAATTCAAAACACAACAGAATAGAGATGCATCTACGTTCAAAAGGTGAGCAAGAGATATTCATATCAAAAATAAATCTATCAATCAAACTAAAGAAGAGTGAGACAATTTTAACTGAATATTCTTACAAGTACACTATTCCACAAATAGAACAGATTGCAAACAAAGTTGGATTCAAAATAGAAAAAATTTGGTATGACAAAAACAAGTTCTTCTCTTTGATTCTCTTTTCAGCTTAGATTCATTTTATGATCAATAAACGGTTATGAATAGCAAGAAACAATAGGTGATAGTAGATGCAATCATCATAGGAATAATCGATACATCCATTATTGCTAATTCACAATGGCATAATACCTGTAACGAAAATAATTCTGCAAACAACGATATTAGAACAGAAATTTCTTTGCCATCTCTTCTGACAAAAGGAGTTCCACTGAGAGGCGATCCAACTACCAAAGTTACTTTGGCGGAATTTGGTGATTCTCAGTGCAGTGACTGTGATAGATTCTTTAATGATGTAGAGCATCAGATTGACAAAGAGTATGCCCAAACAGGAAAGGTTAACATGATATTCAAGAACTTCGTACACATGGAGCATGACTCTTACCCTGCAGGCAATGACGGCCATGTGTGCAGGCTAGCAAGGAAATTTCTGGAAATTCCATGATATGCTGTATGCCAACCAAGGACCAGAGAATTCTTGGTGGGCAAGTGTGGAAAATATGCAAGTATTTGGTGGTTCTCGATACCAATGGTTTTTTTCAATAGTTTTCAATTATCCTAGTTGCTGAATTTTTCTTGAACAGTTGTAAAAAAATTTGTAATGTTTGACGATCTGATTAAATCATATTGCATAGTAAAAATTGCGAAACGATGCCATGCAAGAACTTTTGTAAAAAACAAGGAGATTTTTGTCAAGGAATAGGAGGTATGATGATTGAAGGCGATATGGAATAATACTATACTTGCAGAAAGTGATGACATAGTTGTAGTGGAGGGCAATCCTTACTTTCCTGCAGAGTCTCTAAAAAAAGAGTACTTTAAGGAAAGTGAAACAAAATCATTATGCCCATGGAAGGGAAAAGCAAGTTACCTATCAGTTACTGTCAATGGCAAAACAAATCCTGACTGTGCCTGGTACTATCCCAAACCATCATTTCTAGCAAAAAAGATCAAAGACCGAGTTGCCTTTTGGAACGGCGTTGAGGTAACAGAATAGATAACTGGACATATCAAATCATAAAACTGCTTTCTACATGTTTCAACAGAAGATACAGGTCTGAGCCAAGAAAATGATAAGATATTACAAATTATTAGTTTAAGCAGAGTCCATGAATTTTAGAAAGTTTTCCCTTTTTCGCAAGAGCATCTGTGCAATAACGAGTTCTTTCTCAAGCTTATTCATACCAAGAACCATTAATGGTATTTTAGAGATGCAGTAAGTTCCTTGTATCTATTTCTTATCGTTACTTCACTTACATTTGCAGCTTTTGCAATTTTACTCTGTGTATTCCTCTCATTATTTATTACACATGAAAGATACAACGCAGCCGCAGCAAACCCCATGGGATCTTTACCTGCCGAGATTTCCCTTGTCGAAGCTTCATTAAGTATTTGCAATGCCTTTCGAGCTGTCTTCTCATTTAATCCTACTGTACGTGCTATCTTTACTACGCATTTTATCGGATCAGGCAAGGGCATTTTGAGATCAAATTTGTTCAGTAGCAGCCTGTAACTTCTTGCAAGTTCTTTTCTTTTCACGTTATTTGCCACTGCTATTTCGTCTAATGTTCTTGGAGTATCAGAATATCTACAGGCGGCATACAGCGATGCAGCAATCATCACATGAATTGATCTACCTATCACAAGCCTCTTCCCTACCGCTTTTCTGTAAATATATGCTGCTTTTTCTATTACAGTGTCTGGCAACACTATCTTATCCTTTAATCTATCAAGTTCACTAAAGGCTTTTCTGAAGTTTCTATCTGTTGGTCGGCAAACCTGGCTTCTAGTATCCCAAATCCTTAGACGCTCTATCATGCTTTTCATGGCTCCAGATAGAGGTTTTCCTGTTGCATCCCTTCCTGTCTGTCCGATTATTGTGGCAAGTCCCATATCATGGATTGCAAGTGAGGCAGGAATGCCACATCTGCTTAGGTCATCTCTATCGGAATAAGAGTAAGATTCAGGACCTAACTCTTCAGCTCTTTGTGATAGCACAAAACCACACTTACTACAAATCTCTTCTCCTCTGGTAGCATCAGTCAAAATGATGCCATCTATACACAATGGACAATTTTGTTGCACAGTACTAGCCATCATTTGTTGTCTTCCAGTTCATGTCACGATTTGATATCCACAAACAACGGTTGATGTTATTACAATTTATTTATCATTAACCTGTAATCTCAAAAACAAAACTTGAATAGTTAGAATTTCAATTGTGAAAATCAAGATCATTGCTAAAACCTTCCGCGTATAATTATAATTGATGGTAAAACAAAATAACCTAAAACATGATCAATGGGTATGTTACAGATGTAACTTGGTGTTTAGAGATGAATCCTATGCTGAGATACATAGTGAGATCTCAAATCACCATGCGCAAAAAACGAGAGTAAGCGATGTGAAATGAGGTATGAATAAAGGGTTTGTATTCTCAGCTATCCTTTTAGCAATCTCCGTAGGCGTTCTCTTTATTCTTAATGCAGACCAAGAGCTCGCATTTGGTTTATCCTCTGATTCCTTACCTGTGACAATGCAAGTATCTACGGTGCCGTTGCTGGCATATGTAACAACCGACAAGCCATACTATCAGGTTGGACCCCAACAGGAAATAATAGTCAAGATTTATGGCAACATACCAAACTTGGGAAATGATGTTGTCACAGTAACGGTCAAGACACCACAAAACGAGTACAAATCCATCGTAACTAATACCAGTACAGGAGGTTCTTTCTCCATCCCCTATGTTGTTGGCGCAAGAGCATATGGAGGACTGTACAAGGTTACAGCGTCATACCATGGAGGACAGGTATCAACGAGCTTTTTGGTTTCTAAGGACTTTGTATGGGAAGCATGAGACTATTTACCTATATTCCTCAATAAGAAAATTGAATATTTTGTTTACCCTTTTTGCGGCCTAAAATAACGCTTCTCAGGCACAAGCATATGACAGGATTAACAAAGGGACTAATTTTTCATACCGAAAAAATCTAGAGATTCCCTTATTGCGGAATATAGGTAAAGACACTGGTACATATTAGGTGAATCTCAAATTATTGTAATTTGCCATAAGGGATGAAGACTAGTGTTTTTGCATATGAGCCTGTTCTTCATGTTCACGAAGCTCTCTCTCGTTTCTGAACTTCATATGGCATGGACGGCACTCGTATGATTTGCTTGCTCTAAGCATGGCTGTAGCTACACTGCCAAGTACCGCTCCAAACACTATGTGAACAAAGACCGCACCGCTAACTATCATTGGCATCGCAGCTTGAATATTCTTCATTATCATTGGCATTGGCGCTTGAGGATTCATCATATGCATTAGACCAACCATTTGCGGTGGTAAAACAGTCATCATCATAGGCAAAAAGAGTACAGCAAATGCAATGATGCCTGTAGCAATACCTAATCCTGTTCCCTTTGCAAAGCTGGTGAGTCGCAATTTATCTGTGCTTATTACTATGCCAAAGATTGTTCCAATTATAGTACTTGCAACCATGTGAAGCACAATTCCCACCCCTGCAGCAGTAGCCATTGTCTGCCCCATCATCATACCTGTCATAATCTGAAACGCAAGTGGTGGATTCCCCATCATCATGTTTGTCGCCATCATGACAGGAAGCATTACTGCGCCTGCAATTATACCACTCAGAGATCCTACGCCAATTCCTCTTTGAACGGAATATCTAGATGTCATATCTCTAATAATCCTAAAGATGATTCTAAATTGATGATTGAACATTTTAATGCTGAATATAATCGATCAATATAACAGAGGCTTTTGTCACCGTTAACCATGGTAACAATATGATCAAAATTACATTTAACAAATCAACATGATTATCAGTAGTGATAATCACCTACTGGATCTAACTCTCTTGCTACTTGGTTGGATCCTTTTTCATTGATTTGTTCATGGCAGATCCCCCTTAGAAATCAATTATAACGTACTTTATTTTATGATATATTCTATAGGTACTGCTACATAGTTGTAGGAGGCTACTACATCAATTTTGCCCCGTTCTTGAGGTATGTATTGATAGGAGTATGAACCATCACTTGAAAGGCTGACAGAGGCACTTTGATAGGATTTGTACGCGTCTTCGTTTACTAGTACTAGTGATATCGAAAGCCCTGGCACTATCCCAGTAACCTTTCCTCTGATTTCCACCTTATCTCCCAAAACATACGTTGATTTGTCCGTCTGGATTGATATTGTTGATACGACGGGAATTTCGTTTGATTTTGAGCTAACCTTGAAGGTTCCTTGAGCGCTTGCATCTTGATATGTTGCAAATATTTGGTATGTTCCAGCATGAGTAGCATTGAATTGATAAGAGTAGACCCCATTACTTTGTACATCTACAAGTATTTTTTCGAATACGTTGGTATCGCTATAGAACAGCAAGCCTACTTTGCCTGATGGTTCTTGGTGCTGATATGATGGAGATATGCCAGTGACTATTCCACTAATCGTGACAATGTTTCCCACCTTATAGAATGCTTTATCGGCATGTACTGTCATAGTTGATGTTGGATGTATTACAAATGCATCAAACGCAAAGCTTTGTGAGATTGATAGTAGAAGTATGCCTATCGTAACACCAAATATCAGTATTGAAAGATCTCCTGTCACATTAAGTTTTACATGTTTTTGAGTCATAGTTATCATACAACTTGATTTGATTTACGGGTTTGCTAGAATGATCAAAGAAAATATTGAAGGATTAAAAGTACTAAGAAATCAAATTTGATCAACTTAATCTGTATGAATTGTAATCAATTTTTCAAATGTAAAAAAAGGTTTTGCTGATTTTCACGACTAATAACCAACTACCCAGATTTGGAAGAACTCCTTTATACAAAATCTGATAATAATACACGGTTCGATTTACTCCCTATCGATATGTGGTAACTGCGTCAATGAATCGAACTACCTTTTTCTCAATTTTAATTTGAATGGTTCAATCTTTTTTGTTAGAACTGGATTGGGAAAGATTTGGAAAAATGCTTATCTATTAACTTGCACCTATTGCGTTGCAATGACAAACAAAAAACGATATCTTGGATTGCTATTAATTATACCACTGCTTACAGTTACGTTATCTACTGCGTTTACAGCAACTCCCGCAAATGCATTGACACCACGAGACTACAGCTATCTAAACGACAACCATTTAACAGTACTAACTGGAAATACAAAAGTATGTGGAGATCACATCTGTGCACCAGGCGAGTGGGAGAAATTACAGGCATCCCTTACTAACGCACAACTTGGTAATCAAGGTGGAAGAAATGCACCAAAAGCTATTACATCAATACCATCTGTTTCAACTGCACCACCCCTTTCTACAGCAGCAGCTCCGCCAGCGAATGCAGCTCCTGTCCTAACTTTATCTAACGCTAATCTACCTCTTGTGATCCCACTTACCAAGGGCTTGTACGATGGCAAGGATGTATTTTACATTTCAACCGATACTTCTGACTCTGACATGGCTTCAACCCTTTCTAAATACACCAATTTCCCCGTCAACTTTGCATCTGCATTGGGAAAAGCACCAGATGCAGCACTGGCAAACATTTACGTATTCAAGAATGGAGTTAAAGGCTCTGGCATTATGGGCTTTCAGTCTGAAGTCTTCGATGCCATACCTACTGATCCAGCGTATAGTCCATTATGGAAAGTTAACTATGTTGAATGGAATGACCCAAGCAAGGCTACGGTGCTTGGCTCAGACGATGATATCTCGTCTGCACAGACAAATGGTCTTGTAACGATCACTCCTACAAATATAGTCGTCAACTGTCCTATTGTACAGTGGGGCGGTAACAAAGATGGAACTATCCCTGCTGGCAGCATGCAAGTAAGAAGTGATACAACTCTGACAGACACAACGCCATACGGCGGAGGGCAAGTTCTAAACATCGATACGCAAAAGATGCAGGTGACATTTGTTGCTCATAGAGGCTTTGGTCCTGATGGTTCTACGATATACTATATCGTTACTGATACTGTCATGGCAGATCCAGCAAAGATGATGGGAGTAATTTTGGCAAACAAGACACAGGCTACATTTTCCTCAAGCGCCTCATCTGACCTGTTCCAGTTTGGAAACGGTATCAAGGGAACAGGACCTATGGGATTCCAAGCTGGAATAGGCAGTACAAAACCAGGTGATCAGTTCTACAGTCCAATGTGGAGAATATCGGTAATATCGTGGAATGATCCGTCAACAGCTGCTGTGCTTGAAAATTCTCATGACATAGCCACCCACTCAGACCAGACAAAAATAATGCCTATGAACATGATAGTCAATTGTCCGTTCTTTAGTGCAGACACTGTATTCTCTCACACCAAGTGAGAAATTTCCCACCTCTTTATTTTTCAACTATCTTGAATATTGATAATATCTAAATTTAATAATCATATCTAGAACACTTGGCACATCGAATTGTCATAAACTTTTATTCCTTACATGTGAAAAGTCTTCTTTGGTTTGTATTTATGGGTTCAAGAGTGCATACTTGCTTAAAATCTCATCAAAAACATCCATATTTACTTCTAACAATGAAGTGATAAAATAAGAGGCGCCATACCCTGTGTTATCTTTAGATACAAGGTTGTTCTTTTCAAGAACAGCTCCATGATGACGAATTGTTTGATAATCCATTTCCAATGCCGTTGAGAGTTGATATGCGTTAAGAGATCCCCTTCTTAACAAGGAGATGATTTTAATCCTAACAGGCCCGCCTCTGGAGTTTACAAATATATGTGCAAATAGCATTTTTGTCTCCTTCGATGCCTTGCCGTGTAACAGCCTGGCTACAAGCATTAGTTTTTTACTTCAAAATTACTAATAAGAATACATCATAATTATCAAGATTGAAAATCAGTATTTTCGAATCTATGGATTTCTCATAGGCCCAAATCACACCATCTTATCACAATGCATACTCAGCGGTCTTATCCAGCTAAAAAGCCCAGTACTAATTTGGAAAAATTCTCTGGTTGGTCAACATATGGAACATGGCCACATCCGCTCATCTCTACATAATTGCAATTGTTAAGACATGAAAAAAAACTTTTGGCATTATCTGAAGGAATTACTCTGTCCTGTGACCCCCATACTATCAATGTCGGTATTGAAATGGCCGAGAGTTTCTTGCAGTCTATCTTAGTTCTACTCACGTGCATAATAGTTGAAATAAAAGCTTCTTGGGCGCCAGGAAGCTTCAACCTCCTACGAAAGTCATCAACTGTTGATTCGACTCCATTTAAACCATACATCATTTGAAATGCCTTCTTTGTGTTTTGCTCATCAGGGTTAAAGACTGTCATCATATACGCTTCTAATGCTGGGGTAGAATATTCCATAAAGCCAGACGGAGAGACAAGGATCATTTTTTTTAATACCTGATTGTACTGAATGGCAAACTCTGCTACAATTTGTCCGCCCAACGATGAACCAATCATAGTGCATTTTTTAATCCCAAGGCTATCCAAGAAATCAAACAGAAATCTTACGAATAGACTTACGGTATAATCAACAGTAGGCTTATCGCTATAGCCAAATCCTATTAGATCTGGAATGACTACGCGATACTTTTTACTCAAGTGCGGAACTACATCTTGCCACCTTTCGGCAGAGGCGCCAAGGCCATGAATGAGAATAATTGTATCATTTGATCTTCCCTCTTCAAGATATCTTACTTTGTTTTGCCTCAATTTGATAAAATTCTCTTCTGTCACTGCCTTCCATACGGAGCAGTGAACATAAATTTTATTCCAAAACTTTCTAACTTTCCAAATTAGGCAACAAAAAGAACAGAAAAATAAATTTAAAATTTAATTGTTCAAGAAAAGGTTTGATGTAAATTTTCTGATGAGCACAAACTAGAAATCTTGAAAATCAAAATGTAAGATTTGGGAAAATCCTTTTATGATTTCAAGCTAACTTTGTGTAATGACTTTCGTATCAAAAATAGATTTTCCTATCATGTCAATGTGGGGTGCTGGAGTGGAGTTTATCGCTGTAATTAATGAGCAAGGTAGAGTTGAAGAGCATGTATGTAAAAGTGACATTCCACTTGGGTTAGACAAAAAGGAGATCTTTTTCATGGGACTGAGACTTCAAAAGAACATGCAAGCCGATTTTGATGAATTTCTTGGTCCTGCAGACTATACTGTTACAAGACGAGGAAATCTAAAGTTTGTCTCTGTTCCATTTTATTCTAAAATAATATTTGCGGTACTTGATAAAGAAAAGAATCATCATAACATTGTTAGAAAAATAGCGTCACTTGCAAAATCTGTAAAAGCTATGAGAGGAAAAATATCAAAAGAGGAGGAAATGAATAATTGAACTTGTATGATCAAAAGTCAATCGCATGTAGCAAATGTGGAAGATTCATTGGTGAGATAGATTACGATGCCGTAGTTACACTACCAATGTGTGGTAACTGTGCAAATCCACTGCCCTATGGTGATGACAAGGTAGCATATATTGTAAATAAGTATAACAAAAGGCCGAAAAGCCAGAGCTCACAATTTGGTGGTAATCAATAATATGACCAGCAATGTTACAAGCACCAAGTCTGAAAAGAGCACAGAAAATAATGAAACACTTTCTATATGCGACATCATGAAAGACAATCTCGCCAAAATTATTGGAAAAATGGAATCCCAAGTTCCAACCTATGTCAAGACATACTCTGATATTTACACCGAATATCTCCATATGATAGAAGACAGTTTTGGCACGTGCTATATTTCACAAAAAGAACTCTTTGATAAATTAGGATTTGATCAAAAAAATCTAAAAAACTTCAATAATTATTGGAATGTTCTAACGCAGGTGATTACGTCTCAGATTGACATGTCAACTAATTTTATGAAAGTATATGCTCAAACTAGAATAGCAACAATCAAGTCATACGATCAGTATATGCATCCATTGATGGATAATTATGCAAAAACACTGTCTCAATTTGTCAGATTTTGATAATTGGAAGCTTAGTGAATGGTGGATTTGGATACAATTTGGAAAACTGGTTTAATATAAGATAGTCAAAAAGATGTTTATGAAAAATTGGAATATATCTGATATACAACAAGAGGAGCACTCAAGTGAACTGAAAAAGATGATTCTAGAATACGTTTTAAAAAATGCTCTTGATTCTAACTCACAAACCCAAACAAATAGAAAAAGAATCGATCCTCAAGCAAAGAATCTGCTTGTCTATCTCTTTACCGGTACACGTGGAGGCATCAACCGTCTTCGCATAGTGCTTCTGCTCACTGAAAGACCTCGTAATGCTCATCAGATAGCTAAAGCACTTGACCTTGATTATAATTCTGTCGAATACCACATACCATTGCTGGAAAAAAATAATCTGATTTTGCATGAGGGTAAAAAATATGGTACAACCTATCGCCTATCATCCTTTCTTGAATACAATATTGAAGCTTTTAATGAGATAATCTTGGAACTTCACAAGAAATGCAAGGAGAATGCAGTGGTAACACTATGACTAATAAAACAAGGAGGCAGTATTGAATGGAACCTGTGATGGTTGCAAGCACGGTAGTGTCAGGGGCCAACATGATCGTACTTGGAATATTGATTGGTGTTTTTGTAAAAATATACTCAAAAACCAAGGCTCAGCTTCCCTTAGGAATGATCTTCTTTGCTGGTTTGCTTTTTCTTCATAATTTGATAGGAGTTTATGCATACTTTTCAATGATGGAACTTTACGCCCAAGCTCTCTTACCATATCTTCTGGCTGTACATATCGCAGAACTTGCAGGAATCTTGATACTCTTGAAGATTACATTACAATAGATTTTGGTCATGTGTAGAAAGAAACTGTCAATTTGGAAAAAACTGTAAATATTTCCTTGTGAAGAGTTTATCATGGAATCGAGTGCATGGTGTTATTATTTAGTACCTACAAGCTTGGCTCTCTTTAGTTGTGGTATGGCTCTCTTTGTTTCTAAAGGTCTGAAAAAGAGAACAGGTAAGATAGAGCGTGAGCTTGCAATGCTGAGCTGTTTAAAGCTACAATTGTTAAAGGGATAGATTTGGTAGAGGAAAAAACCTCCAATCATGGTTCTTCCTATATAATAATAAACAGAAATAGTTCTCCTCAAAGGGATGTAAATTAAGGTACTATCTTTTTTAGTGCCAAGCGGTAAAGATATTACACTATCAATATGCAACAGGACGAAACCCCTATCTCATTTGTTTTAAGATTTTCATTCTACACTATCAAGCGATCTGAGCATACTGGAAGTAATTTTGATACAATTCAAATCATAGAGGATGTCCGAAAAGCAATAACAAGATATCAAATCGAGCTTGTCAACCATGTAGCCAAGCCTATTTACGATGATGACAAAACAAAAATTGCTAGACATAAAATGTATCTAGATTTTCGTATAAGGATTGCCTCAAAACAAATAGATTTTTTCGAAGACAAAAACAGAGGTTTTTTGAGTACATTTGGAAAAAATGAGCCAGAACAATATTTTATGAAAAAATACATATCACTCCTAAACGAAATTCTCGAAGAAATTTCCGGTATTGACTATATCCCAGCTAGCTGTAATCCCTATGAATTGATATATTGCGAAGGTAGAGTAGACATTATTTCAAAATGAAATTGAACTGTTCTAGGATCTTCTTTTATGATTCATTGTATAATTGCCTCTATGGAATCACTTCAAACAAAATGCAAAGCATGTGGTGCTACATTTAGAACCGAGGATGAACTTACAAGACACGGTAAGACTCATGAACCAGCACAACACAAGGAAAAGTCAGACTCTGATCAATCCTGTAGCTGTTGTTGCGACTAAAAGATAATAAACTCCAGAAATGAGAAACTGAAATTATCTTCAATATGGAGTTCCCTTCTTTCTTTGATTTGAAAATGCCTCCATATACCACTCAAACTCGTCCAAGAATCTGTTAGCTTTCTTGTCGTAATCTGTAGCAAGCAACTTACCATCATTATCGAATGTTTCCTGCACTCTAGAAATCTGCAATGAAGACGATATTGATGGAGCTCCAAGCTCGGCAAATATTTGGCGCAAATGCTGCGCTGCATTTATTCCCCCAAACTGCCCCACTGAATATGATACAATAGCTGACGGCTTGAAGAAATACTCCTCCAAAAAGTAGTCAAGTGTATTTTTGAGTGCAGCAGAGGTACTGTGGTTATATTCTGGAGTCACCGGAAGATATCCATCTGCATTTTTGATTTTTTCTCTTAGATCTCGTAGTTTTTCTGGTGGATTTGTCATTTCTTTATACATTCTGTCAAGCATTGGAAGTTGGAGTTCTAGCGGATCTATGAAATATACGTCATGACCTCTCTTCTCTAGTTTGTTGCTCATCCATCTCGCAACTTTAATGCCATGTCTGTCCTGACGAACAGACCCCACAAATAATGCAATCTTGGCCATACTATGATATCTTTGATACTAAGGATAAATTATGTGTAAAAGGCATTTGGTCACAGATATACAGTTCGTACCTCATTGTATTTTATCCAGCCTTGTAACAGCATGAGTAATTTTTTCGACTATTTTACGATGATTGGCCTTTTTTCCCATCACAACTAGCACAATGAATGAAAGTATAGGAATACAGAGCGTCTTCAGATTTTCTCTTTCCATCAGAATATGAGACAGGGTGCTCATCATTCCATCAAAGTCTTTTTGCATGGAGCATTGCAAACGTATTCCCATAAAGAACATCTCAAGTTGCCCTCCTGGCATATCCATTTGGTTTTTGTATATTGCATCAACGAGTCTACCTCGTTCGTTTATTATTCCGATGTATTCTACACCATGCTTGAACAGAGGTTTTAGTGATGATAGGAATGAATTATCCAAGCAATTCTCATTTTTGCCTTGAAAAATTTGATCTTGGTCAATCTTCATTTCTTGTTCCAATCATCAACAAATTACATAAAGGTATTATCCTTAACTGTTCAATTTCATTTGAATCGTAATTTCGTTAAGGAGAACTAGTTACATGAAGCGATTCTATGAACTCTACAAATTCGCTGGTATGAACTGTTCTTGTCTTTTCCCACACCTTTTTGAATTTAGGCACGGTCATTAGAATTTCAGCTAGATATCTCCATCTCTGCCATAAATTTGGATCAATCAGTCTCGTTTTATACAATCTGAATATGTATTCCAAAAGATCAATGAAGGCAATTATGATATAGTATTCTTCTGGCTTGTCGACTGCGCTGAAACGCTCTTGATAGGCAGGACTATCCCTTGCCATATTGGTAAAATATTCTGTACTTTCCAGCTTTAGCCTGGCCTCAAGTATTCGTGCGTATACTTGTTGTTCTGTTTGGATTCTCATACTCTTTTTGACTGTTGAGAATTGGAATATAGACAGACTCAGTATGCCTGCAAAAATTACCGCAGATATTAACGGAACATATTGAAGAAAGGAGTCCATGTTGATATCAGTACCAGAGATTTGTTAATTTGATTTATCTTGAATCATTCTATTTCTGATTTAACAGTTGAAACTTCTTGTGATGAAACTCTCGATTTCAGGTCCTCTTCGTTGAATTCCTCTTTTAGATTTCTGAGTCTTGTTATATCACGTTTTGCAAAAAAGTCGACAAGCCAGTCAAGAGCTACTCTTATCATCTTCTCTCTTGTTGGCAGGTTCGTTAAATAATACCATCTCCAAATTGCCCATGCAACAAGTCCACTAACATGCTTGCCCATGAGCACTGCCACACCAGTTCTCCTTCCAATCTTTGCCATCGTTCCCTTTGTCTTGTAAGTAAATCTCTGTGTTACATTCTGGCCATTAATGGAAGCGACCAGATTTTCTGCCACAGTTCTTGCCTCTCTTATTGCATGCTGAGCTGTAGGAGGATATGGTTTTCCAGAATGGATATCATTTATGGATGCACAGTCTCCTAGCGCAAATACATTTGTATATTGTCGAAGTCTTAGCTGTCCATCCACTGTTACCCTGCCTATCTTGTCATGCTCACATTCTAGCTTTGATATTACTGGATCGATTGCTACACCACCTGCCCAGATGATTGTACCACAGGATATTGTCTCTTGGTTGTCAAGAACAACAAAGTCCTTTCCAGCATCTACGATCTTGGTTTTAGATATGATCTCAACACCGGCCTTTTCTATTGCCTTGGCTGCAAAGTCGCCAAGCTCCGGTCCAACTTCGGGAAGAATCTTTTCGCCTGCACTAACCAAGATGGCTCTAATTTTGTCATTATCTATATTTCGATAAAAGTTCTCAGCTGACTCTCTTACAAAATCGTTTATCTCGCTTACAGTCTCAACGCCAGAAAATCCTCCTCCAGCTACTACAAATGTCATTAACTTACTTTGTATGTTGGGATCATCCTCTTGGTCAGCACTCTCAAGCATGGTTAGTATATGATTTCGTATATGCATCGCATCGCCAAGCGTCTTGATTGTCATTGAATACTTTTCTATATTCTTGTTTCCGAAAAAATTGGTTCTACTTCCCATGGCAAGAACAAGATAATCGTATTGCAGCTCGGTTTTCTTTAGATCAAATGGCCTTACAATTGTAACGCGTTTTTCTTTCAGAGATATTGAATCAACGGTGGCTTCGTAGAACTTGGCACGTTTACAGAATGTCCTCACCGGGGTTGTTATGTGTCTTGGTTCTATTGTACCAGAAGAGATTTCAGGCAACATGGGAGTAAAAAGAAGAAAATTATCTTCAGCTACTAGGCGTATGTCCACATCTACATAGTCCTCAAATGCATCTTGAATTCTCCTGAGTACACCAGTACCCGCAAAGCCCCCGCCCAGTATCAAAATACGTTTCATCAAAGGCGAGGGATTGTCATGGATGTATTTTTTATGTTTCTCAAATGTTGGGATTTTTGAGAATTGAATATCACATGTATGACACCTGTATCGCGCCCCAAATTTTGTCGTCAAGACTGATGATGTCATACCTACGGTTATTCCCCAAACAAGATGCGAAACCACACCGTCAATCACAGTTTGAGTATAATTTTTTTGAACAAAATCTGTAGATTCAAGAAATGTCATTTTCGGATCTAATTGTGTTAACACCTCAGCCATGTTTGGTGCAAGTAAAAATTGATTGATTGGGATGAAAAAAATCACAAAGACTACAATACCACTTATAATACCAAAGATGATACCGTTTGAAATTTTTGATATGTTTAGAACTTTTAATGCCCTATAAAGAATCAGACCTCCGATTATTCCTATAATTGTAGCTACGAAAACATGTATTGAGATACCAACAATAATTGAATTAGAACCTATGGCATGTGCAAAAACAAGCCAGGTGATATAGTATTCCTTGCCCAAGCTTATGTCAAGCAATGTCCTTGGCACAAACATCACAAACGCACCTAAAATGGAACCAAGTGTAACAAAGAAGACCTCTTTTCTTAGGTAAAAGTCAACCCTAGGCTGCAGTTCTTTCATTTCCAGTTACTACTCAACATGGTGATGGTGTACAAGCTGGTCGTAGAATCGAATTGACTTGATGTTTACAAATTCTAGCATTCCATATTTTGAGAGTTCTCTGCCAAACCCACTCTTCTTTATCCCGCCAAATGGGACTCGCGGGTCTGAAATCAAGACGTTGTTTACCGATACCATACCTGACTCTATTGCCTGTGAGAGCCTGTCTGCCTTCTCAAGATCCTCAGTCCATATAGTAGCACCAAGACCAAACTGTGATTCATTTGCGAGATTTATCGCTTCTTCTTCGTCGTTTACTATTGTGACAGAAGCAACAGGTCCAAAGGTTTCTTCAGAAAATATACGCATTTTACGTGTTATGTTTTTCAGTATGGTTGGCTTGTAAAAATAACCCTTATCCCCAATACGGCTACCACCCGTAAGAATCTCAGCACCATTTTCTACCGCATCGATAACCTGTGCCCCGACAGTTATCAATCCGTTTTCATTAACAAGAGGACCAATATCGGTATCTTCAGAAAGCGGATCACCTACTCGTAGCTTTTCAGTCTTTTGCACAAATTTTTCGATAAACTCATCTGCGATATCCTTGACTACAAAGAATCTCTTGGAGGCAATACAGCTCTGTCCACAGTTGATAAATCTGCCCTTTACTGCTCCACTTGATGCTTTTTCCATATCTGCGTCTGAACATACGATGAAAGGATCACTGCCACCAAGTTCTAGCACACATTTTTTAAGCTGAGATGTTGCTCTCTGTGCTACCTTGGCTCCCACTGGCACACTTCCGGTAAAAGTCACGGCGTTTACGTCTGAATCAATCAGCGATTCTGCTACACTGGAATCTCCTACCAAGGTCTGAAATACACCTTCTGGCAGCCCAATTCTTTGAAATGCTTTCTCTATCTCTATTCCACATTGAATTGTGGCACTAGCGGGCTTTAGAATTATAGTATTGCCAGTAATTAGGCTGGGCGCCGCAAATCTCAAGGCTTGCCAATAAGGAAAGTTCCATGGCATGATGCTTGCAATAATACCAAGGGGCTGGAATGTGATGACACTCTTTCTAGCATCAGTGTTTATTACTTCGTTGTTGAGGAAGAGCTCACCATTATCGGCATAAAACTCCATAACCCATGCGCATTTTTCTACTTCTGAAGAAGCTTCCTTTATCACCTTGCCCATTTCCATTGTTGCAACCCGTGCAAGTTCAGATTTTTTCTTTCTGAGTTCAGCTGCAAAATCTTGAACAAAGTCTGATCGGTTTTTAATGTCCTTCTTCCAGCTTTTGTACACTTCTTTTGATTTTTTTACTGCTGCAGCAACTTTTTCCTTAGTCATGATATCATATTCTGCCAATATCTGTTCAGTAGAAGGATTGACCGTCTTTACTTTCAAATCAAACTATACATACTAACAAATTATAAGAACATCTACTTTAATGATTCAAGATTTTTTGAACGATTAAAAGAGTAATTTTAATACTAAATTTTCTAATCTATATGAGACGAGTCTCGATGAATTTTGAATCAAGAAGAAAAATCAAACTTTGAAACAGTACTGATAATGCAGGGTGGAGGATCACTTGGAGCATACGAGTGCGGCGTTTACAAAACACTTGCAAAACACGAGATAAAATTCGATATTGTTGCTGGGACATCCATTGGAGCAGTAAATGCTTCAATAATTGCAGGATCAAAGTCAGATAGGAGCGCAGAGAATTTGGAGGATTTCTGGATTGAAATGTCAGAGACCTTTACACCTCTCCTTGAAAATGACAAGCTTCGCGCATTCTTTTCATCCATGCATGCTGCAATGTATGGCAACACAAATGGTTTCAGACCTATCTGGTTTACTCCAGATTTTTTTAGTTTCTCTTTTAACAACTGGCCATATCTATATGAGATTTATCCATTAAAGGAAACATTGCAAAAGTATGTCGATTTTAAGAATCTTGGAAGCAAGGAAAGACCAAGACTTTTAGTTACCTCGACTGACATTCAGAACGGGCGCCCAGTCATTTTTGACAGCCAACACGATCACATTTCTGCAGAGCATGTACTTGCAAGCGCAGGTTATCCATTCTATGGAATATCGTGGACACAGATAAAGGGAAGATATCTCTGGGACGGAACTTTGTTAAGCAACACTCCTCTGCGAGAGGTAATTTACGCCTCGCCCAGATGCGACAAGAAAGTTTACATCATAAGCCTATTTCCAAAAATTCACGAGGAGCTGCCAAAAAATATGTTTGAGGCATGGCACAGAGCGCGCGACCTCATGCATGTTGACAAGACTGATCATAGCGTCATGATGTCAAAGGTGATCTCAAGATATCTTGTACTCCTAAAAGAGATGCACGATATCATTGGTCATGTGCCTCTTGATGATAAAATGAAAACAAGGTTTGGAAAGCTTGAACCAGAATATCACAAGCTGGCCAAGGAGCGCGGAGCAATAATAAAAGAGGTCATACGAATCGAGAGAAAGGAGGAGTCGTTCTTCATTTTCGAGGATGCAGACTTTTCACTGACTACGATTAGGAAGTTAATAGAACAAGGAGAGAAAGACGCAGAAAGAGTTCTTGCCCAAAAGGATTCGAATGCAGATGTTTCCAGCAATAATGCTAAAGGAGCATCCTCCAGTAAGAAACCTTCATTTAAGAAAATTTGAATAGTTCAAGAGAAATATCTTATAGCACACAATGTCTTTAATGCCATGGAAGCAGCAAGAATTATCAGAGTAAATGAACCGTTAGAAATCCAAAATCTTGATACGCCAAAACCAAAAGGCTCCCAAGTACTAATCAAGGTACAATCGTCCGGGGTTTGTCACAGCGACATACATCTTTGGGAAGGAGGTTACGAAGGAGTAGGCGGTCAAATCATCAAAACTACTGATAGAGGAGTAAAGTATCCTCTCACTCCCGGGCATGAAATTGCCGGAATAATCGAAAGCATGGGAGAAGATGTAGAGGGATTTGCAAAGAATGAGAAAGTCATTGTCTTCCCATGGATAGGAGAAGGGCTGTGTCCTGCATGCAGGATAGGCGAAGAGAACCTGTGCGACAAGCCCCGATCACTTGGAGTGTACAATGATGGCGGTTACGCCGAGTATGTAATTGTACCAAGTTACAAGTACCTTGTAAAAATCGGCGATATGGATACTGATGCCAGCGCTCCCTTGTCTTGTTCTGCACTGACCGCGTATGGCGCAGTAAAAAATACCCAGCTAAAACCAAATGATAATGTAGTAATTGTCGGTGCGGGAGGGCTAGGCTTGATGGCCATGCAACTCACAAAAGCTGTAACCGGTGCAAAGATAATAGCCATGGATATAGATGATGGCAAGTTAGAGGTTGCAAAGCAAAATGGCGCCGATTTTATTGTGAATTCAAAAAAAGAAGATCCGATTAAAGCCATAATGGAATTAACAGACAAGCTTGGTGCAGATGCGGTCATTGATTTTGTCAATGCCGGCAAGACTGTTGAAACTGACATGCAGATTCTTAGAAGAAGGGCCAGAGTCGTACTTGTAGGATTATTTGGCGGCGCATTGCAGTTGAACTTGGTAACTATACCAACAAGAGCTTACAAGATAATTGGTTCGTACACTGGTTCAATGAATGACTTGGTGGAACTAGTCTCACTTGCAAAAAGGGGCGTGATAAAGCCGATAATTTCAAACAGGTTTAAGCTAAGTCAGGCAACCGAAGCCTTGACAATGTTAAAAGCGGGCAAGATAATTGGGAGAGGAGTAATAAACCCCTAAAAAATCTTGAAAATTTTTTAATGCATGATGATGCCGTGTTAAATTGATACTGCCAACCTAGGAAAATTATGACGCAAATTTCTCAAGGAATCTAAGGGCATCTATTGCGGCCTGCGCACCAGAACCTGCAGCTGTTATTGCTTGTCTGTATTCAAAATCAAACACGTCTCCTGCCACAAAAACTCCTTCTACGCTAGTCTGACTCTTGTTTATTCTTTCAATGAATCCATTGGGATTAATCTTAACCTTTCCTCTAAAAATTTCCGTATTTGGCTTGTAGCCTATTGCAACAAATACTGCATCACAGGGAATTTCTGTGGTTTTACCGTCTTTGACATTTTCAGTTCTAATACCAGTGACTTTTTGCTGCCCAAGGATTTCTTTTACAACGTGCCACCAAACAAACTCAATTTTTGGCTCAGAGAAAGCTCGCTGTTGCATTATGTGACTTGATCTCAGCTCGTCTCTTCTGTTAATTACAGTAACTTTGTTTGCGATTTTTGCCAGGAATAAGGCATCTTCCATTGCAACATCGCCCCCGCCTACCAAGCAGACATTCTTTCCTTTAAAGAAGAAACCGTCGCAAGTGGCACATGCGGAAACGCCCCTGCCTTTGAGTCT
The DNA here is from genome assembly GCA_028867785.1 of Nitrososphaerota archaeon. Lineage (GTDB taxonomy): Archaea > Thermoproteota > Nitrososphaeria > Nitrososphaerales > Nitrosopumilaceae > Nitrosotalea. The sequence goes on from JAGWFS010000003.1 coordinate 75,356, forward strand.
CTCTTCAGATTCCAATCCAAGCCAGATTGCAGAGGCGCCGGTTGCTATTATTACGGTGTCTGCATTTAGCTCCTTATCCATAGTTTTGATCAGAAAAGGTCGTGCTGTGAAATCTACATCAGTAACACTACTATCCAAGAATTTTGCGCCAACCTTTGACGCCTGCTCTCTCATCTTTGTCATCAGATCGGGCCCCATTATTCCGCCTGGAAATCCGGGAAAATTTTCAACTTCGGTAGTGAATATCAACTGTCCACCTGGCTGGTCTCCAGAGATTACAGTGGTTTCTATGCCAGCTCTTACTAGATAGATTGATGCTGTCAAGCCAGCAGGACCAGACCCGATTACTACTACATTTGCCATTTCTTTTTTACACATGCAGATCCTTGCAAGACTATACAAAGTTTTTTAACGAAAAAGTGTCTATACAAAAACATGTACGAATGTGAAGAATGTAAGGAAAAGTCAGATTATTCCAAGTATACTGAACCAATAATAGTAGAATCAAAAAGTGGGAAAAAAATGCTAGTTCATCCTGAATGCTGTTCCACAGAGAATTTGGTTAAAGTACTGGGGCAGATAGCGGAATCGGAGAGATTGTTTTATGATGATGTGTTAAGCCTTGTAAGAAACTGCGATTTTACAAAATTGAAATCCTTTGAACAAAAGTATGGCACCTATGATGAAATTAGAAGTGGAATCTCTATTGACAGGTTCAAAGGAATACTTGCCATAGTGGCAGAACTTGAGAGTCGTCATTTAAAATAATATCACGTGCATTCACCGTAAAATCAAGGGATACTTCAATTTTATATGGAGTATTTCAAATGCCTCTTTTGGTCCATATGTGATTTTGAAGAAAAATGCAGTCTGCAAAAAGATAGGAATGAAATTCCAAAAATCTTTTTAGGGGTTTTTTGGAATTTCACTTGGCACACATACATGAAGACCGCATATTTGTTTATACGGTCCGTATAGTGCAGTGATGGGGTTATGGGCATAATTCTCGTTTATCTTCTCAGCACTTGCTGCGTTTAATTGAGTCACTGAGACTAAAACTACCGCAAGTAGAAGAGCTACAAGAAGTCCCAAACGTCTTGTTTTTTGGTTCATGGGATACATACGCCGCAAAATTAGAAAAACGTTATATCCAACCGTTCAATTAAAATTTGATCTGTTTTAGGTACTGGTTAAATTATTCACAGTAGAAATTATTCAGATGGAAACTGTAGGGTGGAGGTTGGCGAAAGGGTCATGATTAATCGCAAGTATCACTACACATACCTACAGCTCCGGCATCAAATCCCCATCTATGAATAAAGCCATTTCCTAGAACTGTTCAATATCATATTTGATGGCTTTTCTTATCACTGCTGTGGTCGTTCCAAGACTAGATTTAGCAATTTCGTTATTTCATGATTCTAGCGGTTCTTTGCCTTTTCCACAGACGTAGCAAAACTGGCGTTTGCCTAATTTTTCCCATATGTGTTTGTGTGTAAATTCTTGAATCTGAACCATGACCAACTATCCTTCTGACTTTAGTTTTGTTTGGGATTCCAAAAGGGAAACCAAGACTGCACCATGGCTGAATTCAGGTCTGCGATGCCATGAGAAGTATCATTTGTTGCTTTTATTATCTGCCTTGCAGTATCAATCATATTTGTCATGATTTGGTTTTGTGCAGCCAGCATCTTACTTGCTGCATCGGCAGACTCGTACGTCAGTTTTTGAAAGGTTTCATTATCTGGCAAATTTGGATTTGATTTGTCAAGAAAATTTCTTTGAAATTCCATTGTTGATTCAACAGTCTTTCTGCATGATCTTAGACATTCGCATTGCAAACCTGTAGCCAGTTGATGATATTGCCTGATTAATTTATCAGCCTCGTCGAAGAATTTGCCAAAGTCTAACTGGTTTCTTTGATTCGCGGTCTTCGTTTCTGTTATACTAGACTTACTCATACCTCTTTCATTGACTCTGTTGTTAATAAGGGATAGATTGATTTTTAGAAGTGATAGTTTAACGGTTCAATTTTTTATTTGGTAATTTTACACAAGACCTATAGATTTTTGTTTCCTATTATTGATATGAGGTCTAAATCGATTCCAGCAGAAAATATTTCGGACCATAAGAAGGAATCTGTAAAGAATCTCTACTTGTCTGGAATTTCAATAGAGTTTGTAGCCATGCAGATTGATCTCAGTACTGATGAGGTAGTGGGCATATTGAAAGAATTGGGAATTTATCAAGTTCAATAAGCTCATTCTAAAATTCAATTTATATCAGGTAAATTCTAAAATTCAAATGATGGGACCTCCCAAATAAGGAGGTTGCCAATGGATGTTTTTCAATTCCCGGTCAGTGAGAGTTTTTTTCTGTAGTTTTTAAATGTCATTTTATTAGGTAAACTCTTGTAATTGGATGTGGGTTCTTTGGAATAGAGGAACAGTATTTTTACATAACTTGCATGAATATCTCAGATTGCTATCTCTGCCTGATACATTTTTTGCAAACAAAATACAGCTATTGCCCGATCTAAAATCTAATGCTGTGAGATGAGTCGGGTATTCTTTATCGATATGACTACAATTGAAGAGATGGCAATAGCAAGGACTATTGCCGCAACAGGGCCAAATTCTGGGATGGTTTGTGTGTACATCGAGTCTATCACCGTTGAAAATACTGACGCTGGCTGACCGCCTTCTATTTTATTGGTCGTTCCATTAGGGCCAACTATGAGAAATGTTGGCGTACCCTGAACTCCCGCAGAAGTTGCCACATCCTTATTGTGAGAGACTCTGTCTGCATATTTTCCAGAATCCAGACATGTGTTAAATGCGGTTGTATCTAGGCCCAGTGTTGATGCAAACTGTTTGAGGGAGCCAGAGCTGGCCCAGCCGCTCTGCACGCCGCCTTGATTTGTATATAGTGTGTCATGATACTGCCAGTACTTTCCCTGATCTGCGGCACAATAGGTAGCCTGAGCAGCAAGAGCTGAATCAGGTCCTAAATATGGAATGTCAACAAAATAGAGTTTGGCCTTGTCTGTATCTATATAGCTTGACTGTATAACTGGTTCCTCATTTTTGAACCAAGCATCACAGTGAGGACACTGATAATCGCCAAATTCAATTATTGTAACCGGTGCATTAGGCGAGCCTTTTACTGGAGATGCCATAGAAATATCGATACCCCCTATCGATTATGGGTTACTGGTATCAGCATATGCCGATGATGACGCCATTAAGGAAATTGCCATGGAAATAAAGAGAACAAGTCTAGTAAAATTTTTCATCTTGCTGTTGAGTTGACATGTTCTCATTTAACTTTTTTTCTAAATTCTAAAATAAAATCTTGAATACGCAAGTTATTTCTTGAAAAGCAAAAATGAACAACAGATTTGGAATATCATTAAATAAGTTGTGTGACTTTATACAAATAGGTTGCATAAAGATACTCTAAAATTAGTATTTTCAAGAAAGCAGTATCTTGCATTGTCCATAGCCATATTTGTTGGGCTCTTGATAGCTATTTCCATAGCTTCACAGTACATTTTCTTTTCACCATCTTTTCTTTTCTATGTGCCATCCTACCAGATTGCAGACTTTTCCTTAATTGTCATCATTGCCGCATTATCAGGTCTTGTAATGAGCTTGAGCATATATCGTATTCGTATGCTTGGGACGAAGGTAAGAAGATCAGGAACAGGATTTCTGGGTTCCATTATAGGAGCCAGCGCAGGAGCATGTGGTTGCAGTTCGCTTGGATTTGCGGTGGTTTCTACTTTTGGTGCGGTTGGAGGAACGGCCACTGCGTTTCTTACAAACTATTCAATTCCCTTGCGACTGGTCTCAATAACTATTCTATTATACACATATTATGTATCTGTCAAGGGAATAACTAGCACTTGCAAGATCACAAAATAACAATGAAATTGAAAATGTCTCCTCAAAAACCAGTTTTTGGGGTGGACTTACCCATTCGGGCCTGCACACAGGCGACCGCATTTCAAATCGGGTTTAAAATTTACATTCTTCACCCAAATCTCATGATTAAGGACTTTCAACATGGAAATAGTAGGGTAAAAATTTTTCAGATCTGTTATTTAATGGGGCGGTGTTAAACTGATTTAACAAAACCCACCCCCGGTATACACCTAAAAGTACAAAACCCCCACATCTGACTATAATGTGACAAATCAGCGTACCACTTCCAAGGCCGCAGACAGGATAGACATCTACAGAACGCAGGACAATCGGTAAAAGGCCGTCGTACCAGAAAATACGCTGCACCGCCTATGACTATCAAAATTACTCACACAATTAAAGCAACACGAACTTTCAACTGACAAACCATCCTTTTCTTTTCTTATGAATAATCTCTAAAACAGTTCAAGATTATTTTGAAAGATTGTGGAAACAGGTTCTGTTACCTTTACGTCGGATTAGATGTCATATGCTTCTAAATCCACGGTTTTGTTATGAATTCAAGTATATCTTGAACGTTTCAAGTTAATACTTTAGTATCAAGTAAACCAAACTTTACTTGTGGTACAAAAGACCCTACAAATAGCTACGTTTGGACAAGACAAAGAAGGGATCCTGGCAGGGATACGCAACTTTCCTATTCACAAACTAGTACTGCTTCACTACAAAGATGATACAAAACTAGCAGAAGAATTTGTAGGAAACCTTCGCTCTACACTGGGAGTATTAATCACTCTTAGGGAAATTACTCAACCTGACATAATTAGAAGTGCTATGGAGCATGTATCTCAAATAATAAAAGACGAAGGTACAAACTATGAACAAATTCTGATAAATGTAAGTGCTGGTGACAAGATGATAGGGTGTGCCGCACTTTCTTGTGCTTTTGTAAACGGAATCAAGGCGTTTGGCACTGACATGGAGGGAAACCCAATGCTGCTACCAATACTGAAGCTAAGTTACAACGAGATAATCTCTGACGCAAAGATCAAGATCTTGCAGGCACTCGACAAGGCAGGAGGATCTGTAGAGAGTTTGGACAATCTTACTAAACTCTGTGAGTTTGGCAAGCCACTACTAAGCTATCACATACAGGGGAGTGCAGAAACAAAAGGCTTGGTGCAGCTTGGCTTGGTAGATGTAGAAAGATTAGAGCGTGGAAGAACCAAAATTACGCTTAACACTCTAGGTAGGATGCTTGTTTCTATGAAATAGATTCGATATTCTTCGTATTGCCATGTCTATAGGACAGGTATCACAGTAGACAGCAGAGTGATTTGACTGGTGTTCCTCTAACTTTTCTTTTGATTCAAATTCCATGTTGCATTCTGTACATATGATTTTGTTCTCTTTTCGTAGATTATCCATGAATTACGTTATTCCAAGTACAATAAAAATAAACTCTTTAACAGTTCAATTTTTAATTCGACGATTTGGAAAAATCTATTTAATCTACCTTAGCGAATTGCGTAAAATATGACAATGCAAACAGCTCAGTATAGGGCAGGAAAATCTATCGGTGCTGGAATTGCAGGAGGTGTTGCAGGTGGAGCCGCAATGTACGGGGTAATGAGTGCAATAATGACCTCGATTGGGATGGGACCAAATTGTTTTGCCATTATAATGGGTATGATAACAGGTCAACCGTATGATGCAGCAATTGGACCCGGAATAGCAGCTCACTTTGGTACTAGCATTGCAATTGGTGCAATATTTGGTGTTATTGTAAGTACTAGAAAACTTCAACTCTCTGGATTTCCAAAAGGAATTGGACTAGGAATCGCAACAGGAGTAATTGCCTATGTGGTAATATTTCTGCCTATATCGATGACTGTGATGCCTCCGCATATGATGGACCTTATGAAGATGATGCCAATGGGAAACGTGGCAGGCAACATGGGAGGAAATATGCAGGAAGGTACCATGAATGGACAATCCTCCATGGGTAGTGATTCGATGAATGAGCCACAAGGAAAGATGATGAGTAATAGTTCAGAGATGAATCAGCAAGGAGCCATGGGTGGCGGTTCAATGCAAGGCAGTTCCATGGGTGAGAAATCTTCGATGCAGGGTAGTTCAATGAATCAGAGCGCAATGAACGAAAAGCCCTCCATGGGTAGCAACTCCAACATGGAAGCTATGAATAAGATGATGATGGAACAGATGAATAAGATTATTCCATCAATCTTGGGTGGTGCACTAGCTGGTCACATAGTATTTGGAGCAGTACTCGGTGTTGTTGCTACGGCCATTGTTAGAGTCTCCCGCAAGTAAATAGAATTTGTTTCAGAAATAAAATTAGGCTGAATCCTCATCTAATCCCTTTTTTCTTGAATGGTTGTTAAACAAAATTTATTTTGTGATAGTATCTATACAGTTCAAACAAAAGCAAAAAGTTGCAGTTTTCTTTAAACCTAGAAAAACTATTGTGAGGATCTAGTAATCTTTTATTGCTTTGAGCAAGGGAATGTTATATGCTAGGTGATTCTCAGGATAACAGTCAAGCATAATTCCATTCTTTATTTCATTAAATTTCCAATTACTGCATGACGTATCATACTCGAACTGTGAATTGTCAAATTTCCATCCAAAACCATTGCTTATATTTGGTTCAGGATAACCATGACCTCTAAGAAGCGTAATTGTATTTTGATCATAATTTACTATTATCTTGGCATATAGCGAATTTGGGTATAGATAAATCACATGTGGATGAGAGATAATTGCATCAAATTCTTTTTGTGTCACATATTCATTATGTAGTACAATTACCTTGTCATATTGAGATAAAATTCCGGGATTCTTGTCTACGTCAATATCAGTAATAGTATGATAACCAAGAGACCGCAAAACATCTACTGCGAATTCGCTTGCTGAATACCCCAGTGGTCCCCTAGCATATATTGTTGCAGAAAGACAAGTTGAATCGCACTTGCCAAGATAGTACGAATAAAATCCATGCTTAGAATACGCAGTTGCTGTGAATACGGGAACTATGACAACAGGTTTCTTTGCATCGTTCCATACAGAAACTTGGCCTAGTTCTTCCTTTATAATTTTAGATGTCAAATTCTCATTTAATTCGATTACTCCGTTACTGATCAAATATTGAATTCCACCCAGAAAGGCAGAATCAGGAATCCTGTCTTGAGTCCAGTAATATGCAATATTTTTTATTGAATCTGGTGTTAACTGACTTTCTGTCTCCTCCATGAGGTCTGCTACTGGAAGAATCCTGTTTTCTACTAGCCAACGCATTCCATTGATAAAATCAACATCAGAGATTTTTCCCTGTGCCCACCACAGTGCATCATGTTTGATCCAACTTGGTACCAGACCTGATGTATCATCTGCCTCTGCTTTTACAAGTGGGGCAAATAGAAGAAAGACAAGAAAACTTGTAATGATCGTTGGTTTAATGATAGATTTCACACAGATATTCCATAGTGGAAATTTTTAGATATTGCTCATAACTGTATCTAAAAGGATCTTTAGATCATCACATCTAAATACATAGGTTCAAGTTCTGTAAAGATTCGGATATTCATAGATCTGACCCCGTTTGAATCCGATGGTTACCGCGATAACTGTTGTAGTGAGCACGTTCCAGTTTTTTATTTCAACTTGAACCTAAAGTGAATTAGGCAAAGGGTCAATTATCTAATTTTTGCCACGAATTGAAACCTTTGAAAAGATTACAATCGAAATTAAAGCCACTATCAAGACATATACTGGAATAGGAAATTCTGGTACCGGTAGAATTACTTTGGAAATATTAGAGAGCGTTATGGTATGAGTGGAAAAGTGAGGAATTGAAACAATTATCTGTGCACCGTGTTGTGTTATAAGAATAGCATAGCTTGGCTCATCAGTACTTTTTGGATGTAGCACTGCATTTACGTCAGTGGCAGGCGCTATTGGATGACCATCATATGTGACGTGTAGGTACTTTACATTTGAAACATCGATTGTGGTGCTGTTGAGATTGAAGACCATCACCTTGGGACCCGACTCTGTCTTTGAATCCACAGTAACGCTAACAGCATCACTTGTGGAATTCGTGTGCACGTCGATGTTACTGTCAATTGATTTGGTTTCTTCATTTCCTTGCCCGATATTAACTTCTGCCGCAACAGTCTTGTTTTCTATTGCATTTTCTACATTATTAGCATCTTGCTGGTTTTCTTGATGTGTAGCATTTTCATTATTGTTTTCATTATTAATTTCGTCTATTCCCTCTTGATTAGCTTGAGGCTGATTTTCTCCTTCGGTTTTATTTTGATTATTTTCATTTGATGATTGCTGATTATATTCTGATTGATGTTCGTTTTCTCCAAGATGCTCAGTTTCATTTTCTCCTTGATGTTCTGAGTAGGTTTGATTGTTCTCTTCATTAATTTGTGTATTATTACCTTTTGATTGCTGTTCATTTTTGGTTTGATCACTTTCTGTGCTGTGTTCAGATGAACTATTGTTACTGGCATTATTGGATTCTGCAAATGCCTCGCCAAAAAGACTACCAGTCTGAGAATTCAGATGTGAATCTATGGAAGCATAGTTTTTGTCAGATTTTTGGAAAATAATTGGATTAATTTGAAAGCCCAAAATTAAGATAGAAATAAGAAAAATACTTCCAACTCTATTACTAATCACATAGAAACGCCTTACCACATGTATTTAACTTTTTTCCAAAAAAGTTCTTCCATTTTATTTTTCAAATCTTAAGAAAATTGGTTTCTGATCAAATTGGTTTACGTCAGACATGGTTCAAAAAATATTTAATACGAAATTTCCTGTTCATAAATATTGTTTAATGAGTTAATGGAAGTTGGCGGTTTATTTTGGTCTTTGACATATGTATTCATAATAATACGCGGGTTCAAGGACAAGACATTTGGAATGCCTTTCATTGCACTTTGTGCAAACATTGCGTGGGAAACAATATTTTCTTTTGTGTATCCACATTTACCTCCACAGATTTACATAGATTATGCTTGGTTTTCACTTGATTGTATCATAGTTTTTCAATTTTTAAGATACGGCATATCGGAATTCAGGTTTTCAAGACCAAAGTTTTATCTGCTTTTTATTGCGATGGCAGTAGCTGCAGGTTATGCCATTTATTACACAAGCTATGCATCAGACGACTGGCAGGGAGCATACGCAGCATTTGGCCAAAATCTAGTAATGTCAGTTTTGTTTATCAGAATGATCTTTAAGAGGAATAGCTTGAAGGGGCAATCATTTTACATCGCTTTATTCAAAATGCTGGGAAGTGGAATAATCAGCATTGCCTATTACTTGTATCAGCCAATTTCACATCAGACCATAGTGTTACCGGCATGTTATGTTTCAATAGCAGCCTGCGACATCATCTATACAATAATAGTTTACAGTAAATACAAAGAGCAGAAAATTTCTTGTTTTAGATCGTTTTAGACTATCCCCTAAAAAACAAGTTTATCCGGTTGAAGCATCTCAAGTGTTTATTTTACTCAATAGTCCGGCTACGCTAGCACCAATCTTTTTAACGCGTTCTTCTTGTTTTTTGTCTTTTAGCGTACCGTCAGTATTGAAGGCCTCATGTGCTTTGGATACTGCCATCTGATCAGGCATCACAAGAATCCCGATGTTTTCAAGAATTGCACGTACGTGAACCAAGCCGCGAAGACCGCCTAGCGCTCCAGGAGAGGCACTCATTATGCCTGCAACCTTCCCCGTAAAACAGGCAAGAGGGATCTCACCTGCTGATTGACGAGACGTCCAATCAATGACATTCTTGAGAACGCCCGAGATTGAACTGTTGTATTCCGGGGAGGAGATGAGAAATCCCTGATGCTCTAGCATGAGATCTTTTAGCTTGCGTACTGCAGATGGAAGCCCATCGCGCTGTTCCAAGTCCCCGTCATAGAGCGGCATTGCAAACTCACGAAGATCAACTACAGTAACGTCAGCACCAGAATCCCTTGCGCCATCTGCGGCAATTTTGACCAGTTTTTTATTATAAGAGTCAGTCCTGGTGCTTCCCGCAAATGCAAGAATTCTTGGTTTTGTCACGCATGACTTTCTTCAAGGAGATTTAACAAGTTTTCCATCGCGTTAATGAAATCAAATTTGTCATTGATAAAACATTTGACAGACGTAATTACTGGTTCAAGACCATGAAAACAGTGTGGCAATCCTTTGAGTTCTGCAATCAGGGTTGTTTTACAGGAAGGCCCTCAACATCCAGGCCATTTTTTCATGCTGCTCCATCAACCCAGTTAGAAAGTCCGTAGTTCCGGCATCCTGATATTTACTAGTGCACGTCTCAAGATCTTCACGCATTGTACGGATTACTGATTCATGATCTCCCAACAGGTTACGCAGCATTGTTTTCGAGTCAGGGTATGTGTTTGGCTCTTCTTTCAATCTGGTATTCTTTGTAAACTCTCCAAGTGTTGCAATACTCATCACTCCAAGCGTCCTGATTCTTTCTGCAATTTCGTCTATGATGTCATCTATCTCTTCATACTGGGATTCAAAGAACTTGTGCAAGTCGTTGAATTGCTGTCCCGTGACATTCCAGTGATAGTTCCTTGTCTTGGTATACAGTACGTATTCATCAGATAACAATTTTTTGAGTATGTCAGCCACGCTGCTTAGGTTCTGGGACGAAATCCCTATGTTTGGCTCCATGTAAATTTCTCACAACCCCACAATAAAAGTCTGATCATAGTTTCCATATCTCAATCTACAACCAAAACGTGGACCAATTCTTTTGACCTAAATCACGAACGCACAGGCAATTGACTATGAACATTTTGACAGTTTTTGTGTCCTGTGTTTTCCAAGCTCGAATAAATTTTTAAGATACGAATGAAAATACCGCATATTGAATGAGGAGCAGAAAAAGGATCAATGGGCAGGATTTAAAGAGAAAATCGGAGAAAAGCTGGACAAAGTTACCGACATTAAAGATTCCGTCCTAGACAAGATAAGCGACATTAAAGAAACTACTGAAGAAAACGCATCTGTTGCAAAGGAATTGGCCAGCTACCAGATTAACAACATGAAAAAAGAGGGGCAGTTTCTCAAAAAGATTTTCCAGCACAAAGAAATGGTATTAATGAAAACTGATGCCACTATCGTAGTTTTGCGCAAACTTGGCGCTAATGAAGAGTTCTTTGAGTTATTTTGATAAACTAACAAAAGAAGGCTACAGAATGACTCTAAAAGAGGATATACGAAATTTTCCTCTAGGATTTGGATTTGACTATCCAGTAGGAAGTCTTTACTTTTTCCAACATACAAAATACGTTTAAAAAAACATGCAAAGAATGCTCTGTGTTGAAGATATTCCAGAGACTAGTATTTTGGCACGAACTTGAAACCAGTCTTTGAGGATATTGTAATTACAGATATGATTGAGGCCACCAATACAAGAGCTGCAAGAGGACCAAACTCTGGAACAGTTTGACTGGTTTGTCCCAGTGCCTGTGCATATCTCGGGTCTGCAGCAAGATTCAGGGCAATTACAGTGCCGTTTGTAAATATAGTTGCATACAGTTTCTGGTTGTCAGAATCAATAGCTGTGGAAAACGGGTTGGCCACAATATCATAGCCACCAACAAGTGTATTTGTTTTTGTATCAACTAGTTCTACCCGGTCTACAAAACTTGAAGCTGTAACAGGGCTAGCTGGAGTATATGTGATAGCCATGATGCCGTTTTTAGAATTATAAGCAATGGAATGAGTTGGAGCCTTTAGTTTTATCTGTGTGAGAACAGAATTATTTGTCAAATCAATTACTGAAACATTTGGAGACGCATGGTTGGTAACGTATAGCCGCTTGTTTACTGGATCAATGGCCATCTGATCTGGAACAGAACCTACCCTCAAGTCTCCTATAACTTTGTTAGAGTTCAGATCTATTACCGTAACATCGTTTGATTCCCAGTTGGTAACATATCCAGTATTGGTTTCATTGTAAATTTGTATCAGTACAGGCGTAATTCCTACAGGTATTGTGCCAACTACTAAATCCTTGGTAGTGTCTATCACACTTATGCTGTTTGTTCCTGCGTGTATGACGTAAAGCATTTGATTTTTGGAATCATATGCCAATCCTCCTCCGCTTGTTTGAAATGAGACATAGGGTTGTTCTGTCTCCCACAGATGGGCGTTGTTGTATTGATTAATCTGTGACGGTCCTAAACTAATATCATTTATTTTTTGCAGAGTATTCAAATTAAAAACAGATACGGTGTTTTGAGAATCATAAGTAGCATAAAGTTTGTTCTTGTCTTGTGCCACTGCAAATAATATTACTCCCTTTCCAGCGTCTATCGTGCCTACAACCTTGTCTGAGTTTTCATCAATTACTACAATTGTCCCATCCAATGGGTTTGTAACGTAAGCCTTGCCATCAACAACTTCCACCCACAAGGCTGAACTGCCAACATTGATTTCTTTGCGATAATCTACCTGACCACTAACCTGGGTTAATGGCACTGCAATTAATACGGCAAAAACTATTGAAAGCATCAAGTTTTTCTTCATTTTAATTAATTCGTTTAGACTAGAAACAGGGAGGAAATATATTTTTCTGTTTTTGCCTGTCGCTGAAATTAATCACATATCACTACTTTTGGAGGTATTTTCAGATAAATATGATTTTAACTGCTGATCAGATGAAATAATTACAAGAAAAAGAAAAATCCGCCATATTGTGTAAATAAATCCAGATTGGATAACATATCAAAAGATGGAAATGATTTTCTCAAACTACATTACAATCAAAGTTCTAACAATAACAAACAATGTACAAGAATTAAAAAAAAGAGGACACTCCCAAACGTAAAGCCAAACATCACGTTCTGGCATTACATTGGTTGTTTTTACGAGGAGTGATCTGCCAAGCTTGGTGCCGGTCTTTGTATCCACGTGAAGGTCGGTTTTCCTCCGTTTGCAGATGCGTGTGCAACCATCATCAAGTCAGGAGTCGATTTTGGCGCAGGTATGCCGTCTATGTTCTCAGCTGGTCTTGGCACCAACATGAAAGTAGCTTTCCCTCCCTTGTGAGCTGGAGAAACTGCTACAAGCATCATTGGGCTTGGGTCGGTAGACTCTTGAGACGCCTCCATCACCGGATTTTGTTGAACCGGCTTTGGAATAGGTATGCCATCTATACCTTCTATTGGCCTTTGTATCCATGTAAGAATAGGCTTGCCGCCTTGCTGTAATGGCTGCACAACCAATATCATGTCAGGCGGTGCCTGCCTTTGTATTGGTATTCCGTCTACGTTCTCAGCTGGTCTTGGCATCAACATGAAAATAGCTTTATCTCCCTTGTGAGTTGGAGATACTGCAACCAACATCATGGTGCCTGTGGATCCAAACGTTTGTGATGTCATCTTGGTAGCATCGCTTTGTGGATCAGTCATTGCAAATGCAGAGACTTGTGTTCCTATGCCTAGGGCTAACACTATTGCCGCAACTGCAATTCCCGAAATTATTCTAGTCATTGGAATCTGAATTCAAAATTTATTATTTAGCGATATTTCAGATTCACACACAAATTACATGCAAATCATAAAACTGCAAAATGACTTTGAAAATCAGTATGTGATTTTAGACATTTCGCATTGAAAATTTTTATTGGTTCGATTCAAAGGGGTTATGGAGATGACGCTGAAATTGAATCGAACCGCTCATACGATAACATGATGACATAAAGATATTTTTCCAAATCATGTGCAAATTATTGTAGTTTCCCAGTATTGATCCAGAGATGATTTGTACATAATTTGCATGTCATTTTGAAATATTTCTAAATAGTTTTTCCATAAACCCTCTTGACTATATGGAAAATCTAAACAAGGGAATAATTCTCGGCCTGACAATAGCTGCAGCAGCTGGAGTCATTGCCACGATCTCTCTTGAAGGACAGATATTCGGACAAACCAGCACAGCCTCTGCCACATCACAAAAGACATTCTACATAGCAACAGTCCACTTGGATGGCATAACCAGCATTTATCCAGGTTCTGATCACCCGTCAGAGCCATATCCCAACTCTACCCTTCCATCAGGAGGCGGATTGGTGATAAAGAAGATAGACAACATAGGAGGCTGGAAAGTAAGACAGTACATGTTTGCGCCTTCAGTAATTGTTGTAAACCAAGGCGACCAGGTTACTCTTAACTTTGTAGACGTGCAAGGACCGGAACACATGATAACTGTAGATGGAATTTCCCCCCAGTTTGACATTCACAGAGGGGAGATGAGGACGGTTACCTTTACAGCAAACAACGCAGGAACAATCGACTTTTGGTGTTCGATGCACGAACCAAACATGCGTGGCGAGATAGTGGTCCTTCCGAGAACCACCTAGAACATGATGCCGTAACATGATCAGCGGATCGTGTCTGGCAATAGCATTGTGTTATTTTTTTAATTTTTTTACACAGCCAGATCTAACAATAATTTATCCAAAGTTTATTCCATGTTTGGCATCAAATGATTTAGTTGCCAGTAAAAACAACTCGAGAGATTTGCACATAATTTATACGTCATTTTGAAATATTGCTAAATAATTTTCTCGGCAGAACCATCCCATGCAAACAAACCTAGCTATTACAACAATAGTCATAGCAACTGTTGCTGTACTTGCAATGATTGTACCGCTTGATCTCATGTCACATGACAGCAAGATGCAGGGACTAGGACAAGCCAATGCAGAGATGGCAGACAATTCGATGGCTGCCCCACACCACGACATGGTAGCCATGATGATGGGACAGGATTCGATGAGCTCTGACCAGTCAAATGAAACACAGGACAACGATGCACAGAATACGTCACTCTCAAAGACATCAGATAATGTCACAGTGGACTTTGCCGCGACCCCGATGATCCAGACAAATAGTCTGGCATCAATCCAGATGCACGTAAAAGACTCCAAGTCCGGAGCAAAGCTCAGCCATGTAGATTGGGCAATCACAGTCAGAGATCCTGACGGAAACCTGATTTACAAGACAACAACCGGGCATTCACACATGGGAAACATGGGCTTTAGTGTAGCTTTTCCAAAAGCTGGTGAAAGCACGGTATACCTGACAGTATCATCAATTGGAACTCAAATGATGGGACTGGAAGTAGAACCTAAAGGAAGAACACATACCATGCTATCTGGAAGCCCGAAAGGCTTTGCGACAGATCCAACAAACGATTTTGGAGCACGAGAGTTTGAGTTTCCAGTTTATGTGCAAACCATAGACCAAACACACACACTCAACGGAACAGTTCCTGGAACCGCAGTCAATTTTGAGATGAGCACTATGGCAAAGAAGATTGTAGCAGGACAGCCCGTAACATTCGTTTTTACAGCGACAAAGGCGAAAGATGGTTCAATGATTACCCATCCCGATACGCAGGTTACTGTATCAACCGAGGGTTATGTTTTGGCACAGTCCGCTGCAGTTGAAGGGGCAATGACAATGAATGGAGCAGTCCATGGCCATACAGGAGTGATGACCGTAACTGAGATCTTTCCAAGTGCAGGCCCATACGTTCTAGACGTCAAACTTCAGCCAAGCCCGCTTTCAGACTACATGTGGGGGCAGGCATACACTGATTTTAACGTGTTCGTCTCAGAACCAACTGGAAGTGTGTCGTCATCTGCAACTGAAACAAGCGACAATCCCCCACCAAACACAGTAGACATCAACGGTTTGGAATCGCCGTTCTTTACTCCAGATGTGCTCAACATCAAGGCAGGAACAACTGTGACCTTTGTCAATACCGACGGCAATACACATACAGTCACATCAGTCAAGCCCGGAACTACTGACGCCGATGGAACCTTTGATAGCGGATTAATCAAGGCAGGAAAGACATTCACGTTTACCTTCAACAAGCCTGGAACATACCAGTACATCTGTATGATCCACACACACATGCACGGAACCATAGTCGTTTCCTAACCTTCCCTCCTTTTTTTAATGCAAGTTCTGTGAACCATTCAAGCTCATAAACGTCTTTAAACCGTATTATGTTGATGTCTAGTCATTCAAATGCCGAGTCTGCCATACGCAAAAAATCTTCTCTTCTTCGTTTTTGCCAGTTCAAGAGGCGGGGAGAACAGGGCCAAAATCATGAGCGGGCTGCTAAAATCTCCCCGCAATGCAAACCAGCTGGCAAATGATCTCGGACTAAACTACAGGGCAATACAGCATCACATAGAGGTGCTAGAAAAGAACAACATGGTTACCAAGGTCGGTGAAAAATATGGCACGACCTATTTTCCATCAGCATTTTTTGAGGCAAATATAGAGACATACAATGAAATAATATCAGCAATACACAGGAGCACCAAGTAGGATTTGTACTCAATCTTGAAAAATGTATTTATGTCATCATGCAAAGAAGCCCACATGATCACACAATATAACGTATCATCACATCATACCCCGAGGGATTCAGATCAGAGAGGAACGGAACTTCCCTATGCAAGAAATCTGCTGTGGATGGTATTTGCAAATTCCAGAGGCGGTCAGAACAGAATAAGGATTATCTTTTCTCTGAAAAAGTCGCCGCTTAATGCACACCAGCTTGCAAAAGAGATTGGACTAAACTACAGGGCAATACAGCATCACATAGGAGTTCTTGAGAAGAATAACCTCGTATCGCATGTTGGTGAAAAATACGGAACCGTCTATTTTCTTTCCACTTTTCTTGAGGTAAACATTGCTATCTTTGATGAGCTTGTCGCCAGCCTGCATCAGGGCAGAAAGCCGGGGCGGACAAATTGATCCCAATCATTCCATATTGTGCCATTATTGCAATGGCAAACATGGTGGTGTTCAGCGTTCTAATCGCCACCTTTACAAAGATGTATTCAAAAACAAAATCACAGGTCCACATAGGAATGATCTTCTTTGTAGGAATGCTGTTCTTGGATAATGCGATTAATGTATACACGTATTTTTTCATGTTCGACTTGTACCAGGCAGCACTATTGCCGTTTGTTCTTGCGGTTCGTATAGTCCAGTTGGCTGGCTCTCTAGTATTCCTAAAGATAACATGGCAGTAGAACACGTTACATGAAGTAGGCACTATTGACTTCCAGTCCACAACCAAATTCTTTGATCCTTACGAGTCGAATGCCTGTCAAGGCCTTCAAATCCAAATTCTTTCAGAAGATCTTTTGGTGTGTCATATTGAGAGTAATTTCGCGTGCTATTGCTTTGGTTTCATTTATCAATAGTAACAGTTAAATGATACATTAATTATTGAACTATTGAATATTATGGGCTCGCAATGGAAAGCATTGGCAGACGACAACAGAAGAGAGATCCTATTATTATTAAGAAAACACGATATGACGCCAACTGAGATGGCAGAACATTTCAAATTTACACTTCCCGCACTGTCTACGCACCTTCGCATATTGAAAGATGCGGATCTGGTAACAGAAAAAAAAGAAGGCAAGAACAGATTCTATTCTTTAAACGAAAGAAAATCCTACGAAATGCTAAATTATTTTGAGCAAATGTGGGGATACAAGCTTAACTCGCTCAAAGAATTTGTGGAAAATAAAGAGAGGAAGGAGAAACAATGACTAGGAATGAAGTAAGAAAGATAATTGAAATTGATGCCTTGCCTGAAGTAGTATTCAAGGCTATTTCTGATCCAACAGAATTGACCAACTGGTTTCCTGATGCTGCAATACTTGAGCCCAATGTTGGCGGGAAATTCAAATTCACGTTTTACAAGGATTCCACAAGATGTATAAAAAAGAAGGATGAAGATTCTCTCACAGAAGGAAAAGTTATTGAATTTGTTCCAAATAAAAAACTTTCATATTCCTGGCAACACAACAATATTCCAGATTTTCCCGAAACTGTCGTAACATGGGAATTGGAACAGATAAGCAAGAACAAAACCAGAGTTACATTGACTCACTCAGGATTTACAGGCAAAGAAGGAGACAAGGGAATTGAGGCACACGACCAAGGGTGGACATTCTTCCTTAATGAATTGTCTTTGTATTGTAGAAACAAATAGTACAAGATACGATTCCTAGAACTGACTAAATAAAACACATAGGCATCGGATTAAGCTAACCATCCCATATGCACACAATATGACAAAAGATCAGAATTTTCTCCATTTATCAAATACGCCTCTTAAAACTTTCATTACAAGAGATGGTCATTCTGACACGTATGTACGGTTTGTTTTGATGTGTGTATTATTGAGAGTTTACTGCAATTATTCCATTGGCAACTAGGTATTCTATCCCTTTAACAAATTCATCGTCTGATATTTGCCCGCTTGCCCACCACCCTGCGTTATTTTTCACCCAGGCAGGAATACCTTGAGAGTGTGATGCTGTCACGCTGGTCTTGGGTATCTTCATCATTCCATTTTGAATCAGATACTGTATTCCTTGTACGAATTGACTGTCGTCTACTTGTCCCTGAGACCACCATTTTGCGTTATTTTTAATCCATGAGGGAATTTCAACGCTTGGAGTATTGTTGACAGTGGTACTAGTCCTATTTACAAGGCCAGTGGCGCTAGATGACGGCTGTGAAAAGGGAGGAGCTATCTTTACATCAATTTTTACCATGCCAGCTTGGCTTACGTCAGTTACTCCTGATTCAGGTCCAGTGCCTGCAACATAGATTACATAGTGAGCCACTGGTGGAGGCTGGTTTTCTATGAAATTTTGTTCGTCGTTACCTACCGCAGAGTAAATATCTGTTCTTCCAATGCTTTGTGCTAATGAGCTAAGCTCGTGCCCTTGGCTATCCACAGCATAAATGTCATAATGAATATCTGAGACTTTTTGAGTTTGAGAATATACTGGTTCAAAGGATATTCTCCATCCCATTGGACATCCTTGATGTGGTACTGATGGGCTGTAATAGTACTCTACAGCAAGACTGCCAGAGTCTGTTGATTGCGTGTCATGGACAGCGTCAGATGCATAATCAGGCGAGGGGCATTGCGGGTTTCCTCCAAGAGGATTTGTTGATTGGACATTGAGGAATGCGGGAGGTTGCGCACTGTTTCCATGTTCTAGTAGACTGTACTGATAACCAATGGTAGGAGCTCCACTTGTTTTAATTGCATACACTTGGGCCTTTACTGGAAATGCCAAGGACGGGGCCACCCAGAGGTAGCTGTCAACCCCGCTGTCATGAAAGTGTAGAGTTGATGCACTAAAGGAACCGGCAGGAACTGTTACATTCTGCATCCCTATAGAGCCAATCGAGACCTCGCCATAGATTCCAGTCTGCCCCCAGACCGGGCTTAGTATGTCCACAGGATGTGTCTTTATGGCAAAAGAATCAAGCCAAGTCAATGTTAACCTGTAGACGTTTACGTAATTGGCAAGATTGGTTGGAGTGTATGTCGGATCAGGAGTAATGTTACCTATAGTGACAGTACCCTTTTGCACTATGGAACCATCGTGGACTACCATCTGCAAGTTATAGCCGCCGCTACTTGTCTGGTTCTGCACCCAAAAATCCATCTCAAAGGGCTCCAGATTATGATAGAAAACGTCAGCTATGCTGTATCTATAGTAATCCCCAGGTTTCAGCCCTTGGCCTACATACCAAGTAGTAGCAAATGCAGAAGGTACCAGCGGAGCCATACCAGAGAGTACGATTACAGACATGGTGAAAATTGCCAATAGGGATCTAAATTCCATCCTAATTCAAAAATGTGCCAAGCTTACAGATAAACCAAGCGCATATTCTCAGTAATATGACCCTGCAAATTCATGCCTGCCATATTAACACCATATGCCACCATACATCACCAGTTGCACATAAAATAAGCAGCAACGAGGATTTCTAGATTCAAAAACTAACCATCTACGACGTTAGAGCTCCTGGAACAATATCCACCTCGCCTTTCATCCACGGGTGCACCTTGCAAAAGTACGGAATCTGGGCGGTCTGGGTAAACAGGAAGGTATACGTCTTCCCGGGCATTATTGCGTCAGAGCCAAAGGCCCCACTGTATGTGTCCTTGTAACCTGTTTTGGGCGTGACATAGTGGGCTGCCGAATCATGGTTGGTCCATACTACCAGATTGGCCACTCCCAGCTGCACGTCTTGTTTCTTTGGCACAAAGTTTTGCTGCTGGTTCGGATTTACGGCCCCGGTTACAATTGAAATCTGTGTAGTCTGGCCCGGTTTGAGGACCTTCTCAGGTATGACGGGTTTTGCGTTATACTCCGGAATGTAATAGAGCTGATAATATGATACACCGACAGCTGCTCCCACTATGACTGCTATTAGCGCTATCCCATATGCGTGGCTTGATGTAGGATGACTCATTTTGGTTCAAGATGCGTCATGTTTTGATAAAAACCATTGCCATGTCTATGATGTCCATACAAATTTTTCCAATGGTGGAAAACCAGAAAAATCAATTATTTGAAATACATCAGCAGAGACATGAAAAATAAATCAAATACAGAACGCATTAGAACTGTTGTTTTTAGGACTGATTCAAACACGTTAATGAAATTGAAAGATCCAGACAAAGAAGACACAATCAGCCAAATATCAAATACATATGATATTCGTTGAACAGGATGTAACCCCGATTGGGTTATCTAGACATCTTTTTCTTGCGGTTTAGAGAAATTTTTATCCAGATAAGAACCGATGCAACGGCCACACACGCCGCAATTATGAGATAAGAGAAAATAAAACCAAAACCTGTCAGCACTGGAACGTTAAAGACGTATGTTTCCAGCGGATCATTTTCAGCCACATCATAAAGATTAACTTTCAGCACATGATTTCCAGATTCACGGAATACATAGTCAAAGCTCCATGAGTTTCCTTCATGCAATGCTTCAGGAATTTCATATACAAGATTGTCATTGTAGTATATTTTGGCACCCATGAGGAAATGATTAACCCCAATCGATGCATAGTTTGATTTGCTGCCATAGGGCCCCTCATTGTAATTAAAGACTTTTAGTTGTATGTGCGTAGTTTGGTTTACGTTAGGGGTGTATGGATCTGTTATAAGTACGACTTCGTAATTCCCAATTGCCTCAGAGTCAGAGGTCAGAGGTTCTGGTTGCCAGTTAAGATCTCCAAATATGCCCTCAGTAACTGCGTGTTCAGATAACGGGTATGCACTGGCAAGCTGAGGTATGAAAAATAAAGAGAAGAGAAAAAATATCATCGAGCCTTGTTTCATCACGTACATACGATATGTCATCCTTTCTTAAATATTACAATCCGGCGCAATTTCTTCGTGCATGGTTTAAAGATCATTTTACCACCGGTGCAAGCATGAAACTTGTGAAAAAACATTACAATATAAGACTAGATGACGCGCATATTGATAATTGAAAGTTTTATCTCATATTAATTGGAATTTATTTTCAATTATTCTTCTTTTAAGTGTGTTTTTTTCTCCCAGCTTACCATCATATGGCCATCTATACGGGTATAATTTTCAAGAATGGAGAAATCAAAAGGACAATCTTCTAATCCAATTTGACACCGACCCCCAGACCCCCATAGCAGGAAACATGTCAACATTGATGTTTAGCGTACAAAATCTAAGAACCGGCCAACACCTGCAGAATTTTACAGCTAGAATAGCCATCGTTAATGCTAGCTCAAACAATCCCATTAGCGTATTTGTGAATAAGGATGGGGTTGGGGATTTTGCTCAAAAATACGCCTTTCCAGCTGGCGGCACTTATGAGATTTTATTGCGCGTAGATTCGCCTTCTTCAATAGACGTTTCAAGGTTTACAGTATTTGCCTCATCCCCATCATTTCAAGTCATGAATTTGGTTTATCTTCTATTGCCTATCATTATTTTATTAGCACTATTGGGCGTTGCGTTTGCGTTTATCGTACGGTTTGTGTATAAGAAAAAATAAAAAAGAATTGTTTCGTTTTTCTATCAAGCAAAATTAAAATCAATATTTCACAGGTTGCCATGCATTGTACAATCTAAATCGAATCTAATTTTTCATTATTGATAAAACAATGTGGAATAATGCAGCATAATGCAAAATACAGGCATTATAAAGATGAGCTTTTAGAGAAAGTCTTGGAAAGAAGGCCATAGGACTAGAGTTCAAACTCTAGATTGCATCATGTTAAAAACTGCAGTCACGGATGAGAATATAACAAACCTACAATACAGACCAGATGTGAGAGGATTTATGGAAGCGCGACCAATTAAAAAGATCCTAGTTCCTTTGGACGGTTCAAAAAACTCACTGAAGGGTTTGGAGACTGCAGTTCATCTCGCAGGCGAACACGAGGCATCACTTGTTGTCATTCATGTGATTCATGCGTTTTCCCAGCGAGTACGCATGCAACAAAAATCAGGAGAGGAGGAAGTCCCACCGTCGTTTATCATACAAGCAAAAAAAATTGCCATGAAGAATAAAGTACCGTTTTCTAGCAGAATACTAACAGGAGACCCCGGACATGTCATAATCGAGTATGCCAACACACGCGACATAGACCTGATTGTCATAGCGGCAAGAGGCCTTAGTACATTTAAGAAGATCTTTCTCGGAAGCGTATCAAGCTATGTATTACACAAATCAAAGGTTGCTGTAATGCTGGTCAGATAACCACAGGATCATCACAAATGACAAACAGGATGCAAGTGATTTAGATGGATGGAGACAGGTCAATCATTGAAACAGAAATGTCTGGAAAAGCTTTGATGTCGGATCCAATTCTCAACAAGGGAACGGCTTTTACCGACGATGAGCGGACTCTATTTGAGTTACACGGGTTGTTGCCTCCAGTTGTAGAGACATTAGAACAGCAGTGCTCACGTGCGTATGAGGCATACAAGAGAAAGAACGACGATTTGGAGAGACACATATTCCTTCGCGCGTTACAAGATACAAACGAGACTCTCTTCTATGCCTTGCTTTACCGCCATATTGCAGAGATGGCCCCCATTGTCTATACTCCGGTGGTAGCACAGGGGTGCATTAATTTTTCACATATTTATCGCCGTCCGCGAGGCCTGTTTTTGTCCTATCCACTTGCTGACAAGATGGACGAAATAATAGAAAACCGTCCATACCGTGATGTCGATGTAATTGTTGTAACAGACGGAGAACGCATTCTTGGGATTGGCGATCAGGGAGCCGGTGGCATGGGCATCCCAATTGGCAAGCTTTCACTTTACACACTGATTGGTGGAATTGATCCACGGCGCACGCTTCCGATCCTGCTTGATGTCGGTACGAATAATGTTGAACGGTTGCATGAACCAGAGTACATAGGCTGGCGTCACGAAAGAATTACAGGGCAGGCATACTGGGATTTTGTGGACAGGTTTGTAAATTCAATCAAGCGCAAACTTCCAAATGTCTTGTTGCAGTGGGAGGACTTTGCAAAACCGCATGCACGTCCAATCCTTGACAGGTACCGTGACACCCTCTGCACCTTTAACGACGATATTCAGGGTACTGCTGCGGTGACGCTGGGGGCAATGCACCGTGCTCTAAACATTACAAAGAAGAAATTTTCAGATCAGCAGGTTGTCATTCTTGGTGCTGGAAGTGCTGGAACAGGCATAGCTGAGTACATGCTAACAGCAATGGCAGAGGAAGGAATCAGGGATACAGACGCCCGCAGACATTTTCTTCTTCTGGATAGCAAAGGATTGCTGCACACAGGCAGGTCTGACCTGTCTCCGGTTCAACAGAAATTCGCACAGCCTTTTGAACTGGTGTCTAGCTGGAAGACAAGTGATGACCAGATAGGTCTTGCCGATGTCATCAGGAATGTTACTGCTACGATCCTCATCGGAGTCTCAAGCCAGCCCGGGCAGTTTACTGAATCCATTATCAAAGACATGGCAGGCAGGGTCAAAAGACCGATTATTTTCCCTTTGTCAAACCCTTCTGATCATGCGGAAGCCGTACCGGAAGATCTAGTCCGATGGACAGACGGCCGTGCACTCATTGCTACCGGAACAGAGTTCCCACCAGTATCGTTTAATGGAAAAAAAATTGCCATAGCCCAGTGCAACAATTTTTACGTTTTTCCTGCAATAGGCCTTGCCGTAACAGCTTCTGGGGCAAAACGTGTGACTGACAGGATGATGGTGGCAGCGGCCCTTGCTCTTGGGAGTTTTCCTTTGGACTTGGCTGATCCTGATGCGCCACTTCTTCCACCAATAGAATACATGAGAGATGTAGCCGTTCATGTTGCGGTGAAGGTTGGACTGCAAGCTCAGAAGGACGGTATTGCACAAAAAACGAGCGAACAGGAGCTAGATGAACGTGTACGTAAAACATTCTGGACTCCAGAATATTGCAGCTACAAATTTATCGGAAAGGATATCTCAAATGAGCGATAATGAATTTTCAGCACATCATATGATCAAAATGTTCAATACCAAAGATAATCATCAAAATTTTCCAGCGGATTACAGATGCTGGTGTGACTGCCAGTCATGACAAAAAAAGTTGCCGACGTAATGGTCGAGTCGTTAATTGCATCTGGCGTAAGGAGAATATACGGTGTCTCGGGAGACTCGCTCAATGGCATAACCGATTCAATACGAGTACATGACAAGAATATTTCTTGGATACATGTTCGCCACGAGGAGACGGCTGCGTTTGCGGCAGGTGCCGAGGCTCATCTCACGGGAAACCTAGGTGTCTGTGCCGGAAGCTGCGGGCCTGGAAACATGCATCTTGTCAACGGATTGTATGATTGCTACCGAAGCCGGGTGCCGGTCCTTGCAATTGCAGCACACATACCAAGCAGAGAGATAGGAAGTGCCTACTTTCAGGAGACTCATCCCGAGCTTTTGTTCAAGGAATGCAGTCACTATTGTGAACTTGTCTCCCATTCAGAACAAATCCCGCGCGTTCTTGATATCGCAATGCGTACTGCCATCTCTTTGCGTGGCGTTGCTGTCATCGTATTACCAGGCGACATTGCATTGCAGGATGCAGCATCTGGCAGACCAATCACTTCCTGCGCACAACCAAAAACAATAATCTGCCCGTCCAAAGAAGAGATTGCAAAGGTTGCAGAGGCTGCCAATTTGGCCAAGAAGGTGACCATCCTTGGAGGAGCAGGATGTGCCGGCGCACACTCTGAGCTAATCGAGGTTGCCGGTCTGCTTCAGGCTCCAATAGTACACGCATTGCGCGGCAAGGAGTTCATAGAATATGACAATCCGTACGACGTAGGAATGACCGGTCTGCTTGGATTTTCGTCTGGATATTATGCTATGATGGACTCGGACTTGCTGCTCATGCTGGGAACTGACTTTCCCTACCAACAGTTCTATCCCCCACATGCGACCATAATACAGGTGGACATTCGAGGCGAACAGATAGGGAGGCGGACAAAGGTTGATCTTGGGCTTGTCGGAGACGTACGTCAAACTCTGGCTGCGTTGAAACCCCTGCTCCATCAGAAAGATGACGGGGGACACCTAAAGGTATCACTGAATCATTACAGGAAAACCCGGCAGGATCTTAATTCAGATGCCACAGGAAAGACAGGAGATTCCCCAATCCATCCGCAGTATGTAGCAAGGATGATAAATGAACTGGCTGCGGATGATGCAATCTTTACATGTGATGTTGGCACTCCAACTGTCTGGGCTGCACGCTATCTATACATGAATGGCAAGCGGAGGTTGCTTGGTTCTTTTTCACATGGCTCCATGGCAAATGCCCTCCCACAGGCAATAGGAGCCCAACAGGTATTTCCAGACCGTCAGGTAATCTCACTTTCCGGCGACGGCGGGTTTTCAATGCTCATGGGCGACTTGATCTCATTGAAACAGTTGGATCTTCCTGTCAAGATTGTAATATTCAACAACTGTGCCCTGGGTTTCGTAGAGCTTGAGATGAAGGCTGCCGGGATACTCCCCTATGGTACTGATCTTGTGAAAACCGATTTCTCAAAGGTGGCAGAAGCTGTCGGAATTCTGGGGTTACGTGCTGAGAAACCTGAACAGGTAAGACCAATGTTAACTCAAGCTTTGGAGCACGACGGACCGTCTCTTGTAGATGTGGCAGTGAACCGCCAAGAGCTGCTAATGCCGCCAAGCGTAAATCTTGCGATGATGAAGGGCTTTACACTATACATGATAAAAGCGGTGCTCAACGGTCGTGGAGATGAGATAGTGGATCTTGCCAAAAGAAATCTGTTCGGATAACTGCTGATTTCTACAGTGGAGAACTTTCAAAAACAGGCAGATTGTCGAATAACCTAAATTGTAGGTCGCGGTATTTGACTAGGTGGAAAGCGAAGAGGCCCGGGAAGAAGAGCACGAGTTTGAAGATGCAGAGCAAGAAGAACAGGACGAAAGGGACGAAGAGACAGACGAAGAATAAAATTTGAACTAGACCTGATACTATTTTTCATGGCCGGAATGGCATAGTCGCCATTGCACGCCAATCGTGATCTCCGACCTGTCGAGGAACGCGATGATGATTTCTGGATTATGCGAAGAATCATTAACAATCAGGAGACTACAAATGCATGGCTTCGGATATTTTTGGGGATTTAATCAAGTCGGTCATAGCATTACTTGTGGTGATTGACCCGATTGCCAGCGTACCTGTCATCATGACACTTACAAGCAAGATGGAAGCAAGGCAGAGGACATCCATTTCAAACGTTACTATTGTTACAGTGGCAATACTGCTCTTTGTTTTTGCATTTGTCGGAAATGCAATTTTCTCAATATTTGGAATCTCCATGTTCAGTTTTATGATTGCCGGAGGTGTTCTGCTTTTCATTGTGGCAATTGAGCTGCTTACACACGGCGAATGGAAATTCGGCAGCCAAAGCTTGGAAGATGAATCAGGGATTGTCCCGCTTGCTTTTCCACTACTTGCGGGGCCAGGTGCCCTGGCATTGGTGATTCTCACATTTGAAAAGTATGGTGCGCTTGTAACAGTACTATCCATCATAATCGTTCTCGGCATAACGTATGCGGTTTTGCGCCTGGTAAGACCCATCCATCGGTTATTGGGTAAGAGGGGTTCCATGATAATAACGAGGATTTTTGCAATTATCGTAGCAGCCTTTGCGGTACAGTTCATTATTGACGGAATAAGACAGATGTTTCACTGAGCATTAAACGGAAAAAACTTTTGTTCTTTTCCGCACATTCATGCATAGTGAAACAGAGAAAAAGACATTTTTGGAATTTACTCGTAAAGTCTTTATCCTGCCGGTTTGACTCATCTAGTAAGAATGAAGATATTCGGCAAAAAGTTTTCGTGTGACCAATGTAAAGACAAATTCAAGACCTATCAGGAATTGATAGATCATGCCCGTCACGAACATAAGCACGCCATTGTCAAGTGTAAGGAATGCGGGCAGGAATTCATCCACGAAGCAGACAGACTTCATCATGTGAGAAAGGAACATGAGGAAGAAATGGCCAAGCGCCTTCACAAGAACGCACACAAGCATGAGAACAAAAACCCAAGCCCTCAGGATGAGGTTGACGCGCACACTCGCAATTTTAGCGACAATTTTTGATAGCTAGTTTTCCATTTGAACTATAAAATCGACTTTAACGAGCCCAATACCAGATATGATAGCCCGACTTGAAAAAGAACATCGTTATTTCAGGACAGAGATAGATAGATCAACTAATTTGCTAGAAAATAATCGAGACGTCGCAATTGATGTACTGAATAATCTAAGCTCGAAAATCATCCAGCATGCAGTAGAAGAAGAGGTGAGGCTTGTAAGGATAATAATGGAAAAAGCTAAGGCAGAATCTGAGCAATCTATTCATGTGATGCAAGAACATAATTACGTAGTAGATTTCATCAAGCACAAGCTGCCTGAATTGTATAAACTCCAATTTAGCGATGCGCGTAACGAAATAGCAAAATTCACAAGTGCTCTAAAAGAACATTTTGTGGAAGAAGAGAAGATAGTGTTTCCTCTTGCGCTCAGACTAGCATCTTGAGTGTCGATATGAGACAGTCTGGTTCTAGTACAAGCTAATTCAATCCCAAACCTATGTCAGAAAATAATTCCGTAATGTTAAGGTGTTATATTTTCTGTCTACGGTCTGCAGATTTTTAATCTACTCCAATACCCTCATCGTAATCACAATCTAGACAAGACAGAGTACTATCGCCTTTCTCACCCATCATAAGAATATTCCAACTTCCACATTTAGGACATCTTGTTTTTTCTTCGTCTATTTCGTGATTCTGGTGTTTTCGGTTTTTTGACTTGTGAACAGGCGTCATGTCTTTAATTTATTTTTCATATTTTTCTGCCATTTCTTGATGAATTTTTTGGTTTGACTGATCCACCTTGATTGCCTGCGTGGGACATACAGAAACACATGCCATGCACCATATACAGTCATGTTCGCGGATTGGTTCTGATTTGTCAGTGTAATCTTTGCGACCTTCCTTGTCATGATCCACGCCAGTTCCTGCACTAGTGGCATTAATCATTTGGGCTGCAGGAACATCATTTTCGGTTCTGTACCACTGGTAGACCTGCACCGGACAGACCTCGATGCAACCACCGTCTGCAATACACGAATCCCAGTCTACCGCAACAAAAGTTCCATGAATTCCCAGTGGCACGTATTGTTCGCCTCTCTGCTTGTATGCATTTTGTACGTCATCATTAGTAGATGACTCTCCGTCTTCCTTTCCAGGCCCCCAGACAAAATGAAAGTGTTCTCTGTCTGCATTTTTGTGTAAACCTATAACCTTGTGATTTTTTGGAAACTCCAAATCCATTGGCATTATTTTATCACCAGTACAGGAACTTGGGATCTGTGAACCACAGAGTTTGCCACACTACCAAGAAATAACTCTTTGAGACCGCTTCTTCCTCGCGATCCTATGACTATAAGATCATACTTTTTGGCATTGGCAAAATTTGTTATCTCTAGCGAGGCATCTCCATAGACAAGTTTTCCTTGAAACTCAACATCGTTTCTTGAAGCCAGTTTTTTTGCATCTGCCATGAACTTGGCTGCACTGTCTGTCATGGATGACTTGAATGAAGCCTGTGATGATCCTATCACTGGTATTGGAGGGGTTGACGGAATTACGCACAGGCCAGTAATACTTGCTTCAAATGGTTTGGCAATCTCGATTGCTTCATGCAGTCCGTCCATGGAATTTTTTGAGCCATCAAGTGGTACCAGTATCCTCTTGATTTTTCTACTAGTCATTTGCCATGTCCTCCACACACTGGTTCTAGTTCAGTGATGTTTGGGTTACAACATTCCTCAATTTCCTTGATTTTGTTGACTAGAGACTTGTGGTCCACATCATTCTTCATTACCATGACCACATTGTACACGTCAAATGGAACTGATACCAACTTTGTCCTGCCTCTGTGGATGACAAAGTGACTTACAGGTTCAAATTCATCATCAAACTCTCGTAACAAAGAGTGGTGAAGCCTAAAACCCATGAAAAAAATCTCCTGTCTTTCTTTTGAGAGGGTGATTTTGCTTCTTGAAAAGACGGATTCTGCCCTGCCGTTTCGGTTTATCACCATTATATGGTCAATTCCTTTGTGTAGCAGTGATTCAAGATTTTTTTGTTCAATCAATTTTTTGTCTAACATGAGTTATCAATACGGTATAATGTAGAAAAAGTCTTGCAGGAATTTGCACTAACTTTATTGCACGTCGTTTGGATTTGTATGATCTAAAACAGATGTTATCGATGCCATGATGATGCCTTGTCCTTGTCTATTTTAATTACCAAGGTATTTTCAGTGAAATCAAATTCTGTCTTTACTCCTAGATCATGGAAGACGTTTTCGTAGAATGTCTTAAAGTATAACGACCAGTTTTCTCCCATGTCGTGCTGCATGACAATCTCAAACTTTCCGTCTTCCTCGTATTCAGTCCAATTAAAGCCTGATCTTGACGATCTGGCCCTCAAGATGGACAGCCACGAATCCAGGTTATGTTTGCCTCGCATGTATAGATTCATCTCTTTTGCCATGCGGACAGACAGGTTGGCAATTGTTTTTTCCACCTTGTCCTTGTCTATTAGCTTGAACAGTTCTACAAGAAATGGCTTTGGCATGACTGCCCAGCCTGCCGCTACTGCATTCATCTCCCATTCAACATGCGAGTCAAGTATCTGACTGACCAGTGCGTTTGGACTGGTTTTTTGCTTGCCTGCAAAAACCTTGAGCCTGTTCCAAGTGTTGGTATCCAAGCGAAGCGATACTGACTCGGTTTGTTTCTTTTCAGCCATTTCTATGTATTGTTGTTCTTAATCATCATTTAATGATTTTGGAAGCCATGGCAAAATATTTCTCTGCACAATCTAGATGGATTTGGTCAAAGTCTCTTTTCCTTTTCTTCTACGTGTCAGGTAGACCAAGACTAGTAATGCTAGTATTGATTACATGGAAATGACATGATGTACACAGCGTGCATGTTTTCAAGATATTTATTATCAAAATAGTTTTGTCTGAGGAATGGTCGCATTAAAGACTCGTAATTGTGCTTGATTATCATGTCCAAGATTCCAACAGTTAGACCACTTGAATTGATAAAGTACCTAGAGGGAAGAGGATTTGAGTGCGGATACGAATAGAAGGCGAGAACTTGGAAGTATTAAAGAAATTTGGTGAGCATTCAAAAGAAGACACCATGGAATAGAATACTCTATGGCTCTTTAATGCAAATCCTTGTTCGTAAGACCGAGAAAAATCCAAGGCTTATCGAGATTGAGCTAAACGAAGATGAGATCGGAACAATCATTTCAATATTAGATTTTTCCTGCACTGCTTGACCAGTCTCGCAACTAAATAACAACATCAGGATTGATAATGGACTGATTCAGTAAATAATACTAAAGCTGCTTGAAAAAATAATGCTATTGTAGATTTGTGCTGATGGCATTATGGCAAATTCGCTGATTTGGCATAGACTCATACTGAAATAAGATTCTATATGGATTTCCAATCTCTTGTCATGCTCTGGATAATTTCCTGTCTACAATTTAAAAAATCTAAAAACTAGAAGGCAATCCTAGTGAAGTAGGACTGCCACTGCAATCCCAGCACCCATCATGGCTCCAAGCACCATGAACAGGACATCAAAGGCTATTACCTTCTTAAAGGAGGCATGAACCATGACTTTCCAGACGCTGAGTCTTTTGTTCCGCATTTGTTCTTCCATGTTTAACTTGACTGTTTTTCTACAGATAAGTCAGTAGCATTGCATTGAATGAAAATTCGTGCATGCCTCCTAAATAATTGTTCATCTCTATGTATTGCAGTGACTTATAGAATTGGTGTCAGCAAACGATTCAATTACACGGTTAGGAGAAAGGAGAATAAAGAGTAGAAAAAAAATTCGCATTTGTATAAAATGCGGTTCGACTATGATTCTAAGGGAGGAAGACGATATGTTCTGCAAAGAGTGTGGTGCAGTAGTATTTTTCTAAACTGTTATGCGGTTTGGCTAATCTACAAAAATTACCTGTTTTCTTTGATTCTCAAACCTTACGATTGCTGACAGGCCCACCTGCTGTATCCAATTTTATTGCCAAAGTGTTTTCTGTGTAGTCAAAATCAGCTTTTATACCAAGATCATAGAAGACATTTTCATAAAATGTCTTAAAGTACCTTGACCACTTTTTGCCCATATCATGTTGTATTACAAGCTCCAGTGTGTTTCCTTCTCCGTATTCAGTGAGTTCAAAACCAGATCTTGCAGATCTGGCCCTAATTATAGAAAGCCAAGATTCCACATCATGTTTGCCCCTCATGTATAGATCCATGTCTTTTGCCATTTCTTTGGAGAGTTTTGATATGATTCTCTCCATCTCCTTTTCATCAACTAATTTCATAAATTCTACAAGAAATGACTTGGGCATAGAAATCCATCCAGCTGCCGCAGCACTGAGTTCCCATTCAAGATGAGAGCCAAGAATCTGCCCTGCCAAAGAATTAGGGGTTATCTTTTGTCTTTTAGCTACCTCTCTCAAGTTATCTAGGATCGATTTTTCTATCCTAAATGTTATTGACTCTGTCTGTCTCTTTTCAGCCACGATAGGTCTTGTGGAAAGATGAATCTAAACTTTCACAGATAAGAAAATAAGTACAGTAAAGATAGGCCTTGATGCTTCAAGCAGGATGTTGAAATATAAGAAATGAAATTTTTCGACTCTGTTCAATCCGCGAGACCTATGAATTAATTAGGTCTCGTAAATTTAACAAAACCGTATTTTTATTGTTGATAATACCACCAAACCTTGCAGTGAAATGACATAGTTATAACGCACATCACAAATCATGCTGCAAATGAGATAGTATTTTAGTAAAATCTGTATTAAAATTATTGCAAATTACCAGATGCCTTTTTCTATAATGCCAGCATACTGTTTCTAATGAGTCAAGAATCTGCGAACATATTAAAAGATGTTAAGACGATTGGGAGTGGAAATATGCGAGAGTTTGACTATGTCATAGTAGGAGGAGGTCTTGCAGGAGGAAATGCCGCAATTTCAATTAGGGAAAATGACGCTACAGGTAGCATCTGTATCATTACAGACGAAAACCATGTTCCATATGATCGCGTCCCACTTTCAAAAAATTACCTGCTTGGCAAGATGAAAAGAGAGGTACTGTATGTCAAAAAACCTGACTTTTACACGACCCAAAAAATAGAGATGATTATCGGTATCAAGGTAACTGGGCTTGACCCAAAAAATCATGTTGTCAGGACAAGTAATGGAACCGATATTCATTACAAGAAACTCTTGCTTGCCACAGGCGGTCAGGCAAGACGGCTCTCAATCCTAGGGGCCGAACTGGATGGCGTATTCTATCTTAGGACTGTTGACGATGCAGAGAAAATTGAGGCAGCAATGAAACAATCCAAGAGCGCCATAGTGATAGGTGGCGGCTTTATTGGATGCGAACTTGCTTCCACCTTTGCAAAAAATGGCACCTCTACTACCATAATTGAGGCTGGGCCCAAGATACTTGGACGGGCATTTGACTCTGACACAGCAAGCTGGATTGAAAGCTACTTTGAAAGAAGGGGAGTCAGGATAATGACAAAAACCACGCCGGTAGAACTGCAAGATAACAATGGAAAGGTCACTGGAGTAAAGACACAGTCAGGTCAGGTCATACCTGCAGATTTTGTAGTAATCGGTATCGGGATAAATCCAAATGTCGAGCTTGCAAAGGAAGCAGGACTGCAGACGGACAACGGCATAATAGTGAATGAATACATGCAGACGTCTTATCCCGACATTTATGCTGCAAGCGATGTTGCCAGGTTCTACAGTCTAGTCTTTGGCAGACATATGAGGCTGGAACACTATGACCTTGCTGTAAAACAGGGAAGACTAGCCGGGGAGAACATGACAGGCAAGTCCAAGCCGTTTGAAGATCTGCCCTATTTCTTTTCGTTCATGTTTGACATTAGAATTGAGGCATATGGCGATCTGAGCAAGTATGATACCGTAATAACAAGAGGTAATCCTACTGAAAATGGCAATTTCACCAAGTTTTATCTTGACAATGGCACAGTAAATGCGGTAATGATGGTGACTAGAAAAGAGAATGTTGAAGATATCAAGCAACTGATTCGCTTGCGAAAAAAAATAGACGAACCTGCATCTCTGGGCAATGAATCAACTAAAATTGAGGCAATGATTACTTGAGCGAATTTGTCAAGGCGGCACAAAGACAGGAGATTCCTGTAGGAACCATGAGGGAGGTCAAGTACAATGAGGAATCAGTCTGTTTGGCAAACATCGGGGGAAAATATTATGCAATAGGAAACATATGCACTCATGAAGGCGGTCCTCTAGCCGAAGGGACGCTTCAAGATTTCGAGGTAGAATGTCCCTGGCACAATGCCAGATTCGATATGAGAACAGGAGAAGTTCTATCACCTCCAGCAGAAAAACCTGTTCCGCTCTACGAAGTCATGGTAAAAGAAGATGACATACTCATTAGAAAAATCGAATAAAGCAAAGATCAAGCGCACATGTAAAAGGTGCAAGACAGAGTTTGATGATGATAACGGATATCCTGTATGCAACTATTGCTTGAAGATGCTGGACAATTGGGAATGACAGTATCTTGATTGCATTTTCTTGGTGTCATGTCAATATTTTTATGTTACAAGCGAGAACGATGCTAGCATGCAGCTAACTGACGGCAAAGATCAGATGGATGTAAACTACAATAACCTGATACAGTGCTGCCTAGAAGTATTAGATGAGGTTAGTAATTTGTCATCACATTTGGGAAACATACGCACTGAATCAACCACAAAAAATATTGAAGAATTACGCCGATTTCTTTTATTACTGCTCGATATACAGAGAAAAACTGCTTGGGGATACATCCCTTATAGTTACAAGAAAATCATGTCGGAACAATCAGGCTTGTTATCAAAAAACCTAGTTCAGTCCATACGTAATCTGGACTTTGCCTACTCTTATTTTGCGACGCAATACCTGCAGAACTCTAGAATCTGGTCTGACTATGCATCCATCTTGATGCAAAACACGGTAGGCGCGTGGGGCGTTTATGTAAATTATCAGCCATCCGCATATGGTTTTCTTTACGAGCAAGACAAGCAGTTCGTGGAAGCAATATGTGACATTGAAAAGGAGTATGAAAATTTCGATCATTCACAAAATCCCAATAGAAAAACAAAATCTAAAAGTGTTCAAAATTACAGCAAAACAACAGACGATACATCTGAATCTTCCATGACTCAATGATAAAGACAAAACGAGCATATGACAAGCCTTCCAAAGAGGACGGCTACAGGATTCTTGTTGACAGATTGTGGCCAAGAGGGATCTCAAAAGAGGATGCCAAGATTGATCTTTGGTTAAAAGAGATCTCTCCGTCCGACGAATTACGAGAATGGTTCTCGCACGATCCAAAGAAATTGGAAGGTTTCAAATCCAAGTATAAAGGCGAGCTAAAAGAAAGAACAGAATTTATCAAGGAAATAAAAAAGCTTGAAAAAGAAAAGAAGATCGTTACGCTTCTCTGCAAAAGATGAGCAATACAACAATGTAATAGTCCTAAGTGAGATTCTAAAAAACAGGAAATGATGATATTCCGAATAGTTTGTAGTTTATCGATTATGCCTTATCTCGTTTTTTCAGTTCATATCTGAGTCTTTTCAAAGACAGGTATTTTTCATCTATGTCCTCGACGATCTCTTTTAACTCGTCATATTCCAAGCTTAAAAGCTTCCAGTCCTCCCAATTTTCCGAATCTATGGTTCTTTTCTTTTTATCTAGAAGCTTTTCTCTGAGGATTTCAAAGTTACTCTCAATCTTTTTTCTTTTCGAAATTAATGCGTCTATCTCTTTTAGGATACCGTCAGAAACGTTTGTTATGTGTATTTTTGAAGATACCGACAAACCAGAATCTCCTTTGTATCACACATTCCTTGACCGTTCGACCATATGTTCAAACAACAAATAGAAGCACAGGTACAGAAAGTTAATCAAATTGTTCTTCTTCCGTGTTTCACTTGAGATCTTGTTTGTTTTTATCATCATACGTCAACGTTAGCTTCCAAGCCTATTTAGCATAGAGCATGAAATTGTAACAATTCTATTGCAAACTCTTTATCAGAAAGATTGAGTACATAGCAATCGAGGTAAATGTCTGATGGACAAACAGATTATCCCGGATGAAAAGGAAATCAGGACGCTAGTTGAGATATTGAGGTTTGCAGAGGGAGCATGTCCTGTTGAGAGTATAAATCAAGACTTTGCAATAGATGCAGAAAAAATCGAAGCGTTGCTTGCAAAGCTAGAAAAAGTGTAAGAGTGAATATGTCTACAATATTTGTAGTTGGCCATTCAACACGAACAATAGCGTCTTTTGTGGATTTATTGAAGGCACATTCGATCAATCTTCTTGTAGATATCAGAACCATACCCAGGTCAAGGTACAATCCACAGTTTAATGAAGACAGTCTCAAGAAAAAGATGAAGGACAATAAGATAGATTACCTGCATATGAAGGGTTTGGGTGGCTTGAGGCATTCTGATAAGAATTCGATTAACTTGGGCTGGCATAATCTGTCATTTCGCGGGTTTGCAGATTACATGCAAACAAAGGAATTTAATTCTTCGATAAAAGAATTGATCAAATTAAGCAAGACACGTATTGTTGCAATCATGTGCGCAGAGGGAAATCCCTTTCGATGTCACAGATCGCTTGTAGCAGACGCTTTACTTGTGCGACATGTCAAGGCTCTTCACATATCAAGCAAGATCTCTGCCCGCGAACACGTCCTCACACCATTTGCCAGAGTAAGTGGTAAAAAGATTACATATCCGTGATTTTTATGATAAGATACAAGTTTTCAAAAAACATGAGAGTCCTCTTTGTTGGGATTAATCCATCTCCTGGTACATATGATCGCGGTGTTCCCTTTTCAAATAACAAGACATTCTGGTATCTTTTAAACAGGGCAGGATTGATTGATGAAAAAATTTCAGACCTGAGAGATGATGCAAAACTAAAACAAATTTACAATAAAAAATTCAATCTGGTTTACAAATTTGGCTTGGTCAACGTGATAAACAGACCTACTCCAGACGTATCGTCACTAGTCAAAGGCGAGGAGAAAGAAGGAAGAAAAAAAGTCGCTGACATAATAAAGAGATACAAACCCCGAGTCGTTTGCTTTGTAGGAAAGATAGCATACGAAAAATTTTCACATGAAAAAAGATTTAGTTTTGGCTGGCAGGATGACATTTATCATTCCAGATCATATGTGATGCATTTTCCCTTGCATGGAAAGGCATCCGTAAGGATACGGGATCTAAAATTAATCGTGGTATGATATGGTCCTTATGAGACATTGTAATGCATTGGATTAGTAGAACGCTGATTTAAGAATTGAAGGCAAATGTAATTCTGGCACGAGTGGAATGATGAACCAAAACAACATGTAAGGATATTTGGAATTACAAAGTACAGGAAAGAGTAGCATGAGCGGCATGGGAATGACACACCATTAATCTAATTGCTAAAAGTTTTTTGAAAGAAGAGTGTAAAGACATAAAACTTGATTGACAAAATCTCATAAATATAACCCTAGTCGTTTCCATACGATTGCTTGTGATCACCAACATGGATTAACTCTATTACATGTTTTGGATGTATATCGCGATAAATTATTCTGTAATTACGTCCTACGTGGTAGGAAAACGAACCGCCGTAAAGATGCGGTTTGTAAACTCCTAGTAATCCAGGGTTGTCCACATTAGCCAACTCAAGGAGAGCATCTTTGACCCTTTTTTGTAATTCAGGGCTGAGATTCTTGAAGCGGCTCTTGAATGTATGATCTATCTCAAACTTCCACAATTCCTACTCTCCCAAATGCTTTAGCAGATCATGCACACTTGCAAACCTTAATCGTTTTTTCTTGTCGGAGTAAAAGTTCTTTATGGCTTCGACCTCCTCTTTTGAGAACTCACTCCATGGTTTCATTGGTAAAAATTATTCCATACCGATATATCTTTGATTCTTTAAGAGATCTAAATTGGATCAAAGTAATTTATCTGTACAAGATGCTTTTGATATGCGAAAGTCCAAAAAATCACAAACCCATAGGTAAACACATCTATTCTGATAATGAACATTTTCATTTTGTGTGTGGCTTGGAAAAGCAGGATGTCGAGTCTTCAACTGACATAGAAAATGCAAGACCTTCAATATTTGATAGCGTGTATGTCTAATTTGTTATGTTGTACGATATAGACAGAAAGTATTATCATGGTAGACAATAAAGAAAGGACAAATTGTTTTGTGAAATCCAATAAAATTCCTCTTGATAGTTTATGGCTTGACAGGATTTCTATTTTGAGATTCAATTTTCAAATTCAGATCATAGTATTTGATATCTAGCTAGAGTCAAATATGGGAAGACGTATCTGACATACATGGGGTTAAAAATAGACGAATTTTTAGTTGGCAATTACATGTCAGAATATCCGATATCGGTAAAACCAGAAGTTTCGTTCAAAACAGTAGTTAGTTTTATGGCTGAAAACAGATTTTCTACATTAATTGTAATGGAGGAAGAAAAACTAATGCCAATCGGCATATTTACAGAAAGAGGAATTATTCGCCATATTGTATCTGGGGAAAACATGGATCAAAGTATAAGACAGGATCTTATCCAATCTTTTGCTTCTGTCACACCCGACACTACGATAATCGAGGCTGCAAAATTAATGATCTCAAAAAAGTCAAGGATTTTGGTATTTGCAGATGCCGATAAACTGGTTGGAACCATCACTGCTTCTGATATGCTAAGAGCATTTGGAGAAACAGATAGGGCACCAAGTTTGGAGACTGTCATTAGCAGTAAAGTCTATCACTGTCCGTTTGATACATCAATTTTAGATGCAGTAAAACTTCTTGACGAAAAAAATATCGGCAGCATACTGGTATCACATGATTCATCATGGGGAATATTTACACAGAGAGATCTGGTCAAGGTTCTTGCAAATGAAGTAGACTTGCAAAGCACTGTGGGGAAATATTCTTCATTTCCACTTGTTACGGCAAAGAAGAATATTTTAGCAAACGAAGCGGCAAAAATCATGGCATCAAAGAACATCAAAAGACTTGGACTGACAGAAAATAATTCCCTTATTGGAATTGTTACCGCACGAGATATTGTAGATGCATATCATATGTAGGTATCCGAGGCTTGGGCACAATTAATCGTAAAATAGCGAAATACAAAAATTTCGTCTTTAAGATCTTCTAGGTCTGCAAAATCTTTTCAGCATCGTTTTCTCCTTGTTCAATAAGCTTTGTTATCGTCTCAGATGAAAAATCGACATCTTCAAAAAGATAATGTGTGTCTTCTTTTCGTTCTATTCTAATCATTTTTTTAATTACTGCGCCCTGTTCAAATACAAGTCTGCGATATTCTTGCTCAATCTCCTCAAACTTTTCCTTGTTTTTCTCGTCAAGACTACTTTTTTCCAAGATGTCATGCATTTTTTGCATAAGATCAAGATGCTTTTCTGTTCTTTTCGAGACATCGATAGCCCACTGCGTCTTGTCTGCAAACATAATGTCACGGGCCCTGTGCCACGATTCCATCATGTTTTTGGGAAGATCGTCCTGTTCATGTGGAAAGAGGTCGGTTACAAACACAATCTTGTGATTCTTCGGGGAAGCGTCCATTACAGCAATCAATGGCGTGTTGTTAAGCAGTGCACCATCCCAAAAATACCTTCCATTTATCTCCGTCCACGCGATTCCGTAAAAAGGATAACCGATGCTTGCAAGTATGTTTTCAATCGTGATCTCATGCCGCTTGCTATCGAATACCACTCGTGTCCCTTTTTTTATGTCAGTTGAGGTTACAATAAGACGCGGTCTGTCAGGATTCTTTAGTTTACCAAAGTCTACAAACTCTTCAAGTGTTTCTTTGAGTGGAGCTGTATCATAGATATACGGATGGTTAACAGAGGCAACAAACATCCATGGGTT
The DNA here is from genome assembly GCA_028867785.1 of Nitrososphaerota archaeon. Classification (GTDB taxonomy): domain Archaea; phylum Thermoproteota; class Nitrososphaeria; order Nitrososphaerales; family Nitrosopumilaceae; genus Nitrosotalea. Next base: position 114,873 of record JAGWFS010000003.1, read on the forward strand.
TAGCCACAGCGCAGTAAAAGCACTCGGGTTTCCATAAAAGCTTGAATATACCGAGGACAGCATTGCCCTGAATTTCTGCAATGGAAACGACGGAATCGACTTTTCAATAAGCCTAGTCCAAAAGTCTTCTAGATCCTTGGATGGGTTGTCGTTTTTACTTGCCGCAATTATTGCAGCATTAATTGCTCCAATAGATGTGCCTGATACAATGTCAAACTTGACATTGTGCTTTGCAAGTGTCTTAAAGGCGCCGCACTCATAAGCACCAAGTGAGCCTCCCCCTTGCAATACAAGCACGTTTTCAAGATCAGGGTTTTTTTCTTTTGATGTAATCTCGTTCTTGTGTATCAAGTCGTATCGCTTTTAGCTTCATGTTTTGACGCCAAATTCTCTGTATCTGATAAAGCCTTTGCCTGTATCTCCTGGTTTTCTGTAAAGATATTCAATCGAGTGATATCCGGTTTGAAAAACATGTCGATTGTCCAGTCTGTCAGTACCCTCAGTTTCTTTTCCAGAGTGGGCAAACTACTTAGATAGTAGGATCTCCAAATCATCCACGCAAGAAGGCCGTGAGTCTTTATACCAAACAGTATGCCGACGCCTTTTCTTTTTCCAATTTGGGCCATTATTCCTCTTGACTTGTAATTGAAACTGATTTTGTTTCCCCCTCTTATTGCTGATATCAGATTGTTTGCCACAACTTTTGCTTCCTCTACTGCATTTTGTGCAGTTGGCGGATACGGTCTCCCGGTATGTGTATCTGTTATGGATGCACAGTCTCCGAGCGCATACACACCGGCAATCCCCTTGACCTCCAGATATCTGTCAACCACAATTCGTCCACTTTTGTCATGTTCGCATTGTAATTCTTTGACAATCTTTTCCGGGGTCACGCCTCCCGCCCATACTAGCGTGTGTGTCACTATAACAGTACCATCCTTTAGCTTCACATCATACTGGGTTGCCGAACTGACGGGATTTTGCAGGATTATATCTATTCCAGATTCTTTCAGCTTTTGTGTTGCAAATTTTGAAAGGTCATCTGTTACTTCGGGCAATATTTTTCCCCCGGCATCCACAAGAACCATCCGTATATCTTTGACATCTATATCATGATAAAAGTCCCTAACTGCATCCCTGACTAGTGCGTTCAATTCGCCAACCGTCTCTATGCCTGCAAACCCGCCTCCGACAACAACAAAGGTCATCAAACCCTGCCTTGATTCGCTGTCTTGTTCCATACTAGCCTGCTCCAGCATGTCAATGACATGATTGCGCAGAATAATTGCGTCACCTAGACTTTTCATTGTATAGGAACACTTTCTGACATCATCCATGCCAAAGAAATTAGTCTCACCGCCAAGAGACACTACCAAGTAGTCATAATCCAAGGTGTGATCATGGTAATTTACAGACCCGTTTCTGTTGCCTGTTACGCTTGATATGACGGCCTGTCTTTTTTGAAAATCAATAGAGCTTACTGTTGCCTCGTAAAATCTGGCTCTTTTGCAAAACGCTCTTATCGGTGTTACTATGTGCCTTGTTTCTATCATGCCCGAAGCCACCTCTGGCAGCATGGGAGTAAAGAGAAGAAAGTTGTTCTTGCTCACCATGCTAACGTCTATAGTAAAATCATTTTCAAACTTTTTTTCCAGTCTTCTTAAGACCTCGATTCCTGCAAATCCTCCTCCTATGACAAGTATTCTTTTTTGATCGCTTACGTCAATGTTGTTCTTTCCGCTTTTTTTCATGTACCAGGTACTGAGTTCGTCTAATTTAATACCATATGAAAATTCCCAATTGTAATTGATTACTATCTTATCGTATTATAATCAATGATACGAAAGCAGCGAGAATTGTTTAGTAAAAGGATCATTAGAGATGCAGACGTTTGAGGCTCCAAGTCAGGAGATTCACAAGTTTTGATAAAAGTCAACTAAAATTTTTGCAGACTTCATCAGACTGCTTGATTTCGATCCTTGTCCCGTCTTTATCATACATGTAAAGTTTTCGAGGCTCTTCTCCAGCAGTTTTTTTGTGAGAACTGTCACAGAATGGCTGGTTTTTACTCAAACCGCACATGCACATCCACTTGGATTCATTCCCTACCTTGATCTCCATCGGACCGGTAGCATCCTTTCGTACTAATCTTGCCATTACTGATCATGAATATCGCAATAACATAAAAATTAGATGTTGATTATCACAGGTCTTTACTCATATAATCAGGGTTCTCTCAAGTTTGAGTTCTTTGGAAGTGTAGAATTCACAATTGGTTGAATGTTTGCGATAATAGACGCGTTCCTAGTAGCAGAGAGTATTACTTTTTGGTTCAAAAAAAGATTTGGAGTCTATTTTACAACAAGCACTGGAATCTTTGACTTGTGCACGATAGCATTTGCAACGCTTCCCAGAAACATCTCTTTAACGGCACCCAGTCCTCTTGAACTTATTATTATGATATCGAACTTTTTGGATGAGGCAAAGTCTGTTATCTCCCACACCTCATTGCGGTACAATATTTTTTCATAAAACACGATTCCGTTCTGAGCTGCGATTCTTTTTGCCTCACGCATGAATTTCTTGACTTCTTTTTCATTCTCCTTCCTAAGTGGGGTAAGAAACCTTCCTAGGTTTACAGTATAAAGAGGTATCACGCACAATCCAGTTATAGTGGCACCACACTGTCTTGCAAGATAGATTGCCTCATTTAGCCCCTTGAAAGAATTCTTGGAACCGTCAAGCGGTACAAGGATTTTTTTAATTTTTGGTTTCATCAAAGACTATCTAGTGCGCCTACTACTTGTTTTCTTATAATGTTTTTGACATAGTTCAGCTCATGCTAATCAAGTAATCTCAAATTTTTCAAAACAAGGGTGGTAAACTGACGTCCTCGACCATAATTATATCGTCTTTGTTTCTATCCAATTAAGCGCCTGTGTCATTTTCACCCGTGATTAGCACGCCTGTTAGGTAGATTCTTTAGCAACAAGCGCAAAACACACGCATATGATTAAACACATCATGATTCCATATGATCAGTCAGAGCCCGCCAGCAGAGCTCTAGAGTTTGCAACAGACTTGGCTATAAAATACGATTCAAAGATCAGTATTGTAACATGTATTGTACCGCAGGTACCTATGAATCCGGTAATGTCGGCGTCTTATGCAGAGACGTTGGTGTCGATGCGAAAAAACGCCGCCGATGCAGTGTCAGAAATTGAATCAAAAATCAAGGGCCTTGGAATACCAGCAAAAGCCGAGATCTTGGAAGGAGTATCAGTATCCAACGAACTGCTGTCCTATGCAGAATCTCACCAGGTAGACCTTATAGTGATGGGCTCTCGCGGACTGGGGGGGTTTAAGAAACTGCTTCTTGGCAGCGTGGCAGGTAGCGTATCTCAGCATTCGACATGCCCTGTTCTGATAGTAAAGTAGCATACGGTGAACACTACGTGGCGTATTGTCAGTTTCTGACATGCCAGATGATCTCGTTTGCAACTAATCTCAACCCAACAGATTAAAGAATAGTTTAGCGCACAATACAGTACGAAAGAGATCATCCCAAGAGGAAACATTGCCGTACTTGTCATTGCAACGTCGATTTCTGGTGCAAGCAATGTAGCGCTCTCGTTTCTGCCTATTTATTTTACCTCGCTTGGGGGAACTGTACTCCAGTACGGAACAATCACAACATTTGCCACGCTAATTGGGATACCGGCAACAATTGGTGGCGGAGCAATTGCAGGAAGACACAGTCTCAAAAAGATCGCAATCCTGACATCATGGATAGGACCTGCCGTAATTTTTGGCTATTACTTTTCGAGCAGCTGGACCGTGCTTTCAATTCCGATACTGATTGGCGCCGTAGGTGCAGTCGGCTCTACTGCCTGGCGACAGCTTGTGTCTGACGCCACCGTACAAAAAAGCAGAACTGCGCAGCTATCGCTTTACCAAACTCTTACCACGTTGCCCTCCATGTTTGCACCTCTTGTTGGTGGATACCTAGTGCATACGATGGGAACAGTTGATGGATTCAGGGTAGGGGCACTGGTTGCGCTTGCAATGTCTCCAATTTCCACAATATTGCTAGTCAAGTTCTTGCGTGAAAAAGGCTCGAATATGATACAAATAGAACACAGACAGTCGGCACACAATAGGCCCGAACCACTAGAATCTGCGTCTCGCTATACAAAGGACTTTTGGTCTAACTTTACCAAGCTTCCAAAGGCATTGATTCCACTGCTATCGGCCTATGTGCTTGTCATAGTGGCAAATTCCACAACAAGCCCGTACCTGATATTTTACGGAACTGCCATTGCAAAATTTGACAGTTTTCAGTGGGGAATAATCCTGAGCTTGCAGCTCTTGTTTGCAAACATGGTCAGGACTCCGCTTGGAATCATATCTGATAGGTTTGACAAGAGAAAGGTACTGCTGGTATCTGTCATCACGACAGCACCGCTCTCAACATTTCTCATACTGGAGAATTCTTTTTGGGGCATACTTGGGATATTGCTTGCCATGATTGCTACAGGTGTAAGCTATGGGCCCACGCATGAGGCCATTCAGATTGAGATGACCCCAAGGGAGAGAAGACCGGCATTGTTTGCAATATACGACGTGCTGCGAAACGCATCAGTGTCAGCTGGAACAATGATTGGCGCAGTGCTTTTTACCATAAACTACGCACTACCGTTTTACGGTTTTACCATCATAGAAGTGTGCGCGGGGGCAATCATAGCCTGTGCATTCTTTAGAAAATCTTGGAGACAAAAACCGGTTGCTGTCACATCACAATAAATTACAATGCCTGTGCAGTATACAGCGACTGTATCGAGCCGTAAAATCTCTGCAGGTCGGAGATCGAGCCTGCATCGACGTCTCCAGATTTTTCAAGGCCCTGCCTTCTTGACAGGACCTCATCACATTGTTCCGTATACCTGTTTGTAACGTCCTCTATCCTGTCCTGAGAAAAGGCAATCACATAGACATACTGTTTTTTCCAGTTTCTTTCGTAATAGTGCGGATTGTCAAAAGAGTGAGGGTACTGGAACGTAGAGTCTGTATGGAACCACCTGTTATCAAGAAGTACTTCATTCCAGCAGTGATCCAGATAGTCGTATGCAATTCGTGATTGGATGGATACGGAATTCAGTACGGCACCAAAGAGTATGGACCACTCGCCGCACCTTCCATATCGAGTCTCTGCTATTTTCAACACGTCACTGTATCTTGGAATTGTCTTTTCTGCGCCACACTTGCTGCAGGTATGAATCTCGGTCTTGCGCACCTGCCAAGAATTTCCTGTCTCTACTTTTACTTGCATGGGAGAGTCGCCTCCTGCGTTGCATTTGTCACATGCAATCCTGTTTGGAGTCCAAGTCATGAAATTTTTGAACCATTGCAACAGCGATGGGACCGGGTCTCCTTCCAGTACGTCTTTTGGTATGATGTTTCTGACAGATTTTAGGACTTGCGGGTCGTTGTACTGGCTTGTAATTGTCTTGTAGAAGAGAAAAGAGTTCTTGATTGCGTCAAAATCAAGACTAGAACAGTTTGGCTGCATTATTTTTCATTGTGAAAACAGAAAGATATGCTTTTTCTCAAAGCAAGGTTTCTATAATTTAAAGAACAATAACAGGCATGAATCGCATCATAGTAGTTTCAGGCATAGCCGTATTTATCGCAGTCATATTTGGGATCATACCTGCCGCCAGCTCTTACATGGTAGGAACTCATGAGAGATATCTTTACTGCCCATATCAGTCAAAAAATTCTTACGCAAAGGAATTTTACATAACAATAGACGGGGAGTCTGACATGAAAAGTTGTACGCTGACCCATTCCTGTTACAGGCCTCAGGTACTGGTCGTAGATTGTTATTCCAAAGTTACATGGCAAAACAACGATGCTAGCACGCACTTGATCTCAAGTGGAAGTCGAGATGACGGTCCAAAAGGATGGTTTGCAAGCACTATGCTAAATCCAGGCGATATCTACTCTTACGTGTTTGAGCGACCTGGAATATACAGATATTATGATCCTACGCACAGCTGGGCAGAGGGAACAGTAATAGTAAAGAGCGGCAACAAGGACATAGATTCAGAATGGATAAAATTTGTAAATGGACCAAACTGCACTTTGGGCGAACCCAATTGTACCCATCCTAACTTGAAATGAAAAAACGCCCCAGTATTTCGTATGCGTCAATTTACGCAATCCAAAAATTAAAACAGAAGCGTTAGATCGTTTTGTCTCTCAAGCCGTAGGCATGTCCTTGCCTGGCTTGTGCAGTATAGTGACCTGCTTGTTCATCAGTTCCTTTGTCGGTATGACTATGCTCTCATTTTTCTCGTTTGCAACTATGACGTGCAAGAGTTCGACTGCAGTGATTGTTCCTGAGATGTCCCCTACCTTGATTCTCTGGCCAATCTTGAAGACTGTTCTCTGGGTTGACGCACCTGCTATTGCAGCAGGCAGCACGTCTTTGAGGGTAAATCCAAGTCCCACAGCGACGGCAGCACCTATGGCAATTGCGATGCTCCATGAGAATGCAGAGACAAGCGTTGGAATCACAGACTGGCCTACTCCAATCTGTGTCAGACCCACTGCAAAGACAATGCTGTAAATTACTGTCTTTACTCCGATTCCGACATATCTTGTACCGCCATAGTGTCTTACCATCATTTCGTGGTTTACCCACTTGATTACATAGTTTGCAATTATAGATCCTATGAGAACAATTAGTACAAAGGCAAGCAGGTTTGGAATCCAGAGCCACAGCGAGGTCATTGCAGTAGTCAGTTGCTGCAGTTGCAATGCGTTGATTGCTGCCACTACAAAGAACAGGTAGACAAACCACTTTATTGTAGAGGCAATTAGATTGACAGAATCAAACTTGCCGACAGTTTCTTCCACCAGATGAAAATCTGAGATGTTCTCCACGTTTGCTTTTTGCATTATCTTTCTTGCAGTCTTTTCTACCACTCTGCCAACTAGCTTTCCTGCAACAAAGCCAATTGTCAAAAGTATGCCGGCTGCTATTATTTTAGGGGCAGCTCCTGCAACAGAGCTTGCAAAGGCAGTGATTGCTGCTGTCTCAGGCTCGTAAAACTTGCCAGTCGAGGTATCGGTTTGTGCATACGCAGAGTTTATGCCAATACCTAACACAATTACTGAAAATATCATTACGCCGTAAATGGACAGAGTCAAACTGTTTCGGATTTTTCCTGATGCCAGCATTTTTTTCTCTGCGTTGCGTGGCATATTTCTGCATAGTCACGCAGACTCTGCTCACAGCCGACTAAAATCTTCTCGACCTCTAGTTTTGAGCGCGAGTTTTTTCAGATTTGATCATTCTGACAAGATTAAATCTCTTCGCACCTAGCAGTAGAAAAGAAAAATTTACATTAAAAAGATCAAATTGAAAATAATTCAATCCCTGTTTTTCCGCTAACCACACAACAACCTTGATCATAAACCACAAATTTTGGCACATTTTGCAACATTTCAGCTAACTTTGAGATCTTTTTTTGATTTTTAGCTGTGTTTGAGGCCAAAGTTAATGTTAAATTGGTTTGCCCCTCCAAACTTGGAATGGACGAGTTCGAAGAGTTTGCGTTTGCCCTTTTGGACCAGATTTCAGTTGAGATCACAGAAGAAAATACAATAAAAGAATCCCAGTCAAAGGCTACACAGGCCTTTGCCTCAAAGATGGCCTTTGATGACATCATGACAATATCTGAAAAAATCCTTCCAAGCATTGGCCAAGAGGTGTCACAGTTTACAGGAATCGAAGTGCCTGACAACAAGATAGAGTTCCCCGACCTGTTAGAGTTCAAGCAGCTAAAGGGCCGCAAGGTCTTTCCGGCAAAAAACTCGGCTGCATTTGTAGACGAGCTCTTTACCGCACTAGCTCAGGAAAACGCGGAGAAAATAGCGCATCTTGCAAAAAACAGCACCCGGCAGTTTCTTGTATACTCTACATATGCAAAAGGATACATCTCACAGATATCTACAACGTATGGAGATTTTTACGAGTCTGCAATATACCTAAACAAGTTTGTTCTTTCAAGCTATCCCCAGATAATTTTGCACAAGCAGGGGCCTCCCTACGAATCAAAGTTTGATCAGGTAAACTCTGGATACTTGGGTGCCTTGAAGATGACAATACTTGAGGAACAGGTCCATTCCATCCAAAAAAACCTCTATGAAATAAACAAGAATGCGGTGACTCGCGTAAATGAGATAAACGAAGAGCTTGCAGACATAATTTTGTCCCTTGACAGCACCAAAGTAAAAAACCTCTACGAATATCTGCAGCTTCCGCTTGTGCCAGACGAGTACCCAATAGCACAGAGAGCAAACCTCTTTTTCGCCCTAAACCCTGACAACTTCATAGTCAGAGTGCTCGGCCCTGACGTGATGACATTTAACAAGGTGTCAGTTGACCCAAAGATTCTTGAATTCATACCTCAGCTGCTTGACATCTACCAAAGATGGCTTGTTCCGATACAGACCCACCATGCTGCATTTACAACAATGGAAGGAATGGCAGAATTTTCAGTCAGAAACATACTAAAAGACGACCAAGATTTTCACAGTTATCTTGTCACGTTTGCAAACACGGACATTTCATCATATCAGGTAAGAAAGAGCATGGGAATGGATTTCACAGAATATGTGACTGGAAAAATTGGCAAGGGTGCGTACAAGATGTTAATTGATAATCCACCTACAACAAGAGAGATCAAGAATCCTGAAAGTTATACCAAGAGAACATATGAGTAGTTTTGATCCATTTATAGAAGAATGGGTTGCGTATGCAAAAAATCCGCGATATTCCCTTGTGGAAAAGTGCCTAAAGCTTGCCCAGACTCTGGAGTTTCCCGACCTTGATGTGACTCATTATGCGAGAAAGCTAAACTCCATGGGAGAAGAGCTGCGAAACACAGTCTCTGATGTGAAGAACCCTACGTACCTTGTCTCCATGTTAAACGAGTACATGTTTGACAACCTGGGATTTTTAGTAAACAGTGATGACTATTACAACCCAAGAAACAATTTTTTGAACATAGTAATTGACAGAAAAACTGGGATTCCAATTACACTGTCAATAATTTACATCCAGCTTGGAAGATACATAGGGCTGGAACTAAAACCAGTCGGTTTTCCAGGGCACTTTTTGGTGAAGTATTCAGAAGAGATGATACTTGATCCCTTCAACAGGGGCGCACTACTGGATGTTGACGACCTGCAGACGATGCTTGACAACATCCATGGCAGCGGAGTGCAGTTCAGTCCAGAGTATCTAAACGAGATAGAGCCTGAGAACATACTTGTTCGAATTGCAAAAAACCTCAAAAACTCTTACATACAGTCATTTAACTACAAGATGGCCATGCACTGCATTAACATGGTTCTTGGCCTGCACCCTGACGAACCAGATGAGATAAGGGACATGGGAATCGTACAGTCTCGACTGCTCCAAAATAACCTTGCATTAAGGCTGCTTGAAAGATATCTTGAACTTGCACCTGAGGCAAATGACGTAGACTATGTGCTGGATTTGATAAGAAGCATCAAGGAAAAGTCTACTCAACGATAGACTTGACGTCTGTTCCCTTCTTTATTAGCCGGTGCTCGTATCGAACTATCTTGTTTCTCATTGTACCTTTCATAATGTCCACCTCGTGCCGTAGCATAGCAACCTCGTCCTCGAGTCTGGCTACTCTCTCATAGATAGATTCTTCTGCGTCTTGAGCCATATATCCAATCTGCGCTAGATCTGAATCTTAAAAATTGATGGTTTATTTTGTTGAGGGTTTTGTCAGTATTTTCTACAGGTCAAACTCGCCGTTGCATGCTTGGCATTTGCCTTTCTCGCTGCCAATCACGCCTATAATCAAAATTTTCCCGATTGTCCCGCATTTTGGACATAGACCTGTTGTAATGTTTTTTGGACCGCTTGCTCTTGGTTTTACTGTTTTTCTCCTTACCATTATTGGAAAGAATAAAATTCAGTTTATTAAGTCTAAGCGTAGATCGCAGAAGGCGCGGGGAGTGGGATTTGAACCCACGGGTCCTTACGGACATGGGATTAGCAATCCCACGCCCTACCAGGCTAGGCGACCCCCGCACAGATGTTGCTGAAAATAGAACTGTTATTTAATCTTGGGTAGGCAGTTACCTATTCTTCGCCGAAACGCTTGTAGTTTTCAACAAGGTCTTTTAGCGACATCCTCTTGCCGCCGACTATTTTCAAGTCTACTTTTATCTTGCCTTTTTCGACGTTGATAATATTGTAGGTATTTTCAAAAAGGCCTCTCATTCTTTCTGACGATGCGGTTCCTGCGTTTGCAATTGTAATGTGCCCAAAATGCCAAAACCATGGCCTGTGTTTGTGACCGCAGATTACCAAGTCTATCTTGCTTGCAAGTGCCGTACGCAATACATCTCCCGAATCAATCACTGTAACCCTGTCAGTCCCCGTATCTGGCACGCCAATTAGATGATGATGCATTGCGAGTATCTTTGTCCTGCCTTCATATTTTTTCATGGTTCTCTCAAGCCATAGGTTTTGCCTGTACCCGACCTCGCCTTCGTCTCTGTCAGGCCTTGCAGTGCCTATTGTTACAAGTACGGTGCTATCGTCAAGCTCGTTTACGGAATCTATTGGAAAGAATTTTTTGAACAGGAGGTATCCGGTATTTCTATAATCATGGTTGCCGCTGATTGCAATTATTTTGTCTGTCTCAAACTCTGAAAACTTTATTTTGCATTTTTCATATTCTTTGAGTAATCCTTCGTTGGTCAGATCGCCTGTCACTACAATGGCTGAAGGCCTGAGTTCGTTTACCTCTGATACCACTTGGTCAAACACGTCTTCTTGAAATTGTCCCCCCACGTGAATATCTGAGAGCTGTACTATACGCATATGCTCCAATAGCACATAGGGATTTGTTTAAGGGTTGGGATCTGCATTGGATTGATGCCACAAGATCCAGTTAGAATTAAATAGACTGGATCTGAAAGCTCGCCTGTTTTGGGCAAAAAGGCTGCGGTGATAAGAGGAGACGGTATAGGACCTGAGATCGTAGATGCAATGCTGCATGTGTTGCGATCGTGCAATACCCAGACTGAATTAATTTTGTGCGATGCAGGCTCGGAACAATGGGAAAAACATGGCGGAGAGACATACATTCCAGATTCCACAATGAAGATACTTGAGGATTCCAATGCATGTTTCAAGGGCCCTACCACCACTATTCCAAAACCAAATGCGCCAAGAAGCGTTGCAGTTACACTTAGACAAAAATTTGAACTGTATTCCAACATCAGACCGATCAAGACATACAGGAGGATAACCCCCGACAGATCACTTGACTTTGTCTGCTTCAGAGAGGCCACTGAGGGCCTTTACGCCGGAATAGAGTTCAAGATATCAAACGATGCGGCAGTTGCAATAAGAAAGATTACAAGGCAGGGGTGCAGCCGATTCATCAACTCGGCATTTTCCTGGGCAAAAAGATACAAGATGAACAAGGTTGTGGCAATAACAAAGAGAAACATACTCAAAGTAACAGACGGCATATTCTGGGAGGAAATCGAAAAGACTGCCAAGGCAAACCCTGGCATGACAATAGAAGAACTGTACATAGACAACATGACCCAGCAGCTTGTCATAAAGCCTGAACAGTTCAACGGTTCTGTGCTTGTAAGCACAAACCTGTTCATGGATATCATATCAGAGCTTGCATCTGGCATAATTGGCTCCATAGGGCTGGTCTACTCTGCAAACATGGGAGACTCGTTTTCCATGTTTGAGGCGGCTCATGGAAGCGCCCCGTCATTTAAGGGCCAGAACAAGGTAAACCCGACTGCTGCAATACTTTCTGGCGCGTGGATGGCAGAATACCTGGGAGAGACCCACATAAGTGATGCAATATTTTCCGCGACAGAGCAGGTAATCAATGAAGGAAAACAGGTCACGTTTGACATTGGCGGAAATGCCACCACTATGAGGATGGCAGAAGTAATTGCAGACATTGCAGAGCAAAAGCTGAGAAAATAGCTAGACTTTGAAAAGACGGGAACGGACAGATATCATCAGGACAGAGAATATCGATACTGCAAGAACTACAAATGACAGTGGGCCAAACTCTGGAACTGTCGTGTTTTTGTCATCCAGTGTAAAGTTTTTTGCCATGACTGATTCTGGCTGGCTTGTGTTTGGTTTTGATACTGAAATGAGATCTGATGAGACATCATTGTTTTCGTTGGTCTGCCCTGGCAAATTCTCCGAATTAAAATTCAATCTATAACTTCCCGGCTGCGGGTTGTTCCAAGTAAATCTTACCGTGGCGTTCTGTCTGGCAGGAACGTTTCCGCTAGTTGTGTTGTCGTAAAATAAAAACCCAGAATCGTTCAGTATCCTAAGCCTGAAGATTACTGAGTTTGCATCAATGCCTCCGGTATTTTCAATCTGTTTTGTCACGACCAGTTTTTGATTATCGTTGTAGACCTGGCTTGTCACAGAAAGTGAGCCGTTAACCCAGCCAATCTCGGCATGAGTGGGACCTTGGTTGCTTACAACTACAACTCCTGACGGCCACATGTCCATTTGGTCGTAGTACTGATACCTGCCTATTGTGCCAAAGAACTGTGTATAGGAATGCCCCGGAGGTATTGTGCCGCTGTCAAACATGCCAACAGGCCCATAGTTTGTAGTTCCCGCCGTTGCCGTGTGGGCCTTGTTGTCATTATTTACCCATGTTACAGTGTTTCCCGGCTGCACGTCAATTTCATACGGCTTGTAGCAGGAAGGATACGGTAGGCAGTGGTTTGCAGTACCGTTTACTATTACTACCTGAGAATCAGAAGCATATGCGCCGCCTGCAAGTGCAAAAAGAAAGACAGTCATTCCAATGCCATACGCTACATGTTTGAATCTCAATGAGTACAAGAATTTCATTTTAGACATAAATCACACTCATATCTCATGCGTAATCTTTATTCTCTGCCATGCAATTTTAGAGTTTTGTACATTCCACTATTACCAATTCCTCAAAGAAGAGTTTCTTTTTTGCATATATTTTTGCAGCAAATCCAAGACTCTCAGTTCTTCTTATCAACTCGTTATAGTTTGCAAGAGAAGATGTAAGAAATACCAGCTTGCCATGTTTTTGGATTACGCTGCTTGCAGACTTTATTATGCCAGTGGGGATGCCAAGCCCCTCTTCCAGGCCATCGACGGCACTATCTGCAACCTTATCTGACGGAAGATATGGCAGATTACATACTACAAGGTCAAAGCTGCATCGCAGCGCGTCTGCAGAGTTGCAGCAGATACAATTTTTTACAGTCTTGTGTGCTTTTTTCAATGCGTCAAGGCTAATGTCGGTTGCAACCACAAGCTCAAAGTTGTCGGATAAGACCTGTGCAAGGAGGCCAGAACCTGTTCCAATATCAAGCGCGGCACGGCCTTTTTCGTTTTGTATGCAACCAGCAAGAAAGAATGTGTCTTCAGCAGGCTCATAGTATTCATCGAATGATTTTTTTTGCAATATCAATTATCTCTCCATCAGACAGATCTTCAAGCCTTTTATCAGAATCAATGACAACATCAAACTGCCTTGCAATGCTTCTTACAGTCTTTCTCTTAAACGAAAATAGCTTGTTGACTGCCGCGATGAGCTCTTTTTGCATTCTTTTCTTTTGTTTTATGCCTATTACTACAGAATCCACCCTTGGCACTGGTTGGAAGTTTGCTTTTTTGACATTCAAGAGTTTTTCCATGTCAAAACAATAACCTGCAAGAACGGAGACTGCCCTTCTGCCGCTTCCTTTTTTTAAGAAGAGTTTCTGGGCAAACTCCTTTTGTACCATTATTACAGCGTGTGAGAACCTTCTCTGGACCAGCCATTCCATGGCATTTCGGCTCTCAGAATACGGCAGGTTTGAGACAAGTGCTGTAAAATCAACGTCCATCTCGAAGGCATCCCCGTGCTCAAGCTCCAGATTTTGTATCCCAGCAAACCTTGCTTTTGCCTCCCTGTACAGTATAGGGTCCTTTTCAACAGAAATTACCCTTTTTGCCTTGCTGCACAGACAACTGGTCAGAATTCCCTTTCCCGTTCCCACCTCAAGGACTGTATCTTCTCTTGTAATGCGTGCAAGATCAACTATGGATTCTGCGATTTGGTTTGACGTTAGAAAGTGTTGTCCCAGTGCGCGGCGCTTGCTCATTTTCTGACAAAGAGATTCATTCTGGTCTCGCCCGTGATCTCTTCGATTATTCTTTTTGCAATTTGTTTTGCAGGCTCTTTTAGTCCCACCCTTTCTTGCAAGTCCTTAAAGTCAGAGAACTTTGTCTTTTCTCGCTCTTCAAGCATTGTCTTCATGTAGGTCTTTCCAATTCCCGGAATAAGCTCTAGCGCATGTATTCTTGGGGTCAATGGTTGCGCGTTATTGAGATAGTCTACAAACCTTTGCTCGTTTTGTACGACTATTTTTTCAACTACTGACGCAAGTTCGCTTTGCGCAGAAGACGATGTCTGGCTAAACTCTAGTCTTCCAAGCACTGAAAGTATTTTTGTTCTTCCTTCCTTTCCAATGTAGACACGTTCGCCTATCTCAAAAGTAGAATTTGGCATTGCAAGAAGTTCAAGTATTGTGAGTCTTTCCTCTCCAAGTGCTGTGACAATAATTCCGTCTCTTCCCCGCACCGTGGTTGATTTTCCTCTAACTACAAAATCTAACACGTACGCGTACTCTTCATACTTTCTAGTTTGAGCTCTCTCCAAGAAAACTCTGCTCCTAAGATCAGGCGTTCTCCTTGATTATCTTCAGCATTTTGTCAAGCGTCTCTGCCAGAATCAATTTCTTCCAGCCAAAAGTGAACGCGCGCAATTCAGCCTCAGTACTTGGCAGATTGTTAACAATTTCGACTGCCTCCTCGTCAGTAATATTGCATTCTTTGACGAGTTGTTGTTTTAGTTTCTTCCCAGCCTTTGAATCAATATTTGCAAATTTGGTAACATAGTCATACGTCCATCTCTGAATTTGATCCATGGATTCAGGATCTACCTTTTCCATAATTTCTTTAACTTCTGGAATAGAGATTGGTTGCTTTTTCTTTACTTCTTCCATATTTACACACCGAACGGTTTGATATGGTCCAACCTAGTGATTAAGGTTTTTGTCTTGTTACCAAGTTTGACGGCCAGTTTTACTGTCCTTCGCCCCACTTCCTTTACAGTACCTACCTTGCCGTGATACCTGCGGTGTGGCAAAGCCTTGTGTTGCGACGGGTCTATAATTACCAGAACCTTGTCTCCTACCTTGTATTCTCTCAGTAGGAAAGATACTCCCCTATCTGCATCCTTGGTCATCACGGATCGCGCCTTGTGCATAAAGCCATGGGAATGACCTCGCGGCTTCTTGGTAGTCATATAGCGAGGACTTTGGTCGGCCTAATTTAACACTTACTGGCTGTAAAAAAGGGAATTTTGGTCTTTTAGTACCCATTTGAAAATAATGGAAAGGAGGAGAACCTATTCCTCAGGTTCTTCTTTCTTTTTCTTCTTTGTTTCGTCTTCTGGGTCTGATACACCAGCTTCGGTCACAGTGAAGAGTACCTCTTGTTCTGGATGGTGCGGACTGTCAACCATTCTTGCAATTCTCTTCTTGCCAGATTTCTTTAGGTAAACCCGGTAAGTCGAGGCATGACCGACAACGTTTCCTCCAACCGGTCTTGTTGGGTCGCCAAAGAATGTGTCAGGAGATGCCTGGACTTGGTTGGTAGCAATTATTGCAATGTTGTATGCTTCTGCAGTTCTGGAGAGCAAGTGCATGAATTTGTTGAGTCTCTGCTGTCTTACGGAGAGGGTTCCTCTTCCGAGATACTCTGATCGGAACAATCCGACTGCAGAATCTACTATGATTAGCTTTATCTTGTTCTCTTCAATTACAGGTCCGACCTCTTGCATTATCAGTTCCTGATGCGAGCTATTGTATGCTTTTGCCACTATTATTCTGTCAAGTGCTTTTTCTGGCTCTATTCCCTTTGCTTTTGCAATAGAGACAATTCTTTCGGGTCTGAAAGTTCCTTCTGTATCAATGTACAAGACTCCGCCATCCAGTCCACCTTCTTCTTTCGGTTTTTGGACGTTTACACATAATGTGTGGCAAAGCTGCGTCTTTCCAGAACCAAATTCGCCATACACCTCGGTTACTGCCTGGGTCTCAATTCCCCCGTCAAACAGTGTATCAAGTGTATTTGTTCCAGTAGAGATCTTGCCAATGTCTTGCCTTCTTTTGTAAATTTCAGTTGCGCTGACAAACTCTTTTTGGAGCTGGCCACTTTCGACTAGCTGCAATCTTGCCTTGTTTACTAGCTTTACAGCCGTATCAGCATCCATGCCAGTAATTTCGGAGATATCAACAGGACCTCTTATGACGAGATCGAGTATGTTATGGACTCCTGCGTCGCTAAGCTTCTTGGAAGTTACGGGGCCTACCCCTTCTAGACTTTCTAATCTTAAATCATCCATCTTACCGTATGATACGGTACCAGTACCTAATAAAGATACGGTTGAATGGTTCTTTGACCTCTTCGGTTGTTTTTATTGATGTTCCGCTCGGTTGGTAAGATTTTATTCAATTAGTATATCTACTGAAAAATACCTAACTTAGGAATGCTTAGATTCAAAATTCTATCTGCTACAAACGTTATGATATTGACCATTATGGCTGGTGGCAACTTCATATTTGGTTTAGTATCATATTTTCAAGAATTTGGAAAAATGGATTGTGTACGCCAAGCAATATACGATAAAATTACAGAAAATAGTTTTTTGGTTTGTCTTAATGGTAGAGGATTATTAGATCCAAATGGGATTACATGGATATATATTCAATTTATTTTGATTATAATTTCAATAGTAGCGACTGCCTTTATTGAAAGAAACAAAAAGTGACTCTTATTTCTTAAGCGTTCTGTATCAACGTCGTCCACTTGTTATTACCCTCAATCTTAACCCCACATGCCTCAGTAGGCGTTTTACCATTCAATCCCTCATGTGGTCTAAGGTAATTGTGGAAAATCTCAATACCTTTCAAAATAGGCGTATTTGTCTTCTTTAGCCCTCTCATGGTCTTTTCCCTGTCTCGTATCTCGCCGTTGAGACGTTCCATTTTGTTGTTATTCATATCTCCACTCATTCGGATGTGTTCAATGTGTAAGGTTCGTTTTTCTCGGTTGATGAAAGTTTGGAAATATATTGTTAGGAACCATCACAAGTTATTTTTGTGGAGGACAAACAGAATTTGGATTAGTATCGAGATTCCAAAGACAACAAAGAGGGCCGGAATACCCCATCTTAATCGATCTGGCGATACCATACCCCTCTGAATCACAAAGTAGGAAATTATTGAGAGAATTGCCGTAGTGATAACAACTCTTGCAATAAGACTCTGACTTAAATCAAGCATAAAGGTTGTGATAATCTTAGATTAATGAAATAACTTATCATCAAAAGTGTGTTCTCCAGTCAAATATCGGGCAATTTTAATCCTACAATCATCACACCAAAAATATCTTAATTCATAATCATAATCAAGATCCATCTTGACTTTGCATAAAGGTCAAGTATAGGTAGTCGAGACTCTCTCCTTGCAATATGATTTGTTTTATGTGAACTGTCCTTCTGTGTAAAAAATTCCTTGTCATAGGCATCTGCATACGATCTAAGATCATCTGTGATTATGACCTTTGGCTTAGTTCCTGTCACTTGTTTTTCGGTTGACGATTATTTTTTTTCTTACCCTTCTCGTATCCTTTTTGTGCCGATTCTTTAGCACCCTCGTATCCCCTAGTTCCTAGTTCTACACCTTTTTCAATTCCTTTTTTTCCAAGATCAATGCTTTTTTCAGTACCTTTCTTAGCCAAGTCTTTGGCTTTGTCTAAAATTCCCATGATGCACTAGTCACAATCAAGTATTTAGTATTTTTTACAATTCTATTTTATTATAAAATATGACTAAAAAGGAACTACACTTAGGTGGATTGACTGGCTGTTAATTTCAGTAGTCATAGCCACAATTGGAAGAAAGTGATTTACCAAAAATGAGTTATATTTCCTAGCTTGCCTTTTGCAAACAAACTTGATCTAATACGATATTTACCATCAAGTAGAAATCAATGAGCATTAAAGCAATAGTGATAGATGATAGCAATGACATAAAGCGTGTTTTTGTAGAGCTGCTACAGTTTAACAACATCCAAGTCGTTGGTACTGGATCTAATGGCAGAGAAGCCGCTGAGCTGTATCAGAAACTCAAGCCCGATGTTGTTTTCATGGATGCCATGATGCCCAGATATGATGGATTTTACGGGTTAGAAAAAATTAGGGAGCAAGATCCAAAATCAATAGTGTTTTTGGTAACAGGCTCAATCAACGTAGAAGATAAACTGGACAATTGTAATGCTACCGCCATTCTTCCAAAACCAATTGACATGAGTATGATAATGGATACCATAGGCAGATTTTGTATGCATTAAAATTAGAAATAATGCTTTACACGTAATCTGGTTTCTAATCATTTTTTATCCAGTACAATTTTGCATAAATTCAACATTTGCAGAACATTTTCTATGTCTTACTGGCAGGTTTTATTTCCACGTCGTCGCGGTTGTAAAATATTTTCTCGTGTGTTATTGTAACGGTAGAGTTTCGCTTGAACTTCATCTCTCTTCCGTTTCCTATTGCATCAACAAAGAGGATTCTGGGCTCTTGTGTTACATCAACAGTATAGTGCTTGCCCTTGTCGGTAGTTTTGAATTCATTGCATCCCTTTACGTCAAGCAACTTGGAGCATCCCACAGAGTTTGATTCTGCACCTGACATGAGACTTTGCAATTCTTGACTATAAAAAAAGATTCTGCTATTTATCAAATGATGGATTTTTTCAAAAATTGTACAGTAAATACGAACCTAAACTACTTTCTTCTTCTTCTTTGACCCGGCTTGTTCTGTCCAGGTACTCGTTTTAGTATGAATCTTTTTCTAAAATTGTCACGATTTCTTGTAATGCCAATTTCTCCATGTCTTTCTCTTGCCTGGACTTTTGGAGTCTGGCCCCTGACTTTACCTGCTTTTGTAAGCGAACCGTGAGTTGGCACGAGCTATTTGGCGCTATTAATACAATTTATGTATTTGGTTTCTCTTACCAGTACTTTGTCTTGATTGTATCAATTACTCTTTGATGTTCAGCGCCCTTCTTTCTGGCATATTTTTCCATTGCACTCAATGGAACTCCTCCCAGAGTTTTTGCAAGAGTGGTGAACATCTTTCTCTTCAGCGGGCTGTTGTGTCCTGTCTTGTCCATGAATTTCTGGATTCCATACTTGAAGTTGTGCTGCCATGTCTTGTACATTACACCAAGCTGTGCTGCAGTCATCTCGTTACCGATATCAAAGAATTCTGATTTTTCAAGAAGTCCAATAGGCACAAAAGTCAGGGGCGTTGTCGTAAACATAGATTCTGGCTGTTCTTTTTCAAGTTCGCTGATGAGGCGTATTGTCTCCCATGCATCCTCCTCCGTTTCTGCATTGTCCAGTCCCATGATGAGTGTGAATGCAGGAATCCAGTGATGCTCGTTTAGTGTCTTGACTCCCTCCTTTACAACCCAGTGCCACTCCTCTGGCTTGTATGGAGACAGTTTTCTGTCGGCATATTTTCCTATCAATCTCAGGCTTCCAGTCTCAAATCCACATTGGATTCCAATCTTGTTCTCCGGGCTTGAGCGGATGATTTTTGAAATGTTTGGAATCAATTTTTCGTCAGCTATTGCACCTGCCAGTGTGCCGTGAGTAGGATTGGTATGAACAATGCCGGTTGACATTACTGCACTGAAGAGTTCCTCCAGTGCCTCCCTGTTTGGTGCCATGTCCTTTGTCTTTCTTGGGTCAAGTCCGTACACAAATATATCATCGCTGTGCAGCCATGCATTTTTCTGTCCGCCTTTTTTTATGTTGATCTCGATCTCCCTCTTTACCTTCTCCGGCGGATAGTATCTTAGCGGTCGAAGCGTAACGTCGCAGAATTTGCAGCCTCTTCCACATCCACGCATGACTTCGACCATTCCGTGCATGCTTGGCTCTACAATGTCTGGAATATCGTCAACTTCTGGCTCGTCCCAGTAGTGGATGAACCTTCCATGGAATTTGTTCTCGTCCTTTCCAAATTCTTTTACCTCTACTTTAAAGTCGCTTTTTACAAACGGGTTCATGTTGTCAAATTCATTGTTGATTAGTTTGTCAAAGAATAGCCCTGCGTGGCCGTCAATTTCGGGTGCAATTCCCCCAAGTTCTCCCTCAAGTACGGCATATAGGCCATACTCTTGGATCTTTTTTGGATCATAGTTGTATTGCCAAGTTCCGGATGCGCCAACAATCACTTTGGCATGACTGCCGCTCGTTTTCTTTGCATCAAGAATTTTTCTGTGTAAATCGGCATTGTAATATTCATCATATGACATTTGTTTTCGGCCATAAGTGAAGGTCATTGTTACAGGCCCCATTCCCAACGGGTCCATCTCGTACGTACCCACAACCTCGGTCTCAGGACCGATGAATTTCTCGATATGATCAGGATGTGCTACTACGACGTCCTCTCTCTTGTATCCGTCCCTCAATAGTGCAGCCTCTACCTTTCGCAGTCCGTATGGGGCATATGCCGCAACTCCGTTTGTATGCGCGATTGGGTTGCAGATAAAGTCAAAGAGAATTTTCGGGGTTACCTGGTTTTTTAAAAGATAATACCATATGCTGTTTTTTGGCCTGTGTGGATCAATTGCAGGCGCACACCCAAAGAAGGTGGCCAGAGATATCCCACGATAGGGAGACATGAGTGTTCGATCAGCGCTTAGTACAACTTTCGGGTGACCCAATTTGCAATCTGAATGAATTCCCATAGCATTTTAAGGTTTCCCGTATTTACACGAGCCTAATAGTTCTCAAGAATGCCCGATTTGCTTCTGTGAGTGTGTCCAAATTCGTTGTTTGTCACAAGATACTGACCGTCAAATACAGTGCCATCCTTGCATGCCAAGACTTCACCAAAACAACAGCTCCCGCACAGACCCATGCCGCACTTCATCATTCTTTCAACGCTTGCCTCCACGTAGATTTTTTTTTCAAAAGCAAGCTGCACTACCCTGTGCATCATCTTCTCTGGACCGCATGTGTATACCGCATCAAATCTATTTTCGCCGAGCAATCTCTCCATTGCATCAGTCACAAGCCCTAGCTCGCCTTGTGTTCCGTCCTCGGTTACTACCAAAACCCTGTGCCTGTTGTACTTCAAAAGTTTGTTTGCAAGATCCTCAAAAAAGACCTCTTCTTTTGTCTTTGCTCCGATTATTATCGTAACGTCATCAGTCTTTGTCAAAAATGTCACAAGCCTTACAAGCGGGACAAGCCCTGTACCTCCACCAACAAGTAACAGTTTCCCCTGTTTTATTGTAAAGGAGTTGCCATAAGGGCCTCTCACTCCAATCTGGTCGCCTGCCTTTACAGAGTAAAGTGCTGTCGAGGACAGGCCGTGTTTTCTCACAGTAAAGGCCGCCTTTCCTTTTTCCAAGGTTATCATAACACTCATCGGAAGCTCGTTTGTACCCGGAATCCAGACCATTGCAAATTGTCCCGGAAGCACCGCGGCTAGAGATTCGTCTGAAAATACAAGCGTCCGCACAGTCGGGGTCTCGTCAATTACTTTTTCGACTGTCACAACTTTGATTGAATTAGGATTTCTTTGCAATTCCAACCATATCACCAATTTTCTGAAAACCTTTCCTTTCCATGTATCTTGATATTCCTCCGTTTATTTCCGAGAACACCCCGGTCCACTTGTCCGCAACCGCACTGCCAATCTGTACTGCGCTTGCACCTGCAAGGACAAACTCGACTGCATCCTCCCAACTTGACACGCCACCGCAGCCAATTATTGGAATGCCGAATTTTGAGGATATCTCGTAGACGCACCGTACAGCAATCGGCTTTATCGGAGTTCCAGACAGCCCCCCTATCTTGTGACTCAGTGCAGGACGTGTAGTCTCCACATCAATTGCCATTGCCCTAACTGTGTTAATTGCAGTTATTGCGTCAATTCCCGCATCGCATGATGCCTGCACTGTTTTGAGATAGTCTGACGAGCCAAGACCGACTTTTGCTATCACAGGAACAGCAGACGCTTTTTTCACCTCTCTGACTATTTTTATCACAAGTTCAGGATCGTCTCCTACTTCAAGCCCCACTTTTTCCACATGGGGGCATGACAAGTTCAATTCATAAGCTAGAACTTTGACGTTCTCAAATTGTTTTATCATAAATGTAAAATCTTCCGGAACAGAGCCAACCAAGCTGACAACTATTGGTACTGTGTTGTTAGATGAGATCATCTTTGCAAAATAAGCAGCGCCCGGATTTGAGAGTCCCACTGCGTTGAGATATCCGCCCTTTACTCCAATTACGGTCGGATTTGGATATCCCTCCCAAGGTTCTTTGCTCAAAGACTTGGTTACAAGCGCTCCTGCTCCTTCCTCATATAAGCGGGCAAAAACCTCAAGCGAAATGCCAAGAATGCCTGAGGCAAGCATTGTGGGTCGTTCAAGTGAGATTGGCCCCACATTTGTAGAGATGTCGGGATTCACTTATAATTATAAAAAATGGTTTGCTTATAACAGTTGATGTGGGGTTTGCCACTGTTACCTTTTTTAGTAAGACATGAAAATGCCTTGTATGCATTCTGTAATTCTAACAGAGCTGGGTATTGCAATTTTTGACAATAACAAATGCGTAAAATCAATTCCATTTAGAAATCCCGCAAAGGAGTACATCGAATTAAAAAAAGAAATGTCGGACATAAATGAACTTGAACAGTTTCTCGGCAAGACTGGTACCGCAGTGTCTGTCAACGATACAGGATTGCTCAAGCTCTTAAAGAAAAGATCAATTGACGTTGAACTCATGGAGGAAAAAAAGATAGAGACCATCCAGTCTTCCAAGCTCAGGGTTCTTGTAGACTCGGGCTTTGCAACAGACGAACATGACGCAAGAGGAAAACTGCGAGAATTTGCAATGCAGTTGTCATCCTCAAAGGTTACAGAAATTTCTGAGAGTCCCGATCTTCACATAATACAAGCCATAAATGCACTGGACGAGACTGACAAGATGATCAATCTCCTAAGCTCAAGGCTAAGAGAATGGTATGGTCTTCACTTTCCAGAGCTTGACAACCTAATTGACACAATCGTAGGATATTCCAAAATAGTTCTTGCCGGACGCAGAGACGACCTCAACCAAAAAGTGTACAGCGATGCAGGGTTTCCAGAGGAAAAGGTAGAGATGCTCTCCCTTTTGCAGGAAAAAAGCAGGGGGGGACAGATTTCTAACGAGAACCTTGCCATAGTCCAAGTCCTTGCAAAGCAAATCCTAGAATTATTCGAATTGAGATCTACCCTGGAAAGGCACATAGAAGAGCAGATGAAAACAATTGCTCCAAACCTTTCCGGAATTTTGGGAACCTCTGTTGGAGCAAGAATACTTGGGAGAGCTGGAAGCATGAAAAGACTGGCAACCATGCCTGCAAGTACAATCCAGGTGCTGGGAGCAGAAAAGGCGCTTTTCCGCTCCCTAAAGACTGGCGCACAGCCTCCAAAACATGGATTGCTATTCCAGCATACTCTCGTCCATGCAGCCCCCCGATGGCAGCGAGGCAAGATTGCAAGGGCAATTGCGGCAAAGGCAGCTCTTGCCGCAAGAGTAGATGTTTTTGGCGGGGGAGGAAGAAATGACACTCTCTTTGAGAAACTAAACGTAAGAATTGGCGAGATTGGAGAAAAATACAAGGAGCCTCCAGAGAGGCCGCCGGCGCAGGTACAGCAACGCAGACCATTTGAACAGAGGGACAGAAGGCATGGCGGTGGTAGCGGTTTTGGCAGACAAAGAGACAAAAAGAACGACTGGCAAAAGTCAAAACGAAGGAAATTTGGAAAACGAAGAAGGTAATATTTTCTGGGTCAAAGTAGAAGGAGAAAAGAGACTCGCTACTCTAAATCTCGTTCCAGGAAATCAGGTTTACAAGGAAAAACTAGTAAAAATCAGCGATGAAGAATTCAGGGCATGGGATCCTTTCAGGAGCAAGCTTGGCGCGGCCATAATGAATGACCTGCAGGTACTTCCAATAGTCAGAAAGTCCCGCGTTCTCTATCTCGGAGTCTCCACCGGCACAACTGCAAGCCATGTCTCAGATATCGTGGGCCCAAACGGAATTGTGTTTTGCGTAGAACATACAAGCAGAGTTGCGCGAGAATTTCTTGACAGGGTGGCATCATACAGATCAAACATCGTTCCCATACTTCAGGATGCAAGAAACCCCAAGGAGTATTTTGCAGTTTATGGTACCATCGATGTCGTATACGTAGACATTGCACAGCCTGATCAGACAGAGATTGCCATATTGAACTGCAAAACATATCTGAAAAAAGACGGCTACTTGGTGCTTGTGATAAAGACGCGGAGCATAGATGTTACAAAAGATCCTTCAGAGATAACCCGCATGGAATCCAAAAAGATACAAAAGGATTTTGAGATAATCCAGGAGCTCAACTTGTCCCCGTATGAAAAGGACCACAGCATGCTTATTGCAAGATACAAAGGCTAGTCATTTAGAGCTCAGCAGTATTTTTACAGGCTTCCAGCTTTTTCTTACAAATTTTGGCGGCATTCCATTTGACTCGATGTATTCCCGTATGAAACGCATTGTCTTTGGATCTGACGGGTATCCGCTTCCAACCTCAAAGTTCTTTCGTATCCTCTCAATTGCCCTGTCCCTGTTTACCTTGGCAATTATGGATGCTGCAGAAACAACTGGGAAACGCCTGTCAGCATGATGGCTGGAATGTATCTTGCCAACTTGAGAGAGTTTTGATATGTACAGTCCAAACCTGTTTGGATTCACATCGCACGAGTCGACATAGGCAGAATCAGGCTTTAGTTTGGCAATCACTTTGGCCATGTATTTTCCTTCAAGCTGGTTCAGCTGGTTTTTTTGCACGCTCTTGTCTATTACGTGCGGAGGTATCCTTGCCACATGATAATCGTCCACCAGCTCAAGTATTTTCCCGTACAAGATCTCTCTTGCACGCGGAGTAAGCTGCTTTGAATCTTTGACACCAATCTCAGACAGCCGTTTTATTTTGTTTTTTTCAATTCTTATTCCCGCTATGACAAGCGGGCCGATGGCCGAGCCTCTTCCAGCATCGTCGACGCCACAGACTAGCATTTGAGTTGTTCTTGCGCTAGATGTATTAAATCATTTTAGATTACAGAATCCAGTTGGAATCAGAACTTGTTGAGATAACAGAAGGAAGTACAAAGCTGCTAGTACCCAAGGAATCTCTGGTGGGCAAGACTCCTCCCAAGGAACCTGCTTTTTTCAACCCCAGAGCAAAGATAAGCAGGGATTTTTCAATAATAGCATATGCGGCTTTTCTGAAAAACTTCAAGGGGCCAAAAACATTTCTTGATTCGCTTTCAGGCATTGGTGCAAGAAGCATCAGGGTTGCAAACGAACTAAGCGAGATAGAACAGGTTTTTGTAAATGACGTGAACCCAAAAGCTCTTGAGATTGCAGAAGACATTTCAAAACTAAACAATGTCACAAAATGTGTCTTCTCTGAAAACGAGGCATGTCGGTTTCTTAGTTTGCATTCCAGGCGAGATCAGAGAGGGGCAATTGTTGATGTAGATCCCTTTGGTTCTCCCTCAAGGTATCTTGACTGTGCCATAAGGGCCACTTTTCATGGGGGCCTTCTTTCTGTCACTGCTACAGACCTTACAGTGTTGCACGGATTGTTTCCTGCAGCCTGCAAGAGAAAATACCATGGCATCCCAGTCAGGGCAGAATATGGCAATGAGATAGCACTGAGGCTGATTCTTGGGTGCCTAAGTCAGGTCGCCGGGAGGCTGGACGTAAAGATTGAGCCCTTGTTTGCGCAAAATAACATGCACTATTACAAGACATACGCCAAGATTCTTGTCAGAACCGGAGGCGAGGATGACATTGGATATATCCTAAACTGTAAAAGTTGCGGAAACAGGCATGCCACAAAAGAGATCAAGCGTGAATGCGACAAGTGCAGGTCGAAGGCAGAACTTGCAGGCCCTCTCTGGACTGGCAGTCTCTACGATAAGGATTTCATAGATGAAATGATTCTAAAAGAAGAACACTTGGAGACCGACAAGTCATGCAAGAAAATTCTGGAAAAGTGCAGAGGCGAGACAGGCATGCCGCCCACATATTTTACAATTGATGAGCTGGCACACATGAAGCGCTGTGCGCCGATATCACTTGCAAAGACAATAGAAAAGATTCAGAAGGCTGGGTTTAGGGCAAGTGCAACAAGCCTCAATCCCGCAGCTTTTAAAACAGATGCGCCAATAGATTCGATATTGTCTATAATCTAGTTTCCCATATACCCAAGGCAGATGTGATACAGTTCGCTGCTTGTTTTCCTGCTTGCTTTGGGTTTTTTTAGCTGTACCTTGGCAAATTTTTTCTTCAGATAATCCCTAAACTCATTTGAATACTCACCGTCAAAGACCTTGAACAGTGCGTTTCCTTTTCGCGCAAGAACGTGGTCCATTATTTTGCTTGCAGAATAATTCAGCGATATCTGCCTGCCGTGATCCACAGACCACGTGCCAGTGATATTCGGAGACAGGTCACATATTACGGCATTTACCTTTGTGCCAAAATAATCAAAGATGGATTCTACGATTGACTCGTCCTCAATGTCTCCTCGCAGAATGTTCGCGTTTGGAATCTCCTCTACAAATGATTTGTCCACTCCCATTACTTTTCCCCTGTTTCCAGCCAGCTCAAGTGCCACCTGCATCCATCCGCCTGGAGAGCATCCAAGATCTAGAACATAAAATCCCGGGCCAATAATTCTGTAAGACGTGTTCAACTCTTTTAGTTTGTATGCAGCCCTGCTCCTGTACCCCTCCTGGTGAGCCAGTCTTCTATACAAGTCTCGTCTTGCATCTAACAGTTTCATTTCTTGCTTGTCTTTTTGGAATTTGCAAACTCGGTCAAAACCCATTGTTCAATTAGCGGACAGGTTCTCGGGCTTACTTCTCCTTCCAGTGTGCATTTTTGCTCAACCGGACAGATAAGACATGGAGCAGACTCGATTGATTGCGTGCTTACAGGAACATGGGCAATTTTTAGTTTGTATGTCCACCTTCCATCCTCCAGTATTTTTTCTCTTTTGATGAGATGCTGCCTTTCGAGTTTTAGGGCAAGTCTTGAACCATCCCTGCTTGAAAGCTTGAGTTTCTTCCACAGTTCGCTTTGAAACATGCCGTCGTCACCCCGTTTTGCAACATGGTCGAGCACCGTAGTCTTGAGTTTTTCCATGTCCAACCCCTCAATCTCAAAGTTTTCAATCTCTTTTTCGTCAATATCTTCAAGTTCCTCGTCAGTTGGCTCTGCCTGTTTTTTCTTTGATTCGACAGCTTTCTTTTTGTCTGCCTTTGCAGTTTTCTTGTCTTCTGCTTTCTTTGGTTTTTCTTCTGCCTTTTTCTTTTCTTCAGTTTTTTTGGTCTTTTTTTCTTCTACTTTCTTTGCTTTCTTTTCTTCAGTTTTTGTTGATTTTTCTGTTTTTTTAGCCATAACTAATCACAATGACAGTAAACGCTGTTTCCTCAGGAATACTTTGTTGACTGCAATATAATAAACATATGATTTTGTTTATCTGATGCTAAATCCGGCAGTCACGTTTATGCTGTTCTGGTATGACTTGTCCTTCATATCAGCCACAATCTGGTAATCTCCAGTCGCATTGATTAGAGGAGAAAAGGCCTCATGGACCGGGAGTGTAAAGTTACCAGCTGCAAAACATTGTGAAAAGTAGGCGTTCTGGGCTACTACCTGCTTTGGCGACATGCCAACGTTGTAAATTGTCATGTACAAGTCTCCGCAGTCAAATGATGTGTTGTTTACCCTTACGATAAAGTTCAACTGGGCTCCCACAGAATACGAACTGTTAAGATTCATTATTCGTATATCAGGACTGCCTATTTGGCCTGGTGCAGACGTAAAGTTGAACTGCCACATGTTCAGATGCCTGTCTGGTTGCGCCAAAACATTTGATAAAACATATCCTCCAAGTATTATCGAAATTACTACAGGCAATACGAAAACAACGTAAGCTATTTTCCTTGCACCCATTTCGTAATCTAACCACTTGAATTCCCTTATATCTATTTGGTCGGAAAACTATCTCTCATGACAATTTTGACGAATAAGTTAAATCATAGACAGGGACAATAGCGGCTAATGCGGCTTAGAAAGTTCAGAGTTAAAGCTTATCGTTGCATTCATGACTCTGGTGAGATCAAAGTTGAAGACCTGGCTGCTTTTGTTGGAAGAAACGAAAGCGGCAAGACAACCATACTTGAAGCTCTTACCTTGCTAAACAAGGAACAAAAGGTTTCGGAACTTGACCTCTGCGATGAGATGGCAGAGGAACTAAAATCAGAAATCAAGCTCGCAGAGGGGGAGTTTGAATTAAATGAAAAAGAGACAGGACTTGTCAGAGAAAAATTTCCGAATCTTCAGGATATAAAAAAAATCAAGATCTACAGGACCAACAAGAACCCGCGAGTCCAGTATGATTTTGGCGAGATCAAGATAAGTGGCGAGGCAAGCAAGAGGCTCAATTCATGGGAAAACTTTGTGGAAAGAATACAGGACTTTGTCAATTCCATGCCAAACCCCATAATGATACGCATGGATGTGAAGTTCCTAGAGTCTCCTGCTCCAAGAACAAGAGACGTCTTTATGAACATGATGTCAGAGTTTAACAACAGCGTATACCTGCTTGCCTCCGAAGACGCACGTGTAATATCAGACTGGAAAAAGATCCACCAAGACTTGGATTACATATTTGACAACATGCTGGTGGGAACAAATGAGAGATCGGCCCTGGAGAACTTTATCGAGGACAAGATACATCCGAGATTTGTCTACTTTTCTGATTACAAAAAGATACTTGGAAACATCGACCTTGAGGAATTCCTGAGGGAGAAGAAGGGGATTAGACCTAGGGGACTAGAGTATGTGGAAGAATTCGACAAGGCCGAGACTGTGATAAATTTATTTTATCTGGCAGAACTAGATGTGGAAAAGCTCGAGGAGGCACAAAATAGCCCTTCAAGACTCATAAAATTACTCCACACTGCAAGTAGAAAACTCAGTGACAGGCTAAACCCGGCATGGAAGGGAGACCCGATACATGTAGAGTTGAGGTGGAACCCGGGAAACATTTTGAGTGTAGTAATATCTGATGTCCACAAGGATGGAACGGTAACCAACACTGGTCTTTTAAACAGAAGAGCGGAGGGATTCAAGTGGACATTTTCTTTCATAGTAAACTTTGCAGCAGAGACTCAAAAGGCGGAGCTAAAAGAAACCATATTGCTGCTTGACGAGCCAGCAAGAAACTTGCATCCTGCACAGCAGAGGGGAATATCAGATCTTCTCAAAGGTCTGGCAGGATCCAATCAGGTTCTATACTCTACCCACTCTCCATTTATGATATTTGACTATACTCCCGGAAATCTCTTGGTCGTTGAACTTGACAAGAGAAAACACCTGAGCCACATTTACTATGATTATTGGAATGCAGATGATCAAACGCTGATTCCCATACTGTATGGACTGTCAAGAGGGCTGACAGAATCCATTGTTGATAGGCAGATTGGGTTTAATTCAAGGCCTGTAATCATTGTCGAGACAATGTCAGATAGCATGTATCTAAATGCATTTGACAAGTTCCTAAAAGATCCAAACCTGTCCATGAACCCGCTCAACATAGTGCCTGCGTATAGCAAAAACTCTGTCATGTCGCTAGCCATATTTTATAGAAATCACGGATATGACACGTTTGTACTTCTTGACAACACGGATGAATCAGTGCAAATTGCTACGCATCTTGAAACAAACCAGTTCAAAAAGGTGCAAATGATATTCTTTGAGCTTGGAGGTCAGACAAAGCAGTTCCTGGAGGACCTGATAATGGATGAAGATTATTTGTATGCGGTAAACCAGACGTATGAGGTAAAACTAAGAAAAGAAGGATACAAGGCGTTAACCAAGGAAACAGTCTTGTCAAAGGGCAAAAAGAGCATAATAGACAACCTAAATGAGATTTGGAAAGAAAATCACCACCTAGGATGGGAAAAATTTGACAGGGAAGAAATATGCAGATACATTTGTGAAAAAATAGCCATAAACGAAACAGACTTTTTGACTGACAAGACAAAGGACCAGTTCAGGTCACTTTATAGGCTGATAGCAGAACGCATAAGACAGAACCAGAACTTGGGCTCACAGGCTACCCTGTCCTACTCGCGATGAGAGCAAACTAGTCAAAACAATTTTCACATTTTCAAAGATGACATGAAGCAACAGAAATGAATGATTTATCATTAAGATTTAATTTAGAGGCGGATCGCCTCTTTTGTTGAGCAAAGTGTTATTAAAATCCAGCATCATCCTAGCTTTAATCATTAGCGGAACTCTTACTGCTTTCATACCAATAGCACAGGCAGAACCGGATCTGGTGACAGTCACAGCAACAAACACTGGTGATAAAACTTTGTTGCAAGTTGCCAACAACCCCTCTGACACTTCAGATATTGCATCCTTTACGGTAGAAATCAAGAATGGAAATTTCAAATCATTCACACTAGGAAATGGCTGGATTGGAAAGAAAACGTCGCCTACAACAATAACATTTTTTTCATCAAACCCAACCAAACCTGGTGATTCCACAATATTTACAATCAGCACGGATCAGTCAGCACCTGATCTTGTATGGACGGCTTCGGATGCAAACAACAACCAGCTAGGAACAGGAGAGATCGGGGCACCTGCACATTCCAATACAGGCACAGGCACAAATACTAGTTCAAATAAACCCCCACCGCCACCGCCCACACCGACTAGAGGTGTACTGGATACATCCACTCTCCGAATCATCCCCTCTACACCTGCCCCAGGTTTTGAAATACGTGTTGTTGGACAAAGCTATACGTCATCAATACCTCTTGACTTGTACATAGGAAGTCAGAAGATTGATTCTTTTTCATCAGATAGCAGCGGAAACTTTGTGATTACCGCCACAGTACCTACCACCATACAGCCTGGTAGCATAGACTTTATTGTAAAGGATCAGGCAAACAACCAGAAAACTTTCACCACAAGCATAAAACCCGCCCCACAATCTCGTTCAACTCCACAATCAGTCCCATTAACTGTAAATATTCCTTCCATATTGCATCCAGGGGATATCGACGTTATCAATGGAACGGCAAATCCAGGAAGTACAGTTACCATAACAGTATTAGATTCAAATGGAACAAGTATAACCACGTTTACTGCCAACGTTGACAATAATGGGAGATATTCAGTTTCACGAACGATTCCAAACGACGTGCGATTTGGAGGGTACACGATATCGGTTTCTGACGGAAAGGGCAAGTCTAACAAGGTGTATACAGTAGTCACAGCTCACAAGCTTACGATAGAAACATCGCAAGCGAGATACAATCCCGGAGATGCCGTGGTGATTAACGGAACTTCCATAACAAATACCCCAGTGTCTATTGTAATACTAGATCCGACTGGCAATCAGGTATTTGCAAAAGATGTCAACGTTACCGCAGATGGAAAGATTTCAACGACATATCAGATAAGCAGCACGGCCATCATTGGCACTTATTCCATTACTGCCTCGCAAGGAAATGATCAGGTCACCCTCAATATAGGAGTAGGAGTTGATCGAGTGGCAGCGCTAAGCGTTAGCATGGATAAATTAAACTACGAAGTTACTGACAAACCAGTCCTCAATATTTCTGCCCCGCCGGGTTCTACGCTGAATTTGGTAATCGTGGATCCGTCCAACCAGGAAAAGTTTGCCGATATCATTTCAGTAGGACAGGATGGCTTTGCCACATATTCATTTAATTTAACATCATACACGCCAGGCATATATTCGGCAGTGATCACCAGAGGCAACGATAAAGCAGTAAAGGACTTTGCAGTAGGACTTCAGACAGGATGCGGACAGATAAGCATCAGGACCGTAAAGGACACGTATTTCCCAGGAGACAGCATACTCATTTTCGGAAACGCCAATCCAAACTGCATCATCCAGCTTGATTTGACAGATCCAAACGGCTTCCAATCAAAAGTAGAGCAAACATTTGTAGACAAGTCAGGCATATTTTCTGCATTTGACTTCAGGATTCCAGACGATGGAATTCCAGGTACTTGGAAGTTGGATGCGACCAGCGGCATAAATCACAAGAGCATACCCATCAACGTGAGATCGTCATCCGTAATGACAGTAGGACTGGACAAGAGTCCTCCAATCTATAGCCAAGGAGACCTTGTCACCATTTCCGGAAGCGGAGCAGGCCAGTCAGCTGGAGTCATCGTCAACATACTCGGTACAAACAATACATCACTTCAAACATTACAGATACAATCGACAAACCGCGGAGACTATAGTACAGAATGGCTCATTCCCAAGGATTTCAGCCCCGGAACCTATACGGTGAAGATATCAAGCGTAGCTGGCAAGATAACCACTCCCATAACAATCCAGCCATCTGCACGTTGAGAAATATTTTTTACATCCACAGCGTGTGAAGCATTTGTGAATCTAAGAGAAAAAATTGCCGAGATACCAGACTTTCCAAAAAAAGGCATCCTGTTCAGGGACATCAGCCCTCTTTTGAGGGACCCTGCAGCACTATCGCTTGTGATAGACGAATTTTCAAAGCGCATACATCCCAGAGATGTAGATGTCTTTGTAGGCATAGAATCAAGGGGGTTTCCATTAGCCTGTGCCCTAGCCCTCAAGTATAACAAGGGAATGGTGATGGTAAGAAAGCAGGGCAAGCTTCCCGGTGCCACGCACAAATTAACATACAACATAGAATATGGCACAGCAACCATGGAGATACAGGCTGGCGCGATAAAGAAAGGCGAGAAGGTGTTCATATGCGACGATTTGCTTGCAACAGGCGGTACGGCAAAGGCTGCTGCCAAGCTAGTCGAGAAGATAGGCGGAGATGTTATGGGCTTTGCATTTATCATAGAATTGACAGACTTGAAAGGATCAAAGGCAATCAAGGGTTACAGATACGAATCTCTGGTGAAATATTGACAGAGCAAGCTGAGATAGGAATATTCGGTGGTACCGGCATTTATGATCCCGGCTTGCTAAGCGAGAGCAAGGAGATTACGATAGATACTCCGTTTGGAAAGACTTCGGACTCGGTAACAGTCGGCATTTACAAGGGCAGAAGGGTTGCATTCATGCCAAGACATGGAAGAAAACATACCATACCGCCACACTTGATAAATTTCAGGGCAAACATCTGGGCCTTCAAAGAGATGGGAATCAAAAGAATAATAGCTCCGTCTGCGGTCGGCAGCCTGCAGAAAAAATTAGAGCCTGGAGATTTTGTGATTCCTACCCAGTTTATTGATTTTACAAAATCAAGAAAGTACACCTTGTTTGAAGACGGCAAAGTAATTCACATATCTGTAGCAGATCCATTTTGTCCAGAGCTTCAAAATTCAGTGTATGGTGCAGCAAAAAAGATAGGTTTGCACCTGCACAAGAATGCAACCTACATCTGCATAGAAGGGCCCAGGTTTTCCACAAGGGCGGAATCTCGATTCTACAAAAACGTGATAGGTGCTGACATAATAGGAATGACCCTAGTTCCAGAGTGTCAGCTTGCAAGAGAGGCCCAAATGTGCTATGTTTCAGTCTCGACGGTTACAGATTATGACGTATGGGCAGAAAAGCCAGTAACTGCCAAGGAAGTCTTGGAAACACTATCAAAGAACGCGCATACTACAAAAAACCTATTAGGAGTACTACTTGACTTGATTCCCGAGCAGAGAGGATGCTCGTGCGCCAAGGCCCTAGAAGAAGCAGGACTTTAGCTGTCAGCAAACGATTCCTTTTTGAGCCCTTCTGGGAGGGAGATGTCACCCCTGACCAGCTTTTGTTGTAGATCATTTATCACGTCATCCACATTATAACCAAGTTTGACCAGCTCTTTTTCTACAGCCTTTGAAATTTTTGCACCGATATTGTGACCCCCTATCCTTCCAAATGCAATAGCGCTAAACTTGAAAGAGTGTCCATCCACAGTAAAATTACCCGTAATCTTGGCTGCAATCTGGCTTCCGTGTACGTTGCTTATATGAACCTCGAGATTCATACTGGATTCTATATCTCTACTGCCTTGTTTATAGAATTTTCAATCATAAAGTTCCAGTGTTTGTCGTCTTCGATTTTAAAGTCCTTGACTTTGAGCATGATGACCTTTTCTTCCAGACATTCATGTTGGATCTCATCGTCTTTTTTAATCTTGACAAGTTTCCATTTGTCCTTGTGTTTTTTCAGGTTGCATAGAAGAACTGCCCATTTTTGGTCCGATGATATTTTTGGCATTCCCACATAATCAACAATGCTTTCAATTCCCAACTGTTTTTCCTCACAAAACACTTTCTTGCATTTTACGCAGCGCCACGAGTCTACAGAACCAATAGTTCTTCTTTCATAATTTATGTTGGTTACTCCAAAGTAAACAATCTCATGTTTACAGGAATCTGCATCTACAGACATTGTTCCTCCTCAATATTGGGTTCTATTTAGTTCTTGCATCATCATACGGTTTTTCTAAAACGATTGATATGTTGTCAACAAGTAAATTCTTTTTAAAAGGAATATTTTCTCGCAAACACATTCTCCTGTACATGTTAACAACGGCAAATCGTGGATGCATGGATTCAAATTCCGTCTTTGTTATATCGATAAAGCCTCCCAGATCAACAAGATTTTTTGTCACTTCAGATGCCTGCAAGTCCGAGATTCCCAAGCCTTGAGCAATATTTTCTACAGATTTTTTTCCATTCTTTACTACAAAGACAAAAACTTTTGCCTGCAATGGAGACAGTTTGAGTTCTAAGACAAGCTTTTCTTCGACATCGTCAATATTTACACTCACAAGTGCAGAAACGAGTTTTGCCATAATTAAAGATGCCCAAAACTATGAAATTAAATAGCGAAGACAAGCAGTTCCAATATGAAATTGGTTGTAGGAATGACAGGCAGCTCAGGAATTGCGTATGGAATAAGAATGCTT
Organism: Nitrososphaerota archaeon; assembly: GCA_028867785.1. Classification (GTDB taxonomy): domain Archaea; phylum Thermoproteota; class Nitrososphaeria; order Nitrososphaerales; family Nitrosopumilaceae; genus Nitrosotalea. Next base: position 150,180 of record JAGWFS010000003.1, read on the forward strand.
GAAGTTCTAAAACGCTGCAAGGTTGACGTCCATCTCATAATGACTGAATGGGCCAAGAAGTGTTTGACGTTAGAAACAGATTTCGATTTAAAATATGTCAAATCGCTTGCAAATAGCTATTCTGATGATTCCAACATGGCGGCAAATGTTTCAAGCGGCACCCACAAAACAGACGGCATGATCATAATACCTTGCAGTATGAAGACGTTATCAAGCATAGCCAATGGATACGAGGAGACTCTTGTCGCGCGTGCTGCTGGCGTTACAATAAAAGAGTCCCGTAGATTGATAATTGTTCCAAGGGAGACTCCGCTGACAAGCATACATCTTGAAAATATGCTAAAACTTGCAAGAATAGGAATAGTCATTCTGCCAGCCATGCCAGGATTTTACAACAGGCCAAAAAACGTAGATGAACTGATAAACCACATAGTTGGAAAATGCCTTGACCAATTCGATATAGAGCACAATCTTTTCAAAAGATGGGGAACCTCAAAGCCTTCAGTCGATAATTAGACAGACTTTCAACACGATGTAATTCACTATGAAAATTCTACGAGTGTTTATATTTGGATGAATGGTTGCGTATACAGAATAGGTTGAGCAGCTACAAAAATCGATATTCTAATGACAAATCATTTGATTTCATAATCCCATTGATGGTTCTATTATTCTTGGGGGTTGTATACGTGCTATCTCTGAGAAATGACGCAGGATATGTCAGTTTTATTTTAATTGGCATAACAGCAGCGATCATGATTTACTGGGTCAGGGTTCTCAAGAAAATGACAAGAGACAGCCAAACGCAATACGTGCCAAAAGAATCCGAGTCAAAGAATTGGGTATATGACCTCATCAAAGGAGAAAATGAGATCGTATTTGTTGCAGAGGTGCCAGGACCTGAGGACCAAGTAACTGTGAGACTGATTGAGGGAGTCTTGTATATACGTGGTTCAGGCCACTTTTCAAAGGAAGTCCCAATCGAGACAACGCCAGACATGGGCATCCATGACTTCAAGTACAGAAACGGCGTGCTCACACTGAGGATAAAAAAGCTAGAGGCTCTTTGATTCTTCCAGTTTTGCTGGAAGATACTTGTCGGTAATGTTTGTCAGCCCATACTTTGAGAATGCTTCCAGTTCTGCCTTTCTCTTGATTTTTAGAAAGACTTCGAGTTGTTTTTTCCAGTTTCCTTCCTGATATCGAGGATCCTTTTGCAAGTCGTAAATTCTTTTAATGTCAGACTCGGTCATCGGGATTGTCGGCAGTTTGTACTTTTCAATATCAGTGGCCCACACGCCAAGCCATTTAGCATCTGGAACAGTCAGTTCACGCAGGTGAGCCGCATTGGCCGAGCCAGATTTTATAACCATGGCAATGTGCTCGCCATACACGTCCCCGTCAGCCAAAATCACCACCGGAAGTCCCAGTTCTTGGTTTAGCCTCTTCAAAAGGCTTCTTGTAGAGCGCGGTGCTTGGCCTGCAGTATCTACAATGATTGATTTGAATTTTTTGTGCACGTTTTCTTCTACAAATCTTGTGAAAAGTCCACCCTTCTCGATTGCAATGACTAGCTCGGCACTAGTATCTACCAGCTCTGCGCTGCTAAGACTTGGGCCTATCAGATATCCGTCAGGATGGTCTGACAAGTTTACACGCTTTCCCTCGTATCCAGGTACTGTGTATTCAATAGTCAAGTCTCCAAATACGCTGCTTCTCTCTTCAGGGAAAATGTGAAACTCCTCACGCGGGCTTGAGGTAACCGCCTCCAAATCCACTATGATGTTATCGGACTCTGGCTGGTCTTCAAAGTCGATACTGAATGCCTGGGATGAATAATAGATGTCTCTTAATGTAGAGGATTTCCCTTCCCTTACCAGCCTGTTAACAAAAAATGCAAGCCATGCAAGCTGGGTGTAAGAGCGGAGCTGTGACATGTTTCTTGAGCTTCTAATGGCGCTTGCGTTTCCCAGTATGTACTGCCTGATTTTTTTGTCATAGACGATGTTGTTTACAGATCTGCTTGGAATGACAAACTGCGGGAATTTTCCTTCATCAAGATCGTCGTATATGTTAATTCCATGCCTTTCCAGTACGGAAAGAAGGTTAGCTTTTCTTGCTTCTGCAGTCTTTTGTTTATTGGATTTGTTCTTCAATTTCACTTCCTATCTTGATTAGTTGTTTATAATTTGGCTCTTTTTTCTTTCCTGACAACTCTGTTGCAAATTGAGATATAAGCGGAACATATTTTGCATAGAGGTTAGCCCTTTTCTTTGCCATGTCTGCGGCTCCCTGTCTTGACATGTGAACGGCAAGCTTTCTTGCCAAGAATTGTAATGCGTTTTTTAGCTCTCGTTCAAGTTCTGGCCTGTCTGCGACGTTTTCTTTTCCTACGGTCTTGTATGGAATTCTGGTAGAACAGATATGAGAAACTATGACAAGGGGCGGATCTCCCTTTACCTTGTACCTGCTCCAGTCCATCTCGTTTACTATCTTCAGTACAACATCACTTCCTTCATCATAAAGCAGCGGGATTCTGTTGGCAAATCGGTATACTTTGAGCCCGGTCGACGGTATGTCTCCGCCGTATGCAACTCCCATCTCCACAACAAACGGAAACCCGGAATAGGCAGACGCGCTACGCTGTATCACAGAGGCAAATTCAGGATTGAAAAACTTCATGATACCCTTAGAAAGAGGCCCCTCTCCCAAGGGCGCAAGGCAGCTTGGATCAGGGGCAAGAAAGTCATCGAACTTTTGCAGCGCGTCTGCCAGTCTAACCAACTCTTCATTTGTCATGCTGCCTATTCTTCTCTCAGGCTTGAGCTTTGCAAACTCACAGAACTTTTCTGCCGTGGTAGGACCCACTCTCTGGAATCTCTTGGTCAGAAAGGTAAGCAGCGTGTCTCCCTGTACAGTATTTGCAAGCTGTTTATAGTACGGACTTTCCGGATCAAGATCTATTGCGTGGGATTGCGCCTCGCCAAAATCCCAGTAGGTGAGTTTTTTGTTGGCAACATCGAGATCATCAATTCGTATCTTCTTTAATCCGTCAAAATCAACATTCAGAAATGACATGACCGCAATTATTGTCCTGACAGGCCTTGACAGATCTGGCCATTTCTTCTGGGCTCTTTCAAGTATGTCTTTGTTTGTAAGGCTTTTTTTCTGGCCAAGTTCCTTTCTTACTTTCTCCATCATTTTGTTGTCAACTGTAGGAATCTGATAATGCGTATCCACTATCATTCTCCTTATTGTTTCAACATCTACGCCGTGTGGATGAGGCTTGATTATTGTAGGCGGGGCAGGCATTTCCTTTACTATTCTAGGATAGTGGAATTTTTCTCCAGATGGGTCTTCAAACGTTATTGAGGCATACGGCGTGATAAGTGATGTTTGAGAAACATAGTCGCGTATCTTCGAGCCTGCTTTTGAGTAATCCCCTTCAAGCACAATGCTAACAGAAAGCCCCGTCTTGGATGCTTCCTTGGTGTTGTGTTTCAAAATTACCGGCTTGTTCTTCTGTATATCAAGCAGCATTACAAATTCATCAGCGACCTTGCCATCAGAGCAACTTTTCACGGTTACTGGCTTGTTTGTAGTTATTTGCCCATACAATATGGCCATCGTAGCACCAAGCCCAAACATCCCTCTTGCCTGTTTGAGACCAAATTTTGAGCCGTAGAGGACAGTGCCAAACGCATGAGGTATGTGCTTTGGATCTATGCCGGGGCCGTTGTCTTTTACAGTTAAAACATAATGCTTTGGATCAGATTGTTCAGAATCTACTGCTTTAATTGACATGTGGATATCAGGCAGGATTTTCTTTTGGTCACAGGCGTCAAGTGCGTTTTCTACAAATTCGCGGACAGACGTGTAGAGTGACCTTGTCGGATTGCTAAAGCCCGCAAGATCTCGGTTCCTATAAAAGAACTCGCTTGGAGAGATCTGGCTGAAAGATTCCTTACTCAAAGACGTTTTCACCCTCCCAGAGTTGTAATTTTTCCATCTTTTGTCGTCTCCTTGAATCTTGGAGATCATTGTAAACTTTGCCATGTGTGCTGCCGCTTGAAAGGGCTGCAATTGCCTGGACGGCAGATCGCAGTTGCCTACCTTCACCTATAATTGCAACTGTACGTCCGTAAACTGAGACACTGGCTCCACTTAGATCCTCAACATTTTTTCGAACTCTTCCGCCCTCTCCTATTATTCGGCCCTTTACCCGCTCTATTTGCGACGTTGACTTGCCCACAAATTCCCGTAAATCAATTATGTGTAATGAATTTTCGCCTTCAAGCAGCCTCAGTGCTTTGTCAGGAGAAAACCCCCTCCCTATGGCCAGGACAATCTCTTCTGCTTTAAATGGCAACATGTTTTCGACATCGTCTGCACCTCTAATAATAATCTCTCCTGTCTGGCCATCAATCAGCAAAGAAACCGAGCAGATCTTTTCTATCTTGGCCTTTACTTTTCCAGACTTGCCTATCAAGGCCCCCACTCTTTCCAGAGGGATCAGTATGGTTTTCTCAAAGATCATTTCATTATCCTCTTTATCACATCAACTGGATTTGTAACAGTCAATCCCCTCTTAACAAAGAATTTGGTTATATTTTTAATGTCTCTCTCAAGAAAATCCAGTGCGTTGGGGTGCCTAGATTCTACAGCGGATCCGAAATCAAAAACCACCAATCCTTTTTCTGTCTTGAATATGTTATACTCGGAAAAATCGGCATGCACTATCTTTGCCTTGTTGTACAAATCATCAATGATAGAGATTGCCCGCTCATAGTCTTTGTAATCAACTTCAGTTTCTACCAATATGGGTTCAGGCACGCCGTTTTTTCCCATAAAATCCATCACAAGCACATTTTTGATCACAGTTATTGGCCTGACGCAGGGTATCTTGCTGTCAAAGCAATGGCTAAGATTTGCAAATTCTTTCTGCGCCCAGAGCTCAACTAGATGCCTCGTACCTTTTCTTAATTTTGTGAATCTCTTATCTCCCAGTAGATACGGATGTCTCTTTTTGAAGTTCGAGGTTGCTACGAGGTATATCTTTAGCGCAAGATCCTTTCCGGAAGGACTCACGGCCCAGTATGTCTTAGATTCCTTGCCAGAACCCATGGCCCCATTCAAATAAGAGATTGTCCCGGAATTTTTTAACCCTGAGACAGTCATGGTTGTTGACTTGTCAAAAACCTCATCCATGACTTTGTTTTTGTTGAATCCGTCTTTTTCAGATTTTTTTTCTCTTTCTTTTTCTAAAAGCTTTCCATCAATACGTTTTGCCAGTTTTTTCTGTAGTTCGTCAGTCAACATTTTGAATTAAACGGACTTGGTAAAATTGATTACGCTATCAAAAATCTTTTGGCAGGTGTCCGTTTTCCTTTAACCAGTCTACCTGAGATAGCGTATATCTCCATATAATGTCCCCCCTGTCATCAGCTTTGAAATCCCATGGAGCTATGGTAACAATGTCGTTGTCTCGAATCCATATTTTTCGTTTGAGCTTGCCTCGAATTCTGCCCATCCTCGTTTTTTCATCAACACATCTTACCAAAATATGATCACTGCCCAATAATTTAATGACTCTTCCAAGCATTTCCCCTTCTTCAGGTATTTTCATTTCCTTAAGCTCACTTTCGTTTAGTACTTTGCGCTTTCCCAAAATTCTCAGTCTTCGATCTACTCAGTACGTATATAACTGTTGTATTTTCAGAATTTGAAAACTAAGAGGAATGGAATGCCATCAATTTTTTTCACTCCTTTTGCAGAGCCTACTCCAGTTTTTACAGAGAGTGCGATTGTTTTCTCTCCAACCATGTTGATGATTGAAGAATTTCGCAGCAGTTGTTCTGCTTCTTTTTCATCCACAACCCTTTCTTCAAAATAATTTTTTGTCACATTGATGGTCAGATCTGCTTCGACTAATGTTCTTCCCACCAGCTCAGCATCACATATGTTCAACATCTTGTTGCGTTGATAATTAACGATTCGTACGGCAAAAAGGCCATTATGCATATTGGCCCTTTAGAGAGGATTTAGCGCCGCATGCCTCACATACAAGAAAATGCACGCGGTTTGATTTTTCCACTCTTGTATCAGGACTTTTGCACATTGGACATTCCACATACTCTTTTACATATCTGGTTAAAAGAGACGTGAATTCATGAGGTTCCTTTTTGCCTACAAATACAGCCTTGTCGCCTGCATATTGGGCCGGAGTTGCAAATTCTTTAGAAAGATACTGAAGTATTTTTTCGGGTTCCCTACGTAAGACTTTGGGAAATTCTGAAAAGTTTCGGAAAAATGTCCTGTTTCCTTGCCACATTATGTCAACCTTGGGAAGCTCAAATCTAGATGTAGAGTCCTTCCTAATCTCAGAAACTTTATCCTGCACTTTCTTGAGCAGTTTTTCATAATCGCTTTTTGCCAACTGTTTCGTGGAGCAATACTGCTACCTATATTGATTTATGTTTCAAAAAAGAAGAAAGTGGTCCCCTAAGGCTTTCCTATTCGGAAGACGTTAGTACCACATTTTGGGCATTGTCCCTTTACCGCAGGTCGTCCATTCTTTAGCTTAACTTCTTTTGGATTTGCGATCTCGACTTTCTTCCTGCATTTGACGCAGTAGGCTTGAGTCATTTCATCTTCTTACGAAAGAAGTGGTATTTAGCAAGACGCTGTAAAAATTATTTCACTATACGCTAGAGGCTGTTAAATTTTTACAATGTCTTTCTCAGATCATATGTAGAGAATTTATACAAATAGTTCTATTTTTTTGATATTTCTTAGGTTGAAATGATCCAACTCAAGGAAATTAACAGATTGAGTAATTGAATCATCAAATTGTTCCACCCTTGAGGTATACTTTTAAACTGCTTAAAAAGAGTCATTTGAATGGCGACCAAGAAAGGCATAATCATTACAGCAATAATACTTGGTGCCATAGCAGCAGGCAGTTCTATTGCATGGATACTTCCGCAAAACAACGGATCAACAATTGTAGTATCAGATTATGGAAATGAGCTTGAAGGGGTTAAGGAGAGACATGCCTTGATAATGACAACCATGGACTCGAACCTAAAGAGCATGCTAAACAACACCCTCTCACCTGACGAATTTACAACCATGGCACAGACATCATCAACTCAGACTACTTCTCTCATATCCGAGCTTATAGAGAGCAACCCACCGGCACAATGGAGGGAGAGCTATCTCAACTATGCAGAGGCCTTGAAGAAATACAACGACTATCTCACTGAGAGCATCTCACTGGCAAGCAAGATGAAGAGCGGTATATCTCCCAGTGACCTGTCAGATGAGATGTCAAAGATAGGCTCTTTGAAAAACGATACGGATGCATTTATTGTCAAATCCAGTGAGACAAAACCCTGAGATTATCAAAAATACTTCCATATGGTCAAAACTTTCTCCAATTTGGACAATATTTGGTATAAATTAGATTAATTAATAGGAAATAAGATTTTTGTATATCATGTCAACCAAGGAGGCAGACCTGCAGAAAGGAAGTACAGAAACGAAAACCAGCAGATTGCTGGTAATATGTGTCGACAGGGATGATGACATTGGTAGTAAAGCCGGTGTTGCCACCCCAATAGTGGGACGAAATGCATGCATAGAGGCTGCACAGCGACTAGCTCTTGAAGATCCAGAAGATGCAGATTCCAACTCCATTTTTGCCGCAGTCAAGACCTTTGAAGATTTGATTAGCAAAGGATACCAAGCAGAAGTAGCAATTGTTTCCGGGACAGAAAACAAGGGCGTACAAGGCGATGAAAAGATTGTTTTGCAAGTAAAAACAATAGTGCAGGCATTTTCAGCAAACGGTGCAGTTATTGTGTCAGACGGTGAAGACGATGAAAGTGTGATTCCAATAATTCAAAATGTTTTGCCAATAGTATCGGTCAAGCGAGTTGTCATGAGGGCCAGTAGAAGTGTAGAATACTCTTATGCAGTGTTTGGAAGGTATTTGAAAGCTATTGCTTTTGATTCAAAGTATTCCAAGTTCTTTCTTGGAGTCCCAGGAATTCTACTAGTACTTGGAGGAATTGCAACAGTACTTGGACTTACCAAAGAAATTTTTGCCGCAATGGTAAGTATCTTGGGCGGAGCATTCCTTATCAGAGCATTTGATATTGACAGGGCCTGGTCGCAGTGGACAAAACCTACTCCTGCAGGATTCATCAGGGTGTTCACACTGGTGGCGGGAATTATTTTTGTTCTTGCATCAATAACGACCGGAGTCGGCGCCATCAGTTCGCAAATATCAACTACAAGACCAGACGAGATACTCAAGATTGTTGCCAACAAACAAACAATCGGCATGTTTGTAGCTGGAATGCTGCCGTTTCTATGGATGGGAATTGGTTGCATATTTGGAGGGTCGCTGCTTAGCAGCTGGTTCAGGGGAAGCATAAGATCAATTACCGACATACTTAGGATTATCGTGCTTTTGACCCTCTATCCAATCATTGCACAATTTACAACAGTTGTCACAAGAGACGAGAGCCCTTTCACACTCATCCCGCCGTTGCTCTTAGGTTTGGCAGTAATACTGATATCAGCGTCGCTGCTCTTCCACAAGTATAGAAGGAAGAAGGGTGGCGAGGTACTATCGGAATAAAAGACAAAGCTTTCCAGTTGGGCGGTTTTTACACCTTATATTCTAAAAAACTTGAAAAAGAGATACTGACAGGAGAGATACCAAAACACATAGCAATAATACTTGATGGCAACAGAAGATGGGCCAAGAGAAACCTGGTCCTGAAAGTAGACGGACACTTTAGGGGGGCGGATGCGGTTGAAAAGCTGCTGGACTGGTGCGAGGAGCTTAACATCAAGATAATCACCCTGTACGTATTATCAGCAGAAAATCTTGCCAGGAATGACGAAGAACTAGACTATCTCTATGATCTTATCAACCAGAGGCTGGAAAAACTGTACAATGACCCGCGCATTCACAAAAACCACATGAAAGTAAAAGCAATTGGGAGTATTGAGTTATTGCCAGATTTCTTAAAAGAGATACTAAACAAGCTTGAAACAGCTACAAAGGACTACGACAATCACTATCTTAACATAGCAATAGCATACGGGGGACAAAATGAATTGGTCGATGCAGTAAAGAAGATAGGCGTCAAGATCAAGGAAGGTTCCCTCGATGTAAATCAGATAGATAAGGACGTGATAGAGTCATGTCTTTACACATCGCATCTGCCACAGTCCTCTCCTGACATGATACTGAGGACGTCCGGGGAAAAAAGGCTGAGCGGGTTTTTAATGTGGCAAAGTGCATACAGTGAGCTTGTTTTCATGGACATTTACTGGCCAGAATTTAGAAAGATAGATCTGATGCGTGCCATAAGAACATTCCAAAAAAGAAGGCGCAGGCTCGGCAAGTAGAAAAGAAAAATACTAGTTTCAAAGTTACAACTATATGCTTGAGGAGAGATCGGCTGGAGCAATCCTATATCGCGAATCACCGTCTGGGAAATTCTATTTGCTTTTGAACTATCCTTCAGGACACTGGGATTTTGTTAAAGGAAATATTGAGAAAGGCGAGACGTTCAGGCAGACAGTCGTGCGAGAAATCAAGGAAGAGACGGGCATATCTGATGTGAGTTTTATAGACGGTTTTGAGGATAAAGTCCAGTATCACTACCAGCGAGATGGCGAACTTGTGCACAAGGAGGTAGTCTTCTTTTTAGCAAAGACCCCGACAGAACGTGTGGAAATATCACACGAACACCTCGGATTCATTTGGCTCAAATTCAACGATGCCATGCAAAAGTTGACATACAAGACTGCTCAGAATTTAATGCGAAAAGTAAGCGAGTTAGGATTCAAGACTTAGATGTTGGAGTTTTTCTGCTTCCAGTGTCTGGTTTTTAGAATTAAGAATCGTTCTTCCAACTATCAGGTATCTAGATCCTGCTTGTAGGGATTTTCTTGCGTCGCCGCCCTGGGTTCCCACTCCTGGTGAATATATGTCACAGCGACCTCGGACAGCTTTTCTTGTATGACTTATGATACTAGGAACCGTTGCACCCACCACTATGCCGTCGACGTTTGAAGAGTATGACCATTTCAGGAACAGGTCGTGGAGTTTTTGCATTTTTTTTGTTGCAGGATCCCTTACAGAAAGACCATATCCTGATTTTGCACCTGGATGACTCATGTGCACAAGCGTTATCACTCCATGTTCATCACTGTGAGCTGTCTTGACCAATTCTTTGAGATTTTCAGGCCCCATTATCGGGTTTGCTATCACTGCGTCAAACCCACATTTCCACAACCTCTTGATTGCAATCATGTTGGTATTTCCAATATCATTTAGTTTCATATCAGCAATTGTCTGCAGGCCTTCCCTATGAGCTAGCTGGTTTATTTTTGACAGGCTTTGTTCGCCCAGGGGCAACATTACATGAAAATTGAGTTTAACTGCACAGAGATACTTGCCTAGTCTTTTTATGTTGGAAATCGTTTTCTTTTCTAATCCATCCACATTAGTATCGTCTAGATCATTGGCAAGTATTATCCTGCCCTTTTCTGATGAAACCTGTTCCATTCTTTTTCTAAAGCCCGTCATAGTTTGACTAGGGGATGTCGGCCTTTTAGCTTTATTACTTTAAGGTATGAGTATCCATGTTCGTTTATGCTGCTAACAAAGGACGGTTCTATTCCATCTTTGCTGGAATACTTTAGGAATGGTTTTGTGGGTTCGTAGCCAAGCTTTACGTGGCAAAAGTATGACGATTCGTCAGACTCGTTGAAATTCATGAACATCCCCACCAACCAGTTGGTTCCCTCAGGAAATACGAATAACGGAAATGGGGACTCTTCAAACCCATAGCTGAGCTTCAGCAGGCTTGCAAGATCCTCAAGCTCCAACGGCTCATACGCAGGATCAGAATCTGTTGCGGCTTCGGGTTTGAGTGATTCGGGCATTGATTTTACGCGTATGATTGGAGAGTAGAGATATGTGGGATTTGTTATGGTATTGACTACATCACAGTCCTCCTTTGCTGCCTTAAACCCATAAGAAAGATAGTGTCCAGATTTTGCACTTGGTATGTAATAGTTCACAGGCCTTTCTTTTAGTACGTCCATCTGAACTGAGATTATGTCCTTGCCATCAAGTGTAAAAGAAAAACAAGTTCGTGGAATTCGCTCCAAGGCACAAACCAGTCTTGAAAATTCGGTCACATCATAAAGCTCCACATAATACGGACGCTTGGACATAGAATTCCTCCTAAAACTACCCCATTAAAAGTAGTCGTTTGTTATTTTATAGTTCGTCGCGTCTATCAATCGTGTCATTCACGTCAGGGCCTGTTCCAATCAAGGTAACAGGCACCTTTAGCTGATCCTCAATATTTTTTATGAAGTATTTGGCAGGTGAGCTAAGGTCGGAAAACGATTGCATGTGTGCACACTCTGGATACAGTACGTCAAGTTTTGTTATTCCAATCTGCGTTGCACTGTTTAGCATAACGGCTCTTTTTGCAAGATCAAAATCAAATTCGGCCGCACGTCTTGTCCTGCCCGTAACTGTACCTACCTCCTTCCATCCTTTTGCAGCAGTTTTTTCTGGGCTAAGCTCATTTTTCAGCGGCCCCTCTCCAACTCGGGTCACATACGACTTGAATACGACTACAACATCATCGACATTCTTGGGTCCCAGCCCCACATCTGCACAGATTCCAGACGCAGTGACATCTTTTGAAGTAACATACGGATATGTCCCGTGCCATAATGAGAGAAAGGTGCCCTGAGTCCCCTCCACCATTACTTTTTCTTTTCTTTCTAGCGCAAAATTAACAGCGTTTGGAATATCATCAAGGTATAATGCCAGCGAGTCTACGTCTTTGGCAAGCTTGAGCGTTCTCATGGCCCTATCAGCATTGGCAGGTCCAGTCCCTGTTCCCGTACTGCCTATAGATTCTTTCAATCTGCCCTCAGAATCAGCTGCCTTGTGAGAATCCTCTATAATTCCACATTGGTAATCAACAAAAGCCCTATCTTGAACTCCAAATTCAGATATTTCTTTTAGTAGGACTTCCTGGCTTATCACTACGCCAGGTCCCACCAGCAGTCGTGTGTTTGGATTCAAAAATGCGCTTGGCAGCATCCTTACTTTGTAGGTCTTGCCTCCGTGCTCTATAGTGTGACCAGCATTAGGACCTGCTCCACCCCTGACAGCTATTACAGGATTATCTTTCATGGCAAGGTATGAGACAATCTTGCCCTTGCCTTCGTCTCCAAAAAAACCGCCTACAATAACTGTAGAAGTCATAAATGATGAGCACATGCGGAGATATTTAAGCCAAGTCTTAGCAATACAATTTTAGCAAAGAAGATTGACCCAGCTTTGCATGTCACAGCCAAACTATGCTGGAAACATTATTGTTTCTCTGGCAAACCTTCCAGAATTTCTGCGCAAACCCATATTGCAAAAAAGACTGTCCGAGTTCTTTTCAATGTCAAGAGAAGACAAACAGGAGATCATAAACAATGCCTTGCAGGCCGGGCCCACAATACAGTTTGACAGGTTTTCCACCCTGTTTAAGACATGGCTTGAGGTGCTGTGCAATTTATCTGAAGAACAGAGAAGAATGATGTTTGATGCGTACATTACTGAGATTACAAACAATCCAGAAAAAATCATCCTGTTTAATCTTGACGGAATTTTAGAGGTTTACTTTATGCTGACAAACGACCAGAGAAGTATAATCTCAAGCACTATTAAAAAAATCACAGATTCGCTGGATAGTGAGTCAAAAAAGAGAATTAGCCTTGTAATTCCAGAAAGAGCAAAGAAAGAGATAGGAATCTAGAGCGGTTTGTCAGGTTTTCGCTGATTCTCATCTGCGAAATTTATGACATCGCCTTCAGGCGTCATTACCCCTACGAATACTTTTTCATACCTTTTCACTACTTTTCGGTGATCAGGCATGGACATGTCTAGCCTCATTTCATTCATCACCATTACCCTGTACTGCTTCCATTCTTCCCAACATGGGTTGCAGCAAGGATAAACGGCTGCTATAGGATCTAGTTCCATACTATCTGGAATCTCCTTTTTACATTTAGTACAGCTTCTTGCCATAACAAGATATCAAAAATATAGCAATTTATTTCTTAGTTCAAGATGTCAAACTCCGAATAATTCCCAGAAGTCTCCTTAAGAAGAGATATTAGGGAAAACAGAGAAATTAAGATATGAAGATCAAGTGCCCCAAATGTGACCAGATAGCAGAATTGGGGGATGATTTTTCATATGTCAAGTGTTCAAAATGTTCCCTAGACATGACGTACGGCGAGTATGTGAGGCTCTTGACATACAAGGATGCCAGATATTCGGACGTACTGGGCGATTATGCCACTGATACCAACGGTAATACAGCAGGAACTCTTGATGACTGGTAGAAAAAAAAGAACTGCAAGGCTTAATTAATTTCAAAAGGCTAGGGCGTCTAGTTGGCGATTGTATCTGATACGGTTCTTGAGATAGCTCTTAACTTGTTAGGATTCGTAGTGGGAATTGCACTTGGAATTTTTTCATACATAGGATTCAAGAACACCGGAAGCCCGACTTTGTTTAGACTAAACATTTCCTTTTTTTCAATTGGAATAGGTTTTGGAGTTGTCGGATTTGGATACATGATAGAGTTGTTCGTACTAGGTTACGGTCAGATTGACGGCTGGATTCAGACACTGGGCATAGGAATACAGACGGTGGGATATTTTTTCATCGCATTCTCTCACGGCATCAAGTCGTTTTTCCCAAAATCAAGGTATTTCAAATCCATAGTGTTTCCTCTTTTCATCATACCCGGCAATGCACTTGAGCATATTATAAGGTCAATTTCTTTTATCCTATTGGTATATGGCACGATTGAGACCATTATGTCGTATATGGAGAGCAGGAAGAGGAGCACTATCTTCGTTGCTGCTGGACTTGGGTTGCTTGCCTTGGGCGAATTTCTAGGCTGGTACTCTGTAGTATTTCCAAAATCGATACTATACCTTGTCTCGCTTTCTACAAAAATAATAGGCCTTGGAGCACTGTTTGTTCCAATCTCTCAAGTCCCCTTAAGAGGAGGTATGAAATTTGGCGGCAGTGTATAGAACTCACATGAGTATCATAGGAGACATACTCTCTACCACTAGAGATGAGGCGCCTGATGAAGCAGGTGCAAGTGTAACATACCTAATTCGAAAGGCCAATGTCTCATATGGAAGACTGGCAAAAATACTAGAAACACTGGTTCAACAAGGACTTTTAGAACAGACCACATCGGAAAGAGCATGCAAGTACAGAATAAGCTCTAGAGGCAGGGAATTTCTGCAGGCATACCGCGGATTCAGAGAGTTTGCAGATTCCTTCGGGTTAAGAATTTAGTCAGAGTCATTTTCAACGTCTTCGTCATCCACATCGTCGTCGAATTCATCTTCAAAATCATTCTCAAATTCTTCAGACATAACAATCAGAGAAAATATTTTCCTATAAAAGACTACTTGCCTAATACCGCATTTGTAAATGGTGTTTTGTCACACAGGGGTTACCCAGCCACCGCATGAAACACAGATGCTCATGCCGTCATCGTTTTCATATGTTTCTCCGCCCGGCGGACAATGACATTGAGGTATTTCCTCTTCCATGCAGGATATACGTGGTTGAGCTTTATATCATTTTTAGAATAAGAGATAATTTACATCGTTTATCAGGTAGTTCATGATCGTATCCTGCAGCCGCGATGGAATTTCCATGGCTTCCAAGATAATCAAGAGTGGCGGCATTGCGGTTTTTCCTACAGATACCGTATATGGAATAGGATGCGATCCATTCAACAACAAAGCGGTAGAAACAATTTACAAGATTAAAGGACGCGAGGGATCAAAACATCTCCCGGTCCTTGGATATTCCATTTTTGAGATATCAGAGATTGCAGTCTTTGACAAGTTATCACAGAAATTTGCATCCAAGTTCTGGCCCGGTCCATTAACATTAATTCTTGATGTGAAAGAAGAAAAGATTGCAAGGTCCCTTGGTCTTGATAAAAAGATAGCAGTACGTGTGCCTAACCACCCGTGCGTATTAGAACTCCTCAGAGAATGCAAACTGCTTGTTGGAACCAGCGCAAATCCATCCGGCCAACCGTCTGCTGCAGATTCTTCAGAGGTGATAGAGAAACTGAACGGATATGACATACTGTTAGATGGAGGCAGCATACCAAATCCTGTGGAATCAACAATCGTCAAAGTAGAAGGTGACATGTTTGACATAGTACGGCAAGGAAAAATTAGCAAAAAGGAGCTGCTTTCTCTAGTTTGAACCTAATTGTAACATGCAGTCGCCATCTTGAAGAAGAGGCGTCCGATGAGATTTCAAAGACTCTCGTGACACTAGGCGATGCAGAATCTAAAACAGAACACAGCAGATTCTCAGGCATAGTAGTGGTTGATACGTCTCTAGATCCCTTCCAAGTAGTGGACAAGATAAGAACAAAGATTCTTGACGAGCCGTGGAGCATCAGATACTGCCACAGATTCATACCGATTCAGGAGTCGATGAGGACCACGCTTGAAAACATAGTGGCTGCCGTGCAAAAACATGCAGGCCGTATGCAGTCAGGTGATTCTTACAGAATTACAGTTGAAAAACGCGGTTCAGAACTGTCAACTAAGGAATTGATCGATTCAATTGCAGGAATTGTGAAAAACAAGGTGTCCTTGGAGGAATATGACTGGAATATCACAGTTGAAATTCTTGGAGACATCACTGGAATCTCCATACTGAAAGACCCAGACATAGTAAGCACCTTGAAAACAAAACGAGACTCAATGGAGTAGAACTGCAGATCTCTCGACTAGGAGATCCTCAAGTGGTTCTGATGACATTATACAGCCAAGTTCTTTTTTTGTTATTTTGAACTGTTTTTTTAAGAAACTGGCATTGTCGGGAAACGGCATCATTGGCTTTATCACGGGACCTAGTTCTGCAACAAGCTTGTCAACTAGCGGTTCTTTTCCAATAGCAATCAGAATCGAATCGCCATCCTTTTGCAATCCCACTTTGGAGATTGCGTCACTTATCTGCTTATTTGCCGCAAATCTCATAAGCATGTCAGTTTCAACTTTGTTTGAAAGCAGGATTCCAGCCTTGTTTGCTGCCAGGGAAACTTCAATGACTCTCTTTGCATGGCTTACACTTAGGACGTACTTTGATCTAATGCCCTGAATGATTATAGTCGGGAATCTGGCTCGTATGGATTCAAGAAATTTCACTGGATCGGCACTTGTCTTTCCAACCCTGATTAGTTCTACATGGTAATTTGAGATCCTAAAGTTGGCTCTTTTGCTGCCTCCATGAACCACGGGAATTATGCTGACAATGTCCCCGCCCTTAAGGAGAGTTTCGTTTCCTTGCAGAACAGACGAATCGGCACCGTTTATCGCCACAAGAATATTTCTGGTGTCAAATGCAGGCATGTTTTTTTGAACCAGGTCCTGGAGAAGGACGAGGAGATCAGATACCGACATGGAGTTTTTCTCAATTGATATGGTATCAGACAGAAAGGATCTCTTGGCACCGCCAAGAAGTTTGACTGTTATCATGGTTTAAGAAATTAACTAGTACAATATGGAATTATTGGTTTTTTATATACAGACAAGAGATGTCTTAGCTGATCAGCTGTTCTTCCATCTCTTCAGGCTCAGCCATGGCCTCTTCCTGCGGTGCCAGTGATTCTTTTTCTTTTTGTTCTTCAAGTTCTCTTCGCAGGTGAGCCGTGATATATCCCGCAATCTCGTTTTTTAGTCCCTTTGATCTAACTACAGCAACTTCATCAAGTATTTTCTTATTTTGTTTAAAGTCGATGCCGAATTTTCCTTTATAAGTAGTCATTAGTTCCGTGGAAATTCGTCTGACTCTATTCACGTTACCGATTGGCATAAGGGGTATTATATACCAGACTTTTCTGGGCATAAAATAACTTCCCAACGCCTCAACTACCATCCAAGCATACCTGCAATCTTGTTTCACATCCCAAAATCTGGTCTTTCATTTTAGCCTGTCTTAGCAAATAATGTTCTCTTCATTATTTTGTGCTTCGAGTCACTTTATAATATTTAGATTGAATCCTGCCTGAAAGCCTACATGTTCAATAGTATCGTTGTAATAAGAAGCATCCACTACTACAGGAAATAATCCAATAGAGGTGTTATCAGACACATCAATAGTCAGAGGTATGTTTGAAGCAGGTGTAGTCACATGAGTTACAGGAAGATGAATTGTCAGACCTATAGGCAAAACCTCAGTATTTTGCAGATGAGCATTCAGTGATACCAAGTATGGTTGTTTAGATGTTACATCCACGAAAATTACGATGTTTTGTCCTCTTGTAACAGTGTAAGACGGATAGACAGAACTACCATTAAGCGATATCTCAAATGGTGGTAACGCCATTTCGTGGTGTTGCAGGAGGTAAATTAGGTGGACTGGATGAAGTTTCTGCATACACATTATGATTTAAGCTACCAGACTGTATATCTATTACTTTATTTTGAAAGAGATTTTCCCTAACTAGTACATACGAGTTATCATCGAAGACAAATTTGATAATTGTGTCTGTGAATGGAACACCAACGTTAGGAATAACACCCCCATAATCAAAATAAATATGATATGGTCTGTTATCAAGGGCTTGTTTCACTCTTTGGTCTGACAATGCCAATTGAATCAATTTTTTCTGGTCTGTTGGTACAAACATGTTTCCATGCCCCACTGTCATAAACGGATTTCCACTAATTATCATAAAAACCGTAATTGTTATCAGTACTGTCATAATAGGTATAATCAGTATCAATCTTAACTGCATAGTTTCGATTACTGGTCTTTTAATAAATACAATTCGATGGATAAATACTGACAATCCTAATACAAACACATTCAATCAGGACGTATTTTACAAAAAAGAAAAAAGATGGTTAGTGTTTAGTCGGAACTGCTGGACATGTCGGATTGATGTGGTGGTACACTGCTATGAAGTCATTTGAATTGTTCGCAGTACTGTCTACGGAAATGTTACTTCCATAATTTAGGGTAGACTGTCCTGTGTTGATAGATGTTCCGCCTGAAGTAACTTTGGTGTCCCAAAGGCTACCGCCTTGGTCTATGAATGCCATTTCCCATGTTCCACTGCCTTGATATTCAACGCCAAGAGTCTGTTGATGGGCATACGAGTCACAAGGATATGACACATCAGCTTGTGCTGATTTTGGCGAGCCACCACTTGGGGTGTATATGCCATACCATTCATATCCTGTAGATGATGCCGAATCTGGAACGTAGATCGATTCATATTCATTACCATTATTGTCGTAGGCAGTGACATCAACCTCATCAGCATATGCTAGTGGATTGACAAGCTTTTTGGCAAGATCCTTGCTCATTGGTTTGAGTGGAACAAATCTTTCTGAGTGTGTTGTTGATACAGCATGTACAGAGGGAAGTACTGTTGTCGGTGATAACAGTACCAATCCAAACACTAAAGTAGCTATTGTTGTGGTTATGACTTTTGTTCTGTTTTTTGTGTTACTATTTGTCATTGTCCAGTACATTCAAAACATCATTAATAAAATGAACTCACCAAAAACACTTGTTTCAGGTGAGCAATACTTAATAGGCAAAAATAGGACATCAGCACCACAAAAAATCATTTCATGGAATCAAAAAATGCCAGCAGCTTTTGAAACATCTCAATTCCAGCCTGTGTCAATACATACGACCTGATATTTCCGGTTGGCAGATGCATGATGTAATTATTAGATAACAGCCATTCCAGATATCTTACAGACAGATCCCATCGTAGTCTTGAAGCAAGTTGAAGGGATGTCTTTGATGCAGAACCGCGCTCATAAAATACGCTGGCAATCCGTTTGAGAATTTCAGGATTAGGCTTGAATTGCCTTGCCATGCTATATATACCTGACAATTTACCTGATATTTTCTATTTTAGGATTACGTAGATTTCCTATGTCTGAGATGTGCAAATCATAGAAGAGATTTCCAAATTAGATATACCAACAATTTATCAACAATATCGCAAAAAATCATGTATTGCCAAGTGAGGATTACAGGACACTTACACTGAGGAAGGAGACATATGACAGGATCATTACGGCGGTTCACAAGTCAAAGAAGAAGAACCGCAGGACGTATACAAGTGAGTTTGTTGAGATGTTGCTGGACCTGTATGAAAAGAGATCAGGTTAGACTGCAAACGGTTGCTCTTATTTTTCCAACATCTCAACCTTAATTTTCTGCCTAGCGTTGCAGAGCATCACGGATATTTTATACCTATATGCCAAGATATGAATTCATATTTTTTTCCACGATTTCAAGTGTCTCATCATATCTCTTGCCAAGAATGTTGGAGGCGCAAAAAAGAACGCTTGGAAGAAAAGTTATTTGCGCAGTCTTGTATCCAAAACATTTGGAAAATTTCACCGGTCCATCAGTTTCCATCAATACCCTGTCGAGTTGAGTTTGAGAAAGAAGGACTTGTTTATCTTGAGAATAAACCATCGCAGGTCCATATGAAACATAACACCCGACATCCATCGCTTTTTGCAGTTGCTTTTTGTTTCCTGCAAACCAGTGCAGCAGCGTGCCACCAAGGCGGTATGACGACAAAATAGAGAATATCTCATCCAGTGTCTTTCGCGAATGGATTGACACCGGCTTGCCAAGTTTTTCTGCCAGGGACAGCATTTTTTCAAAGACATGAACCTGACGTTTGAAACCGTCATCGTCTGAGACATATGTCTTGTCAAGGCCAATCTCCCCTATGCCAGATATCCTGTCTGAATTGTCCAGAATCAGGTTTGTTACTGAATCCAGATCGTCGCCTGCCTTTTCCGGATGTATCCCAAGAAAAGGCAGTACCAGTCTGCTTTTCTCGCTTATAGCAAGCGTTGCATTTGAACTTGCATAGTCCATGGAGACGCAGCATGCCCTCATTTTCATCTTGTCCATGGCTGTAAGAATAAACGGCAGTTCTGATTTGAATTCGTCGTCGGATAGATGGATGTGAGCATCAGTGAGCCAACTCATGAGTATACCATTATCATATAAAAAAAAGTGTGTATAAATCGATTCCCAGATAGTCTTTTTTCTACTTGAACTCTTTTATCATAGATGTCTGGAGTTGTATCATGACAACATCTGAATTTGGTCTTTCTGTGATGTACAGGATCTTAAAAAAGGCAGGAGCTGACAGGGTAAGCGACGAGTCAGCAAATGAATTGAGGAGAATACTGGAAGAGGTCGGTACGTCCATTGCCAAAAGCGCAGTAGAAATGTCCACACATGCAGGTAGGAAAACAATCAAAGCAGAAGATGTTAGACTAGCTGCAAAACAGTTTTCAAAATTCTGATCTAAAAGATTTAATTGTTCATCGGAAACCTGTTTGATTGCGGTGAGGTGGCAGAGCGGCTATGCGTTCGCCTGCAAAGCGAATCTATAGGGGTTCGAATCCCTTCCTCACCTTTCATTTTTTGATATCATAATAACCTACTTTACTAAATATACCACATTCTACCCATTTCATATTGGTTGATAGAAGTAGCGGATTGCTAGAGTACATACCAGGTGCAAAACCACCCGTACAACAGCCATCCAATGGACAACCACTGGAAGGATTTGTTCAGAACATACGCGACAGCGTAAAAGAGTATGCAGAGGACGCACAGAATGAGGTTGAGAAGGGCCACAACTTTCTTCAATGGGTGTTAACGAGAGTTTTTGAAGCTACCTATGACGATGCCACTGATGCAATCATTGACGGGCCCAACGATTTAGGCATAGATGCATATCTACCGGTTGATTTTTCAGAAGACAAGATCTATCTCTTCCAGTCAAAATATGGTACTGCTCATTCAATGGAAGCGATTGCCAAGTTTAGACATGATGTACAGAGCTTGCTTGCCAAAGACGTGGCAAAAATGCGTCCCGAGATTGCCCATTTGGTAACGCAGATCCAGCAAAGACACCTGAAAATCGAATGTGTCTATGTCACGGATCAAAAGATTGACGAAGAAACTTACGAGTCTGTTGAGATATACGACATAGATGCAATAATACAAAAACTGTGGGATAGAATCAAAAAGCCAGCAGTAGGCAAAAAGGCCACAATCAGGCTTGAAAGCAAACTGAGGTACCAGAATACGCTGCTTGGAATCTTGAAGCTTAGGGAATTGACCAATTTTGTCACAAAGAACAGGGATTATGTCTTTGAGTCCAACATAAGGCAGTGGATGCAGTTTAAAACAACCGTAAACAAGGGCCTGCGTGAAACCCTCCAGGAATCTCCTAACAAGTTCTTCTATTATAACAACGGTATAACCATAGTCGTAAACGACTTTGAGGAGCTCGAGGACAATTCCATACTTTTGCATGCTCCGCAGATAGTCAATGGTGCACAGACATCCAATTCAGTGTTAGATCATGCAAAACGTACTCACAATCTGGAGGGAAGTATCACGGTTACAATAATCAAGGCGGCAGACGAGATGGACCAGAACAACATTACAAAGTACAGAAATTCGCAGAATGCAGTAAGGGGAAAGGACCTGGTTTCTTTGATGGATTTTCACAAATCGATCAAATCTCAGATGGAAAGTCTCGGATATTTTTACGAGATACAGGCAGGATCGTTTGACAGCAAGACCAAGTCCCAACAGTCGGAGTTTACAGGGGATCCAACATACAGCAAGTACCTTCCGGACAATCACAAAAAAGTGATTGTTGGTAAAGACGCAATACAGGCATTCGTAGCCGGAATTGAACAGAGACCTACCGAGTCATATAGCTCACCTGCACAATTTCTTCCAAGAGGAAGCAAGTATGACGAGGTATTTGATGAAAAACTGAAAGACGATTACAGGTTGTTGCTGTATCCCTATCTTGTGAAAGAGTATGCAAAAAAGATATTGAATTACGGGAAGAAGGGAGGGCACAAGACAAAAAGATACGCGACCTTGTTTTTTGTTGCGGTTTATTTCAAGATTCTCCACGAGAAAATACTTCTAACCAAGGGAGACTTTAAGGAGGATATTGCAAAACTAGAGCCTGTCTTCAAGAGTGTCAAGCTTAACCAGAGAATTTTAAAGCTTACAGACACAGTGGCGACAAAATTTCTAGAAGACACTGTTGTTGATGACGAGATGACAGCGGCAAACACTTACCATAACTTCTTCTCACACCATGTCTGGCTAGACTCGATGATACGCGTAATTGAGAAGAAGATAAAACAGGAAGAAGAAGACATACTTGACATTCAGACCATAGTGCGAGATCTTTTCTGAAAAGCTATCAAGAGAGGCGGCAGACGGGTGACCGATAGGTCTCTTGCAGGAGGTCCGCATCTGGCCATCCAGTCTACCGCTGTCTTAATGTACCAATTTGGTACTATTTAACTAGATTTTTATAACGAAAAAAGAGAGTTTTAACAACTTGGTAGAAACAACTAGCAAATGTTCATTGTGCAATGGTTCTATAGATCACATGTACCAGCCCATGGAATCGTGGGGCGTCAAGGGATCTCTGTGCAGCAAGTGCTACTCCAAAAAGCTCTCAGAGCATTATCCGGGCACTCATGAAAGAGTGAACAAATCAAATTAAAAACCAGCCAATTTCAATCTGCGATTTGTCAGATGTCTCCCCTATTCCGGTAGCATATCTCCATACGTACCTTGCATTGGTTTCCATGTTGTCTTTTATTTTAACAAGAGACTCAAGCTCAGACTGGATGTTTCCATCAACTGTAGAGCACGATTCACAGAATTTGCATTTGGGATCCAGCGTTGGCGGGGACGATTCCATTAGCGGATATGCCCTGCAGGCAAGAGGTCGATCTTGGTATATTTTACATTTGTATCCCCCATGGGGAGATCTTTCGCTACTTTCAGTATCAAGAAAAGGACACGTGTTCCCATTAGATTCCTTTCCCATCAATTGATATGCAAGAACTTTATCCGGTTTGTCGTCTTTTTCAGATATTCCAATTCTTGGAAGAATATCAGCTTTGACTGCATGTTTTTTTGCAAAAAACTCTATCTTTTGCTTTTCCTCAGGCAGAATAAGCACACCTATCTTGCCAAACTTTACTGATGGATAGTATTCTCTTTCGGTGCAACACTTTGAACATCCCTCCACGCATGAAAAATCCAATGCGATCTATGTGTTGAAATGAGATAAAACCCATTTCATCATCAATTGCATGAGAATTGTATTGTATGAGAAAAGAGTAATACCCTTATATCACCTCTCCTTATAAGTACCGAATATGGTAGCTTACAGAACAAGTATGCAGATAGTATGCGATCTGCTCACTGTTACAGATCAAAGCGGCCAGAGCGGCATCAATGTAACAGCACTCCTAACAAAGGCAAACCTGTCACATACAAGGCTATCCAAGTTTATCGAAAATCTGACAGGTGCAGGGCTTATAAACCGAATAGAATTTGACGGCAAAAACACGTTTGTCATAACTCCAAAAGGCAAACAATATCTGCAAACATACACCCAGTTCCAAAGTTTAGCCGATTCTTTTGGCCTAGAACTCTAGGCAACATACTCTGAATTTTCAATTTTACAACAAACGTCCAGGCTTGCAGATCATTGCAACTTTAGAGATTTTTTCTTGCAAACATTTGGAAATGATCTTCTAGACCATTTGTGACATTTTGAAATGCTGCAAAAGATCCAGAGATCGTAACGAACGACCAGATCAAAAACATAGATCAGTAAGGTGTAGTATAAAACAACCGACAGATCTATAAAGGTGTAGATTGGTCTATGTCTAAGGGGAGTATTATGGGAGAAGTATCAGCATGGTGGAAGGGGCTTGCAAAAGAATTGGAACTTGACATAGAAACCCTCAACGATGTGCAAGAAAAGAACAAACAGTTTTGAATTTAACTAGCACGTTATAGAAAAAATATTTGTAAATTTTTTTGAAGGCGCAGTTTAATAATAAAAAGCCTCGAGCGGGATTCGATCCCGCGGCCTAACGCTTACGAGGCGTTCGCTCTACCAGGCTGAGCTATCGAGGCATTGGTTCGCAATGTCATCAGAGTTTATAAAAAGCCTTTGTGCTTTTGATACATTGAAAGTATCAATTTCCGGAGTGCGCGGAATTTTTACTGATGATCTCAATCTCAAGGACATAATACATTTCTGCCGCAATTTTTCACACCTCATAAAATCAAAAAAATGCGTTCTGGCACGAGATACCAGACCATCAAGCGAGATCCTCTCCCAGGTGGCATCTGCATCACTGATGGAAAGAGGCATTTCAGTATACAATCTCGGAATAGCACCCACCCCGGTAGCATTCAGAGAGGCAAGAAAGTACGGAGGCGGTTTGATAGTGACATCATCCCACAATCCACTGGAATGGAATGGCCTAAAATTCATCATAGGTGGAAGAGGCATCAACGAGGCAGAACTAGAACACATGCTTGAAGAGAAGCGTTTTTCAAATGGAAAGATAGGGTCGGAATCAGAAATTGATTCTACCTATGTCAGTGAAGCCACAAAGTTGATTGGCAATGTACATGGCAAGCCAGAGATTGCACTCGATGTTGGAGGTGGGGCAGCATTTCAAGTGGCTCCAATGCTTTTGGAAAAGATAGGATGCAAGGTAAAAAAAATAAACCACACTCCGGGCAAATCCCTGCGCGGACCCGATCCCACATCTGACAGGCTGTCAGGTCTGACTAGACTGTCCAAGAATGCAGACATTGGATTTGCGTTTGATCTAGATGGGGATAGGCTCGTAGTGGTAAAAGACGGTAAAAAACAGTCACCAGACGCCACCCTAGGACTGGGGGTTGCAAAAGCGCTTGAAATAGGATACAAAAAATTTGTCTTGAGCACAGATACAAGTGTGTCAATTGAGAAATTCATCAAAAACGAAGGAGGCCGGGTGAAGAGATCAAGGGTTGGAGAGGCAAACGTTGTTGATTTGATGCTAAAGACAAATTCCCAAGCAGGGGGGGAGGGAAGCAGTGGCGGTTTCATCCTGCCCAAGTTTAACATGTGCAGGGACGGATTGCTTACAAGCGGCCTAATTGCATCAATGGTTGGAACAAAAAACTTTACAGACATTATCAAATTCATGGAGGGATACATCCAGAAAAGAAGTAAGATAAACGCAGATTCAAGATTTCACAAGAAAACAATTGAGATACTTGCCAAAAAGATGGAAAAAAAATTCAGCCAGATAATAACAATTGACGGAATCAAGGCAGTAATAGACGAAGACAGCTGGGTTCTAGTGAGACAGTCAAATACTGAACACAGCATAAGAGTTTCTGCAGAATCAAATAACTTCAAGAAGATAAAAGAGATTGAGAACCAAATAACCAAGATGGTAACCAAAAGTTATGAAGAAGCCAGACGAAACAGAAATTATTAAGATATTTCAGTCCCGTTTTGGACGAGGGGCAAGTTTTGTTCCAGAA
Organism: Nitrososphaerota archaeon; assembly: GCA_028867785.1. Lineage (GTDB taxonomy): Archaea > Thermoproteota > Nitrososphaeria > Nitrososphaerales > Nitrosopumilaceae > Nitrosotalea. The sequence continues at coordinate 175,738 of JAGWFS010000003.1, forward strand.
GACCTGGAGGTTATCTCCATGTCCAAACAGAATTTTCTAGCCAAATCAGACATGTTAGTTCAAAGTACAGATGTTCCCGCAGGAATGAAACTATATCAGGTTGCCAGAAAAAGCATGGTTTCATGCATAAGCGACTTTGCCTGCAAAGGAATCAGGCCAAGATACGCCATAGTTTCACTTGCCATCCCACACGGACTTGCTAGAAAAATGATATGGGAGTTGGCATCAGGTTTTGCCGCAGCCTCTAAAGAATTTGGTGTAAAAATAATCGGGGGGGATGTAAATCAGGGAAAGGAGATTGTCATAGACGTATCCATGTTTGGAACAGGTAACAGACTAGTGCGAAGAGGTGGGGCAAAAAGTGGCGACATCATAATTACTTCCGGACCTTTTGGGTATTCCTCATCAGGCCTGAAGATAATACTCCAAGGCATCAAGGCAGACCCAGGATTCGTTAAGAAGTGTAAAAAATCCGTTTTTCTTCCAACGCCAAGGCTAGAGTTTGGGTTAAGGGCTGCAAGGTACTTTACTTCTTCCATGGATTCAAGCGATGGCTTGTCCGTTACTCTAAATGATATGAGCAGGTTGAGCAAGAAGAGGTTTTTCATAACTAGGATGCCGGCAGAAAAAGATGTCATAGAGTTTTCAGAAAAGAAGAAGATCAGCCTGCCAGATCTTGTCTTTTGTGGAGGGGAAGAATATGAAATTGTGGCTACGGTTCCCAAAAAGAACATACGTACGGTCAAAAAAATTGCAGAGATGTTGATGGTACCCCTTTTTGAGATAGGATACGTTACCAACGGCAGCAATGTCATACTCAGAGATGGGAAACAGGAAAAGGCATTCAAGAGATGCGGCTGGGTTCATCTTAGATCCTAATGTTTAGTTGTAGAGTGCATGGGGTGAATTGAGACAGAGCGTCTTCAATAGTTACGCATAGTTATACATAGTTTTAATTATTCTACTATGCTATAACATAGTGAAGATAACATGCAACGAGCCACAAAGAAGCCCAAAGAAACAGTGGACGATCTAACACCAGAGGAGATAGCAGACATCAAAGAATACGAAGTTGATAAAGCTAATGGTAAGACAAAACGAAGTACTTTAGAAGAACTGCTCAAAGAATTACATAGTTAAATTGTGGATACTTGCTCCAAACAAGAAGTTTATCAAACAATACAAGTCATTGAGTTCTGATTCACAAAAAAGGATAGACTCTGTACTCGCTGAATTAGTCGAGTCTGAAAATCCTACAAAATTAGGAGACTACAAACAGAGTCTAAAAGTATATGCCTACAATCTTGATAAGAGCAATAGAATTATCTACTCGGTTGATTTTGTAAACAGTACAATAGAACTGCGTAGAGTTGGCAGTCATAAACAGGTATATGGTAAGGATTAGAAATCAAGTACGTTTTCACAATAACAATCTTCCAAACTATCCACGACTGGGCTATTTCTTCGAACAAATGTTTTTTAGTCAACTGTGAAATGCTGGTCTAAGTATAGTCCCTTAGTCAATTTTTAGCCATAATTCATACAGTAAACTCAAACAGACAAATCAATAGCAATGTTTTTTATGAATTGTGCTAGGCTTTACCTTTGTATGAATCCAAAGATACTCCTTTCCATTCCAGTCTTTGGCGTACTTTTAGCTGTCGGAGCGTTGCAGCTGGCTCATGGGGACAATAGCCAAGTCTCAATATCTAGTCCTACGATGGTGGACGCCACCGGCCATGCCATCTCAAGCTTTCAGGTTGGCCAAGAGATAGGAATCCAGTCTATGCTTACAAACCACGAAGCACACGATCAAAGGTTTGCATATGTTGTTGAAGCCATAGACAAGAACCACGTGTTAGATTACTTTGAGGGCTTCTCAGCATCCATGTTAAGCAACCAGTCCTTCACTGCAACCCAAGTCTGGACGCCAAAAGAGGCTGGGAATTATACAATTCAGGTATCTGCCTGGGACAGCCTCGCCTCTGCAGCTCTCCTTTCCGATGTAATGGAAAAACAGGTAACTGTACAAGCACCAGAAGATGCTTCTGTGCCCACAACAACAATTCTAAAGTCATCGGCGTCAACAATTTGGTTTGAGTATACTCCGTTATGTTGCGATGGTGTTCCATGGGAAAATAAATATCCCTCTCCAGAGTTTTCGCTTCCTGAATTCATTAAAATAAAAGATTACTTCAACGGTTTTGGGATTACAGTAATTAAATCAATGCAGACACATGCCAACTGTATCTACTGCACAGAAATTAATGGCAAGCCCCTAGATTATTCATATTATTTGCTAGTCCCTTCATCCGATGAAAATAAGATGCATGATCTAGGATTCGAAAAGGTAGACTCGATACCTTCAGATGTTTCTACTGCAGGTATGTGAGATCAGTGAAATTACCAGATTGTTGTCCATACTGAGCATATACAATGTTAATGCTAAATAACACAGCCATGAAGAGAATTACAATTATTGAAAGATGTGGACTTTTCAAAACACACCATCATCACTCCCTCTTCAAACCATAAAAGACTGACGTAGATTTTCACAGCATGGTTCTTCGAAAACTATTCTATTCATGCCTAGCGCACAATGTTTTTTAAACCCGTTATAGAGCTCTGAGATGTTGTCAGAACAGCAAGAAACCAAGGAGAAATGGGGTATTGCCCACATTTACAGTAGTTATAACAACACCATTGTGCATATCACCGATGTTTCTGGTGGCGAAACGGTAGCCATCAGCTCAGGAGGCAGACACGTAAATGCAGACAGATACGAATCATCTCCTTATGCTGCAATGAAATCCACTGCAGCTGTGGTCGAGGCTGCCCATGACAAGGGCTTCACAGGACTCCACATCAGAGTAAGAGCTGTTGGGGGAGTAGGATCCAGAGTTCCAGGACCCGGAGCACAGGCAGCAATCAGGGCACTGGCAAGGGGCGGATTTAAGATCGGAAGAATCGACGATGTAACACCAATCCCTCACGACACCACCCGCAAAAAGGGCGGTAAAAGAGGAAGAAGAGTCTAGTCTTCTATCAGTTTTATCTTTACTTTTACCTTATTTTGTTCAAAGAGGTTTGTCATAAAGCTGACAAATTTCTCTTCGTATTTTTTCCCCTTTGACGCCTGAATCTTGTCTTCAAGTTTTAATTGCATGGCAGACAGGAGTTCATTTTTTATCAATATCTTGAAAAATGCCCAGCCAAACCTATGCATCGGATTGCTGATTAGAAAACCGTCCGCTATCTCACAGAGGGACTGCAGACTATTCATTGCAGAAGAGATCAGTTCAAGATCCGTTTCATAGCTGGTGCTTGCAATTTCTAATATGGTTGCCCTGCCGTTCATTGGAAAGACACCCCGTAATGAACAAAAAAAATCATTCCATCTTTCTAGTTTTGTTACACAATTATAAGATTTGATTTTTCGGCACGAATAGACCTAGGGGTTTTCTGTCGGATTGTCCAAGTTGCCGGCATCTGTCTTGTCCTTTAACTTGTCAGACCACGATACCAGCTTGCCGTCTTTCTCAACCTTGATTGTTGTCTGCACCTTGACTCGCACACCTATGGACCTAAAAAGGGTAAGCAGTTTTCCCCCGTCGATTATCTCTGTTACTTCTCCTGACTTGATCAATTCTGCGAGTTTTTCTATTACCATCCTAGTTTCTACAGGAAATTGGGCCTCTGCATTTTCAAGAACTTCAAGACCTCTGTATCCCAGTTGTTTGATTACAATCTCACGCGGTGATACTGACATGGCAGGCTTGGGATTTGCCTTTAGTTCATCAATTTTCTGTTTTTGAGAGAGGTTTTTTTGCATCTCAAGCAGCCGTTTTGCCTTTAGAAGTTCCAGTTCCTTGTCCTCTTCTGTCATCCCTTGATCACCCCTATTGGGACAAGCTTGGCTACCTTTGTTGCAATTCCCATCTCATGTGATACATTGGCCACTGCGTCCACATCCTTGTATGCTTCTGGGGTTTCTTCTACGACACCTTCTCTGGTAAGGGCTTTTATGAAAATTCCCTTGTCTCCAAGAGATTTTTGAACTTGGCTTTCAGTGAAATTGCGCCTTGCGGCAGATCTTGACATCATTCTTCCAGCTCCATGCGCAGTAGAGCCAAAGCTCAGGTCCATCGAACCTGGCTGGCCTAAAAGAATCCAGCTGCCCGTGCCCATCGAACCAGGTATGAAGACAGGCTGCCCCAAGTCTCGATATTTCTGAGGTATCTCGTCCCTACCTCTTGGAAACGCCCGTGTTGCACCCTTTCGGTGTACCACAACTGAACGTATCTCGCCGTCAACTTTGTGCTTTTCTACTTTAGCAATATTGTGAGCCACGTCATAGATAAGCTTCATATCAAGATCAGATTCGGTCTGCTTGAAGACCCTTTCAAACGCTTTTCTTGTCCAGTGTGTAATCATTTGTCTGTTGCTCCAAGCAAAGTTTAGTGCAGCAAACATTGCCTTTCTATAAGACTCGCCTTCCTCAGACGAGTTTGGTACGCATGCAAGTTCCCTGTCAACCAGGTTTATCTTGTATTTCTGAAGTGCTTGCTCAGATGTTCTAAGATAATCACTGCATACCTGATGCCCGAACCCTCGCGAACCACAGTGAATCAAGACGGTGATTTGCCCCTCATTGAAGATTCCCATTCTCTTTGCAGCCTCCTTGTCATGAATTTGGTCAACACGTTGAATTTCAAGAAAGTGATTTCCCGAGCCCAGGCTTCCCAGCTGTGGGGAACCACGCTTGCGTGCAGTCTGGGATACTCTGCTTGGATCTGCATTTTTTATCTGTCCGTTTTCCTCACATACGTCTGCGTCATCGTTTGAGCCGTAACCACGGTCTACTGCCCACTGCACCCCACGTACAAGTACCTCATCAAGATCGGATGGACTCAGCCTGACAGCACCTTTTGAGCCAACTCCCGAAGGAATTGATTTGAACAGCTCAAGTACAATGTCTTTGAGTTTTGGTCTTACATCCTTTTCATTTAGATTTGTTCGTACCAGTCTTACACCGCAGTTTGAGACCACGATTCCATTTGCGATGAAGTTATGATTGCAGTCATTGATGGTTAGATCGTAAACGTGTCCATCATAATCAGTTTCTTCTATACCTGCTATTTGGTCCCACGCATATCCGTCTCCTATTGAAACTTTGTGCATAAACTCGTTGAAACGTATGACATCCCAAACCCTGGCAGATTTTCTCTCAGACCATAAGGAATGTTCTATAAAGCCTTGAGTAAAGTATTCTCCCTTTAATGTGGCTAAAATCTGTCCAGAACTTTTTCCGCCTGAATACATCTCCCGTGCAGTATTTCTCGCGTTATCTCTCTGTGCCCTGATCTCACCGATAAAACGCAGATACAGTGAAGCAATGCTTGCCAGTGTTTCCTTTTCCTTGTTGTAGACATATCCTACAGTGCTAAGGAACCTGAGCATATTGTCCGCATTAGATTCTATTCCCAAGCGTACTGTCTTTGTTGTGCCCTTCTTGCCGTCATAGGTATAACCATACACCAATACAGGCTCAGATGTTTTTACGCCAAGGGAATCAAGGATTTCCTTCATGTCGTTTACTATCTCAAATGCATTGTCTAGCAAAGTTTCCAGTTTGCTAACGCTAAATGCCGGCATGGCAAAATTATACCCATTGTTTGAGATGGGTTTTGTAAGCTCGCCTCCGAAATATGCTGCAACAAAAAGTCTCTTTTGCCAAGCTTTGAGGGATTTTATCCACAGAGGTATTCTGTATCGTTGAGCAGATCTGTTTCCGGAAGGAATACCCATTGCGTGCAGAATGACCCGGAATCCTTGAGATGATATCTTTATGGAGTGTTCTACAGTTTGGAAAGTAGCTTCTCCATAGTGTGAATTTATCTTGTGATGCCTTTGTCGAGAAATTATGATAGAGTTTATTCCTAGCCAATCAAGATCATTCTCGATTGATTTGAGATCCTCCAGTTTTCCATAGATTGAGACGTATTTGCTCCCTTGAGGGACCGTGCCATCGCTCAGTATTATTCCAAGCAGCTTTAGTATCCTTGAAAGTTTGTTGCTTGTTGTCTTTAGTTCATCAAGTCCTAGGCCGCCAAGATGTTTTAGCACCTGCGCCCGGGCATTGCCTTTGTCGCTTATACCCAGTTCGTTCATGGCCCTGTTCAGATCATCCATATCGTATATCACATCCTCGGTGGGTTCCAGGTGTTCCAATCCCTCAAATCCGTGTGAAACCAAGTTGGTTCCAATAGATACCAGTCCTGCAGCAACCATGCCCCTATCAGTAAGCAAAGGGTGATCCTTGGTGACTAGCAGTTCCCTTCCAAATTTTGTAGTTATTTTTAGTATGGTATCATTTTGTTTTTTCTTGAGAAACATGATTGGTGCTGTTTTTATGGTTGATTTGCTTGGTACATCAAGTGACAATGTAGTGTCATTGCCTGAAATTTCAGTTATCTTCTTCCAGTTTCTATCTTCAGTATAGACTCGGGTGGATGGATGAAGACAGTTAATGTCATACCCTACGCCTCCAGGACTTATCATTCCTTCTTCGGCGTCCATTGCAGCTACGCCGCCCACAGGAAAACCATATCCTTCGTGGCCGTCTGGGAGCACCACCACGTGTTTTACAACTCCCGGCAGTGTTGAGACGTTGACTGCCTGAGTTATGGTCCTGTCGGTCATCATTTTTTGCAACAGGCCTTCATCTGCATATATCGTAACTGGAACCTTCATGCCTCGAGAAGAATCGGCCTCAATGCGATATTCCATATCGCCTATTTTTTTAGGAATTAACGAAGTCATCTCTTTCTGCGAAAAAAGGCATTTGAACACAATTTAAATCATGAGAAGGTACAAGTGGAGATTTCTATTTTATCAGTTTGGCGGTATGCCGATATAGATCATGCAATGCCTTTCCATCAAGAGTCAGGTCTTCACCCTCAACATGGTCAGCGGTATTTTCCAAGTCGTGACTCTTGTTTTCTTCTTTCTTGTTGTCCACATTTCTCACGTTCAAGTATTAATATAAAAAATTAGTGGTAAAATGAAGGCCTAATCCATTCAAGTAGATTTATTTTGCTATAATAGTTTCTTTCAGGTATGCCAATACTGCCAATTGATTCAGGCCGCTACGGAACAGATGCCATGAAGGAAATCTTTGATGACAGGAAAAAGATAACATATCAATTAGAGATAGAAGCTGCAGTAGCTCGCTCCCAGTCTGAAATAAACATGATACCAAAAAGTGCAGCTCAGAACATTTCAAGCATTGCGATGTCAGGAAGGATAACCGTAAAAAGGATAAAACAGCTTGAAGCAAAAAGCGATCACGATACAGCGGCGTTAGTAGAAGCACTAAGTGAGAGATGCAAACCTGCAGCAAGGCCGTGGGTTCACTATGGCCTGACCAGCAATGATCTTGTTGACACAAGCAACTCTTTGCAGATAAGAGATGCCATCCGCATAATAGAGCCCAAGGTAGCAAAGATGGCCGTCATTTTGGCAGACATGGCAGCAAGATACAAGGATGTTCCCGCAGTAGGCAGGACCCATGGGCAACATGCAAGCATAATTTCATTTGGTTTAAAATTTGCAAATTCTGCGCTTGAGATGGCAAAACATGTTGAGAGGATAGAAGAGGCAAAGAAGCGAATCTTAATTTGTAAGACTCTTGGAGTGGTTGGGACAGGCTCCCTCATGGGAGCAAAGGCACTGGAAGTACAAAGAAGAGTTGCAAAAAAACTCGCATTGTTTCCCGCAGACGTAGCGACCCAGGTGGTTCCGCGCGAGAGATACGCGGAATATGTTTTTTCCATGGCGTTAATTGGTTCAACGCTTGAAAAGATAGCAGTCGAGATACGAAATCTGCAGAGAACAGAGATAGGCGAGGTGGCAGAGCCATTTAGAAAGGGTCAGATGGGAAGTAGCGCGGTTCCAGTCAAGAGAAACCCAGTGAAAAGCGAACGGGTCACGTCTCTTTCAAAGCTGTTGCGAAGCCAGATTTCAGTAGTGTTTGAAAACATCCCGCTCTGGCATGAGCGAGATCTCTCAAATTCTGCCAATGAAAGATTCGTTCTTCCCACAACTTCCATACTGCTTGATGAAATGATTGAAACAATGACCAAGATCCTAAAAGAACTCTACGTCAATGAAGAAAGAATAAGAAGCAACTTGGAATTCACCATGGGACAGATATTTGCAGAGTTTGTGCTTGAGGCACTCATAAAGAAAGGGATTCCAAGATTTGAAGCATACAGAGACATACAACGCGTTGCATTTGCTGCATTGGAGAGCAAGACAGATTTCAGAGACGCAGTAAAGAGCGATAGCGCGATATCATCACATCTCACAGAAGACGAGATTGACAGCATTTTCGTTCCAGAAAATCATCTTGGTGCATCGGACCAGATAATTAGAAACGTCTCAAGCATTGTGAAAAAGTCGTGCTCTAGGTTTTCCTGATCTTCATCAAGTTTTTGTGAATAAGAGAACCATACTGTAGTGCTTTTTTCCTTTTCAGTGCAGACTCGGCCGGAACTCCAACCGACAAGGCCAGCTGTCGAATAATGTGTTTTCTTACCAGATCGTCTTTGTCTTTTATCTTCTCTGGTATTGGGATGGGCTTTGCAAAGCCAACAAACTCGCCAGATAGAAGAGGCTGCAATATTTTTACGCCAAATTTTGAAGACACCTGATTTACCGCCCTCATCATCTTGATCTCGTTTTCAAGTTTTGACTCCATAAGATCCATTACGGCCTTTTCGCCTTTTTCCATAGCCTCCCTATAGGCATTATATCCACAAAAGAGTTCGTCCATACCATTTGACGTGAGAACAGTATCTATGCCATTCTCCTTTGCAAGTTCCGATACATAATGGAAAGCTATGCAATTTTCATTCCAGGAGAGGTTGTCAGTACCTATTTGAGACCTGATCTCTTGTGCAACAGACGGAAATGATTTTTCAGGTATTGTACGAGTAAGATGCCCTAGTTTCATCAAAGCAGAGATTTTCTTTGAAAATTCAATATCATGCGAACCTTCAAACCCGATTGTAAGCAATGTCACCTCAAATCCAAGATCAGAGCAAATTTTTGCCAACAGCGAACTGTCAACACCACCAGAAAAGCCAAGTCCAATTTTTTGTGATGCTGAGACATTTTTTATTGCAAGAATTATTTGTTCGTGCAGTTTTGTAACAAGGCTTTCCATTTTTACGATCTAGTGCTTTTCTATGAGAGTTAAATATAGGGTTAGCTGGAAAAAAGCTGTGGCATTAAGCAAGTTGACTGATGAACAGATCAGGGCAGAGTTAGTCAATTTGCATGGATGGAGCGTTGTAAATGGAAAATTACACAAAGATTTTGTTTTTGCGGATTTCATAGAGGCGTTTGGCTTTATGAGCAAGGCTGCCATCCACATAGAAAAAATGAACCATCATCCCGAATGGTTTAATGTATACAACAAGATCAAGGTGGAGCTAGTTACCCATGATGCAGGCGGAATAACACAAAACGACATCAGTCTTGCAAAGACCCTAGACTCTTTGGCAAAATAACACCCCTTACTAACAAAAACAACCTGTACAGAATTTATATACGGACAATCTAAAATTTTTCAAATGCCAAGCGGTTCGGCAATTCTGGATTCAGATTTTCGATATATCGACAAAAAAGGAAATCTCATGAGGAGTAGAACGGAGCTTTCCATAGCAGAAATGCTCTCATTCTTAGGAGTAGAATACGAATACAACTATGGCATTACCCTGAAGAATGGAAACAAAGTCCAGGTGGATTTCAAGACCGAAAAAGGTCTCATAGAAGTCATAGATGATGAAAAAGACATTACGAAATACAAGGAACTAAAGCAAGAAAACCAAGATGTAAAACTAATTGCAATTGGACACCCCAAGCTTGCCGCGCAGCTAAAAGAGCTTGATGACATTGTTCTTTACAAGACAAAAGATGTTCAAACTGGCTCAATCTTCATAGAAGATCCTTCATTTGCGTTTGATTATGCGCATATTTTGCCCCTAGTGGAGAAATGCTCCATCCTTCACGGTCATACATCATCTGTCATGGTGGAACTTGTAGGCGAGATGAAAAATAACCTGCTTGTGGATTTTGGTGAGGCAAAGAGGATAATCAAGGAAGTCATCTCAGTTCTAGATCACAAGTTCTTCATTAACAAAAAATATCTCGTAAAAGAAGACGATATCCATTACAAGATTGCATTTGATGGTCCAAAAGGTAAGTTTGATCTGCAGATGCCAAAAAATACCACATATTTGTTAGAGGGAGAAGCCACGGTCGAAAACTTGTCAACTGAAATAATAAAACTCCTTGTTCCAAAGATGCCAAAGAATGTAGAGGCAGTTGGCGTATACATCTATGAAGGCTATAACAAGGGTGCTCACATTATCTCGCAGATCTCAAGATCATAGAGACATGGAGCCGAAAATAAAGGAAACATCTTGGAATCCCGAGATTGAAAAGCAGATTTTGAAACAGTGGGAAGACTCGAAAGCATACGAGTTTAGACTAGAAGGAGATGTATTTGTAATTGATACGCCTCCGCCATACCCGTCTGGAAGGCCCTGGCACATAGGAGCCGCTGCACATTATGCGCAGATAGACATGATTGCCAGGACTGCAAGGATGCAGGGGAAAAATGTGCTATTTCCAATAGGAATTGACAGAAACGGCCTGCCAGTAGAGCTGTACACAGAGAAAAAATACAACATACGAATGCATGAGACAGACAGGGCAGAGTTTCTGAATCTATGCTCTACTGCTCTGAATGACCTTGAGGCAGAGATGATCCAGATAATGAAAAGTTTGGGCCTGAGCGGAAATTTCTCAGAATACTACAGGACAGATTCCGAACAATACCGCTCCCTTACACAGGCCACCTTCATAGAATTATGGAAAAAGGGAATGGTGTACATTGCAAACAGGCCAAATAACTATGACTGGGTGACGGGAACTACCATTGCAGATGCCGAGATAATCTACGAAGAGATACCAACAAAGCTAGTCTACATGAAATTTAAGATAAAAGACTCTGACATGATTTTAACCATAGCCAGTACAAGGCCTGAGCTTTTGTGCGCGTGCCAGGCAATCATTGTAAACCCAGATGACGAGAGATATTCCAGTGTCATAGGAAAAAGTGCCATAATTCCAGTCATAAACAGAGAGGTTCAGATAAGGACACATCCGTCTGCAGAAAAGGAATTTGGTTCAGGAGCCGTCATGGCATGCAGCTATGGAGACCAAAACGACGTTGCCCTGTTCAGGGAGCTCAAGCTGGAAGAGATCGTAGCAATTGGCAAAAACGGCAGAATGACCGAGGTTGCAGGCGCCTATTCAGGACTCAAGATAAAACAGGCTAGGGAAAAAATAATCGAAGACCTGCAAAATCAAAACCTGGTAGAAAAAATCGAGAACATCAATCACAGAACCCCCATTTCTGAAAGAAGCAAGATTCCAATTGAGATAATTGCGATGGAAGAATATTACCTAAAACAAAAAGAGTCTGTGGAAAAAATCAAGGAACTTGGATCAAAAATCGTGTTTCATCCGTCCATGCATAAACAGATCCTCATGAACTGGCTGGAATCAATAACAATAGACTGGCCCATCTCAAGGAGAAGGTTTTATGGAACAGAAATCCCAATATGGTATTGCAAAAAATGCTCCGAGCCCCATGTGCCAGAACCTGGAAGATACTATAGGCCGTGGAAGGACCCAAGCCCCATCTCAAAGTGCACCAAGTGTGGGGCAACAGAGTTTGTCGGAGAGGAGAGAACATTTGACACGTGGATGGATTCCAGCGTATCTCCTCTCTATGTCTCAAAATATAACAAAGACAAGGAATTTTTCAAAAAAACATATCCAGCGTCAATAAGACCGCAGTCAAAGGATATCGTAAGAACATGGCTTTACTATACAGTATTAAGATGTGAACAACTTACCGGTATGACACCATGGAAGGACGCATGGATAATGGGCTATGGTGTTGACGAGCATGGAGCAAAGATGAGCAAGAGCAAGGGCAATGTAGTGGACCCCCTTCCGGTGATTCAGAAATTCGGTGCAGACACGTTTCGATTCTGGAGTGCAAGCGAGATAAATCTCGGCTATGACTTTAGATGTTCAGAGCAAAAAATAGAGACAACAAAAAAGTTCCTAAGCAAGCTCTGGAACATATCCAGATTTCTTTCAGGATTTCCAATCATCAAGTCTGCCACTACTACTCCGACAGATAACTGGATACTGTCAGAGCTTGACAAGGTGGTGTCTGAGTGCAGGAAGGGCTTTGAGGATTACAACTTTTTTGTTCCCTCAACTAGCATTCGTGAGTTTACCTGGAACCTGTTTGCGGCACATTATATCGAGATGGTGAAAGGTCGTGCATATAGTACAGGGTTTAGTGAAGAAGAGAGAGATGCTGCCATATTTACCCTGCACAAGGTTCTTTCAACACTTCTTGCACTTCTTGCTCCAATAACACCTTTTATCACTGACTATCTCTGGCAGCAGATTCAGTATTCTGACAAGACAGTACACAAGGAAAAATTCCCGCAGGCAGAAAACCCCCAAGACTGGACGAGGTTTACAAAGCCGATTACAGAGTTTAACTCAAACATATGGAACAAGAAGAAGGAACAGAATTTGTCCCTGAAGGATGCAATAGAGGTTGAAATACCGGAGGATCTTCATCAGTTTGCAAAGGATTTGAAAGCCATGCACAATCTCAAGCCATGAGGCATTATCTTCTTTTGAAGCTGTAAAAAATGTACTTTAATAGTGATTTTGCCTAGTCATGTGAGTGAAGGCAGTAACAATCAGAAAACATGGAGGCCTAGACGTTTTATCATATGAGGAAGTTGCAGACCCCGTTCCAACCAAGGGACATGCAATAGTCAGAGTAGATTATTGTGCGGTAAACCACCTTGACATCTGGGTTAGAAAGGGTATTGCTGGCAAACAGGTATCGTTTCCACACATTCTTGGTTGCGATATTTCAGGCACGCTTGTAGAAGGTTTTGGAAAATTCAGAAAGGGCGAGAAGGTTGTGGTATATCCTGCAGTGTCAAGCGGCGCTCCACGCGTGTCATTTTCCATCATAGGTGGGTTTGGCAAATACCACGGAGGCTATGCTGAACTGGTACAGGTTCCGCAAAAAAACATTGTAAAAAAGCCAAGCTGGTTCAGTGATGCCGAGGCATGTACGCTGAACATATCGTACCTTACTGCCTGGAACATGCTTGAAAGATCTGGATGCAGAAAAGGCGACACCATACTCATATGGGGTGCAAACAGTGGTGTAGGCTCTGCTGCAGTACTTCTTGCACATGCAATGGGCCTTAGAATCATAACGGTTGTATCAAACAAGGACAGCGAAAGCAGGGCAAGAAAACTTGGTGCCGACCTTGTAGTTGACAGGAATAAATCAGATGTCATGGCTGAGACCCTCAGATACACTGGAGAACAGGGTGTCGATGCGGTAATTGACCATGTGGGAGCAAAAACATGGCCCACAAGCATCGAGGTTCTCAGAGTAGGCGGAAAGATGATTGCATGCGGTACTACTACCGGGGCAGAGGCCACAGTAAACATCAGAGCATTTTACAGCAAAGAAGCTAGCATAACCGGAGCATATCTTGGCACAAGATCACAGTTGATTTCACTGCACAAATTTATGCAGTCAAAAAGAATCCGGCCTATAATTGACAGCGTCTTTGAGCTCAAAGACGCCAAGCTTGCACACCAAAAGATGGAAGGTAGTGCACAGTTTGGAAAGATGATCCTAAAGGTTTCTAGCTGACAAATTCCCTGCAATCGCAATCCAGCACAAGGCAGGTCTCTTTTGTCCTGATGTGATCATCTACAGAATGCCCACATTTTGCATTTTTACACGTCCTCCGTGTTGCCTCTCGTTGTACGACTCTCTGTGCTATCTGGTTTGCCTTTTCTTTTGAATATCCCTTCTTGTCAATGTAATAGTGTACAACTCTGTTGTATAGTTTATTGGGATCAAATGCGTGACTCATCACACATGTAATATAGTCGCTAAAACATTTTAAGTTGCTTGCCTAGTGCAGTAGATTTTCTTTTTCACGCAGTATGTTAAGTGCAGAGCCTGCCTGGAACCACTTTATCTGAAACTTGTTATAAGAATGGTTCAGCAGTATCTCTTCCTTTGTGCCGTCTTCACGGTATATGAAAGCGCGTATTTGTTTTCCTGACTCCATCCCAGACAGACCCGTTATGCTTATTCTGTCAGTTTCCCGAATCTTGTCATAGTCTGCCGGGTTTGCAAATGTCAGTGCAAGAACTCCCTGTTTTTTCAGATTGGTCTCATGTATTCTTGCAAAGCTTCTTGCAATTACTGACGCGCAGCCCAGATATCTAGGAGACATGGCAGCATGTTCTCTGCTGCTGCCTTCTCCATAGTTGTTGTCACCGATTACAATCCACTTGAATCCCTTCATCTTGTATTGTCTTGCAATAGCTGGAAAGGAATCAATTGTTCCAGTAAGAAGGTTCTTTCCTTTTCCTACTTCGTTATTGTAGGCATTTACTGCACCCAAGAAAACATTATCGCTTATTTTATCGAGATTTCCTCTGAATCTCAGCCAAGAACCAGCAGGCGATATGTGATCAGTGGTACACTTTCCTTTTGCCTTTAGCAGAATTGGCAAGTCCACAAAGTCTTTTCCATCCCATTTTGGAAACGGCTCTAGTTTTTGCAACCTGTCACTGTTTGCAGGAATTGCTATTGCAACAAGATCTGGAATCTCCGATGGAGGCACGTAGACATCTTTTACACTCTGAAAGCCTTTGGGCGGAACCTCGGGCGCCTTTTTTGGAGGCTCCAGTATGAATTTTGTGCCGTCAGATGAGGTGACTTGGTCCTTCATAGGGTTAAACGATAGTCTTCCCCCCAGTGCAAGCGCTACAATCAGTTCTGGGCTTCCTATAAAGTTCATTGTCTCCCTTCTGCCGTCGTTTCTGCCCGGGAAGTTTCGATTAAACGAGGTGACTATGGTATTTGGTTCACCAGCCTTCAGCTCTGGTCTTCGCCACTGCCCTATGCAAGGCCCGCATGCATTTGCCAACACGGTTGCCCCAACTTCCACCAGCGTCTCCATCTGGCCGTCTCTTTCTATTGTAGCGCGTATCTGCTCAGATCCCGGCGTTACCAGCAGAGGTATCTTTACCTTCAGCCCTTTTTCCTTTGCCTGCTCTGCCACGTTGGCTGCTCTTGTCATGTCTTCATAGGAAGAATTTGTACAACTGCCAATTAATGCAACTGATATCGTATCAAGATAATTATTTTCCCTGACATCTTCTGCAAGTTGCGATATGGGCCTGGCAAGGTCTGGCGTATGTGGTCCTACAATATACGGTTCAAGCGTAGAAAGGTCAATCTCTATAACCCGGTCAAAGTATTTTTCAGGATGCTGTTCAATGTCAGGGTCGGCAACAAGTATCTCCTTGTGCAAGTTTGCAAGGTCGGCAATTTTTTCACGTCCAGTTGCCCTGAGATAGGCATCCATCCTTTCATCATATGGGAACAGCGAGCATGTAGCCCCGATCTCTGCACCCATGTTGGTTATTGTTGCCTTTCCTGTGCAGCTGATGGTTCTTGCGCCAGGTCCAAAGTACTCCACTATGGCATTTGTCCCGCCTGAAACAGTAAGCTTTGCTGCAACGTATAGTATGATATCTTTGGGGGCAGTCCATCCGTTTAGTTCTCCTTTTAGATGAACTCCTATTCTTTTTGGATACAAAAGTTCCCAAGGAAACCCGGCCATCACTTCTGCGGCATCAAGGCCCCCAACTCCAATTGCTATCATTCCAAGTCCGCCTGCATTTGGGGTGTGAGAGTCAGTTCCTATCATCAATCCTCCTGGAAACGCATAGTTTTCTAAAACTACCTGATGAATTATTCCTGCACCAGGCCTCCAGAATCCCATGCCGAATTTTCTTGAAGCAGATTCGAGAAATTTGTACACCTCGCTATTTTCATCCAAGGCAAGCTTAGTGTCCTCCTCGCTTCCCACTCTGGCTTGTATGAGATGATCACAGTGCACGGTTGTTGGCAATGCAACTCGTTTCAGTCCTGATTGCATGAATTGTAATATGACCATCTGGCCAGTGACATCTTGCAGTGCTACTCTGTCTGGGTTTAGAAATACGTAAGACCTGCTAGACTCCAGGTTTTTTGCAGTATCAATGTCCTCCAAATGTCCTGCAAGAATCTTTTCTGCCAGGGTCAGCGGCCTGTCTGTCATTTTCCTATATTTTGAAATGTTTTCCTCCAATTTTTTATAGACCCCAGAAACAAGCTCGGGGGTTGTCTCTATATCCATGACAAACACACTATCAGTAGCCTGAATTTAATATAAATTGTAGTAGAACAGGATAAAGCAGAGATCTAGTTTTTCTTTTGCACCAGATTGACAAAGTACTTGTGTACTGCCAGATCTTCTGTAAGTTCAGGATGAAACGAGGTGCCAATAATGTTTCCTTGCTTTACTGCGACTATTTTTTCATCAACCTTTGAGAGAACTTCTACAGCCTTTCCTGCATCAACTACAGATGGTGCTCGGATAAAGACTCCCATAAACTTGGGTATTCCGATCTTTTCAAGCGATATGTCTGCCTCAAACGAGTCTTTTTGCCTTCCAAAAGCGTTCCTTTCAATCTTTATATCAAGATAGTCCAGCAGCGGCTGCTCCATCTCTCCCACAACCCGGTCTTTTGCTTTTTTTGATAACAGAATCATTCCCGCACAGGTGCCCAAAACAGGCATCCCAGAGGCAATCTTTTCTTTTATCTTTTTCATTGAACCGTTGATTAGCGAGAGCGTTCCAATCACGGTACTTTCACCGCCTGGAATAACCAGTCCGTCAAGATCAGATATTTGTTCAGGGGTTTTTACCTGGCTTACAACCCCTTCTATTCCGAGCTCGTCCATTGCCATTCGTGTAGCAGATATGTTTTCTGCAACGTCTCCCTGAACGGCAAGAATTCCAATGTTAACGCCTGTCATGCCGTACTTCCCCTTTCCTGCATTCTAAGCTCCAGGTTCTTGGTATCAAGCCCCAGCATGGACTGTCGCTCGTCTACCATCTTTTGCGCTTCCTTTACCTTGTCGGGATCTTCCCAGAAGGTAGTTGCGAGAACTACCGCCTGTGCCCTCTCTTTTGCGTCATCAGACTTGAAAATTCCTGAACCGACAAAGATTCCATCGCAGCCAAGTGTCATCAGATATGCAGCGTCTGCAGGAGTTGATATTCCCCCTGCTGCAAAATTTACCACGGGCAACCTGCCAAGGCTTGCGGTTTCTTCTACAAGAGAGTACGATACTTTGAGTTCGCGCGCCATGCTGACCAGATCCTGCTCGTCACCTGCATCATAGATTGATTTTATGCGCCTCAACTCTGAGTTGACGTTTTTAATATGAATTACTGCCTCTGCTACGTTTCCAGTTCCTGGCTCTCCCTTGGTTCTTATCATTGCAGCGCCTTCCTCTATTCTTCTAAGCGCCTCTCCCAGATTTCTTGCGCCGTTTACAAACGGTGTTGTGAAATCCCATTTCCATATGTGATGAAATTCATCTGCCGGGGTAAGAACCTCGGACTCGTCTATCATATCGACATCAGTAGCTCCCAAAACCTGCGCTTCGTAGACATGACCAATTCTGCATTTTGCCATAACCGGAATTGTTACCGAGTCCATTATTTCTTCAATAATTCTAATGCTTGCAGTTCTAGCTACTCCTCCTGCTTTTCGTACATCTGCTGGAAGTTTGTCCAAAACCATTACTGCAACCGCACCTGCATCTTCTGCTATCTGAGCCTGTTCTACAGTTGTGACATCCATGACGACTCCATTTTTTAGCATGTGGGCAAAACCGCGCTTGAGAGTAGAAGTACCCCGCCTGGTTTCAATCGAACCGAGATTCTCGCGGACTATTCCTTTTGCGTTGCCAAGATCACCTGAGAGAGGAATCATACAGTCTGATCGCTTTGAGCGCTATTTATTTTATTTCGCTGACGATATCATCAAGACTTGATTGTACATGGGTTATAATTGGCGGGATAAAATCCTGGCTTGCGTTTTGGTCCGCCCACTGGAGATTTACAGTCTTGCCGTCAAGAGTTACGTGCAGGCCATATTTTTCATAGTTTGTAGCATCCGGCTTTACTTGGTATACGGTATCAGGAATGCCCACAAAGCCCGTCGTCTTGATTAGGGACTCTAGTTTGGTAAACTCGTCTTTTGATAGTTGGTATTTTACATCAGGATTCGAATAGCCATTTTTTGTAAGGCTGTATGTGGTAGAACCGTCGCTCTGTATTGTTAAAACTTCGGCAGTATCTGCACCTATGCTTTGCGTCATGCCAAACGAGATCTTTTGCAGATGTTCTTTCGTATATTGTATGGTCATCACATCTTCTGAATTTACTACAGCGCTCTGAATCTCTGGACGTGTCAGCTGTGGAACAACTATGAAGATGGCTGCAAGTATAGGAATGGCTGCCAGTATGAGAACTATAGGTTTTGCCATATATCATGCATCACCCAAGTTTTGTATCATGCAAACAAAAGATATCCGTGTCAATCCGGCAAAGTTCAGGTTGTGCACCAATTGGTTAGATTCTCAGGTCTGCAATAAATCTTCAGAAGTTAAGTAAATTAAAATTCAAGTGCATTTATTGACCAAACGTGGGGTCGTAGCCTAGCCAGGCATGGCGACAGGATACATCACATGATCACCGCTAAGGGCTCCAGTGGTTCAACTAGCTTCACTGACGAAAGGATGATGTACAGTTTGGAGCTGTAGTGACCCGTGTGTCGCCGGTTCAACTCCGGTCGGCCCCACCATTTTTAGATCGTTGATTTTGGAGAACAGTTATAAGGAAAAAGCAACAATATTAGACTGTTCAAGATGGGGATGATTTCTATCAATTGTTGCAAAAAAGGAGGAAAGAAAATTGAGTCGCAGTAACTTTCCAACATTTGGCGCGTCCAAGACTGGAACATATGTCTCTACTCTGAAAAATTACAACCTGCCTCCCTTCATTCTTGAAAGGATTGCAACCGATTGCAAGTCCGACCTGATCAGAAAGGGAAGAATTGAAGAACGGCTGCAAAGCATGAATGATGCGGCCCTCGAACTGCTTCACAGGGTTTTTGTCGATTGTGCGGAAAATTCTGACGGTACTTTTGCAGATTATCGCTTTTTTGCATATATTTCCAGCATGTTTCACAAGTGTGAAATCCTTCTAAATGAAAAGATTCCCGGCCATTCCGGCAAGATACACAAGGTTCCAATTGCGGTAAAAAACAACGGCATGTACATCGCGGTTGGTTTTAACAAGTCAAGCGGCGGCCCCATATCAAAAAGAGAGGCAGTCAAGTTCTACGAGCTTGTGGACGATATCAAAAAGGGCGAACACGGCAACCAGCTCTCAGAAGGAGTGTTTGGCTCCTCAGTAGGCTTTGACGGCGAGGCACTTGTCACCCTTGAGAAGATGAGCAAGGCACGCAAGAAAGACCCGCAAAATAAGATAGATTTCAAGACTGCAAGCTTTGAAAACAGGATCTATTCTGTCACAAAGTGCTAGTGCTTCTTTTTAGCAGGACAGAATTTTGCATGGACTTGTTTTTCCGCAGTTAGCGTTGTCTCGTTTTCATGAAACATTTTCGTGCCGCAGTCTGGACATATGAATTCGGGCATGAAAAAACTCTGAAACACTCACTTATAGTCTTTTAGAAGATTTGCGAGTGAGATGCACGAGAGTAGCAAGTAGAAAAGCTGCGCAACATATTTCAGCCATTGTTTACGATTTACTAAAATAATGACAATGGAGCCTGCAGAGACCTTGCACAAGACATTTGGATGGTTCTATTACAAGAGGGGCAGATATTTTGGCATAGTAAAGAACCATTATCTCCCGCCTGGCAAGTGGCAGACGCTGTGTGGAAACCACACGGTGGAACCGTCAGACATGACACATGTGCGATTTACCGACATGAACCAGCTCTTCAGTCACAAATTATGCAAGAGCTGTGCTAGTCTGCTCAATTCCAAGTCTCTGGCATAGTCACGTGTAAGATTCATCTGCAAGACTCACGTCTTGAGACTTGACGTATCAAGTGTTGCAAAAAGGGGGTTTGTTTCGGTTCTTTTGTAACTGGCATCATAGTGTTCAAAGGGCATGGATGCAAAAAGATGCTTGTCCCATATCTCATGAACCAGTTCCTTGTAGTTTTTGTACCTGGACTGCCTTAGGAACTCGTGGGCAAGCTCGTGTGAGACCGTGGGGCAGTTTTTCTCCCTTAGAAAGTCAATGTCGTCCTTTTGCGGGCTTTTTTGCCACCATATCATGCCAAAGTTTTCTGCAAAATAGCCTTCACAGGTGCAGTCTGTCCACATGGGCCTAAAATATGTTAGATAAAAATGAAAGATGTTCTCCCCCCTGCTCACGTGATCTTCTAGAACCACCGGCGTATCCATAATCCGAGGCATCCCTCCGGATCTGACTATCATCTCATCTGACTTGACATCAACCCTTATGGAAAATGTCTTTTCAATCCATGTTTTGTAAAAATCGGCCATCTTTTCGACATACTGGAACTCCCACTTTCTTGATTCCAGCTCTTCTTCCTTTACAAGAAATATAAAGTGGAGTAGCACGCTTGCTCAAGACTACAGCACAATTAAAAGGTCTTTGCCTGAAAAATAAAAATCGTGTTTCCCATCTTGAAAATATTGGTGGTAAGTTAGGAAAATAAGGAAACCTAACTTTGACCTTCGATTCCCATCAAAGTTAGAGTCGAACGAATCTTCTCTATTTTACGAATTTTCCACGTTATAATCTCCCTGAGGGCTTCTACCGTGGGAGATTCAATTTTGGCCAAGATGTCATAGGCCCCAAATGTGCCATGAACTTCTTTTACGCCACTAATTGCTTTCAGCTGTGAAATAATTGCCTCTTCCGAACCAAGTTCGCAATTTATTAACACATATGCAGTTGCCATGAGATATCTATACAAGCCAAATATATCAATGGATCTATGGTTTTTCTCTTTGCAGTATTTAGTACGGCATCATGATGAAAAATATCATTTTACATTCAAAAATACAAAAATAATTGTGATTGACAATATTTTTCAAAAGAATGAAATGTTCCCCGGTTCTGACTCACAGAGAATCATTGGTAATTTTAGCCAAAACCCTCATCTTGTTCTCAAACCGGGGTGCCCATGTCGCACGGCTGGGTGGACCAAAAATCATATTTTATCCTCATAGTCCGTCTGCGTGCATTTTGGGGCGTAGTGAATTACTTGCCAGTCAAATATTAATCCAATAGCTTATCCAATGCTTCATAGTAGGCACGAAATGAGAATCTTTATGCGTCATTCTCAGATTTTATCACGCTTGTCATACTTGTTGTCTGTGAAAAGTTGCAAAGCAGAGTTCGATCAAACCTGAACAATAGAGAGAACAACCGATGACCAGGCTAATCGTTTTCAAATTTTAATAATTGCAATCAGACACTGCGCCTAAAGCAGGAGCATCTCATCAATCATGAGATTGTCATTTTCTATCACCAGTTGAGGATAGCAGTCAAGCATGTAACCGTTTTGTATCCTGTAAAAGTGCCAGTTGTTGCACGCCGTATTGTACTCATATTTGCTGTTGTCATAGGCCCACCCGAAACCATTGCGGAGGCTTTTCTGCGGGTATCCGTGCCCCCTTACGAGCGTTATGGTGTTCTTGTCGTAATCAACCTTGACCTTGGCATAAAGTGCGTTAGGATACAGGTATATGACATGCGAGTGGTGTACTATTGCGTCAAACTCTTTTTGGGTCACATACTCGTTGTGAAGCAGGATCACCTTGTCATATCTGCTGAGAATTCCTGGATCTTTGTCAACATCGAGATCGGTCACATAAGTAGCGTTTTGGTGCAGCAATACTGCATCCAATCCTCCGCCAGTCACATATGAGGGCATAAAGTGTTTTGGTACCTGCACGGTCAGACATTTCAGGCTGCACCTCCCTCTATAGAATTGATAGAATCCATGTGAGCCGTATGCAGCCTGTGTAAATACAGGCAGGACGACTACTGTTCTGTACCTGTGAGGATTAGCTGAAATGTTTGTGTTGGTCGTACTTTGAAACCCACGCGATTCCCTATCAAGTGGTGACATTATTACAAAAAGAAATGCCGCAGTTGCAAATAGCAAGACGGCAAGTCTTTTCATCGTATTTCTTCCCGAGATCTTGTCAGTGATTTTATGATTTAAGCTTGGGTTAACATTGTTATCCCATGCATGTTCTCACGTTAAAATTTAATCCATCATAATCGCATGCATGGACTGGGACTTGCAAAGTTTCAACGTGTAAGGGCATTTTTGAAATAAAGTATAAATCCTCTTAAAGTAAACTATGTTCCATGACAAAACCAATTCCAGACGGGTATCATTCTGTCACGCCCACATTGATCATAAAGGGGGCATCGGATGCCATAGAATTCTATAAAAAAGCCTTTGATGCAAAAGAGACGCACAGGTTTCTAGGACCGGATGGAAAATCAATAATGCATGCAACAATCATAATCGGAGACTCTCCAATCATGTTGTCTGATGAGATGCCGGAGATGGAATGCCTGTCTCCAAAATCGACTGGAAATTCCAGTAGCGGAATATACCTGTATGTCAACGATGCAGACTCTACTTTCAACAAGGCTGTATCAGCAGGTGCAAAACCAATGATGCCAATGATGGACGGTTTCTGGGGAGACAGAATAGGTTCCATCACAGATCCCTTTGGCCACAGATGGATGATCGCAACCAAGAAAAAAGACATGACCATGGAAGAGATACGAAAGGCTGGCGACGAATTCATGAAGGGACAGCACAAGTAGGCTTGTATCTATAAAAAAAAGAAAAATTAGTTGTTAAAATATCAGATCAGTTAGTTTTATCTCAAATCCAGCAGCAGGTACCCTCATCTTGAAATTATCCAACACTTGAGGAGACAGTTCCCCTATCATGCCGATCTTTTTTCCGTCAACAAGTATGTCAGCAGTTCTTCCCTCAATAAATAATGGGTTTTGTGAATTTTTTGTGGTGCATGAGATATCAAACCCTGACTTTAGAAGAGACTGCAGGACAGATTTTATTTCCGTATAGCTTGCGTCATTGTGCGCACTTGCACATGCAAGGTGAACCTCCTCGTTGACTGGGCTTCCCCTGTGAAATACTATGCCCGTCTCGAAAATTTTCTGGGGATACGGCTCGTGGATATTTCTTGATAAGGTATCAACCAGTCCAGGAAGGATCATGTCACGCAGGATTTGATGCTCTTGGCTCTTCGAGTCTGCCACGGATATCATATCAGACGAGTCTTGCTTTGTCATGTCGTATTGTACCTGTTTTCCTACCAGACCAAAATTCATCACTTCCAGATATCCAAGTCCAACCATGGTATCCCTGACAGCTTCGAGCGCTATTGTTGTCTTGCTTTTCTGTCCGGCAGACTTTGCCTCCGGTATGGTATAGTCCAAGTTTTCAATCCCATATCCCAGTGCAACCTCTTCCACAAGATCAATCGGGCCAAATATGTCAGCCCGGTATCGCGGTATAAGACATAGAATTTGTTTTCCCTTGATTTTGGCGTCAAGCTGGTTCTTTTTCAGTGATCGTATCATTGCAGGCAGGGTCAGATCCAACCCCAGAATGCCGTTTACCAGTGCAGGGTCAAGCAGCATCTTCTTGGGTTGTAATTGCGGTGCAGAATTACGCGGTCCCAGTATTCGAACAGAGGATAGCTTGAATCCGGCATTTTGCAATGCATATGCAACTATGGCAAGCGCGTCTTCTGCCGTGTTTCTGTCGCTGGCAGTTACTTCTATCAGGAGATTTTTGCTTTTGGAGGTAACTTCGGTAAGTTTTGAATTTATTATTGGCGGAAATGATATCGTATTTCCTGCCAGATCCACTATGACCGGAATTTTTTTGTTTGATTCAAGCAGATGTCTGTATGTCATTCCGGTCTCTGTTTTTTCAAGTATCTCAGATGCAGTCATTGCATCCTGTGAGTTCAGAGGGACAAACCTGTGAGTTCTTTCCACCGCCTTGTATACAAGTGGGAATTTTATCCTGTCCAGGTCATGTATTCCTATGGAGACTTTTTTTCTCCTTCTTCCGATGCCGTTGTGCAGGTCTTCCTGCATTGTTATTATCTGCCTGATCGTCTCATCGTCCATCTTTCCATCCAGTGCCTCGATTGCAACAATATAGGGACGAATTTTTCCAACGGATGGATCTGCCTTTATTGCATGATTTCCTTTTTTGATTTTAAGAGTGGGCATTCCAAGCTTTATCTCTAACAGACCCTGCAGGCCTGTTGCTATTCCGTAATCTGTTGAAAAGTCAGGTCTGTTAGGACTGTATTCTACGTTGATGTGATCCTGTCCTTCTTCCTCAATGTCCAGCCCCAGAAACGGCAGTGTTGACATGATCTTTTCTTTTGAAACCTTGCGCCCAAGTAGCTTTCCGATTCTGTCAAAGTATAGTGTTACTACTGGCATTTTGGCACGCTCCTCAGCCAGCTAAACCTGTTGTTGTACAGCTCACGGACATCGTCAAGGCTATACCGTAACATTGCAATTCTTTCAATTCCTCCGCCCCATGCAAGTACTGGATCCTTGATGCCAAGTGGTTTTGTAACCTCAGGTCTGAATATTCCCATGCCAAAAAGCTCTACCCATTTTCCAAGCCTCTCGTTGTAAATCATTGATTGGAGCGACGGTTCGGTATACGGAAAGAAGGTCGGCCAGAACTTGGCTTTTTTAATTCCCATCTTGCGGTAAAACTCCATTTGCAGGCCCATCAGGTCTCTCAAGGTTACGTGTTTTCCAACAACCACCCCTTCCACCTGGTTGAATTCCACCAGGTGCTTGTAGCTTACCTTCTCATTTCTGTATACCCTCCCTATTGAGAACAGCCTTGCCTCATCGTACTTTTTGTCTGCAAGTTCCCTGATAGTAACGCAGGTGGTATGAGTCCTCAGGACCATTTTTCTTGCAGCGTCAAGCCGCCAGTCATAGTGCCATCCGTTTTTGTGCTCCAGCGATACCTTCCTGACCTGCTTTGGCGTGGCGACAGAGTTGGCACTCATGTCTTTTATGTAAAAAGTATCCTGCATCTCCCTTGCCGGATGGTCTTGCGGGATAAACAGAGCGTCAAAATTCCAAAAGCTTGACTGTGAGCTGTTTCCTACAAGTTCTGTAAATCCCAGGCTGACAAATATCTCCCTGACCTCGCTTATTACATCCGCCAGCGGGTGGCTTTTTGCTGCAAAGACGACAGGGGCAGGGGCCTCTACATCAATAGCCCTTTGTACAGAGTCATCTGCAACCTCGCCTACATTCTGCGCTTCGATGGTTCCTTTTCCGGTAATGTTTACTGTCATACGCTTGGTAGAGGCAAAATCAAGAAAGTCAGGCCTTTTTTTGAGCAAATCAAATGCCTCCTTGTCATCAATCTCATCTGCTGCCATTGCATCAGGACTCTTGGAGGCAATGGTCTTGATGATTCTCTCCTCTGGAGTCACATCATGGTATCCCTTAAGTAAAATTCTGTTTTCGTAGATTTCTATCCACTTGTTTTTCTTTGCGTTTGCAATTGCCGGGCTGAATTCATTTTTCAGATAGTCCTTTGCTTGGCTCATTTCGCACGATGAGACAGGAATGGATCTGAGATACCCTACAAGCTGTCTTTCCGGTAGTCCCTTTTCCAGTGCCTCCCTTCCTCGGGTTCCAAGCTTGACAAAGCTTTTTTCAGACTCGGTCACTTGGACCAGGTTCTTGAACTTGAGCCACTCTATTCCCCGTCTTATCTGGTCTATTGATAGCTGTGTTTTTTCTGCCAGCTCTTCTGGCGTTGCAGTCTGTTTTTCAAGCAGAGATCGCAGAATCTTTTGCTCTATAGGATGCAAAACTTGCGACATTATGACAAACAGCCAAAAAGACCTTTTAAAGCATGCTTTTTGTTGTTTGAAATGATAAAATTATTGAGTTTTCATTTCCTAATTCTCCTTGAAACGACGAAATAAGAAAAACCAGGCCACAATTACTGCCGCAGCTCCTATGGTGCTATCAACCCACCACAAACTGTACCATGGTTTAACCACTATCCAGTCACTTCTTGCTACCTTGGTAGTCGAAATTATCCACTTGTCTCCATCGATATGAATGCTAGCAAGACCTTCAACTTTAACATCAGGTCCAATAAAATCATGGATTGTTCCTATGTAATAGTAGGCGTCTGCAGTAAACTTGATGTCATTTTCTGGCCACCCACCTGCAGGCGCAGTTCCACCAACAGAAAATGTTGTGAGAGGTACAATTTGGCCTTCTTTGTTGCACACACAGGATCTGGTTAAGACATATGCTGGGTCGAAAAGCTTTTCCCAACTGCCAAAACTTTTTCCAAGAGCAGTCGCATTAATTAATTCCTGTCTTAGAACAATATTCGTGGTTCCATTAAGAATATCATAGGCCTCAGGGATCTGATTCTTGATTAGATTCATGGGATAGTTTACTTCCAAATCTCCAAATTGTTGTGAATGTATCACAACTGGATTTGGTATGACAGGTGCAATCCAGTCCATGTCCAGCATGGAGGCATCATCAGTTCTATTTATGATGTAATTTTCCAAGGTTGGACTCAATGTAATGGAAAAATCGATATCTGCATGGTCTTGGTATCCTTGTACAGTTGTCTTGTAATTTAGTGTGAGATTGGTAAAATGTGCTGTAGTTGTTTTGTTCATTGAAAGATAACTGTTCAACTGTTGCAACAGTTGCCTGACGCTTGTATTATTATCAGAATTTTCCGTAAATGAGACATTCATATTTTTATCTTCAAGTAGCGACCTGAGTTTTCCACCGTTTAGATATCTTATGACTATCCATTTTTCGAATTTGAAATGTATCGGTATCGACTCGCCAGAAGAAGGTAGATAGGCCGATATATTCACAGAGGCCCATGCTGGATGACTCGTTACAGAAAGAAGTGCTGCAATTACCATTATTGAAAAATATAGAGTTTTCAAAATATACCATTCTTCAGTTTTCAAACTTTAAAAAACTGGTGTTAGATTTTCGTAGTATCTTTCTTCAAGAAACGCAATATGAAATACCAGTTTATCATAAAGACTTTTTAAACCTGAACCTAACTGAAACGTGAATGTCGTCCGAGGACTTCACGGTTACTCCATGGAGCGTGGAAGGGGACATTGATTATGACAAGCTTATCCAGAAATTCGGCACGGAAAAGATTTCCGAGCAGCTACAGGCGCGCATAGAAAAGATAACAGGCGTGGTCCACCCGATGATAAAGCTCGGATATTTCTTCAGCCATCGGGATTTTGACAAAATTTTAACAGAATATGAAAAGGGCAACAAGTTCTACCTTTATACGGGCAGGGGACCGTCAGGCTCGATTCACATGGGCCACCTCCTGCCGTGGATCTTTACCAAGTATCTGCAGGAAAAATTCGGCGCAAACCTGATTTTCCAGATAACTGACGATGAAAAGTTCCTGTACAATGACGAAAAGTCTTTTGAGGATGTATCCAGCTACACTAAGGAGAACATCTATGACATCATCGCAGTGGGCTTTGATCCCAAAAAGACAAAGATTCTGGTCGATACAAAAGACATCAAGCGAATATACCCCATTGCCCTTGAGATAGCAAAGCGCATCACGTTTTCAACCGTCAAGGCAGTCTTTGGATTCCAGAATTCCACCAACATTGGAATGATAGGGTTTCCTCCCATCCAGGCCGCCCCGTGCTTTCTACCTTCAGTCATTGAGGGAAGACCCACCCCGGTTCTCATACCTGCAGCAATAGACCAGGACCCGTACTGGCGCGTCACAAGGGATATTGCAGAAAAGATAGGCTATCCAAAACCAGCACAGATTCATTCAAAGTTCCTGCCAGGACTTGGGATGCAGGGAAAGATGTCATCTTCAATTCCAGAGACTGCAATATTTACAACAGATACAGAGGAGGCAATAGACAAGAAAATATCCAACACGTTTACAGGCGGCCAGCCCACGGTAGACCTGCAGCGAAAACTGGGGGCAAACTTTAGCATATGCCCAGTATTCTGGTATCTCAGGTACTTTTTTGACACGGAAAAAGAGTCAGACGAGCGGGCAAGAAAGTGCAGATCAGGCGAGCTTCTTTGTGGTGAATGCAAGTGCAACCTCAAGGACGCCACAAAGCCATTCATTGCAGACTTTAAAAAGAAGAGGGAAAAGGCAAAGGACCAGGTAGACAGGTTCCTCTTTGACTAAGATGAAAAAGAAGATAGCCTGCGAAGACAAATACGAGGCGCAAAAGCTTGCAAGCCTCATCTACATCAGAGACGACAATGAGACATTCATAGCAGGAATACTTGAAATAATTGAAAACGAGATCATAATATCGCTAAAGGACAAGTCTGCCCACAGCATACTTGTAAGGGACAGAAAGGAGGCAGAGTCTTTTGCGGATTTTATCCAGTCGGTGATAGAAAAAACAGACAGACTGACAGATACCACAGTCACTGAAAACACCGTAGAGATAACAAAGGAATAATCCTACACAAGAGACTTGTCCATTTCTTGGGATACGATTTCCTGCACCTTGAGAAAGTACAGCTTTGTAGAGTACGGCATGTCATCAAGGTTGTTTCCTATTGCAATCATCAGATATCGTACCGCCCGCTTTGATATGTCCAAGTTAAACTTGAGATAAAGTATCGGGTCTTGCTTGACATTTATCTTGTCCACAAGCCACGGAGGGGCCATCTCTCTTGCTTCTGCAATCACCTTTTTGTACCAAAACTCAATGTTTCCCGGGTCAAGCCCGTCTTTTAGGCTGGCAATGTCAGAGGACATCTTGCCCATCATGGTATCCGTGATTTCTTTCACTAAAGTACAAGACAATTTTTTAGGTTTTAGAACGATTACTCAAATATAGGAAAGCTATTTGTCAATAGCCAGAATATTTCCGTCAGAGTCTATCTCAGAGTTGCGAATCCTCGTAGTCGATATGCGCTTGCCGTCCTTTGCAAGCTCCATCGGCACTACTATTACCTCCACATCTGGAGAGTTTCTCTGTCTTCTCAGTTTATTCAGTTCTTCTCCCTGAAATGCCGTTTCATCGCTTACAACGAGGGCTTTCACATCTTTTTCTAAAACTGCGGGACCAAAATCATTTTCAAGCTTGCTTATCTCATATATTGCGTCCGGGAAATTTTTTTTGATTGCATTTTCAAGAGTGTCATGCCTTTGTTTGTAGTTGTGGATTGGATTCTTTCCCTTTCTTCTGGCAAGCTCGTCACTTGCAAGTCCAATAATCACCTTTGACGAGATTTCAAATCCATTGCGTAAAAGTTCCATATGTCCCCTGTGTAATACATCAAACGTGCCGCCAAGAGCTGCCAGTGCAAATTTTTTCATGATCATACAGAAGCCAGTTGGCAGGCACGGGATATTACTATTTCACAAGCACTATGTTGATTCTGGTCCCTGCAGACGACATGGGGATGCCGTTAGGGTCCCACACGTAGGTCTCCACGTAATACGAGCCGGGAGTATCAGGTGTCCACGGTACAGACTCGGTATGTTGCTGGTCAGTTCCTCCCAAGAATACTCCAGTAGAATTGCCAATGAATGCAACCTCGCCTCCAAACTTCTTTATCTGCACATAATAGACATAGGATTGAGGATTGTCAAGAAGATAGTTCAGGGTGCTGCTTATCGTTACTGGAGCATACACCGGAATTGAGGAATACGAGCTGCCGCCAGGAGACGTTACGCTTGTGTTTCCAATCAGAACAGGCAATGACGCAACAATGTTTGATACATTGACAGGTGATGACTGGTAATTGTCAGACTCGGCAACAAGCTGGAATGTTTTTGCACGGCTGCTTGGCAGCGATGTTATGGTAAAGTTTGCAATGCCTCCGGCAGCGATGTTTTGTACTGTAGTAGTACCAATCGATACGACTCTTTGGAATGCATCGTATGACAGGAGATATATTCTGACGTTTGTGGCAGCATATGCGCCCCCATTCTTTACCGTTCCCTGGAGTGTCATGCTGTCAGATACCTGAAGTGGACCAGGAGAGACTGTCAGTACAGCGTCTCTTGCAGATGCAGACGTGAATCCAGCCAGATTTACTGCAATCTGGGTAATTGATGGGTCTGCTTTTGTGGATGATATAGAGAACGGAGCCATCGAGTTTGGCGGTACAACCTGAAGGAGTGTGGCGCCAGTCTTGTATTCCAGCACATTGTTATTTGCATCCTCAAAACTAACTCCCACCTTGACCGCGGTTATTGGAAAGTCGTTGTTGTTCTGAATCTCGCCAAGCACGACAGTTGTGCCGTCCTGTGCCTTGTAGCTGTATGATGAACAGACAAGAACTTTGACCGTGCTAGATGACGGCAGGTTCTCCCCGCCAGGGGCCGCAGCCGGCTGGCATGGCTGCTGCGCTGTTCCCACTGCTGCCCATGCCGCATCAGTTGAGAGCAACAGAATTATCAATAGACTAGAGAGAATTACAAGTTTCATACACTAAGTCGGTGCAAGTGATTAATCATATGCGGTATATCATAATCTATACAACGTGGATTAGAAGCTTTTACCAAAATATGTCGAGAATAAGCAGATTATAAAAAGAAGAATAAAAGGTTGGTAACTTACTTGTGTTTCTTCATTGCAGTAATTACACACCAGTACACGAATCCTGGGATTAATCCAACGGCCAATGGTATGTATACGCCTGCTTGACTCCAATCTTGCATTTTTTAATTACCTAGCTAATCAAAAACTGCCATACTATTTAAATCCATCTTTCAGGAATACTTTCTCACAAAGACGATCCTTCCGGTAGATCGTTTCTGTTTAAATAAAACAAGAGTACGAGTTCAAAACAGGTTTGGAGATAACAATCGATCCATGGAAGGAGCTTGTCATACATGAAGTCCTAGAACTAAAGTTTGAGGACTGGATTATCCAGGTGATCGCAACTGCGCGATCAGCAGGAGGCGGAATACCCACAATCTTTTGGGCAGGCGGAATAGCGTTCCACTTTTCCACATTTCCAGATACAGAGACCACAGTACAGGAGAAACTAAAGGGAAAGATACACTACTCGTCTGTGACTTTTGCGATCAAGGAAAAATTTGAACGCCAGGTAATAAGAGAGGGCGGCGCCGTGAACTTTACAGACGTAAGCCATAACGAGATATTTAGCAAACTGGCAGCCAAGCTCAAGACAGGGTCCAAGTTCTAGCGAGAATTATTTCTTCTTGACTTTGCGGTAGACCAGACCAAATCCCGCGCCTGCAAGAGCTATTCCTGCTACAAGAAAGTACGGCGGGCTAGACTCCACAGGTACCATGAAAAACCCTGCGGTAATCATCGAAAGATAAAGCAGCATCTCAAGGTCAAAGTCCCATGCCATGTAATGATGCCCGCATCTTCCATAGTATAAAGAATGCTACATTTCTCTAGACGGGTTCTGTACATTTTGGATAAATAGGAAAAAATAGGAATAAATAGGAAAAAAATACCTCCCTCCCCCAACACGGACAAAGTCTTGTATTGAGTTTCTTTTATTACAGAAAGTGGACTGGTGGGGATTTGAACCCCAGACCCCCCGCGTGCAAGGCGGGTATTCTACCGCTGAACTACCAGCCCATTGCATGGACTCAAAAGTGCGTGGATTTTAATTGTTCCCTTTGGGTGGCAAAGATTTTATTGATATTATTTACCAAAACTGCCATGGTCTTGCTCAAGTCTGAGGTTGTTTTAAAAGCTGGAGACAAGGCACCGGAGTTTAATCTGCTTGGAATCGATGACAGGAAGTACTCTTTGCAAGAATTCAAGGATTATCAGGCCACACTGGTTGTCTTTATGTGCAACCACTGCCCATATGTACAAGCCAAGGTTTCTGCCCTAAATGAGATCTATGAAAAGTTCAAAGGAAAGATTGCAATGATAGGGATAAACAGCAACGATCCCACGAACTATCCAGATGACAGTTTTGAGAACATGAAAAAATTTGCAAAGGAAAAGGACGTGAAATTCACGTATCTTGTGGATGAGACGCAGGAGGTAGCAAAAAAATATGGTGCCGTGTGTACTCCCGATCCATTCCTCTTTGACAAAAACAAGAGTCTTGTTTTCCATGGCAGAATAGACAATGCGATGAAGCCGGAAGATTCCCCCACTGAGAAGACAATGATTGCAAACATAGAAAAACTGCTTGCCGGAAAAAAGATAGAAAAAGATTTTGACCCTTCCATGGGCTGTTCCATCAAGTGGAAAATCCAGCAGACTTAAATGACAGTTGAATCGGAAAATTTCTTGGGCCGATAGCTCAGCTTGGCTGGAGCGTTCGACTGATAAAATTATTCAGATATCGAAAGGTCGTGGGTTCGAATCCCATTCGGCCCATTTTTGTTCTAATCATTTTTGATATGTTTTTACTTGCAAGAGATCTCGATAAATAGTCGTGTGCACATTATCATCTTTGTTGCCAAGAATCAGCCAGTCAGCAGAATGCCAAGGCAATGGGATGACAGACCATGGATCATGAAAAGGTGTGCAAGAAGGTGATGGAGCTCGACTCTAGGATAAGGTTTGTTGGCCTGATAAATGAAAAGGGAAGGCTTGTCGGAGGTGGTATGCGCAACGGACTCAAGTCGCTTGAGGACTCGAGAGATGACGAGATGTTGTACATGGAATTGGTCCTCAGGGCAAAAATGAGACGCGAGTTTGACAAGGTTCTTGGGCCTGTACAGTTTGCCATGTCATACAGAGAAAAGGTGATCATCATGAGTTTTCCCTTAGAAGACAGCGTCATGTTACTGTCTGCTGAAAAAGGAATCAGTTTCTCAGAGATTCCATTTAAGGTACTAAAGATATTATCTCACTGATTCTGCGAGCTTTCAAACACGGTCTGAGACCACTGCAGTAGAGTTTCAATGTCATCTGAAACAAAATCGGCTGCTGTCTTTGATTTCTTTGTAGTCCCTCCACACAGTGCAAGATACAGGTTTTTTCCAAACTTCCCCCTGCTTGCATCTACCGCCTGGGAAAAGAATTTGGTTGCGCCCTCAGCAGATGAAAAGATAGCGATTATCATTATTCCCTCCCTTTTCGGCCACGCTTTGTTGAGAAACCTCTGCAGGTCAATGTCAAACATCACATCTATTGCAGATGACATGTCGCCCAAAAGCGAGACTGCCCATTCTTCAGTCTGGAATGCTGCAGAGGCGGCAAGGGCACGAAGATAGCTTTGATGGTCAGTTGAGAGAAGGACCACGTTCTTTTTTGTATTGATCTCTTTTTCAGACATTCGTATCAAGTACAGAGAGGAAGACATTATCTCGTCAAGGAGGTTTTTTTCAGATTTTCCTATCTTCCCGTTTTTATAGGAATTTTCCACCGCATCTATTGCAGATACTACAACCTCGTTTACCAGTTTGATCGGATTTGCACCAGAATGCAGCGAGGTTCTTATGAGGTTATGAGTTTCCGGACCTGCGGCAGACAGGACATATTCCAGATACCTATTTTTTACCTGAAAGAGGTCTGCCGGAAAGCTTAGCTGGTCCACGCCTTTCTCAACAAACCAGAGGTTCACGTTTCCCATGCTTTTTTGCTTGATCAGGCTCTCGGCTGCAAAAACTTTGAGATATTTTGCCATTGTGACCCGGTTTACTCGGAGTTTTTCTGCAATCTCCATGCCAGTAAGCCCGGTTTTTGACTGTCTCAAGGCGTCAATTAGTTTTTCCCGTATTTGCTCTGCATTGTATCCTCGCGTCACTGATTCCTAATCCGGTTTGCTGGTATATAGAATTATTAAAAATCAGCGGGGAGCTGAAAACCAGATCCCCGCCGACATGTACTTCGGTATGGTCTGTTGGTCCAAGCGCGTAATTTGGTGGCGTACGTAAATTACAAGCGCACTATTGAAGCATAAACGCGGAAAAAGTAAATAAAAAATGCTCATCATTGATACTAAACCCTTAAGTTTGATCAAAATAATTTCCATTTTTTCTTGCAACTACATTTCCGCAAGATATTTGAAAATAGATATCAGGATATAATCGATTTGAGATTTGCGTATACCATGTGACGCAGTTAACAGTGAATTTTGTGTAACTATAAGTTAACAACTCCATATTCAGAAACGTTAAATATTAGTACTTTAAAGTACGGTATAGGTACATAATTTGCCAAAAGCAGGTTTCAAATCAATAACGGTCTCAGAAGAAGTATACAACAGATTCCACGACATTTACAAGAAGAACAGGCACGATCTTGCAATGAAAGGTATCAACAGCTTTGCCGGATACATCACCTTCATGATGGAAGATCTCATGCAAAAAGACGAGACGTTTGCAAGATATGCACCCAAGCTAGAAAAGATATCAGCTGACGACGACAGGGTCGTAGTCAAAGACAATATCAAAAACAGAATTGCAGAAGTTGCTGTTCAGAACGGCGAGCTCTATTGCCTGTTGTGCGAAGAGAAAAACTGCGTCCATGTCGGATACGTATTTTCGCTTTCCGAGGTATACGAGGTTCTAAACGCCAAGGGAATAAAGCATCAGAGATAAAAAGTGCAGGAGGTGGGATTTGAACCCACGAACCCCTAAGAGACGGGATCACCCATTTTTATGATCTTAAGTCCCGCGCGTCCAAAGGCCATTACCTGCCTTCTTTGGCCAGGCTCGGCGACTCCTGCGTTTTATTAGCACAAGTCTGGAGAAATTAAACGTTTTATGAAAAAAAATTCTTGAAACCAAGTAAGATTAATAAGGATTCAGAAGGTCGAGCACTCATGCTTCGATAGCTCAGCCTGGTAGAGCGTTACCTTGGTAAGGTAAAGGTCGCGGGATCGAATCCCGTTCGAAGCTTAAAGTTTTTTGGCAGAACACAGAATCATTTTGGAATTGAGAAATAAAATGTCGTTCCCTCTGCCTCCTTGCTTTCAAACCATATCTTCCCGCCGAGATTTTCCACGATTCCCTTGCATATCACCAGTCCGAATCCGCTTCCGCCGTATTTTCTCTTAAAGGAGAGATCGACCTGGTAGAATTTCTTAAAGACAGACTCTTTTCGCTTCTCAGATATTCCGATTCCGTTGTCTCGTACATGGAACAGTACAGAGTTCCCCTCCTCGCGTGCCGCAATCTCAATTTTGCCCTTCTCCCGAGGTACAAAGTCAACTGCGTTCTGCACCAGGTTGTAAAACACCTGCCTTAGGCGCGCCCTGTCGCTTGTAAGTGCATATTTTGTTGAGGACTGGGCGACAAGCTCAATCTTTTTTTCCTCCATCAGTGGGGAGAAGACATCGTCCATGCTACGCATAAACTCATCAACCTGAAATGGCTCCTTTTTGAACTCCATTTTTTTGGAGCCGAGTTTTTGCACATCTACGATATCCTGTATCATTTGTTCAAGCTTGCCTGAATTATTATAAATCTCATTTACTGCGTCAAGTTGTCTGGCATCTAGGTTTCCTGCCGCAGAGTCTCTTAGAATGTCACAGTATTTTTTCACCACTTCTATTGGCATCTGGCATTCTTTTGATACCGTCATGTAGAATTCTTCCTTTAACGCATCCATTTTTTTTAATTCGTCAAGCTGTATCCTCTGCCTTTCATGGTCATCAACTAGCTTGTGTGCATGATAGGTCTCAGATATGTCCCGTATCAAGGTGTTGCTTCCTATCAACTTGCCTTTATTGTCGTATATGTTGTTGGCACTCAGCAGTGCAGGAAATGTACTGCCGTCCTTTCGCTTGAGCCATATTTCCTCATTGTCTACCCTGCCGCTTTTCTTCCAGCTTTCAAATGTTTTTTGCATGTTCTCTCTGTTGTGATCTGCAACATGATCAAAGAGGGACTTGCCGATAACGTCGCTTTTTTCATTTCCAAAGTTTTTCACATACATTTGGTTGCATTCAATTATTATTCCGTCTGTGTTAACTGTCCTCTGCATCACAGGAGAGCCCTCATAGAGATTCTTGTATTTTATCAGTTCCAGAGTAGAGTCATTCTTGGTCGGTTTGCTTTCATACTGTTGAACGAGGATGTTTTTTTCAGGTCTTCTGCTGCTTGCCCAGACAATAATGCCACCGGCTGCTGCCCCCACGACGCCTACCGAGAAGGCATGACTTGCATAAGGTACTGTAGGATCCAACCCGTAAGCTGTAGCTAGTAGGCCCATGATTCCAAGTAGCAAGCCTCCAACAGAGCCAAACGAGCTCATGTCTTCCTATTAGCAACCCCTTGCAACGGTAAGATAAGGTGGAACCAGAAGATTAACTTTTCACATATAATGTAACTTAGTTAATTTCAAGCACGGCTATGACGTTGTCAAGAAATTCCTGTGCCCTGTTTTTTGCGCCATCTAGAACCTGATTTATCTCATTTTTTGAAATCTTGGCCTCATGTATCCTCATGTTTTTTGACGCATAGTCCATTCCGTGTTCAGATATGAACTTGTTGAATTTCTCCAATAGCTGACTTCCTATGATAATCTGATTGTTTTCTTCCAGTTCTTTGATAGAATGATACACCGTGGATTTACCAAAAAGGTTCGCTATGCCAGGGGGCAGGGATATCGCATTTCCATAAAGGTCATAGAACTTCCAGTTTGTCTTTCTGTATCCTGGCAGGCTGTCACAAAGCTGGTCTTGGGTTTTGTATTTTACAAGATATCCATTGAGTTCCAGGTCCATCCAAGAATTTCCATCAGATATATGTAGTAATTTTGCAATGTTTTTGCAAGCAAGTAGTATTTCATGCAGCGGTTTTTTTTCCTCCAAAAGGTCTACGCTTGCAGATTCTGCAAGCCGCAGTATCTCTTCCCTGTGTGTGTTGCTCACTTTGATCCTGTAAAATATCTTTGATTTTACCTTATCTGAAAAGGCATTAGAGAGAATTAGTAGTTTTTAATGAGAAGCTCAGTGTGTCCGGTTCTTTTCTGGGAGACAGAATTTATGAACCGATTTGCGTTTATTTCCACAATGTTGTCAGAGAATTCGCTGAAGAGTCCAATTATTTCATCAGATTTGGAGTTTGACAAGAGTATCTTGACCCCCTTTTTGTCGAGGGCTTTGAATTTGGCGTGCAGCCTCTCCTGATCGCTGTAATCAAAATTGTCTCCAGTATAGCTTGTAAAGTTTGCAGTTTCGCTGACTGGCTGGTACGGAGGATCCAGGTAGACAAAGTCTCCAGCAGCCGCATTTTTAAGCGCTGCTTCAAAATCCTGACACTTGATCGAGATGTCTTTTGACTGGAGGACTTCGCTTACAGCCGCAAGGTTCTCCCTGTTTACAATGTTTGGATTGACGTACTTGCCAAGAGGCACGTTAAACTTGCCTTTGCTGTTGACCCTGTAGAGGCCGTTAAAGCATGTCTTGTTGAGAAAAACAAGTCGAGACACCTTCTCAATCTGTCCCTTGGGATTGCTCTCCCGAATTTTATAATAGTATGAATTTGAATTTTTGAAGTAATTTGCAGAGTGGGATTCCAAGGCAGAGATCAGCTCTTTTACTCTGTCTCTTATTGTTACATAGGACAGGACAAGATCAGAGTTTAGGTCCGATACAATCCACTTGGCATCTTTTCCCTGTGAGACCAGACTGAAGAACACTGCTCCGCCTCCCAAGAATGGCTCAAAGTATCTCTCAAATTTTTGAGGAACATGATTTGCAATGATTGGCAAGAGCTGCCTTTTACCTCCCGCCCACTTTACAAATGGCTTGGGCGTTGATGAAATCAGCCTGTACTGTTGCTTCAATATAGATTAATTTCAAAATTCCATTTTGCTTACAGGGATAAGAAAAGATCACACAATGTGTAGCTTTTTTTAATCAAAATGAGATTGAGAGAAATCTCTCGATAGAGACTGGAAAAATAAAGTAAAAGGAAAAGGGAAGATTAATCCCACTTGGACCAAGCGGCCATCCATCTGTATGTCCAGGTTGTTAGTTTGCAGCCTAATGCAGTCATTGTGACTGTCAGAACTGCACCAGCACCTGCACCCAGCGCTACAGGACTATCGTAGAACTTTCCTACTTGGGGTTCTATCGGAGTCATGTATGGTGGCAATGTGGTTCTTGGATACTTGAAGGCAGTCTCTAGCGGATCATCTATTGTCAATAGATTTACCATGTTGAACATAGACATTGACATTCCACACAGCACACCACCTACCAAGATCAACATGTGCTTGTTTCTCTTGGTTGCCCAATACGCAAGATCCATCAGTATAGCTGACGGTATCCATATTGGTACAACGATGAAGCTGTACGGATATCCTAGGGAGAACCATGCACCTTTTGCAATCCACGTATACACTGTCATTATCAGTGCATAGTAGGTTGCCGTTCCTGGCACGCCAGTGAACGTAAGGTAATATGCTGCACCGACTGCGAGCATCAATGATTGTGACAAAGTGAATATCACAAACGATGTCCACATCCAGTCAGTATAGAAGATGTAGTCTCCCGCGTTGATTGTCAACAAGGTCGAGTTGACTGCTACCACTACTATGAACAAGTAGTGAGTACATCGTCTTAGCCAGACCATTAGCTACTAATGACATATGTGATGTATATAAAATTTTATGATGTACGAGATCAGGATCAGAGCCTTTGCTATACCTCATATTTAATAAAAGAAAGGAAAAGATGGTTTCTTCTATCCGAAGAAGAAGCTGTCTGTCAGTATGGTTGCAATAGAGATTGCGATGATCACACCGGCAATTAGACCGTTGTAGGTCTTTGCCTTGGCTGTGCCTTCAGTTGCTACCTTGACACATAGCATGTATCCGATAGACTCTATGATTGTAAGCACAGTTAGAGCATAGTGTGCGCTTGGCGGTGGGTATGCCCACGGATAGTAGGTAACTGCAACGGCAACTCCTCCCCATGTTCCTGCCCACAAGGCAACAAATATGCCTGTGATTATTCCAACATAGTCTTCTATACGCTTGCCAATCATCTTGGAAACGTCAGAACTGGAGGCTCCGCCACCTGAACCGAATCCTTTTGGTAAGGTCATTTGAGTTTCTTAGAAAGGCATTTGCTTTTAAGTTTTTCCTGAGTAAAGAGGCTAATTTTACATTATTAGATCTCTAAAAATAAGAAAAAATGCGCGTTTTTGCGCGTGTTTATGGGATGGATCTGCTGTACAGCTTGCCTTCCAGGGCCATCTTGTACATCTCTGCAACATGCGGGTTCTCACCTGGTGTTTCTGCGCCAAGCTCGACTAGACGTGCGTAGACTCTAACTACATAGGCAAGCGCGCCCATGAATGCTACGACGACACCCATGTTGAACATCCAGTGGTTTGGAACTGCGAAGATTTCCTCTA
>JAGWFS010000040.1 GCA_028867785.1 Nitrososphaerota archaeon
AGGAGAAGTCAGACCGGCAGATCTATAATGCTATTAAGTATCGGATTGGGGTGAAACGGGAGAAGGCTGCGGTGGCGAGCGTACCACAAGAACAGGCTCCGAAAGCGGAAGTAACACCAGCTCCTACAATAGTGGCTCCTGAACCCAAACCCTCCGAGCCCCTCAAGACCGTGCCAGTCGAAGCTTCGAAGGAAACTCAAGTTCCACTTGAAACTGTTGAGCCCACAGCAGCCGAAGCGCCCGTCCACATAGAAGGCGGAGCACTTTCTCTGGAACAACTAGAAGAAAAAGGCTTCGAAGCCCGAGCCGAGACCCTCTCACCTGAGGAGGAACTACTAAAAGGCGAACAGGAGTCCGAGCAGGAGCGCAAGTATTCCGCTCTAGCTAAGAACCTCGAACGCCCCTCGCTTCGGGATGCCTTTAAGGCAGACATGCTCAAAGCAGTCAAGGCCGATGGCGGAGATGTAGAGAAAGCCGACCAAGCCATAGACATGATGCCGTTGGACAAGATGCTGACGGCTCCTTGGAAAAAACACACTCGTGGGGTAATTGAGCGCTACGCCCAAGCCGCACAACCCTCCACAGTCAAACGCACTATCGAGATCACCCCTACGCAGAACCTTTCCGAGACCAGCAAGCAATGGCTGAGCGCTATCGACGCTCTAGAAGATCACTTTGTCCACTCAGGAGAGTACGATGCAATTCGCCGGGCAGTTCCATCCCATTTCACCCCCGAGCAGAAACTCGAACGTTACGTCACTGCTCTCCAAAAGTACATCGAATGGGACGAGGACCAAGATCCTAAAGCTCTTAAAAGGGCTGTGGCGTTAGCTTCCAGAGACCCCGAGAAGGGTGCAGTTACAATCAGCCACGAGCCTCTTGATTCGTTAGTGCTCTATAAGAAAGCCCAGCGTGAAGGCTATAATGTCTCCTTCACGCACTCCAGCCCACTCTATCCAGCTTCGTGGATTATTGGAGATGGGGTGAACCAGATTCAAATCGAAGTCGGCACTTGGGACTCTCATGTGGCGATTGCTAATAAACTAGAAGCCAAAGGGGACTTTGAGAAGTATGGACATTTAAGTGGGGCTGCACGAACGGCGGCTCTGAAGAAGTACAACCAAGTTATGGAGAACTGGCTTGATAAAGGGGCTATCCGAAAAGCCAGTAATAACGCTTTTCAAATCCGTCGTTTAGATGACCCAAAAAATCTTAATAAAGTTTGGGATTTGTTTAAACGTAATCTACATGCACTTAGGAACTATAATGACCCGGCGCATTTTCAAGAAGATCCGGCGTTGTTTATAGAAAGCCTTCGGAACCTCCAAGGTGCCTCAACTAGTGATATGGAAGTGCCACTTACCTATACATATATCCAAGATAGATTTGGTGGCGATATTGTTAAAGCAGTTTATACTAATCTTGGCCTTTATTCTGAAGATCAAGATCGCTATTTACACTCTGGTCCTCCTATAAAAGAGGCTATAGACTATATCAAAAACACGCCAGTCGCCACGCGCATAAAGCATGCGCTGAATTTCGTCGTTAACTGGGCCACTGCTGAATTAAATGGTGGTAGGGTTCCGAGTACTTTTTTAAGGAGTCAATATTATAAAAAACTCTCCCATGCTGAACTTAGAGAAACACTCGGACCGCTAGATCGTGCTTCAGCAATTCTACAGAATCAACTTGATACTTATCGAGAATGGTGGAATGATCTACCCTTAGAAACGCGCCAAGAGAAATTCTGGGACTTCATGGATGCGGTGGAGACAGGTAAGCAACTAACCGATCCTCATTTGCAGGAAATGGCTGATCTAGGAAGAGCCCTCGAAGATGATAGATTCAATCAGCTTTCGGTACTCGGGAAAGCGCCTCATTATATTGAGAACTATTGGCATCATCTTTGGGAGAATCCCAAGAAAGCTACTAGATTCGTATCAGATTGGGTACGCGGCAAGCACCCCCTTCAAGGATCGGTGAAGTTTAAACGCACTCGTATACATCCATTATATAGTGATGGACGAGCAGCAGGTTTAGTACCTAAATCCTATAATCCAATTGAAGTCCTACTGCAATCTCTTAATATGAAAGATAGATATATTCATATGAATAGATTAGCAAATTGGCTAAAAGAACAAGGCTTGATGAAGTTTGCACGAGACCCTAGAAAGCTCCCACCACTTGAAATAGGCTGGGGACATATAGACGATCCCATGATGGAACCGAAGTTTCGAACCAAGGAAGGCTTGGTTACGCCTGGTAAGTGGTATGTACCGAAACCTTTTGCGGACATTGTGAATAACTATCTCCACCCAGGCTGGGATAATCATCTAGCCTACCGGGGAGCCAGAGCCTACATCAATCGCATTAACATGACTACTCTAGGGCTCTCGGCATTCCACATCATGACTACTGCTTATAATAGCATGGCTATAGATGGAGCCTACGGACTTCAGAGCTTGCTGGATGCTGCTAAGTACCGAGACCCGAATCGTTTGAAACTCGCAACTCTAGCGTTTATTCGGGGAATGGTTCCGGGAGCCTCGCTAATAGATAACATGCTAAAGGGCGCTCATGTATACGACACTTGGCTTCATCCTGAGCAGGCTAAGGCAATTCACGAGCAGATTACCCAAGTAGGGGTAAAAGCTAATCTTCCCTTTAAGTGGGAGAGATATTACTTCCAAGACGACACCGCGAAGTTCTGGCAGGCTTGGCATGATGCGAGCTTGAAGCATCCGTGGAGCTACTCTAAGGTAGCATGGCATGGATTGTTTGCGCCGTTCGAGGCACTTTCGAAGCCGATATTTAATTATATTGTACCGTTAGGTAAGCTTGGAGCGCTTGCTAAGCTAGCTGAGCGGGAGCTATATCTAGAGTCCAAACAAGATCCTAGACTGGTTAATCCGGAATCCAAAATGCTTCGGGGGACAGCTATAGCGGACCGCTTGGATGATGCATTCGGAGAGGTGGAGTATGATAACTTCCGAATGTCTTGGTGGGCTAAGAGCCTCGCTAAGCTGGGCTTCAAGTCCGCTGGGTGGTCTCTCGGGACTGGCAGGCTTGGAGAACATGCTTTTTCGGATTTCGTGAAGGAGCCTTTCCGGGCTGCGAGTGGATATGGATTTGAAGTGCCACTAGCGACTGGTTACTTTATGGCTCTGGCAGTCGGGATGGCTATGTA
Organism: Nitrososphaerota archaeon; assembly: GCA_028867785.1. Taxonomy (GTDB): domain Archaea; phylum Thermoproteota; class Nitrososphaeria; order Nitrososphaerales; family Nitrosopumilaceae; genus Nitrosotalea. The sequence goes on from JAGWFS010000040.1 coordinate 3,188, forward strand.
CAACACACTACTTCAACTCTGGCTCACTAGCGGAAAAGGTAAGCCGGAGTTCCCAAGCAGCCTGAAGGATTTAATGTACCCCAAGGATGGGGAGGGTGGAAGAGTCTATCCTAAAACCTACATCACCGACATTATCTCGTTCGCCC
>JAGWFS010000041.1 GCA_028867785.1 Nitrososphaerota archaeon
GGAACGGTAGAATTGTTGGCAAGTGTTGTTGTTACGGTAAATATATCGCCCACTTTCAACACTGGAGGCTGTACTTTGATATTTTGTATGTATGCACCATTTACACGGTCTGCATGAGCTGGTTGTAGTCCAAGACCTAGAAAAATAATCATGACAAACATGATGAGTGAAATGTGCCGAGTCTTCAAAGTCTACCGTCGTTCACTGTCTAAGCTTGCTTTAAAAAATTTGTCGTAGATTTTCACTCTAACTTTCTTCTAATACATGTAATCAATCGTTATACCTTTGATGGTTATTGCAGTTTTATTTCAATACCCGTATAGAAAAGTCCCATGTACCGGTGGGGATATGTATTGTGGCGTTCTATTTTGTGGTCCATTCAATTCCCTTCAGGTTACGAAGCATACTTGGGTGGGTTTAGCTAAATCAGTTTAATACCCATACATTATACGATGAGTGGATCTTTTATTTTCTGACTTATCCTTGAATTTGAACTTTCATTGTATATGCAAAGGGAATATTTCCTTCCATGCCGCTAATGACAAGAGGATATGCTACCTCAGTTTGAAATCCTCCGCCGATCAGCATAGTTGCATTTGATGCATAATTGTGTGGTGTGAGTGGAGCGAAGGATGTTACATTGGTAAAGTCAAATGTATAGTTGTTGTAAAGTTCAAGCACAGCTTTAATGTTAGTTATGGGTTTTGTCCCAACATTCTCCAGTGTTAGTTGAATTATTGGTCCGCCCGGAGTATAGGGGGAATCATTTTGATTGATGCCACACTTAGATCTTGGGTAGAATTTGACACTGTGAAATGCTGTAATACGATGTGACCCCACTCATCGCCTGCTACAATGGTATATTCACCATCTGCAAGAGCCTGAAAATCGTTAGTGGAGCCATAGAAGCCATTGATGGAGAGGCCATATCTTATCTCACTGGTAAAATTCCCAGCAGGTGTCTCCAACGTTGCATTCTCGCTCGACGGTTCAAAGGCATAGGCGTTAACTTGGTCATATCTCTCCATCTGGCAGTTGTAGGTTCCATTCTGATAAAGTGACAGTTGTTTTGCGGCTGTAAGATTCTGCAAGGAATAATTTCCTTCTAACAACGCCACACCAAATGGCATGCCAACCACGCATGGATGCAGGGTTAATCTCTTCCATGACCAGTTGTCATCGTAGTTCATGGTCAGCTTGTTGCCAGATGTATTGCTAACCCAAATATCAGTACCTACTGCTTGACCTTGTTTAACGATAGTAGAGTTTGTTGTAAGAAATAGCTTGATGAAAGAGGCATCACGAGTCGAATTTGGGTGTGAAGCCGCATTACTCATTTCTTTTGCCCATCCTTGCTCGACCAGCTTTTGAGCAGTGTCAGGTGTTACACAGACAGTGGAGTTGTTGTTTGATTTTATCACAAGCACGTAGCTTGACTGACAATGAGGGTTTTCGACGTTCCTTGTTGCATTACCTGCATAGACTGGAAGACTGGGCCATATTGTCAGCTCAGCTGATACAGGTGGAGAAAGTGCATTAGGATTGTTGATGCTCTGCCAGACAAACACCTGTACCGTATATTTTCCTGCCTCAGTTGGAGTCCATGAGACACTTGGAGTAAGGGTTTGAGATGGAAGCAACATTCCTGATAACCACGAAAATGATTTCGTGACACCAGATTTATCTTGGATCTGAACAATGTATGCAAAGGTCTGGTTTCTGATGGTGACATTTGTAAGATTTGATCTAATCTGAATCTGTTTATCAACTGTTATGGCTTTCTGTTCATTTCCTTTATTGTCAGTTACTTGGATTGCAGAAGCTGGTACTCTCTCAAGTGGAGGGCAGCTTATCCCAATGAAAGCAGTCGTCATGATGCCATGACCAGTGGTATCAAGAGACCATGGTGTTGTACCTGCATATTTTGCCGAAATTGTATCACCGTCGGTTACATGTATTGTATCCCGTGTTGACCGCCCTTCCGATATTGTAACAGTTCCTTTGAATATTCCGGAATTGACCTCTGTTTCATAAGCAGTAATTTCTATGCCTTTCTTGTCAGAATCAGACCATACGTGTACTGCGATTTGATCTATTGATGTGCCATACTTGTTTGCTGCAGGATCTGTGACAGTTATGGTTGCCTTGGAATAATCTGGCCCTTGTTCGGAAATAATTCCAGTGGAATAAGGATCGCAAGTCATTTCCGTTGTACCATAGCTGGCATTATCAAACCATATTTGGGGTTGAATTTCATTTTGAGCTAATATGGTATTAAAAGGAAAAAGTATTATGGTAAGCAAAAATGCGGTTATTGAAATAAAAAGAGTTTTCATTTTCTAAATTTCACCCTATAAAATACAATCAATGATGTGATACCAATCAACAAAACTGGAATTGCAAGTGGAAATTCTGGTATGCTTGGTGCGCCAATCTCAATTTTTTCAGGAGTAGAGGAGATGGGTAATTGTATTTCCACATTATAACAGGATTCTGGGCATGGTGGTATGGCATCATAAGTAGGATAATCAGTTACATATGGAATTATGTCCTTGCCATCTATCTTGACTGATGTAACATTTCCAGCAAGATCCTTTGGAATTATAGCATATATGTTGGTTCGATTTTCTTGTCTCGGACTTGCAATTATGGTTACTTTTTTTTCTTGTGCATTATATGATTCCGAGGCACACATTTCGCTGCCATATTCTACTATGATTGATTGTTGAATACCATTTACTACCACAGGAAGTTTCTCAGGATGGCCCATGACGTATCCCCACCATGAATCCTTTGGATTACAAGTAGACGGAATATCACATGCTGTAGGAAAATCATACGCGATTCCTGTCTGAGGATCTTTTATCTTTCCCTCCCAGCCGATATCTACGCAAGTGTCATAGTCAACAAGTTCGAAGTGTCTGCCATGATAATTACATACCTGAATTGTTGTGTTTTGTATGTCAGTAGCTTGTGTTATGTTACCGTTTATAACATTACAGCCTTTCATGGATACCGTACCGTCTATTGTTGTCAAATGCGGTGTCTGCGCAGTCGGGTTTTGTATTAGGTCGTTGCATGATACATCTGATGTTGCACATGATGCATGTGCATAATGAATTACTGTAAGCATCATAATGGCAGAAATTGGAATTATTGAAAGAGATACCGTTTTCATTTTCAACTATGCGCCAATTTTGAAGATGCGATCAAGGGAATTGTACCTCTTTGTAAGTCATGCCTGATACAATATTTACTGAATCAACATTTTCAATGGAGGCAAAACATGGAATATCAAAATCTGCATGGAATTT
>JAGWFS010000042.1 GCA_028867785.1 Nitrososphaerota archaeon
GTGTGCCCTTCCTGTAAGGAGAAAAACTCTGTGGACAAGTCACACTGTGTAAAATGTGGCTTTGCGCTTTCAAAGAAGCTTGTGCAGGAACTTGAGGCTAGCAAAAAAAGTCATGCAAGGAAGAAAGCACAATATGAGAGGGAGATTTCTTCACTGCAAGGACAGATCTCGGAAATTAGGGAGATTCTTGCAGAACTTGTACAAAAATAGACTCTACAATCTTTTTACTATTTTTTCAAGTATCGCGATTCTTTTCTGTGCACCTTCCAGCTTCTCTTGAATCTTTATCAGGAGTTCTTTTGGCACTTCTATGGTTTCAGTCATGAAATATGTTCAAAATATTGTTTTTAAGGAGATCCAAATCTTGAAACCTACAAATTCCAGAAAAGAGGTATAAAGTTTCTGATCGACCAACCACACCATACTACAAAGCTCCTAATCAACAGAAAAAGATGTGCGACTAGTCAACCAATAATACCTTCTTGAGATATCAGGAATATGTCAGGGCAACAAACGATATCATATCACAATACGATATTCTTCTTACCGTAAGGCAGATCTTTTACAGACTAGTATCAAGTGGATTCATCCAGAATACCATAAACAGCTACAAGCTCTTTGACAGGATGATAACAAGAGGCAGGGAGAGGGGAGACATTGACGCAAGAAGCATAGTGGATCGCGCAAGACAGGTAATGGGCGGCGATTACGGCTATGCATCGGTACAGGATTTTGTCAGGACCAAGATCTCAGAGCTAGAAGATACAGAACAATATACAAGAAGAATTTGGGACAACCAGCCGCAGTACGTGGAGGTATGGGTCGAAAAGGACGCGCTTGCCACCCTGTTTTCTACCATTGCTGACGGATACAGGGTGGTGACATATCCCAGCAGGGGCTACTCTTCTTTTACCAAGGTATACGAGGCAATCAACAAAAGGTTCTCTATGTATAGCGACAGACCAATTACGATACTACACTTTTCCGACCACGATCCTAGCGGATTGAACATGACAGAGGATATTCAATCACGGTTGTATCGCTATGGCTCGCATGCCAAGGTCAAGCGCATAGCGCTGACATACATACAGGTGAGGCAGTTTGGCCTGGAACCGATGCCGACCAAGATGAGCGACAGCAGGTGGAGGGAATACTCGTTGCAGTACGGGAATCAGTGCTGGGAGCTTGACGCACTTCCTCCAAACGAACTGCAGAATATAATCAGGGATTCTATAAAAGCACATGTCGATGTGTCCAGATGGAACAAGACCTTCAAGGAGATAGAAAAAGAGAAACAATCTCTTCAAAAAAGATTCAAGAGCAGAGAGGTTACGTTGCTGATTAAGAAGCTTGGCTCGTTGCTTTCTGATGATTCTTCGATGAATGCAAAAAAGTGAACAAGAGAGATCAGGACTGTCCAGACACAAGTCATAATTGCGCGGAAAGGAAATCTGATATCTTTAAAATCCCGGGAGGTGAATGACTAACTATCAGATATGGCAAAAGAAGAGCTTCAGCATATCAAAAAGGAGATAGAAAAAGAGATGAATCATCTAAGAGATCTCTACAACAAGATAAATTACATGGAAAGAAAGGAAGAACCGGAAAGATACCGTATAAAGAAGCTGGAAGAACATCTAAGAAGGAAATATCCGGGCCTAAACGTGGACAAGAGTCTGCTGCGATTGGTTGGTACAATGTCATATAATCATCCATCAAAAGACAAGCAGATAATACGCCAAGCAGTATCTGAGCTCTATGGCAAGTGACAAGCCAAAGGCATTCGTTGACGCAAATGTTTTTCTTGACGTTTTACAGATACGAAAAAACTGGGAGTCCAGTTTAAAACTTGTAAATTCTGTAAGGGAAAGGAAGGTTGCAGGATATGTCTCCACTTTAACTGTGGCAATCCTGTATTTTCTTCGCCGCAGAGACGGACTTTCCGATAATCAGAGTAGAAGGGACGTCGGCGATTCAATCTCTGGTTTTGAGATCTCGGGTTTGGACGGCAAACATGTAATGGCAGCACTGGCTGACAAGGGATTCAATGATTTTGAAGATGCGCTCCAGTTCTATTCTGCCAAGGAAATAGCAAGTGTGATAATAACTAGAAACAAGAGAGATTTCTCCTCTGCCAGTGGGGATATCGAGATCCTCACACCTGAAGAATTTCTCAAAAAATACAGCGACTAATCGCGGCCTAATTTTTTCCCTTTTTAACTTCCGACAAATTGTATCCTGGATACAATGTATTTTGTCAGAAAGATTACAAAGACCAAAAAACGTAGCAACAAGAGCTCGTTTATCATATCTTTTCCAAAGAAACTCCAGAGAAAGATTGCATCGTACGATACCAACATATCGAAGAGGCTTGCAAACTTTACACGATTTCGATATTTCTACGAAGATGTGGAAAACCCGCGATGTTTTCTGCTCAGCATCTGGGACAACGAGCTTCCTCCAAATGACATACATGACAAGGCATCCACTACGACCATGCAGAGAAGCGGAAAGACAAGCAGATATGTCATCATACCAAAGAAGGTATGCAACAGGTTTGGATGGGGTGCTGGGACCAAGCTTGTGATAGGGTTTGATACCCAGATAGACGAGTATGTGAATGGTGCAATATACAAAAATGACAATTGTTTTCTAAAAGGCGATACACCGGGGCAGGAAGTGCATTCCTGCGTCGTAAAATTTCAGAGATACCGTGACATGAAAAACCTTTACAGTACAAAGCTTGCAAGAAGAAGAGACGAGCTTGCAAAAGAGGAGAGCGACGCATACTGGACCACAAGAAACAGCCCGCTGAACTATGATGTTGCCATGAAAAGAATAAGCTATGATAGAAAAAACATGCACAGGCTGGTCTGGAACAAGCTTGAATCCATGAACCTTGTCGCTGTATCGTATACCGACTTTGTAAGGCTGCGTGCAGAAATGGAAAGAGAGAAGAAGAGAAGGAGGCGTGAGTTTCTGCAGAAAAGGTTTGGCAGCAAGATAACATGGCACTACAGAAAGGATCTCGTCAGGTCTGGAAGGTATGGTTACGATTATGATGCACGCCGCGAGAAGATGCTCGATGATCCAGATTCATACGTGGAGGCAGTCAGCGATGATCCGGAGCTGTACGGAACAAATAGTTCCGAGAAAAAAGACTCGTATTATGAAGACTGAAGATTTCTAGTGCCCTTTTAAACTTCACACTATCTGATAACATGGCATGCGAGAACCATGATGATGTAATAGCAATAGATGCAGGAACTGGATTTGTCAAGTGTGTCTCTGCACACATGAGGATAT
>JAGWFS010000043.1 GCA_028867785.1 Nitrososphaerota archaeon
TAATAGCCCCGCAAAAACGCCCGCGCAGTATGAAATCGGTATGGGCGTGGAATATTGCTGATTTAATATACTGGTACTGCTACGCGCGCTCATGTTCGACTGTTTATAATAAATGTTCTCCACATACTGAAGGATGTCCTTTGGAGAAGTTCCGTTTTTAAGCGCAACCTCGATAACCTCCCTTGTATATGTAATTATTGCGAGTTCCGAAAGTTCTTTTATTTTTATTGTATCCGTTATGTCGTATTTTTCAGCTACTTTGTTTATTTGCGGGTTTGTCAAAGCAGTAGTGGTTGGCGAATTAATTAAATTCCGGTATTCATTTATATAGCCCTTCTCATTGGCGGGTAATTCATTCTCATCATGAAGCATCAGGTTGAGGCGTTTTAATATTTCGGAGGGCAACGGCTGCGATTTTTCAGCATCGCTCCATGCTGTGCTCCATGCTTTTAATATTTGATGGCTTTCTTCTCCTCTTGGCTCTAATCCGGCGAGCAACTCGCGTAAATTCTTATCGAGTGCAGGGATTTGTGATTTGCGTTCCTTAAATGCAATCCGGCCCAGTTCGGAGGCTTTTTCGATGCGGTCGGATATGTCGTTTTTCTTAATTTCTTCCTCTACGTTATTCATTTTGCTACAAATTGTACATTTTTGGCTAAAATAATTAGTTAAATTGTTAATTTAACAGGGTTAAACGCTAACCCGCTATCGGCTATCTGTTTTACAACGGAATCGCCGAATACTTTTCTGCTGATGCCTATCGCGCCGTTAATATCTGCATTGAGGACTACGCCAGTACTGCTTTGAAACAAACCGCGCTTAACACGCTTGCCTAAGTAGGTATCATGATGTTGCATCGGTTCTAAGGCGAAGTGGTCGCACTTGCTCGTATAGGCTTCTTCCGGCACTTGTACCTCTATTCCCGCCATTGCCGCTTTGTAGGTGATTTTATCTATCAGCTTGGCATGGGGCAAATTAATGAAGTTCTGGTTATTGCGCTTGCCGGTATTTATTTCCTGCTTCCATAACGGGTTCTTACCGATTACAATACTACCTATTTCGTGGTCTATGCAGTAATTTACAATGAACCTGCTTATCTGGTGCAGCTTATCCTCAATGAAGGTATTACGTTTAAAGGTCAGTTGGTTTATTCTATTGGACGTGCCTTTATCTCCAATATAAGACATAAGGGTAGCCTTATGTTTATTATACCACTGGTTCTTAGATTTCAATATCCTGCCGTTGATAATGAAAGGCTTTTCGCCGACATTACTGATGCACGTAGCAAAGTTATTTACGTCTAAGTCAATGGTTAAGAATTTTGATTTTTCTACTTCATGGATGGTGGGGGTTGCGTTATAAACTATCTCTATTACGAAACAGGTAGCCTGCGGAACAAGCCGTACCTGTTTTGCTTTAGTTACTTTGGTCTTTACCGGCTCAAGATGCACTGACTTTGGAAAATGAATATACCCGTCCTTTAGTTTCACCTGCTGCCCGGTGAATATACAAATGCCATAACCCTGTTTGTCCTTATACTTTGGCGGCTTGGGTCTTCCTGTAAATGATGCTGGGTTCTTCTTAAATGCTTTCAACGCCGCAAAGTAAGCCTTCCAGTTCTTAAAGAGCAGTTTAATTACCTGCTGGGCTGTTTGCGCCGGAAGCGCTTTATAATCTTCCTGTTTAAATTCTGCAAGCATTCCGGACAACTCATACTCGCTGAACTTTTCCAACGTATGAAAATGTACCTGCCTTCGGTAGTAATTGCAGAAATTATATAACCGCGCCGCCTTGAAGCATACGTCCTCAATAGATTTATCATTCAATACAATATGTCGCTCTACTAACTGCATTATTCAAGGGCTTTTTTAATGGCTTTGCGTTTTGAGTAAAATTTCATAGAATAGCAATGCAACAAAGAAACAATGTCTTCAAAGATTTCTTCGGTATCTGTTTTCTCATTCAGGGTATCGTCCATGACAATGATTTCCGTGCCGTAATTTGCAAACAGATTTTTGAACATTCCAAACCCAATACGGCTTAATCGGTCTTTGTGGGATATAATGATATTTGATACTTTATAGTCAATAACTGCCCGTAACATAAGCATAAGGTCTTTTCTTTTTTCAAATGATATTCCACTGCCTATGTCCTTATAAACACCACCTATCTGTATGCCTTTTGCATAACAGAATGATTTTAACTTTTCAATCTGATTATTCAAATCAGTTTTTTGCTTTTGTGTTGAAACCCTGGAATATATATAGTTCAGTTTTTCTTGCTTGTTAATGAGCGTATACACGCTTTTGCTATCGTAGTTATGCCTGCCATTAATGGTCGTAGCGGTTATCTTGCCTTCTTTAAGGTAGTTATGAAGGGTCGCCCTGCTTATACGTAATGTATTTAATACTTCTTTTGCTTTCATGGTGCAAATATACTATAATATTATAGCATATTGTATGTTATTTACTAATAGTTATGAACATAAATAATTTTATCCCTATTTCTCTTGTATTCTTCATATTCCTTTTCGTATCGTTCTTTTTCCTGTAACAATTCATTATAAATATCAGATTCTTTTTTATTTTTAACCAAGTCGTCTAATTTCGCTTTTAGAGTTTCTGTTTCTTCAATTAACTGTTTTAATTTAGGAGATTGCCTTTTAATGCCACCCCCATCCGCGAGTATTTCCCAAAGCCTTGTACCGCCGGTGTATTCATAAATTTTCTCGCCCTCGCCATAGCGTACCAATGCCCTTGCCTGCTCCAGTGTCTTGTAGCTGCTTCCAAACCCATTAGGGCTATCTGTGCCGGTATCTCTTATTGTTCCGTCCGCCCGTACTATCCTGAAACGGTATTCGTCCTTTGACGCGGGATTAATCGGACCGCCATTCTCGAAAACAGGCTTTTTAGGCTTGCCCTCATCGGAAATCAACTCTCCGCTAAGGTGCTCCATCTCGTGCTGCACTATCTCCGCCCTGTAGCCTTTAATTATTGCCGTATGCGACTTAAATTCCTCGTCCCACCACATTAGGGTAAGCCATTTATGCCGCTTAACGATAAATTTCTCCCCAGGTATGCTCAAGCAGCCTTCTACCTTCATTGAGTGCTCCTTGCTTTTATTTAAAATGATAGGGTTAATAAATACCTCAACCCCGTGTATATGTGTCTTCATAAGGAATATCCTTATATTGTGCCCTATCTGAACGGCAGCGAGCCCGGCGCCGCTA
>JAGWFS010000044.1 GCA_028867785.1 Nitrososphaerota archaeon
AATATCTGATAAAGTTAAGGAGATGGTTGGTCAACTTGTTGTTGTTTAAGCATGTGATAATGATCTTGCAGAGTAATTTTTGCCATCATGTAACGGAAAATATGTGTCTACTTCCAATTTCATTACCATGTCAATGTGATGGTCCGAGATTGATATGAGCAAGGTATATCATCTAGCAATAATTCTTGTCTTTGCAGCACTAGGCGGAATGATAGTTCCTGCATGGGCAATTCCACCACTTGAACAATTTGCGTTTCAAGGTGTGCTGAAAGACAATTCAGGCAATCTGATAACGGGAACCAGAAACATCGGATTAAGACTATACACAGTATATTCAGGGCACACTGCAACAAACGATGCCAATTGCCTAAAGCCATTCTGCTTGTGGACTGAGAACCACACCGGTGTTGCAATATCAAGTGGTATCTTTACTATCGATGCCGGAAGCATAAACTCGCTTTCCAAAGCAATCAACTTTACCAATGCACTATACCTTGAGGTCATAATAAGAAATTCTACCGCAGGTGATCAGGTTCTGACCCCCAGACTGAACGTAACTGCCGCACCCTTTGCATTTGCAGCTGAAAAAGCATCAACTGACCTGAACCTGAACAAAAAACAGATCATAAATGCAAGCAACATTTACGCATCAGGTGTAATCAATGGCATCACAATTAACAATTCCACCCAGGCAGTATCTGGAATATCCAGTCTTCAGGTAAGCATGGGCACTTCAGTAATTGGTAGCATCAGCAATACAGGTCTTGTCAACGGCAGCGGTATTCAGATACAAAATTCTGGTTCTACGGTAAATCTTATCACTTCAACCAACGGACTGACAATTCAGAGCGATGGCAGTAAAGTGGGCAGCATCTCCAGTGCTGGTGTTGTCAACGGCAGCAGTATTCAGATACAAAAGGGCACTTCAGTAATTGGCAGCATAAGTAATACAGGTCTTGTCAACGGCAGCAGTATTCAGGTGAAGAATGGAGCTAGCACATACGGTATCAGCAGTACAGGTGCAATTACAGCAGCTACATCAACAAACACGATTAATGGTATTATAGTAAACAGTGGTGCAATTTCTGGTGTCACAACATTAAGTACTTCGGGAAATATTACCACCAGCAATGGCCTTATAATTTCAGGCGGTCATCTTGTAACAACAGGACCAACGCCTGCCATTACTGGTTGCGGTACTCCATCAATATTTGGAACCGACAATGCTGGAAACTTTACAATAAATACTAACAGCCTTACAGCTATCTGTACTATAACTTTTAAGAGCAAGTGGTCAGACGATCCTGTTTGTCTAGTCAATGATCAAGCAAGCGGTGGAGGACGTCTTGGGGTTAGATCATCCAATCAGACTGCCATAACAATTTCAACAGGAGGTGCAAGTGGTGTTACCGGCGATTTGGCAAATTATATTTGCGTGGGGGCAAAGTGATCTCCTTGTTTCAGAATAACCTACATGCAGTTGTAATAATTTCTTTAAGGACATGACATTGAAAAATAAATTACTATTACTTTCAATCGTAACCCTAATAGTTCCTATCGGGTTATCATATGCAACATCGCTTAATGTTATTTTCATCTCCAGTAAATTGAATGATTCATCTGGCGAAACAATTCATATGAAGATGCACGTGATTAATAATGCAATAGGATCTAACATCATACTAGTAGGTAATGGAGCCCTATCTTGATCAAAACTGACCCATTAACTGGAAACAATATTAGTATTTGGATATGGCAACGACACCGGAATTGGAAGGATGCTAATAAGGTAGAATGATTACATGAAAAAACAAACCGCATTTCTATCATCTGTTGTTGTATCACTAATCCTAATCTCTACAATTCCATTTGTTTATCCAGATTCTCTTAGTTCTTCTCAAATAACTTCGGGCGCAGGAAGTCTGTCTGGCTCCAATGTAAATCTCAAAGCAGGTTCAATTGGAGGCACAGCAGTAGGGTCTGCTTCAAGTAGTGGATATTCAGCTTCAACAGGATTCGTGCCAACTACAATATTCCCCTCTCCTTCACCTTCACCATCTCCCTCTCCTTCACCTTCACCATCTCCCTCCCCTTCACCATCTCAATCTACTAGTAGTGTAAATGGCGGTGGTGGAGGTGGTGGCGGAGGAGCAGAGTATTGTACTGGCTCACTATGTCCATCTGGAACAACTACTCTACCAAGTGGCCCTGCATATGCAGGACAGGTAACAACACCACCACTAACTGTAGTTACTGACAAACCATCTTACTATGAATGCGATCCAGTAACAATATCGGGTAAGATTGGAATCATGTTAGAAGGACAACCCGTACTGATTCGTGTATACAATCCAGTACATACATTATTTCGGGTAGGCCAGGTTATACCATCACCTGATAGTTCCTACACCTATTCATTCAAGGGAGACTGTTCCGGAGTTACAGGAATTTATGATACTGCAGTAACATATTACCGTAATACAGTCGATGTCAAGTTCTCAATGATGTCAAAAACATCCACAACTCCAGCTCCTGTCATTACACAACCACAACCATCCACAACTCCAGCTCCTGTCATTACACAACCACAACCATCCACAACTCCAGCTCCTGTCATTACACAACCACAACCATCCACAACTCCAGCTCCTGTAATTATTCCGCCAAATACTGGAAAGGTACAAAATCCAATCACTCCAGCTAAAAGCCAGCCTCCGTGGTACTTGACCATATTCAATTATCTGAGAAACAATCTTCCCTCGAGTCAGCCTATATTCAACTATCTTGACAGCCTTTTGCATAATAAATCCATGATCTACTATCTGATAGTGCCGGTCATTGCGCTTATGGCAATACCAATAGTTGTAGCAGCTAGGAAGAGGGGCAGGCCGGAACCAGTCTTGTTACGGGTAAAAGTTCCAACAAAAACCAATCTGGGTGAAGCATTTGAGATTGCAATAAACGCAGCTAATCATGGCAAAATAGCACGACAGCAAATTGTTTCCGTTGAATTCCCAACACTT
>JAGWFS010000045.1 GCA_028867785.1 Nitrososphaerota archaeon
GGTTAAGCCTGTCAGGTTAGAACGCATACTTGTCATATAAAGCTATGTACTCTGAGTGCATCTGGGCATAGGCATCAAGAGGGAGGAATCTCTTTGGCATCCGTTCCCAAATTGCCTTCTTTTCATAAGGGGCACGGTTCTTCCGATACCATTTCCTTTTGACAGCCAGCATTGTGTAAAAGAACAGGTAAGAATTGGCTTGCTGGATGCAAATTCCCATGTCTATGGGAACTTTGAATTTGCGTAGTTTGGCCATTGCCCTCTTTTCACAATCCAATTCATACCATTGAACGGTCCTGACATATTTATTGAGCTGTTCCGGAGTCAATTCAATGGAATTATCAAGCCACAAGTCCAGCAATATTCCCGCGTCATTTTGATTGTAATTTTCCAGCCAACAAGCACATTCTTCAAAATACTGGTCCATGTGGCAACTTTCATGGGCCAAGACGGCTATCCAAATTTGAAATGCCCGTTTGCAGGCTACCCGCAGTTCCAATTCATCTTCATCAAAGAATCCGTTACAATCAACCCCATTTTCTTTGATATAGGAAGCATTTACCAAATTCACAGTCACTCCATTCCGTTCACAATCAGCAAGAATTTTATCCACCATGCGGTGGCTATTCTTGTCCAAAGACTCCAAATCAATGGCAATATTATTCTGCACGGGTATGTTGACTCCGGGGGATAGGGAACTATTCTACCAAGTCTTTCTCATGGTGGTGGTCCACTGCCTCAAAGTCCTTTTTGCTCATAATTTCGGCTATCTCCCTATAACTGTAGGGTCTGTAGCCCGGGAGGGCATCTACCCCCACGTCTATCTGGCGACCATGATGGTGCTTGAAATTGCCGTGGCAATGCCCATGAAGCTGCCAAGACCCCCAATGGCACTTGTTCCAGCTTCCTATGGGGTAATGGAATAGCACAATTTTCTGCTGGTGGGCAAGGTCAACTACGGTCAATTCATAGTAATCTTTTATCCAACAAAAGTATTTCTTGAATCGGTTCATGCCTGAATCATGGTTTCCAAGAATCAAGTATTTTGTGCCATTCAATCTACGAAGAATCTCCTCCGTATCCACCCTCCTGCCAAAAGAAAAATCCCCCAAATGAAAGACATGCCCATTTTTGGGAACAGTGGCATTCCAGTTATTGATAAGGGCCTCATTCATTTCTTCCACGGAAGAATAGGGGCGTTTGGAATACTTAATAACTCCCTTATGGAACCAGTGGGTATCCGAGGTGAAGTAAATATTATCAGGGTTCATGGGGGAAACTCTAGCACACTGGGGTTGACTTGGCAATGGATTTGGGGGTAAAATACCCTCCTTTCCCCTACTTTATCAAGGAATCACATGGATACCTTTATTTTAACCCCAAAAGAAAAAGACGAATTTCTAGAGAAAGTTATAGAGGCAGAAATGACAAGTGCCGCTTACTATAAAGCCATGGAGTTTTACAGTAAAAAGCTGGGCGTTAAATGGGACCCAAATACTGGGGACCCTACAGATGATGACTTGATGGAACAGGTCCATGATTTGGCCTATTCAGCCGTTATGGATGCCGTTTATAAATCTGACTGATGAGAAAATCCCAGAACTTGGCGGAAGCCAGAAAGAAAGGACTCAAAACATATCATGGAAAGCCATGTAAATATGGGCACGGGACATTGAAATATGTCTCCGGACAATCCTGTGTGGAATGTAGCAAAATTCGTGGAGCCACACCCGAACGTAAAATGTATGAAAAGGAATGGAGGCAACGGAACACTGAACGCAGGCGTCTTTATAATCGGCGATGGGATAAAGACCACCCCGAAAAAGTGAAAATCCAAAATCGAAATAAACAAAAACGTCATCCAGAAGGCTGTTGCCGTCGTTCAAAACGGTATAGAGAGAAGCACCCAGAAAAAGCAAGAGAAGCTTCGGCCAAATGGCAGGAAGCACATCCAGAAAAGAGTGTCTTATACGCCGCTACCCGGCGTGCTACGAAAAGAAATGCAACTCCCCTATGGTTGACTGAAAAACAAAAGACCGAGATAGAAGAACTATATCGAGTGGCTAAATTAAAAGAGCTGCTGACAAATGTAAGATTTGATGTTGACCATATCTATCCTCTCAAGCACCCAAAATGTTGTGGCCTTCATGTTCCTTGGAATCTCAGAGTAATTCCTGAAAAGGAAAATGAAATGAAGGGAAATAAATTGCCAGAATAAAAAACAAGGCCCTCAAAAATGAGGGCCTAAGTTTTTATTATTGCCGTTCTAGTTATTAGCTATTCGAGCTAGACAGTGGGTCCCAAACCGGGGAGTCTGCCACGAAGTTCACGATACAGCCGTGAAATTTCGGGATTCGATTCCGAATGGCCCCAATCGTAGCTATCGCCCAAGGCATGTATAACGATTGCGCAAATAGGTCAATTCTGCTCAAGGGCAACAGGAACCGATAATCCAGCGCAAAGTCGCCTTCATCCAAGTCCAGCAAGAAGATTGTGTCGGAACCCGGAATGTGGGCATTCTTATCAGTGAATGTCACATTGCTGGAACCATTAGCCGCAATCTCACCAATGAACCGGAACTCACCCGCCGTAATCGCGGAAGCCGCAGTGGCAGACGAGCTATAGCCCAAGCCGGAGCGATACACACGGAACACAGCCGCTGAAGTATCCGCCGGAGGAGCAATAACCAGATTCACACCGTCACCAGCCACAACACCCGTTGCAGGAGCATTTCCACCTGTCAGCACGGACTCATTCATCGAACCGTCACAGGAAGCCACTACATAAGAGTAGGTGCCACCACCAGACGGGGTGTACGAGCCACTGAACTTGGAGCCGGGCACCGCCGCCGAAACTGTCACAGTGACAGAAACCGGGGGAGTGGGCTTAGTCAGGGTTGCATTGTTCGTGCCATCCGGATTCAGGATGCCCTGCGCCGGAGTGTCACGAGCCGTGATAAACAGGTCAATGGGATATTGAATATCACCAAAG
>JAGWFS010000046.1 GCA_028867785.1 Nitrososphaerota archaeon
ACCGTTACCACCGTCCAATACCTACAAAACTCTCTCGGATAACTCACCCACATTTGCGCCGCCGGATGATTAATCCACCCTCCGCCATTCCACAGCGAATCAAATAGAATCTCGCATTCCTGCCTCTGCTTAACCAGCCTAGCATCGTCCAGGCATTGAACCGATTGCTTATAATTCGCATATGGCAACCAAGTTTGCATCTCTAGCCTCCCAAATACTCCTCTTCCATCAGTTCCCTAACCAATTCCGCCGCACAATTCCCACAACTCTCCCCAGAATGCTTATAGAAAACCTCTTCACACTCTGTTAGCACAAAGTTCTCGTAGTTACAGGAGTTCAGCACCAACCCGCACTTAGTTTGGATTACAGAGCCAGTCTCCACCGCTAAATGCATTCTGCTATCTGGCTCTATCGGTTCCACTAACTTAGCCTGCATCAATCCACCTCTTTACCCAAAAAAGTCCACATCCCACCCCTGCCTATCCAGATAACTCTGCCTCAGCTCACACCACTCCTGACGCTCTTCCCACCCCAAGCCCTTCAACGTCCGGCATTCTCCATCTTCTAGCTCCAACTCCCGCTGATTCCTAACATACTCGGGCTCTGGTAATCTCGCTAACGGATCTTGCATACTCCACCTCCAAACTCCACAAAGGACGGCTCCCTCAGAAACCGTCCCTTGTGAATTTTAGCCTAATCGCGTTTTCCGATCTGTGTTTTCTAGCTCAGCCGAAGTCCTTCCTAATAGATTTACCTGCTAACGCAGGCGATGAGTCAAGCTCATCAATCTGGACTACGCTAGCTTCATAGGAGCAAGTCACGCCTGCCCGGTCTGCATCGCCAATAGTCCAGAATGCCAAGCTTAACTAGCTTTAGCTAGGCCGATTAATCTTCCTACTAGCCTTAGCCATAGCATTCTTCTTGCGAGCTTTGGCCTTGCGCTTGCTGTGCGTCTCGCCTTTTGTTACATTCGGATGTTTCGCGTGTCCCAAGTTTGCCCTCCAATTTACAGCTATGCGCCGCCGCTTTCCACTTCATCGTGGTGCTAAATCCACACTTACACTTCCACTCTTGAATCTGCATAACTCTCCTAAGCATACAACCCAAGCAACACCACATACACAAAAACCAGAAAAATCAAAACTCCCATAATCGCCCTCGCCATTCTAATCCTCCACCGGAAGTACTTCTTGTATCTGGCCGTCTTTTGTCTTCAAAAACTCAGCAAATTCTGCCTCATTCATTTTCCCGGCCGCAGGATCATACACAATTCCGTTTTCATACGCTACGGAATGCCTACCCAACGGGAACTTTATTAAAATCTGCCCTTTGCCGCTCTTAGGAAATTCCGTTAAACCACCAATCGCCTCATTCAAATCCCAACTGGCCACGGTTCGCCGGGCAAAACTCTCCCCTAGCAATTCTGCAGCTAAAACTCTAACAAGCTCTTTCCGGTTCTCCCATGCTGCCCAGAAAATAAACGTATTCCACTTATGTAGGCTTTTGTCTGGCTCCAGCTCCCTAATCAATTGCATGGCCCTACTTCTGATCTCCTCTAGCGGTTTATCCGCCAGCATAGCAAAAGTAGCCAGCACACACTCGTTTGTCCCTTGTTGCTGTAATTCCATTAGTCTACCCCATTCCAAGCTATATCCGCTTCGAGCGCCACATCATTGCGCTCAGCCCTAAGCTTGCGCCGCATATTCTGAAACGCCGGTTTCTCCGGATGCGCCCGTTTGTCCCTAGCCAGATTGCTAACAGAGCGTCCATTAAGCTGAAACCGCTCTTGCATAATCTGCCTACTCCCTAGCCGCTCGTGAATCCCAATCGAAAACGGGCGAACATGCTTAAACGGAAACTCAGTCTCCAGCCTTCGCCACGGATTAACCTTCCGCTCAACCCTAGGTTTCACATGCGCTAGAAACTCTCCCCACACCTCATCAAAAACTTTGTCGCTCACGTTTACTCCCCTTAAACCAAATTCTAACCGGATGACCGTGTGTAATCACACATTGGCCCTCTTCAGTTTTCAGAAACGGAATCACACAATACGAATGCAACATACAATCCCATTCCTCACAATAATGGTCTGCGCCAGCTTTACCACATTGCCAGCACTTACCTTTCGGGACATCGCTGTACTTATCAATTCCGCCGCATGCCACAATCACCTCCAAATTGTCAAAACGGGGTTACTAGCACCAGTGATGCGACTGGCCGATAACAGTATACTAGTAACCCCAGCTTGACAACTTAGCCAGCTAAACCCGGAAAATTCTCCGGATACATCTTTCGCACTTCACGCGCTATAGCCTCAAGCCTAGCGCGTTTCTCCTCTTCCGTCTCTAGCTCCTGCTTCCGTCTAGCAAAGAACGGTTTCTTAGGCCGATTCTGATAGGCATACCAAGCGCCCAGAGCTTCAGCTCCAGAACAATGCCCATTCGCCACAAGCTGACTAAGCGCTGTGTGGGCTTTCTCAGTCTTAGTCACTGGTTTTTCTCCATCCGCGCTCTTACTAGGCCCATACTTGCACTGCATACACAAGTCTGAACCGTTCAGGCTCGGATAAGTCTCACAATCCACACAGAGCTGTCTATGCTCCATAAGCGCCTCCATCTTAGCGTACTGGCAGGAGCCGCATATAGCGGCCCTAGTCGGTAGGCTAATAGGTAGGATTTATGAGGGCGGACTGTGGGGGAAACTACCAGTCTCCCCCACTAGTCTACTTCGCGTACTGGTTCTTCCACGTATCCAGAGAAACCGCTTTCGGACCAGTTTTCTCCGGGATGGGAGCGCCTTTCGGAATTGCCTCTCCAAAGATAAGCGTAATCTTTGGTTTACCAGTCCCGACTTCTGCGCCCATCTGGAATTCATGCCTGTTTTGTGCCACGACTTCCGCAATCGCGTAGTGTCCATGTGACACTCCGCTCTTGTCAGCTTTCCGTGGTCTGAGCACAAATTCCACGTTCTCAGGAAGGATCTTTGCG
>JAGWFS010000047.1 GCA_028867785.1 Nitrososphaerota archaeon
CAAATGTTGCAGAGTCTGTGACAGTTTGTGGTTGACCTGATGCGTCACTTGTATCAAAGTATGTTACAGTGAGTACATCTCCCTGTCTTACACAATAGTTGCTTCCAGATGGAGCCGGTGTCCAGAATCTTCCACCTTGATGACTGGCGGTAGTGCCACCAGCATTAGAGTTTGGAGTCTGGGCTGTTGTGAAACTCTTGGTTCCATTGATTGACTGATCCCAGTTTGTTACTGCGGGGCAGTCTGTGCCGGCTGGACCATCAGTTAACTCAATTGGCAAGTCAGCTTGGAAGATACCAGCACCTGGTGAGATCTCAGTCATAGGACCGAGGTCTGCTGCCTTAGACCATGCTGGATCATTCTGTGGTGGCAGTTGTGTGCCGTTTAGGTCAAGAATGTGGCCAGGAATTTTGGCTGGACCACCTGCGGTACCCAAGAGTAGTGATGCTCCTTGTCTTGAGATCTGGAATGCTACTGGACCGTGATTTGCATCCCATACGCCAGTTGCAATAAAGTTAGTACCTGTTGCAGCTGTCGTATAGTCTGGGTCGTTAACTCTTGCGTGTACAAGGACAGTGCCTGCTGGCAATGTCAATGACACTTGAGGACCACCCTTCACGAGTGGCGCTAGCAGTCCTGATCCTGATAGATCTCTGTGTAATGGGAATACACCGTTCAGGCTAGCATCTTTTGCGATATTGCCTGAATCAGAAGAGGTATCAAAGTTAGCTCCACCAGGTCCTGCTACATTCAGTGTTCCGAATGGGACTGGATAGACTGATTTGTCCAACTTGACTGAACCTGTGTTGCCTCTTATGCCAGCGTTATCTGAAACCTCTACGAGTTTGCCAGAGCTATCTCTAAAGTCAACATAGTTGACCTTGATGTTCTGACCTACTGAGGAGATTGTAGAACCTGATTGGCACAATTGGTCTGGAATTTCAAAGGTACCAGTAAAGATACCTGTTGATGGACCAGTCTCAACTAGTGAGAAGCCAGTAGCGGACAAGCTTGTTGCAAATCCGCCAGTGGTACCAGTGTTAGAGTCAACAAATGCTCCGGTGCTGTTTTTAAAGCATGAACCAGTGTTATCTGGTGTAAATTGACTGTGTATATTGCTGTTTGACCATCGAACATTAGCTTGACCAAATTGTATATCTACGAGTCTACCAAATGCGCTGCCATCAGAGTACTGTCCTAGACCTGATTTACCGATTGTGTCGGTTGCATTGTCTTGAGCAGTCTGTGGGATGGAGCCAGATTTAGCAAATGCAGGTGTTACTGCAGTGTAGATGTCAACTAGATCATTGTTAACGTTAAGGTCTGGGTCACTGAGTGTAATTGTCACAGTATCGCCTATCTTGTATGTCTTGCTATCAAACGAAATGACACCAGTGTGAGTTGGGATATCTTGTTGTGCAGATATCTGTGTGTTCACGCCGTCCTGTCCAAGATCCAAGTATGTGATCTGTGGAGCACGGGCTTCTGACTGGAGCATGTCTTGAATTGCTGGGAAGAACACATCGTGGTTGATTGTTCTTAGGTTGGCGTAGGTATTTGGATCAAAGATATTCAACTGGTTGAGCATTACAAACTGGTTTGTACCTGTAAAGACTCCGGTGTTGTCACCTGTCTCTTGAAGTTCATACCTGTAGATGCCGTTGTTGATTCTTTGAGCACTTTGTGAACCGTCGCCGATTAGACCTACGGAGAAGAAGTCAGCTACAATTGGTTCGCCACTGGTTGATAAGACAACGTTACCACCTGAGGTAGTAAATTTGAATAACAAACCAATGTTTGCAGTCTTTGCAACATTGCCAAACAAGTTTTTGTTCAATAAGCCAGGATTAGCAACCTTTGTGGCATCTGTGCCGTTGAGGTTGATAAAGTCCTGTAATTGAGTCGAGTTTGCAATGGAAACAGCTGTTTGAGCACCACCTTTATTGAGTCCAGTTCCTGCGTTGTTGTATACTAGGTATACTCCAATGTTGGAAATTGAACCACCGGTTGCACCGTTAAGACTAGAGAGTGATCTCAAGTCATAATTGAGGAAGTTGAAGCCCTTGAAGCCCTCGGTGTTGCCAGTACGATTCGTATTGTGAATCGTCTTCAACAGAGTGTTCATGGTTGTCTTCAAATCGACTAATAGTACACTTCCGGTATTGATGGATGTCTTCTGTCCTAATCCGCCTGCAGTCTGATTTGTAAAGTTGAAGATTGGTCTTGCGCTAAATGCTTCATCCTCTTGGAGATTTGTCGAAGATGCATTGGAACTAGAGTGTCCCAAGTTAACGGTAACTATACCATGAACTGAAGCGGTAAATGTTGCCAAGCCTGTAATATTTGCAGACTCTGCAGCAACGCCGCCACTAGACAAGGTAAATGGAGTACCGATAACCATTGCAGTGCTTCTTTTGTATGTTGGATCCCAGAGGAACATTCGCTCACTGATCTTGCCGTTCTTGTTATCATCATTGTCAGTTAGAGTAACCGGAATTCTCTGACCAGATGCCCAGGTATTATTCTGTGCAACCTGTGTCAAGGAAGCAAATGAGAAGCCACCTACGATGCTTGTAGAGATATCATTGTATCTTACAACTGCAGATTGACCTCTTATGTTTGGATTATCTACTGTTACAATGTCTGATTTCTTACCACCGTCCCAGCTAACAAAGGTACCAGTGTTAACACCACCACCCTCAATGAGGGTAAGTGGCTGTGTACCAGCACCAAGTGTTAATGTGTGTACTACAGATGGGCTACCTCTAAAGTTACCAACATGGGCAACATTAGTGTAGTTCTGTTTACCCGTAGATTGGAAGTCTACGACTCTTACACTCTGTGCT
>JAGWFS010000048.1 GCA_028867785.1 Nitrososphaerota archaeon
TGACTTTGAGGCAGACGCGATGGGATGGCTACCTGCTGGGTAGCCGCACCAAGGACGGATACGGTTTTACAGGCCATTAAAGGAAACTTCTATGCTCACAGTTGCATTCATCATTTTTAGCGTGTATGTCTTATATCTTTCCTTCACGGATTTTGGATTCAAGGATGACTAGCGCTCTGCAATAGAGAAGTCACAGCAGCACCACGAGCCGCATTTTGCATTGATTGCGGCAATAGTCCTTGAGGTTTTAGATATCCATTCACGACATCGGCCAGACGATTTTGAACTGCTCCAGAAAGCAGACCCTTTCTAATTATAGGTGGCGCAAACAAAGTTGTAGCTCCTACTGCTGCACCGATTCCAGGGTGTCCGGTAGCAATACCACCAAGTAGCTCTCCTCCACCAAACATGGCGCGTAATGCACCAACAGGTTGTAAATTGTTGATCTTCTCGTATTCCTTTGTCACGTGAGGGAAATCACGAGCTACTTTAGCCACGGTCAACGTATTTCCACTCAAAGGAACTCCACGTTCATACTGCTTAACTAACTGCGGTGCTGATATATGACCTGTATCTCCAATCAGAGCATCCTCAATAGAGTGTATCTTGGCGATATTTTGCCGAGCTTGTCTAAATCGTTGGAGCAGATTGTTTTTTGGCACATTTGGTATTTCTATACTAAGGTTCGTTGGGGCTCCTCTTGCGCCCGTGGTCCGCAAGCCCTCTACACTTTCCAGAGATGGATGATTAACCTTCAACTGTCTGAGAATATCCCGCATCGCTCCCGCACCAAGCGTATTGGCATTTGCACTTGCTGGTGCATTTATCCCTTTTGGTCCCCAGATGTCGTCAATATGGAAAGTTTTGCCATCATCTTTTAATGATCCTTCTAGGCCTCCGATATTTTCTCCTTGCGGGCTCTTAAAATCATAAGCGATTGGCTTACCACCACTCGTCCATACACCACTTGCCTGCGCCGGCTCTAATTGAATAGAACTTTGTGGTCCGCGTTGAAGATGCCTGTCTATTTGGTTTTCTATTGCGTCAGCCACTTTCAATTGAGCTTTACCCAATTCACCAAGCAATGGTGAATTCTCTGACGTATAAGTAGAAGCAGTTTTCAGATTCGCCTGTCCTAACTTGCGAAGCTGTTTAATTTGTTGCACAGCATCACTAGAACTGAACTGCGGAACAGAATACTGGTCGCTCAATTCTGCAATTTTGGCATTCTTGGCTTTTGGAAAACTTGTACCAGGAACATCGCTCAGACTAGCCGGAGAAACATCATCCAGATAATTCGCATCGGTTTTTATATCACCGAGTTTTTTTATTTCCTCATAGGGAGCGCCTTGTGTTTCGCGCAAGTCTTTTAAGGTTTGCGGCAGCATTTTGGCATTCGCTGGAAGCCCCATATCTTCTAAATCCATGTGTATAAGCCTATCGGTAAATTTTGTTTGGTTGATGGCCGATGCAGACGCTTTCAAGCGAGAAGAATTAGTAAGTCCTTCAATAGATGTCAAAACCGGATTTGAACCTGCTTCACTTGGAACCAACAATGCACCGGCCGTATGCGCTTCAGCCGCCGGTGTATTCTTAATTGCAACGTTAGCCAGATTCGGCAATTCAGGAGCTTCTACTCCACCAGGCATTTTTGCTCCCAAAAGCATCGGAAGAGCTTGGATTGCCGTACTTAATCCAGCACCAGAAACGTTCCCAAATGTTCCACCACCAAGAGCATTTGACAATTGTCCTCCTGCATAATCCGCTGCGCTTGCTACCTTACCTGGCAAATAGGAAATATCACGCATCATTTGCTGTGCATACGGATTATTAGGGCGATAAGTGAGCGCATTCTGAACGTTCGTTACCGTATCTGCTGGAGAAGTATCAGTTATGCCAAGAGCATGCAAAGGAATGTCTGCAAGTCCAGCCAACCCCGATATTGGTTGCGCAATGGCTCCTGTTGCTAATTGGTCAAAAGCGCCAATCGGGGCCATGATTCCCTGAAGAATTCTTTTACCAACAGACGGCTTTTGAATTGTCGGTAATGCAGATTTTGCAGGTGCAGTTGGATTAGCTTGTGATACACCTTGGCTATCAAATTGATCGAATACGTTTGCAACAGGCGCATCTTGAGCCTGCGCAGGAGCCGCATCAAACTGGTCAAATGGATTCGGCGCGCTCATTCAGGCAAATACCCATACTTATTTTGAAATTGCTGCCGCAATTCAGGATGAGCTTTCAGATAAGCAACCGCAGCAGGAGGAGCCTGATTCCCAGATTGAGCGCCTGATGTCTGATTTTCATATTCAGAAAATAGCTTCTTGGATGCTGGCATAAGATAACGATTTGAAAAATCGTTACGCTGCGTTCCAGATTCATACTCCCGTTGCAATCCGCTTAACTGACCGACCATCAATTTCTCGAATGTATTTATCACGCCTTGCAATTGCTCAGGAGAACTGGCAGAACTGATGTTATCCATCAATTGCGAGCGTTCGCTCTCGCCCCCAGGTACTCCAGCCACCGCTTTTTGAATTTCATCCGCCACTAATTGTTTGGCTGCGTCAAATGCTGTCGGGGCTGATTTACCAAATTGTTTCTTCGCCATATTTACCAAACTATTCATGCTTCGCGTGTCATGATTTTTCAACCCCTGAGAAAGTTTGTCGAGGACATCCAAATGCTGCAATGCCACATTGAAACTTTTTACAGCCAGACCTTGCGTACCAGTGGAAAAGTCCTTCAAAGTATCCTGAGCGACTTCATATTGTTTCTGGTCATAAT
>JAGWFS010000049.1 GCA_028867785.1 Nitrososphaerota archaeon
CACAAGAACATGAATAACGAAAATAAAATAAAAAGAAACATCACAAAAAGAACAGCAACAACAATCATTTCAACAATTATGATTGGATTGGTATTGTTATCTCCAACAGTAATCATTCCACATGTCAGCGCACAGCAACAAGGTAATATTATAACCTATAACGATATTCCTAACGCCATCAAAGGTAAGATAGCAACCTTGACAGAGCAGGCAAATCAACAAGTCGAGGAGAAAATAAATAATCATCCTGGTTGGATTGGAATAATCAGTGGAAGCGGAGGTAAAGTGTCGATCGACTATGTGGGACCGGCAGCAACAAATCCATATCATCATAATGCTTGGAATAAAATCAGCAGCTTAAATGCATCCTCTGCAACTCCAAAGTCAAACATACAGCCTGCAGTTACTTGTGGAATTGTTGAGTCTCAGTCGATATCGCCAAAAAGCTTTGAAAGTGGAAGTTATACTACCGCGTATCACATAGAACATAACCTTCTTGCAGCGAAATCAGGGACTTCCACTGTTGATTATCTGGTGAGCCTTAATGCGTGGAGTGGCGATAGTTCTACATGGATGCAGGCAGGAATAATGTATGACAATGCTGACTGTACAGGAACTGGAGCAGGATGGTACGGCAATTTTGACTCTCATGCTGCAGGAAATACAGTTTCAAACATTGGGTTTCCACTTGCTCACCCTATGACCGTAACTACAGGTGATAACATTGATGAAGATACGTATGCAGCTGGCAGTGGAAAGTACCAAATGTATGTGACAGAGGTTGCTAACGGAAACTACACCGAAGTAGTTGACAATGTAGGCGATAGTGTAAATACTCTAGTATTGAAACAGTATGCCAGTGGCAATTATGAGCAAGATTCTGGCACACAGGCAGAAGAACCCACTAGCAACAGTTCAACATGGGGATGGGGAACACCATTCTTCTATTATGCATTTTGGCATACTACAAGCGATCCTGGTACGACTGATTGCAATAATTGGTTTAGCCCAGTTCCTGCAAATGGTGTAAACAATCCCGTAACTACGAGCACCAATACTAGTCCATGTTATGACGAAATGTCATATCCATAATGACAACAGCCATTTGAGAGGGTTTGTAACCCTCCTTTTCTCAATTTTTCAGATTATTTTTTTTATAGAATTAGATTCAGAAGTTAGAAATTTTGGTTATTAAGCGGTCTTTCAGGTCTTACACTACGTTTGTCGTTCGTCCATCATTCCCACGCTCCAACGAACCTTAGGAAAAGGTTCATCAAACCTGTTCGTTTCCGCTAATTGACAAAAAACCAGATTTTGGGATGTGAAACAGGATTGCAGGTAGGGATGGGAAGGTAGTTGAGGCGGGGATTGTTCAAGTATCAAGTTGGAGTATTTTAACTCTATATCAACAATGTAGCCGTTCTTTTTTGATATGCCCGAATTCTCTTTCATCTTGATATCTTTGTCATCCTCTTCCATGAGTGGAATGACCAAGGCCTTCCGTGATCATCTCCTTGAGATCGCCATAGCTTCGCTCTAGCCTCTCAAGCCTGTCCTGCAGTACTATATTGTAGCGCTCAAGCTCGCCTACCTTCTTGTCTGATACCATAACCTGCTGCTCAAGCTTGTCTTTAAGCTCCGTTGCCTCAGATATTGTAAGGTATGGCACTGCCTTGAGATATTCCTCAAGAAGATACTGCTCATGAGGCTTGTAATAGTTCTCGGCATGACCCATCAATTTCTCCACATCAATTGTCTTCATGGCACGCTCTGCTGTAGTCTTGAAGAACTTGCGAAATCCGTGTATCTGCTTGAACTCGTAATTTGTGCCAATCCTTGACTCCCTTAATTTCATCTTCTTGAGGAATTCTCCCATCTGATTTGCAATAGATTTTGAAGTAAGAGGTATTGCAATACCTGGATCCTGCAATCTCTGCTTGCGGTACCTGTTGTTGTCCCACGTATCACGTATGAGAGGCGATGACGGGGTTATCCTCTCTCCTGCAGACTCGCGAAGCTTCCTGTACTGCAATAACGCATTGTAGCATTCAGGCGTGACAAATGTATGGTATTGCTCCCTCTGGCCATGGTATACCACAAGCTTGGCTGCAACAGTTCTTCCTTTCTGGGCTATCGGGGTTACATTCCCCCAGACCAGTCCGTCAAACGCCCCAACCCTGATACCAGAACTGCAGCATAGTAATACGATGCATTTTGTCCTGATGTCTGCCATATCAAGCATGGTACGGATCTCTTCCATGGTTGGAGCCCTGTCGCTTCCTGTCTTTTTTGCATGCGGTATTATCTTTGCAATCTTGGACCAGTTTATATCCTCGATATCGTTCATCTCAAAGAAATGCTTTAGTGCGTCACGGAACTGGTGCAGCGTGGAGCCGCTCACTTCCTTTTTCCTATTCTCGATGTAATCGATGAACAGATCCTGGAATACCTTTGGATTCTTTCTTGTCTTGGCCGCAAGCTCGTCAGGGCCTGTGTTACAGAAACCAAGAAACTGCGACAGCTTCTTGCAGTATGATTCTTTTGTAGAGTCACTGTGAAATCCCTTCATGAAATTGTCAATCGACTTGCCTTGCAGGTTCACTGGATATCATTACGGCACCCAAATATATAGACTTTCCACCCGAATTGTAATGCGGGAGGTGGGATTTGAACCCACGAACTCCTAAGAGATAAGGTTCTGAGCCTTACGCCGTTGACCAGGCT
>JAGWFS010000004.1 GCA_028867785.1 Nitrososphaerota archaeon
CCAGGTGAGAACCCGCATGTTGCAGAGATGTACAAGATGGCCCTGGAAGGCAAGCTGTACAGCAGATCCATCCCATAGGATCACTCCTCTTTTCTTTGTTCTACCATACCACTAGTTGCTATCCATGTTGCAAAATACGCAACTGGAAACATAGTTTAACGAAGTTTATTAATTCCTCAAAAACATATCAAGACAGGATGGGTGGGAAGATCAGATCTTTCTTATCAGCTGTCATGCTAGCAACAATAATCACAGGCAGTACTTTTACTGTCGCACCTAATGCGTTTGCCACTACATGGTATCCGGGGGAGGGACTCAAACAAGGCGATTATTACAAGTACAATGTGTGCTGGATTGACTGGCACAACTGCGCACCCCTTGAGATTGACTTTTGGGTAAAAAACCAGACAAGTGACGGACAGGGGTGGAATTTAGAATTTTTAGCTATTGACGGTTCCATAGTCCAAAAGGGCATAGTTACAATCGGAAGCGTATCAACTCCAGACCCCTCATATGCAGATCCCAACTTGACAGATTATGCCAACATTTACAAAAACACCATAGCATGGCTTGATGCATTCTCTTCAAAAAACAATGCACAGACTTTGGGCTCTCCGTCTTGGGGTAGGACAGGCTCCGTAGGAGGACAGTCAGTAGGTTCCGTCGGACAGCAATCAGTCACCGTCCAGGCAGGGGCATTCCAAACATGGGTGCTTGGATGGCACAAAGGTGTAGATAACACGTTATGGATAGCACCGAATCTTTCATTTCCAGTAAAGGCAGTAGTATACACTGACGTCATAAGCGGAACTCCGCCCCCCGACTTTAATCTGGAACTATTAGCAGTTGGAAATAGTCCAACCGAGCCGTCGTTTCTAAATGTCCAGTCCACCAGCCAATATGGAGGAAATGTAAACTGCCCTGTGCCAGACGAGCAAAATGATGCAACACCGGGTTCACAAACAACTGACTCTGGGTCAATGGTGGTATCATACAGATACAGTCCAGCAAGTCCTCATCAAGGATGTCCCATAGAATGGAGAATATCATTTGAAAAAACATTTGATCAAAGTCAGAAATATTCCAATGTGCAGTATGACATATTCCAAGTAGATAACAATGGACAGCAGATAAACTCCAAGGCACAAGATCTAGGCAGATCATCTCTGAATGCGCCAGTTGGCGATGACGACATCACAGTAACAATACACGGGGCACAGCCTACAGCTCACTTTGTCATTGCAGCACTTGGCACAGGACCAGATGGCAGCACTCCAGATACAACGCTGGCTGGACTGGTCAAGATAGATATCAGCACACAACCTCCGGTAGAACTTCCATCATCCACACAAACACAGGCTAACAATTCACAAACAGGTACAGGCAGTACATCAGGAACCCAAACCATAATGATCCCATCATGGGTTAAGAACAACGCAGGCTGGTGGTCCAGCGGACAGATTGGAGACGATCAATTTGTACAGGGAATACAGTACATGATACAGCATGGGATAATACAAATACCTACACAGCAAGGTGGCTCTCCGGCTTCAGGAACCCAGATTATCCCAGCGTGGATCAAGAACAACGCAGGCTGGTGGTCCAGCGGACAGATAACAGATGATCAATTCGTGCAAGGCCTGCAATACATGATAACTAGCGGCATAATCAAGCTCAATGCCTAATGCTACAGGTCACTTTTCTTGCAATACGCCAGGTCCAGAAATATTAAAAATCAAGGCAATGCACTAGATTGCAAGTTGGCTCAGCGCGTTAAAAAGACATCTACAATGACATTTCGGTTAGATGATGACATAATAAAGAAACTTCGACTGGAATCAGACAATCGCCAGATAAGCACGAATACATTGGTAAATCAAGCCCTGAGGCGATTTCTGGAATGGAACATGTACGAGCCCGTGGCAGGCTTTGTCACGGTAAACAAACCTGTCTTTGCAGAAGTTTTTAGCAAAATGACACAAAAGGAAATAGTCGACATTGCGTCCAGAGTAGGTAAAAATGAAGTAAGAGACATTGCGCTGTTCATGAAGGGAAAAATCGACACGACCTCGTTTTTGTCATGGTTTGAGATACGAATGATAAACTCATCCGTACAGGTAAGTCATTCAAGTAATGATGGTTTTCACACCTATGTAATGAAGCATGACATTGGAAAGAACTGGTCGGTATACCACAAGACGATTCTGGAGCTTATATTTCGAGAGGTATTCGATAGGAAAATACAGGTTGCTGCAGACAAGAATACTATTTCGTTCCAGTTTTCTGACAAATAATTCAGATTCTGTATTACAGTGTATACCCTACATATTTATTTCAAATCTACAAACCCTATCCCGTGGTAGAGATCAGCCTAAAGATACAGATCAATGCACCGCAGGAAAAAGTATGGAAGATAGTCTCGAAAATTGACAACGATCCTGCATACTGGAAAGGAATGACCCGCGTCAGGAACATATCAAAAGAGCAGAATGCCATAACTCGCGATGTGTTTCTGGGAGGAGGCAACAAAGGCCAGCAAAGAGTCATTCTCTTTCCAAAAGACGGTATTCACATAAAATGGCTCAAAGGTCCAATCACAGGAATAAAAGACATCATGCTGTCATCACGTAACGATGCAACCGTTCTTGAGGTGCAGATAAACTACATGTTGGTAGGTGTTGTGGGTTTATTTTCTAAAAATACTGCAAAGTATTTGCAAAAGGAAGCAGAACTTGCGTTACAATCAATAAAAGAAGAGTCTGAAGGAATACAACAGGGCCCATTTCTTGAAGAGAGAAAGCAATGGGCAGATCTCATACATGACAAGAAATAGCAGGAATACGTTTTCTTATTACAAATCTTTTGAATGCAGTCAGTCAAGCTAGCCTTTAAATTGCTATTCCTTAGGCTTTAACATTAGCTCCTGTGGTGTAGTCCGGCTAAGCATACTGCCCTCTCAAGGCAGTGATCCCGGGTTCAAATCCCGGCGGGAGCATATCTCTCCTAATTCGATGCCCAATGAACAAAATTGGTTCACTTTTTTGCATTTTTTTTAATTTTTACGAGAGGGATCAGATTACATGATAGAAGACGACATACACTATTCGAACAAACGGCTTGTGGCCATAAAAAAGAGACTTGCAGGTTTTGAGCGAAACGGCAAGATGGCAGTAAGGTTTGTTGATGCAATGACTGCTTACGGCATCACGGCAATTAGGGTCTCCTCGCTTGGCTGGCACGCATGGAAGATAATTACCATGATAGAAGACAGCATGGATGTCAAGGACATGACCCGGCAAGACGTCGAAAAGATTGTGTCCGAGATGACCACACTTGGCTGGAAGAACGACACCATCAAGATGTTTGTCCTGACGCTCAAGAGGCTTGTAACATATGCCAAGACCGGCAAGATACTCAACAAGAACTACGATACGGAGGACGATTATGACGAGTCGGTAAGATGGGTCAATGCCTCGCGATATATGAAAAAAGAGCAGGATTCCGTCCTTGAGAACCGCAAGGGATACAGCGAGGAGGAGATTGAAAAAATGCTAAAGGTCCTACCCTCTGCGACCAACGATTACGACCGGGACTATCTGGTTGTAGAGCTGAGTTACGAGGCAGCGGCAAGAACCGTGGAAAGCCTCAATCTGAAGCTTGGTGATATTGACATAGATGCAAAGAACAGCACTGCATTTGTTACTCTTCGCAGCTCAAAGAGCATTCCGCGAAAGATTCCTGTCATAATCGCGTACAGAAAATTGGTCGAGTACATGGCAAGGCATCCCCTGAGGGATGATCCAGATGCTTATCTTTTCTACTCCCCAAGAACGAAGTCGTACAGAATGTCATATGCATACGTTCTGAACCTGTTGAGAAAGTTGTGCGAGAAGGCCGGAATAAGGTACAGATCACCTTACAAGCTGCGGCATTCACGTGCAACAAACCTGCTAATGAACAACACCCAGATTAACGTGGTCCAAAAGATGCTGGGCCACACGAACATCAAGACTACTGCCATATACCTTTCCACAATACAGAAGGACCTTCTCAATGCAGCAAAAAAGGCTGCGGGCCTTGAGGTCACCGACGACGAGGAAGAAACTTGCAAGCTTCAAATCAAAAAGTGCCCTGGATGCGGAAGGCTTGAGGACCCCTTGTCGGTAAGATGTGGCAGTTGCGGCGCATTCCTTGACCATGCCGCCGCCATGAGATTTGAAAAGACGAGGGAAAAGAACAGTCGCAGAAAGGACAGAAAGGTCAGAAATGAGATAGAGGAGTTGCGCCACCTCGTATTACAGCAACAAAAAGAGATACAGAATTTCATCAGAAAGGGGAAAAGATGAAAAATCCCTTTCTGTTTTTTGGTTTCAGTCTCTCAGAGAGTTTTTCCAGTCTTTCCAGGATCTGCCTGTTGTTTTCTTCAAGCCTAGTCAGGACCCCTCTTGGAACCGTTACGGTATCTTCGCTCATAATTTACTTTTTAGAGTCTGCAAAATTAAACGACCTTTCATTGCATCGCTAGACTGAGTTATTATGAAACCGAAAATCCCGTTTGATACCGAGGCTAACACAGGGATTGGCACAGTAATTAAAAAATTCGATAGCGGATTTCACAGTTACAAATCGCAAAACCTTTTCTCAGTGGTTAAAAAAATCTCGATATAATTTCGCAGTTAGTGAGATACGGGGGTGGGTTTAGCTAAATTTGTTTAATACCCTACATTATAAAAAGAGAGTTTTCGTTTTCTAATCACTATATTATAAAAAGCAATCAATGATGTAATACCAATTAGCAAAACTGTGAGACTAAAGGGAAATTCCGGAATTGGCCTTGTCAGTGCCATCACATATACACCTCCTGTATTGCTTTGTCCTTCGTTTACAACAAAGGCAATATTTCGTCCGTCAGGACTCATTACGGCATAACCTGGTGTTGCAGACTGCATACGATACAATGTCTGCTGGTATCCATTACTTGAGCCCAAA
This sequence comes from Nitrososphaerota archaeon, assembly GCA_028867785.1. Taxonomy (GTDB): domain Archaea; phylum Thermoproteota; class Nitrososphaeria; order Nitrososphaerales; family Nitrosopumilaceae; genus Nitrosotalea. The sequence continues at coordinate 4,990 of JAGWFS010000004.1, forward strand.
TCAATCGTTCCTCCTACGGATTCATAATTACCTACTGAATAGACAAACAAATTGTCATATGGAGTAAATCTCATCCAGTTCGTACCATATGTCCCTTGTACCATAGTTACATTTCCAGTGTCCCTATCCACTATTCGGGCATCTGAGAGCAAGATTTTCTTTCCGTCATTGCTTACATCCCAGACTAAAAAGCCTCTGGGCTCCTCGTGGATTTTTATAAGTTTTATGCCATCTGAATTTGCAAGCCACAGGTCAGTAGGGGAAGTGTAGTCCACCGGATATTTTGAGTGAGGTTCTGAATACACTATGTTTCCATCACTAGTCCAGACTGCGGATTGGACCATATCATAGATTGTTCCATTTGTTAATTGAACAAGTTTACCATCACTTACATTATACTTGAAAAGATTTTGTACGACATGTGGAGCGCTAGTGGAATTACTACCAATAAAAATTATTGAATCTCCTGTTGGTGAGATCCTAGGCTCATATACGGTAATTGGTGATGGGATTGCTATTTCTTGTGACTTTGTAGATTGCATGTCAACAAGCCACAACTTTTGTTCCTGGTCCACATTTGCACTAACAAGAATAAACCTCCCATCGTGACTCCAGTCAATCTGGTCAAAAGAGACGGTTCCCTTGTTGTTATAATTTGAACCATTGTAAGCGTCTTTTGTGTCAAAGATCTTGGTAACGTTTGCCACATCTGTGACAGGTTCCTGAATTTGAAAGTCAATAGTCTTGCTCTTGATTGTATGTGTGGAATTGTTTTCTATCCATTCTGCTATGGCGTAGACCGACCAGGTACCGACATCATTACTTGAGATCTCACCTCGCGCCTGAGAATTGTAGCATTCAGCATCTCCCATGCCGTCTTGCCTGATTATCTGCGTACCATTTGGTGCAGTAAAATAATAATTTACAAGCACTCCAGTTCCAGGCACTTTTATGAGACCAGTCTTCTCGTCGCTTACCGGTTGCAACCCTGGGTCAGAATCAGGTATCGGGCAGAGCTGGGACATGATAAATACGTTGGAACCGCGTGTTACAGCTGACTGGTATGGCCATATCTGAAAGTCATAGCTTTGATTTTGCTCATTCTCTTTGACAAGTATGTATGCCTGGCCCGCACCTGGTCCGTTTGTACTATTTGCCAAGCTATCTATCTCATATCTGTCAAGTACTGGAAGCGTTGATGCAGCAGGCAACGTGTAGTTGAAAGTAACGCCAGGATTGTACAAGAGAACCTTTTGAAATACGACATCAGACAAGCCTCCTGTCTGGTTTATTATTGTGAGACGAAAGGGAATATTCTGTCCACCACAGTTTGCAAACTCGCTTGCAAATGTCATCATTACGGTTTCTCCTGGCTTGTACAGGTGCTTGTCAGTTGTGACTGAATATGCATGGTAACAATTACTGTCATCTCCATATGCAAGTCCGACTCCTGATACACCAAGCAAGCAAAGCGGGATCAAATACCAAAATCTAATCATCCAAGTCTCCTTAGTTCTGTCGGCAGTAGACGATAAGTAACAATTACAGTTACAATAACCACGATAGTTAATACTATGTCAGGCATCGGAAATTCTGGAACTACACTTGTACCGATTATCTCAACCTCAGTATGATTTGAATCTGGAAATAGAGTGATGTGAGAGTATGTCATATCGTTCTTTATCATTCCATATGTATTGTTATCATTTTCCGCCAAGACCTGCTTTCCGTTGACTAGAACAGTTAGGTGACCGTCAAGAAGATCATACGGAATTGTAATGTCAACTACTTTTGGATTTGTGGCAGTGTCAAGGTCGAGCGCAAGACTCTTACCCTTTTCATCAAATGTTGCATTTGCAGGGATGGGAGAAAACCAATTATCGACAAACACTGGAAATTTTTTCCCTTCTGCAGAAATGTCAAACTCCTTGACATTGTGCGATCTGATGTCTACAGCATTATCAAATGTCACGTTGTCATAGATTGCGTTTACACTCACCAAATATTCTCCTGCGTCTTTTTTCACATAATCTAGCGCTTGCCCAACCTCAAACCAATCTCCAATTTGTCGAACAAACTTTGTCGAGTTTTGCGACATGACATCACATATCTCCGGATTGTAGTAGCATGAAATTTTCGAGTCATATCCTATAGGGTGCATTCCGAACAGATTCTGGACCTTGACCGCATCGATTTGCATCTTTTTAACAGTGACGGTTACAGGCATAGTATTTGAAAAAGAGACGCAGCCTCTATGAATTGCATGTTCCGTTAGATCTAGTGGGTCACCTATCGCATAGTCGATCAGATGGTTGTCTTGTGGGCTCGGTGATACGTCACTGCTTTCATCGATTGCGGCATATGAATCTGGATGAAAATAGTGCGGATAAAGGTGCAACTCATTCTTTGATGTAGTATTTCCAGTAACGGTGTATTTGAGACCATCTAGTCGTCCAAGATCAAAGCCTTTCGAGTCTCCCGCGTCAGCTGTAAGATTTAGCAAATATGTTCCAGGACTCCCATCTGGTACCTGAAGCCAGTTCCAAACCATGCCTGTCCCAAAATAATTCTGCCTTTCAGACTCTGACATCCAAAACGAACCGACATTATTTTGCAGATGTTGATCCGGATAGCAGGTAACATAGTTTGTATCCAGATTAAAATCAAAGAACGGCAATGGGTTACCAAGGCCATCTGTGATCTTGGCTCCTACTTTTAGAATTTCTCCCTGATTTAGGGTAGGGTTGATTATCTGAGGATCTGAGATCTGAATCTTTTCTGCTCCAGGTTTTGTAAAGAAGTATTGAAATTCATATCCTCCCAGACCTGTGGGAGATAACATTATGACATAACGATACGTATTTTGTTGCCGTGGTATTGTAAAATTAACTTCTGCAACGCCATACTGATCCGATTGCACGTTGTTTTCATAGATCACGTTTTTGCCGTGTTCATAATCTTGCAGTGTAGGCGAGCCTCCGTTGAGGTCTACCATTCCATTGGCAATCACAATTTTTGCAGTGGATACTACAGCCTGACAATAGACAGCCTTGATTGTAACTGTATCTCCCGGAGAATACACAACTTTGTCAAGCGGAGCAAGCGAGAAGCCACATTCATAGTCTCCAGAAGCATGAGCTTGATGACCTGCGTATATAAAAACTAGAATTGAGAAAACCAAAACTGTAATGACTGGGACTGTGGCAATTTTTTTCAAAGTTTACTTAAATCTCTAATTATGCCATATTAAAAAAGTGGCGTAACTTTCTTCTATCTTTTAGAAGCTAATTGTATACCTTTGATGGGTTTTACAATTTTAGCTCAATACCCTGGTCATCTTTGTACCTGGCCTTCTCAATTACCATCTCTGCCATGTCTTTTGAGATATAATGTTGGCTCGAGTCATCATGCTGGAAAATATAATATCCGTCGCTTCTCCTGTAAAGCGAGCCTTGTTTTTTGCATTTTGGGCACTCTGAAACATCATCGGTGCGCTTACCTGCAATTTTTTTCGAAAACCAGTTGTATCCTGATTGGATTGTTTTTTCCGGATGGTGTTTTTTCATATGGTCTGCTACCGACTGGCCTTTTTCCAGTTCTACACCGCACCTTCGGCATTTTCCGCAATACTCCCACAGGTCGTAACTGGTAAAGGCCGTGCCCTTCTTTCGCCCTCTCCTTGTTTTACCTTCCCTCTTCCAATATTTTTTCTCAAAATCCCCCATCTCCTCCTCATGTCTTGTTCTTGCTTTCTTTTTCCGATGTGAATATGGCATCCTCACGAACCGAAAGACTTGCCGCAGTATCGCATCGACCAGTGCCTTTGGAGGATAAATTGGCCTATGCTCTACTCCAGCCCTGGCTGCGTCCTTTTCGGCATCTTCGTTGAGATCCCTGTAAATAACGCGAATCCTTTTTTCTATCACTGAAAGTACCGTCTCGATAAACTCCTTGTCCTGAAGCGGCATCCATTTTTCTGACCTTCTCTTGGCTGTCCGTATGATATCTTCAAGCCGTGCATCAGAATAGTGAAACGGCTTCAGGCGGTCGAGATGTAGAGATTCAAGCTTCTTCTTTCCAGTTATTGTTCCAATCTCTGCTATCTTTTCGTAACCTATTCTCTTGCCATACTTGTCAAACCTGTCAGGCGGCGCCTGCTCCGGCATTAGCAGTGGAAAGACCTTGCCGCACCTTGCACATCCTCTCTCAGCATTATCATAATCTACAATTAGTGGATGGCCGCACTCGCACTCTTCGTATTCAAGTGCCATCTAGACCCCATCCTCCCTGTCTGTTCTATTCCTGTCTTGGGCATGCGGGGGATGGATCTTACCTGACAGGTAGCATGTACATTCTCCTAGTCTAAAGTCAGCTGCGGGCTCGGAGGATATAGTCCCAGATTGTTTCGATGCCTGGTTCCAGATAAAAGTAAAACGTCTTAGATGACTCTCTGAAACCGTTGCTACACGCCAAATTGCTTCTGGATCTTGTCGCATTCTCGTTCATTGCTTCTATGTTCGAACACCTCTCAGGAGAGTTTGCGACTTCCTTTGGTCAGGAAATGCTCCACCATTAGAGAATGTGATTCCTTTTAAGGCGCTGAATTTTCCAGCATACTAGATGCATGTATATAAATAGGTCACCATCATATTGGTCACATTTTAATAATAGAAACGATAAACTCTGATAATGCCTCGACAAGGCACGTCATCATGGTTCAATGAAGAAGACATCCTAAGAGCACTCTACCAGTACAACCCATGGTGGCTTGGAAAATCAATCCCCGAGTCCAGACTCAAACCGTTTAGGAGACAGGACTATTACAAGATATTTGGGAAGCTCGACGACGACAAGATCCTTGCCCTCATTGGCCCCCGCCAGGTTGGCAAGACAACTCTAGTGTACCAATTGATTGAAAATCTTCTTTTGAAGCAAAGACCACAGGACATACTCTTTGTACTGCTTGACGACCCCTCACTTGGCATATCATCAGCACAGGACGTAACAAGAATCCTTGAGCTGTATGCAAAGAGCATACTCAAGAAACCACTTGAAGACCTTGGCAAGAGGGTTTACATCTTCTTGGACGAGATACAATCGATTGAGAATTGGGAGCGGGTGCTGAAACGATGGTACGACCTCAGCTACAAGATCAAGTTTACAATTACCGGCTCGTCAAGCACTGGCATCATGGAAGGCGCCTCCGAGGCACTCGTGGGACGACTCTATCCGCAGATAATGGTTCCGATGAGATTCCCAGAATACCTCCAGTTCAAGGAAAAGATCATCTCAGAACGGGTCAAGTCAAGCAACGAAAGAATGCGTAATGCTCTCAAGGCGGCTCTTACAGAAGGCAAGAAAGAAGAGCTTGCAAAGATTATATCAGAAGAGTCAGAAGGTCTGTTGCCATACAAAGACAGGATCCTAGTCCATCTAAACCAGTATCTTATCAGTGGAGGATACCCGGAGATTGCTAAAATTGAAAGCACGCCCGACGTTGTGCCATACCTGAGAAACTACCTCCACCTTACAATATACAAGGACATCATAAGAACAGGCAGGGTTAGGGACCCGATAGCATTAGAAAATCTTGTCGCAATCCTAGCCAAGAACTCGTCTCAGATAGTCAACCGCGAGAGCCTGGGCAAGAGCCTTGGCCTCAAGAGGGACACGCTCAATGCCTACATCCATCTGTTAAAGACCACGTTTCTCATCTCGGAGGTAGAGTTCTACTCTGAAAGCAGGGTAAAAAGGATCAGGCGCGAGAAGAAGATCTTCATAAACGATATAGGGCTGCGAAATGTGCTTGCATCAGCGCTTGACGAGCAGACCCTGGCTAACGAGACAGAGATGGGCAGGGTCGTCGAGACTGTAGTGGCAGACCACCTCCACGGCCTCAGGTCCAGCTTGGAATACAGTCCGTTTCCCTTCCTTTATTATTGGAGGGAGAGGCACGAGGTGGATTTTGTGCTAGAGCCATTGGGCAAGCTGCTTGCAGTCGAGGTCAAATACAGGGAGAATATAGAAAAATCTGACCTTGAAGGAATCATGGGCTTTGCAAGAAGGTTCATGCCCGCACTTCGTCTGGTCGTTACAAAGAACAAACTTGGCATGGAAGGCAGGATATTCTTTGTGCCGCTGTGGTTATTTTTGCTAATGTGCTAGCCGCATTTTACGCAATGATGAAGTGGTGTCGTACATCTTCTGCGTAATTGAGACCAAGGAGAAATTCCCTCTTTTAATTTTTGAGGCTGGATATAGATTTTAGAAAAAAGATGTACTTTGTTCGGAGGATAAGAAAGACAAAGAGGCTCGCAAGGAAGAGCTCGTTTATTGTATCGCTGCCAAGAAAGCTTGAGAGAAAGGTGGCATCGTACAATACAGAGATATCAAAAAGGCTTTCAAACTTTACACGCTTTCGATGCTTTTACAAGGACACGGAGAACCCCAAGTGCTTTCTGGTTACGGTCTGGGATGACGAGCTGCCGCCAAACTCGCCGCAAGACAAGGATGGGACCACGACCATCCAGAGGAGCGGCAGGACATCAAGATACGTCTTGATACCAAGGAAGGTCTGCAACAAGTTTGGATGGGCTGTTGGGACCGAGCTTGTAATTGGTATTGATTTTCAGCTGGACGAGTATGTACAAGGCTCCATATACAAGGATGGCAAATGTTTTCTTCCCGCCAACACTCCAAATCAGGAGGTGCACGTTTGTGTCATCAAGTTTCAGACATACAAGGACATGAAAGAGATCTACAAGAAAAATCTTGCCAAGAGAAAGGAGGAGCTTGCAAGAGAGGAGAGCGAGGCATACTGGAAAAATCGCGACAACCCGAGAGCATATGACTTTGCAATCAAGAGGGTGAGAGAAGAAATTAGAAACTTACACAGGCATGTATGGAACAAGCTAGAGTCTATGAACCTTGTTGCAGTACCGTATACCGACTTTGTCAAGCTCAGGGCAGACATGGAAAGGGAAAAGAAACGCAAGAAGAGAGAGTATCTCAAGAAAAGGTACGGCGACAGGTCTACATGGAACTACAGGAAGAACCAAGTCAGATACGGTATAGATTATGACGTCAAGCGAGAGGCCATGCTTGATGACCCAGACTCTTATCTTGAGGCTGCGGCCGACGACCCGGAGACCTACTCATGGCTCAAGCCACAGAAGAACCATGACTCGTGGTCTAATGACGAGGACGAGTCGGACTATTAGGCCCTTTTAATTTTGTCCGAATCATCTATAACCAAATGGCATATGAAAACAGCGACCATGTCGTAGCAATAGATGCTGGAACTGGATTTGTGAAATGTGTCTGCGCCCACATGCGGGTATCGTTTCCTTCCGTGTATGGAGTTCGCAAGATGACAAGATGGGAAGACCCAAAGGAAAAGACCGTAGAGGCTGTAGGGTATGAAGCGGTAGGGATGTCGATATACCCTGATGCTGTCCTTGTAAGGGCCATACTTGAGGGTCAGGTTGCAGATGAGCGTGCCTTTGTGGCAATTGCAAAAGAGTCGATAAAGAGGCTCGGCTGCGAGGACAGGGTCTCTTCCCTTGTACTAGTCATGGGGCTACCATACGGCGCTTCAAAGCAAAGGCATTATCTGGAAAAGCTGGCAGAGCGAAGCCTCAGGCCTCGACGGATACTTGTCATACCCCAGTCGATTGGCACCCTGCTTTCAGAGGATGTCAAGACCGGAATAGTGATGTCAATAGGCCAGGGAACGACCGAGATTGTGGCCTTTGACGAGTTAAAGCCCATAGCTGGCGTCTCAATACCGCAGGCCTGCGACTATCTCTATGACGACCTATCATACATCGAGCACGAAAGGAACGTGCCTGACAGGAAAAAGATAGACTTGCTGACCACAATTCTTGCAAACGGCCTTGCAGTCTTCAGGACAAAGCTGAGAAAAGAGTATGCCCCGTACCTCTCAGGTGGCGGGGCTTTGGTTGACGGACTCTGCGAGTCGCTCCAGTCAAAGGTACCTGACACACTAAAGGTTGCAAGAGATCCGGTGTATTCCAACGCGGCAGGGCTCTACAAGCTTGGAACAATGACATCGTCTAGTACTGCAGGTCAGCAAGCGATATCCCGCCAACAATAATCTCCCCATCTTTTTTTGTCTTCTCTACGTGTCCTGTCTTGGTCAGAGTACCATTACTATTTTCTACTTTATCATCAATAGGTTCACAATCCTTTGAAACGATGAAGCTATTGCCTTCTAGCTTGAAGTAGAGCCTTGTCCCTTTCCCAATCCCCAATGCATTGCATATCTTTCTTGGGATTGTCACAATTAACGAACACTCAGGTTCCCTGCCTATCATCATAACCTTTCTTGTAAAGATCTTACTTGCCATCTTGCGTCTACAATTAATGCAACCGCTCAAAATTAAAACGCAAGATTTCTCATGAAAAAACTATATAGTTTTGACGTCACAAAACCATACAGTCTAGCCTGCAAGCATACTACACTACACAATCCAAGTCGCAAAAGCAGGTAAGGAAGTTGTATCCCTGCGAACGGGTTGTGTCTGAAAATTTCCTTGTTTTTGACCAAAAAACACTTTTCCGCCATATTATACGTATTTTATTTTTTTCTTCTTTTTTCTTTCTCTAGTCTCAGCATCCTGCCTTCCCACTCTTTCTTGAAAACCATATAGTTTTTCATGCTCTCATTTTTCTCACACTACACAAACAACCATCCAATTCATACATATCATTCCGTTCTTATTTCTCACAATCTTATTACTTGTCAATCTTTCCATTCCTTACCATAATTCATCATCTATTACATTACACTAATCTAAATAATCCAAACAGTACTGCTAGAGTTACACTCGTAATCTAATGTAAGTACACTATTGACCTTTTTCTATCAGATCTATTATCTCATAGAAATTGATCAGTTTATTTCATCAGCTCAACGCATAAACGCTTTAGATGTGTCTAGTGTGTTCCGTTTTATGCCTTCAATATTCGAAAGTAAATATCATTATTCCATAATAATGAGAATAGATCATGTCATGGATCTGAGATTACGCCACACTAGATTTATGACAAGATGTCCTTCGTTTTTCAATAAATTCTCCTAGGCTAAAAATTTCGTCTTTGTTCATATCCCTTCGTTTCAATTCTGGATGTTTTACCAATACATCAAAGAGATGTTGCATGTTGTGGTGTTTCTTACACAGTAACACATAGCATTGAGGATTGTCTTTGATATCCCTGTATCTTTCCGCTGATCCCCTTCCGTTTCTTCCGCTCAACTTCGTTGGCATTATATGTACGAAATCTAATTCTTGTTGATTTCCGCAGTACTCGCATTTACCACCAAATTGAGCTCGTAATTCGATCATTTTGCCTATGGATAATGTCATTTAGTTATTGTAACTAGTCAGACTAATATCATTTTTCAGTATTTTATATTTTAGGCATGAATCAAGATATACATTTCTTTTATGTTTTTAATTTGATTTCTAAATCATTTAGGATTTTCTTCAAGCCATTTTTTTCCAAAAGTGCAAATCTGTCTGCCAATTCTAGATTATACTCAGCTACACGTCTGTAGGTAACATCCTTCCTCCATATTGGAACAATTAGTTTTTTTCCTGTAACACGTTCCCGAGTTCTCAAACTTATGAATTCATCTCTAGGCCATGATGAATTATTGATGAATTTTTTGCTTATTACCACAATTCCGAATTTGCTTTTTCGCAAGCCCTCATCTATTTTTTCAGTTAAACTATCGCCTGCTTTTAACACAAATTTATCATACCAGACTTTCATTTTTTTTCTTTTAAGTGCTTTCGCTAATGGTTCTACAAAATGTTTTTTATCATTTGAATCATGACAAATAAAATAATCATATTCTTTAAAATCTTCTAATAGATTAACTGTAGTAATAGATTTCTTGTAATCGCTTTTTGACTCTTCAAACAAGTCAGAAATATCTTTATAGCCTTCATCTTCAGATGGGGTGTAGATCTCTCTTATATCGAGCATGACTTTGTCATTAGGTCTGCATTTTACTAGTAGCTTCATGATGTCATACAAATTGCACAAATCGGGATGTTCTGATATTGAATATTCAATACGCCCTTCTATAGGCAACTCTTCATCATCCTTAGTTAATTTATCTATTCCAGTAAGTCTGAATTTTTTTAATGTGCGTGGTGAAACCTCTATGATCTCAGCAATCTTTTTTTCTAATTTTTCAATATTTATGCCATATTCTTTGATACGATCTATTGCTTTTTTTGCCGTAGTCTCAAAAAAGGTAATTCCATTATACTCATCAGGAGAAAAAGGCATCAGAAACGTAAATGGAATATCCCATGATGATAAGATGTGGGGAAAACCACTGATTGTTAAAACTGCATGATTTGCCACAGACTTGTTTGTCAAATATCAAATCTATTATCCTTTCCTTCACAACAGGACAATTAGTCCAACAGGAATTACTTAAATCGTTAATTCATCAACAGGATTTGTGAAAACGAAAACTAGACTAAAACGTAAATCAGTCGATTCTGGTTTTGAAGATTGGATAAGGTCGAGCAAGATATGGGAAAAAAGAAACGAATTATCTAAGAAGGATCCATCAAATTTAGACTTTCGAGAGCATCAAATTTTAGCGCAAAAGATCTTCGAAGATGGCTATCCAATTGAGGCATTTACTGTTCTTCATGGATTGATTGAAATTCACTTGAACAGATTATGGCAACTATTCATGGCAACTAGCGGAATGTTCGATGAAGCCAGAACTATTCCAAAACCTCGATCTTATTCCGATTTAACGGATATTCTTTATGAAGCTGGCCTCATGGAACAAGAAACCCATCAAAATTTAACTGATTTTAATGCACATCGAAATCTTCTTTCACATAATTTATTCGGAAATAAGAAAAAGCAAACGGCTAAACAAGTAACAGAAAAGATGTTTGAAAAGGGTCTGCTAGCATCTGGTATTCTGCCAATACTTCTAATAAAATTTCTGTATCACGAGACAAAGAAAAATCCAAAATTAAAAAAAGTCTTGAAAAGTAAATTAAGAATAACGATCTAAATTATATTTTTGATCGAATTTTTGCAGACAGGAGAATGGTAGAGATAACACTGACCAAGAGCACAACTGACACCAAAGTTCCAAATTCTGGCACTGTCTGGGCAAATGTCTTGGATACTGATACTGTCTGACCGTTAATCTTGGTATCGGCGTCTATTTCAAAGCTTCCAGATGTGGCAGTAGGTGGGACTTTGAATGTTAATGCAAAGTTTCCATTGCTGTCAGTTTGGACTGTTCTTATAGAGATTAGGTTTCCACTGGGGTCTTTGACCTGTATGGCAACCAGTTGATTTGAAGCACCTGATACTGTTCCGGTGATCGATACAAGATCGCCTGGACCATAGGATGTCTTGTCTGTATTGATGGTGATTGCGTTCTGAGCGTATGAACCTAATATTCCAATACATGCAACAGCCAATACAGCACCTATTATGAGAGATCTTGTCGGATTCAAACTACTGTATACCTACCTCTGATGAGGATTCTGGAGTAAGAGGAGTTCCTCCATTTGTGGGCCAGTCTGAGTAAACATCTGCATAAATGTTGGCGGTACCAACGCTTGCCCCTGTTGGGATATAAAATGAAACTATCATTTGACTTATTCCTGTACCTAGTGAGGTATCGATAGATCCTACTCCTAGGCTTGTTCCATCAGAGCCTACTAGGTTGACCGTAATGAGAGCAGATTGACTTGAAGTTGACGATATGACAACTTTGGCAAATCCGGTTGTCCCCTTGCCATATGAGGTAACGACATTATTTCCAAGTTGGTTTGTTGCTTGGACTGAAACTATTGATACACCAGATGATACTGGCGGCGCCGTGACACTGGCCACAGTTACAAAGGAGGCACTTCCTTTCAAATAGTTACCATCAACAGAAGCACTTGCTGTTACCTGATAGGTTCCAGATGGTGCAGTTGGAGATAGCCCTATTTGAAGCACGGCATACCCTTGAGAGTTAAACTGTATCGTTCTAGAAGCTACGACGTTGGATAACGGGTCGGTTACAAGAATGGCAACATTTTGTCCTGCCGATATACCTGACGAATAGGTTGTGATTGTTACAGTACTTCCTGAACTATAGGATGACTTGTCGGTTGAAACTGAAAATCCTGTTGGTGTTGTGGTAGGTGGTAAAGATTGACCACCCTGTCCCACTATGATCTCTCCGGTCATCCAGGGATGAACCTGGCAGAAATATGGATATGTACCAGGAGTATTGAATGCAGGGCTTGTATAAGACCTGCCTGATGCAATCAAACTACTATCGAAGACAGTACCGGTTTGGTTATCACTAGGATGTCCACTTGTTACAGTATGACCAACAACGTCTTCATTGGTCCAAGTCACTGAACTTCCAACATTGATGTTTATCACCTGAGGATTGTAACAGTCTGTCGGTGAGCATGTTCCTCTGGTGTTTGCTGCACCATTGCTAATTACCACTTGATTATTCCCCTGTATCTGGTTGGATAGCGTTGTGAACGTGAACTGGGTTTGTGCTGTCGTTCCAGGACTAAGAGTATCTCCCACCTGTACATAGAGAGTATATTGGCCACTCTGGGCCAGCGGTGCAGTGTTTAGCGTACTTGCAAAATTTCCATTGGAATCTAACGATATTTGCGAACTGTACATTACGTTTCCTGACGGATCTTCCAGTTTCATAGCCACATCTTGGCCTGGATATGGATTAGATACATGCCCTGAAAATGAAATTATTTCTCCAGATGTGTAACTGGACCTGTCAGTTGTGACTGTTATGTATGGGGTGGTGGGAACTGGTGGGGATGGTGAACTGCCAGTACCTACAATTATCTCTCCAGTCATCCATGGGTGGACCATACAAAAGTAATCGTATGTCCCAGCTGTAGTGAAAGGAGGTGACGTATATGTGCCTCCTGCCTTGATCAAACTGCTGTCAAAGACAATACCAGTTTGATTGTCAGTTGATTTTCCACTCGTTGCTGTATGTCCTACATTGTCGTCATTTGTCCAGGTTACGGTGCCACCTACGTTGACATAGGAAACTTGTGGATTGAAACAACTGGTTTGGGTACAGGTACCCCTTGTGTTTGCCGCCCCGCTGCTAATTGTTACTTGAGCGTTTGAAGAATAAGCTGTTGCTGGGGCACATGTTGGTGGACAAAATGCCTGAGCAGAGTGAATTGTCAATAATAAAATCGACGAAGCAATGATCAATACAGCATATGTAATTATGAAGGATTTTTCTGGTATTTTCGTACATAGTCATTCTCCATGTAATTTAAAAGACTTTTGGAAACTGTCTTTTCCCGGACACAGATATTTTAGCTATTTTTGATTTAATACATAAATCGTTAAGAAGATTTGTTACTGGCCATGAAATAAGCTCCAAATATTTTCATATTGTTGCTGAGAGATGGTCCAAGCGGTTGGGTCCCACTGCATATCGTAATTTGGCCGAGAATTCAGGTCGGTTATTATAACGTGAATATTTTGATTATTTCCTCCAAGAATACGATGTGGATTATTTATCACTAGAGATGATCCTGCTGCAACAGTACATGTATTACCATATGCTATCATGTTGTTTCTGCTGCAAGAAACATAATAGGGCGCTTTGCCATTAATTACGTCGTTTGGATTTGTGTTTGGCGGAACAACATACGTATCAAATCCGGCGTTTTGATTGTCAGTAGTTATTTGAAATGAATTTGTTCCAGCATGACAAAAATAAATCTGGAAATGATAGTTGTTTGCAAGAAAATCATATACATCACGATCATGGACGAATTGTTCCGGTGTCGTAGCATACATCACGTTGTTTGGATTAGTGCTATGGGCATAACCAAATGAATGGCCCAGCTCGTGCCACATGATGTGTTCTACTGTCCAGCCGTTAAATGGCTCCCACGACCCACAAAAACTTGCTCCCAAGCCTACCTCGATTTGTTTTCCAAAGATTGTTTCACCGAGGGGATTCTGACCGTAATCTCTTACCCATTGGATGTTTATGTCCGCCTGGCTTGGATCGTTGACTATGTATGTTCGAATTCCTTGCTCGGAATGCCCGTTTAATGTAGATTCAATATTGGAAACAGCACTTGCAACACTGGGATCAGCATAATATGGCAATGGTTCAATGTAGATGTTGAGATATCCTTTGATTATGCCTGTTACTAGGGCACTCGTTTGGGCCTCACTTATGTACTGGTCTTTTTCCTGTTGTAATGCGGCTTGTTGAGCGGCGGTTTGTGCCTGCTGTTGTTGTTCCTGCAACAAAGATTGCTACTGTTGAATCGTAGTTTGTTGCTGCTGAGAAGATTGCTGTGCCTGTTGTTGTACCTGTTGTAACTGATTTTGCTGCTGTTGAATCGTAGTTTGTTGCTGCTGAGAAGATTGCTGTGCCTGTTGTTGTACCTGTTGTAATTGTTGATTCACTTGTTTATTCTGCGATTCTAATTGTTGTTCTTTTTTTTTTGTTCAGTATCTAATTTGTTTTGTAATTGTTTTTGCTGATCTTCAAAATACATATAGCCAAAAACTCCTCCTCCGGCTACAGCTATACAAATACCGATTATCACGAAAATCATTTTGTGGGAAGATAAGATTGCGGTAAATGGCGTGTTTGTTTTATCGCTCATATTACAGTTCTAGAACATTGTTATGGTACTTCAATTTATTGTCCCTAATCGTCCTTTAATTGGATTATAAGTTATGTTTAGAAGCTCCGTCGTTGAAACCCTTTCCTAGAAAATGCGAAATAAAATCAATAATGATTGAAATAACTTTCATTTTCCATTGGTAAAATAGAAGAATTTTCATGTCAATTAATCAACTGTGTAACTCCTATGAGGATAAATTACGCGCATGAGCTGTGCCTGATCCCTTATTACTATCATTTATCCATTATTCATGTTGGTCTTTTGTACAAACTGTGGTAACAAATTAGCTGAGGAACATAGGTTCTGCAGCAAGTGTGGGACTGCTTTGGATCCATCGACTGAGCATGAAGATGTTCATAATATTCCAGATCACAACCCATCACCTAATCTCGATGATTCAGCCATTGATGATGATTTTGAAATCCCGAACACATCATCCTCAGTAATCACGGGAAGTGACGAAACCCAAATTCAAGAAAAGTCCTATGAATATAGATCAAATGAACCGTATAGCTACGCAATAGACAGAAAAACACTTTTTTCTGATGGTCTTTTAGTACTCTCTTCTCAGGATCTTATACTGTATTCTTCTGACGAAAGAGACGAACTAAAGAGAATACCACTTTCTTCTATTGAAAGTGCTTCATTTAACATGTTATGGAAGAATCTTGAAGTAAAAAGAAGAATCAATGAGGAAGATAACTTTGTAAGATACGTAGAATCAAGAAAAAATAAACTTGCACAATTAAACGACGAATTTGCAAATCAGAATTTCAAACTAAGAAACACGAGGGTGAGAAATGAAAGAGCCATAATTAAAAACAAGATGGCTGGTATTTATAACGAGATCCAAACGGTATCTGAAGAAGTACGTCAATTAGATACTGACCCCACAAAGATCCACTTTCGCAAACGAAAAGAAGCTGATATCAAAAAGGAGACATTCAAACTACCAAAAGATTTTTCGTCGGATCACGACATAAAAAGTGAATATAAAATCTGGGCATATGCAATAAACAGACGAATTAGCAGAATTCCAAAGATGAAGATTGAGACGTGTCCATATAGTGCAATTGTGAAAATAAATGGGCAAGTAATTGGAACCACGCCACTTGTTACAGAACTGCCACTTTTTGATGAAGCGGTATTGAACGGAAAATATGACATCGAAGTTCTAAAAGAAGACTACGAGAAGGAACATTTTCAAATATCAACAAAGCTTGGTAAAGATTCTTTTCTAAAACAAATTGAGCTTAAAAAATTGGATAAACACGACGTAACATTTGATGAATATGTTCAGTCGTTACGAGGTAAATTGCCGGATAGATCGATAGACCTTACATCATACTCAACGGAACGAGAAATCGATGGAATTGGAGAGATTTTGGTACTGACCAGGGAAACGTTGCTGGTCCTGAGCAAAGACAGGCAAGAATATCTCTTTGAGATACCTTATGGTTCTGTAAATGAAGCAAAATATGATGATAGATTCCTACGAGGAAACAAGGCGATAAGAATAAACTATAATGAGAGAGGATTTGGTGAACAATTCTTTGAGTTTTGGATTGATGATAAAAATGGTGAGGTTTCTAAATCTGAGATAAAGCACAGGTCTGAAAGTCTGGTTGAACTGTTAAACAGGAAAAGAAAAGAATGCGATCTAACAGATTATCCAAAACTTGTTCGTGCCCAGAAATACTTTGTAATAACACCTAATGATTTACAAAACAACTTTCAGAGATTTGAACCATTTGAGTTTGAAAGGCTGGTAGGCAAACTGTTTGAAAAGAAAGGTTACAAAGTAGAGGTAACCAAAAAAACTGGAGATCTTGGAGTAGATCTTCTTGCAAGAGCGGCCAACGATACTATTGCCATTCAAGTAAAACACTGGCAAGCCTCTGTAGGAGGTCCTGATGTACATAAGACACTAGGGTCTATGTTCACCTATGGAGCAAATCGTGCCATGGTTGTCACAACATCAGACTTTACAAAACAAGCATATGAGATTCAAAAACGGGGGGCTCCAGTTGACCTGTGGAATGGTGCGAAACTGCGTGAAGAATTTAGAAGGCACCTCCTAGACGCTATCAATTATAGCCGAGAAAAAGGATCTTAGAAAATTAAAAATGATCAGAATTTCTTGTTATTACAATTACTCCAGTTACTGCTATTAACACAACAACTCCAACAACGCCATTAAACTCTGGCGTGGATGCAAAGGTCTGTTGTGATATCACGACATCGCTTTGCGGCGCATTCGGGGGCATGTTGTACGACGTAGGCCCCTTTCCATAGATCTCCATCACAGGAATCTGGTGTCCAGAAGGAGAGGCCACGGCAGTGGAATATTCAGGACAAACCTTGTAAAAATTTCCCTGTTGGCATTGGTACTCAAGGTACTGCATATAATGAACCCAAGCCACGGAAATCGTCTGTGGGGTTCCGTAATAGTTGAGGGAAAAATGTGAAAGTTCATGAGACAACACCCATGCTCCAGTCCAACTTTCAACGTTGTTATCGCAAGCACATACTAGAATGGATTGTTTTCCCGAAATATTTGGGAAATAATACAGCCCTAGATAGTTTTTTTGGGTAAGCAACTGCGTACTTGCACTCTTATCCAAGATAACAATAGGCAATGTTGAAGATGATAGGCTAGTGAAGTCCTGCCTAAATTCATCAGACGAGACGCACAATCCGCCAACTTGGCTATGTTGAATTTGATACAGTGAAAGGTATTCGTCCGCAATTACTTTGTAAAATTTCAAGCTCTGATAGTCAGAGTCACTACATGCTACCTTGCTTGTAACAAAAAATACTGCATAGTCTAGTGGATGGGTCTGTCCCCAGTTCTTGTCAAGCAACTGCTGGAACTGGTTTACATATTGGGAATTGGGATTGGAAGATGTCGATGTGGATTTTAGTCCGCTAAGCTTCTGTAGGGTTTGTATGTCAATAGAGGACTGGGCATGCACCACATTAAAACAAAACACAACTGCAACTAGGCAGATTCCAGATATCAATATACGATTCATTGTAAATTATTCCAAATCTTTCTTCATCTGAAGATACTCTTCTCTTGTAATTTCTCCCTTGGAATATCTCAACTTTAAAATCTCAAGAGGAGTCTCATTTTCCATTTCTTTTGGAAGGTGATCTTTTATTCTGTCATTCTTGGTTGATGGGAGATATTTTCTTAATACATCATTCATGTCATTTACATCTCTATCCTTAGGAAATCTGCTCATCAGTGTTTCCACGTACTTTTCCGCACCTCTGTAATCTTGTTTTGCAATTAGGGTTCTGGCTTTTCCGTAAATAGCCCCTGCAAATTCAGGATCTTTTTTCAAGGCTTGATCGTACATATTTAAAGCCTCTTTATACTTGCCTTTTTCAAAGAAACGATGACCATCTGCTGTTAGAATTTGTTTTTCGTATTTTTTTAACAAATCTTTTTCTTGCTCTTTTGGTATTTTGGATTCGAGAAGACAACCATGACAAACTAGAGTAACATGCCTTTCAGTTTTGGTTGGTAAGAACGAATACACCTTTGTTTCATAGACACGGAAGGTATGTTTTTGAACGCTTTTGCATTTCCTACATTCCTCTTCAATTGTTTCCATGTTGCGACTGTATGTTTCCCATATGGCTGGCATGTGCTATGTCGTTCTAGTATGCCAAGTATTTACAAATTTCTCAAGGAATTAAAATGTAACCGGTTGTAATTACTTTAAAAGTACAAAAGGCATCTTACTATGAGAAGTGAGATGGGAACGAGTCAATTTTCAATACCTTTCTTATAATGATTTTATTAATTGTCTTATTCTTGCCAAGTAAAGTTTGGGCAGTAAAAGAATCCTATGATAAAGTTGTAATTAACCCTTTTACATCTCTCAGCGTATATCTCAGAAATGCGCAACTACCGACACTTGTCGGAATAGGGGGCATGTGGTTTCCATTACGATACGAAAGGAATCCTACAACCGCTTGTCATCTCTACTAGTAGAGAAGTTACGATTGCAAAAATTAACTCATTATCTGCATACAATTCCACCGTATCTGAAGGATACAAGGGCGGCGCTAATTTACAATTCAATGCAATATCAGTAGCAAAGACCTCAAATGGTGAACAAATAATCTGGCTTCAAAACACTTCTAGATTGTGGGCAAATGGACAGATATCAGAAGACGAATTTGTAAAGACAGTGCAGTGTATGATTAGTGGAATAATTACAATAAGTTAACAACAAACGATCCAGACTATTTAATTACTTTAAGACATAAAATACTCTGTGCTAGATTATTATCTTTCAATTTTTGTTTCTGCTGTAGGACTTGTGATATTATGGCTTGTAACAGATAAAATTGTAAAACGTTGGCCACAATTAGATTTACCTATCAAAGCGTTGAAACAGTTAACATTATTCATGTCTCCAATCTATATTATGCCTCATTTACTTCAAAGCTGGAATTTGACATTGTTCTTGATACTTATTCCTTTCTTTGGCGTTTCAGCATATTGGTCAGTAAAATGGTATAGATATTCCTGTAGAAATGATGTTGAAAAGAAAATTCTTAGAAGAACAGTAGTGCAGATGTCAGCAAGCATGACCATAGTTGGAACAATGTTACTAGGCTATCTTTTAACGATGAGTCAATTCGTGAAGGTCTAAGTCGGAACGAACAACCCTAGGGTTAAATTGGGTTTTTTTGATGCCAATAAATGAAACCTACGGTCCAAGCTATTTCCAAGTCATTGGGTCTATCTAGATCAACATTAGGAAAACCGACACAGGAATTACCACATACTCGCTCTTTACATCAAACTCCTTTTCCGATAAAACTATGCCGTTTTTTGTTCTTGTCTTCCTAAAGAACTGGAAGAGGGCTGGAAACTCCCTAGGATCTATTGAATTTCGATATTTTACCTCAATGGGCACCTCTATATCTTTGCCGTCATAGAAGATAAAGTCAACCTCTCTGTTATTGCCATCTTCCCAATAGAAAACATGATTGTAATAATCAAATGTCTGCTTCTTTTCACTAAGTATGAATGCCCATCTTATGAGGTGGTCTGCTACTATCTGCTCTGCCATCCTGCCCTGGTTTATCTTGTCTTCAAGGAATTTCTCACTGGTGCCAAAGTTGTCAGATGGGCTCATCCAGCCATTAAATATGTGTAAAAAGTATGGGTCATGAAAATACAACTTGCGTTCTTTTTTGATTAATGGAATCTTTTTTTCTTCGCCATACATGTGAATGATGGTCAACAAAAAGAGGTCTTTTAGAGTTAGTGCATAATCTTGTGCAGTATTATCACTGCCAAGTTCTGCTGCCTGTGACAACTTGTTCCAAGATGTGCGGCTCCCCAGCGCCTTGATTATTGCGCCGCAAAACTGTTTGAGCAGTGTTTCTTTTTTTCCTAGCTTGTTCCAATCCCCCTTGAATGTATCCAGATAGTTTGTGTATAGATGTTCTGAGATAGTTCCGGTTTTCAATTTCTCATCAACGATTTTTGGAGTTCCGCCTGTTTGCATATACTCTTGAAATATGTTGTTCAATTCGTCAACATGCGAATTTATCACGTCAAGACGCTCGTCGATCTCTCGATTTACCAGCTTGGTGAATATTGCCTTTCTTACTTCAAATGATATCAATGAATTTTCAAAAACCATGTTTTTTATCCCCTTGTCCAACAAAGTTGCATATTCAGAAAATTTCATTGGAATGAGGACCTTGTCATAATTGTCCTCGATCTTCCCCTTCCTGCCAGGCAAGAGTTCTGTGCCCGTTTTGATATTGATTGCATGCGAACCACTTGCAAGAAGAGTGCAGTTTGGTAGCCTCCCGCCATCAATCAACCACTTGACTCCCTTCTGCCAATTTTCTACTGAAGACGCTTCGTCAAGGAATATGTAGCATCTGTCTTCTTTTCTCTGTCTTTTTGTTAACTGCAAGTATCCTTCTATTACCTCGACTATTTCTTTTGGCGACTCGGCTAAATCCAGCGCATAATAGAATATGTTCCACGGTGAGATTCCTTTTTTCAAAAAGTCTCTGATTTGTAATTTTATCAGTGTGCTCTTGCCCACCTGCCGTGGTCCCCTTAGTGTATAAACAACCGTGTTTTGCGGTTCAAAGTCATAGACTATTTTATGTCGTAGTCTTGGGTCGTATTTGATTGTAGAATTCTCCCATTCCTTGATAAGTTCGTCTTCCTGTATTCCGTCCCTGTTTAGCCACCATGGATTTGCCCTTCTCAAATCACTGTCTTTTACCACTTCTAACCTCAGTGCGAAGTTCTTTATATAGTGCTTCTAGAGTCGGTGCGAAGTTCTTTAAATAGTAAATCAGATGTCAGTGAGAAATTTCTGAATTGATAAAATCACTGAAAAAATCAAGCCGATATCAAGGAAGAAGTAAAGAAAAAAATGGACGAGAGTGAGGAGATCCTAAGAAAAATCCGAGATCTCTGAAGACCAGATTAAGCATGTCTATAGACTAAATGATGTATAGAATTGGGAAGAAAAAAGCAGTACTTTTGCTAAATTGAGCTGGACGAAGAGGAAATTACGCATTTGAAAAATCCAGTAATCTCAAGTAGGGCTAATCCTTTTTACACTTTACATGATCCTAGATACTTGTGATAATTCCAAAACCTTTACTTGAAGATATAGTGAATAAAAAATGTCTGCCATTTATTGGTGCTGGTCTTTCATTAAATGCTGAATTACCATCAGGTAAGCATATGGTAGATTGGGACGGAATTATTACAGATCTTAGAAACGAGCTCAGAACTGAGACATCTTGCCCCTTAGAAGTTGCGCAAGAATATGAGGATACGTTTGGAAGACCGAAATTGATAGAAACCCTTGAAAAAATTCTACACATATACATTGTAAAACCAGGAGATGTTCACAAGGAATTAGTAAGATTAGGATTGTTTGATGTGATTTATACTACTAATTTTGATAAGCTGCTTGAAGATGCATGTAAACAAGAAAACATACAATTTAGAGCTATTTCAGCTCCTAAACAAATTTCTCTCCTAGGAGGGTCTTCAATTGTAAACATAATCAAAATGCATGGGGAACTTCCAGATTTGGAATATTTAGTTTTTACAAAGAAGGATTACTCTGATTATGAAAGCAAATACGATGTGATTGTAGCCCATCTAAAAGGCTTGTTAACTGCAAAAACAGTGCTTTTCTTAGGGTATAGCTTACAAGATCCTAATTTTCAACAAATTAAACAAATGGTAGAAAAAATGATGGGACCTTCGATGCGGAAAAGCTATATCGTGCTGTTGAATGCAGATCAAACGAAAGTTTCTGAATATGAAAAAATGAACTTATATGTAATTAATCTTCAATCTAGCACAAAATCAAAAAGCGAACTTTTGCTGGAATTCATAAAAGAGATTTCTAACTATAAAACTCCAAAATTATTGCCGACTGATATACAAGTTTCTGCTCATAAATCAGTGGTCATATATGGTGAGACTTTAGAAATACGCACTAGAGTTTCTAAGATCCCAGATAAAGCCATTGCACTTACAATCATGAATGCACAGAACGAGATTATCTACAAAGGAAACATGGATGAGGAGATAAATGAGGAGATTAGCAGCAAGAAAATTGTTGTACGTGGATCAAAATGGCACGTTGGTGAAGATTGTACAATAGTTGCTGAATACGATGGAAAAACGGCTTGGGATAAAATTCACATATCTGAAAAACTACCAATTGTTCTTCAAACAGACAAAAGTGTGTATATCTATGGCAGTGACATGATTGTGACAATTGTAAATCCCAATCACATAGTTGGAATACCAATTAATCTTGAGATAATAGGCCTAGACAACAAACTAGTTTACAAAAACTCGATTCCAGTGCAACAGTTTGGAAATGGAATTTATCAAGAAATTATTCTTGTTGGAGGAAAAGATTGGTCGCGTGTGCCAGGTTCACAATTTAGGGCAGTAGCTGAATTTGATGGGAAAACTGCGGAAGTCGTAATTTATACCTCAAACTTTGGAGCCACTATTCAGCTTGACCAGAAAGTGTACACCTGGACTGACAGAGTCTACATCACAGTAGTTGCTCCTGATTTCAATCGTGATCCAAACATGCCTGACGTAATTGGAGACGATGAAATAGGGAAGATAACCGTCTCTACTAAAGGCAATGTATTATCATCATACAAATTAGTGGAAACAGGACCGGATACTGGGATTTTTACTGGATATGTGGTTCTTACTGGGAATCCTGCACTTAAAGGATCTAACGGGGTTGACGGACAAGGAAATGTTCCGTCAGGGCAGATAGGCGGCGAAGGACCAATTGATGGAATGTTATCTGCACAAGATAGTGATAAGATCTCTGTTTCTTTCAAAATTACGGAAGATCGTATTGTGACAGCTTCTGCAATTATTCGATGGAATATTGGGCAGATTTCATGGCTTCAATCAAGCTACCCAGCTAATGGTCAAGGAGTATTGCAGATTGTAGACCCAGACATGAATCTCAATCCAAAGGCAGTCGATAAGTTCGACACCAGGGTATGGTCTGACTCAGATTCTAATGGTATCAAAGTCACCATGATAGAAACTGGACCAGATACCGGTATTTTTCAAAGCACAGTGAATTTCGTAAATGATGAAAAATCTCCCATCAACTATCTTAAAGTTGCAGAAGGTGATTGCATAACAGCTGAATATGTGGATAGAACCCTTCCGCTCCCATATACCGCTAATGATCAACTAAGGCTCACAGCTACAGCATTCATAGGAACAATAGTTCCACCGCTTGAAAGAATCAAGATACTTAATTCAAGATTACTTGACTCTGCAGGTAATACTTTAACCTCTGCAAAAACCAATCAAGAAATTCATATGGCATCGGATCTAGTAAATGATCAAAATAAAGATCAACCATTTGCGTATTTAGTACAGGTTCAAGATGATAAAGGCATAACAGTTTCTTTAACACATATCAGTGGAACAGTATCGTCTAAACAATCCAGTCCTGTAACCCAAAGGTGGATTCCAACATTGCCAGGTAATTACACAATTCAAATTTTCGTGTGGAGAAGCATTGAAAATCCAAATGCCTTATGTCCTCCAACACAGATACGAATTCGTGTGGTGTAAGTATATGGTATTCAAAGTACACTACGTTGGTTTCTATCCAATGTGGATCCGCCAATATCAAAGATCACTCTAGAGAATGGTTTCAGAGTTGCAGGGGGTTGATTCTAGGAGTATGAGACGTACTTGGATCTAGAAAACTTGGAATCAAAGTTTAGGAAGATTGCACCAAGTATTTTGAAATTGAAGCCAAAAGATGTGAAGAAGGCTGGAATATCAAAGCAAACCCTGTGGAATGCTAAGAAGAAAATCGAGTTGAATCGAATTGATAGAATCGCAGTCAAAATCAGAATTTCGTTTTTTGTCTATATTTTAAAATTAATTCTTAGTTTGTTTATTAAACCATTGAAGAAATTCATCCAAATCAAAATACCATTTGAGGTCATCTTTTTTAATATTAGTATTAAATCTGTGATGTTGCTGATACATTCTCATCGGATTAGATTCATAGAATTTTTCAATAGCCTTGCTTAAATCACTTTTTTCCTTTTCAGTGAGCATGTATTGTTTATATGATTCAAGAGGTATAATACCATCACAGCGTCTCTGAATCATTGTCATTTTATTTACTATGACATCATTTAGAAATTGTTGAAGTATTTTGATCATAATATCATAGGATTGGATGACTTCTTCTGAATAAGGTAGTGGTAGCACGTTTGTAAAAGGATCAGAACCTACGTAAATCATAGCATATGAATCAAATTTCTTATTTGCAAATGGATCTGCTGACTTGGCTCCTAACCTTATAGGAAGACCTGCATGCTTATACCGTCGGAAAATCTGCTTATGTGTTTCCCTGAATGTTTTTATGTATTTCAAGTAGTTCTTAAAATTTTCAATATTTGAATCCATGATTTTTTGTACAATTTGTTTTTCTGATGACGACATTGAAATTGTGTCAAGATTGACATAGCTCAGAATTTTTCCAAAATCATTCGGTTTTAGATTTTCCATAATTGTAAAAAATTTTGTAATTCTTTCTCCTACATCAGGGTCTTTCCTATCCAATAATTCATAATAATTTCCACTCGATTCTAATATGGCGCTGTTGAGAATAATTAGATCTTCTATATACATCATAATTTTTGAAATAATATCTAATTGTATTGACGCTCTAGTTCTAGCAAGATCATCTTCAGTTAGTCTTATTTTTTTATCATGAATTTCAATTTCTCCTGAATTTGCTCTCTTAAGTAATTGAAACATTAAACCTAGTAGCCAACCTCGTAGAGGAAGACTGTTATTCAAATAATTTTCCAAAAGCAGATGGACTTTCCTTTCACCGTCATTTGAAAACCCATTAAATGAATTTGTAAAATCATTAATGTTGATTAATAGCGGCGAATTTGATTTATATCTATTATCAGATTTTTTATTTTTGCCAATATAAGAAACTGATTTTAATTTTACAAATACTTCTGAAAAACCACACGCGTCAAACAAAGTTATCTCGACAATGCTATTTGTACTTATGTTGATTTCATTTTGATCTAAATTAAGAGAATAGGTGCTACCTATTCCTTCTGCTTTTATAAATGTCTCAGCAGAAAAAACCAGATTTTTTATATCAAAAGGCAACTGATTTTGAATTTTTAAGATCACTGGGTAAGCTTCGCCCTTTATTCGAGATATTTTTTCATCTTGTTTTATTTTTTCTACGGCTTCAGTGCTACCTTGCAGAATTAATTCTGGAGCATCTGCAATATTTGAAGAAGTGATTTTCCTACAATCAAAATCTAATTTAAGAAAATTGGAATTATTTGACATGTATATCGACTCTTAAAGGATATTCCAAAACCATGTCAATTCAACTTATTTTTTGACTAAAAACTTTACTGTACTATGAAATATCAGGATTATTTTTTTATAAAACTATTAGTTTTGAACTACAAATTTGTGTCTAAGCACACCCAATAATTGAAATGTAAATAACAAATTGACCGCAGCTTTACAAAAAGTATCTATCTCTGCTACAAAATTGAAAAAGTCTTCACATGTGAACGTTTTGTCATAATCAAATTTCCATTGTGGATCATTATCTGGACTTTTGAAATGAATCGTGCATGGATTTTGATTTATTCGGAAATGATGATGATCTATTAAATGACGTATTGCAGTTGCTTCCGTATAATATTTTCCAGCAATATCCTTTCTAGGTACAATTCCGCGAATACCCATAATCTTCACAGGATCAAATTTTGCAGTATAAGAAATGCTGTTATTTCTAGAATACTCGTTTATTTTATCTCTGTATTTAGTAAGTTCCTCAAGAAATGCTTTGACAACTGTTTCAACTCTAGATGAATGATTCATCAATAGTGCATTAATTCCAGTTAAATCCGAATAATTACTCTGTTTCAATTTGGGAAGTATCTCATTAGTATACATGGTCACATCTCTCATTTTGTCTACAATGTCTGGCTTGAAATTCAAAAGCTGATGCTCAAACGCATTTTTATGCTGATCTAAAAACACTGCTATTTCATTTTCTGCCTCAAATAGGTCTTGCAAGTTCTTTTCAATATTGGGATGTATTTTTGTAAATGTTTGTAGCAACCAATCAATTACAGTATTTGCAGTTTTGTTATCGAGAAAAGGACCTGTCGAGGATTGAACGCTCGAATTTAATTCATTCAATTTTGATGCAAGTTGACCATAGCCTTGATTCGGAATTACTTTTTCTACAGAACCCAAAAACTCGTTAATTATGCCTATGATATTTTTGACTGCATCTTTTGCTTCTTGTAAAGTGAGATCTTTTGCAAGTTTTCCTCCCATGCCACTCATTATGGGATCGATAGAATTTGAACTTGTAATATATGCTCGTAAAATCTACCTCCTGAAGGGGACTTTAAACTATCAAAATGAATCTCTCGCAGAGATTCAAAACCACAGGAACTAATCTCTAGCAAGAATGTAACGATTTAAGTCATATCTTTGATAGAGAAGTTGGTTGTAATTGGCCTCAAGTTTGCTTTGGCCTATTCCAATAAGGACTCTTGCACTTGGCGCAGCGTAAGGGTAGATTCTTGTCTCTAGAGAGCCATTCATGACCACACCTATCACATTTCCAAACTTTCCGTGTGACTTGGCCCAATACTGTCGGTGTCCACCATTTGTATAAAAGGTATATATACACCTTAGGTGTACACTATTAGTGTATGCTAGCACAAGACTGCCTAAATAAGACAACCCAGCATCTTACCGAGTATTTTGCGAGTGGAGGTCATGACATCAAAAGAGCAATTTACCGATGATCTGATTAACCAGCTTGTACGGACCGCAATAGACCTGAAGCGTGAGACAACCTTTGTGGAGGGGGCTGCGGAGGTAACATCTGAGACAGCAATACTTGGTTCGATCCTTGCAAGGTACTTAAAAAAATCTGGCAGAAAGATTGCAGAGACTGTCTATTGGGCATTTGATGCGGCAGAACTTACTGTAGAGGCGCTTGCATTTTCCGAGCTTTGGCGCAGGTCCAACCCAGAGCAGAACGACCTATGGGCAACAGAGGGTGACGACCTGAATTGAGATCAGGAAGAGGTGTTACTGATTGAGTAGACAGGAAGCTTCGTACCAGAAAAAAACGCAAGAACCAAATTATTATGAGATTCTAGGAGTTGCCCGAGATTCATCCTTTGAAGATATCAAGTCAAGATACAAATCTCTTGTCTTAAAGTTCCACCCTGACAGGGAAGGCTCGGCACTTGCAAAAGAGGCAATGGTTTCAATAAACAATGCCTACGAGGTCCTGTCAGACCCTCAAAAGAGAACAGGTTACAATGCAAGCTTGAACAAGCAAGATGTGGAAGAGCAATCAAACGAAATTCCACAATCAAAACGGGGAGTACTTCCTGTCACAAGGATAAGCAAGAAAAGCATTGCAATAATTGCCATCACAATCTCGGCCTCTGTCCTTGCAGGATGCCAGGCCGAGGCCCTGTCCGGAGACGGTAGCCAGGTATCAAGAGCGTTTGTAATTGCCAACTCTCACTATTTTACTGCAATAGTGCAGGAGGCGCTTGCCACACTCCCACTTTTCATACCGGGCTTTGGATTGGCATGGGGCGTGCTTGGCGGCTTTACACTTGGGGTTGCAGACAAGGCAGTACTTACTATGGCACCTGCACTGCACGCAAAGGATTCAAGCCTTTTTCTTGTATATTTTGTGCTGGTAACGGCATTAAAGCTGGTCGCATATTATACCGGGATGTGCCGGAGCCTGACCCTTCTAGTCTCAATTAGGAGAAAAAAGTTCAGCAATCTGGACAGAATGTTTACTGAAGCTGACATTTGCATCGCGGTAATCTTGTCATCCGTTGCAGGACTTGTTGAACATGTGATGGTTAACATATCCTAGAGTGCCAAAATACTCGTACTGCTTGCAGATTTCCTAACCATCCTTGTAGGCCGCTGCAATATTTGAAACACCAACTACTTTATACTCTAAAAACGAGACGGGACAACGCAGTCCCGACACTGGAAAATGCAGGTCCGAGCTTGTAATTTGTGACTGGTCGGCATCTACTGCAATGGGAATGAATGCGCACGAGTCTAACTGCAGCCAATAGATTTCCGTATCGTTTTGAGATGTTATCTTGTATGTAGCTACCAGACTTTCCTTGTGCAATATAGTGCCAGGATTTGCGGTTATCTTGAGATTTTCCGTATGAATCTCCCCTCCAGTGGTTCCGTTGTAAAGCCGTGTGTTAAGTTCAGCGTCAATGTCAGGACTCAGGTTGGTATAATTGACAAGTATTTTTCCCGCGGTATTTGGTTTTATAACATAGACAATCTGGCCATTCACTGGAAGGACGGCCCATCCACGCAAGTACAGTGAGCCGATGTGGTTTGCCTCCACACATACAGGCTTGTCATTGCCATTTCTTATCACCAGTTGCAACCCTTGGTTGCATTCTACATTGTTTGGAGAAATACCGGAATTAAGCTGCTTTAGTGGGGAGAGCATTTTGACCGCAATTTTGGAATTGAAATAGTTTGATTCCATAGTTATGCCCGTTTGATTTTTTGCAGATACTTGATATCCCAGAGCGGGGTTCGATTGCCCGCCGTTATAGTGAAAGCACGTTATGCTATCTTTTGTTGCAAAGGTAATGTTTCCAGTAATTATTTTTGATTGGTGAGGTTCCAGAATGGAAATCCCACTCAGGTTTCCAAGATCAAAGAACTCGTTTGCGTCCCAGTCAAGCACCGTTACGTTGTAGAGGGCATAATTTTCATTGTTTGTGACCTGTATTTGTACAGGCATTGTCTGGTTTTCTACAATTTTGGTTGGTGTGAGAAGGTCCAACTCTAGATTCTCTAGGTGTGGATAGGCAACGGAGCCCTGTCTCATGTTAAGATTGAAGAAAGGACTGCATTGTCCAGGTCCGACATAATCTTGTGATGAATTGGTACTTGAGATGGAAATCCAACCCTGATGTTCGTGCAATTGCTCCTTGACAAAATCTTGTTCCAGTGTATGACCAAAGAAAGGTGTTGTCATTGCCCGTGCGTTTTCACCGATAAAAAGACTGATTCCTGCTACCAAAAATACAATTATTGAGAGAAGCAGGGGTTTCAATTTAGTACAGCCTCAAAGTCTTCAATCTTGAGCACCTTGGTAAGGCCGACGTCTTCAGTCACGCGGATGTTTCTTGTGCCGTTTTCGCTGTTTGCTGTAAACATCACCTCGATGCCCTTCCAGTACGAATCGCACGACTGGGCGGGATACAGGTCGTTGTAAAAGTTCGTGTATGTTACATTTCCATACTGTCTTACCTTGGATTGAAACTCGGGTGAGCTTTTCGCAAGTGCAATTGCCCTTGTTACGTTTACAGAGCTTGTGATCTTTGCCATCTGTGTTCCAAATGTTTCTGTGCAGTTGAGTTTGATAGCATGCAGGATGGGAAACTCTGCCGATGCAAACTGCGACGAGCTTGTCCCGTTGCTCTCATATGAGAATCTCACCTGGGCATAGGCATAATCAGGACCTGTCTCATTGTATACGGTGTCTATCTTCTCGCTCTGGACGTGCGCACTTTCATGAGGCCCAAGCACATACCGTGATACGGCCAGACAGTGTATGCCGTCAGTACTGGTCTGGATGTTGTCAAACGCAACAGAGAGAGGCGAAGCACATCCTCCATAGTATGTGATTGGCGCATCTTGGTTATTTGTCACATTGGCATTAACAAAAAACGACATCCCAAGTATGACAGGTTGCAGTGATGCAGTCACATTGTTCAGCTCTACCGATGGCTTTGCCATAGCAGATACACCTACTGGACCCTTTGCCCAACCCCACTCAATCAATATCTGAGCAGTGTCAGGTCTTACGCATGCCGGAGAACCATCTTCTGCCTTGATTATTAATTGAAAATCTTCTTTACATTTTATGGAGTAGGTTGCAATACCTGACTGGAATTGCTTTAATGGAGAATCATATATAGTTGGATTTTCAATTCTTTGTTGCGGTTCCTTCACCCCTAAAACTGTAAACGGTATTGTCATGTTATCAATCTCACTTGTTATGACAGCTGTATAGTTGCCATTCTGAGTTGGTGTGAACCATCGTCCAGAGTTTCCGTTTGGATCCACCATTATCTCATAAGTTCGTTCTGCCTTTCCTGCGGGATCTAAAAGTGTAAGATTTGCCAGCATGTATGGAGAAGAGTTGATTACAATGACATCATCTGTTCCATGATTTTCAATGTGTGCTTTCAGCGTACCAATCTGCGGTACCAGATCTAGCGAGTCTCCTATAGTAAGCAAGGTGACACTGCCCCCAGCGCAAAGGCCTGGAGGAAAGATTAGCCAGTATGCCCCTTGGGTTGTATCTTGGGCAGCCGAGATTGTTATCTTGGAATATGCAGAGCTTGTTGTCGCATTTATTGTACTTGCTAGAATGTTTACTCCAGAATGAGATTCATCATTATTATCATGGAAAAACTGGAAATTTCCTACAATGTCAGAGGGTGGTCCACCATGTTCGGCATATAGTATAGTAGCATTCTGTCCTGGCTCTAGCATGTAATCATAAACTAAAATGTGTCCATAATACAGGTAATGGATTCCTAGAAATCCTGTACTGTTTACAATATCAAATGATTCATTTTGCCCAAAACTTTGACCCATGCAATCTGGCAAGAATCCAGGTTTTATTGTAGGAAGAATATGAGCTGACGCTAAATGAAACGTTAGAATTAAGCATGTTTGCAACATGGCAATTGTAATTATTGAAAGATGGAAAGTCTTCATTCTATTACCATCGACAAATTCCTGAAGGGTTCATGTTGGAATCAAGGCCTATTGTTAGAGGATAATTTTGTGCAACGGCTGCGCCTCCCAGCCTATCCTGTGGAATTTTTGAGTCTGTTGATTCCGAATATATCACAGGGTTTAGCCTATAAATCCCGGTGCCAAGTCCTTTTGCAATAATTGAGAATGCGTATGTGCCGTTAGAATAAGGAGGAATAGTTACAGGGTTGTCGTTTACAACAGCATTTCCTATAAACTGGAATTCTTGTGCATTGTCAAGGGAGTAAGGATTTGTAATGTCCCAGGTGCACGGATTGGATTCTTCTTTGAGTCCTGGGTCTCCAAAATATTTTGACAGGGTGCTGTCTTTGTAGTCATACCACAGATGTGCCCCAGAGTTGTAGGTGCGAACGTTGAATGAAAAAGTGACAGTCTGGCTAGTTGAAGTCGGATGTACTGAGGAAACCGACACGCCTGTGATGTTGTATCCTATATCTTCACGAGTGGTTTTTGTAATGTAATAAACGCCGATGTTGCTCAAACCAGTAATCTCAAAGTTGTATCTTAAGGCAGGACAGCTAAAGGCCCTACCATACCAAGGAAAGTCGTCAAGAACAATTCTTGAATTATTGTCATAGCCTATTGCAAGTCCTTGTCCTCCACAAAAGAGGGATACGCCGTAAAAGCCTACCTTGTTGCCAGAGTTGATTGTATAAACCACAGTGCTGTTTCCTGTCGGAATGATATCCTTGGAAGCAGACGCTGTCACAGTATCCGAGTCTTTTCCGAGATTATCTGCCTCAAAGATTCTAATGCCGACATGAGCGGGCTGGTTTCCGTTTGAATATTGGACGCATATCTTTCCAGTGCTGTTCATAGGCATGAAAAAGATTGGAGTGTATTCCGTTATTGTGTGCGTGCCATTTGGCGAAAGTGGTGTGATCACATTTTCTTTTGGATTGTAAGGTGTGTCACAGAGTGTAGGTGGACTAGTAACTGTTGGGATTGAAACAAATGCGCTTTGACCTTCTGTGCTTACTAGTAGCCTTATCTTGTCATGATAAATTGTCATTCCAGCCTGCGGTCGTCCGTGGTTACTGAGTATCGTAGTAGAGTTTACTGCAGTATGAGGCCCGTAAGGCGTGGGAACAAGTATCCCCGAGCCACCGTTTGCAGTGTGGTTTCCATAGGCCTCTGCGTAACCGTCTGGAAACCTGATGTCAAGCATTATGATTGCACCTCCGGGCGTGAGAAAGGTTCCTGCCGGAAATGTAAAAGTGACGTTATGGAATTGTATCGGTGTTGCAGTCGGCAGCTTGTATGCAGAATAGTTGAGCGTTGTCTGATAGTATGTCTGGTTGTTGATTGATACCGTCGTGTTGGAATCTTGGTCTATCCCTGGATAATTGTAATCGTTTAGTGTTATCTCTGGCTGGACGTGTATGTCGCGATAATAGGTCCCCTGCCTAGCCCATCCTCGCTCTACCAGTTTTTTGGCAGTGCTTGGACCGACACATGCAGGACTACCGTCTTCAGCCTTGATCAGCAACCAAAGGCCGTCGCTACAGTTCACGTTATCTGGCTGCACTCCCAACCGTGTCTGCTCTAACGGAGAGGGAAATATCGAGTTAGTACTATCAGATACCGTATTAAATCCCATGGATACCTTGTATTTGTAATCTGTCACCGTTGCGACATAGTTTGATATCTGCGTTGGCACAAAGTTCCATTGTACCTTTCCCGGTCCGCTGCAAGCTGATATCTCCACGTTTTGTGTCTGGTTGAAAACTTGTTGCCCGCCGCCTTCATTTATTATTGAAAGTGTAACTGGAACCAGTCTTGGCTCCGGATAATTGTTCCAGACGTCATCATCGTGGAATACCACCGTGTGAAATGTCAGCGGACGATATGGCATATTTCCGTTGGCATCCTCAATGTAGATGTGGTTTCCAGGAACGGGTCCTTTTATCAGATGACTTGGGACTCCATTTGATCCTAGAAAGCTGTTGATATTGCATGCGCCTCCTGCTTTGACCGAGTAGGGCGATATTGTGTTGATTCCGTCAAGATTGTTTACGTAGAAGATTGCCTTGTCTCCTACCTCAAACTGTGGATATGACATTAATCCTGTCATGTTATCTGGCTTGTGTGCTGCTAAGGTTATGGAATCTGCAATCTGTGGATTCTTAAAGTAAGTCAGGACTTTGACTTGGTAATTATAGTAATCAGGTCCAGGCCCATTCTCTTTTGCAGTGACTTGGCCATAAATTACTATGTCGCTTTGCTTGTAAAGATCTTGCGGTGACGTGTAGGGCATGGCCTTGGCATCTTGAGCTGTGAATACTAGAATCATAATGAGAGGAAATATGGAGAAGAGTAGAATTTTCATCCTTGTTAGGGACGGGACAAGCATGGCTTAAAAAATTGACGTATATTTCTTCTGGATCTGGCAACATTCGCTTGCAGCCAATCTCCTACCTTGTTACAGTTTTAGGGTTTTCCCCATGACAAGTGTTTCAGGCTTTCATATTTTCTCGCTGCCAGTTGTTAAAAACACTAGTATTCCAATCCAGATGTGTCATTTTCCGAGATTGACATGTTATCGGGCAGCAAAGTTCCTTGTAAGATTTCCAACATTGTACGATACCACGGACCAGCCTTGCAAACTGATGCTGGCTGAAAGCTCCTTGGTATTGTTCAAGTCGACGTTGATTGTCCTATAGGTTCCATTTCCCGTGTACAGGGTTCCGTCTGCCATGAACATGCAACTGCTGCCATACACAATCTTTTGAATTCGGGGGTCGGAGAGAAGTATCGATTTTACCTTGTCTCTTGTTGTCAACTGGTTGGCATTGTAAGTCTGGTTGTATTCCTGTGGATCGGTACAGTGAAGGGCGTCCCTTCCTGCACCGATCACTCCGTTCTTCTCAAACTCAAAGGTTGGTTGTTTTACATAGATGTATCCTTGGTCATCTACCCCAAGGTCCAGTTCTGGTAACGCGTTGTACTTGTTCAAGACTGCAAAGCCTGCCACTGCTATACCGTTGACCGGTTCAAAAGCATCCCCGTGGCATGGTTCTTCGAGTCTCTCATCCTCTGGTTTGTAAAATACGACGCAGCCAATGTGTATGTCATACATGCTGTAAGCTCTAAATGAAGAAATGTCATTCTTGTCTCCACCCAGCTCCTTTGGCAGTCTTATGAGGTTCCATCTATGAGAAAGATCTTGATTATCAATTGTCTTATTTCCGATGTATGGATAGGAGAACAATACCGCGGAATTGGGAGGAAAATCACTTATTTTCACAAACTTGAATGGTTCATAGTCCTTTCCGCTGGTAAGGTTAGCAGTGGCATGAACCCTGGATCGGATCTTTTCTTCCTGGTTTTGTTTTTCAAGGTTGTCTTGCAAAGTAACGTATGTCAATGTGGCCATGGCAACCGCGACTACACCCGCGATTATAATCGCTGTAACCCGTAAAGTTTTCACATTCATGGCACAATGGTCGAATTTCCAATATCCAGTACCGTTACCGTTCTGTTGTCAGGTAGGGAGGAGACCATGAGCTTCAAGTGGACGGAGTCCCCGTCATGCCATTTGAGTTCCTGCGGCAGCCACACCTGCGCATATTCTGGTTTTAGTGGAGAATTGAGAGGCAAAGGAACTGAGAGCGTGTCGTTTCTAACGCATGAATTTCCATTACAGATATCGTATCCAAATAGGTATGCGGACGAGTTTGAGTTTATCTTGAGGTAAAAGTTGTTTGGAGGACAATAAGGTGCAAGACATCCTAGAAATGGATGATAGATGACAAGAGCTGTTATGCCAAGTGGGTTGGCAGATTCGGCGTTAGTCACATTTTTTGATTGTGAAACCTCGGTCTTGCAAGAAGAAAATCCCTGGTCTGTGCTGAAACTTGACATGATCTCCAAGTCCTCCAAGTTTATCTCGGACTGGACATACCGCCCGCAGTTTGCCGTGCCGTTGTTGACAAAGAGCTGCACATCGGAGAACCACTGGTTCCCACTTGCAAAGACAAGGAACCTGTCCAAACTCCACCTTGAGTCATTATTAATGCCAGAGGCTACAAGGGTCATGTTTTCCACCATTTCTTTTTGCTTTTCGGAAAGAAGGTCTGGCGGTACTGTTTCCTCATACCAGAATATGTGGCGGCATCCATAGATGCCAGGACAGTGTTTCATCATGTATGTCGGATGGGGCAGGTTAAAGCTTCCCGCCGGTCCGTTGCATGCAAGAAGCACCTTGTTGTCAGCTATGTATGAGGTATAGTTCTGGCACCATGGAAAACTGTGTCCCGTGTCATAGGTCTTGATGTCTTCCCAGCCGTTTAGAACAAGTCTTTGGATGCTTGACTGCCTGACACAGTACCCGTGG
The DNA here is from genome assembly GCA_028867785.1 of Nitrososphaerota archaeon. Lineage (GTDB taxonomy): Archaea > Thermoproteota > Nitrososphaeria > Nitrososphaerales > Nitrosopumilaceae > Nitrosotalea. The sequence goes on from JAGWFS010000004.1 coordinate 40,520, forward strand.
TGACCCTTTGTCAAAAGATGAAGCCCGTCTCTGCACTCCACGTTGGATGGGTATATTCCTGCCTCTGTCTGCTTTAATGGCGTGGCATCTACCAGTGGGGGATAATCTGCTCCAAAAGTTGTGTTGTGGCTGTTCCTGATGAACTCGTCGAGTGTTAGTGCTCCTGTAAATGAATCGTTGAATTTTGCCGCAGGTCCATCATCAAAGTTTGCAACGGTTACATCTCCAGAAAGCTGCGGATCCTCGATTGCTATGAGGTAATGTGTGATACCTTTGAGATTGCCGTCTGAAAAGACCACGTCCGTTTCAGACCAGTAAAAGTTGTTGCAGTGAGTGTCATCGTATTGACCCTTTCCGTATATAGTATAGAATGTAAAGTTGTCATTTTTTGCAGCATAGGCAAAATCGGGACTTTGCCTTGCAGTCTCTACTGCCTTTTGGATGTAGGATGGATTGTGGAGTCTGGTAGTAATATGGACCGGGCATTTTATTTTTGTATAATCCGTGCTCGTCTGACTGAAAGCAGGATGTGCGATTGCCATTACAAGAAATGCGGCTCCAACAATTATTGCAAGATGCTGAGTTTTCATTTCTTCTAGCTAAAGCCTCCTTGAAATGCAGTACCATTGTACAAATTGTCTCCAATTGTTACAAGAATTCCACTACGAAACCAGAATCCAATATAGTACGATTTGCCTAATGTTGCATTTGGATCTGTAACTAATTTATAACTCACTCTGACCACGTGGTCGTTCATTTCTTGAACACCTGACAAGAAAATCTTGACATTGCTCTTGTCTTTTTGGTATGGTACATCTGTACGTATCTTTGTCTGGTTAACCTCATTGGCATAAGGCGAGCCAAGCAATTCTGAAATTGGTGTTGATTTGTTTCCGTTAAATGAAGAAATTGCATCTTCTGTTGTGACCCTGCAGTTGCTTCCCGGGTAATGATTAAAATCATAAGTGAAATGAATGTACGCAGTTGAATTTGGTTGCAACGCAAATTGAATCACATTTCCTACGAGATTCTTTGTAAGATTTGTGCCGGGATAGATTACGCCATTATTTGGTAGATCATCCTTGGCAAATCCACTGCTGCCAATTATAGAGTATGCAGGTTGAGGTATGGCACAGTCTTTCCCGCCAAAGGGTAGTTTGTCAGGGGTGTTTACTATCGTGTCTCCAACCTTATCATACCATGCATACCACCCCTGCCTTAGCATTCTTGCCATGCTAGATTCATGGATGCATGCTGGAGAGCCGTCTTCTGCTTTTAGTACAAGATTCAGACCTTTCTTACAAGCAACGTCCATGGGTTCAATTCCTGTTGTGAGTTGTTGTATAGGAGGTGGGAAGTATGGGTGTTCATCGTTTAGCCCACTTACCGAACTTCGAAAGAATGGTGCTTGGTCGTTTAGATAATAATAACGCCAGGAATTGTAATGCGCCTGGTCGTAATTTACCCAATCTTCCAATGTGCCGTTTCTCATTGCGTTGATCAACTGTACCTTCATCATCTCCATCCAAGCTGCCCCCTTGTATTGGTAATATGGTGACCAGTCCTCTTGCTGCTTTTCCTTGCTTGGATGGTATGAAGGATCCCCGTAGCATGGGGCTTGAGGCCAATCGGGATTTGGCACGCATATTGCTTTTACTTGATTGTTCATTACAACAGGAACTATCAATAAGATCGTAACCGTAATTATTGCAAGGTTTAGGGTCTTCAATTCACTTTGGTCCTCAACACATACATCGAGATTGCGGTTGCTGCAATTCCCGCCATGCCACCAAAAACCATCATGCCAAGCCAGGGGTTGGCAGCATTGCCTGTTGCAGGGTCTGAACTCTGCGGGATTCCTGTTCGTCCAAGTTTCTCCATCTCTGACTGGTTCATGCACGGGGTGGATTGCCATCCGGAATCTTGGGTCCAGTGGTAACAACCAATTGCAGCAGGTGGTGGCGGTGCAACATGTCTTGGAAGATGCAAGAATTGAGGCGGTGCATCTGATACGATTATTTCGCCTGTTATCCACGGTCGCACCTCGTCAAAGTAGCTAAAGTTTCCATCCCTTGAAAAAGTCTGGTTAAACGAGTCTCCTGGCGGTATCACCCCGCTGTCAAAGTCGGTGCCAACCACAGTATCATTTGGCCTGCCGCTTGTTATTGTGTGGCCGTACATGTCGTGATTGTACCATATTACCATGGTGTCGGGCTTTGCATACACCCTGGCAGGACTGATGCAACCCCTTTCCTCACACTGGGCTGGAAGCGTCCCGTTTTCAATCTCAACTACCATGGTCTGGTTTGGAAGAACCCTGGGTCTTGGCAATTGCGGAGGCTCATATTTTTCAGGCAGGACTGAGACTTCAAGGGGGGACGACCAGAGACGTAACAGCGGACTAGAACCCGTATAATGATCGAAATACTGTGAGCTTGGATAAAGCGATATATTTGCCTCCGATAGAATTTCATACCTTCCCGGAACATTGATGTGTATTACGGGTTCCCCTGCCTTTGGCCATGACCCCCAAGTCCCGTTGTCGCTTTCTGTCATTCCAGGACTGAGCGTAAAACCCCATCCGACTATCAACATGCCAGAATATCCGGAATCAAAAACCTTGGTGCCGTTCTCAGAGCGTACCTCGACGTGGAAGAGTGGCAGCCCGTTTGCTACAAATACGGTACTTTTTCCAACATTTGACATTTCAGGATGGACTATAATCGGTTCTCCCATCTTGTATTGCAGTTTTTCTACCGTCTGGTTGACAACCAGCACAACCCCCTTTTCTGAGATCTTGGTAACTGGGGCATTGTCACTTTGTGCCACATCATGCGAAGTTTGAGCAAATGCGGTTTGTGAAAAGGTCAGCACTGCAAACATCGAGAACAGTATTGCAAGGTTGAGAAATTTCATTTTTCCCTCATTTGTATGGAATGAATTTAACTCCAATTCCACTAGTTCCTGTTATTTGAAAATCATGACCTATTCCACAGAAGAACCCTTGATCAAGCCATGGAAAGTCTCCTCGGACAAAATTAGAACCGTTGTCATATCCTATTGCAAGCTGCATTCCAGGACAAGAGATTAACATTCTGTAAAATCCAGCCTTTGGTCCAGAGTTTATCGTATACACAACAGTGTTGTTTCCATGTGGGACTGTATATGGCACAGGAGTGACTATTGTCCCTTCTGCCTTCTTACTGTAATCCCTGGCTTCAAGAATATCAAATCCCGCCTGGAAGGGGTCGTTTGGATTTGAATATTTGACGCAAAGTTTTCCCGTGTAATTTGCAGGCATGTAAAAAACTGGAATTCCCGTATTTGACTGTGGAAAAGGAGTATCACATGGTGTTGTTAGCATAACAAATGAACTTTGACCCTCAGTGCTTACAAGCAGCCTTGTCTTTCCGTGATAGACCTCAAGGCCTGCTTGTGGGTGAGTGTGATTTGAGAGGTCTATCTGCGTATAGTTTTCTGCACATGGTGACCCTGGAATCTGCACACGAAGCGATTCATATTTTCCATCTGGGAACTTGACTTCAGAGCCAATGCTCGTTACACCGCAAGAGCCAGGAGGCCCGCCTGAAAACACTCCGGGAAATATGGTAAACTCTAGACCATGAAATTTTATTGGTATTGCCCCAGTACCATGATAAGTTACTGTCGAATCATTCAATGTAGTATAATAGAAGGTCTGGTTTCCAATTACCGTTGCCTCCAAGTCGCTTGAAAATGATGGAGTGACGATGCGAAAAGCCCTCTTCGAGGGGACTATCCCAGGATCTGCCCATCCTCTCTCAACAAGCTTCTGGGCCGTATCAGTTTTTACACATGCAGCCGACTTGTCTTCTATTCTTATCACATGTACAAAGCCTTCCCTGCACTCCACATCCAGCGTGTAGATCCCAAGCTTGAGCTGGTCCAAAGGCGCAGGCAGGATTCCATAGTACAAAATGTCAGCAGTATATTGGTCTGTTGAATTGGCAGGACTTGCCACGAGTTCATAAGAGCCAGAGGTTTGAAATGTGTCGGGCATCTTAAAAGAATAGTAAAATGTCCCCTGCTGCCCTGCCTGAAAGTCATCGCAACACCAGTGTTGCCCAGTACGTGGGTTGTCAATTGAAAGGACGAGGCGTTCTCCAAACTTTTGCATCAGGTACTCGTCCTCGGTTCCCGAGATTGCTATCCAGTCTCCTTGTTGGTATATCTTGGAGCTTGGCGTGATCTGCATATCCATTACAGGCGGCGGACCGGTGGGCATTATTTTTCCAGTGACATTGACTCCCTTCTCATAATGAATGGTGAGTTTGGTCCCGTTTTCAGTTGTCTGCAAGGGTGTCACCCACCCGCCATCTGTGGTCCGGATTGCATTTTGGGGAATTGAATTTGTTGATTCGGTCTGGTTTTGTCCTGATACAAAATTAAGCGGCAAGAGAACTATCAGAATTGCAAGGATTGCAAGGTAGATGCTTTTCATATCCAAAAATTACGTCATCCTTCTCCACTTCTCGAGCACTTCAAATTCCAAGTTGTTTATCAGGTCGGCAGAGTTTATCCCTGCAGATTCTGCAAGCTTCCTGTTTGCCTCCTTGACTATCTCTTCTGCCCCTTTTTTGTATCGTGATACAAGGTCCTGTATAGAAGAGTCCCTGCCAAGTCTTGCCTGGAATTGCCCCACTCTTAAGAACCCGCCGTGGTGCAGGTGGATCTTGAGCATGAGGTACGTGTCTTCGCGGTCTTCCTTTCTTACTGCATGTTCCAGTACGAAGGAAATCTCTTTTCCATTGGAATAATACTTGAAGTCGCCTACGGCCCTCAAGGTTGTACCCTGGGTAGTTATGGAAAATACTGTATTTTGTGTCACAACTGAAACGGTGCCAGGTGAGATCTCTGTCACATTAAAAGTCAGCCTTCCTCCAAAGTATGGGACCATGATGTTGTCCCCTTTTGTCACAGGAATGTTTTCAAGCGCGTCTGACAGGTACCTTTCATCAATTGGAGGGATGTTCTCAAGAGGCACAACGGTCACCTTTTCGGCCTGCTGCGCAACTATCCTTCTTACCGATACCGCATTCCCGATTGCAATACCCGCATTATTTCGTATCAACCCGTCGATTCGTATTGTCCTGCCAGACGGGATGGATTTCATTTCATGCACAGGGATCCCCCTGCCTTCATATCTGAATGCCGTGTTGTGAATCTCTTTTTCCGTAATGCCTGTTCTGTGCCGCCCTTGCACGCCAAAACCAGGCTGTACCGGCTCTGCCTCCAGATCTTCTGGTGTAAGGCCCGGTACGCACCTTGCCGCAGTCGCTCTCCTCCCCTTGATCTCTATGATGTCCCCCTTTGACAGTCCAAGATCTTCCATCGCCTGCCTCTCAATTCGCGCAATACCGTGGCCGACGTCTCTTGTGTATGCCTCAAGCACCACAAGCATGTTATTTTCGCTCATTTTTGATACGTACTGGACGGGTATGGTTTAAAAAAATTAGGCATATTTTCACAGTATCATTCTTCGAAATCTAATACTATCCATGCCTCAGCGTACAATGTTTTCTAGTCGACTGCAATACGGTGATCTAAATGCTAACGTGATTAGGTTATTCATATAGAAGCAAGTGATTTTTCATTTTCTAATGCCATCCCCTCTGCCTTAACACATGCAAAGTGTCAATCTTCACGCATGCCCCCGTTGAAAAGTCAGGTTTTATGGCAAGCATGTTATGTGGGAATGGCGTCCTGCACTGCCCGTTGAACTTCATTGCCTTGCTGAAGTTTTCCACAACGACAAAGCCTTGGTCTCTTGCTGTACGAAAACTGCCCGAATTTGTCATTATGCCGTTGGAGATTCCAAAACTTCCCGTCTTGTCAGGCGTGTAGGGAAACGAGAAAGTTTTCGGACTCTCTTTTCCTGTAAAGTTTTCTGATTTTGTGGTAGCGTTATTTCCCTCAATAATCGTATAAAACACACGTCCGTCAAAACCTGCGTCGCCAGTGCTTGCTGTAAAGTTGATGTTCACTCTGTCATGCAATCGTAGTACGGCCATGCCTGTTCTATTTTCAGAATAAAACGTGGGGTTGCTAACGTCAGAGGTGTTGACAGCTGGTTGACTTGGCGTGCCATTCCTGTTCGATACGGTTATGCAGCAAAACGAGCCGCCGCCAACCTGCTTTCCGTTTGCATCGTATGAATCAACGCTTATGCCATACCTTCCCGACATGGTGGGAACAAAGACAAAGCTTGACTGTGCAAAACCCCTGCACTGGTCTATGTGTACCTGCCTATTTTTGGCAAGCGTGATATTTTGATTTGGGGTATGGATGGTAAAACTCATTTCAGCATCGAGAGGCTTTAGGTCAGGGGTATTGTGGACATAGCCCGTTATGTTGATTGGCCGGCCTGTAACCATGTCATCCCTTGTATTGTTTCCCTGCGTAATGGTAAAATCTCCGGGGGAATTGTTCAGGACAAGCAACTGTTCCCCGTTGCAGTCAGATCTTGTCCAGATTGAGTACGGCATGATGACAAGACTGACGTTTTTCTCCTCCAGGAAGAAGAGTGCCCTGTCTCCCACGTGATAAATTCTTGAATATGGGTTGAAGTTCTTGCTTCCTGCCCCATATGCAATGATGGGCTGTGTTGTATCAGTGGAATTTGGTTTGAGGTACTCTTGTGGCTGTATGGTATATTCTGTTCTCGTGCCGTTTTGGATGTCAGTTGCCGAGGTTACATGCCCTACCACGATTATCACGCTTTCATTGAAGAGCTGTTCAGGTGGAGGGACTATCATAGGTGCGTATACCTGGGATTGGAAGATTGGCAATACCAGAAAGATGACCAGGATTGAAATAATTATAAAATTCAGGGTTTTCATTTTCGTCATCAATGCAGTTTAACCTCAGCGTAGCTCATCCCCGATATCTCGACACCACTAAGCTGGTACAGTCCTGCTGGACAAGGCAGAGCTACGGAATTTATGTACGTAAAGTCCGAAGCATTTACCTCATCGGCAGAATATCCCACTGCCAGCGGATAGCTGTTGCAGATGCCTTTTAGTACAGATGAATCATAAAAACCTGTAGCGTTTGACAGTGCTCTTATGATGTATGTTACCGTGAACTTTGAGCCAAGAGGCTGATTTGCAAGATCGACGGTTTCAGGTACGACTTTGATCTTAAATGAATGCGTATAGTCTTTTGCAGGAGTAACACTGGTTCCATAATTATTTTTTTCTTGGCGTACATTTCCTATATTTAGAGTAGAATTGAATCTAACCAAGCTTGAACAGTGCATTCCGTTACAGTCCTTGAAATTGGAAACGACTGTAAAAGTGAGTCTGGCGCAGGCAGTAGAGTTTGATTTCATCAGAAGGACTGGTGTGACTCTAAGGCTAGGTTGGTCATCTGGAGCCGGAGAGAACCGCCTGCAGCTATTTTCTAAACTCATCGCGGATGGGCCGATGGATGCAGTAAGATGCCCCCATCCCCTATCAGCCAAAATTTGTGCAGTTTCAGGTGTTACACATGCTGTTGCATTATTGTCTGACTTGGCCACAAGTTCATATCCTGCTTGGCATCTGCGGTTTTCAAAACCTGCTGTAGAATTAGGAACAGAAACATTTGGCAGTACAGTAAGCTCAGACAAGAGTGGTGGAGAAAGAGAGTTTGGGTTGTTGATGCTCTGCCAGACAAAAATCTGTACGGTATAATCTCCTGCACTTGGTGGAGTCCATGAAACGCTTGGGCTAAATGTTTTAGAGGGAAGAAGCAACCCCGATACGGATGAAAGAGATACCACATTCTGGTGCTCGTCTGATATTTGAACAATATATGCAAATGTTTGGTTTCTGATAGTAATGTTGTCAAGCTTCGATCCAATCTGAATCTGTCTATTGACGAGGATGGTTCTCTGCGGATTTCCTTCGTTGTCAGTTATATTGATTCCCGAGGCTGGAACTCTTTCAAGTGGGGGACAAAGCATACCAATGAAGGCGGTTGTTGTGACACCTTGGTTTTGTGTGCCAATTGACCAAGGATTTGAGCCTGCATATTTTGCAGTTATTGTGTCTCCGTCTCTCACATGAATGAGATTTTGTGTCGACCACCCTTCAGTTATTGTGACAGTTCCTTTGAATATTCCAGAATTGACTTCTGTCTCGTAGGCGGTAATCTGGATTCCTTTCCTGTCTGAATCAGACCATACAAATACCGTCACCCTGTCTATTGAGGCGCTGTATTTGTTTGCGGCCGGGTCTGTGACAGTAATTGTCGCTATTTTTTGCTCTTCTCCCATGGTCTTGCCAGTCTCGTAAGAATAGCAGCTCATTTCCCTTGTTGCATAGCTTGCATGATCAAACCATATTGTGGGCGTGGTTTCATTTTGGGCATATGCTTGATTTGACTGTAAAATGATTGCTAACAAAATTGTAATTGGTAAAATCCAAAAGAATTTCATGTATACTAGGTGCGGGACAAGCATGGCTTAAAAAATTGACGCATATTTTCCAAGCAGTATTAATATCATAGAACAATATTACAATGACTTTATCAAGATGCGATCTTTTTTTGCAAATGATAGGCAAATTCTAAATTCCTTGAAAACAAAGGAACGATGGATGAATCTTGCCATGCTGCAGCCAGTTTGGGAGATACTAACATGTAACACGTGTCCTCCTCCACAACAGCCGATTTATGGAATGACATTCCCTGCACAGAATTGGCTGGAAGTTCATCCCTATGTTGGATGGGCGATTGTTGCAATAGTATCTGTAATGATTCCAATAATTGTGAAACGACTCAAAGAGTAAATGAATCGAGTGTGAAAAGTGATAAAAATTCAAATGAAAAGATGATCGCAATTTTTGAAGGATGTAATGTTTTCATTTCTTGGAAGAGTTTTCAACTGTCAGAATAAACGCCTGTCCACCGTTGCATACGCCGGGTGCAAGCACCAACCAATGACTGTCAGCCTTTGCATCTGAATTTGTATAGATGGTTGCAGTTACAAGGGTCGAGCTCCAAGGCCAGAGCATCTCATACTTTGGTTCATAATGTACTCCCACACCGGGAAGTGTATTGGTATATGTCCACGTCTCTCTGCCGCCATTAGATGTCATATAATGTGAAAATGATGCATAGTTTGTCATGTTTGTGTGAGGAAATTTTATTGCATCAGACAAGGATAAGTCTGGATAGATTGTATATGTAATAGACCCGTTCTCTCCTGCCCTGAGCAGATAATTGTCTGCTTCATACCGCTTGTCAAAGCAAACGTCCTCAAACCCACTATTGTTACCCATTTTGGTATACGTATGAAAGAAAATAATTGGACACAAAAATCCTGACATTGGTCCGGGATCAGAGTTCTCGGTCTGTTCCTGTGTACAGGTGTGAGAGCTATTTTCCATTGACTTGTCCACTTCATATTCCTCTAATCCGACTGGCGAGCTATGAAAAAAAGTGTTAATGATTATCATCGTCACGGTTCCAACTACAACAATCACGCCGGTTATTATTACAAGATTCAACGTTTTCAATTTTAATCTCCCTTGAAACGTCGGAACAGGAAAAACCCAGATCCAATGACTGCAGAAACTACAACTCCTGTCAGCAGCCATCCGTTGTAAAACCAAGGCTGTACTGCCACAATTTCTAGGTGCGGTGCTATTCCGTCACTGTGTATAGGGTTTTGCCATTTGTCTATTTCTGAAATAAATTTGCCAGAAGAATCAATCTTTTCAATTCGGTTGTTGTCCGAATCTGCGACAAGGATGTGCCCAGAAGGATCAATTGCAATAGCACCCGGATGGTTGAACTGGCCCTTGCCTGAACCAAAGGAGCCAAACTCGGACACAAAATTTCCGAGCGGGTCAAACTTTTGTATCCTTGCCTGGTTGTTGCCTGCGACAAAGATGCCGCCCTTGTTGTCCAATGCAATCCCAGATGCATCGGGTGCATTATTTCCGCTCAACGTGGCCTTGAGTGGGATATTTGACACATAATCTCCCTTTGAATCAAATATTTCTATTCCCTGCAAGACATCCGTGACGTACACATGTCCGGATTTGTCCACTGCAATACGCCCGAGATCATCGAACTGCCCATGTCCTCTGCCCCTTGAGCCAAACTCTAGTATGAAATTGCCGTCAGAATCAAATTTTTGCACTCTGGCATTGCCGACGTCCCCAACGTAAACATTTCCTGACTTGTCCACAGCTATGTCATATGGCCCGTGGAACTCACCCTTGCCAGTCCCATCCGAACCGAACTTGAGCAGGAACTTTCCTGATGGATCAAATTTTTCTATACGGTTGTTTGTGGTGTCAGCAACGTAGATGTCGCCTGAGCCGTCGACTGCAACGCCTCTTGGTTCCATGAACTGGCCATCTCCTTTACCTGAGGTACCAAACTGCATCATGTAGTTTCCCGAGGGGCCAAACTTTACTATCCTGTCGTCACTCGAGTCCGCAACGTAGATGTTTCCCTGGCTATCTGTCGTGACATCAAATGGAAATTGTAGGTATGTTCTTGCTTGTTTTTCTTGTGGTGTAGGCTGTGGACCGCACATGCCTGGTCCACCAATACATATGGGTTTCATTATCTGCAGCTGAAGATTTGACACAAAGGTCTTGTCCCCTACATTTTCTTTGATTGCAATTTGGTGCAAACCAACCGGGGCATTAGTTGTAATTGCCTTGATTGTAAAGTAATATGGCATGGAATCATTGAGAACAAATGAAGATTTTGGTATCTTCACTTCTATCCAAGGTGGCAGAGCGCTTGCGTTAGAATCATGAAGTCCGAGTACCGACAGGTTTACCGGCAGTGATTTTTCTGAGCTGTTCTCAGCGTCATATACGACTCCAAACGTGTTGAAGTTAGTGCCGTTTATGTTGTTGATTATCTGGCCATCAAGATCAATTGGTCCTGAAGAGTTTAGTACCGAGAGGCTATGCCCCTTTATCAGCGGAACATAGCTTAGGACTACGCTTTTGCCACCTGATAAAGCTTGGACCTTCATTGCCCTTGTGTCAGGCGGAGGGCCGCCGTATGGCTGTACAACACCGGCCACTATCATCTTTGCAGAAGAGCCGCTTGGACCTACTGCAAGTCGTGGTGGTGAAAACTTTACCCACCCTCCATATGGAATATCAAATGCATGCAAGGTGACGTTTGTTGCTTTTTGTGATGAGATTGTAATTGGAAATTCTGTATACGTTCCAAATCCTCCGCACGATCTGCCTCCATTGCCCATATCCATGCAAAAGGTGCCTGAATGCACATCCGGACTGCCGATATCCATTGAAACGGGAGTTGACACTGGCAATACTGTCAGATTAGACACTCCAAGTACTTGGCTTGAAGATATGATATGTTTCCATGAATCCTCGATGCTGTTTCCCTGAGGCACCTGTGCTGCGGTAAAATTCATCACTTGTATTGCCTGACCAGTTTTCAAGTCAACAATAAGACCACTTGCAATTATTTTGACAGTATACTTTCCTAGCGGTGCATTTGAATCTGCGTAAAGATACATTGTTACATTGAAAAGTTGCTGGTCTTTTGTTCTGTTTGAGAGCGAGTTGGTATCAAACCATGCGTGTATGTGATGAGGAATCTCATTCATCATGAAGTTAACAAGTGATGTCATCTCGTAACCCTTGTCAAGTTTTACTGTGACTGGAACCTGCAGTGATTCGCCTTGTTTTATTTCAAGATCCAAGGGTCCTCCATTGGCTGAAAGAATTTGTATTGGAGGAACCGGTATTTGATCATAGTATCTGGTGTCCGCATATGCGATTATGGAATTTGAATGAAAGATAACAAGGCATACTGCAGAGATTACAATTATTGCAAGATGTAGCGTTTTCATTTCCTAATGCATCACATTCTCGAGTGTAATCTTCTCTGGCTGGACAAAGTCCTGTCCTCCTACCTTCTCGTCTATTGCTATGGTATAGGTACCGGATAGCGGGGCGTCATTTATTGTTATTGCAGTCATAAAGTAATACGGGATTGTGGAATTGAGTGTAAATGACGGGTCTGGAATGCTCACAGAGAGCCATGACGGCAGGGGTGCTGAACTGTTTCCCCGGTATATTCCCAGTACGGATAGTTTTACGGGCATTGTCGCACTCGAGTTAGCTGCAGGATCATACACTACGCCGGATATTGCAAATTCAGCACCGTTGCTGCTTGTAAGAATCGTGGCAAGCTTGATTGGCGATGGGGCTTGCAAGACCGAGATTCGGCCCTCTCTTACTGGGATGATTGTGGTGGCATTGTCAGTCTTGGACGATGCTTGGATTACAAGTGGTTTGTCGGCGTAGGGGTTTCTCAGGGCTCCGATCTCGCCTCCTGCTATCCTCATGGTCGAGGTGGAGTCTTTGGGGCCGGCATCAAGTGTGTCAGGTAGGAACTTTATCCACTCCCCCTGCTCTGCATTCAAGGCGCTGAGTTTGACTTGTTCTGTACTGTCTGAGGTCACAGTAATTGGTACCTCCTGGTAGATAGGACCCGACGAGCAGAAATTACCACCATGCAAGTTATTCACGCAGAACTTTTGCATTGTGTCCTGAACCTGTCCAACCTTGATTGTTATACCTGAAAGGCGTGGCATTACGTTGACCTTTATGGTGGCAAGGGTCTTGTTGTCAAGCTGCGTCATCCAGCCAGTCTTTTGATTTACCGTATCGCCCGTGCTTGATACCTTGACGGTATAGTTTCCGTATTGGGTGCCAAGAGCTGGTCTGATCGTGATCATCTTCTGGCCTGGCGGAATTCCGTTTATCATAGTGAAAGGAAAGAGCGGCTCAATCCAGGATTCTATCCCAGCATCAGAAGTGGTTGACATTTGCAGGTTCATGGCAGTATAGTCTTTATCAAGTTCGAGATTCCATGGGATCTGGACTGTATGGCCGGGGGTGACGGTCGCATCAAACTCTGATTTGCCGTTTGGGAAGGTGATTGCAAGGTGCAGCGTACCATTGTTGTAACTTGTGGTCTCATTTCCCGCAGGACGATATTCTATTGGCTGGAGAGGCACCCCGTACAGCGAGACATAATTTCCGCCATTTCTGAACTGCGTTCCGGATGCAAGATACCTGGAATCGTTTGACAGTGATATTTGTGATCCGCCGTAGCCACTAACAGGGTAACTTGAGAGAACACTGCCATTCCTGTCAAGGAGCATAATCCTTGCACCTGACGGCGAGTAACTGATTGCAGGAATAAAAGAGCAATCCGACGACATGGACACGCCTGAGGGGATATTCTCCTGGCCAAGCTTGTCTCCTTTTGAATCAAAGATGAAGACCTGCCAGTTTGTTGACAGTGCAACGCAAGAGCCGTCCTCTGACATGCCGACAGAAAGGGACGGCCCACCGACTGCCTGCTTCCATAGGAGATGCCCACTTGATGCATCAATGAGGTATGCATTTCCTTCCGATCCACTTGCCGCGTCACTTGCAAAGACATACTTTCCATTCTTTGAAATTAGCGCCCATCCGCCGTAAATATACTGGGTTGGGTATCTCCACAATATCTTTCCCTCGCTGTTGAGCAGGAATACGTCCTGGCCCGTGCGTACTGCCAAAAGCGAGCCGTTCGGAGTCATAGAGACCATGAATATCTGCGAGCCAGATCCTTCGTTGGGCTGCCCAATCTGCTTGTAAGGGATCTGCCATAACACATTTCCGTCCCTGTCAAGATACAGGACGTTGTCAGGAGTCGACGCAGAGATTACAGAGCCATCGTATGATATGTTTGCACGCCATGCTATCTGTCCTGAAATCTCTTTTTGCCAAAGGAGTGTGCCGTTCTTGTCAAAAAGGTAGATTGCGGGATTTTCATATATCCCTGCAGGGCCTGGCGCTATCTGATACCCTGTTGCGATGACATACTGGCTATTGCCTGAGAATGATACCGATGCCATCTTCCTGTTTGACTGGTACTGCCAGAGGAGGTTCCCGTCCTTGTCAAAGAGGTACACCGACCCTTGGTGTGCGCTGTCTTCAGCATGCCCCTCTGCGATCCTTGTTGCAGCTGCCACATAGGAACCGTCTTGTGAGACTGCAATGTTCTGAACCTGCCCGTCAACGTGGTAATTCCAAAGTTGTTGTATTGTGTTGCTTTTGTTAGTACTAGGACTAATCTGGTCTATTCCTTGGCTTTCAATATCTGGTTCTACTAATTTTGAAGATGAGGGTTGTGAAAGGACGTACAATCCAGATATCACTGGTATCGCAATACTAATGCCAATAATTATTGCAAGATGAATGGTTTTCATTTCTATGGAGATTGCGGGTGAAGCGCCGGCGGAACCTCTGGTTCAACTATCTCAGTGCCTGCACAGTGAAAATTCACATTGGAGGTATTTGAGCCGTTGACTACATTGAAGATTATTGAATAACTTCCATCAGAATCCGAAGTTGATGCAGAGAAATAGATTTGCTTGAGCGTGCTGTTCAATGATACCGGTATTAAATTATGAACCACACCGTTAGGATCAGTTACCATGCCCGAGAATTTCACAGCGTTTGAAATCTCGGCAGTTATTTGCATGTCATATCCAGCATACTTGTAGCAAACAAATTTTTGATCCCAGTTTGGTACTTTTGCATATAATCCTGCAGTATAATTGAAATGGTGAATTCCTAGAGGAAGAACTCCTGGCGTGGTGTGAAGTATTTGTGTATTAGTTGTATCTGTGTCTATGCTTACTAGAAGTTTCATTTTTCCATCATAGAATATCAAACCTGCTTGTGGATTAGTATGATTACTGAACATGGATGGAATGGGGTTTGTAGCACATGGTGGAGATGTTACTTGTATATGTAATAACTCATGAGAACCATCTGCAAACTTTACATCAGTCCAATAGTATTGATATGTTCCTTGCAGGTGACAAGGAATAGGTAATCCACCTCTAAATCCACTTGGAAACAGGGTAAAGGTCACACCATGGAATGAGATTTGTGATGAATTAAAATTGGAATTATGAATATAGGTTGGTGTCTCAAAATAGTATGTTCGATTGCCTAAAGTGATTGTACCTTTATCGTTCACTAAATCCGCTGTTTGGTTTGTTTGTCTTGTGTTTGATTGTATAACATCAAAAGTTGCTTTTGCTGTATTTACATCAACTGAACTAACCATTGTGTAAGTGCCCGATTCATTTATGACAGGATATTTGTTGAAGCATTCCACATTGTAGATACCTGTTCCGATGCTCCCACCTCCTGCCTGTTCTGTGTGTGAGTAAAGGCAATTAGACCAGACTTCACTTCCATTATTTGCATTCAGGATCTTCACATCAGGATAGAGTCCACCATTCATCCATCCAGTGTAACTTATTGTAGCATTAATTGGCTGACCAACCATATAATTTGGATTTAATCCAATTATGTCAATAGGAGATTCTGGTCTGGTCCAGCCTCGTTTGACAAGCGTCTGTGCTGTTTGTTGTTTAACACATGCAGGGAAATCATTTTTTGATTTGAATATTAACTGTAGACTCGATCTGCATTCGATCTTGTCTGTTGATATTCCTAGTTTTGATTGTTGTAAAGGTGAAAGCAGGTTATTGTCTCCTACTTCAAAAGAAAATATTGCGTTGTCGCTGTATCCTTGGATTTTTCCATAAGAAGCGTTTACTGTATAGGTATCGCTTGTTTTCCAACTAGAATTTGTAGTTGGTACGTTAACACCAAAGTTTCCATTGATTGATGGATATGTTACTAGAGTAGCAACTTGTTTTTGAAAAGTATCACTAGTAATTCTAATGGTTACAGGAATATTTTGAGAAACAGTCATTCCGTTTGCACTGTGTATCTCGCCAGAAATTCTGATAGTTTCTCCTTTACCGTATGAATCCTTATCGGTATAAACACTGACTCCCATCACTTCCATAATATCACCATGTACAAATGATATGGGAATTAGTACAATGGATGCAAACAAAATAGGTATGATCAGATAGAAAGTTTTCATTTTTCCATTATTTGACATTTTTTGCTGGCTGTCCTATAACATTCCCATGACATTGATGGTCAATTAATGTTGGATACCAAGCATTTTCTACTTGTTTTGTATCTAAATTAATTTGAACTTGTGCAATCCATCCAGTATCACATGGATATGGAGACTTTGCATCTGGCGGTAGTTTTAGCATGACAATAGCATTCCAATGTGTTGAACCATTTTCATTTTTTCCTGAAAAGCCCATGCCTACAAACTGCCATTGGTTTGACCATTCTTGTATTCCCGTAACGTTTAATGCCTCATTTATCAATTCTTGTTTTTCATCATTAGACAAGACAAGCCCATTTGGAGGCTGTATTTTGTAGATCCTTGTTCTTGTGTTAAGAAAAGATGGTAGAAGTATTGCAGTTGTTATTGCACATATACCAATTCCCACAATTATTGCAAGATAGAGAAGGTTCATAGTATTCAATTTCTCGATCTTCAGACTTTAAAAAAATTGGGTATATTTTCACAGTATAGTCTTCCCAGATTAGAGTCTAATCGCGTTCTCGAACAAATGTTTTTTAGTCAACTGCAATATGGTGGTCTAAATACGAATTTTCATCTTATAAAAGACGATTAATGAGATAATACCTATCAATAAAACCGGAATTGCTAGTGGAAATTCTGGAACTACATGAGAACCCACCAAGTCTATCACTCTATTTCCTGCTCCAAAATAGATTGTGATTGTTCTATCAATTGGTGTGCTTTTTTTGTCCGTTACAAGGGCTGTAATATCGCCACCAACTTCATGATAAGTGAATGTAGTGTCTGTTCCGTTTATTTTGGCGTCTATCAATTCTCTTGGTAGAGTTATTGTAAAATTACCATCACTATGTGCATTCATAAATATAACGAGTTCTTCTCCAGCGGTATCAAGATTTATCTTTGCAATTTTGTTGTCATTTCCTGTTATTGTATAGTTTAGCGTAAAATTTGTACCATTTACAGTTACGGTTTTTTCATTTTCTACTTGTGCTAATGCTTGTTGTAATGCATCCGAGTGTGTAGCTTGTTCAGAAGGTGGTAACCCATATTGTGCATGTGCTGTTTCGAATAGGCCAAACGTCAAAGATACAAAAATGACTAAGATATGCAGAGTTTTCAAAATATGTTCTCGTTTAATCTTCAGGCTTTAAAAAACCGCCGTAAATTTTTACAGTATCCAAGCCTGAATCTAGCCTTTTAACAAATGTTTTTTAGTCAACTGCGACACGGTGGTCTAAAACACCAATCCAGATATTCACAAAGATTTCATCCCGTTTTTGATTTGCCAAGATCAATAAACAATGCTTTATTATAATCAGAGGTTGAGCCAGCCTTCACCCATATGTGCACAGTGTCATTAACATTCCAAGGCATTCCATCACCCATTGTTTGCCCACCCCACATATCTGAGTCATGCACAAGGTCTGGGCGAGCATTTAAGGATGATGCAAAATATCCCCTTTCTATGCAAGTTGCATTATTCCTGCAGACAATATAATCAAACAAATACCCACTTTCATTGCTGTTAACTTTAAACAACCAAACTTTGTCAGGCCCACAGGGACTAGACGGACACGAGGGTGGATGAAAGTTAGGATCGTAGACAATTCTGGCACGAATACCCAATGGATTTTCATCAGTTGCACCTGTAAAATTTATCCATGATATTGGTTTAGGTGTTGATTGAAATTGAAAATTATTTTTGTATTCTTTGTGCTCCAGTGACGGAAATAATGGGTTTGTAGTAACATAAATTCCAAACGTCAATACTGATGCAAATGCTACTCCAATTATGATTGCAAGGTACAGAGGTTTCATTTTTCTAAACCAAACCTATCCTGCATTCACATGAGGTGGTGCGATTGGCGACATGTACGAGTCATCATGTGGCAATACAATCACTTCACCCCTCATCCAAGGATGAGGCACACTGTGATATCGGTATATTCCAGGCCTGTCAAAGACGTACGTCCATGAATTTCCGGGCATGATAAGTTTTGAATCAAACTTGTTCCAGTCACTTGTGACGCTGGATGAAGAATCGTCTTTGTTCTGCCATTGTACGGTGCTGTTTTCTCCAAGAACGACGACAATCTTGTCTGGTTCATAGTTGTGTTCAGCAGAGTCATAATTTGATGACCCCGACGGTATTGTGATTCTAGTAATATTTTGCGAGTTTTTTACATAACACGAATAAGTTCCTGTATTATATCCCGTATTGCACTGATAACCTGCTTTTTCTAACACTTTGGTACAGTTCTGGTTGCATAAAACATTTGACGGCAGATCGTTTACAGAAGTCCACCCACGCATGACAAGATCCCATGCTGTATAAGGCTTTACACATGCAGGAGTACCTGTATCCGATTTTACAACAAGTTGCATTCCGTCAACGCAGTCAATCTCATTTACTGGAATTCCCGACATTTGTTGTGCAAGCGGTGATGGAATATGGTACGGAATAAGATTCTGGTTCACGGTAGGTGCAAGTGCTGTCCCGGTTATCTTGACTTCTGCATTTTCCCGTAAAAGTATGTTGTATCCTTGTTTTATTGGTGGAATGATTATTTTCAGGACTCTTACACTATCATTGGAGCCTGCTTCTTCAAAAGAGGTCTTTGTATAATTTGTCACAACCATAAAGGGCGCATCATTGCCTGACTCGTCCTTAGAGTCAAGCAGATCTCTTGACAGTTTGATTGTCATAAAGCGTACGTTGTTGGTGTAAACTGCAAGGGATCTCTCGTGCGGATTTACAGATATTGAGTTTATCTTGCCATAATCCAATGCGTATTGTATGGAAAATGTTTTGTTTCCAATTGTAAGACGGTATGGACTAGACTCGTACATCATTCCAATTCCTACCTCTTCTGTAGGTATGGGGTGAACCTTTACGTTATACCAGCCTGATATTCCAAGTGGACCTGAAATTTTAAATGAATACAGGTATGTACCGTTTTTGTCTATATTGATTTGGTCTGATTTGTAGAGCGAATTGTTTGGGTTGTACACTGCAATCTGCATGGTACGGTTATCTTGCCCCAAGAGAACCTGGTCCACATGACCCAGAATTGTAATAGTATCATTTGCAGCATATCCGTGCTCATCTAAAGATATGGTCATGTGTGAATCTGGCGGAGGTCCAGTTGAGAGATATGCAGAAGACATGTCAATACACGACAGCATGGTTATGGGTACTACCCCAATCATTGCAAGATATTGAAATTTCATTTTTTAATCACTATCCTATGAAAGACAATCAGTGATGTAATGCCAGTTAGTAAAACAGGAACTGCAAACGGAAATTCTGGAACTGTTTGAGATGCACTTGCCAAATCCGTTACATTGGCAAATGTGACTCCCTTGTCATTACTCGATCCCACTACCAGATAGTCTCCTGGAAAATATGTTCCCCATGCTACATAGATGTTATCTCCTGATGTCGCCATCTTGGGATTCATGGAATCTTCGTTTACTTCCGTGCTGAGGTTAATTGGATTGCCAAAAGTTGTTCCATTGTCAGAACTTTTCTCAAATATCATGTCTGTCTTTTCAGACTTTTGTTGGTAGGTTGACCATGCAACATATACGGAACTGTCGTATGTCCTGAGGTCAAATGTGCCATAGCCATGACTTCCAGTAAGATTCATTGGCTGTCCAAAACTATTTCCCCCATCTTGACTTCTTACAAGAAAGAGAGTTGGAGGGTTGTTGTAGCTAATGTGACCCCATGTAAGATACAGGTTTGGTCCATTTGTAGCAAGATCAAAACCCGGATAGAGAAACTTGCCAACATCCTCTTTGGCAAACATAATTGGCTGACTAAACACCATTCCATTGTCACTTTTCATATAATACGCATGATTCAATCCCTCACCCCATACAAGGTACACGCTGTCCCCCGAGGATGCTGCATGTATGCCCTCGATGTACTGGTTTGTAGTGTGGATAATTTTTGGCGAGCTAAAGGTAGAGCCAAAATCGGTACTTTTTTCAAAAAATATCTGGTTTTGACACCCGTAAGATATCGCAGGACAGTCTGGAGCGTTCTCACCTATCACGTTTATGGTCTTGCCGTCATCGCTTACCATGATCAATACCGGGGGCGGAAAACCCGCGTTATGCGTCGGATTGGGTAGCATGTCTATCGGACTGCCAAATGTCGCACCGTAATCAGAGCTTGCCATAAATGAGACATTTTCTTTGGATAGCCCACTTGAGATGTCTTCCGTTGTCATTGTGACATAGACGTGGCTGCTTGACGAAATCAACTGCGATAACTGGGCGTTCGTATGGTTGCCACTGAGCACCAGTGGCGACGTAAAAGTACTTCCGTTATCCATGCTCGTCCTAAGGGATACTTGTTCATTTAGTGACCCGGCAGCCCGTTCGGCCCAGGATATGTAGAGGTGTTTGCCTGATGTCGCAACCTGTGGAGACCAGAGGTCAGTCGTGTTTACATCATTTATCAGAAATGGTTTTCCGAAATGGTGGCCGCCGTCGGCACTCCTTACAAAATAAAGGCCGTTGTGTCTGTACACGAGAAAGACATTGTTTCCATGCGCTGTAATGTCAGTTGGCTGAAAGTGGGGAGTCATGTCTGGGATTCCAAAACTTGTTCCGATTGGAAATGCAGACAAGACTGCGACCATTATTGCAAGGTGTAGCGTTTTCATTTCAATACTGGATAGATTGCGCCACTGCAGTTAGGTCCGGCAAAGGAATGCCTCCGGTAATCTGCACTTCCACACCATTTGCATCATACTCTATTACTGATGGTCTCTGCATGGGCAACCCTTGGCTGTTGCCGGTATGATTGCTCCCTGCCCATCCACTGTAGCCGTTGACGGTTACCTCATGCGCATCTTGGTATCCACCTGCTTTCTCGCCGTTGATGTAAGACGTCCAGTTGCCATATATCGGATCATGCGTCCAGTATGGGTTGTAATCGTATCTTATCATTATACCCTTGTCATCCCAGAAATCTTGTACTCGCATTGTTTTAGAAATTGGGAATTTGGAGTAGAAGAGATAGACATACCGGTGTGTTGGCAAAAGGGGTTTCATGACTGCAAGCTGCAGGGCGTAGCTGCTTGGCAGCCTTGTGGGAAACCTGACCTCATAGCCTGCAAGCACAGATGCATCCGCATCATTGCGGACTTTGGTACTGTTGCCCCAAATGCTGTAAATCGATCTCGCCTTTGCGAGTGGATTGGATGCGGTGTCTGATGCTGGCTGTATCGTAATTTTCTTTGCCCAGCCTCTCTCAATCAATATCTGGGCAGTATCTGGTTTTACACATGCAGGGGAGTCATTCTCTGCTTTTGTTACAAGCTCAAGGCCTGGCTTGCACGTCACATCCTTTGATATAATGCCTGACCTGAGCTGCGCAAGAGGCGGTGAACCGATTAATACAGCATGGGGATGCGGAACGGCAGGGACCATGGGCCCCATGACTGGCGGGTTGTATATCGTTATTCCAACATCCTGGACAAAGGTGGAGCCTCCAACATCTTCCCCTATTGCCACAGGATACGTACCCAGGCTTGCGTTTACGGACGTAAAATTGATTGTAAAAAAATACGGGATTGTAGGTGCCAGATCAAATGAAGGGTCAGGTATAGAGACTGAGAGCCAAGATGGCATCGGAAGAACCTTGGTCCCGTTCTGCATGCCAAGCACGGACAGTTTCACTGGAAGCGGGTTGGTTGTATAGTCCGGCGGGTTGTATATCACCCCAAAGATTCCGCTTCCGGTGTGTCCATTGCCCCCAAACCTTCCATCAAATTCTATCTTTTGGGATGAACTGATTATGCTCATATTCTGGCCCTTTGCAATAGGGATATAGCTTGATGCGCTAGTGCCATCCGGAGACTTGGCAACCAGCGTGACGACGGGTGTAAAAATTGCATTTGGAACTCCCGGCGTGACAATTCCAGAGGTTACCATCCTTACTTTTGATCCTGTTTGGGTTGCAATTGTCTGGTTTGGAATGAACCGCAGATACTTGCCTGCAGGCAGGTCTTGTGCTGAGAGTGTGACCTTCTGGTCATTCCCGTATACAGTTATTGGATATTCCTCGTAAGCTACAAAGCTTGTGCATCCGCCGCCGTGGCCATACTGCTGGCAGACATTTGCCCGATGGATCTCAGGCAGCCCCGCATCAAGCCAGATAGTTGCATTGCCTGATACCGTAAGATGCAGTATTCCTATAGGGGTCCGGTTTAGGTCGGTCTCATTTCCGGAAGGGCCCTTGAGAGAGCCAGTTGCATCGATTAGAATGTCATAGGTTCCAGAAATTGCTGCAGAATCCACGTATACATGGATGGTGCCGTTTGATGTATTCTGGTTTGCCGGATCATGCTTGAAAAAATCCGAGACCGACGGGTCTATCCATGCATTGACATGCGGCGGGATATCTACGGTTGAGAGCCTTGCATAATTCAGATGGTATCCGTTTGTAACGTTAATCTTGACCGGAATTTGCATAGACTGTCCCCTGCTTACATCTGCCCCAATGGGACCTCCAGAATACGACAGGATTTGGAGCGGCGATTGTATGTTTTTTGGGACCTCCTGCCCTTGGCCCGCTGTTGCAGTGCCATTTGGGACATAGTCTTGGTATATGGCAGGGCCTGCCTTGGTTGCGCATTGCATGACATAGCCCTTGGGGTACAGCTGGGCATGCGGGGGAACCATGATTATCTTGTTAAGATATGCTTGGCTTAGGCACTGCGTCTTGGTAGAATTTTGTGAATAAGCATCTGACATGACAGGCAGAAACGCCAGGGCTGCAAGCCCAATTGCAATCAAGATGTATGTGGAGTTCACTTTTGATTCGTACTAGACTTGTGTAGTTTAAAAAATTGGCGCAGATTTTCTAATCTATATTGATATACTAGAACAATCTGACAACTTCCGTTAACTCATCGAGGTTTTCATAACTGAAATTCTTCGTGTTAACTTTCGAGGTTTGGGATCATTTTAAATCCAAATCCAAGCTTTCCAAACTGAGAAATGAACCGAATAACACCACGAGAAATCATACTGACCATAATTTCAGTCATTCTGGCAGGGATTACGGGGTACATCGTAAATTGGAACGTTAGCACATTGATCGCAAATCAAACTGTTATTGCTTATTTTCTCTTAGGTGGAATCATAGCATCATTAGTTTATGGATGGAAGCCCCGACTAGAAAGATTCTTTGAGAAACATGAAAATCACGAAAAAAAGGAACTTTACAAGAAAATCCATGAGGAGTTGAAGGACGCCATAGAATCTCTTGATAATACCCTAGAGAGGGATACTTACAAAGTTGAGGTTCAAGGTAAGGAGATATACTGGAAACATATCTTCATGAATCATGCAGTTTATGATAGTTCGATTTATTCAGGAGATTTTAACCAGATAGATCACAAATTACAACAACCTATACAAGACATCTATGGAAAAATCAACCTTCATTATCAAGGCGTGAAAAAAATAGTTGATGATCGTGAGAACGCTGTTGAACAAGCTCCAATTCTAGACGGATATGAAAAAGAATTACGCAAGGATATTCCTACAGTCATGAATGAATTAAAAAAATATTTTCAATAAAGTGTTAGTCATCAGATATAGGTTTAGAACTAACCTTTGTTATTTTTGCACTCGTAACAGGTGGGGCATTTTGGCTCCCCTTGAATGGTATAGAAGGGGCATTCACTGATTCTTGTGCTTTTACTATTGAAGGTGCGTTTCCACTACCCCCAAGAGTTGATCGGCTAATCTTTGGTGTGTCGTCTGCCATAAGACATATTCCTCATTTTCTTATTTAAAATGTGGGATTGATTGTTAGTAAACTACTTGTTACTTCTTAGATATTCACTTAGAATAACTCTGATCGTTTCGGGTACCGTTTCAAGCAATCTTTCTTTACGCTCTCTTTCCAATACTTTTACCATCTCATCAGGTAGTGATACCATTATTTTCTTCATTGCCATAATACCATTAGATACCAATCGGTATATTTATTAATTGCTATGTAGATACCTATTGGTAGGTATTGGAATAATGGTCATAAACAGAAAAGAGATCCAAACAAGAGAAATGAGAGCACTGACGATAGTTGGCCAGTCAGATCAAATCAAGCGGATTAACGCTGTCACTTACAAAGTAAAATCCCAAAATTCTGATTGCTGGTATGATGTTATCCATGTATACAAACATGGGTGGACTTGCACGTGCAATGATTTTCTTTTCAGACATGAGAGAGTAGGCGACTGCAAGCACATTCAGGCAGTCTACATTTCAAAGGAACTACGCCACAAGGTACTGGCAAACAATGACGTCAAGGAGATCGAATCAGACAACAAGCTAGTCTGCAACTGCGGTTCTCTTAACATAATCAAGATAGGAATCAGGCACAACAAGTCAGGCGATATGCAGGTTTTCAAGTGCAAGGAATGTAGCAAAAAGTGGTCTGATAATCTAGGTTTTGCAAAGAACAGGATAGATTCGAAGATAATTACTGTAGCACTAGACCTTTACTTCAAGGGAATATCACTTAGAAAAGTAAAGGAACATGTCAAACTATTCTATGGAATCTCAGTAAGTCATGTAGCTATTCTAAAATGGATTCACAAGTTTGGCGAGGTAGTAGCACCCTTTGTTGATTCTTTAGTACCTAAAGATGTATCAGGCGTGTATCACGTTGACGAAATGATGGTTCACGTAAGAAAGGAACAACATGAAAAGGGTCACTATCAATGGCTTTGGAATATGATGGATAACACAACACGCTTCTGGATTAGTTCAAAGGTATCTCAAAGAAGGGAAGTCTCAGATGCAAGGGCAGTCTTTCAGGATGCCAAGAGAAAGACGCCAACACCAATAGCTATAGTTCATGATGGCCTACCAACATACAACGAAGCCTATTGGAAGGAATACTATACCATGGAAGGCAAGAGAGTCAAGAACATCAGATCGGTATCAGTAAGGCATGACGGTCTAAACCAAAAGATCGAGAGGCTAAACGGCGTCTTTAGAGACAGAGAGAAAGTAATGAGAGGCATGGATCACAAGGAATCCGCACAGAAGTTAATTGATGCTACTAGAATACACTACAATTTCATCAGAGAACACGGTTCAATCAAGAAGACTCCTGCGGAACAAGCTGGGATTAATCTAGACTTGGGACAGAACAAAATTGAAGGCTTGATCAAGCTGGCCAGCAAACCCCGAAAGTTAACACAGACAACTTTATGAAGACAAATCTCATTAAGTTAACAGAAGTATCTGACAGATATTTTATTAGCAAGAGATCTTGTTTTGCTTCTTGGTAGGTTGTGGGTACCCTACCCGTATTAGTGATTGTACATATTTCTTCCCCAAAGTAACCAAACCCACGTTTTTATTTCTCTTATCAAGTTATCAATCTGCCTCAAAGAAAACATCATTTGTCTATTCATATGACTCACGCCTATAGGCTTCTCAATTACTACATTAACATGAGTAACTTCTAAATCCCGTACAAATGATTTCATGATATGAAAAACAGTTTTTGTATCAATGTAACAATAATTTTATTATCTCCTTTCCACATTACATCTTGGAACAGAATGATACTTCAAAAACTAGAAAAATGTGAACCGTTTTCGTTCATTGAGAATTCAATCTGTCATGTACTTCCCGGCGGGAGCATCTACATCCCCGGTACAGTTCCCTTCCGGCCAGGTGTCTTCCCGCTTTTAAGGGACGTACAGCTTGCAACCACATGATAGACATACACGGATACGCAAAGAGACTGGAGCAGGTGCTGGCCCGCATAAAAAAATCACAGGTCATGTCCACAAGTGACAAGGACCTGCTGAAAAGATAACTGTAAAACCGCTCGAGTCCATACCGCCTATTGATGAAAGATATCTTGCAGATGCACTAGAAAATGTTCCAGTGACAAAAAATGACAACATCATGGTTCCTTATTTTGGAGGAAGATTGACATTTCAAGTTGTAGGTACAGAACCACATGATGACGTGGTAATTGATCAAAAAACTATCTTTACAATAACGAACAAAAGTACTAGATCAACATATGTTATGTCACAATTTGTTTATCCAATGAACCATGTTGATTCTCGAATAACCATTCAAGGAAATCTTCCAAAAGAAGAATTAATTCAAGTTGGAGAGTCGATTAAATAAAAAATGAAAACCCTGCACCTTACAAAAATTAATGCCCTCTATTGGATAGAAACCCTAGTGGAAATCTTATCAATCATCTGATTCAAGCCGGACATGGCATCGTTTAAATAAAATAAAGCTAGAATTTCAGCAGGCAAAGGTATCTAGTCATATGGAAGAATCAAAAACAAACATCAACCCAGAATTTCGAGCCATGTCACCTCGTTTTGTAGTCAAAAGCTTTGACAGAGCAATTGAACACTATGCGAAGATAGGCTTTCAAGTCATTTATCGAGGCGAAGGTTTCATGATTTTAGGACGAGATGCTGTGGAAATTCAGATGAATGAAGATGTAGACCAAGTTCGTGGAAGCTCTATTTGTTACATGACGGTTAGCGGAATTGAAACAATCTACAAGGAAATCAGTTCGAAAATTCCAGTGGATCCATGTATGAGACGTAGCTATTCATTGAATAAACAGCCGTACGGGGTCAAGGAATTTGCGCTGTACGATCCGTTTGGAAATCTGCTATTTTTTGCGGAACCAACTGATTGATGAAAGTCCAGATTGTCCAACCCATCGATTTGTTTCATTAAAATTTAGCATGAAGGTATGTTTTCTATACGAATTGGTCCAGAAATGGACCATGATGGTACCTAGTTCCCTCGAGCCCGCCATAACTGTTTTAGCGAATACCTTTGTCCGACTACAGAGTCATAGGTGAGCTTACAATACACACCTTCTCTGACTTTTCCTATTTCAGTAAGATGGTATCGAATTTGAGCTCTAAAGCAAACGTTACGTTGCATAAGATGATTTTATAAACTCGGGATGAATTTTATTCTTATATGTCAAATAACAGCGTAACACTACACAGAGTTGTTAAAGCAACTCCAGAAAAAGTTTTTCGTGCCTTTACCGAACCCAGCGCTTTATCCTTTTGGCTTCCGCCTTATGGATACTTGTGTGTAGTTCATCAAATAGATCCGCGTGTAGGCAGCAGTTATAAAATGTCCTTTACTAATTTTTCTACCGGTAACGGACATTCTTTTGGCGGCAAGTTTTTGGAAATTAAACCGAATGAATTTTTAAAGTACACCGGTAAATTTGACAACCCAAATTTGCCCGGAGAAATGACTACTTCAATCTGGCTCAAAAAAGTTTCTTGCGGCACAGAACTTAAGGTCGTTCAGGAAGGCATTCCATCAGCCATTCCGACAGAAATGTGTTATTTAGGTTGGCAAGAGTCGTTAGAAAAATTGATAAAATTAGTTGAGCCGGAAATTCCAGCCGTTTAGATTTTAGGGCATGGTTATTCCTGTGCAAATGTATGATTTATGCCAAGAAAAATTCCAAAAAGTGTAGTCATGATAATAAGTTGTAGAATTTTCATGTATTATTTCATACGGTACAAACATGGTTTAAAAAAGTGGCGCAGCATTCTTCTGTTTTTCAGCACTCAATTGCAATCAAACGCAGTTCAGATCTGGTCAGTTTTATTCAATGTTTCATAAGAGATGTGAAAATAGTATGCTATCTAATATTTCAATTTTGTACTGAGTGGGTACGAGCCGATGGTGTCTTGGTCCCCATATCCTTGAGGCAGGTCCTATCAAACACCGAGATGCCTGACGGATTTTCTGCAGTAGGAGATAACGTAGCAATGTTCCATGGAACTAGCGGTGGTCCGATGGGCGATTTTGCATACCAATCCACAAGCCCAGCAGTCGGACCGCTTGTCATACAGGCTGCTCCAGTCAACTAGGAAGCAATTCCTTTTCTTTTTTTATTTTTGATAGATGACAAGTAGTTGTGGATCTTGACATATTTGGATCAACATAGTCTTGAAAGAATAGAACTTTCATCGGATTCTGACCTGTGAGAGTTCAAACCTTAGGATTTTTTCTTTGCTTTAGGTCGGGTCTTGGAAGTTTTCTTTTTCAAGGCAGCAGTATTGAGTGTGACAGCCGAGCGGATGAGATTTTTCAAAACGCGTCCATTGATCTTGTCGCCCTGATAGAAATCGATCGCGCGCCATTTGTTGCCTTCTAGTCCCGCGTTGAAGACCTTCTCTGGATCTGGAAGACTTGCGCCGTGAGAAAAAGTCATCTTCACCTTGTCTTTGTGCGCATTTGCTACCACGAATATCCCATCATGCGACCATGCTGGGGTTCCCATCCATTTCCATTCCTCAATCACTTTTGGATCAGCTTCATGGATGATTTTACGAAGTTTGGCAAGTACATCGCCACGCCAATCTGCTAATTCTGCGATTTGTTTGTCAATTTGTTGGGATGGGTTCATCGAAATAACTTCCCTGACACTGCCTTTTTCTTACCTGTCTTGGCATCCTGACTCAACTGTTATGGAATACGCTACTTGGAATTTATGCATTTTGGAAATAATTTGTAGCGAACCTTACAAGTTCCGGTACAATATTTTTCTACTTTGGTTTGAATCTAGTAAGACTCGGTCATCAAGAGAGTTTGTACGTTCTGACTAAAAGTTCAGGTCTGTTGAAACCTGCATCTAACTTTAACTTGCAAAAAGTTTATCCGAATCGATAACCATATACTTGATTATGACTTCCTCACGCATGCGGCGGGAGGGGGAAAACTGTACTCGGAATGATGAAACTCGGCGGGAGCATTAACTTGATTTTTATCAAACAGATTTATCGAAGCTTGGAATTACTGCATCTCTTACAAGGTCTAAAATACCGGAGCGCAATACAATACACAGATGGTAGGTCCAAGAGACGGCGGCTTTGGTTTTGACGGGGGAAAGAAATATTCAGACTTGGAGAATGCCGAGTCCATATGTGTGCAATGTCAGGCAGGTCAGCATCCAAAGTGTCTTGCCAAGGCAGACAGCAACGTTTCCTGCGACTGCGAGCTTTGCCTTCTTGGCTAGCTTGCAAAGAAGCTTGTCAGGTACAGGTTGTTTTGATACTGCAAGATGACAGCACCATTTGGATTTTCAGTTACAGAGACCCCCCTTATTGAAAACACAGAGTCTGAGAATTTGTCTGCAAGATCCCCAGGCATGTTCAGTATTGCCTTGTATGCATATCCATATTGAGTAGGACATGTCACCGTGACTGATTCTCCGCTGCCATATGCAAGACAGTTCTGCAGGGAGTCATGCACGGTCGAATCATATCTCACTTGAGGCATCTGGATATTATCAGGATTCACCATTTCAGCACTAGGCGGCTGACTTTGAAATATGTCAAGATATGCGGCAGTGGTAAAACCAAGCATGAAAAACCCGATAATTCCAACAGATATTGCAATAGAACGAACCGGATAGGATCTTTTAACGTATGTTTTCTTCTGGACGGCTTCCAGCACACATCCATTCCGCATGTTCAAGACAGGTTCTTGCCTGTTACATGTGTCATGAAACTGCTCGCGCGTAATAGCATTGCAGGTTTGGCATATTTTTTGCGTGGTCTTTCTGCACTTGCCACACTGTGAACGTATGGCAAGGCTTCCACCGCACAATCTACATGATTCGTCTGGCATCACAGACCCGCAAGTTTTATCTTAATTAAGCAATACGAAGAATTTGTACTGCAAAATTCTACTTAAGATTTAAATTTAGATTCTGCAGATCCTGCTGTTTTCTAGCCCTGTACGATGATCTGTTTTTCAATGACATTTGTGAGCGGAACGGCTGAAGCAAGACCATTCCAGACAAATACCTGAACGGTGTATGTTCCAGGATCCTTTGGAATCCATGCTTGCACGACAGTGAAAGATTGGTTGCCTAGCAGGGAGGCAGAAGATGCCTCAAAGTAATCCGTTTCGCCGGCACTGCCAACTACTTGAACCATGTAAGCATAGTTTTGATCTGTTGTTCCATGATTGGTCAGTACGGATTGTACACCAATATCTTGACCCACCTGATAACTTGAAAGTGCGTGCCCGGTTGAATCCACCATTGTAGGATCCGATATCGAGATATCGCTATAACTTGCATGCGCCACCTGTAGTGTTCCTATGGACAAGATCAAGCCTAAAACCAGAACAAGCGATAATCTCAACGGATCAGACGAGTCATCTTTAGATATAAAACAGTTACTATGGAATCATACTATACGAAAATATCCAGCAATAATTTGCACGCAAACTTGATCAGGCAGTTATCCGTCGTACTACAATCTCGTGTCCTTCATACACGTGTGTGGAGTGGTTTGCCTTTATTATCTCGCCCATTTTTTGATCTGAGAAATATTTGTCGCTGTATCTGCCCAGACTTTTCTTGCAGTTGAAGCAATAGATCTCCTTGAATTCCATTATACTGTATTGGGTCATGCTCACCATATTTAAGATTAGAATTCTATGCTTGAGAAACTTGGCTGGTCTTTGTTTTGATGAAACTGGATCTTTGATACCTTGTAGTAAATTACTTCCCCCCTCCTCTCAATTACGGCAAGGACTGGCTCTTTTCCCATTGTGACAATCTGCTCTATCTGTTTTTGCAGTATGCCAATTTTTTGTCTTCTTCCTTCTGTGAGTCCAAATATGACATATTTTGCTCCTTTCTCCCCAAATTGGCCTCTTTCATAGACACGAAAATCAGAGCCAAATCCAAATCCATCTTTTGCCACATATCCTCTGGTTCGCAAGTCTCGATAAATCAAGAACTTGGTAAAAGCCTCACTGTCCTGTTTGATGCATTCGTCCAGCAGATAATCAAAAAGTACAGGCTGCTTGCCTTTGACTAGTTTTAGCTTGTCAACGTACAATAGATACAAGGACTCGAAGGGTTTGAGAAAAAATTTCTGTTTTATAGTTTCCCCAAACCCTTTTTGCTCCAGGCTGCGTTGCATGTTTTTATCTGAAATCAAGACATGATCTTTTACCAGTACTCCCTCTACCTTTGATTCCAATTCGGACATTAGGGGTTCGATATATCCGATCAACATATAACATTACTCCATATTTTGTTTGAATGTACGTTTGCGGTCGCGTTTACGAATAATATAGAGAATAAACGATCTTACGGTTAAAATATGGGCATAAAATAAGAATGAAAAAGTGTCATTATGCACGGAGCAAACTATCGAACTGGCAATGGTCAGCCCTATACAAGAAAAGAATTCATCAAGGGCAAGCCTCAGATAAAAATAGCCAAGTTTTCAGGCGGAAAAAGAGATGGAGATTACGATTATTGCATTCAGCTATTATCTAATGAAAAGGCTCAGGTAAGACACATGGCAATAGAGTCGGCCAGACTAGCTGCAAACAAATCCATAGAACAAGTTGCAGGAGAGACAGGATATTTCTCAAACCTCAGAATATACCCGCATATCTTGCTCAGAGAAAACAAGATGATTGCAACTGCAGGTGCAGACAGACTTCAGGAAGGAATGAGAGGAGCTTTTGGCAAAGCCATCAGTTTGGCAGCACGTGTCGACAGAGGTCAGATACTCATGGAGGCATTTGTCAAAAAGGAGCACTTAGATGCAGCAAAGAAGGCCATGCATGGAGCTGCGGTAAAACTTCCAATAACACCTACAATCAAGGTAATTCCGTTAAAGCCAGCATCAGTCAAGGCTTAGCGCATCCAGAATTTCCTTTTGTTTTTTGTTCAGCATTTCAAGAAATTCTGAAAATTCTTCGTTTGTAGGATTGCGTTTCAATATTCTTCTGCATTGATAGTAGAACGAGTTGTACAGCCTTCCAACAGCTATGCCATAAGCAAAAGAATCAGAATGAGTTCTCAGATCTTCTAGTGAATTTATTATCTCAAATATTTCATCTGATTTTTCAGTTACCTCTTTTATTTTCTGGTTTACTTTTTCTTCCAGCTGCGGATTCATGATATTACTTGGCATGCCGATGTTAAAAAATTGTGTTTGTAAACATACCCTTTAATAGACTAGAAAATTCTAAATCGATTGAGCGGTTGTAGTACAGCTTGGTTAATATGCGGGATTGCCAATTCCGCGACCCGGGTTCAAATCCCGGCAACCGCATACTAATCTATGCATTCAAATTGCAGATTTGATTACGCCTTACAAAGAAAACAATCTCCATACAGTATGAGATCCGTAGACGAGATATACAATTACAAGTACACACTGCAAAACGCCTACAAGTGTCTTGACGAGTCCAGTATATCACAGCATGACAGGGATTATAATCAGAAGGTTCATCTACCATCTATCCAGCATGGGTGTAAGCAAGGGAAGACTTGCC
Organism: Nitrososphaerota archaeon; assembly: GCA_028867785.1. GTDB lineage: Archaea > Thermoproteota > Nitrososphaeria > Nitrososphaerales > Nitrosopumilaceae > Nitrosotalea. The sequence continues at coordinate 72,911 of JAGWFS010000004.1, forward strand.
GAGTATCTCTTTCACCTAAAGAACTTTGCAGGGCACCTTGGTACTACAATCGAGGATGCAAGACGTGCAGATATAGAACGCTTTGTGTAGTGGCTTAATAGCTCAGGATATGTACCGCATACTGCATCAGATTATATCCTTGCAGTAAAAAGATTCTACAAGTTTGTAAGGTATGGCAATGTCGACAAGGAGACGCCGTGGCCGGACGAGTAAGGTAGATGCACAAGGCCATCAAGCCAAACGAGAGAAGGCAGCCGGAATTTTTCACAAGCTCCGAGGTTGAGACCATGATAAAGACTACATCTACGTTACGGGACAAGGCCATGCTCTCAGTTGGCTTTGAGGCCAGACTTTGTCAAGTGATGCATTAATTTCAATTGAAGCTCGAATCTCGGCCATGTCTTGACAGGTCCTATCTTCCCATTTATTATATTTTATATCTCATTTGACTTGGTAAGTGCTATCATTTGGATCATTGAGCTCATGAATTTTTCAGGGCGACCAAGCTTTGAATTCAATTTGTCTGGCATTTTTATATCTAGTAATTCTCGTAATCCTTTGCACCTGTTTCTTATTGTAACTTCTGTAACTCCAGCTGCTAAAGCGATAACTTTTTGCGTTGTATCTTCTTTATTTATGACGCATGAAAGATACAATGCGGCTGCAGCTAACCCCATAGGATCCTTTCCTGCTGTAATTTCCATCCTGTTTGCGCCTTCTAAAATTGTAAGAGCTTGTCGTTTTACTTTTTCATTTAGACCAGCCTGACTTGCTATCCGTGACATGCATTTTATAGGATCTAACACTGGCATTTTCAGATCAAGCTCTTTTAAAAGTAATCGGTAACATCTTGACACATCTTTTCTTTTTATGTTAATCTGACGTGCTACTTCATTCAATGTTCTTGGAGTGCCAGTATCCCTGCATGCCAAGTACATTGCTGCGGCAATTAGTCCAGGAATTGATCTGCCTCTTGCAAGATTTTTCTCTAATGCTTTTCTGTAAATGTATGCAGTCTTTTCAACCACTGAATCAGACAGTGCAAGTTTGTCTTTCATTCTGTTAAGCTCGCTGAATGCCTGTCTGAAGTTTCTCTCTTGGGACTCGTGAACTTGACTTCTGCTATCCCATGTTCTAAGGCGTGTTATAGTACTCTTCATTGAAGTTGAAAGCGGCTTTCCGGTCGCATCCTTATTGTCATGTCCTATCATTGTTGCAAGACCCATGTCATGTATTGCAAGAGATGATGGTCCACCTGTTCTTGACCTATCCTCATGTTCGTCTTTTGAGAATGAACGTCTCTCAGGACCAGAATCTTCTATTCGCTCATTGACAACAAAACCGCATACTCCACAAAATCTCTCTCCTGTGGAACCGTCAGTTACCATGGCACTCTTTCCACAGCGAGCACATTTCATGTATGCATCAGAATCAAGAGAAAGCATAAGGTTATCACCTATTGCATATCTGTCAAGCAATAAGAACGGTGGTATTGTGCATCCTTTATTTTTGGAATTCCATGATCAAATTTCAACAAAAAGGAAGAGTTCTATTTTGTTAGAACTGCAGTGACGATTCCAGCTCCGATAAACCCACCAAGTATCATGGACAGAAGGTCAAATGCAATGACTTTCTTAAATGGGGATGTATCTCTTTTTCCATACTGATGGTTTTATTACTTCAAGTACATCAACCAGAGAGTAGAATCGAATTTTTCCTACTAGTTGTTTTCCAGTTTCGTAGTGATTCTTACTTTCATGTATTTTGTTCAACTATAATATAACGCGTCGGTACCACTTAAGAAAGCACTACCAAAATAGGACAAGTTGTACTCTTTGCAACTGCAAATGACACATTACACCGCTTTATTAGGGACAAGGACATAATAGAGTTGGAGAAATTATACTATGACACAAATTCAACTAGATATAGAACGAGGTAAAAAAATTCACGACGATAAAACATGTCCAACATTTGCATTCATTAGCTGTCAACCAAGGAAAGAGACGCTTGTAATAAGAAAACTTCAGACTCTTAAATCAGTAAAGGAAATTCAGCGAACGCATGGAAGATATGATATCCTTGTCAAATTGGAAAATATGACTGAAGCAGAACTGAGAGAATTGATAAACAACGAGATATTGAACATGAAGAACGTTCTATCTATCATGAACCTGACGTCTACATGTGTGGCATAGTTACGAGAATTAGTTATGGAAGAAATCTCATGGGATGTAATCGAGCAAGTCTTTAGTCAAACTGTCAGGGAGACTGGAATAGTTGATTACAGCCTTCAACAAAAGATTTTCAGCGATATCAAGAAAGAACTTACTTGCCAGATTGAGGAAAGTTTGGGTAGAAATGTAGAAAGTATGACATATGAGGATCTAAAGGACATCATAAGAAAAGCAATAGACAAAGTGAACAAGTCACATATTGAATTGATTTAGTCTAAACTATTCATAAATTACAGTCTAACTATGCGCTTTCTTCTGTTGATTTACTCAATCTGAAATTGATTCCATCATTTTTTGTAGTCGGGAAGACCATTCAATAATTGGATTACTTTGTCTGTTCTTGGCTGTAACTCGTATTTATCACTCCTTTTATCCACATGCATCAGAATATATCCAAATTCTTCATCAGTCCAAAGTGCATAAACCGGTTTTTCTGATTTATCTCGTTTACCCTGTTTGATTTCATTAAAAATTCTAACCTGATTCCCGTATACCTCTTTCAAATCAAGATATGTGTTTTTACCAAATTCGGTTATTCCAATTCCAATAATTTCTGAATCATTTCTCTTGAGTGATGTTACTATGCGTAAACTCATAGTAATCATAACGTTGAACTAAGATTTAAACGGGCGGACCCTATTATCATTGGTGCTGACCCCGCTACAAGGAGAACAACCAAACAAATTCAAAGGATCTACAAAAATGTAAGGCTGAATTTGAAGATGACAATGGTTATCCAGTATGTAATTATCGTCTAGAATTACTTGATGATTGGGAATAGTTTTGATAATTGATCCTCGCCTCATCGATTCTTGTCCCAATGACAATCACAATTGCATTCCTCTTTACATTTCGTTCTTTTACAATCAGAACACATGTTTTGTCTCCAAAAATGATCTCTTTCCATGAAATTAGCCCCTAGAATTAGGCATGGGTTTTCGATATTACTACAGAATCATTCTTCATCTTCTGTTTCCCTGATGTCTTCTTGCGCATCTTGCTCGACTTGCTCTAACTCATGTGTCTCTTCTTTCATTTCTTCACTATCGATTTGGCGTATTTCTCTAGATTTCTCATGTTTGGGTTTCCACATTGATTTGAAAAAATTCTTCATGTACATATGATATTCATACGTGATGATACTACTTAAGATAGATGAGGGGTAGCAAAAACTCAATTTGTTATCCTTGCCATTACATCTGATGGATGTTCAACAGTCAGGCCTCTTTTGACAAAAAATCTTGAAATATTTGTGATATCTCTTTGAAGAAATTCTTTTGCGTTTCTATGTCGTATGTCAACAGCTGATCCTAGATCAAAAAGAACCAAACCATTTTCTGTTTTGAAAATATTGTATTCTGAGAAATCTGCATGTACAAGTTCAGCTTTTTTGTAAAGCTGGGAAATGATTGAAATTGAATTTTTATAGTCATTTTCATCAATTTCTGATTCTACCAGAGTTTTTGCTGGAATGCCGTTCTTCCCTACAAATTCTAATACCAAGACATTTTTTAGAATACGAATTGGTTTGATTGATTGAATATCGTGTTTAACACACTGAGTCAGATTGCGAAATTCCTTTTGTGCCCAGATCTCGACCATGTTTCTTGTGCCTTTTTTTATGCGAGTAAATCTTGGATCATCTACAAGGTAGGGTTTTCTTTTTTTAAAATTTGAAGTCGTTACTAGGTATATCTTGAGAGCAAGATCCTTTCCATCACGATCTACTGCCCAATACATTTTGGCTTCTTTACCAGAACCGACTACTCCATTGACATATGCTATGGTTCCTGAATTTATCAATTTGGACAAGGTCATTATTGAGGTCCTGTCCAAGACGTCATCCATGACCTTTTTCTTGTCAAAGACATCTTTCTCGGATGTTCCACGTCTTTCATTTTTTAAAAGGTGGTTATCAACACGTTTTGCTAATTTTTTTCCAAGGTCATCTGGTAACAGAGTGGATTCTGACATCTATTGTATACGTGTTGATCACTAATAATGATATGTAAGAGACATCATTTGTGATATGACAATCAGAGACTCTTCTCATGTCGATATCTGTTTTTGATGTATCTAGCATGATATTGTTCATGTGATAAAACAGATTTCATCAATCCATCATAGATCTTTTTTGGAACTCCAAAGTACTGATAAACTCCACCATGATGAAATTCTATTTCCAATATTTGCATTGATTCATCATAGCCAACAGATTTTAGATCATTGGATTTGATTCGCATTCTATCCATGATTAATCATATGTTACGCAATCATCTAAATCATTGGTTCAAGTCATGCAAAACTGGTACGGACCCCACTAGAATAGGAGCACCTATCAAGTTATACTTTGGAGGAGAGGATGTTTTTCATGACTAGACACTGGAACAGCGAGGAGAAGATTAGAATAAGATAATGATGCAAACAAAACAAATAACGAAGGTATAAGGTATGGTGTAACTCAACAGATCCATAACCAAAAATGAAATTCCGTTAAAAATTTTAGAAGCATATACTCGTGATGTCGGTAGAGCCATGGCACGAATCGATTATGATTCCATGGAGTCTCTTGGCGTATCAACCGGTGACATCTTAGAAATCAAAGGAAAGCGAAGATCCGTTGCAAAATGCCTTCCACTTTATCCCTCTGATGAAGGAAAAGGAATCATTCGAATAGATGGTCTTGGAAGAAACAACATAGGCATAGCAATAGGAGACACTGTCACAGTATCCAAGATAAAGACGGTTGGTGCTGAAAAAATCATAGTTGCACCGCTCGAGTCTATTCCACCGATAGATGAGAGATATCTTACTGACTCGCTTGAAGGCATTCCTTTGATAAAGGGTGATAACGTCATGGTTCCCTACTTTGGTGGCAGGCTCACATTTCAGATAATTGGATTGACACCTGCTGCAGACGCCGCGCTTGTAACGTCAAAGACAATATTTCACATTGCTGAAAAGGGAGATACTTTGCGCGGAGTTCCTCAGGTCTCATACGAAGACATCGGAGGCCTTACAGATGAGATAAAAAAGGTTCGGGAAATGATTGAGCTTCCTTTGAGACATCCAGAGATTTTTGAGAAACTAGGAGTTGAGGCTCCAAAGGGAGTATTACTTTTTGGAGTGCCTGGCACAGGCAAGACACTTTTGGCAAAGGCTGTGGCAAACGAGAGCAATGCTAACTTTCTTAGCATATCAGGACCTGAGATAATGAGCAAATTTTATGGAGAAAGCGAAGCAAGACTTCGAGAAATTTTCAAGGACGCACGGGAGAAGGCACCTTCTATTATATTCATAGATGAAATTGATTCCATTGCACCTAAACGCGAAGAAGTGACAGGCGAGGTTGAAAGAAGAGTGGTATCTCAAATGCTTTCACTCATGGACGGCTTGGAGGGAAGAGGCAAAGTAATCGTGATTGCTGCAACAAACAGGCCAAATGCACTGGACCCTGCCTTGAGAAGGCCCGGGAGGTTTGACAGAGAAATTGAAATTAGAGTACCAGATAAGAAAGGACGACATCAGATTCTCTTGATTCATACAAGAAACATGCCGCTTGATGAAAATGTTAACTTGGAAAAAATTGCGGCAGTAAGCCATGGATATGTAGGAGCAGACTTGGAATATCTGTGCAAGGAAGCTGCAATGAAGTGTTTGAGAAGACTATTGCCAGAAATCAATCTAGCGGATGAAAAAATTCCAACCGAGACACTTGACAAGCTTGTTGTAAACGACGAGGATTACCAGTTTGCATTCCGCGAAGTCACACCAGCTGGAATGCGCGAAGTTTACATTGAAAAACCTGACGTAAAATGGAGCGAAATTGGAGGATTGGAAAATGTAAAACTTGAACTGCAGGAAGCAGTCGAGTGGCCAATGAAATATCCCGTATTGTACTCTATGCTCGGCCACAGAATGCCCAAGGGGATTTTGCTTTATGGTTCAAGTGGTACAGGCAAGACACTTTTGGCAAAAGCTGTGGCAACAGAGAGTGAGGCAAACTTTATCTCCGTAAAGGGTCCTGAGCTTTTGTCAAAATGGATTGGAGAATCCGAGCGGGGGATAAGAGAGGTATTTCGAAGGGCAAGGCAGGCCTCACCGTGTGTCATATTCTTTGATGAGATTGATTCAATTGCACCAGTGAGAGGATTTGTGGATAGTTCGGTTACTGAAAAAGTTGTCAGCCAGCTATTGACTGAGCTTGATGGCATTGAGAGCCTCAATGGGGTCGTAGTCATTGCAGCAACAAACAGGGCAGACATGATAGACAGGGCATTAATTAGACCGGGAAGATTTGACAAGCTAGTACTGGTACCAATGCCCGACAAGCCTGGAAGACTCAAAATATTGGAGATTAGCTCAAGAGACATTCCAATGGATACAGAAGATGGAACTGCGAATGATGCAAATCCCGATTATGTCAACCTTGAAAAGATTGCCGAGTCCACCGACGGATTTTCAGGAGCAGATGTTGCTGCAATTGCAAATACAGCTGCATCAATTCTCATAAACGAGTTCATTAACAAGTATCCAGATCCAAAGGAGGCCGAGAAGCAGGCAGAAATAGCCAAAGTTACTATGAAACACTTTGAAGAAGCAATCAAGAAAGTCAGAGCTCAAAAAGATCTAAAGATTGGGCAAAAATTATCGGTATCGCACTTTAGATAATTCTAGCGGTATTGTTTGAAAAGCAGCAGCTTGTGTTTTTCTACACTTGACAAACATTGAATTTTTGGAGGAAAAATGAAAAGACCATTTTCAGGTCGATTTTTCTTATCTTTTACTTTTACCTTTACTTTTTGATTTTGATTTTGCTTTGGCTTTTGCCATGCAAAGTAAGAATTTACATCGCTATTAAGCCTGTTGAGTACTGTCGATCAAACGTAACAGTTCCTACTGACAGATGCTTTAAAAAAAGAAAAAAATGAATGATTTGTTGTTACGGAACTGATTTATTTATTCTTGTGAGGCTTCTATTTCCTCAAAAAGTTTACACTTTGAATCACCGATATATCATAAAAATGAAAATGGCCCAGCAACATCGAGTTTTTGCCATGGATTTTGACCCCTTCGTGGCGGCACGCCGGCAACCGCATTTTTACATTTTAAGGCCTTTCTTGATTATTTCCAGGGCGTTTTCCGTTCTTTCAGGCTTTGGAAGCTGGATCATAAACACGTTGGAACGCCCATATTCAGAATGAGGAGATGAAATGGCCAGCATCGATGTAGCAGTCAACGCTTCAAAAAATTCCAAGGACTCGTTTGCATACAATAGTATTTTTTCCTCAATCTGCCCCTGGGAAAAAACCAGCGTCATCCGGACAAACACGTGACCCAAGCCGTCTTGCAGTATGTTGAGGTTGGTCTCTACAGATACAGGTTTCCCTGCAATGGCCCTAATTATCTCGTCGAATCGTTTTTCCTCCATTATGATGCACGGTACTTTTTTCCCCTCAAGATCAAAGAGGGTCACGTCCTTGTGTCTCTGAGCCAAAAATTTGTCAAGTTCGCTTTCCACCATGTGCTAGAGAATGGTTGCCCTTATTTTAAAAATATATATAGATTTAGATGATGCACAGAGTTTTTGCCAGCATCTCTGCCCGCTCATTGTCTGATTCGGTGATTTTTTTGCCGTTGTACTTGTTGTTAAAGTAGATCAAATCAATGGTCTTTGACTTGTCTACGTTTATCACCGTAGAATTGTAGGGGTTCGGAATCTTCCTGTTGGTCAGTATTATCAGCTTGTCCACAACTGCTGACTTTGATATGTTAGAGATTTGATCCAGATTTTCTTCATTGTTCGAGTTTGTGACTATGGCCACCCCAATCTTGGCTCCAAACGGATCTTGATATACAATGTCAAGAGGCAGGTTTTGCTTCTCTAGTTTACATATGCTGCCCATTTCATGTGCAAGGTTTGTCAGGTTGTGTACTGCTTCGCGCAGGTCTTTTTCAGAGGATGACTCGTAGTTTTTTCGTATTGCAATAAAATCAGAAATTGGAATGTCCATTATGCTTCCCCGCACTTTCAGTCCCGGGTATGTTTGCTTTATTGCGTCATCAATTACATTTTCATCGATCTTGTCAAGTGTCAGCTGTTCTGATTTTTCCATTGCATGATACAGGATGTTTATGACGGATCTGACGCTCCTAAATTCCGGAAACTCTTCGTAAAGCACTTGAATCTTGTCAGTTAGTTCCTCTTCTGACTTGGAGCCAAGCTTGCCGTGCTTGTCGTTATGTTTTATGTACTCGACAGCAATTTCTGCAAGCTCGTCCTTGGAGTTTGATCCTGCCAGATCAATCTTGTAATTTGCCTTTTCAAGCCTATCAAAGACAGACGAATTGACTCCCTGTACTTCTGCATATCCCGATGGGGTTGAAATTAAAAGCAACACACAGGCCGGAAGATGTGAGTTTATTATTCCCTTTACAAATTCTATCGAACCTTCATTTCCATCAAATTCATCTACCTCGAAAAGCGTGATCTTTCCCAAGAACCTATGTGTGAGTTTTGATATGGCAGATATCATTCCAATCATCTCCTCAAGGTTCTGTATGCTTTCAAAAGAGTTTGTGATTATGTTTCTGATCAACACGGACTCGTGATAATTGAACCTCTGGACAAGAAACTGCCTTAGGTTTTCAACAGAAACAGACTCTTTTCCAGATATTATATCGTCTACTTTTTCTTTGATTGTCAGTCCCATCAGTCTGTTCATCATCGTATAGTTGATGGCCTTCTTTGCAGAGTTGTCACCCTGTTCTGCCCTCTCTTTTAGATATGCAAGAAATTTTGTACGCAGTTGTACAAAAAATTCGTTGTCAAACCCCTTGATTATTGCATTGTAGATACTCGGCATGGTCTTGGGGGATATCGTAGACAGGTCAACAAACGAGCATTCGGTGTTATGACGGCCCTTCAAGTTTTTGATGTGCAGTGCCAAGTGCGTCTTTCCAGATCCCACATCCTGGATTACAGTGATTACTCTAAAGTCATTATCAGACGAGTCTCTTCCGTGGACTTTGGCATTCAGCTCTTTCATGCATTCCACTATGGCAGACTTGGCTTCCTTGTGTCTTTTTCCCCCAAGTATCCTTGCGTCTTTTTCAGTTGGTGTCGGGCTGCTAGGATACGGGTTGTCTTCCAATCCATACGCGTACATTAGACAGCCCTCACAAAACCATGAACCATCCCGCGGATGAGGATGCCTTCCCGTCCTCCAGACGAGACTTCGTATTTATTGTGATGTTTTTCAACCAGATCGCTTGCAAGTGCGTAGAACTTTTCTTTTGGAAGGTCTTGCGTCTGGCATATTTTTTCTCGCACCTTTGAGAAGGAAGTCCATCCTATCGAGGTACCTCCTTCCCTTAGGCATTTGTCAAACACTTTTTCAAAGTCTATAGTATAACTGGGATTATCCTGTAACGACATTCGTTCCATCTCCTCTCTTAGATTCTGGGTATGATCTTTCAGCCTGGCAACAGAGTGGCTTACGCCAACTAGCATATTGAGCATGAGCTTGAATTTTGGGTCATTCTCGGTCAGATGCAGGATATAGTTTTCCCTGCTCCAGACAAAATAGGCAACTCCTTTTTTCTCAATGAAGGCCTTTTCTTCTTGCGACAACCTCTCAAGTACCTCATCACATTCCTTGCCAAATTCTTTTTTGAGGTCTGTCTTTTTGACGCCTGTAATTCCTGCCGATTCCACCCTGCGGATAATCTCCGATATCACAGACAAGACTCTCATGAAATTTTATTTAATACCAAGCGTAGTCTAGACCGACAATTTGGTGAAAAAAATCTCAGCTTATTACATCTGACCATGAGTAGGTTCGCAGACCCTGCCCTGACCGGTCACATTATAAAGCACATTTAGGTAACATGGCTTGCAGAATGATGATCGGGTTTTCTGACTAATGATGAATTATACCTGGGGTATCTGACTGCTTTTTGAAGATACAGATGGCAAATTTTTGAAAAACAGGCTTTTGCATGTCCAGATTTTGTTTTAAAGGTTAATATCTCAAGAGCGAGGATTTTCTATCAGTATGTCCGAGGACGAGTGGAAGACAAAGCTTACAGTTGACCAGTATTCCGTTTGCAGAATGAAGGGCACGGAACCGCCATTTTCTGGCAAGTATAATGATTGTAAAGAAAAGGGAGTTTACCAGTGTGTTTGCTGTGGCGCGGATTTGTTCAGCTCTGAGACGAAATTTGACTCTGGTACAGGATGGCCAAGTTTTTGGAAGCCTGCATCAGACAACATACAGAGTGAGACTGATACCAGCCAGGGCATGATGAGAACCGAAGTCATGTGTAAAAAATGCGGCTCTCACTTGGGGCATGTTTTTGACGATGGGCCTGCACCCACCGGATTGCGGTACTGCATAAATTCGGCATCGCTCAGGCTTCAGAAAGAGTAAAGGATCTCTTGGTAATACCAGAGTTACCCTAGTGTTAATAGTACCGTATGGTACGGTAAGATATGCTAAGTTGTGAATTCTGTCCAAGGCAGTTCTTCGAGACTGCCAACGGTTTAGTAGAAAAAACGCTTCATGAAGTATTACACGATCCAGAGCTAGTCAACAACTAATTCTGGCTATTTTTTGAAGAAAATCAAAACCGAACTTTTTTATCGGTTATGCTTGTTGTAATTTAAAGTGAAGCAGGCAAAATCGCAGGAAGGCAAAAGATCGTCCAAGGATCCCACTGCAGAGACGCTCAAGAAGATGAATTCGATTTCAGAGGCAACCAAGGTTCTGGCCTCAGAAGTAAAGACAATGTCAAAGATTTTCACCGAGAATCAGAAAATACTGATCTCATTAAAAAACATGATAGACGGAGTAAACTCTTCACTAGACCAGATACAGAAAAACTCCAGACAGATGAACATACTTGAAGAGGATACCCAGAGGCTTTTCCACGGGATGAACCAGGTAAAGGCGCATTCCAACATCATAGAGAAGATCAATGAGCAGATAAATCGTTTACAAGATCAGGTCAGCAAGATCCATCAGAAACAGGCAGACATTCCTGATTCCGGTAAGCTCATGCAGAATGTGGCAGACAATCTCGATTCCATCAGAAACAACACAAAAATGATAATGCACATATCCGAAAAGACAGAAAAGATACGTGAGGACATAAAGGCAGTATCAAGCAAGGCAGAATCATTAGCAAATATAGGTTCGGAAATTGAAGAGGTAAAGAAAAGCACAAAGGAATTTTCCGCAAAGGCAGAGTTACTCTCAGGCCTGCATGTCGAGATAGACGAGGTAAAAAAGAGTACCAAAGCCATGATTGAAAAATCTGAAAAAATGTCTCACTTGGAAGAGAGCATATCAAACATCAAGACAGAGATTGGAAAAATTGTTGCAAAGACAGAGCCCATAATCGGTCTTGATTCTCAGATTAGAAATGTAGGAACAGAGATTGATTCGCTAGTAAAGAAGACAGAGTCTCTCGGTACGTTAGGCAGTGACATTAGAAATGTAAATTCCGAGTTTAGTAGCTTCAAGAACAACGTCCTAAGCAAGACAAAGGAGATAGAGGAAAAGATGTCGGACTTTGCGGAACTGCTCAACAGAAACTCTGCGTCAATATCTGAATTTAACAAGACCACTCATGAAATTTCCCAGCAACTAAACGACATAAGGAGCGTGACTCACAAGACTTCACAGAACACTTCAAGAGAGGTCATGGGATTGCTTCGCCTCTCAGAATTCCAGTCCAACATACGCATGAGATCAGAATCAAAATACGGCACGTTAGAAGACATAGAAAAAATGGTGTCACAGGCTGTTGACATGGTCAATCTATTTGACAGGCTTTCCATCGAGGCTGAGACAAAGATGTCCCTTCCCCTGGAGGTAAAACAATGGAGCATATCCAAGATCTTGGATTGTGCAGACAGGTGGGAAATCAGGTTCACTGATGTATTCAGAATGCTAACAAGTGAGCTAGGAGCTGATCTTGTAAAGGAATCACTTAGAATGGAACAGGTCCGAGACCTGTTTGGAATCAGAGCTGTGGACGAAGTAAGGCACGAACTGAATATTTCCTAGTTATCTTCAACTTCGTAGGCTCGCAATCGCTCTCTTTTCCTCTTTAGCATTGCAAATATTCCAATTATTACGCCAACCCATATGCAGCCAAACAGCATGTTCGATATGCTCACATACATGTATGGCGTGGCATCAAGCAGATTGAATACAATTGTGCTAGCTTGGTAGTGAACATTCAGCATTCCAGTATGAAACGCTGCGCTGTCAGGAGATGTAGTTGCAATCTTATCAGTGGTTGCAAGCATTGTAGTCAGATCACCTTGCATTAGTCCAAAGTCAGTGTCGTCTGTTGGGAATATCCATACAGGGTTTCCAGATGGCGGAAGTAATGTTTTTACAGCCTTTAGATCATTGTGGATGGATTGTGGATCAGATGTGGCCTGAATTCTTAACAGCAGACCCCTAGCTTGGTCAAGCGGGTATATTGTTGTACTATATTCTTCAAAGGCCATAACTACTCCCAAGAGTATGAGTCCCATGATTCCGCCCATTGCAAACTTGTAGTATGTATTTGCCATTCTTTGATTACCTGATGTAACAGGCATATTTCTTGATTTGCCTTTTTTAAATGTTGAATGAGATATGCTAAGATATGCTATATAGAAGAATCCTATAGTTTGGATTCCAATTATTGGAGCAAAGATAGGATTTTCTGAAAAGATTGCAATGAATATACCTATGATTCCATATACTCCAAAGAATAGCTCAAGCAATGTGGTTTTTGTGAAAGGCAGCGCATAGGCCTTGTCTCTCCAATCGTCACTCTTTTTTATTATTCCAAACTTTGGAGTGCGCAGAAATTCATTTTTCTTTCCAAATAATGCGTCAAATACGGCTACAGTGTTATTCACAGACATACCTGCAGAATAAAACACCATGTAAAAGTATGACAGCGCTTTAGACTTCCAGCTTGTGTTATACAGATCTCGAATTATCATAATGTACACCAATGGCCCCATGGCAAGATATGCCAGTATCGTGAGAGCTGGCAGGCCACTTACTATATAGAGGTTGATTTTTGTAGCCAGCAATACTGGTAAAATTAAGAATTGCATCAGCATTAGCGGAAATGCAATATGCCTTGTGAGTTGAACAAAAGCCTGGATTTTTGTGTCAACCGGTATTTTCTTTATCACTACATCTCCAAGTAATTTTATGGCACACTGGATAGACCCCTTTGCCCACCTGAACTGCTGTCTCTTTGCAGCATTCATCTGTACAGGAAGTTCTGCATCTACCACTATATCTGGTATAAATACACATTTCCATCCTTTCATCTGTGCTCTATAGCTAAGGTCTAGATCCTCCACCAACGTTGCAGTATGCCACCCCCCAGCATCTTCAATGCAGTCCCTTCTCCAGACCCCAGCAGTACCGTTGAAATTCATGAACAGGTGGGAATTACTTTTTGCTTGTTGTTCTATCAGAAAATGAAAGTCCAAGCTTAGTGCCTGGGCCATGGTCAATGCAGAATATTTTTCATTTACATGACCCCACCTGCATTGTACCAGACCTATCTCAGGCTTGCAAAAATATGAGAGCGCTTTTTTTAGGAACCATGATGGAGGAATAAAGTCTGCGTCAAATATGGCAACAAAGTCTCCCTTTGCAAAACTCATTGCATGACGAAGCGCCCCTGCCTTGTACCCTTTTCTATTTCCCCGCCTTACATGCATTATGTCAAATCCTTTCTTTTTGTAATCATTTACCAGATCTTCCAGTATAGTGAATGTGTCATCATCAGAGTCATCCAGTACCTGGATGCATAGTTTCTCTTTTGGATAGTCTTGTGCACATACCGCGTTCACAAGTCTGGCAGCCACATACTTTTCATTGTAAATTGGAAGCTGGATTGTAACGGTGGGAATCTCTTTTAGTTCAACAGATTTTGTCTTCTTTTTTTGTCTGGCCAGAAAGACAAGATAGTAAAAATTGCACGTATACAGAGTTATGACAAGGGCTATTCCGATAAAGAGATTCCACAAGAATTGGGTTAAAGGCGTTGGTACAGGATGTATCAGCATCGGAGTCTTTCAACTCACAAGTCCTTATAGCCCTACCGTTGTTTTCTCACTAGCCTCTCTTTGAGATCTTGATTGCTTGCACAGGGCAAACATTCTCACATGATAAGCAGAATATACAGTCAATCTCTCTTGCCATAAGGGGTTTTTTCTCAGATGAAGGGTTTCCTGCAAACTCGGCCCATTCATAGACCTTGACAGGACAGGCATCTATGCAGGCACCGTCTCCCACACATATATCAAAGTCAACTGAGACAAATTCTCCCCAGATTCCCAATACTTCGTTTCCTTTTCTTGGTCCATAGACCTTTATCTTGCCGCCACTGGATGGGGCGGTGAATGTTTCTGATACCTTTAGTTTTTTCTTAAATTCTACATCTATTGGCCCCGGTTTTGCTCCAGATGGAGTCTCTATCTCTGCGGGTTGTTGTGCCTCCTGTCCAGGCGGAGGAGATGCCGGTTTTGGTTTGGGCTTGGCATTTAGAACTATCTGTGCAAGCGGTGTCATCTCTTCCAGTTCTTTTAAAGCTGCTTCCGGAGTTGCTTGTTTGGTTTTTACAAGATGTTCAATCATCTTGTCGGCAAGAACACTGTTACGCAGTATAGTATCAATCATCATCTTGGCATTTGCATCTGCTTTTCTCCTGTAGTCTTTTACCCAGAGGCCGTCGCCATATTTCTCTACTGGGTAAATTTGGTATATCATATCAACTACCTCTCCGGTTACAACTTCAACTTGTACCTCAAGCTCAATCTGCTTGTATCCTCTGTCATCAGGATCAGGTGTACTCTCTTCTTTCCATCGGTATGTCGCATAAACCCTGTCAGCAAATTGATCCATGACAAAAACTTTCTTGAATCCACTAACAATAGAATCAATTTCGTACTTGTCTTCCAGTTTTACTGGCAGGCGATAAAGTCCCAGCTTGTAGCTGTGCAATGGATATATTCCTCTCTTCGAAGTCCCAGACTGGACTGTGTAGACCTTGTCTTTTAGAAGAAGGGACATGTTATTATTATTGGAAAAAGTCTTTAAAAACCCTTCTTAGTAATCTGGGCACGTCTCTTCACGGATCTTTCGATATCTTTCTTCCATCTCTTTAGCATGCACCAGTACATTTTCAAGAGTGTACTTGTCTTTAGGAAAGAACCACCGTATTCCTACTTTATGGCCAATTCCGTCCATGTCGTAGATCATGCCTTTTTCCGAGTCTACATTGTATTTTTCATCAATTGATCGCTCTTGTACTGTAAGACCTCTCTTGGTTTTGTCTTCCATGATTAGATCAATCGGTCCATCTCTTATTGCATAAAATATTCCCTTTTGCAATACAGGAAGTTCTCGGCCTTCGTTATTTTTCAATCGGGTTTCCAATCATATTACCCCATTCAGTCCAGGAGCCATCATAGTTTCTAACTTGCGGATATCCTAACAAGTATTTCAGGACAAACCAGCTGTGGGAAGATCTTTCCCCTATCCTACAATAACAGATTACATCTTTATCTGGCGTGACTCCTTTAGTCTCGTAATTCTTCTTTAGTTCCTCAACAGTTTTGAAGGTGCCGTCAGTGTCATTTATAGCCGTTGCCCACGGTATGTTATTTGCACCAGGAATATGCCCACCTCTTTGCGCATGTTCCATTGGATATTCCGGAGGAGCAGTGATTTCGCCTGAGAATTCCTTGGGAGAACGCACGTCAACTAGGACGGTATCTTTTTTGTCAAGAGATCTTCTCACATCAAACAGATAAGCTCGTATTCCTTCGTTTGGGGGTTGTGACACATACTTTGTCTTTTGAATCTGTGGCTCTTCCTTTGTGTATGGTCTTTTCTCCATTTCCCATTTCTTTCTTCCCCCATTCATGATCTTTATTTTTTCATGTCCATAGTACTTGAATATCCAAAATACAAAGGCGGCAAACCAGTTGTTGAAATCTCCGTAAAGAACCACCTCAGAATCAGCGGTGATTCCATTTCTGGACATTAGGTCTTCAAATTGTGATTTGCTGACAATATCCCGTGTTACTGGATCGTTGATGTCTCTTTTCCACCAGATAAGACTGGCATTTTGAATGTGCCCTTGTCTGTAAGCATTTTCCGGATCATAATCGACCTCGACAAGCTTGATTGTATTATTTCCCATATTTTTTGCAACAGTCTCAGTATCGGTTAGAACTTCAGGATGCACGTAATTCATAACGCTTCAGCCATGATACAGAAAAGGTTCTTAATATTTTATACTTATCATATGCTTTTTAAGCGAAATTAGAATAGTACTTTTGTTTGGAACTCAACAATGTAGCAGTTGTCAGCAAGGTAGGCTCAAAAGAGGCAGAAGATGCTGCAAAGAAAGTAGCAAAAAAACTTCTTGGTAAAAAAATTCGAGTTTACACAGTTTCACCGGTCGAGGTGGAGGGAGCCAAGAGAGTGAGCGACTTGGAAGACCTAAAAGCTGCAAAGCTTGATCTGACAATAACACTTGGAGGTGACGGCACAACATTACGAACTTTCAGATACTTGGAAGATGAGACCCCGAACTTGGCCATCAACGTAGGCGGCAACAGGGGGATCCTGTCAGAAATAACTTTGCCAGAGATAGATGCCGCAGTAGAACAGATAAGATCAGACAACATATTTCTCGATAAGAGAATCAGGGTGATCGCATCCTGTGCAGGCCAAGAGTTTCCCCCTGCGCTCAATGAGATATACATCAACAGACAAAATCTCACCAAGACATCACTTTTTGAGATAAGATTCCAAAATGACACGGTTACACAAAGAATGGATGGAGCCATAGTTTCAACCCCGAGTGGTTCAACAGGACACTCGTATTCCCTTGGAGGCCCGATTCTTCACGAAAGTTTGGATGTGTTGATAATTACTCCAGTGGCCCCGGTCAACAAATTGCCATCAATTGTGGTACCAGATGAGAAAATCGAGATAATAAGCAACCACGATTCCAACATAATCATGGATGCACAGGTGATCAAAAATGCACGAGTTGACGAAGTGATCACGATAAGAAAATACAAGAAACAGGCAGTGTTTGTTAGACTGAAGAAAAGAGGCCTAAGACAGATGAGTAAGCTTGGTTTTTAGGATTTTGGATTCCACCTCGTTTTATGCAGGCATACCATTCTCATCACAAGATGTTAGCTATACCACTCCTCTAGTTTTTGAAGAGATCAAGCATATCAAAAAAGATCAAGGTGCAATAGATGTGTTAATAGAATCAGACAGACTGAAAATTATAGAACCTGAAAAAAAGTTTGTAGACATCACACTTGGAAAAGCAGAGGAAACAGGGGACTACCAGAGCCTTTCCAAGGAGGACGTTTCTGTCATAGCATTATGTTTACAGACTGGCGGAGAGTTGGTAACCGATGACTTTGCAGTTTCAAATGTGGCAAAGCACATGAATTTGAAAGTTTTGCCAGTCATGACAAAGGGGGCAGACAAGATAAAATGGATTTATTTTTGCGCAGGCTGTAGAACAAGTTTTTCCAAAGATTCTATTTGTCCAATGTGCGGAAACAAGCTGGTACGCAAGTCATCCAAGAGCAAGTCCTCTTCCGACCCAGTCGGCCAGTGAGCCATCATACAGTCTCACATTTTCATATCCTGCAATTCTAAGCTGGACAAATACATTTGCCGCCCTATGACCCAGGGTACAATAACACACTAGTTCTTTGTCTTTTGGAATTTTTTGCTCCTCAAAGATAGATACAAGCTCATCTTTTTCCTTGAAAAGAGAGCCATGCTCACCTACTCCGTCTGTGAATGGAAAGAGAATAGAGTTCGGTATCCTGCCAGCGATGTACTCCTGAGGGGATCGGGCATCCAAGATAAAAGCAGACTCGAGATTCTTTTGCAGTTCTTTGGCCTCTATTCTTATTGACGAGTTTATTTTTGGTGCAAAAGTAGCAGGAGTTGTCTTGTGAACCTCCCTTGTGATTGGGAGTCCTTTTTGATGCCAACTTGTGATTCCAGTGTCTAGGATCTTTGTTTTTCATGTCCAAAGTACAAAAACGTCCAAGCTATTCGGGCGGCAGACGGGTCCATATAGTCACCACATATCACAACGGTTTTTGTGTCATCAATTCCAAGCGACCCAAACAAGGCTACGGCGTTTTCAGTCTCCAATACAGGATTTGCGCCAGTATCAGCAGCCTCGACTACTACCTTTTCCACCTCCAGAGGTTGAGACTTGGGGATGTGTCCATATGAATATGCCACATTTCCTCTTGAATCCAGCATTACCAAATCTGGATCATCGTAATGCCCTGCCAGCCAAGAATGTGAAATTATCATGTGTGGTTCAGATCAGCGAGTAATATTTTATTTTATATCAAACGTCGTGTAAAGTCTTCTGGTTAGTTTTTTTATCAGTCTTGTTCTTTGTGTCAAGTAGTTTTCGCATTTTTTGTGCACGTGATTCTCCCATTCCTTCAATCTTTGAAAGCTCTGCCACAGATGCATTAAGGGAATTACTTGGAGACCCAAATTTTTCCAACATTCTGGATGCAATCTTTTCACCAACTCCGGGCAGACTGCATAAAACAGACAGTTGCTGGCGGTTTATATCGCCTGACTTTCGAATTTTTTTAAGAAATGGCCCTTTGGTCTTACCTTGTCTTGCGCACATTGCTACCAGTAGCTTGGCTGTGTTTGATGCATTTGGAGTTGGTACAACTGGTATCCTAAAATCTAGTGCTACAGCGGAAATTGCACCATAGAAGACTAGCGGATTCTCAGTAATTTGCGCAATCTCATCCACATTGCCTTCAATAATTATGGCTGGATGTTCAAAATGTTCCCGTAATCTGCTACATTGATCAAACAGTCTCCCATCAAAAACAGACGAAATGAAATCATGTACACTTTTTCGTTCAATTACAGTTTCCGAGGCAACGATGTAGTCTCCTACAGGCAGGTTTTTCATTTCAATTTTTACCCCAACCTCTTTTAAAAGATCGGGAATTCCGCTCTTTTTCTCACGTTCGTCAATTACCATTCTCAGGTCTTCTATCTTCATAGAACTGCTGAAATTCATCCAGTATTTTATTTAGGAGTATCTGTCTTTTGACCTGCCGGAGCTTGCGGTGCACGCAGCATCTCCCTGATCTTTGTTTCAGCTTCTTTGAGATTTTCCTTTAGTCTGGTTTCCTGTTTTGCCAGTACGGTTAGACGTGTGTTTGCAAGTTCCTTTTTTTCTTCTAGCTCTGAAATCAGAGTTGCTTTTGTGGATTTGACAAGAATTGAGCCTGCTGCCTTGTAGACAGTATCCGCATCGCCTGCCTTTTTCAGTGCCTCAAGGGCTCTTTCCGTTTCGAGTTGTTCTGTTTCAAGATGTTGTTTTTGAACCATAATGGATTGAAGATTTTGTTGTAATTGTTGTAATCTGCCCACTTGTTCTTGTAACCATGGTGGGATTTGTTCTCCTGCAGACATGTTTGTATCACTCAATTGTTTTGCTTATATTTTTACCGATTCGATTGAATCGTTGCTTGTTTGGAGAAGGCGCAGTGTTGAATTCAAGTTTGCTCTAAGATGCGAAAGTTCCTGGGTATCAATCAGGATTGTAATGTTTTTGTCAAGAGACATCTTTGTCTGAGTAGGATTCTCGTCATAGAATTTGTTGTCAGTTTCCAGAGATTTGAAAATTGCTTTATTTTTTTTACCGGCAGAAATTTCGATTTTTGCACTATAGTTTGATGTCATAGGCCATGCCTGCCACTTTGAAACCGCATTTCTTGCATGTCCATATGCCAACTGCCTGTCTGCCAAATCGTATAGAGCCACAGTCTGGACATCTTCGCTTGGTCTTCAGTAGCCTGTGTACCGCAGTGAATTTTTTGCGTGGTTTCAGCCCATATTTTTGACCGAGACCCTTGAGTGAAGATCCTTTACCTTTTGCCATCTTACATCAGCTGCTCAAATTTCTTCCTTATTTTTGTTCCTACAGAAAGTGCCATTTCTGAACACTTGATAAGCTGTTCAACTGAAAATCCATCACTTCCTCCTTTTTGCAACGCACAGATGTTGCCTGCAGAGTTTGTAGTAATAGTAATTCTTGCATCCATGCAAATTTCCTCTTCCTTGCTAGGATCTACAATTATGTAATCGCCTATTCTTGCCATTGTAACCGATACTGGGAGAGTCTTTACTGGAGGTTTTGACGTAATTCCTTCAACTAGAACAGGTGCTTCATCCTTGATTTCATATTTTGGAATAGTAGAGGAAAGAACTGCTGCTACTGAAGCATATGAACATGCATCAAAAAGATTTCCTGCCGAATCAATAACACTGCTGTCAATGAATATTCCCACTACAGATTTGTCCTCAATTAGAACAAGTTGATGCAGATCAATCATTTCAGTCTCACGTATGCCCCTATCCACAACTCTAGCAAGCTCGATTACCCCTTCCGTAGGAGGTCCCGGTTCCACATATGGATCTGCAAGTGGAAGAATCTCAGCAGTACAGATCAGTATTCCCTTGTCTCCCAAGTCAGGAAACGGTTTGTCTGGTTGAACCTTGACTCCTGTGATAACCTCTGTATTTCCCAGTTTTATTCTCGCAGAACCATTTGCTTTTGGAATTACTCCGGTTTCTATGGTCAGAGGTCGTTGCTCATCAAGAGATCTGCCGTCAAGCCTCTTTCCTTGTTTGAGCAATTCCAAGATTTTGTCTGATCTTAATTGATCAAGTATAGCGGATTCCAATTTTACTTATCTCCGCTTTCAAAATATTTTTCAACCAAGGCTTTTCTCTGAATTTCATACACGGTTCTACAGCCGCCGATGGCAGTTTGTAGACATGTCTTGTATTCTTCTGTCGTTAAAATTCCATCAAGTTGCATCAAAGTAACTTTGCCTACATTTGGCATTATTGCTACTGGCATATCTGCTTGGCCTTCCTGATCTTCCTCATTGTTGACATCCAAGACAATCCTGTCTGCCACCTTGCCTGCCGCACAGGCAGATACTAGATCTCTCATCGGTATACCTGCATCTGCCAATGCTACTGCGGCTGCATCAAGAGCGGCACATCTAGAGCCCCCATCAGCTTGGAGAACCTCTACAAAGACATCGATTACAGTCCTTGGAAAATCCTTCAAGATCAGGGCAGGTTGAAGTGCTTCTTTTAGAACTTTGGATATCTCAATTTCTCTTCTAGATGGGGCTGGGTTTTTTCTTTCAGTTACAGAAAATGGTGACATGTGATATCTACAACGCAGTATTCCCGTATCCTGATTTGCCATGTGTTTTGGATGTACATCCCTGGGTCCAAAGACTCCGGCTAGAATCTTGTTTTTGCCAAATTCAATATACGCTGACCCATCAGCGTTCTTTAGAACACCAACTTTAATCGAAATATTCCTTAGTTGGTCTACACGTCTACCATCGCATCTAATTCCATCTTCAGTCATTAATTGTGTCATTATTTTCACCTTCTGGTACTCCTAGCATGGATTTGACTCTTTCAGTCAAGTTAGGTGTATGCGCTAGGGCATCCACCATTTTTACTGCTTCAATCGCCTTTAATAATCCCTCGGAATTTTCACACGATACTACTATCCATCCGTTCTGTCCTATTGTTATCATTGCCTTTGTAGCCATTTCTATAGTTTGAATCATAGAACCTCGCTTTCCTATCAATCGAGGTACTTTGCTTGGAGATATCTCGATTAGCTCACCTGAATCAATCTTACCAAGATCTCTGTCCTGAACTGTCAGGAGAGGATCTCGCGATCTGTCAAAATTTGCCACTCTTGCAGCTACCAAGTCTCCTATGTTCAGTCGTTGTTTTAGTTCATCCTTGGTTGGAGAATAGTCCCTGCCAAAGACATCTTGTGCAGGTAAAAATCCTATGAAACAAGAATTAATGTCAAACTCCCAAGACAATGGCGAAGTGCCAACCACTTTTCCAATTACCAAGTCATTTGTTTTTGGTACATACACGCCTGTTAATGGTATAACTCTTACCGCATTTTCAAAAATTTCCGATATGCCTACGCAAGTAGAAATTATTCTGTCTCCTTCCTGGTACACATTTTGTTCTGGTCTTAGTGGCCCACTTGCAATGACATCGCCTGGAATAACATATCTTCTTTTTACGTCCATCATTTCGAAACCTCAACAGAAGCAGTGCCTTTTGTTACCGAGCCCAATCTATCGATCACATTTGACCTTGCCGCAGCCGGTATATCTAGTATTACTTTGAGAGATCCGTTTGATTGCCAATCTTCCTTTTTCAAAGAGCCAAATGACTTTAACACAGAGTAAGATTGGGCCGCAAATTGTGCAGGTACAATAATTTCAAGCAACATGTTTTCAGACTTTAGCGGTATAATGGGACGAAGTTGTTCAACTATTTCTTTGGTTTGTTCATCTACACTCTTGAATGGATCTATAGAGATTCTGGCATCGTCCATTGCCTGTTCGATTCTCAGCGGAGGATGTGGAAGGTGAGATCTTGGATCAACAAAGCTTTTTGCTATAAAGTCTACAATTTGTTTACGTTTTTCTGATACCATCTTTCTTCGCTGGTCAGTAGTAAGATTGAGGTCGCCTTTTTGCAGTATAAGAGTTGCAATAGAATTGGAATCAGTGGTTTTGAATGCCTTCATTAGCTTCTCTGTAGATGCCCTTGTGCCTTTGTTGGAGTCGGAGTAAATTTCGTCAGAGACTAGAACACCTGAAATTTCCTTTCTTTTACCAAGCTTAAACTCAAGGGCCGGATCTGGCTTGACAATAATCTCAAACTTTTCACCTTCCACGGTAAACCTGACCACTGTGACTTTATCCATGTCTGAGAGGTACTCATTATTGGTATTTATCTATACAGAAAAACTCGCTAGATTTTTATTTGGAATTTCAACCTACACCCGTAAGGTTTGACTTCTTTTGAAATAATTGAGGAAAGTGAAAACAACATTGTTGTTAAGCTAAAAGGCGTTCCTCTTCAGTATGCCAACGCACTTAGAAGAATTTGTCTTTCAGGCATACCTACATTTGCAATTGATGACGTCGTGATAATCGAAAACACATCAGTCTTGGCTGATGAGGGCGTGTCTCACAGACTTGCCATGCTACCATTAAAAACAGACTTGGCCAGATTTGTAGAGCCTTCTGCATGTGATTGCCACAGTGATCTGGGTTGCAGTCGTTGCAGAGTTTTGATGATGCTAGATTCTGGCAATTCAGATACAACCCGCACTATTACATCGCAAGATCTAAGTTCAGAAGACGAAGTTGTTAAACCAGTAAATCCCAGCGTTCCCATTGTTGCTCTGGCGCCAGGTCAAAAGCTGAAAGTTGAGGCATATGCCAGACTTGGGCGCGGTAGCGAACATGCCAAATGGAACTCTGCAACAGTTGCAGTTCTAACTCAAGGCAACAATGCTGATGAGCACATTCTGGCCATAGAGACTGTAGGAAGCCTTACTGCGGGCCAGGTAGTCAAAAACGCGGTAGAAGAGTTAGAGAAAAGGCTAGACGAGTTCCAGCAGACAATAGCGGCACTTAGTTGAAGCATATATTATATTTGGGTAAAAATTGGCATAATTACACACATGACCAATCAAGTCGTTATACAAATGGCAAAAGATCTTCAAGTAGCTTCAAAGAAGAACAAGGCCCCCATTTGGTCAAAGCTTGCAGAAATGGCATTAAAACCATCCAGAGCAAAAAGAGTGCTCAATCTAGGTCAGATTAACAAATTTGTCAGTGATAATGACATAGTCGTGGTACCAGGAAAGGTCCTAGGCACTGGAAGTATGTCACACAAGATAACATTATGCTCATTCTCAATTTCAACAACAGGGGCAAAGAAGGTAACACAGTCTGGTGGAAAGATAATAGACTTTGCACAGCTGATCAAAAGCAACCCAACAGGTAAGGGAGTGAAAATAGTTGGCTAAGCAAGAACAGGCTCAGGTTAAATCAGAGTCAAAAAGTTCCCAAGACATAATTGTAGACGGTACAAACCAGATTGCGGGAAGACTATGCTCCCATGTTGCAAAGATGCTGATTAATGGTTCAAGAGTTTCAATTGTCAATTCCGAAAACATCATGTTTAGTGGAAGTAAGGAAATGGTAGTTGAGGAATACAAAAAATTTCTTGAGATAGCAAGTATCAATAATCCCAAGTTTGGGCCATTCCATCCGCGTCAACCTGATACAATGATCACAAAAATGGTACGCGGAATGCTTCCAAAGAACAAGCCTTCAGGCAAGACAGCACTGAAGAGACTGCGAGCATACTTGGGGGTTCCAAATGAATTAAAATCAAAAAAGACGACCCAGTTTGAGGATGCAAAAATACGAAAACCCGCTCCGTATTATACTACTCTTGGAGATTTGTTCAGAACAATGGGGTGGCACGAATAATGGCAAAGCTTGAAAGTTATTACGCATCAAGAAAGACCGCACGTGCACACGCATTTATCACAAAAGGAGTAGGCAAGGTAAGAATTAACAATGTGCCAGTAGAAATGATGCAACAAGAGATAGCAAGAGAAATAATCCTTGCCCCTCTTGAAATTACAGGAGACCTTAGAAACAGGGTTGACCTCTCTGTCAAGGTGCGAGGCGGAGGATACATGGGGCAATCATATGCCAGCGCAGTTGCAATATCAAGAGCTCTGACTGGATGGACTAAGACTAGAAAGGAGCCAAAAGAGCACCCATTTACAAGAACAGTTCGCGAGGATCTAAAAAAGAGGCTATCAGAGTACGATAAACATTTGCTTAGTGGCGACGATAGGAGAAAAGAACCAAAGAAATTTGGTGGACCTAGCGCCAGAAGAAGAAAACAAAAGTCTTACCGATAGCCTTGAAAGCTGTCGTTCTGGCCGGCGGGCGTGGAACACGGGGAAGACCATTCACTGATTACATCCCAAAGGCAATGATACCGATTGATGGAAAACCGTTAATTGCTCACATTGTCAGGCATCTTTCTTCATTTAAAATCATCAGCGAGATAATAGTCCTTGCAGACTTTGACGGACTGGGCAAGCAAATCGAGCGATATTTTGAAAATAACACGGAAATAAAAAAGCCTCTCAAATTCGTTCAGGATTCACAAAGTGGAACAGGAGGGGATCTAATACACCTAGAAAAAGCATTAGGAAAAGACTCGGAATTTCTGCTATGGTTTGTGGACAACCTAACTCCACTTGACATCAGAAACATGCATCAATTTCACATGCAGAAAAGGACTTTGGCTACGATAGCTACAAGAAAATACAGAAAAGAAGAGACAGGTTATGCCATAGTAGAAGACGGGATCGTGGTGGAATTCAAGGAAAAGCCTACAATAAAACTGGAAATGGCTGAATGTTTGGGAATATACATGCTTGATTCTAGAATACTGAGGATCATCAAGTCAAAAAAGACAAGAAAGCAAGTAAATCTCTCATATGACATACTTCAGTCGCTATCAAAAAAAGGTCAGATTAGCGCGTATGATATTGGCAAGCAACCTTGGATTGACGTAGATTCCCCAAGTCGTGTTGAAAGGGAAAAAGACTTGGTGGATTCAATAATTAGGAAGATCTAGGATTAGAAACCTGTTTTTCTTCATACTTTGAAATAGCGTCATTGTGCTTTAGCGTAACCGCAATATCATCAAGGCCTTCAAGAAGAATTTTTTTCCAATACGGTTCTATGTGAAACTGCAGACTCACATTATCATTTTTCACGGTTTGTTTTTCCAAATCTATTTCGATTTCAGATTTGCTTTCAAACAATTTCTGTAATGCTTGTTCATCCACGGTTATTGGCAGTATTCCATTTTTGAAGCAGTTGTTATAGAAGATGTCGGCAAAGGATGTGGAGATTATTGCTCTGAATCCAAAGTCTAATAGCGCCCAGGCTGCATGCTCCCTGCTTGAACCGCAGCCAAAGTTGTTTCTTGCGAGTAGTATCACAGATCCCTTGTATCTAGAGTCGTTTAGGACAAAATCTTTGCGCGGTGTTCCGTCTTTCTCGTATCTCCAGTCATAGAAAAGATATTGTCCAAACCCGGTCTTTTGAATTAGTTTTAAAAATTGTTTTGGGATTATCTGATCCGTATCCACGTTGACCTTGTCAAGTGGAGTTGCAATACTGTAGATTCGCCTGAAAGGTTCCATCTCAGTTCAAATCCAACTCTCGTACATCTACAAAGTGTCCTTTGATTGCTGCAGCTGCAGCCATGACAGGGCTAACCAGATGAGTCCTGCCACCAGCACCTTGTCTTCCTTCAAAGTTTCTATTAGAAGTGCTAGCACATCTCTCCCCTGCAGATAATATGTCAGGGTTCATTCCAAGGCACATGCTACATCCAGATTCTCTCCATTCAAATCCGGCATCTTTGAAGATCTTGTCTAGTCCTAGATCTTCTGCCTGTTTCTTTACACGCTGTGATCCTGGTACGACCATCGCCCGAATTTTTTGCGATATTTTCTTACCCTTGACTACCTTTGCAGCTTCTGTCAAGTCTTCCAATCTTGAATTTGTACAGGAACCGATGAATACCCGATTTAGTTCAATTTCTGTAACCAGAGTTCCCGGTTTGAGATCCATGTACTGAAGCGCTTTGGCTGCAGCCTTTTCTTCCTCTACGTTTCCTTTTGCATATTCATCGGGAAACGGAATCCTTCCTGTTACATCTATAGTCATGGCAGGATTTGTTCCCCAGCTCACCTGTGGCACAATGTCATCCACATGTAATGTAAAGCTCTTGTCAAATCTTGCATTACCATCAGTTTTCAAGTTCTCTTTCCAGTCCTCAACTAGACTGTCATAATTTTCTGGAATGTATCTTCTACCTCGTAGATAATCAAATGTTTTTTCATCAGGAGCTACGAGTCCTGCTCTTGCACCACCCTCAATGGACATATTGCATATTGTCATTCGTTGTTCCATGCTTAGCTCTGAAACTGCTTCTCCACGATATTCGAATGCAGTACCTGTACCTCCAGCAGTTCCAATTCGCTTTATTATTGAAAGTATTATGTCCTTGGCAGTTATTGCGTGAGAGTTTCTTCTTTTTCCCTCTACTCTGATTTCGAATGTTTTTGGCTTTTCCATCCATATGCATTGCGTTGCCAAGACGTGCTCTACATCACTTGTACCTATTCCAAAGGCAAGGGCTCCAAAAGCGCCGTGGGTTGAAGTATGGCTGTCGCCACAGACAATAGTACTGCCCGGCAGAGTTATTCCAAGCTCTGGCCCTATAACATGAACTATGCCTTGATTCGGGCTGTTTATGTCAAAAAGCTCTATTCCAAATTCTTTGCAGTTTCTTTCAAGCGCTTTTACCTGCATAGCGGAGGTTTGGTCTACAATGGGCAATGATCTGTTGCTTGTAGGTACGTTATGATCCATGGTTGCAAAGGTCAGGTCAGTGCGTCTCACTTTTCTCTTGTTTGCACGCAATCCATCAAAGGCCTGTGGTGACGTAACTTCATGTACCATATGCCTGTCAACATACAACAGAGAACGGCCATTTCCCTCATCTACTACAGTATGCGCATCCCATATTTTTTCAATCAAGGTCTTTGTCATCTAATTATTCGCCTCGAATCACAGATATAATGGTATAACAGACAGTTTCCTAACACGTCAGAGCCTATGGTTTATAGTTGAACAGTCCGCCTGCGGAAATTATTTTTCCTATCAGTTCTGGAAATGGTTTCATTTTGTAGGTCTTGTTTTTTGTCAGGTTTCTTATTTCATTCTTAGATGTCTCTATATCAAGCTGATCTCCTTCAGAAATGTCTTTGTAAGCGTCTTCTTCCACTTCAATTGGCAGCAAGAATGCCCCATCAACTGCATTTCTGTAAAATATTCTAGCAAATGATATAGCCACAACTGCCTTGATTCCAGAATATGATAGAGCTATCGGTGCGTGTTCTCTTGAAGAGCCACAGCCAAAGTTTCTGCCTGCAACTATGAAATCTCCCGGTTTTACTTTTTTGTGGAAATCTTTGTCAATTCCTTCCATGGCATGTTTTGCGAGCTCGTTGTAATCATGAATTTTAAGATATGGGCCTGGCAATATTACGTCCGTGTCAATGTTGTCTCGCTCATATTTTATTGCAGAGCCCTTCATTTGAGATCCCTCGGGTCTGTAATCTTTCCTGTCACTGCAGATGCAGCCGCTACAAGTGGAGAGGCAAGGTATGTTTGCGATTCTACATGGCCCATGCGTCCCGGGAAGTTTCTGTTGGTTGTACTGATACATACTTCGTCTTTTGCCAGAACCCCCATGTGTGCTCCACAGCAGGCACCACATGTTGGAGGTCCTACCATGACTCCCGCATCCATGAAAATTTTCACCAAGCCTTCATCCATTGCCTTTCTGAATATAGATATAGCGGCAGGAAGTATTTCTGTCCTGATCTTCACAGTTCTTCCCTTGAGAATTTTTGCTGCTGCTCTCAAGTCATCAAGTTTTGCACCAGTACACGATCCTATGTATGCCTTGTCAAGCGGTATTGATGACAATTCACGTGCAGCAGTTACATTTTCAGGCGAAAAAGGCTTGGCCACGGTTGGTTCAAGTTCAGATATCTCATACTCATAGACTTTGGCATATTGAGCATTGGCATCTCCGTGAATTTCATTGTAGTTGCCAGCTCCACGCTGTGCTAGATAATCTCGTATTTTTTGATCAGGTTCGATTATTCCACTCTTTGCACCAGCTTCTGTAGTCATATTGGTCAGAGTCAATCGTTCCTCGACAGACATTTCAGAGACACCTGTTCCCCCAAACTGCATTGTCTTGTATGCAGCTCCATCCGTACCAATGTCTCCAATTATCTTCAATATCAAATCCTTTGCCATTGCATAATCAGGCAATTTTCCATTCAGTTTAAAGTACAATGTTTCAGGTACCTTGAACCAGATCTTGCCGTTTAGTAGAACGTATGCTACGTCAGTGTGGCCAAGCCCTGCCGCAAATGCCCCGAGTGCTCCCGTAGTATTGGTATGCGAATCCCCGCCGACATAAACCTCCCCTGGTAAAACCATTGCTTCCTCGTGAGATAAGGTATGGCATATTCCATACTGCCCCATCCCATATTTGAAATGCTTACTGATGCCATAATCTTTCGTGAATTGCGTTAGCAGTACCACGTTCTGGGCAGATATTTTGTCAGCTGCTGGCACAAAATGATCTTCTGCAACCCATACTTTTTTCGGATCCCATAGTTTTTCAATTTTCATTCCAGTTTTCTTTAATTTTTCAAATACTGCAATCACGCCTGGCCCTGACACATCATGCATCATTACTTTGTCCACATTAGCAAATACAACATCGTCTGGCGAAACCTTGTTTTTGCCTGATGCTCTTGCTAGGATCTTTTCAGTAATATTCAACAGCATAAATAGCGTTTTTTAGAAATTAAAACGTTTGCCGAAATGAACTACTCCAAACCTTTACATTCCATCAAAAGCCATTTAAAAAATAATTGGCATCTGGTCTTTTGAAATTGTCATCTTTGATCATATTTGCTTCAATACTCCAGTGTACAGTATATGCACAAGAAGAGTCGGCCCCGCAGATCAGGCTGTCAACCAAGGGACTGGCATATGTCAATCTTTCAACCTCCCCAGCGAATCCTGTCTCCGGACAACCTACAATAATTCTTATCCAATTTTTGGATCCGCAGAGCAAAGCGCCTAGGGGAGACATTTACTACAGGCTGGTAATAAGAAACGAAACAAGTCCTGTATTTGTGATGCCTGGCGGATCCACAATAGCTGGAAAGGTAGGCATACCATACCAATTTGACAATCCCGGCAATTACCAAGTTGAGGTTGACCTAAATGACACCGATATCTCAAAGGTTACTACTGCCCCACTTGACACAGTAACCTTCCCAATTTATGTAACAAAAGGGGAGCCGCAGGAGGATAACCAGACAAGTTTGAATACAACTCAGAGCGGCTCTCCAGTCAATACAGACACAACCAATACAGGCAATGGACATCTTTTGGTTGATGCAGTACTAGTTGCAATTGCTGCAGGGCTGGCAATATTCATAGTTAGAAGAAAAGTCATTTCAAGGCAAAGAAACAACCCCTCAGAATGATGGTTTTCTGGCAGAACGCTAAATAGTAAACTCAATCACGAAACACCATTGGTGCTTTCAGTATTTCCCATAAAGTCAACTCCAAAGATGGAAAGTTTTGATCTGTTTGAGAGTCTAAAGTCAGATCTTGAAGCTAATGACACAAGACCTCAAACCGGGGATGTAGTCGTAATATCAAGCAAATATGTTGCAAACTCCCAAGGAAGAATAGTAGAATATGACACTGTGATTCCATCTCCAGACGCCAAATCTATTGCGTTAAAATTTCAAATCAAGCCAGAAATAGCTGAGATCATACTAAGAGAATCTGACGTCATCTTTGGCGGCATACCAGGATTTGTCATAACATCGTCAGATTACATTATGGCACCAAATGCAGGCATAGACAAATCCAACGCAAAAAAGGGCTCTGTGATTTTGTACCCGATTGATCCCTATACTGTATCAGAACAACTCAGGCGCAAATTTCTTCTCACATATCGGGCTCATGTCGGAATAATCATGGCGGACAGCAGACTGATGCCTGCCAGGGTTGGAACTGTAGGTGTTGCAATTGCATGTGCAGGAGTAGAGCCGCTATCGGATCTCAGAGGTCAAAAAGATATGCATGGAAATCCACTCAAGGTTACACTGCAGGCTGTTGCAGATAATTTGGCATCCATTGCAAACCTAAAGATGGGAGAAGGAGCGGAAGCCATTCCTGCCGCGCTCATAAGAGATTCAAATGTCAGACTCACAGATAGGCAAATTCAGGAAAATGAGATGGCTATCTCTTATGATCAATGTGTGTATGTTCGTGGACTAAGAACAGGAATCTGATACAACTATAGTTTTAATAGAGGTAAATTTGACGGCAGATTATGGAATTCCTCACGCGATATCCAAAGACAGTGTCGCTTCTAGACGGTATGAAGGCCATGGTCAAGGTAGACACAAACGGAGTAGAGCAACTTACGATTGTAGTAAAAAAGAGCGTGGAGGAGATGTTAAAGATCTTTGCGCATGAGGGTTTTACGCATGTCAAGTTCGAGCACAAGCAGACAACGCAGATAGGTCATGGCTTGTCATTGAAGCTGAAAAAACCTTGGGAAATGCACGTAAGGCTACTTGAAATGAAAAAAGGACTGGTTGCAATACATGCAGAAGTAGAGGTTTCGCGAGACTATCTTCAACACCTGTTCTGCCAGCGCACACCAGTATTATACGAGATTGAGGTAATGCTCAAGAAACATCAAATTGAATACAAGATCTGGAATGAGAGAATTAGAAAGTATGTTAAAACAGTTGTAGATAATTATCTGGTTCAGCTCAAGACCCCTAGTTTCCCGGTTTTGGCTTGGAAGCCCATGGTATTTTTCATAGGAGCAACAGGTGTTCTATATCTCTTCAAATACCTGCTAACAATCTAGTCTCTTAAAACAGGATAGCCATACTTTCATTCAATTCTTAAATCAATGTTCTACCAATACAATGCATGGCAATGTCGCACAAGGACAATGACCATATTCCAGGTGTGCATGAGTTAGAATATCTTAATAAAATTGGCTGGTTATGGGATCGCCTTTCTTCCCAACAGAGATCCAAAATAGAATCTTCAGTGTTCAACAATACATTAAGGCAGGAAAACAGCAGACATTGCCTTATTGGGGAAGCAGTTGGCGTAAGTAGAACAGGTACAATTCAACATGATAGCTTGATCCTGGATGCGGTTTTTGGGCTGGTCAGAACCATATTTTATGACGGACCAAACTATAATCACTTGTTTGACAGAAAAATAACAAAAAAAGAGAAGGAGGTTTTAAATGACATTTACTATGCAAAGATAGGAAATAGAGAGCATCAATACAGGCGTGCAAATGAATTGATTAGATTCTACATAGCAAATCATGTTTCTATATTCTAGATGTTTTTTACGCACAAAGACGAACAGATGACTCTTCGTAGAGTTGAAGCTTTAATTAGAATTTTTTAGAATAAGATATGAATGAGTATCTCCAAGCTTCCGCTCTCATTGAGATTCTATGGTGTATCTCCCTGGGAATTAGAAGTGCTATACAGCCTTCTTAACAGTCTTTTTCTGGTAGAAGAAGATCCGCAAGAACAGCCAGATGAGGATTTTACTACGTTGATTGACATCGTTTTTCCTCTTGCTTTCAATGATGCTTTTTTCAAATGGTTTGGAAGAGATAGGTGGGACAAGGCCAAGGCAATACTGAAGGAGTTTAAAAGAAGACGCGGGGGAGGAAAGGCTCTTCGGGTTTACATCAAATTTGTCGGAAAACCAAGCATAAAGTTCGTGCTGGATATAGGCGACAGGAGCCTGTTTGATTCTGCAATGGAAAAGATGGACTTTGTTTTAGAATTACTTCCGTATCATCTCGACCCGCAAAAAATACCCAAAAATGTTTCCGAAGTGACGTACCACTTTGATGAGAGAACACAGAGATGGAATATTGACTATGGAATGCCTGAGGACGGCATATAGTAGATTTTTTCCAAAATAGACAAAATGTTACTTTATTTCCTTTTCTAGAGGTTCAAGCATAGAATTCAGTTCACGATATTTTTTCTCTATAAAATCAAGAGATTCTTCAAGTTTCTTTGATTTGCCGTATTTGTATCTGATAAGTTCCCTGTGTCTCCAAAAGTTTTTTCCTTCTCCTACAGACATTGTACTAAAGTAATCGGGGCCTTTCAGGTTGTCAGGAAGCTTGAGATTGTGAGGGAAGAGAAACTCGGCCATGAACCATTCGTCCCCATCAGGGTAATCAGAGCCTGTATCAATATCAAAGAAAAGATGAAGTAGGTTTGTCTGCATGAGTCCGTCGTCTCTTATAGTCGGATGTTTTATGCCTGATTTTTTGAAATCAAGGTTCAAAAGGCTGGGCTCAAAGTACCCCTTGATAATTGATTTACGAAATATCTTGTTAACTTCCTCTAAATTCAATGTAGGACTACTCTTCTGCACATCATGCTAATAACTTATATCATTACTTTTACAGCGCTTGACAAATTTGGTTTAGTGCGAGAGGATATTTCCTATACCTTAAGTGAATCTAGAACTTTTGATATATCAGTTATGGATTTGCCATTAGATGAAATCACTTGATAGGCAGGAGGGTTTTCCACATAATTTGGAATCCTGTCAGCTATTCTTTCGTCATATGGTGCAATTATTTCATTTTTGTAGAATATTCCAGTTGGAATTTTGTCATCCCATTCATTTGATTTTATGAGAGCCTGTGTTAATTTTTCATTCTCCTCATCTGGCGAATCAATGTGTACTATAGGATCATATCCTGCGTCTTCCAACTTGTAAATTCTTGGTCGCGGTTTTTTGGTTACCTCATCAAGATGGTCCATGCCTGCAAACCAATCTCTTGTGTTAATGTCATTGTAGGTAGGACAGGGCTGCAAGACGTCAAGGAAGGAAAGTCCCTTGTGTTTTACTGCTGCAATTATCAGATCTTTTAGTTGTCTGACATCATACGCATATCCTCGCGCGACAAATGTGAAACCGCTTGCTATTGCCAAAGCGATTGGATTTACAGATTGGTTTACATTTGGTTCTGGAAGTGATTTTGTTTTCAGCCCAAGTTTCAGCGTTGGCGAAGCTTGGCCCTTTGTAAGCCCGTATACAGCATTATTGAATATGAGATAAGTCATGTCCACATTCCTCCTTCCTGCAGCCACAAAGTGGCCAGCACCTATCCCAAGGCCGTCACCGTCTCCTCCCGCTGCAACCACCGTCATCTCGGGATTTGCCAGTTTTGCGCCTTGTGCAAATGGCAACACCCTCCCATGCAAGGTGTGTATTCCATAGACGTTTACGTAGTGAGATGTCTTGCCGGAACATCCTACGCCTGAAAATATCGCAGCCTTGTGCCTTGGTATGGCCATTTCTGCCAGTGCCATCTGGATTGCACTTACGATTCCAAAATCGCCGCATCCGGGACACCAATCGTTATGTACTTCAGTCTTGTAATCTGACAGGTTAGACGCCATATGATAACACCTGTCTTTTTTCAGCTTTCCCGTCTATGATCTTTTTTATCGACTCGTACAATTCCGAACAAGTCATCGCTCTTCCAGTGTACTTGACAATATAATAATCAACTTTGCGATCTAAATGTTCGTTTAACAGTTTCCCAAGCTGTGCGGAATAGTTTGCCTCTACATCTACGATAGTTTTGGCATTTTGAAGCAATGATTTGACATGAGCTTCTGGGAATGGCTCCAGTAGTTTCACCTGTACAAATCCAATATCATAGTTGTCTTTTTTTAGCATCTCAATTGCGTCAAGTATTGGTCCTTTGGTAGAGCCCCAGCTTACAACGCAAAAGTCAGAAATTCCATGATTTACTGCCTGGTCCTCCTTTGGAATGGATTCCAATGCGACTTCGACCTTTTTTGCCCGTTTATCCATCTTGTAGATCCTGTTTCCCGGATCTTCAGAGATATGCCCCTCTTCATCGCTTTCGTCACCCGTATTCCAGAATATACCATTTTCAAGTCCCAGCCTAGACCGCGGGGATACGCCGTCCTGAGAGGGGGTGAAACGCTTGTAGCTGCCGTCGTCTATTTTGTCCAAGAGTTTTCCCCTTTCAATTGTGATCTGTGTAGGATCAAATCTTTTCACAGTGGCTACGGTGCTTGCAATGAATTTATCCATCATGTGTATTACGGGCATTTGAAACTTTTCTGCAAAGTTGAAACATTTCCCGGTATCATAAAATCCCTCTTCAATGTCTCCGGAAGCGTAAACAATTCTCGGAAAGTCGCCGTGTCCTGCGTGTATTGCAAAAAGCAGATCGTCCTGTCCGTGTCTTGTAGGCAGTCCTGTTGACGGGCCACTTCGTTGGTAAAGTGTGACGACGATTGGAACCTCATTTATTCCAGCCCAGCCAAGTGCTTCTGCCATGAGGGAAAATCCAGGTCCCGAAGTGCTGGTGGCAGCTCTTGTGCCGGTCAGTGCCGCACCTATCAGCATACCTATTGCAGAAATTTCGTCTTCGGTTTGCACAATGATAGTAGAGCCCGGCCTGTTGTTTTCAACGTCAAATGTTTCGTGGGATTCCAAGAAGACACTCTCATCTGACGCGGGAGTGATTGGATAATATGATTGGAACCTGCAGCCGGCGGCCATTTTTCCAAGACCCGTGGATTGAAAACCCTGAACGAGGATAGTATCCTGGGTTTTTTGTACTGGAAACAATTGGCGTTTGAATTTTTGATACTTGGCAGTTGCAAAAGTATATGCATAGTTTGCCGCATGTTTGTTCATCTCAGCAACCTTTGGCTTGCTTGAAAATACTCCTTCTACCGATCGTAGTAAGGTATCTGGCGGCAGGCCCAGAAGTCCGATTGATACAGATACGGACAGGACATTTAACATCCTAAACATTCCTCGAATAGCAGGATTTTTCATCTCATCTGCCAGTGTAGAAAGAATTGTCTTAAATGATACAGGATAAAGAGTAATTCCCCTTTCCCTTGCTTCCTCGAGTATTCCCTTTACAGTAAATGGTTTGTTTTTTGATGAAAGATATTTTTCCAATCTGTCTTTGAACGGTTTGTCAAGGGTGGGCACTTCATCAGTTTTAATCGATTCAAGATCAGATTCGTATACAATTGCCCCATCATTGTACACGTCATCCACATGTCTGAATAGTGTTTCTGCATCAAATGCAGCAAGCATTGTAATTCCGTTTACATTGGAATGGACTGGCTTGTCAGATATCCTGACCCCAAAATAGCTGTGTTCACCCTTGATGTTAGAGTAATATTCTCTTTTTCCAAACACTTTCAGTCCACAACCGGCGCATGCTCCGGCAAATATGTTGGCAGCAGATTCAACACCTCCACCCTGTGGACCGCCGATAACCCAAGTTAGATCTATCGAGGTCATGCTGAGCCTAGACTTTCATCAGATATTAACAATGCTATAATTCCTGATTCAGCCTAACCGCCAGTAGCTGCATCAAACAAAGCACATTCACATTTGTCTCGTTCGCCACAGAATGGGCATACGCAAACACATTTTTCAATGGGATTTCTGCATTGAACACAAACTGCAAATTCTTCTTTGTGTTTCAATTTGATATAACTACACAGAGTTATTATAAATGAGTTATCATCATCAGGTAAGTGTCTTTCTGAATGGAAATTCTTCTTACACGACGTTTGCACGACTTTGCAATAAAAGAGCTAAAGAAAAGACATCGGGTTGAGATCCATACGGGAAAGATCCCCATGCCTAAGAATCTTCTCATGTCCAAGATAAGAGACAAGGATGGCATGATTTGTTATCCATATGACAGGATTGACAAAGATGTCATAGATGCTGGAAACAAGCTCAAGGCAATATCCACTTTTAGCGTTGGATACGATCATGTTGATGTCAATGCGGCATCACAGAAAGGAATTGTTGTAAGCTATACGCCCGAGGCGCTCACAAGGGCCACAGCAGATCTTACTGTAGCACTCATGCTAGATCTGTTTCGCAGGGTCAATGAGGGAGACAAGATTATCCGGGGAGGAAAATGGAAGACAATACTTGGGCCGTATGAATTTCTAGGTTCAGACCTGCATGGAAAAACTCTTGGAATATTTGGCATGGGAAGAATAGGCATGGCTGTTGCAAAAAGGGCACGGGGATTTGAGATGAACGTACTATATCACAACAGAAAAAGAATCTCCCCTCAACGGGAAAAAAGTTTGAACGTGAGATATGTTTCTCTTGGGGAATTGTTCAGAAGAAGCGATGTTGTGAGCATTCATGCACCGCACACTCCAAAAACACACGAGATGGTGAACCTAAGATTGCTCAGAAAAATGAAAAGAACTTCGTTTCTAGTGAACACCGCGCGTGGTAAAATAATAAACGAGCAAGATCTTGTCACGGCCCTGAAACGAAAAATCATTTC
The DNA here is from genome assembly GCA_028867785.1 of Nitrososphaerota archaeon. Classification (GTDB taxonomy): domain Archaea; phylum Thermoproteota; class Nitrososphaeria; order Nitrososphaerales; family Nitrosopumilaceae; genus Nitrosotalea. The sequence goes on from JAGWFS010000004.1 coordinate 110,256, forward strand.
TGGTGCTGCATTGGATGTATTTGGCAGTGAACCAATAAAAAGTTCCAATCCTTTGACAAAACTAGCAAATGTTGTAATAACTCCGCATATTGGAAGCGCTACGATAGAGACTAGGAAAAAGATGGCTGAGATAGCAGTGCAAAACCTAGTCCTATCACTTTCAGGAAAAAAACCAATCTACCAGGTCAGAGCTGAATCAAGTCGTCCGGGTCTACCTTGATGCAGCTTGTACCCACCGGTTTGAGCTCTCCAAAATGAATAGAGCCTTGCGGGACTTTGCCTTCTTTCTGTAGGGATTCAAGCTTGTCTCCAAACATTTTTTTGTGGCTGTCACATGCGACTCCCACCATATATTCATCAGAATCTGATTTCACAGAAATAACAAACTCTGGAGGCATTTGGCAGTCTTTGCCATTTTCTCTAACAGAACAATGTTCTGGAAACACGATCTTTTTTGCATTATTTAACAATATTAAGTTTGGTCAATACAAAGTACACAATACTTCCCAGATTCCATTTTTCAAATCAAGTTTTTAGAAAAGGCGCCGGGAGAGAGATTTGAACTCTCGAACCCTTGCGAGTACGCGCTTTATGGTTTACATTTCCAGGCGCGCGCCCTACCAGGCTAGGCGACCCCGGCATCAAATTCGCCACGTCAATCTCGTTGTAAAAATTGACCATATATTACTGTAAACTAGGCATTTCGTAGATTATACGACTTCAAGTCAGGAGTTTTTACTATGATTTTGGTCAGGTTTGTGGTTCTATTGTAACGTAATGCAACCAACAAAATTCAGTCTTTTCCATAAACTGATTTGTGGTCGCAGACTCGTAACAATACAATAACATTGTCTCCGTATTGTATGTCATAGAGCATCTGTCACCCCTGCCCAGCTCATACGCAAAAACGCGTATGTTGCTTTTGTATTGGCCTTTTGTTGCAGGATTTGTAGAATACGCCAGGTCTAGAATTGCATCGTCTGCCTTTTTTTGGCGTTCACTGCCAAGGAGCCGGTACTGTTTTTCAAACTGATTTTTTCTTACTATTTGCCACATTTTTGTGCAAGTCCTCTATCAATTCTTCAGGGGTGTTAAACAATTTGCCCTTGCTTTTTCGTGCCTGTTCAACATCCTTAATTTCTGCCGTAGAAAGTGGCGGTGATGAGAATTTAGTTTTTGACATCATGTTTTTTTCTTGATGGTTTCTAATCAAGATTGTGGATGCCTTCTTCATGGAGTAGTTTATCCCAGTTCTCCTTTGAGACTCGAATAGTCTTGTAACGCATTGTATATTACTATAAAATGCAAATATATCAAAAAGTGCTACACTTTTTTAATGAACAAAGTGTCCCAAATTCCTATATGGGATGTAATTTCAAAACTTATTGGAAGATGTTTATTGTAACTGATTTTTTCAACACGTTACCAGCATCAGGAGATGTGCTGGACTCAATTTTGTATCGTCCCTCAAAGACCTTTCCTCCCCCGGTCCTTGTCTGATTCCAGACAAACAGTTTTTCCTCATGTGATGATAGCGTGGATTCTGTCTGCACGGATGCTGGAGAGTAGATTATCGTACCATCCAGGCCCCTGATCTTCAGTCCAAACGAAGAATCAGAAAATATCAGGCTGGTGGTTCCCGAATTGATTATCCTTATGTGAACTGGCTCTCCCATGTGATAGTTTATCTTTTCAGGTATGATTGAAAGCGACGGCCCATCTTGGTAGACCAGCGTTGGCGCCTGACTTGCAATTTGGAACAAAAAGGCCCCGATCGCTCCGGCACCTATTACTCCTATAACAAAACAAATGGTAGCCCCTTTTGGGATCAACTTTCAAAAGGTGAATTTGATTCCTTTTTAATTGTTAACTACGGCCCTTGAGCGCCAGTTCTTAGGATATGTGTTAGGGGCCATGATTATTCTTTTTATCTGAAAAGCAAATCCTTTTGTATTTTCAACTATCTCGTCTTCTGACATTATGGCTTCTGCAAGGGCCACAATTTCCCCCTTTAGCGTATAGATGCCAACCAGATCGCCTTTTTTGAGCCCGTTTGAGATTTCCAGTATTCCAGGTATCGCAAGCTGAGCTCCATGACAGAGTGCATCTACTGCAGAATCTCGTATGATTACAGATTTTATCTCACTTAGGCAGTATTCTATTGGCATGAGTATTCTTCGCAGTTTTGATTCATCGTTCTTTTCCTTCCACAGTGCATACGCATCTACAAGATCATGCATCTTCACAAGGTTAGAATCCTCGTTGAACTGTCCCACTCTAGTCCTTCTAAGCTCTATCATTGTAGCTCCAGACCCTAGGATCTCGCCCATGTCATAGAAAATTTTTCTAATATACGTTCCAGCCTCGCATAAAATACGCGAGAGTAAGAGCCTCTCTTTTTGTTCTATGATTTCAATCTCGTAAACGGTTCTTACTCTGGTCTGTCTTGATACGGCTGATCGTTGTGGGGGTTTTTGATAGATCTTTCCAGTTAATAGCTTGAGCACCTCGTCTAGCTTCTCTTTGGGAGGCAGGGAGTGCAGCCTTCCCAGAGCGTGATATTCCTTTGGTCCCAGTAGAAGAACTATCAATGCCTTTGTTGCCTCGCCAAAACCAATAGGTAGGATTCCCGACACTTGAGGATCAAGTGTACCACTATGTCCTGCCTTTGGAACGCTGAGTATTTTCTTTACCCATGCAACAGTTTCATGACTTGTGGGACCGTTTGGTTTGTCCAGCAATATGAAACCATAATCTAGTAATTGCTCGATCGATCTCTTGTCATAGTAGGTACCATACGAATCATTTGGTATGTCTTGGTCTATGACCCTAAGATTTTCTAGTTGTTTGAGTGTCATAATGATTTTTCACTGTCTTTTTTGCAAGTTCAAGAACTTGTCCCGGTCCCAGTCCATCCGTGTTTATTATTTCGTCAAACACGGATAAATCGTCTCCGAAATTAAATCCATACAGTTTTTTGTATATCATTTTATTTTCTTCATATCTTTTCTTCACAATCCCGGAAGCATCATCATATGATATATTGTCTCGCGTAGTCATTCTTTTTGCACTAATTTCCTGCGAGCCTGCAAGCCATATCTTGATTCCTTCCTTGACCAGCCATGGAAGTGTATAGCTGGTCATTACCACGTCTTCAGTTACAAACATCTTCTTTAGTTTCTCGTCAACTACCTTGTCAAACTCTGGATTTCCTTTCCTCATGTTTAGAAACTTCATTCCCGCTTCAGTGTCCCAAAAATCATCCCGCTCTGTTTCAAATCCCTCTTCTTTTGCCATGTCTTTAAGTACGTCTCCTCCACTAAGATACTTTAGGCCAAACTCCTTTGCAAGGCCTTTTGCTATAGTGGTCTTTCCAATGGCTGGAGGACCTGATATTATTACTGATCTGAGCAATTTAGTTTGCATCCATTATGATCTTGGTAAGTTGTGTGGTTATGCCTCTAAAGGAAACAGGTGCCAAGTCAGATGGTATGATTTGTTCCATTGTTAAACCCCATTGCACTCACAATTCCTCTTGCCGCATCATCAATTTTGCCTTCAGTGTTAAGAACCATCTTTATCGGAGAGCCGCACAGTATTGAACAGGTCGATAGCATCGCGCTTGTAACGTCAAGTTCTTTCTTTATGGCATCGATTGATACAATGTCACGGTTTCTTGTAGTGTCTTTCATTCTTCGGTTGTATATCTCCTCTGGCCTTGCGGTGATCATAATAAAGCTGTCAGGCACTAGGATTTCCAATACATTATGGGGCAGACCTGGATAGAATCCCTCCTTTGTAGAGATAAACGCGTGAGTGTCTACAATCACAGCCTCATCTGTTATTGAAGCAATTTTCCTTGCCGCCATCGATTGGAGATCTTTTTGTTCCTTTACTGTTAATCTGCGAAGATCATCCCTGCTTTGTATCCCCTTGGTCTTTTTTGCTTCGTCAAACATCACAGTGCCAAATATTGATACGCTAACGCTGATGTTTTTTTCTTTTAGTATACCAACAACTTTGGAAACAACGGTGGTTTTTCCAACGCCGGGTATTCCGACAATTATGACTCTCTTACTTTCTGCCAAGTAGAGCACCCAAGGTAGGCATCACTTCTTCTACTCTTTCTCTTACTAGCAAGTTGTAATAGTTAATCAAGATGTCAACTGTAAGTAGCATACCTGTCCCTGAGCCAAATGTTCCAAGTACGTTTGATATACCAGCCAACAATCCCAGAATGATGGAACCAATTATTGTAACAGATGGGATGTATTTTTGCAGTAAGTTTTCAACTGGTTGGTTAGAACGCCTAAAACCAGGTATCTGTACTTCGGCATCAAGCAGGTTCTTTGCCGCACTTTTTGCAGACAAGCCACCAAGCTCAATCCAGAGTCTTCCAAAGAGAACAACAATTCCCACCATGAATAAGATGTATGCGACAGCACGTCCAGGATCCAGTGCAACTATATCAAGACCTAGCGGAGCCGTTACATAGTAGAGTATGCCTCCGGTCGGAGTGGAAGGCGAGGTCGGATCAAACATTCCCAAGAAATTCAAAATCTGGTTCGAGTTTCTGGGATTAAAGTTGGCCCACATTATCTGGCCAATGAACACGGCGTTAGCGGTAAGTGCAGACGCCAAGATGACAGGAATGTTTGAGACGTACATCAATTTGATTGGGTATACTGCGGAAAATCCTCGGTATTTTGTTGATACAATAGGAATCTCGACTTTGATTCCCTGAGTATACACTAGGATCAGCAATACAGCAGCCGTAATCGCTAGGCCAAAGATGCTAGGTATTTGGTTGGCCCTAAACAGCAGATTACTAAAGTCATGGTGCAGAAATGCCGAGATGATATTTGCAATAACTCCTACCGGGCCTCCGTCGCCTGCCGGAATTGGGCTAATTAGAGCCCAAACAACCTGCTGGGCCACACCTGCTGCAATAAACAAGCTGATTCCGCTTCCGATTCCCCATCCCTTCTGAACCAGTTCGTCTAGCAACATGATGATTATTGATGCACCTACAAGTTGTCCAATCAGAATAATGGCAGCTTCGTGACTTGGAAGTCTTGGACCATATACGGCCATGCCATACAGTGAAGATTCGGCAATGATTACAATGTATGTTACAATCTTTGTTGCTGTTTGATAGAGTTCTCTGTCTTCTGGTTTTTTAAAGTCCAAGTGGAATATTTCTGAACCTTTCAAGAGCTGCATCAAGAGCCCGGCCGTTACTATGGGCCCTATACCAAGTTCTACAAGCGTACCTTGCTGTGATGCAAAAATTACTCTGGCAAAAGCAAGAAAGTCAAATGCAGGAGTTGATGCGCCGTATAGCGGTGTCTGCCCCATTATCATGTATATGAAAAGGGCTACACCACACCAGATCAGCCTTATATGCAGCGGGATTTTTTTCTTGGGTTTTGGTACCTGTGGAATATAGGTCTCTGCCTTTGAAATTATTGTCCTGAGAAAACCCTTTGATGTCTCTTCTTCACTCATGCTTCTGCGAGCACCTCGCCACCAGATTTCTTGATTTTTTCTTCTGCAGAAACAGAGAATCGCTCTACTTTTACAAGGTAAGCATTCTTTGTTTGTCCTCCTCCTAACAACTTGTCATAGCCAAGTTCTGAGAGATCTATTACCTTCTTTCCGCCTTCTTGTTTTCCATGTTTTGCATAGATATCATCTAGATCTCTTACACTTGCCCATTTTCTTACCAGGTTTGGATGTGGCGGGTGAGTAGAATCATGACCAAAATGATTCGGATCCGTTAAGAGCATTCTGATAAAGTGATGTTTATGCATGCCAGATTTTCCCAGTCCTCCCTTGTGACCGCTAGATCTGTGCTGCCCTATCTGTCCCCAGCCGTGGTTTCTTCCTCCCCTGTATTTTCTTGTCTTGCGCAGCCTAGTTGCCATTTTACATCATTAGCCTCACTTGTGCAAGAAGTTCTTTGTGATTTCCCAAAATACCCCCTTCCCCATACATTTTCTTGGTACTTCTCTTGAATCCATGTTTTGGAGGAGCTAGGGCAAACCAAGGTTTAAGCGGCTTTAGCTTTGATAAAGCGGCAGATCCTTCTGCTAACGACTTGGCCAGATCGTCCGTAGTCTTGAATCCTAGTTTTGCAATGTCTTCAGAAGTAAGTTTTCGATATCCTGATTTTCTAGCCCTCTTTTCTAAAAGCTCTTTTGCAGTAGGGGTGTCAATTTCTTGCCAAGAGACATAGTGCTTAATCTTGTTCAGCATTCCTTTGGTATTGTCTTTTTCCGGGATTATGGTTGCCCTGAATCTTTTATCCAGATGAAGTAAATCCAGCGTAGTGTTTGCCCAGTGGGGAACATTGATTGTTCCCTTCATTCTAACTACCAAGAAAGCTTTTCCCATTGCACTCAACCTTGACTAAATGTTTGTCTCAAGCAATTCAAAACTGCTCGTGATGTGGATGTCATTGTATTTGTTGAACCCGTACTTTTTGTCCATGCGTCTTTCAAACCTGCTAATTTCAATAGATTTCTAATATTACCACCTGCTACAAGTCCTAGACCTCTGGGGCCTGGAATAATCTCCACTGTTACGCTACCACCCCTGCCTCTAACCTTGAAAGGTACAGAGTGATGCTGATCACACTTGCATTCCCAGCTTCCACAGCCCAATTTTACTGGACTTACGTTAAGATATGCTTGGTTGGTAGCCTTTTCAATAGCAATTCGCATTTGTTTTGATTTTCCCTGTCCGATTCCAAGCCAGCCGTTCTCATCCCCTGCGGCTACAAGTGCCTTGAATCTAGTATATTCTCCGTTAGTAGTCTGCTTTTGTACAATACCGACATCAATAACTTCAGTCTTGATTCCCGGCAACAATTTCTTAATAATTCCCGCTTCTTGAATTCGATAACCATTTTCATAGATTTCTTTCATGGTAGTAATCTTGTCAGTAGCAACTAGCTTTCCCAGGGTAGTCCTTGGTACCCACACCACTTCTGGTTCTCGTGATCTTTGTCTTGTTTCTGATCTGCTCATTTAGTTTTTACCTCGCTGTCTATCGCTGATTTCACTTTATCGATCTCATTTGTAACTTTGAGATGCTTTCCGGTAATCCTCTCTGTAGAGGGAAAAGTTTCCTCATCTGCGGGTACCTCAAGTCCAGCATCTATTATTCCTTTCAATGCGGCTGCGATTCTTTGAGTATATCTTCTGGTACCAACATAAAGGACCGCACTATCAATTCCATGAGCCAGTGCTTTTTTACCTGCCAGATATCCTGTCAGATAAGCAGCAGGAATGCTTTTTCTTGAACCCTTCCAGCCCTTTTTCAAAAGAGATCGAGAATGAGCTGACGATAGAACTTTGTCTCCTGCCAGTTCTGGCTTGTGAATCTGTACAAGTGTATTTTCGTTTGATATCTGAACTGTGATAAAGTCTCGCCTACCCATGAGAAGATTCCTTCTTCTTCCATAGTTGGTTTTTTCTTCACGAGACCTGCGTAATATTTGCGAATATGCCATCTATACTACCTGTTTACAAAAAATTTTGGTGAAGCTCTTATAAACGTTAGACTCGTCGCAGCAATGCTACCATAAGAGCCTTTTGAGCGTGGAGTCTATTTTCAGCTTCGTCCCAAACCACGGACTGTGGACCGTCAATTACTTCGCTTGTAACCTCCTGACCTCTTTTAGCAGGCAGACAGTGCATGAAAATTGCAGACGGATTAGCTTTTTTCATCAAGGACGAGTTTACCTGAAAGCGTGGAAGAAAATCATTTGTCCTGTCAGTTGTTTGATGGTGTATGGAAACAAAAGTGTCAGTAACTACTATGTCGGCTCCATTTACAGCAGTCTCTGGATGATTTGACATTTTGACTTCTGTCAGTTTGGAAGATGCTTTTATTACATCTGGATTTGGTTCGTATCCCTTCGGAGTTGCAATACTAATGCTGATGCCAGTCTTTGCACAACCATATATCATAGAGCTGCATACGTTGTTACCATCTCCTATCCATGCAAGCTTGAGGCCTGCCAACTTCTTCTTTTTTTCTTTTATCGTCATAAGATCCGCCAGTATTTGACATGGATGAAAAGAATCAGAGAGGCCATTTATTACAGAAACAGGCGAGTTTTTTGCAAGTAATTCCAATTCATCATGAGAATAAACCCTGGCCATTATCAAGTCCACATATCGTGAAAGCGTTTTTGCCGTGTCTTCTATGGTTTCTCCCCTTTTTAGCTGCAATTCGTCAGCAGACAGATTCAAAGCGTGTCCACCTAGTTGAAACATTCCAGTTTCAAAGCTTACTCTTGTCCTAGTAGATGGCTTTTGAAAGATCATTGCAAGAGTTTTATTTTTAAGAAGAGGTTTTGAAACTCCCTTTTTTAGATCCTTTTTCATCTTTATTGCGTCATCTATTATTCCAAGCAGTTCGGATTTTCCAAGCTCGTTTAATGTTAACAGATCCTTTGTTTTTAATTTCATTTCTTCATCCATCCAAACATAGAATGCTTCTTTTTTGGTTTTTCATCTTCAGATACTTTTTCGTTAATTTCCTCTTCAATAACATCTTTCTCTTCTTCTTTTGTTGATTTTGGCCTACCATCAGAAATCCATCGTCGTATCTTTGATGCAAGTTTTCTTGCCTCATCATCACTTTCAGGAGGCTGAACATCATACAAATCTGAGTACTTTTCAATGTCCTTAGTTGTAATTCCAGCGAACGGATCACTATCTTCACCAAGTATTTCTTCCGTGGGTTTAGTTTTTACATCTTGTTTGATCTTTGGTTCAGGTTTTGACACGATCTCTTTTTCAACAGCAGCCTCGGTTTTCTCCACAGGTGGCGACATGGGTTTGGCTACAGCAACATCCGGCTTTACTTCCCTTATCTCGACTTTTGGCTCTTCTTCCATGTCTTTCTTTTCTTCAACAATGCTCACTTTTTCTTCTACTTGTTGCAGGGGTTTTTCCTTTTGAGTTGCATGTATTTCAGGCAAAGGCTCTTGCAACCCAAACAAGGATTCCAAGAACGAGTCTTTGTCAAACGGTTTTAGATCTTTGTATTCCTGGCCCACCCCCAAGTAGAGAATTGGGCTTGATGTTATTTTCACTATGGATATTGCAGCTCCCCCGCGTGCATCTGCGTCGCTTTTGGTAAGTATTGCTCCGTCAAACTTGGTGTAATTGTGGAACTCCCTTGCCTGGCTGACCGTATCATTTCCCGCAAGCGAATCACCTACAAATAATTTCAGATCGGGGTTTACTACCTTGTTGATTTTTGATATCTGGTCCATCAGATTCTTGCTTGTCTGCATCCTTCCTGCAGTATCTATCAGTACACAGTCTACCTTGTGAGACTTTGCATATAATACAGCGTCTCGAGATACCGCAGCAGGATCAGAACCATAGTTTTGTGCTACAACTTTGATGTTTAGTCTTTTTCCGTGCTCACTTATCTGTTCAATCGCTCCAGCCCTGTAAGTATCCGCTGCTGCAATTACTGCTGAAAACTTGTTTTCACGCAAAAGATTTGCAAACTTTGCTATGGTAGTGGTTTTTCCAGTTCCGTTTATGCCCATAAATGAGATAATGTATGGTTCTCCCTTTTCCTTCTTTTTTTGGATATTAGATAGAATGTCGATTTTTGCTGTGGAGTCAAACATGCTTGAAATGCTTTTCCGAAGGCTTTGCTTGACAAATTCATCTATGGTATCTTTTTGTACAGTTGTGCCAATTAGTTGTTTTTTCAAGTCAGACTTTAGTAGATCGATTACTTCAGTTGCGACATCAGATTCTAGCAGAGCTATCTCTAGCTCAAATAAAACCTCATCAATGTCTTTTTCCTTTAGTTCTTTCTCTCCAAGGCTCTTGACTGCTGATGAAAACGCATTTCGTAGCTTATCAAACATGACAGATTTCCTTATTGCGTAGAACTGCGACTTGATTGTATAAGTTTGTTCATTTCTTGCTGCCCTTGCTCAAGTCTAATAGATACCTCTTGTCTCTGGGCTGCTAGTTGTTGAAGTACAATTTCCAACTCTTTTATTCTAGATTCCACATAGTTAATTGCAGAGTCTTTATCTTGTTCAATTGAGGTACCAGCTCCTACGTGTATGATCATTTTTTGGTTTGGTTCTATCTTTGCTTTTACATAGGCTCCCAGACCCACTGGCACAAGCGTCTCATTGACTGAATCTCCTATTGCTTTCATGGATTCAATAGCACTCACTGCTTCTTGCAAAAGCCTCATCACAGATTCTTCCTTCTGTACTACGTCTGCCAAGTATCCCTCAAGTGCCTGAAGCTGCTGCATTAAGGCCTGAGCTTGTTCTTCACTCATTTGCAAAAAACTCTCTTACCCGCCTATAAATGCATTCTGGAAAATGACGCAGTTTAGCCCACTGATTTGCCGCTTTGATATTTACTACCTTGTTGTCAAATCAGCTCATGTCAATAGTTCTTATTGAGTAGAAAAGAATGAAAGTCATGTCATCAGACAGACAAATGCATCCTGCCACTTGTGCAGACTGCAAGAAAGAAACACAGGTACCTTTCCAACCAAAAGAAGGAAGGCCAGTATATTGTCGTGATTGTTTACCAAAACATCGTGGCGAAAGAAGATTTTAAGCTGAAATATGCTTAAATTCGTTTTTTATCACTAACAGTTTCAAGGGATCACCGAAAATTCCAACCACAAAACTTTCTTCCACCCATGTCCAGATGTCAACCAAGAGATCTCCACATGCGGGCTCATTTCTGGAAAACAATACAAAAAAGAAAGAGGGTTATGCTTTTGCCTTTGATAGTCTTGCGTCTATTTCATCCCAGTTTACGACATTCCACCATGCACCGACATAATCGGCTCTGCGATTTTGGTACTTGAGATAGTACGCATGTTCCCAAACATCCAATCCCAGCAATGGAATCAAACCTTTGGTTCTAGGACTTGTCTGGTTCGGCATTGTGACAAATTCGGTTTTCTTGCTTTGTGGATTGTATGCTAGCCAGCCCCAACCGCTTCCCTGAATAGCAATTGTATCCTTGGTGAATTTCTCTTTGAAACTATCAAAGCTGCCAAATGTTGCGTTAATTTCGTCGGCCAGTTTTCCACCCGGCTTTCCGCCACCGTTTGATTTCATGCTGGTCCAAAACAGCGAGTGATTGTCAAATCCCCCGCCATGGAAATTCACTGCGCCCCTCGTGTTTTCTGGAACTTTGTCCAGGCTTGCAAGCAGCTTTGTCAACTCCATGTTTTGCAGTTCAGAACTTAGAGTATCTAGGGCCTTGTTCAAGCCGTCAGTATAGGCTTGGTGATGTTTTGAGTGGTGTATTTCCATTGTCTTGGCATCAATATGTGGCTCCAACGCGCCATATGCATATGGTAACTTTGGAAGTTCGTATTTTGCCATAAAATTCCACCACAGTTCTTTCCATTTATGGCTTTGGTTGCAAATGCATTTTATCTAGTCAAATTTCAGGTAGTTTGTGGTTAACAGGTTACTGATTTTTTCTCTCTTTTTCATTTTCTGCTTATTTCTGTTTGTATCAGAATCAAATGAACAAAAAATTTCAAACGGCCTACAGAAAAGCATAGAGCTTGTAGGCACTAAAGACGCTAGGCTTGATGGCCTTGAGGGCCAAGGAATCAAGATAGGAGTAATAGATACAGGAATAGACTACAACCATCCCGATCTATTGGGGTACGGACCATCTGGCAAGGTTTCTGGAGGGTACGACTATGTCAATGCAGGCAAAGAACCTCTAGACACCAATGGACATGGAACCGAAGTGGCAGGAATCATTTCTGGAGACGGTAACTTTACAGGAATAGCTCCCAAAGCAAGGCTGTATGCATATGAAGTTTCATCAACAGGCGAGGCAGTGTCATCAGATTACATAGTCAGAGCCATACAGCAGGCAGTTCAAGATGGCGTTAATGTCATAAACATTAGTTTAGGAATTAACAAGACAAATGATCAAATTGACAATGCGATTGATAATGCAGTAAAGAAAGGAATTGTTGTAGTTGTAGCGGCAGGAAACAATGGCCCGCAGACAGACACAATTGGAAGTCCGGGAAAAGACATTAACGCAATTACTGTCGGTGCAACATACAACAACCTGACATCCAGCATGGTGGCAACTTTTGAGGTTGGCAAAAAGCAATACCAAGTTCTTCCAATGGTTGGAGTCAGTAATTTGCCAGGTCCCATACAGAGCAGGATAGTGTATGGTGGATATGGAAGGGTAGAGGATCTGCAAAAGCTGGATGTCAAAAACTCCATACTTCTTGAGGAAAGGGGAAGCAATATCAAAGGACAAAAAGTATACTTTTCAGAAAAAGAAAAAAACGCGGCAGATTTTGGTGCAAAGGCACTGGTAGTGTTCAACAATGAGAGCGGAATATTTTTTGGGGAACTGGTAGAACCAAACAAGACATCAGGCTATACTCCAAGAATACCCGTCATCTCAATGTCAGGAGAAGACGGGCTGGCCCTCAAGTCGGCGCTGACTGCAGACACTGTAGGAAGTTTGAACATGTTTTACCATCCAGATTTCATGGCGTCTTTTAGCTCTCAAGGACCGGTATCCCCGTTCTACATAAAACCAGATCTTGTTGCACCAGGGGTCTTTGTAAACTCTACAACTCTCGGAGGAAAATACAATCTTACAAGTGGCACAAGTTTTGCAGCACCTCATGTAGCAGGTGCGGCCGCAATTATTTTACAGAAATATCCCGGCCTACCTCCCGCAGATGTGGCATCATTACTTGCTACAACAACAGATCCTGTCACTGATGCATATGGCAAGCTCTTTCCCATTTATGCAGCAGGAAGCGGGCGATTGAATATTACAAGAGCCCTAGAATCCAACCTAATAGTAACCCCACACAGTCTGGTTTTCTACCTGTCTTTTGACAACCAGACACAAACAAGGACACTTTATATCAGGGCACTTGACGGCTCTGCCATACCTCGACTAAAAGCAGGTTTTTCTTCTAATGAATCCAGTTTGAGTTTTGATTATTCTCAATCAAATGACGTTCTGAACGTAAAAATTTCTGACAGTGCTAGAAAAAGCGGAAATTATGACGGATTTCTCACCCTAACCGATTCCAAGACAGCCTATCGAATCCCTATTGTGATTCACGTAACGCGCGGAACGCTTTTGGTAGAACAAAAAAACGGAACACTTTACTTTTCACTTGATTATCCAGGCAACTGGTCTTATGCAAAGATTTCACTCATAGAGGCAGAGACTGGTAAGACTACAAGCGCTTCCATCACCCCACAAGATACAAGTTTCCTGCCTGCATATGAAAAAGGCCAATACTGGGTTTTAGCTCAGATAACAGATTCAAACAAGACAGACGAAGCGTATCAGACGGTTCTTGTCAGTCAAACATCCCAAAGAAACATGCTAAATCCTCAAAATATCGGAATTCCTACAAAACAGGCCGCGATAATTTCAGGAATAATTGCGGTAACAACGATAGTAGGCTTGGCTGCTAGGCGTAAAAGAAACTAGATTTTTGGCCCTGCGTCAATTATTTCCTTTGAAACGGTTCCAAATTTTCTAAAGTTTTCCACAAACATCTGAGCAAGTTTCTTTGCAGAGCTGTCGTATGCATCTTTCTCAGACCAGGTGTTGCGCGGATTCAATACCTCAGACGGCACGCCTGGGCATTCAGTTGGTACGTCCAAATTGAACACGTCGTCTCTCCTGTATTTTACAGCATCAAGTTCGCCTGTCAATGCTGCAGTAACCATTCTTCTCGTGTAGTTTATGTTCATTCTCTTTCCTATTCCGTATGGACCTCCTGACCATCCCGTATTGACAAGATACACAGTAGTCCTGTGTTTTGTTATCTTTTCTCCAAGAAGTTTTGCATAAACAGATGCATGTCTTGACATGAATGGTGCTCCAAAGCATTCTGAAAATGTGGCCTTGGGTTCTGTTATTCCTCTCTCAGTACCTGCAAGCTTGCTTGTATAACCAGACATAAAGTGATACATTGCACTTTCTTTTGTCAGCCTAGCAATGGGCGACATTACACCAAATGCATCAGCTGTTAGAAAGATAATGACATTTGGATTTCCCCCTAGACTTGGAATGACTGCGCCTGGAATATAATCAAGGGGATACGCCGCGCGAGTATTTTCTGTCAGGCTGCTATCGTTGAAGTTTGGCGCCATTGTTTCCTTGTCAAGCACTACGTTTTCCAGCACGGTACCAAATCTTATTGCATCCCAGATCTGCGGTTCGGCATCTTTGTTGAGATTGATGCATTTTGCATAACATCCTCCTTCAAAATTGAATACTCCTCTGTCGGACCAGCCATGTTCGTCGTCACCTATTAGCATCCTGTTGGAATCTGCAGATAGTGTCGTCTTTCCAGTTCCTGAGAGTCCAAAGAACAATGCAGTCTCCCCATTCTTGCCAATATTAGCAGAGCAGTGCATTGGAAAGACCCCCTTTGATGGAAGAGAATAATTCATGACAGAAAACATTGCTTTTTTTATCTCTCCAGCATACGGAGTACCTCCAATCAGTACAATCTTTTTTGTATAATTGAGTATGATAAAGACATCAGTCCTAGTTCCATCAATTTCAGGAACGGCTTTGAAATCATTTATTGCAAGAAGTGTGTATTCGGGTTTATGCGATTCGAGCTCTGCCGCAGTTGGCCTTATGAACAGCTGTCTTACAAACAAATTTTGCCAAGCATGATCAGTGATTATTCTAATTGGCAACCTGTGTTCCTTGTCTGCACCAACAAATCCATCAAAAACAAATATTTCCTTGTTTTCAATGTGTTTTTTCATCTTTGCAAGCAGGTTGTCAAATTTGTCACCGGGAAAGGGATGGTTTATCTTTCCCCAGTCTACTGTGCCGTGAGTCTGATCATCATCAACTATGAACCGGTCGTCAGGTGATCTTCCGGTATATTTGCCAGTCTTGACAGATATAGATTTATTTGCGGTTAGAATGCCCTCGTTTTTTCCAACAACAAGATCAACCAGATTCTGGACTTGTAAATTTTGCTGTATCTTTCCTGGTTTGATGCCAATTTGCTCCAATTGAGATACAAGTAGACTAGTACTGGCGGGCTCCAAATCCTCAATCATTGGATAAACCGTTTCTTTGGAATTTCCTTATTATCTCTTCGGATCACTCACGGATCAATCAAGAAACGTATTTATTGTAAAATTCAGGCAGAGACCTCTACATGCCGATCAACAAAGAAGCTTTGGAACTTAGAAGAAAAGTGTTACAGAACAAGCCTAGCTTTGTAAGACAGGAAAGCTGGAGATATGCCAGACTTGCTCCATCATGGAGAAAACCAAAAGGCATAGACAACCACCAAAGAAAACAAAAGAAGGGGTGGCCCTCTCTTGTAAAGGCAGGCTATGGAGGACCAAAGATCGCAAGGGGACTGCACCCATCAGGTTATACGGATAACCTAGTTTACAATTTGAAAGATTTGACAAAACTCAATCCTAAGACAGACGGTGTTAGGTTTGGCCATGGCGTAGGAAAGAAAAAAAGGCTTGAGATCATAGCCAAGGCAAAAGAGATGAACTTTAAAGTTTTCAACGCGAGAGTGTCAACAAGTGGTAGTAAATCTTAAAACAAAAAGACAGCTAGTCTCCAGAATTCTTGGAGTTGGCATGGACAGGATTAAGTTTGATCCGACTTACCTAGATGATGTTACAGATGCCATTACGCGTCAAAACATACGAAGTTTGATAACTGCAAATGTAATTGAGGTAAAGCCAATCAAAGGTACTTCCAAGGGAAGAGCACACTTCAAAAAGGCCCAACATAAAAAACGTAGCAGAAAACAAGGATCAAAAAAGGGTCGAAAAGGGGCTAGAATTGGAAAGAAGGAAGTATACGTCAAGAGAATAAGAGCAATGCGCCATCAACTCAAGGTATCCAAATCAAGAAAAGAGATCACAAACGAATCATACTGGAAACTATACAAGCAGGTGAGTGGGAATCAGGTAAGAAACTTGGCACACCTGAGAAGCTTGATAGAAGAAGTCCGTTCCAAGAAATAAAATTAAAACCTGTGAATTATTTTAGAGTCAGTGATTTTACCGTCTTTAATTTTTACGCCTTCTTGTGAGAGCATACTGGTCTTAATTTTTTCACCCCACGCGTATCCTCCAACCTTACCAGTTGACATTATTACTCTGTGACAGGGAACTATTACCGGGTAGGGATTTTTGTTCATGATCCTGCCAATTGCGCGTTGTCCATTTTTTAATCCAACGGCTTTTGCAAGTTCGCCATAGGTTGTAACTTGGCCTTTTGGGACTTCCAATAGTTTTTTGTACACTTTTTCTTCTAGCTTCAAATCTTGATCATCTCCAGTCCTTCGTTCTGTATAAGACTAACTACCTTTTGTTTATTTTGGCCAAGTCCGTTCCAATCAACTAATGCATGCTTGGCTTCCTTGTTCCTGTCCATTATATGCGAAAATAATTCTTCATCCAAACTATCTAGTGCGCGTTTTGGCATGACTGTTCCAAGCGCAAACTCGCCTTCAAGCAATTCCTTGTTGAATTTTTTTGGATAGTGCGTGCCTCCAAAACATATTGCAATTTTATGTTTTTTAGGTTCCTTTTTGAATTCTTCTGCCACGATGCTGGCTACATTCTTACAAAGACTCTTGTCTTCCCATTCTTTCTTGGTTGTACCAATCTCAATGAACAGAGTAGGTTTGCTCAAAGCAGTCGGGCCGTGATGTGTCGCCTCTATAGTAATCTCAAATTTTGAGAAAACATCTCTTTTTGTCCACAAGTGTTTCATGTATGATTTTTGCAGGTCTGGATGAGGTATTGCGACCTGTCGTGCAAGTCCTCCGAATTGCGCTTTAGAAAAGTTGCCAGTACTGTGACAAGTGAGTGCAAGTGTTCCGCTCTCTGCTGCATGTTTTGACAAAAATACATATCCATCATACCGATATTTTTCTTCCAACCAGTCAGCAGATATTGCAGGCGTAGGGATCACAGCAAGATCAAAGTATTTTCCGGTGTAGATACCATCATCGAGTCTTTTCATGTCTTGTGCCATGTAAGATGCCATGTTAAAGCCGGCCGGATCTGACTGATATGCTACAAGTAGTTGCATAAGATAGGAATTGAAAAAAGACTATTAAAGTGAAATCATTGATACTTTCAAATGTATTTGGACAGAACCGTGTTTTATTTTTTAAACAAACTGGTGTTTATGGTACGTTGCTTGTAAAATAGAACTATAGATGCATTACGTTGTCAAGATATACGATAAGAATAGACAGAACTAGAGAAGAATGCAGAAAAGGAAAATGCGGACATCCACATGAAATTCCATTTACTTTCAAACAGAAACAAATAGTTTGTTCTGATCTGTCGTGCAAAGAAGATGACGTTTCACGGGTCAGACACATCCTTGTTCCTTACGATGGTTCGTCATTTTCTAACCGTGCCTTTGAATTTGCCCTTGATTTGGCAAGCAAGTACAATTCTTCCATCACAGTTTGTACTGTCATGTCAAGCTCGTTTTTCGATAGCTCGTTTATTGATGTCCAAGAACCCGATAAGAGAATTATCGATAAAGAAAAAATAGTGTCAATGGAAAAATATTTTGAGAAGATACGGATGCTCTCAAAAAAATTCATGATTCCAATTAAGACTGAAGCATTTGTGTCACATTCAGTAGCTGATTCCCTAGTTGCCTTTGCCAACTCAAACAAGGTGGACCTCATTGTAATGGGCACCAGGGGAAAAGGTGACAACAGGTTGATGCTTGGCAGTGTCTCAATAGGTGTATCTCAAAAAGCTTCGGCTCCTGTTTTGCTAATCAAATGAAATGTCAGGTTAGTTCCGGCCTAAGATCATCGTCTTTGTAAAATAAGAATTATAAGTACACTTTGGCAATATCCCTTAATGGTCAATCCAAGGCAGATGTTAAAGGACATGGCAAACACCATCAAGCTTGCAAGGAAATCAGATAAGGACGACTATATGCAACATTTGCGACTAGTATTACTGGGAATGGCCACCATTGGTGGTATTGGTTTCATAATCCAGTTTGCATTTGCAGTTATCAATTTAGGACACAGATAGAATGACACAAGAAGTAAAATCTCACTTTTTTGCAGTTAGGACTACTGGCGGCCAAGAAAAGGTAGTACTGGGCTTGCTGGAAAATCGAATCAAGCTGAAAAAATTGAACCTGCAATCTGTTTTGCTATTAGAGAACCTAAAGGGATATGTTGTAATTGAGGCAATTGATGCAAATGCCGCATTTGATGCACTGCAAGGAATGAGACACATCAGAGGCCAGCTTAGAGGCGAATTGCAGTTCAAGGACATAGAAGGATACCTTGTAAAGAAATCTACTGTATCAGAGCTCTCAGTTGATCAGGTGGTCGAGATAATTGGAGGTCCTTTCAAGGGCATGAAGGCCACAATCACCAGAATTGATCACGATAAAGAAGAAGCAACAGTAATTTTGCTTGATGCCCCGTATCAATTGCCGGTCACAGTAGATGCAAACTACCTCAAGCCGTCGTCACAGTAGCAAGGATTAAATTTACAGGAAAGAGGGAAAAGAAATCATGACAGATGTTCAAACCGTTTCTGCACTAGTGACAGGAGGGCAAGCAAGTGCTGGCCCCCCATTAGGCCCAACATTAGGTCCATTAGGTGTGAACATTTTACAGATAGTCAATACCATCAACGATAAGACAAAAGATTTCGAGGGAATGAAAATTCCAGTAACTGTCACTGTAGACAAAAAGACCAAGCAATGGTCAGTCGAAGTCGGAATTCCCTCTGCAGCAGCCTTGATTTTAAAAGAGGCGGGGCTTCAGAAAGGTTCAGGAACGTCTGGTGCCACGTGGGTGGGGGATATTACAGTAGATGCTGCAGTAAAAGTAGCAAGATTGAAAATTGATTCGTCCTATGCTACAGACTTTAAAGCTGCTGCAAAAGAAGTCATAGGCACGTGCCTGTGTCTTGGAATAAAGGTAGACGGAAAGAATCCCAAAGAAGTAACTGCTGAAATCAATTCCGGCAAATGGGACGACAAATTCAAGTAAATTAGTTCATAGCGTACACAGGATCTTTGTCGGTTCTCTGAAGTTCTACAAAAGTCTCGGTATTTTGTATCCCCTCTATCTTACCAATTTTTTCAATTGCTACAGTGTGTAGCTCTTCCAGGTTCTTTGAACGCAGAGTAATCAGCATATCAAACCTACCTGTGACCTCCGATATCTCTATGACTTCGGGGGTTTTCATTAATGCTTTGTGAATCTGGTCCTTTAGTTTTGGATCCCTGTTTATTCCCATTGTAGCTCGCACACCTATGCCAATGAGAGACTCGTCTACCATGATTGTGAATTTCTTTATCAGTTTCTTTTTGCTCAGCCTCTTTATTCTGCTGTACAATACGGATGTGTTTATCCCTAATTTTTTTGAAAGGTTTGGTACAGAAATATTACCATCACGAGTAAGTTCGGTAATTATTTTCATGTCCAATTCGTCAAATTTGTGCAAGTTTGCGACTACTTTTTGTTACTATTTAATAAATGTAAGTTCTATTATCTAAAACTGATGTTCTTACAACTTAAACTCGATAAGATGAAATTTTTAGATGTAAGCACTCTTCGAATAATTCTGCCAGTAAACGATTTTAAATAGGCTCTCAGAAAGCCCTTTCGTAATGATCAACGAGTCACAAATAGTTCAGATGATATCAGAAGCTAAGAAGAACCAAAAGGAAAGAAAATTCAAACAATCTCTAGAGCTAATCATGGTTTTCAAAGATATTGATGTTAAGAAGGGATTTGCCATCAATGAGACAGTCCAGCTACCCAAGAAATTAAACCAGCCTGCGTCTGTCTGTGTAATCGCGTCAGGCGATCTAGGACTAAAGGCCAAGACCGCCAATGCGGACAAGGTAGTAGACGGGACACAGCTTAACCAAATAGGTACAAACAAGAGGGAATCACGCAAGCTGATAAACGGCTATGATTTCTTCCTTGCAGACACTCAGCTCATGGCAAACGTAGGTAAGACATTGGGTCAGTTCATGGGTCCTAGAGGAAAGATGCCTACCCCTGTTCCATTCAACGCTCCAATAGATTCCATATTAGAGAGATTTAGATCTTCAATCAGAGTAAGACTGAGAAATTCCCTTTCTCTTGCATGCAAGATAGGTGACGAATCCATGTCTGATGATGATCTGATTGCCAATGCAAATGCAGTGATCAGTACTATTGAGAAAAAGCTACCAAGCGGAGACAAGAACATAAAAAAAGTAATGGTAAAAACAACCATGGGTAAAATTATCAAGCCACAAGCAGCAGGAGTAAAGTAAGATGCACCAGAACAGGACAAGCTATCCCCAGAAGAAAACACAGATGTACCAGCAGGTTCAGGAGCTTCCAAAAAAATACAAAGTAATCGCACTGGTAAGAATGGAAAAGGTCAGATCTTCCCAGCTGTTGCCACTAAGAAAGAAGTTCAAAAATGAAGTCGAGATAATCAGCATCAAAGATAAAGTAGCTCAAAAGGCACTGTCCTCACTCAAGATGCCAGCTGTTGAAAAAATGATTGACAAGCTGGTTGGCCAGTGTGTCCTGATGTTTACAAACATGAGTCCACACAAGCTAAACATCCTGCTTGGAAAGAACAAGATAATGCTGGCGGCCAGGGGCGGAGACAAGGCAAGTATTGATGTAGTCATAAAGGCAGGCAACACAGGAATTACTCCGGGTCCAATTCTTACTGATTTCAAGGAAGCAGGAGTTGCCACAAAGATTGACCAGGGTACCATTTGGATAACAAAGGACTCTACTGCTGCAAAGAAAGGTGATGTAATATCTGCAAAACTTGCGACCCTCCTAAGCAAGCTTGACGTCAAGCCGGTAGAGGCAGGAATCATACTAAATGCCGCACTAGAGGAGAGCATTGTCTACAACCAAGAAGAATTGGTGATAGATGTAGAAAAGTACAGAGAAGCGTTTGCCAAGGCACACCAAGAAGCAATGGCATTGTCCATAGAGATAGGATACGCAACAAAAGAAAACGTCAATGCAATTCTTGCACGGGCAGCACAACATGCCAGATCACTTGCAATAGAATCAGGCTATCTCACAGAGGAGACAAAAGAGCAGACACTCCAGAAAGCCAATGCTCAGGCCTCAGCACTTGCAAGGAAACTAAAGAACTACACCCCACAGTAAGGACTCATCTTTCCCTAGCCTTTGGCAGGTTCCAATTATACTTCATGGCTACAAGCCTGAGCGCGGTCACTATCACTATAGAAGACACGGTTGCAGTTTCTAGATTAGAGCCTGCGCTTAGTACTATATAGAATATAACGACTCCCAGGAAACTTGCAGAGGCGTAGAGTTCCTTTACAAAGACCATCGGGACCTCGTTTACAAACATGTCACGCAGTATTCCCCCTCCTACTGCAGTCACCATGCCTGCCAAAGCAATTGCAAGGAAATTCATGCCATAGACTTGGTATGCAAACGTTGCACCTATCGCAGTAAAGACTCCAAGCCCTATTGCGTCAAATTTTAAAAATAGGTTCCAGTGTTTCTGCATTTTCGGATGCAAAAAGAATATGATTACTGCGGTTGCCACTGTTATGATTGCATAATAAGGATCAGATATCGAATGCGGTGGAAAGTGTCCCATTACTATGTCGCGCAGGGTTCCCCCAGCCACTCCTGTGATTGTTGCAAGAATGATTATTCCTACAATGTCAGCCTTGTGTTCTATTGCCTTGAACGCTCCAGTAACAGCAAAGGCCATAGTACCGAAAAGATCCAAAATGAGCACGGTTGCCTGAATTGGCAGAGAGAATTCTGTCAAATTACAAGATATTAGACGATATAGTAAATAATCTTTAGATGATTACAAAAAAGGAAATAGAAATAACAGATTTAACCGAACAGTGCTGAAAGGCCTTCCATTGCCTGCTCTTCATTCTTTGCAGGTGTCTCAGCCTCTTTCTTGTCTTCCTTTGCACCGCCTGCGGCTGGTGCTGCTGGGGCTGCGGCCACTGCAACTGGTGCAGCTTTGATTGCCTCTTCAATGTTCACATCAGCTAGTGCTGCAATAAGTGCCTTCACTTGAGCCTCGTTAACCGTGGCTCCCGAGGCCTTGATTATACTTGTAATGTTTGCCTCATTGATCTCTTTCTTTTCTTTGTGCAAAAGCAATGCAGCATATACGTATTCCATTGTAAACGGATTTTGCCAGAGCCATAATATAAAACTATGGAGATTCGCACTTGCAAAAAAGCAAATGTTTCTTGTATCTAGTGGAGAATTTTTAGACTTCGACAGACAGAATACATGTATCTCTTGAGATCTTTGTCATACAACGTATCCATCCTTTGTTTCAAGACTCTTTTTGCTTGATCTTTTTCTTGTCCATCAGGTAAAGAAAGTACGTTGCCTATCAATTCTGGAATAGATTCCCTAATCCATCCAGTAAGTATGTTGTACAAAGTCTTGTGAAGTTTCTCCACAGGATCGGTACTTGTGTCCAAAATTCCTGTAAAGTTATCATATTCTACTCGATAAATCAAGGCAAAGACAATCTCTTTTGGAGTGGGATCTTTCAGTATCTGTTCGGATTGCGGGCCGGATTTTCCCTGAGAAACTTTGTTCTTTAGGCCAACTGCGTTTACTATGATACCGTTTACCCCTATTTTGGAATTTTCCACTCCGGTCACAATACCAATAATCATATCCCTATAGTCCCCGTTCTGCTGGGAGGTGAAGACATAGTCTCCTTCTTTCCAGCCTTTCTTTTCGAATAGAAACATAAGAAAATCTCGAAAAAGATCATATTTAATCTGTTGTTTCAGAATGCTTAATATCCTTCAGAACAAAAACCTGTGAAATGGACAAGAGTCAGATTCTTGCCAAGTTTTCATCAGAGCCAGACAGGTATTACAAGGTCGCTCTTTTTGAAAAGGAGGGATTCAAAAGAAAAACTTGTTCCAAGTGTAAGCGTTATTTCTGGACGTTAAATGATAACCGAAATGTCTGTCCAGATCATTTGGAGGATAGCTATTCCTTCATAGGCAGTCCGCCGACCAAAAAACGATTTGACTATACACAAGCCTGGAAGGAAGTAGAGTCTTTTTTTGTAGATAACGGACACAAGTCGGTAAGCAGATATCCAGTGGTATGCAGATGGAGAGATGATCTTTATTTTACAATTGCCTCGATAGTTGATTTCCAAAGAGTCATGGGTTCAAAAGTTGTCTTTGAGTTTCCAGCAAATCCCTTGATAGTACCTCAGACATGTCTTAGATTCAAAGACATTGAAAATGTCGGTGTAACAGGAAGACATTTTTCAAGTTTTTGCATGATTGGGCAACACAGCATACCAAACTCTCAAGGATACTGGAAAGACAGGTGTGTAGATCTTGACTTTCGACTGCTCACCAATAAATTTGGAATCAGCAAAGAGGAGATAGTTTTTGTTGAAGACGTTTGGGCAGGCGGTGGTTCTTTTGGATCATCGCTTGAATATTTTGTACGCGGATTAGAGCTGGGCAATGCAGTATTTACAGAGTTCCAAGGCGAGCTTGAAAACTATTCCGTGTTGGACCAAAAAATAATAGACATGGGAGCAGGACTTGAGCGATTTGCATGGATTACCATGGGAACTCCGACTGCCTACGACTGTTGTTTTGGCCCCATAACAGAACACATGATGGAAAAGATAGGGATAGACACAGGCTCTGATATGATATCAAAGTATTTCAGGGCCATAGCAAAGGCGCTATCCGAGTCTGGCGACCTTTCAATTGCGAGAAAAAGCGCAGCCACACTGTCAGGAATTGATAGCGCAGGAATGGACAAGATGATCTCCCCCCTAGAGGGAATCTATCTCATAGCAGACCACCTGAGAACTCTGGTGTTTGCCATCTCCGACGGAGCACTGCCAAGCAACGCGGGGGGAGGATACAACCTTAGAATGATACTGAGGCGCACTCTGGCTACAATGGATAGGTTTGGCTGGAATTTCGATCTCAATGAACTAATCGACCTTCATGTGGACTATCTAAAATCAACATATCATGAGCTTGAAGTAACACGAAATGATGTCAAGATAATCATCGGAATAGAAAAAGAGCGCTACAAGGAATCTCGGGTGAGAATGGCGAACATTGCAAATACGTTAAGATCGCAAAACAAGAAACTATCAGTGGACGACTTGATTCGGCTGTACGAATCAGATGGAATAACGCCAGACTTTCTAAAAGAGACTCAGATAATTCCAGAGATTCCGTCTACATTTTATGAAAAGCTGTCCGAATTACACCAATCAGAAAAAGCCGAAAAAACAGTACAGCTGGACTTGGACAAAGTTCCAGACACTGATCTCCTATACTACAAGGAAGACCCACATGAGTTTGAGGCCAAGGTGCTCAAAGTGACAGACGGAAAATATGTGGTGCTTGACAGAACGTCATTTTACCCAAGGGGAGGCGGTCAAGAGCCTGACCATGGAAGAATTGGCAATTATGACGTCATAGATGCGAATAAACACGGCAATACAGTAGTTCACGAAACAAAAGGCGGAGCTCCAAAAGAAGGAGAGACCGTGAAATGCAAGATAGACGAGGCAAGACGGTATGGAATTACACGGCATCATACAAGTACGCACGTAGTTAATGCATCGGCAAGGAACATTCTTGGTTCGTGGATTTGGCAGCATTCGGCGTTTAAAGAACAAGATTACGCAAGACTTGACATAACTCATCACTCGAATCTCACAGAAGAAGAGATAACAAAAATAGAAGACTTTGCAAACCTTGCTATTCGAAAAGACGTGCCTATCCTCATCAATGAATTTGACCGTGGGGACGCAGAGCAAAGATACGGATTTAGAATATACCAAGGGGGCGTAGTGCCGGTGAAGATGGTCAGGATTGTAAACATCAATGGTCTTGATGTAGAGGCATGCGGTGGCACGCATGTGAGCAAGACTGGCGAGCTTGGCCTGATCAAAATTACAAAGTCAGAACGAATCCAAGACGGTGTCGTAAGACTAGAGTTTGTTGCAGGAGAGGCTGCAATCAAATACACGCAAAACCAAGACAGGAAGATATCTCAGATTGTCAAGTCACTTGGTTCAAGCAAGGAAAAGATGCTGGAGTCATTTGAGCACGTTGTCAGAGACGGCGAAGATGCAAAAAAGAAGATCAAGCAGATAATAAAGAGAACATCAGAATCATCTGCAAAAGCTGCCATAGCACAAGCAAAAAACCTTGGAAATGTCAAGCTGTTTAGTACAATAGAAGAGGATCTAGACGACGAGTACCACATTGCAGTTGGCGAGCAGGCAGTAAGCCTTGACAAGTCTCTCATTTACTGCGCCTTGATAATAAAAAATGGCTCAATTCTCATAGTTGCGTTTTCAGGCTCTGAAGCTGTAAAGACAAAGAAGGCTGGAGACCTGGTCAGGGATGTAGCCAAAGTGCTTGGCGGTTCAGGCGGCGGAAAGGACACATTTGGGCAGGGAGGAGGAAAGGATGTTCTCAAAATAAAGGATGCATTAATTGCTGCCGAGCAATCCATTCTTGGAAAGTGATGGAAGATGGATTGGACAGCAATTGAGGAGAAATGGAGGCAAAGATGGGAGGATGAGAAGCAGTTTCAAAGCGACCCTGATGAGAGAAAGAAATTCTTTGTCACAGTAGCATATCCTTATCCCAACTCGCCACAGCACATCGGACATGGCAGGACATACACGCTGGCTGATGTGCATGCAAGGTTCATGCGCATGTCAGGATACAACGTATTATTTCCAATGGGATTCCATTATACCGGAACTCCAATTCTTGGCATGGCCAGAAGAGTTCAGGAAAATGATGCAGGTCTAATTGATGCATTTAAAACTCTGTACAAAGTTCCTGAAGAAAAGATAAAGGAGTTTTCAGAGCCGGTAAAGATTGCGGACTATTTCCACCAAGAGATCAAGGCTGGAATGATAGAGATGGGATACTCGATAGACTGGAGAAGAGAATTTACCACAATAGATCCCTTTTACAACAAATTCATCGAGTGGCAATTCAAGAAACTAAAAGAAAAGGGGCTTGTCATACAAGGCACGCATCCAGTAGGATGGTGTCCAAAGGACCAGAACCCCGTGTCACAGCATGATACGCTTGGAGACATTGAGCCAAGCTTTACAGAATATACAGTCATCAAATTCAAGTACGGCAGCTATGTTTTGCCAACAGCGACACTTCGACCAGAGACAATATTTGGAGTGACCAATCTCTGGGTAAATCCAAATGTCAATTATGAGATTGCCAAGGTAGACAGCGAAGAGTGGATAATCAGTTCAGAGTGCGCTACAAAGTTAGGATTTCTCAATAAAAAAATAACAAAGACTGGAAACATTTCAGGCACCGAACTTGTAGGTAAAAAAGTAAAGGTTCCGGAAAGAAACGACGAGGTCTACATACTGCCTGCCACATTTGTTGAAAGCAACAATGGTACAGGCGTAGTAATGTCAGTGCCGGCTCATGCCCCATTTGACTATCAGGCATTGGATGACCTCAAAAGAGAGGCATCAGAGTACCACAACATCGCGCCTCTTGCAGAGATAAAGCCAATCTCAATAATAGAGACAGAAGGATATGGCGAGATTCCAGCAAAGGATGTAATCGAGAAACTCGGAATCACAAACCAAGAAGATCCAAAACTCGAAGAGGCCACAAAAGAACTTTACTCAAAGGAATTCTACGGTGGCAGGCTGAAACAGAACACAGGCAGGTTTGCTCACAAAGCAGTTGCGGATGCAAAAGAAGAGGTCAAGAAACGGATTCTCGACAACTGCAATGCAGACATTTTGTATGAACTAAACGAAGGCGTGGTAAAGTGCAGGTGTGGTGCAGAGTGTGTCGTGAAACTTTTGGACAACCAATGGTTCCTCAATTATTCAAACCCAGAGTGGAAAGAGAATGTGCATTCCTGGATAAACGAGATGAAGATACTTCCTGAAGAGATCAGAAACGAGTTCAACCATGTTGTAGACTGGCTAAAAGAGAGGGCTTGCGCAAGGCAGCATGGTCTTGGAACAAAACTTCCATGGGACAAAAACTGGATAATAGAGAGTTTGTCAGATTCTGTCATCTACATGTCATACTATACAATAGCAAAATATGTCAACGCAGGAGAAATAAAACCAGACAATATTTCAGATTCGTTCTTTGATTACATCTTTCTTGAAAAAGGAGACTTGGAAAAAATATCTTCAGAATACAAGATTTCAAAAGAAAAACTTGAGAATGTGAAAAAAGAATTCCAGTACTATTATCCTGTTAACGCAAGACATTCAGGCAGGGACCTTGTGCCAAACCACCTAACATTTTTCATCTTCAACCATATAGCCATATTCCCAAAAAAATATTGGCCGGAAGAAATAGTTGTCAACGGCTCAGTCCTGATGGATGGAAAAAAAATGTCAAAATCCATGGGAAACATAATACCGCTCAGAGATGCCATCAGGGTACACGGTGCAGATTCCATCAGACTTGCAATTTTGATTTCAGCAGAATTGCTCCAGGATGCAGACTTTAACCAAGAGGCAGTACGCGGAATTAAAAACAAGCTTGAGAACATGCTTGACGAGTGCTCTAAATACAAGACTGCAAATGAAACATCACTTGCACAAGAAGACAAGTGGATTTACAGTCGCCTGCAGCAGTTGATTGCAAAGGCAACCGTCTCAATCCAGAAGATGAGACTAAGGGAGGCACTTCACTATGTCTTGTATGAGTTTGACTCGGACATACAGTGGTATCTCAAGAGAGTTGAGGCGAAAAGCAGATCAGACCAAGCAGGAATATTGCGCAAGGTGTTTTCTACCCGAGTTGCAATGCTTTCCCCGTTTGCGCCACATGCTGCAGAAGAGGCGTGGTCAAGGCTTGGAAATCAAGGGCTTGCATCAAAATCTTCCTGGCCTGTTCCAGATGACGCAAAGATCGACTTGCTTTCAATCCAGTCAGAGGATCTTCTAAAGGCAACGTTAGATGATATCAAGAACATAATCAAGGTAACGAAGATCATTCCAAAGAAGATTACAATATACACTGCAGCTGCATGGAAGGTAAAGGCATACCAGAAAATACTGGCGCAGGTAGCAGGCGGCGATGTCAACATTGGCACCATCATAAAATCCCTGATAGCAGACAGCGAGACGGTTGAGATAAAAAAAGATCCGGATTTTGTCAAAAAGACGGTCAATGATATTTTATCGGAATCCCAAGACAGCAGAGACTCGAAAAATAAAGTTGGCGCAGTGTACGAGACAGAGACGCTGTCAGAACTTGGGTCTTTGATAAAAAGCGAATACGGCGTAGACTTTCAAGTTTTTTCCGAGACTGATCAAGCCAAGTATGATCCAAAGAACAAGGCAAGGACATCTAGACCATACAAGCCTGCCATCTTGATAGAATAGCTAGCCACATCTTTTTTATTAGGTCATTTTAGGTATAAGCTCGTTTGAAGATAGCTGTCGTAGGAGTAGGAGTTGCCGGTGCATACCTTCTTGCAAGATTGAAGAAACAACACGAGGTAGTAGGCTTTGAGAGAAGCACCGTAGAAAACCACGACTCCATATGCGCCTGGGGTACCACAAGGGGTCCCATGGAGGAGTTTGCAAAAAAGTGTGACCTTGACTTTAATGATTATCTGATACATGACGGAAAGAAGATGTACATCAGCATGAACTCTGACCAGTTTACAATCAAGCTGATGGGGCTGTGTACATACAACAAGATAGGTCTGATAAAAGACATGGCAAAGGACTGCAAGATAAACTACGGCAAGGCTCCAAAGATTGAGGATTTGGAATCCGAATTTGATATCATAATAGATGCCACGGGATTTCACAGGTCTTATCTGCCAAGGCTTCCGCAAGATTTCCACCTGCCCACATATCAATACAAAGTGGAATATGAGAACGGTGTTCCTTTTGACGACTTTTATCTCAAGCCATTCTCATCGATGAGCGGCTATTTCTGGTATTTCCCTCTTGGAAAAAACATTGCACATATTGGTGCCGGCGACAAGAACAGAAACCACATTGTGGAGACTGATGCATTCTTGAAAAAACATGGCGGCAAGATAATCAAGACGGTTGGAAGGCCGATTCGACTTGCAACACCTGACATGTGCGAGCCATTTTACCATGGCAAAGTGGTTGGAGTCGGAGAATCAATAGGTACCGTATATCCGCTTCTTGGAGAGGGAATCATTCCAAGCATGACATGCGCAGACATATTTGTAGACAACCTTGGAAACAACGAGAAATACAGGAAAAAGGTGTTGGAAAAGTTTGCAATATACTCCAGGGTTCTGTCTTTTGTAAGAAGCAAGATGGACAGCAAGTTTGGCATGCTGAAAAACTTTGCAGATCTGATAGCAATTTACAGATACATGAAGAAGAACGAGTGGAGATTCGGGATGGAAATTAGAATGGCCGACATGATGAAGGTAGCTAAGGCCTAAAAGCTCATACTTACATAGCCAAAATTTTCACGATTTGTCCTGTTTGAGCTCATCGTATAGTCGTAAATGATCTTTGAATATTCTGCAAGGACTCCTCTCATCTCATCAATTGACTTTGCAAAATAAAATCCAGGACAGTCGCCTGTAAACTGGAATGCTGCGTGCACGCGTGCCTTTCCTTTCTCGTTTTCAAGCCATGACGAGAACGGATACAGATAGCAGACCCCCGGCCTTGACGGGTGGAGACCACAGTAGCCCTTGTCATCAAGAAACCTGCATCTGATGTGTGTGCCGTCTTCTGCCTCAGCCTCATCGGGTTTTCGCTTGAGGTTGATCATTGTCATGATTATAGAATCTCCTGCAGGTCCTCTTTCCTCCCACGTGTTCACATTGGTTTCTTTTTTTACAAAATCAGATACCCTGTCATACCTGAGATTCTTGCTGATTGTTATCAGATCACCCGAGGTGAGAGGAAGCCTACCCTGCCTGTTGCAGCAGTTGTGACAGTCAGGCCAGTAGCACTTCCATATGACATATCCGCTATCTGCTTGCAGGTACGGTATGTGAAATATCACGTCATTTACTTTGATCTGAAAATCTGATGCGTCAGTTCTTTTTCCCAAGATGAAATCACGAATCACGGGTTCAATCTTCCAGTCCTTTGATAACATTTCAAGCGATTCTTCAATTTTGCTTTGCATCAACCAATAAATTTATGACAATACTTTTGAACGTTATCAATGTCGAATGAAAAGGGAAAATATGCTTCAGCGACCCAGAACAGACGACTGGTTTGGGAGAAAGTCATGTGGCCCCTGATCTTGGAGATAAACAACATCAGCTTCACCATGGAGCAATACAAGAAAAAACGCGACGAAGTGTGCAAGGAACTTGACATTCCATCATCCAGGATAGCCGGGGGATTTGTCTCACTCTTGATCAAGGGAATACTGTACAAGGAAAAGAAGATCTATTCCATTCATTACAGGTTGATTCCATATATGAGGCTCAGGGCAGACTGCGACTATGCAACCGCGGTCCGTGAAGCAAGTACGAAATAGATACTCCAATTCCAACCAAACATTCCTGAAATTCATGCGAGAATCTTTCATTAGATTTTATTATGTCATTTTTTGACTGTACTTAGATGAAGTATTACATTGCGGGTATTGTTTTGTTTGCAATATTTGCCGCTCTTGCGTCGTTTATAGGACATGACAACTCTCTGACAAAACTGGATTATTCTGCATTTACGTCAATAAATAATCCCCAAGGTAAGATAATCAACGAGATAATGATTACCCTCACAAAATATGGAAGAGAAGTCGTATGGATAGCTGCTACTGCATTGCTTTTCATATTTGGCGGTAAGGAAGGAAGAAGGGCTGCAGTCCTGCTTGTCATGGCATTCATCATACTGATACCTCTTGGAACAGCTCTAAAAGATGAGATTGACAGGCCAAGACCAGTTCCAGTGTCACCTGACAACATGTTGATAAAAGCAGATAACGATCCATCTTTTCCCTCAGGTCATGCGCTGATTGTTTCTGCAGGTGCATTCATCATGCTTGCAAGATTCAACCGGGGAAGACAGATCATACCCTCACTGATACTTGCTGTTGAGGCATTCCTTGTTATTTATTCAAGAGTCTATGTTGGAAACCACTATCCTCTTGACGTAATAGGAGGAACACTTGTTGGAACAGGTGTAAGCTCTATCGTAGTAGGATTTAGCAGGCACCTCAATCCAATATTTTCACGCCTTGATTCAATACGCAAAAAGTAACTTGCAACCTCAGATGCATAGATTACCGATACTCGTCACCACAATCTCCAATTCTTGCAAACAAGTCTCGAGACCGAGATGTGATTCTCTTGACAGATTCGCTGTCATCCTTGTCCAGCTTTAGACCAAACGTATATACGTTATCTGACTTGTGCTCTGAGATTCCAAGTCTTACTCCAATTATCACGCCTGCAACTGCAGGCTTGTCCAGGATGTATCGAGTAGCAACATTTGCTATGCTTGTATGATGCTTCTTTGCAATGTTATCAAGCGTTTCAAGTAATTCCTGAAACAGGCTCCATCCTCCCCATGCATCAATCATCTGCTTGTATTTTTGCAAGCTTGGTGTGTCAAGATTAGACCGCAAAGGTTCGGATTTGTACAGGTACTTTTCAGACAAGAATCCTCCCAAAAGCGTTCCATAGGTCAGCAACTTGATTCCACGTTTTTTACAGAAAGGAACCATCTTGACTTCAGGTCTCTGGTCTATGATTGAATATTGCACCTGGTTTGAGACGGGCTGAAAACCAGTCTCCACTATGGTCTCTACCCTTTCAGTATCAAAGTTTGTCAGTGCCAAGTGTCTTATCTTTCCCTCGTCACGCAGTCTTGACAGATGATGCAAGGCGTCAAGGTATCTTGTATCATTGTAATCCCACCAATGAAACTGTACTGCGTCGATTGTCTTTACGTTCATCCTGCGTATTGATTTATCGATATAATGCTCCACAATGGTTCTAGTCATGGGACCCGGGTTTGGGACAAACTTTGTCAGCGCCTGCATGTTGTCAAGTTCCCTTTCATTCTTTTTTGCAAGCCTTCGCCTGAATTCCCCGAGATATTCTTCGGCAGGCCCGTAAATGTCTGCCATATCCCAGGTAGTAAATCCAGCGTCATGATACAATTCCATCTCAGAGACTGCAGCATCTGGATTTATTGCGCCGTGGCCTCCCGCTGTCTGCCACATGCCGTTTAGTATGCGACAGATCCTCAGGTCGGGTGCCAATTGTATTGTATCAAGTTTTTTGTTTTCCATGTTTTCTTGTTGTTTTTCCAATTACAATCAGATATAGTCTTTTTTTGAGACCAGACTATTGGTTCTTTTCACAATTCTTTGAAATGTCGGATTTGCATCACTGCCCTGGATCTCAAGTGTTCCATCCTTGTAATAGTAAACTGAAACCTTGCCATCAATTGATACAATCTCGAATGATTCCAGCATGGAATCATGATATGCAGGATACTGCGACAGAATGAAATCTTCTGTAAGTGATCTCTTTATTGAACAATACACGTCTGGTGGAAGCTTTTTGTAGTTTACCAAAGCTAGAGCGAGTTTGCATCAATCACAAATCTGTATCTTACATCGCTTTTGAGAATCCTCTTGTATGCCTCGTTTACCTTCTGTATTGGTATCAGTTCAATGTCGCATGCAATGTTGTGTTTGCTACAAAAGTCGAGCATGTCCTGAGTTTCCCTGATTCCTCCAATCAGCGATCCTGCAAGAGTTCGCCTGGCACCGGCAAGAAGAAATGCTCCTACAGAGGTCTCTGTCTCTGGCATTCCAACTAGTACCATTGCTCCATCAAGCGTGAGCAGGTCAAGATATGCGTTTAGATCAATGCCAGACGATACTGTGTTGATTATCAGGTCAAAGTAACCCTTCAGGTTTGCAAAGGTTTGAGGATCAGACGTGGCATAGAACTTGTCTGCTCCAAGTTTTTTTGCATCGTCTTGTTTTGCAAGCGAATGGGAAAGCACAGTCACTTCGGCACCAAGGGCATGCGATATCTTTACTCCGATGTGTCCTAGCCCTCCCAGTCCCACTATACCCACCTTCTTTCCCGGCCCTGCCTTCCAGTGTGAAAGTGGAGAATAGAGGGTTATTCCCGCACAGAGAAGTGGTGCTGCACGATCAAGTGGAATGTTTTCAGGCATTTTAAGAACATAATTTTCATCTACGACTATTTTGGTAGAATACCCTCCCTGGGTCTGGGTTTTCCCATCTCTTTCAAATCCGTTATAGGTCGTAGTCATCCCCTCCTGGCAGTATTGTTCAAGCCCACGCTGGCACGGCCCGCACTTGCGACACGAGTCCACAAAACATCCAACCCCAACCTTGTCTCCCACCTTGTAGCGGATAACCTTTGGACCTATCTGAGATACAACGCCCGTAATCTCATGGCCTGGGACCATCGGGTAGACAGAGCCGCCCCAGCCGTCAGTTACCTGATGTATGTCAGTATGGCATATTCCACAGTACTTGATGTCTATTACAACATCGTGTTCACCTGGTTGACGCCTTTGAAACGAATATGGTTCCAGAGGTGCGCTTGCCTTTTGCGCTGCGTATCCCTTGACTTGGATCATTTTTCCTCTCCCGCAATGCAGATATTTTTATTTTGTAAAATATTTGGCGTGATTTTCAATGTACGGTCATCTCTTTGAAGATGCATTAATGAAAAATACAATATTCTGTTATTTAAGATGAAGCGTTTTATATGGTGTCAGAAATTTTCTTTTTTTACTTTAATGAGCCGCATGATTATTTCCATTGACAGTCCGGCTGCAAGAACAGAGAGTGCGATTACCAGCGGCCAGAAAAACTCTGGAGTGCCGGAACCCGGAGTGAAAAACGGAGTTCCAGAGCCTGCATGGGGATTGTGCAATACCGTAGTCACTCTCTCCCTTGCAAGTTTTAGCATCTCTTCAAGTGTTGCACCAGAGCCAATTCCCCCGTCTCCCGAATATGGACCTCCTACTCCGTTGTAAAATGGATTGTAGCTTGTAGACCCAGCACTAGTTGGAATCTTTTGCAATTCTTGACCAAGATCTGGCGTACTGATGCCAGTCCCCTGCAGTGCTCCTGTTGCAAACCATGAACCAATTGCGGCAATCCCAACTGCCCCAAATCGATAAATCGACTTGAAAGATCTGACAAGCGACTTGCTTGACTTGGTTTTCTCCGAGAACTTGGAAGGCACGATGACAATTGCAAATTTTGTCGCAGTATAGTATTTCATGTCGTGTGATTTTGTATTTTTTCCTATCTTTGATATGTCAACCAATCCAACGTCCTGCATCTTTTTTAGATGGTATCGCACAAGCTGCAACGAGAATCCGGTCTTTGTAGCAATCTCGTTTGCGGTAAGTGCTTCGTCAAACAATAATTTCAATACCGTTCTGCTTGCATCAGTTATCAAGACTTCTCCCAGCGTTCTCAATCGTTCATCATCTGTGTCATAAATGCCAACTCTCTCCGGTACTGGCTGTCTTGTTTTTTCTAAAGTCATATCAAAACGTACAGTAGTTTGGTCATGATACTATGTAAAACTTTTGATGAAATTCTACTTTCATCAAACGCTAAATCCAAAATTCTCGTATTGTATATCATGAAACAAAACAAAATTCTTTCCACAACATTGCTTGGATTTGTTGTGGCAAGTACACTGATGCCACTGGCATTTGCACAGACATATTACCCGTCCCCAAGCAGTGGGATGACCCTTGAGGAACAATTGAAGCTTGCAAGAGAGCGCATCGAGGTAGTCAGGGCTCATCCAGGCGACGGTTCTGGTACTCCATACCTGAATCCAGAAGGAGTGGTCGGGGCCACAATAATATGCGGTGCAGTTTTCGGAGGCATATTTGTCGCATTTGTAGTGCGTGCAAAACAGATAGAAAAGAAATTGGCAGCAAAGAAACTGCTCCAATAACTTTTTTTCATTTTTATCACACACATGACACGGTATAATTTCAAACTACTTGCAATACGATCCATTTAGAAAGCTAACAGCCTTATTGCACTAGAACGATTTTAGATAACGTCTAACCTATAAATACTCAAAATCAATCAATAAGAGAAATCTTGCCTGCAGACAGATCAGCTGTCCATACTGAATCAATCATAGATCAATTTACAAAACAGGCAGATCCCTTTGCAAGAAAATTGGGTCATTCAGACGAACGCGCGTTCAAGCTAATGCGCGAGATAACCAAGATAGACGGCAGTGACGTGGTATTGGATGTGGCCTGCGGCCCGGGTCTTGTATCATGTGCATTTGCCAGAATTGCAAAACATGTAACTGGAATAGACATAACACCAGCAATGATAAACCGTGCAAAGATTCTGCAAAAAGAAAAATCATTGGGCAATTTAACATGGAAGCTTGGTGATGCCTCTCCTCTTGATTTTCAAGACGAGTCTTTTTCCCTAGTGATGACAAGATACAGCTTTCATCATTTTTTGAAGCCTGAAAAAGTTCTCTCTGAGATGGTTCGAGTATGCAAACAAGGAGGCAGGATTGCAGTAATAGATGTGACCCCGTTGCCTGAAAAAGCATCGGCGTATGACCGTATTGAAAAATTACGTGATCCATCGCATGTCAAGGCAATTCCGTTTGATGACCTGCTTGGCATGGTAAAAAAAGTAGGGCTGACAGACATTTCCGCTGCATTTTACAGGCTAGAAACAGAGCTTGAAGAGCAAATTGCTGCATCATTTCCAGATCCCGGAGACGAGGACAAGATTCGCAAATTAATTGAAAACGATGTTTCAGACAGCATGGATCTCAAAAGTCACAGAAAAGGCGGCAGGATATACTTTTCATATCCTACCTCGATCATAGTTGGATACAAATCTCTTCAGAGGTAGCTTTGTTCCAATAATGTCTCATTACGACACAATAATTATATTCTCAACGCATACCACCCGATTCGGTAGCCCGATAGTCTAGTGGCCAAACAATTTTTGGGCTAGGGATTCCAGGCTCTGGATCATACGAGAGGACACCTGGAGACGGCAGTTCGAATCTGCCTCGGGCTATCCTAAAATTTTTTTAAAAAACGCCTAAAGACTATCTTGAGGCCATTGCGATTCTTTCAAGCTCGTTCTTCTTCTTGACAGAGGGTGCGCTCATGTCGTTTGAAGCAGCAAGAATCAGGTGTTCTGCCAAGTTTTCTTCTATTGCCTTTGGATTTGAAAATGTTGCGTCCCTTACTCCTTCTGCAATAAACCTCAGTGCAAGGTCCACTCTACGAAGCGGGGCAACGTCTACTGATACGTGATATACGGTTCCACCGTAAACTATTCTGGTGGTGTCCTCGTTTGGAGCCGAGTGCTCTACTGCCCTTATCAATACCTCAACCGGGTTTTTACCAGTCTTGAGGTGGATTATCTCAAGTGCTGCCTTTGCAGTGTTTACCGCATGAACCTTTTTTCCGCCCATTCTGCCGGTGTTCTTGGCATATTTCTTTCCAAAGTGAGATAGCTTGTTTACCAGCCTTTCAACAATGTTCACCTCTGCCTTGTTGAACCTCTTTAGTGCAGAGCGTCCAAAGGACATTGGTATTATCTCTTTTTTTAGCGATATCACGTTTTTCAGGCCGGGATCTTTAATCTCAAGTTTTGACGTATCCCATTTTCTGAAAAGCAAAAGGTTCTGTGTCTCTGTCATGTTCTATCTCCTAGGTTTTTCTTTCTTGCCGTAGACCAGTTCCTTAAGGGATGTGCCGTTTACCTTGAATACCTTCCATCTTACTCCAGGAATATCTCCCATTGCTCCTCCCATTGATGCTCCCATTCCTTCCACGTGAACCTCGTCATGCTCGTCAACAAAGTTTAGTGCACCGTCCTTTGGAAGGAAGGCAGTTACCGTCTTACCATTCTTTATCAATTGAACGCGAACACATTTTCTTACGGCAGAGTTTGGCTGCTTTGCCTCAATTCCCACCTTTTCAAGTACAATGCCTCTGGCCTGTGGCGCGCCTCCAAGAGGGCTTGCCTTTTTGTCAAGGCCCAGTTGTCTTCTCTTGTAGGTTCCAATAGACCATTTCTGTCTCTTTCTTTTGTCTCTTAGGACTCTACCTGCAAATAGACCAAGGGGGGATTTTGCCATTATATCATTACTCCATTATTTTTTCCGGACTTTGTATCAATACGCTGGAAATTTGAAAGTATCTTTTTGCAAGCAATCTTGCCTTTTCGGCGTTTCTTCCCTCTCTGCCTACAACTATGCCTTTCTTCTTTGCGTCAACTAGAACAATTGCTTGAAGAGAACCGTCTAATCTTTTGTTTAGTTTAACCTCTGATACCAATTTTGGATTTAGCATGTTTTTTAGAAATTCTGCCGGGTCTTCTGAATACTCCACCAGCTCGACGTTTCTTTTTACAACGTTTTGCAGGTTTCTTATTGTAGAGCCTCCCTTTCCGATTGCAAGGCCCATCTTTCCCTGGTTTACCACAAAAATTACCCTGTCTTGTCTCTCATCTTCGATGCAGTCGCGTGCTGTTGCACCAGTCACATTTTGAAAAAGTGACATTAGTTTTATTTGGTCTGTTGTAAGTTTGATTGTCTCGGTCATGCCTTTTTTAAACTCGATCTCTTTGGGGGCCATTTAAATCTTGATGGGCAGTTTGGAAAAAACAAGACATTTATGATGACTTCTCTGTTTCCGCATCTTTTATAATCGCTTTAAGATTGGTATCGCTCAAAGTTTTCAGCGATACTGCCGAAATTCGAAACTGTGTTCCGCAAAGCCTTCCAAGCTCCACTGACGACCCCCTGTAGTTCAGGGTTGGCACCTTTGCACCCTTGGCAGCTTCAGATATTTTTTGTGACACAGATGACGGTACAGAGTGCGACAGCACAACCAGTTTTGAGTTCTTGATTGAGCCGAGAACTTCTTTTGTGCCAAATGAGCACTTGTTGTCCTCCACTGCGTCCTTGATTGCTTTTTCTAGGAGCTTAGCCATCTTCCACCACTTTCATGTAGAGTTCTGCGAAATTCGTAGACCTAGATGCCATTTTTTGACTTTTTGATTGCAACATTTGGTAAAACTTGGAATTTTCAATATAAGCCTTTCAATAGAGTTTTTTACTAAATGTTATGTCATAAAATCACTTAGTAAATCATTTTTACCCTTTCTTGATTTCAGAAATGAAGTTTAAAATTTCTCTCGATCATAGAAGATATCCGTTTCGTGTACAATATCAATAAGACAAACTAGAACTAGTTTTGTACAAAAAGATGACAAATTAATTACGGTTTATGAAAACCAGTCTTCGTCATGGTTTCTATAAAATTTATCTCTTAATCCGAAATCAAGCATGTGTAACAGTTTTTTGCGTTCTCCAGAAAACACACGATCAGTTTGTACAGCATTCTTAAAGCTATGTATAATACCGATCCCCTTTTTTTCAAGTTTCAATGATCTTTCCTCTAACACTGGATGATAAACAACTAGTTTTGAAACTATTTTTTTATACGGATATGCCTTTTTAACTACATTAGAGATATTGTTGAGTTGTTCGACATATTCTTGTATATTGTCATGAATCTGTAATTTACATTCAAAAACATACACTATATCATCCTCAATGCACATACAATCAATTTGTTGGCCTAACAACGAAGAATCACCTTTTACTTCATTGTATTTCTTATCATCCATACAATACTTTAGAAATACATATTCGAAGAGCTTTCCTTTAGCTTGGGAAATGTAATCTGCCATATCTTTGTATACTTCTGACAAATTATTATCAGGAACTGAAATTTTTCTAGATTGAAGATATTGTTGAAATGTTTTTTTGTCTACAATGATTTCCTTAAGTTCTACTCTTGATTGTCTTTTGAATTTATTAATACAATCAAAACACATGTCGCGATAATATCCTCCCGTTCCCGGAGAATCAATTAAAGAATCATAAAACACAATCCAACCTGATGAATCAGAAAACATACCGTGGGACCCCAACAAAACTGCAACGGAATAATAATTATGATTCATCATAGGGTCAGGATGAACTATCTTCAAAACTTTGATTTTACCTTCACTTTTTTGTTCATCAAGAAGAGTTACATAACCTGTAATCAATGCATTAAATGCAAAAACACCATTGAATTCCCTGTTTCCCCCACGTGCATCAAGCATGTCGATATCGTACCAAAGAAATTCTACGTCTAGTCTTTTTTTTCTAGATTCCAAGTCATCCTTGATCATGTAGGTAGGTTCTGTAAGATTTGTCTTATCCAGCAATGTGCCTAGAATACCTTTTTCAAAACAGACCAATCTAACAAGACCATCTCCAAATGACCCAAACCTATGCCCAATACAAGTTTCAAGTGGCCAAATTATTTCAGATCTAATTACTCGAAAGAATTGATCAATCGAATCCCATTTGTTTATGACATGTGTCCAAAATTCTTGCTTCTTTTTTTCTTCTAAAGTTAAATCAGGTTCAGATATTTCAAAAACTTCGCCTAGATCTATTGTTATTTGATCCTCATTTTGAATTTTAATGTCCTGGCAACGATGCAAGTCCTTAAGAGATGAACTAACAAAAACATCATTTCCTAACATTTGGGACCAAAGGAACTGCAGTGAATATAGATAGCCTTCAAATGCTTTGTCAAGATGTTTTGGATTCCTTTCGATAGTAAAAAATGGGTGATAGTATCCTTTTGGTCTTCCAAGATGTGTGTCTACAAGAAACAAATAAGAGTAAAACTCACTAAGATAAGTCAGAGCATTGGTTTCATCGATATTTTTTGTAGATTTGAGATGGCTCTGTTTGATTTTGTTGAAAAGTTCTAAGAGTGTAAATAAATCATTTTTTACATCCAAGCTTTTCCAATCATTCGCTTTCTAACAATTTTTTTCTCTTTTTATTATAAATTTAAACCCGTAAAAGGAAATCGTTTTTTAAAATTAGTCTTTAAGAATGTACAGAGACAAAAATAAGCAGAGTTATTGCTTCAATGCATAAAATCAAATTTTTACTATTCCAAGTCTAACTAGATACTCGATTCCTTTGAGAAAGTCATTATCTGATACCTTTCCGCTTGCCCACCAACCTGCACTGGTCTTCACCCATGTAGGTATTGTCTGAGCAGACGAAGAACCAGAATGCAGGTTTGGAACTTTTAGTATCCCTTGCTCTATGAGATACTGTATGCCCTTGACAAAATCTTGGTCTCCGACTTGTCCCTGCGACCACCACTTGGCGTTGTTTCTTATCCAGTTAGGAATTTGCGTGGCATTAGCTGGAGTTGATCCAGTTGCATTGGCTGTCAATGTAGGTTGAACTTCTAATGCCGATATCTCTACTTGAGATTGATTTTCAGACTTGCTCAGATAATAGTTGCATATTACCTTCATGTAGGATGCTTCTGTATAATACGCAGAATCCGGTGGAACCTTTTTTGCATATTCCAGCGCCTTGCCAAAGTCCATAAGAAAATGGTAATACATACGAGCCTTTAGTACGTCTAGATTCACTGCTGAAAGACCCCCATCGTTCAAGGCCAACTGAGAATATTCGTTAGCCATGTCCTGCTTTCCCATCTTTTCATAGATTAGTGATTTTTCAAAGTTGTCTAGATCTTCTGAATGCTGTGTACCACCGCCAAGCTGTTTGTAAAACTCGTCAACGTAAAGAATCGCCTCGTCATATTTTCCGTTGCTGTACAGTATGCCGATTTTTAATTGATAATCCAGAGGATACAAAATAGCATTATCAATTGATTGCAGTGCGTCAGAGTATCTTCCCATAAAGAACAGTGTTGTTGCCTTGACCCTCAGTTCCTCACTGTCTGACGGATCCATCTGTAAGACCTTGTTTTCATAAACAAGCGAATCATTATACCTTCCAAGGCCCACCAAGGCAGATGCTTTTGTAGCCAATTCAGCTTCATCGTTTGGATGGGCATTCAGAGAGTCATCAGCCTGAACAATGTTTGATACTATCTGCGTCATGTTGCTGTATGCATAGTCTTTATCATTCTGGGCATCAGCATTTTGTGGTTCAAGCTGTAAGTCCCTGTCACAATATTCATAGGCCTCAACCCATATTTGGGAGGCAAAAAACGCTTTGCATTTGAGTGCAATGCTGCTTGCATTGTCCGAACTGAAATCCTCAGGCGTTGTGGAAATGATTTGTTTTGTAAGATCAACCACGGTGTTGCTTGATGGCAGGAAGTTTGGTACGTTGTAGTTAACTGTAAAGGGAAGATTGACGCTGGCACCGGTTGAACCATATTGAAGGAAATAATGATATGTTCCATTTTTAGTCCAAAGAGGGCCCAGAATTCGCATCCCACCTGTGAATGAACCATCAACATTTACAGGTCCTTCACCTTTGTACACAATCTCATTACTTGGACCTGTAATGACTGATGAAAGAATAGTTCCTACTACGGCATGTTGTATGTTTACTGAAACTGTAATTGTATCTCCATAGTTGTACAAAGTCTTGTCAGTTGATGCGGTGATTATCGGGATTTCTTGTACTGGGTTTTGCGGACCTCCTACAGAAAAGGAAAATGTTGCAGTTTGAGTAGATATGGGCTGGAATACTATGCCTTCAACTCCGACTTTTACCTGATAGGTACCGTCTGCCGGAAATTGTATCGGTATGTCAACAGAGCCTTTTGCTGTGTGAAGAGGCGTGTCTGGCGACCCACTCCCCAGAATTTGTTGGTCTCCCCGCGTTACAATTACATAATAATCAATGTGAGGTTGTATCGCCCGAGTGTATTTGCCGATGAAGCTTACATGAAGAACTGCCTGACTTCCAGGAGTCGGGTTTGCTGGAGTTACCGAAAATTCGACATAAATAAGACCTCCATCGGTGAGTTTGACCTGTTGTTGAGATGAGGTGGCTGCAACAGAAGATGATGTTGGTGTTAACATAGTCTGTTGAGATGACTGTCCTGGCGAGACAGACGCACCTGTACCAACATTATGAATAACCGTGTATCCACTCGAGGATTGTTGGACTGTAATTATTCCTGTCATCCATTGATATGACTCGTCATAAAAACGAATTGTACCAGAATCAGATTGGGTAATAGTATAAGAAAAGTATTGACCGGGTTTCATTATACCACTATCAAATTTTCCATCAGGTCCGGAACTTGGAATTCCCGATATTATCTCGTGTGGGACCGTATCTCCGTTTCCAAAAAGTATGATCTGACCAACAAATGCTGATATTGAAGATGGATAAAATGTCAAATGTTGACTCGGATCAGAAGATCCTGTGTGAATGTCAATTTCAACAGGCTCTGAAGTACTATCTGCAAAAACTGGTGTTTGGATTATGAAATCACAAATTGCCATAATTAATACAACGTACAATGACATTTGAAAAATGTAATTTCTACAACAGAATACTTTCTTGTTTCTGTTGATGTGGTTATTACAATTTAGAATTGATAAAGCAATCTCACCCAGTAGGATATTATCTCACCCTTAGTTAAATGGCTATCCTACTGAGTCATACTATTGGCAAAAACAAAACTTAGCATTACAGTGGATGATGAACTTGTCAAGTGGTTAGATCTTCAGATAAAGCGAAAAAGATTTGCAAATCGTTCTCATGGTTTTGAATATGCATTATCAGAATTAAAGGAAAGATAGGATTTCCAAGTACAGTCAACTGCAATAAAGAACTAGAGTTGTAGTTCATTCTTTACTGCATTTACAAAAATTTCTGCCTGTGCTATCAGGTACTCGGCCTGGGACTTTGACACCACGCCTGTCCTGTCATAGGACGCCTCGTGCCTGTTGAGCCGCGCAGTCCCAAATGCAGTCAGTGCATCAGGCGGAATGACACCGGTACACTCTGATTTTAAAAACTGCTCTACTGCCCAGTGGTGTTTTCCACTTTTTGTCGGGCGGTATCCCATGCTGTACATCACGGCATAGCCTGCCTGCAGCATTGCGTTGTATGCTTGGTTGTATGCCCAGTCGATGCTCCTTCCGGTTCCCTGGATGGAAACCTTTGCAGTCTCAACGTCCTGTACGGCAATATCCATCTTCTGCCTTGTCTCCAAAGGGTTGCCTGGATGCTCTTCAACCAGTCCGTCATTTACCAGATCTTGTAAATTCATCCCTGTCTCCTGTTATCATTATTACTGGATTTTTAACAATTTCCTCGACCAGTGCAATACCGTTCTTTGCCTTTTGGTAAAACTCTTCCTCGCGCCACACTATGGCATTTATCTCGCGCCCTATGCTGCCTTCAATGTCAGATACGGCCCCCAGTACAAGGTTTTGCGGAGCATCTCCGACTATCAACAGGTCCACATCGCTTGATTCTGTCTCCGCGCCGCGCGCAAACGAGCCAAAAATCAGTGCAAACTTTATGTCAAACCCAGCAAGGTCTTTTGCAACAAGCTGGTCGACAAACTCGAA
Source organism: Nitrososphaerota archaeon (assembly GCA_028867785.1). GTDB lineage: Archaea > Thermoproteota > Nitrososphaeria > Nitrososphaerales > Nitrosopumilaceae > Nitrosotalea. Next base: position 153,797 of record JAGWFS010000004.1, read on the forward strand.
CTTGACAAATATCTGGCGCAGTTCGTTGTATATCACACTCTGGCTGTTTATCTGGTACAGTACAAGGTTTCCCCGGGTCGTTTTTAGGACAAGACCGAGTGATAAAATGTTGTGAAGCTCTTTTGATACGGTAGAAGGCGACAGGCCTGTTCTTCTTGATATGTCGTTAGAGTGAAAGGAGGCAGTAGAGTGCCAGAACAACAGTTTTAGAATCAGAATCAGGTTCTCAGATCTGAACAATCGTCCAAGCGATGCCCTGATCTGGACCTCCGGTTTTTCCATCTTCTTTTTGGAAAAGATGCGGTTTTTTACAGATTCAAGCGCTTCGGATTCCTCAGGCTCGACAAGTGTCTTGACCTCTTCGCCCACCGACAGGAGGCCTATCCCGAGGCTGCGGCACAGTGATGGTAGTTTTTTTGTGACTGCACCTTCTGGCAGGGCAAGATACGAATAGTCTGCCGAATTTTTAAAATGCATTGCCTGCTCCAACCCCAGGTCGATATTGCCTTTTGACCCCTTTGCTTCTATCATTGCTATCTTACCGTTCCTGCTTGCTACCAGATCAGGATACAGCCCGCGGACCTTGGTCAGGGCATGTACCTTCCAGCCGGACCTGGTAAAATGATGCGCCAGTCTGTCTTCCAGTGTTGATATCATATAATAAACCATATTTCCTGTATAGGAATGATTGTTTCCATATAAGAAATATGGTTTTTGTAATATTAAAATATTCTCTAGGCTGGCCCTGTCTTCCCGAAGACATCATGATCAGAGATGCCTGTTGCGCCGGCAGTTTTTTGCTGGTTTTCATTTCTTCGTACCATCTCTTCAAGCATTTCCTTCTCGGCCTTTATCTTTTGGAATTCCTTTAGCATCAGCGCGGTTGCCGTATTGATGACATCCCCTTCAAGCGCATCAAACATTATCTTGCAGGCCTTGGACATGATATCTAAAGCCTTCAGGTGTGGTCCTGCTATCTCTTCTGTTTTTACTGTCTCCTCTATTACAGTCTCCTCTTCTCCTGAATGGATTATCTTTCTTACTATTTTGGAGTTGGTCCACTTTTTTTCGTGCATGTCTCGGGCCTCGCTGATCACGTATTTCATTATGTCAAAGAGGCTTTCCATCGTTTCAGAATAGTTGTAGGTTGCCATATCAATGACGAACGTATTATTGCCATTGAGTGCAGTAAGATCTCTGTTCAGGGTATTGTTTGAATAACTGTATCCGTGTTTTTCCTTCAAGACTTGGATAAGTTTTTTTCTTGTTATGAATCCGTCTTCAGTCCTTATCTCATCCATTGCGGCCTCTACCTTTGCTCTTCTTTCATATATTGTCGTATCACTAGAGGATCTTTTTTGTATACTTTAATTGGATTTTCTTGCGTCAATTATTGCCACAATCCCTTGAACAGTTTGTTTTCTTCAATGTAACAGATGGTTGTCATACATTTAAGAAGATGACAAACTAAATTAGGTTGGTCCCCGTAATTGAGAAAAAATCTTCACAAATCAAAGAGAACTCAAAGATACGGGCTGCTTACCGGTAAACAAAGGAAAGCAGTCCAAGAAAACACGATTGACAAGAAAATGAAATACAAACTGACTAATCCTAAAACGGGTGATTTGTTACGTTTTTTAGAAATGTTTGTACAAGATTTATCTCGAGTATTAGAAAATGGAGAACTCGATAGATGGTCAGAGGATTACAGAACGAGGCAATTATTGCAAAAACTTGGAGCTATTGCAGACAAGTCTCTTCAACAATATCCCTTGCCTAGTTTCAGATTGGCTGCCACAAACACCGAGGGAAGAAGAAGATACCATCTAAAGAAGGCAGACTATCTGGATTTTTCCGAAAGGGATTTGAAGACACCCAGCTTCATGTTTAACATATTTACTAGAGGGCTAAAACAGAACGAAAAATCCCTCATTGATGAATATGTTAAAAAAGTTGGATACGAGATGCCATTGAAGGAAGAAATGGAGTATACTTGGAATGAACTGAAAAAATTACTAACCCAAAAAATGTACCAACCTGCACCGCCTATTCCCATTGAAACTAAAGAGAAGATAAATAGAAACATAGAAACGGCGTGGAAAATGATATTCGAAAAACTCAGTGCTGAAGACATCAGAGAGATAATAATGAAAACAGGATTCGGGATACGACTTATTTCATATAGTTCGCTCTGAAAATAAACACGCATCAAGTGTCAGCATACACCGACTTTTCAATCTTTAGTTTGGCATTTTGGATAGAAACTTGGTTGCAAGTTCCACGTTATTGGTAGATCTTGTATTTTACGTATAAAAAATTACTGCAAGGTCACTGATCTTCGACGACCTTCATGTAGAGATCCACTGTTCCGGTTCCTATCGGAATGTTTGCGCCAACTATGACATTTTCTGTTACTCCCTTGAGTTCTTCGACCTCTCCTGCCAGTGCGGCTTCTGCAATGGTTGGAACTGTAATCTCAAACGCGGCTCTTGCCAGAACACTTGTCTTGGTTCCTGCAATTCCATGTCTTCCAATTTGCTGCAGGTATCCCCTTGAGCACATTAGGTCTGCAACAAGCATGATGTATCTGACATCAACTTCCAGCCCCTGGTCTTCCAGGGTAGAGCTTAGCTCGTTTATCAGTGCGTTGCGTGCAGCTTCTATTCCAAGCGTATTTGCAATCTCAAAGACATTGTTTGTCCTCATGTTCTTCTTGTCAATGCCGTCAACTTCCATCACTTTGGCAATGTTAGAGCCAGATGTCTGTATGACCCATTCTTCTCCCTGCTGTACGATTGTTACGCGTTCCACGTCAGTTACTCCCTTGACTGTTGCCGACAAGACTTTGTTTCGAAGTCCAAGGATGGTCTGCGCGTCAGACTCTTCAGGAAGTGTAAGTGTGATAGAGTGCCCGCTTGTTTCAATCTCAAACTTTTTCTTGGACGATTGTAGCGCCGCAACAACGTCTTCTACGGTACAGGCCCTTTCTTTGAGTCGGTCCTGGTTCAGGTTTAGCTTTATCTTTGTTGAATAGTCAGTCTCTGTGCTTGTTATCAATGCGCTGATCTTTGTGTGCAGGATCTCTCGTGCAACCTTGATTGCCTTTTCTTTTGACTTTTTGTGGTGCTCCTCAAGGTAGATATCCATTGTTGGTGTGACAGGTTTCTTTCTTGCGTCAACAAGTTCAATTAGCCTTGGCAGTCCAAGTGTGACGTTTCTTTCCCTGATACCTGCAAAGTGGAAGGTTCTCAGGGTCATCTGTGTACCGGGCTCTCCTATTGATTGTGCAGTAACTACACCCACTGCCTGTCCGGGTTCTACCTTGGCGTTGTCATAGAGATCTAGTGCTTTCTTTAGCACTTTTTCTACACTGTCCCTGCTCAGTTTGGATTCTGCCAAGGCGTCATGTACCGTTTGTGCCAGACGCGGGTTGAATGTCTTTGTGTATTTCTTGGCAAGTTCTGAGACATCTTCTTTTGTAGCCTTTTTACCGGAATCAATTATGCTCTCAGATTCTATCAATCGTAAAATCCTAAATGCCTCTCCGTGGTCGCTTTTTGAGACGTCGATTCCGTCTTCACCATACAGGAACTGGATGATGTGTCCGTGTGGATCCCGTACGGTCTGATCGTATTCCAGCTTCAGATGCTCTAGTGCATTTATCAGCCTTCTCTGCATGTATCCACTCTGCTGGGTTCTTACTGCAGTGTCTACAAGACCTTCTCTTCCACCCATTGCATGGAAGAAAAATTCCAGCGTGGATAATCCGTCCCTATAGTTTGATTTTACAAATCCCCTCGAGTCAGGGTTTGTGTCATTTTCTTTAAAGTGCGGTAGAGCCCTGTTGCTGTATCCCTTGTGAATTCTTCTGCCGCGAATTGACTGCTGGCCAAGTGCTCCTGCCATCTGGCCAATGTTTAGTGAAGACCCTCTTGCTCCAGTTGTTGCCATTATTCTTCCTGCGTTTGTTTCGTCAAATGACTTGTCTGCAGTGCTTCCTGCCCTGTCTCTTGCCTTTGACAACTCGTTTACGATATAGGCTTCCAGTGCTTCTTCTGCAGAGAGTCCCCTGCTAAGCTGCAGTGTTCCCTTTTTGGCCTGCGATATGAAATCATAGACCTTGTCATAAGACTCGTGGATGTCAGTAAGTATGGATTCCTTGGTCTTTGTCGAGAGCTCCAAGTCAGCATATCCATAGCTGAATCCATATCCAGTGATGAACTGCTTTAGCATGACAAGTATGGAATTTAGGAAGCGTTTTGCAGTGTCATAATCATAGTCTTTTGCAATCCTGTGCAGTACGCTGTCTGGTTCTTCCGCGCCAATTGATGCCTTGTCGATTACTCCGCTTACAAGTTGCCCGTTTTTGATTACAACATCTTTTGTCGGTCCCTTGGTCCCCTTTGACCACTTGGATGTGATCACATAGTTAAAGTCCTTTGGCAGAAAGAGCGAGAACAGTTGCTTGCCAGTAAACAGCTGGCCTCCCTTTCCTTTTACTTGAGGATCTGGGAATGTTCCCTGGTATCCACCAAGCATTGCCAAGTTTGCAAATTCTTGTGGAGTTAGAGTCGTGTCATCTTTTGTAAGCAAATATGCGCCGGTGATAAAGTCACGCAGCGCTCCAATTATCGGTCCACCATATCTTGGAGAGATTATTTGATCCTGTACTCTCATCAAAAGTATCGCCTCGGCTCTTGCCTCTTCGCTTTGTGGCACGTGAAGATTCATCTCATCCCCATCAAAGTCTGCGTTGTATGGAGGACAGACCGAAGGATGCAGTCTAAATGTCTTGTTTGGCAATACCCTGACATAGTGCCCCATAATAGACATTTGGTGCAGCGATGGCTGTCTGTTAAACATTACAATATCTCCATTTGAGAGGTGCCTTTCAACAAGATACCCAATCTCAATGTTGTTGGCAATTGTTTCCCTGTCTTCTACAAAGTCCAGTCTTATCTTTACACCGTCTGGTCTTACGATATAGTTTGCACCGGGGAACTTCATTGGTCCATTGATGACAAGCTTCTTCAGCCTTTCAATGTTCCATTCCGTGACAACCTCAGGAATTGTAAGTTTTATTGCAACAGATTCCGGTACTCCAACCTCAGAGATCTCAAGGCTCGGGTCAGGCGAGATTACTGTTCTGCTTGAAAAGTCGACTCTCTTGCCAGAAAGCGAGCCTCTGAACCTTCCTTCCTTTCCTTTCAGTCTTTGGGTCAGTGTCTTGAGAGGCCTGCCAGACCTGTGGTGAGCCTGCGGTATTCCAGACACTTCATTGTCAAAGTACGTAGTTACATGGTATTGCAGCAAGTCTACAAGGTCTTGCACGATAAGGGGCGGGGTACCTGCCTCCTTGCTTTCCTTTAGTCTCTGGTTTACCCTTATGATATCGACAAGTTTGTGTGTAAGGTCGTCTTCAGACCTGATTCCAGTCTCCAGAATTATTGAAGGTCTCACAGTTACAGGAGGTACAGGCAAGACTTGGAGTACAAACCATTCCGGTCTTGCAGTTGTCGGGTCATATCCAAGAAGTTTCAGGTCATCGTCTATCATGTGAGAGAATCTTTCACGGATTGTAATTGGAAGCAACCTGTTTTCTCCAAGTTCTGTGCGCTCGATGAAAATTGTAGGCTTGGTAAATATCATCTCGTATTGAGACTTGCCGCAGTGTGGACATGTCTTCTCTTTCTTTGCCCTTTCAATTATTTCGTCTGGAATGTGTTTGATCGAGATTACACTGTATGCAGCTTCTTTTTGCATTACTTGGTGGTATTCCTCCAGTTCCTCTTGCGGTATCTTGAGTCTTGCACACGACCTGCAGGTTGTCAGCAAAAGCTTGTAGATATTATCAATGAATGCAATGTGCAGAACAGGCTCTGCAAGCTCAATATGTCCAAAGTGTCCAGGACATCGCGCTGCGGTGTTTCCGCATGTAAGACATTTCTGTCCAGGCTCCAGCGTTCCAAGTCTTCCGTCCATAAGTCCACCCTGAACAGACATGCCATCTTCATCATATGTTTCAGGTGCTGTTATCTCGGCAACAGAGTATTTTCTTATCTCAGTCGGAGACCAGACAGAGAACTTGATTCCATCGATTACTTTGATTGTCTCAGATGACATTTTACACTCTCTCCTTTATCAAAAGTCGCGGAGCAACATCAAGGCTCATCATTTCCTGCAGCAATAGTTTGAATGCATATGCAACTGATACCGATGTAACTTTTGCCTTGTCTCCGCATACCCTGCAGACAAATCGTCTTTGTTTTATATCATAATATGATACCAAGCCGCATCTCTCGCAGACATAGATTTCAGCCTTGTCAGATTCCTCAAGAAGCCTGTCCTTTAGCATCATGGATGCACCATATGCAATAAGGCAGTCTCTTTCCATTTCACCGAACCTCAGACCACCACCCCTCGCACGTCCTTCTGTTGGTTGCTTTGTCAGCATCTGCACCTGGCCTCTTGCTCTTGCGTGTATCTTGTCTGCAACCATGTGGTGCAGTTTTTGATAGTATACAACTCCTAGGAAAACGTCAACAGGAAATGCCTTTCCAGTTCTGCCGTCATACATTGTCTCTTTTCCAGAATACTTGAATCCTGCGGCTTCCAGGACGCCCTTGATATCCTCCAGTTTTTCTCCGACAAATGCAGAGCCGTCCATCTTTGATCCCCGCAGAGCTGCAGCCTTTCCTGTCACAGATTCAAGGAACATTCCCACTGTCATTCTTGATGGGAAGGCATGAGGATTAATCATGACATCTGGCACTACACCATCAGCTGTATATGGCAGGTCTTCATGGTTTACAAGCAGGCCTACGACTCCTTTCTGCCCGTGACGTGATGCAAACTTGTCTCCAATCTCAGGAATTCTCAAGTCTCTTACTCTAATTTTGTACATTCTTCCACCATCATGAGATTGTGTCATGACAACGGTATCAACAACTCCATTCTCGGATGGCCTGACGCCAATTGATGTATCTCTTCGATAAGGTCCTTTTACTTCAAACTCGCGATATTCTTCCATGAATCTTGGAGGACTGGTCTTTCCAATTAGTATGTCTCCGCCCTGTACAGTAGATTCGGTAGCAATTACCCCGTCTTCTTCAAGCAATCGGTATGCCTTGTCACCTCGGAAGCCTCTGATGTTTCCGTCTGCAGTCGGAATCTCAAAGTTATCCCTCATTCCTCCAGGATATTGCTTGGCTTCTGCCTCATAGATCCTATAGAAGAAGGTTCTTCCAAGTCCTCTTTCTACAGATGACTTGCTCAATACTATTGCATCCTCAATATTGTAACCGTCAAAAGGCAGCACTGCAACAACACAGTTTTGTCCAGCAGGTCTGTCTTCAAGTCCCAAAAGTCCCATTGCTTTGGTTGTAACAATCGGGGTTTGCGGATAAAGCATTAGATGTTGCCTTACGTATGTGCTTGCATTCATCAGCGGGGTTGAAAATCCAAGGCTCTGCTTTGCCATTGCAGACTCGTATGTATTTCTTGGAGACTGGTTGTGCTCCGGATATGGAATGATTGATGCGCCTGCCCCAAGAATTGCAGACGGAAATATTTCCATGTGAGTGTGCTTTTTCATGTCAGTCTCATCTATTGCAATGTAGCAGTTTTCCTCTTCGTTTGCATCAACTAGCTCAATTACTCCCATGTGCAACAGATCTGTCCAAGAAAGGAATTTTTTGCTGACTTTGTCTATGAGTTCTTGTGTTAGAAGCAACTTGCTTTCTTTGATCACAATCAGAGGTCGCAAAACTCTGCCTGCGTTGCAGTTTACATAGAGCCTCTTTGTAGAACCCTCTACGCTAGACTGGTACAGAAATATTCCAACGTGTGGATGAATCTTAAAGTTCCTCCTAAGATCTCGCAGTGAGTCTACGAGTTTCTGGCCATCTCTATAGTATCCAATCAGTCTCCCGTCTACAAAGACTCTCGTTCCCTCTTTTTTCAGATCATCTTTTGCGTCTGAAACATAAGTTACTCCCAGATCGTAAAGTTTCTCAATGATATCCTCTGATGCCACGTTTACTGATATGATGGCTGACAGTGCCAAGTTCTTTACCAGTCCACAGTTAGATCCTTCCGGAGTCTCGCTTGGACATATTCTTCCAAAGTGGGTTGCATGAAGATCTCTTGCCTCAAAGTTTGGCTGGCTTCTGCTAAGTGGGGACTGGATTCTTCTAAGATGGCTGATTGTTGACAGATAGTTTGTCCTATCCAAAAGTTGTGTCACACCTACACGGCCTCGCCCCCAGTTTCCAGTTGCAATTGCATTGTTTAGCTTGTCTGTAACTATACCTGGCCTGACTGCTGCTGCAACCGCGTTTATTCCTCTTTTTTGTCCTGATCTCTCAAGCTGATACTTCATGTCTCGAACTAGGTTTCTGAAGGCAGTTCTGAAGAGGTCTGCAAGCATCTGGCCTGCGAATTTTATGACCTTGTTTCCATAATGGTCCTTGTCATCAGGTGTAATCCATCCAAGTTTTAATTCGATTAGTTTGCAAGTGGCCTCTCCAAGAAACAGGGATTTTTCCTTCCTGTTGTCGGGATGTTTCCCAAGGTGTGGCAGGAGCCCCCAGTCAAGCAGAGTCTCTGCTCTCTTTATCTGGAATTCTTCTAGCATACCTGGTGCAATTCTCTTGCTGATGTACACAATGGCATCCTTTGCTGTTGGTACATCTCCTGATTTTTCAAATGAAGCTTCAAGATCGTCTTGAATCTCATCAACTAGAGATACTGCCGCTGCAATTTCTCTGTCGGACTCAAGTCCAAGTGCGCGCATCAAAGTAACTACAGGAATGTCAACAGGAGAGCCCGGAATCTTGGCAACAATCAGTCCGTCATTTTTCATGACAAGTTCCAGTTTTGCCCTATAACCAACAATTGATGAGTACACCTTTGCCTTGAAGACGGTATTTCCGCCGACAGTTTCTTTGTCAACTATAATTTTGTTGTAAGAAAGATCCTCCAGTCCGACAATCACGCGTTCAGATCCGTTGATGATAAAGTATCCCCCTGGATCGTTTGGATCCTCGCCATATTCCACAAGTTTTTGTTCAGAAAGATTGTGCAGTATGCAAGCATTAGATCGCACCATGACCGGCATGTCTCCAATGTGGACGTATCTTGATTCAAGAATTTTTCCATCTTCTACAACACTTGCTTCAAGCATTATAGGAGAAGCATACGTGACATTTCTTAGTCGAGCTTCCATCGGAGCAATGTGTGTGATCGATCCGTCAAGCTCCATCATGCGAGGCTGTTGAAGTTTTACTTTGCCAAGCTGAATTTTATACGGATATTCTGCACTTTCAATTTCAATTTGTCCTACCTCATCGATGATGCTTTGTAGCCCTCTTTCAAGAAACTCATCATAAGAATTGAGGTGCTGTCTTGCAATTCCCTCTCTTTTTAAAATATCCTGAACTATTGGCCATCGTTTATGTGAAATGTTTGTCATTACTCTTCCACCACGTACCTATAGTAGATGCTCTGACCTGCTGTGTGACTTTTCCTTGTTATCTTTATCATGTCTCCCGGTTTTACTCCCAAGCCACGGATTGCAGGATCGCTGACATATATCAAAGGCATCTCGGTTGGCTTGGTATGGTATTTTTCTAACACTTTTTCTGCTTCTTCTTTTGTCATTATTTCATGTTTTGGAACATAGATATGATCTGGAATGAGAATTTTTTCTTTCTTACCCGACATGTTAAAACCTCCTTCGAACATTAGCTGTAAATAGATAATTAATCCACAAACTACGATGCTTCTACCGAGAGGTTAATATATATCTAATCTGCGGCATTTCCGCTCGAATTGTATTTTATCTGCAATTCTTCCGAACTTTAAATAGTGAAAGATTACGTGATTCGAATATTTTCAGATAACATTCGTTTCTTCATTCTAATTGTTCTATCTTCTGATCTGCCCCATAGGCATGTGCCAGTACAGCGCAGATTCAACTTTGGGTGCTACAAATGTCAAAGTCACCATCTCAGTTTCATTTGAAAATAGTATGAAATAGATGAGATCAAATCCTAGCTTGGTATTTTTTAAATATACATAAATACCCATTCTACTTAATCGCAGGCAAGATGAGTACTCATAAAGAATACGCGTTGATCGCTATTCTTGCAACGGCAGCCATTGTAGGCGTTGGCCCTGCATTTGGATTCTGCCCACCAACGTGTGCACCGAGGGCTGATTACACTGCGGCAATGATGAGCGGTAATACGTCAGGTCTTGCGACAACTCAACAGTCAGTTGATGTAATTCCCATTACAGTGTCGGTAGACAATTCAACGTATAATCACAGCTCAGTCATCATGGTGAGCGGTCATGTGTTACACCCATATCCAGGCCAGGATGTGGCCATGAAGGTAACAAGTCCATCAGGAAATGTCGTATTTGCATCCCAATTAGCATTAGACAACAACGGGGACTTTGCCACTAAAATAAACACAGCTAGTTCACTCATGGCAGAAAATGGTCAATACACCTTGTATGTACAACAAGGCGATGAACAGGCAAGAACTAACCAAATACAGTTCCAACTTACTGGACAACCACCAACACCAGTAATAGTTCCAGAATTTGGTCCGATCGCAGCTCTGGTACTTGCGATTGCAATTGTATCAATAATTGCAGTATCTGCAAAGACCGGACTAAGATTGATGCCAAAATACTAGAACACTCTACTTTTTCATTTTTTAAGACATGCTCTAGCTTGGTATTTTTTAAATATACATAAATACCCATTCTACTTAATCGCAGGCAAGATGAGTACTCATAAAGAATACGCGTTGATCGCTATTCTTGCAACGGCAGCCATTGTAGGCGTTGGCCCTGCATTTGGATTCTGCCCACCAAATTGTACTACAAGAGCAGATTACACTGCGGGTTTGATGGCAGGTAGTAATACAACAACTATTCAGCCGATCATGATTCCGGCAACGTTGCCACTTAGCGTGTCAACAGACAAGACAACATATGATCGACAATCAGTGATAGATGTTACAGGTCATGTTCAGAATGCGATACCTGCACTACCAGTCACATTACGAGTTTCAGATTCGTTGGGAGATGTCGTACAAGTCAGTCAGTTAACAATAGACAACAATGGAAATTTTGAAACAAAGATCAATACATCGAGCCCTCTTTGGATAAGAGGTGGAACATATACCATCTATGCTCAATATGGAGTACAACAAGGTATGCGCATGGCACAAACACAATTTAGCATCGGCGGTGGCGGAGCATCAAGCTGCCAACCAGATCAGCTCACAGCTACGGTAAATAGCGAACTGTACTGTATCGATTATAGTATCAATGGAGGAACAGCTACAGGGGCAACTCTTAGCACTTCATCTAAAGCGCTCACTGTAAGCATACAATCAACCAGTGATGGCCAGATAACTCTCAAAATACCAAGATCAGTACTAGATGCAAAAAATGGTGTCGCGGATGACAGCTTCTTTGTCACAGTAGACGGACAAGAACAAGACAGTTTCACAGACACACCAAGTGCCGACACAAGAACATTAACAATACCATTTGGGGCAGGAGCTGCACAAATAGAGATCATAGGTACACAGGTAGTTCCAGAATTTGGTCCGATCGCAGCTCTGGTACTTGCGATTGCAATTGTATCAATAATTGCAGTATCTGCAAAGACCGGACTAAGATTGATGCCAAAATACTAGAACACTCTACTTTTTCATTTTTTTACATGCCATAGCAAAGGAAATATACGACATAAAGACAAACCGACTATGCGTACAGGGGCATTATTGTCGATTTCTTTTTTCGCATTATCTTTGTTTTCAGTACAAGTATTTGCCCAAACAACCACATCTGCCAGCAACACTATCACACCCACTGCACCTACAACGCCATCAATCACAGTCAGTACAGACAGAGGGTCTTATTTAATAGGAGATACAATAGTCATCTCAGGTCAGGTCCAAGCAGTCGTACCTGGAACGCCACTAACAATTCAGATTTTGAACCCAAACAACAATCTGGTACACGTTGATCAGATTGTTGTCTCTTCAGATGGCAAGTATACAGATGGCACCATTAAAGCATCATGTTCTCCAGATCAATCATGCCTATGGACAACAAGTGGCACCTACACGGTCAAAGTTCAATACGGACTACCCAATGTGACAGCGCAGACCACATTCACTTTCCAGAGCTCAGTTACTCCCATAAGCAATATTTTCCAGGTGAAAGATCCTAACAGCCAGCAAACCTTCAGTGTAAACTATACAATATCGGGTGGAAATGTAAAAGATATGACAATAGACGCCCAAAGCATATCGCTTGTTGTCTCCGTCAATTCCACAAGCGACGGTACCATCAAGTTACAGATGCCAAGAACTTTGATTGATGCCAAAACCAGCACTGGACAAGATGACTCTTTTATAATTCTGATAGATGGGGCAGAGGTCAAGTCCCAAAGTGAATCATCCGATTCGCAATACAGAACATTGACAATACCATTTTTGCAAGGCGATCAAGACATAGAGATCGTAGGTACACAGGTAGTTCCAGAATTTGGTCCGATCGCAGCTCTGGTACTTGCGATTGCAATTGTATCAATAATTGCAGTATCTGCAAAGACCGGACTAAGATTGATGCCAAAATACTAGAACTAGAAGTCAAATTTTCTTTTATCAATACATAAATACTCATTATCCTTGAGATGGACTAGCAAATGAGAGCATCGAGTGTCTTTTATGCAGTGTTAGTATCAATTATTACCGTTTTTGTATCATCTTTTCTCATTCTAACTCCTGTACATGGTGCAAGTTGTCCTTCCACGGGATGCGTGCAAGGCGGTGGCACATTAAATGTCAATGTGACTCCAACTACTGGTTCGTCGCCATTGCAAATTAGTTACAAGGTTTCGCTTACCGGTAGCAGTGCAATAAAAACCATAGTTTTGAATTTTGGAGACGGTAGTTCAGTAAACAGTGTCGCCAATGGAACACACACATATCAATCAGCTGGAAACTACACGGGCACTGTCGATGTCGATGCTAAGGACGGAACTAGTTATACCCAAACATTTTCAGTCACAGTCACAGGATCAATAGGGGCTAATGTATTCAATGCCACAATACCCAATCCAGACAATGGTACGATGAATGCATACAAATACTTCCTCCAGAAACACAACAATACCCTGGCAGCAACAAGTCAGGTACCCCTCGCAGTACAGACAGATGCGCCTTCTTATTCACAAGGAGACACAGTGATCATTCGTGGCACAGTCAAAGATGTGTCAAATCAAACTGCAGTGACGCTCAGGGTATTCAATACTCTAAAGAACATGGTTTCAATAGCACAGCTTATTCCTGCTTCGGATGGAAGCTTTTCTACCAAAGTACTGGCTACCGGTCCACTATGGACCAAGGCAGGCAACTATACTATAATTGCCCAGTATGGTCCAGCTACAAATTCCACTACTAGCTTCCAATATGGTGGTGGCGATGGCTCATCAAAGATATCCGCACCGCCAACAAACAGCAGATTTGCATTACAGACCAGCGCAGGAACGTTCAACATACCGTACACAATACGAGGTGGAACAGTACAAAACATGCAGCTTGACGGAAAGAGTCACGTACTAACCATCACTATCAATGCACCTTCAGACGGATCCATAAACGTAGACATTCCAAGAGCATTCATGGATTCCAAACAACAAATATCTATACCAACTGGGCCCAACAGTACGTCAACCACACAGGTGAACCAAGCAGAACTGCCAGATCAGCCATTCACAGTACAAGTGGGCGGACAGAGTGCACAAGTTACAGAGATAAAAACACCAACCACAAGAACGCTCGGCATATCATTCCACAAGGGAGACACCACAATCGACATATTGGGAACAGTCTCGGTTCCAGAATTTGGTCCGATCGCAGCTCTGGTACTTGCGATTGCAATTGTATCAATAATTGCAGTATCTGCAAAGACCGGACTAAGATTGATGCCAAAATACTAGAACACTCTACTTTTTCAAATCAACACACAAGAAAGCAAAGTACATCAGGCAGACACCATCTTACAAACATATCACAGTACAATCTTACTTAGATTATTATACAACCAGAGGAAGAGTCAATTGATGCATTTCGAATTTGAGGAATTCGAATCTCCGGAGGACATATTTGTATACATGTCAACCATGGCGCCTCCAATGAAAAGCATGTTACCGATAAATTCCTACAGGGGATATATTTTTTCCATGATCCCTCTAAATCCCACAACAGGAGATTCTTATCTTATCATATACACCAAAGGCAAAATCGGCGAGAAACTGCTTGAATTTGACATGAACATGAAAAAATACAGACCAGTAGAGACAGCAGATAGGGCTGACAAGATATATTTTGTCGTACTTACGCCAAAAAGAAACACGATTGCTGACGCTGCAATAAAGGAATTAGAAAAATCTACATAGTATATGCAGGAGCATTAACAGACTTGCTTCTGGCATACTTTTCCATCATTTCTTCAGGAAGCTTGCCGTTGAACAGTTCCTTGCACAAGCCCCTCAGATAGCGCATTATTGCCCACGTTCCGGCCTTTATCATACTGTACATCACCGGCTTCATAAGAGGTCCATATGTCTTGTTTCTAAGAATTATAGGAATGATATCATTAATCACTCGCAGGTTGTGTTCCCAGCATTTCCAGAACAGAGTAAACTGAGCCTCATTCAGGTTACCAAAATGCATCGAGTTTTTCTCGTTAAAGTCCTGATAGAGCAATGGAGCTACAATGCCCCTCATGTTCATGCGCTTGAAATCATCAATAAGGTCTATCGTATACTGCGTCTCATCAGGGGTTTCATCAGGCCAGCCTATGATCAGCGTTGCAGCTGGGAACCAGTGGTTCTGGTTCATTATCTTTGCTCCCTCTCGGACAACCCATCCCCATTCATCAGTTGAAAATGGTTTTGTCTTCACTCCAAGATGTTTCTTGACCATCCTTGGTGCTACAGTTTCTATTCCAAGATTTGTTGCAAGCCATTTTTCATTGCTCATTCCGTTTATCTCGGATATATCATGGAATAATTTTGGATCGGCACATACGGCAGAGAATGTCATGTGGGTAGTTCCGACAAATCTAGCGCCAAGCGACTTGAGTCCCTTCCACAATTCAGTTATTGCGTCATAGTTTGGTCTAAACTCACGATTATCACATCCGTAGAGCAGCATTTCGTCTGAATGCAACCAGATAGAATCGAAACCATAGTCCAGATTGATTTTTGCTTCCTGCCGCAGTCTTTCAAGCGGTAGATCCTTCTTTGATCTTTTATTGACATCACAAAAGTCACAGCCCCTTCCGCATCCTCGCATGGCTTCAATAAGCGAGTTTACAGTAGGACCTTGAATCATCGGTATATTCTGAATATTTTTTACAAAACAATGCATCAACTCCGGGGCATCGCCTTTTTCCAGATCATTGAACAAGTCCAGTGCAAGCTCATCAGCCTCTCCTACTACAACGGTATCAAGGCCGTGAATCTTCATTCTTTCAGTTTTTGCAAGTTCCCATGCACCGTTTCCACCAACGGCCACATGGAAATTGTATTTTTTCTTGAGCTGAATAATTTTAGCACACATTCTTTTGAATTTCATGGCAACATACGAGAGTTTTTCAGGAGACATGGTAGTAGTAACCGGAGCCATACCGAGCGGATCCATTACGTTTATTCCTACAACCTTGGTATCCGGTCCTATACATTTTTCAAGATAATCAGGATTTGCAATAAAGACCTCGTCGCGCTTGTAACCTTGCAACAGCGAAGCTTCTACTCTGCGCAAACCAACTTGAGCTACTTTTGCCTCGCCAGTAACTACATTGGTCTCTACTGGAGGACAAAACACCTTGTCAAAAACCCATTCTGGAATAACCTCATAGGGACCGCATGCGATAAAGCCATAGAGAAAGTTTCCACGATAATTAGTCATCAGGCTACGATCTGCGGTGAGAACTATTCTCTTGCCTGCCATTCTTCTAGTTCTTTTTTACTACGATATAAATCGTTTACCACATAGTCGCGTTTTGAGAAAATTCCACTTTTGACATATAAATTGGCGATATACAATCTACAGCATATGGGCATATCAGAACCAAGACATGTTGAGAGACACCAGAAAGAGAGTAGCTCGATAAGGGACTTTGTATTTGGTTTTGGGGACGGGATAAACACATCGTTGGGGCTTGTGGCAGGGGTTGGAGGAGCTGATCAGGCCTCAAGTGTAATCATATTGGCTGCAATAGTAGCAATGTTTACCGGTGCAAAAGCAATGGCAGTCCAGAATTATTTGGCAGTAAGATCACAGAGGCAAATACTACAATCTGAGATTGAACGAGAAAAATGGGAGATGGAAAACGTCCCAGAAGCAGAAAGGTCTGAAATAAGGGAGATTTACAAAGCAAAGGGATTTTCTGGAACCGAGCTTGAAAACATAGTTAGCAGGATTACTTCGGATAAAAAAGTATGGCTTGACACTATGCTTGCAGAAGAATTGAAAATGAATATGGAAATAGTAGGCAGCCCGCTGAAGAGCGCATTCCGCATGTTTGGCGCGTTTCTGGTAGGAGGCATTTTGCCAATAATCCCATATTTCTTTTCAAGCGGATACGAACCGCTAGCAATAGCTGTTGGTACAAGCCTGTCTGCATCATTTGTTATTGGGGCAATCAAGTCGAAGATGGCAAATTTGAACATAGTGTGGGGCGGATTTGAAATGGCAGGACTTGGTACCGGTATTGCGCTGATAGGATATGGAATAGGTTCGGAGCTAGGCCACATCGGCATAATCAAGACATAGTTTTACTCATGGCAATTCTATTTGCAACGTTTGCTGCAAAAGCTCCTGCGCCTATCCCGTTATCTATATTCACAACAGAAAGCCCCAGTGTGCAGCTTTGGAGCATTGAGGCAAGTGCAGCAACGCCTTTTGCCCCATACCCGTACCCCACAGATGACGGAACTCCAATCACCGGTATGTCAACTAGTGACGAGACAACAGATGCAAGCGCGCCTTCCATTCCGGCTACAACAATAATTACGTCCACTTCTTCGCTTATCATTTTCTTAATTATTGGAAAGACCCTGTGCAGACCTGCTATGCCTACATCGTAGCTTGTGATGCATTTACAGCCCATTGCCTCACACATTAGTCTGGCCTCCTCTGCCACGCCGATATCAGAAGTGCCAGCTGTCAATACTCCTATCTTGCCACCTGATGACGGCAATTTCTTATAGAATAGAATAGACGTGGTATTTCTTCCTACATGTATCTTGAGTTTATTTTTTTTAGAAAAAGAGACAATTTTTTTGTAATGGTCTTTGTTAATTCTTGAAGCTAGTACACAGTCTGATCTAGCCATCGTTACAAGCACTATCTTTTTCAGATCTGCAAGTTGCTTGCTTTGGGCAAATACCACTTCTGGAACTCCCCTTCGGATCTTTCTTCCTACATCAAATTTTGCAAAGTCTTCTATTTTTTCTACGGAATGAAGGGAGAGCAGTTTTTTCGCCTTGGCTGTGCTAATCTTTCCCAGTTCAAGCGATTTGAGTATCTCTAAAAGTTCCAACAATATTCATGTTTGCTTGTGGGGTTAAAAATTTGATCAGAGTTCAAGGCCAGAAATGGCGGTTTTGACGCTTTCTACCCCATTCTTGAACCATTCCTTTTCACTAGAATCTAGATCCAGTTCTATGACTTTTTCTACGCCATTTTTGCCAAGTACTGCAGGAACCCCGATTGAAACATCAGAATATCCATATTCTCCGTCAAGATAAGTCGCTACAGGTATGACCTGCTTTGTATCCCTCACTACTGCTTCAACAATTGCAGAAATTGCATTTCCCGGTGCGTGAACGGTAGCCCCTTTGAGTTCAATTACTTTTGCTGCAACCTGTCTTGTATTTTGCACAAGTTCATCAGTTTTCTGCTTTGGCAACAACGAAGTAAGAGGAACTCCTGAGACTGTGGAATATCTAGGTAGAGGCAACATGTTCTCTCCATGTTCCCCTATGACCAAACCACGAATTGAGTTACGAGAATAGCCTGTAGACTCGTGAATAAACTGGACAAATCTTGACAAGTCAAGCATGTTACCCATTCCAAATACCCTATTTTTTTGAAATCCTGAGACTTTGTATGTGAGATACGCCATTGGATCCAGAGGGTTTGTCACTGGAATTATCATGGTATCTTTTGCAAATTTCTTTATGTTTTCCACCACGCCTTTTACAATTGACGTATTAATTTTCAGCAGATCCATTCTTGTCATTCCTGGTTTTCTTCCTGAACCGGCTACAACGACCACTATGTCTGATCCTTTCATCTCAGAGTAATCATTTGAGCCTCGGATGTTCACATCTATTCCCTTTTCAGACAACATATGGTTGAGGTCCATGGCTTCTCCTTGCGGAAGACCTTGTACCACATCAAGTAGAAGAATTTCATCGGTCACTTTACGTAGTGCAGTGAAAAGTGCAGCTGCTCCTCCCACCTTGCCAGAACCGATAATTGTGATCACAGTGTGGCCTCCATTTATTCACTAATTAAATCTCACTATTTTTTCAAGATCAACACAAAAAAACTGCTTACAATAAAATTATAATTTATATGCATTCACAACTGCTTACAGGATCATGGTCCTTGTGATTGATGCGCAGGTAGCAGGCATTTCTGGTGACATGTTGCTTTCTGCTCTTGTAAACATGGGAGCCAACAAATCTAAAATCATAGACGGAGTACACATGGCAGAAAATTATCTCAAGGGTTCCAAGATTCAGAATATGGATTTTGAAAAAGTAACAAAGCATGGAACCGAAGCCACTAGATTGTCTTTAGACATAAAGGAAGAACACCATGAAAGGAGGGGAATCGATATTCAAGATTGCATACTACAGACATCAGACAAAATAGGACTGTCTGAAAAAGCAAAAGTCTTTTCAAAAGAGAGCATCAGATCCCTAATCAGAGCAGAATCCAGAATTCATGGGGAGCCTGTAGAGTCTGTTCACTTCCACGAGGCATCAAGCATAGACACTGTAGTGGACATCATTGGCTCAGCAATAGCTCTTGATGACTTGGGGTTTTTCTCTGAGGAGACCATCTCCACACATGTTGCAGTGGGAGGAGGAACTTTGGACTTTTCACATGGCACTACATCAAATCCTGCAAGCGCAATCTTGGAAATATTTCGCAATTCTGACATAGCAATTAGCGGGGGCAGAATCAGGGAGGAGCTAACCACGCCTACGGGGGCAAGTTTGCTAGTCAATCTTGCAAAGAGATGTTCAGAGTTTTACCCCGCAATGAAAGTCAAATCAATTGGATATGGTGCAGGTAGCAAAGACTTTGAGGGATTTCCAAATGTGCTCAAAATAGTCAGGGGGGAGAGCATTGACAAGTGGGAGCAAGACTCGGTTCAGATCATTGAGACAAACGTTGACGATGTTTCAGGAGAAGCGATAGGACACATGGTTGACAAATTGATTTCAAATGGGGCAAGGGATGTCACTGTAACCCCAGCCATTACAAAAAAGGGCAGGCCGACCAGTATCATCTCTGTCATATGCGATTCCTCAAATCTCAATGACATGATTAGCACAATCATCTCAGAGACCGGCACTCTTGGTGTAAGGGTCAGAACATCGAATCGCTATGTTGTTCCAAGATCTACTGTCTCAGTACCAATTACAATACATGGTAAGAATTTTACCGTTCAATGCAAAGTGGCAAAAAATAACGAAGGAACAAGCTTCAAGGTAGAAGCAGACAACATCAAACTGGTTTCAGAAACACTTGGAATCTCCTTCAGGGATGCAAACGTATTGATTATTACTGAAGTAAGACAAAAGTTACACCTGAAATGAACAAATTAGAATCTCTGGTCAGATGGTTTGACGGTAAGAACAAGGTCATAGTAGCATTATCAGGCGGTGTCGATAGCGCATTGGTAGCATATGCAGCACACAAATCGCTTGGAGATCTGGCAGTAGCTGTTACTGCAGATTATAAGACTCTGGCCCTAGAAGAATTGAATTCTGCAAAGAAGATCTGCTCTGAGATTGGAATAAGACACATCATAACGGAATACAACGAACTTGAAAATCCAGATTTTGTCAAAAATGACAAGAATAGATGCTTTCATTGCAGGACACAGTTAGCTGCTCATCTAACAGAACTATCAAAAAATCTCGGCGTTGATACAATAGTAGACGGAACCAACCTAGACGACCTTGGAGAATACCGACCTGGAATAGCTGCATTACGAGAAAACGGTGTTCGCAGCCCTCTAGTAGAGGCAGGTCTGACCAAGACAGAAGTAAGGGAATTTGCAAGAGAATCAGGCCTTTCAGTTTACGACAGACCATCAAATTCATGCCTTGCATCACGCATCCCATGGGGCCATGAGGTTACAGCAGAGAAACTGGCAAGAATAGAAAAGAGTGAGAACATAGTGAAGCATCTTTTTGGTGCAAAACAGGTCAGAGTACGGGATTTTGGAACAAAGGCAAGAATCGAGGTGGGACAAAATGAGACATACTTGCTCACAGATTTGCAAAAGATTTCCATATTGACTGAGCGTCTAAAGGAACTTGGGTTTGAATCTATAATGATAGACCCCGAAGGATACCGTCCCGGCAAGCTAAATGTGATAGTGGATTGATCTACCTAGACAACGCGGCATCGACTCCTGTTCATCAAAAGGTAGTAGACGAAATGATTCCGTACTTTGGGGAACAGTATGGAAATCCATCGTCCATACACAAGCTTGGCAGGGCTGCCAATACTGCTATTCAAAATTCCAGAAAAAGAATAGCAGAATTGATCAGTGCAGACAGCAAAGAAATTCTTTTGACATCTGGCGGTACAGAATCAAACAATACTGCAATTTACGGAGTGGCATCAGAAGGGAAAGGCAGGCATATCATAACATCGTCCATAGAACACGATGCAATACTAGAACCCTGCAAGCGCCTTGAAAAAGAGGGATACAAAATATCATACCTTCCAGTGGATAAGCACGGTCTTGTGGATGTAAATGACGTACAAAAGGAGATTTCGCATGATACGTGTCTTATTACCATAATGTTTGCAAATAATGAAGTTGGAACAGTTCAGCCAATAAAAGAGATTGCGTACATGGCACACAAAAATAACATAATTTTTCATACAGATGCAGTACAGGCAGTTGGCAAGATTCCAATCAATGTCAATGACATTGGAATCGACTTGCTTTCCATATCCTCACACAAAATAAACGGCCCAAAAGGAGTCGGTGCGCTGTACATAAGAAAGGGAATTAGTGTGGCTCCTCTCATACTTGGAGGCGGGCAGGAAAACGGGCTGAGATCTGGCACTGAAAATGTTGCAAGCATCGTAGGATTTGGAATGGCATGCAAGTTAGCAAAGGAGAACATGGGGCAGAACACCGTACATTTCAAGAGTCTGACTTCTAAGCTGACTGCAAGAATTCTGTCTGAGATACCACAAACTAATCTTAATGGACATCTTGAAAAGAGGATTCCAAATAATGCACACTTTACGTTTCTCGGGGTCAATGGGGAGGACTTGATAATCAAACTTGACGAAAATAAAATTGCAGCATCCACAGGTTCTGCGTGCTCAGTACGAATCCAAAAAGCATCGCATGTACTTAGGGCAATGGGTTTTTCACATGAACAGATAACTGGTTCGCTTCGTTTGACCGTTGGAACCACAAACACGGAAGAAGAGATGAATCAGACTGTGGACATACTGAAAAAAGTAGTACAGGAATTACGCGCAGTATCACCCTACAAATCAAAATACAACTTCTAAGCTATTGGCCTACTGCGGCAGCACCTGAAATTGGTATCCGTTTTTCACAGTCAGCGGCACTAACGAATCCATGCCGTTCCAAACATAGATTTCAGCAGAATAGATCCCAGTACTGGTAGGAGTCCATGACAGTTTCTCTGTTGATTCGTTTGACGCTCCTATCGTATCGTCTATCCATTTCAAGTAGACAACTTTGCCTTGACTGTCTTTTACTTGAACAATATAGGAGATCTTTTGATCATGTTGATAGTCGCCATTTGAAATTATATCATTGAAGGTTATTGCCTGGCCAACCTTAGGGTTTTGAAGCAGAGGCAATCCATCCTCGGTGCCGATTTGTGTCATATGAGTAATCTTTGAGGCATGTACTGGCATGTTGGACGCAAAAGACTGAGACGTGGCAGGCTGCGTAGATGACTGAGATGTAGACTGGGGTGTTTGAGAAGCAACTGTTGATCCTATTATAACTGATCTTCCTGATGCATCCATATAGTCATGATACCAAGCTTGCACTATTCCTCCAACAGGCGATATTAGAGAGGTTCCATCCTCGCTGCAAATCCAAGAGGGCATTTTGAATATTCCTCGAAATGTGCCCGAGCCTGGAGATGTCTCGGTAAGCGTAAAGCCAGAAGCAGCAAGCCCGCCATGAAATACTCCGTTTACAGTACATTGATGGTATCGGAAGCCCTTTATCCATACTTCAAGCAGTATGTTTCCATTGGCATCTCCTACGGTATCTGCCGCAGGAGAAGTGGGATCACTTATCGTAGTAAATGATTGTATGGCATCTGGAGATGAGGCAAGATCTGGGTCATTTACTGTTATTGTTACAGGCGAGCCTAATCTATAATTTTCTGAATCAAGCGTTACGGTTCCTGTGTGTGTTGGAAGGCTATTTTTCGAGGTGACGGTAGTTGGCCTACCTGCAGTAGATGACCCCATGGTGGAGAAATTTATTCCGTTTTGATCTACCATCTGGCCGTTTACAAAAAATACAATGTTGTTGCCAAATGTTTGCAGTGTTTTTATGAAGTTCGGATCAAACTGGTTCAGTTGGTTTGCCACTACGTACCCTATTGTACCCGTGAAGACTCCAGAACCTGCTGCTGTTTCTTGAAGTTCAGCTCGATAGACAGCATTATTGACGGTTTTACCATTTTGCATCCCAAAGGAAAACAGATCAAATACCATGGGCTGTGTGTCTATCTCTTGTGAGATGGCTCCATTTGAGCTTCCAAAGTTTATCTCCAGATACACAGGAGACGACGAATCTTGCGATTCAATTGAGGATACTGCAGAATTACTTATTTGTACAAGACCATTGCCTGAGAAGACACTCCCTTGCCGTAGTATCTGAACAGATGAACTGCTAGATGCGCTGCCAAAATGTAGTGTCATGCTAGTAGTTGAGAATGAGTTGAGTCCAAGCTGTTGTTGAAATGATCTAAGATCATAGTTGATCCAGTTTGTGCCGCCAGAGTTTGGTTGTGTAGTGTCTATTAACAAACCTTTGAGAGTACCGGCAGTGACACCAAGATTGAGCGTCATCTCATAAAAGTTTGTAGATGCAGTAGATCTTGTGTCTATCATCAGTCTTGCTGAATTAGAGTCAGTGACACTTGAAGGAGCAGGGATTGGGTTTGATAGGGTGTTTGGCGTAGAGTAAAAATTCACGTCCGAGGCACTGGTTAGCGTAACTGGATTGCCAATCTTTAGAGTCGGCACCATGGCTGAGCTTCTAAATACGTTTAGAGTTTCTATGATTCCAGAATTTAGTACCTGGTTGTTATCAGTCAGTGTGATTACCTCCCTCTGCCCAGGTCCAAATTGGCTTTGTCCAGTACCAAGTACAAGGCCTGTGTTTGTGTTACCAGAAACAATAGATGCGGAACGAAGGTTATACTCGATTGCGCCAGACTGGGATCTTGGGGCGTTTTGTGCTATACCGATTGTTGAGACACTTGCATAATCGCTTTCAAAGACACCTGTGTTTGGCCCGGTTTCTACAAATGTAACCAGCTTGTTGTAGGTTACTCCATTTGCATTTATTGAGGAACTTGATTGTAGACTGTTTGTTTTCAAACTGATGACGCTGCCCAGATTCATCTCCATCTTCCCATTATCCTTGAAACCCAAGCTGCTCAGATACGGAAAGAGATTTACGAGTCCCGACGTGCCGCCTCTACCAGACTCTGGGAATGCTTGATAGAAGGTTGCTTCGGGGCTGTTTACGTTAAACGTCCAAGAATCTACCGAGGTTGGATCCTCGTTTAATTGAATATCATTTATGGTTGCAAAGACCTCAGAGCCCGCAGGATATACAGATCTGTCAAGGTTTATCGAGATATTTTGAATGTCAGAATAGGTAAGATCGACACTTTGCGTTCCTGTCGCCCCGTCATATTCTATGTTAACATCGTTAGTAAATGAGAAAAGCTGTATCACAGGCCAAATGTTTGGATTTATTCCAGTCTGACCTGGAGGTATGTTTGAATTTGTATTCAATGAAGGAGCGTTTTTGACTACATTGTCTTGATCTACAGCAGGAGGCTTTGGAGTACCACTACATACTCCAAACGATGCCAGCCCTTGAGTCGTACCTGCAAGCCCACTGGAATCTGGAATTGCAATGCCGTCAGTTTGCGAAAAATCAGCTCCAAGCACAGACGATGGGGTAGAAGAGGAACAAAAAACTCCAAAGTCCATGTTCTGACCCGCAGTGCCAGACAGTGATGCCTGATCTGCTTGTTTTGCAGCATTGGTGTTTGCAAAAAATGCATACCAGTATCCATCGGATGTCTGTGCCATACGTAGTGTTCTTCCGTTTACATTGACGTTTGGTTCACCTTGGGCCTGATCTGTTTGTACATTATTCCCTTTGATTATTATCTCAACCACCATTGCCCCCGCAAAATGGTTTTGAAAGACGCTGTTTTCTGCTGATACAAACAAGTTTGGATGTGGAGATATTTGTGCATGTGCTACAGGCGCAGTGTTTGACATCATCTGTGAAAAAACAAGAAATACCAGCAACAAAATAGCATGTGTCTTGTACAATGGTCTACAGTGATTTCCTCTTAGAATTAACCTTGTCGAAGGAATCATCTCCGCAATCTCAAGTAGATTGCAGGGTTGGAAGCCAGCGAAATTTTAACTAAGGGGTTTACAGGAGCTCAGAGCATGACAAGCCCAAAAGCTATACTCGTCATTAGTGGAATACTTGTAATTGTGGGCATGCTGATTTCATTTTCCCAGTCAGAGACTGAAGTGAATGATCTTGCTACATCACAGCAGGATTTGCCACCTGGTGCTCCCATGAATGTCACTAAAATTTTAGATCCAACACAGAGTAAAGATGGGGTCTATTCCATCCAGATATCAGATTTTAAGAATGGAGATATCGCGAGTGCCAGTGTTGTTGGTCCCAATGGAGATTCCATCATTACAAGATCAATAACAAAGAGTCCATTTCAGGAAAATTTTACAATTTCATCAAACGGTACATATGAATTAAAAATACAAAATACCTCTCAGGAAGAGATGCAAGTTCTTGGAATTATAGGATATTATCCGAAAGGTCCAGCTTTGATTGACTTGGTCAGCATCATACTTCTGGTAATTGGCTTGAGTGGTCTTGCTATAGGTATGATGTATTTTATAAAAAGACGCGGTAAGGTTGGCACTAGTTAAGGAATTGATCTAGTTCGGTCAGTCCGCTAACAACACCGTCAAAATTTTCATCAGATTCCATGATTTTATTGAGTTTGTCCTTGTCCACGCTAAAGGTAGTACTAGATCCATTTTGTATTACAATAACAAACCCATGTTCAATAGCATAGGAGAGACGATCTTTGATCTCTTCTTCTGATATCTGCAGTTTTTCAGCAATGTGAGCAGAGTCTTTCTTGCCATCCTCCAGCTCAGCTAGAATCACAGAGATGCTTGGATCCATGAGGACTTCAAGCATTTTTTGTTTGTCAAAATTGTTTTCCATATCTACCAACCATGTTTTGAGCTAAGTATCTTCTTCTTGTTTGATATGAAGTCACTTATGAGTATTTTATCAATTTTTTCAGGATTGATATAGTATGCCCTGCCCTTTAGGTTCTTTTCCAAGTTTTCTACGTAGGTCAATAGTTCGTCTTCCTCACTTATCATTATGGTGTCAATATCAATTCCCTCGCGCCTGCATTTTTTTGCCTCATGTAGCGTTCTGTCGTCAATGGCAGGATCTACTTGCTTGTACCTGTAACATAGGTACACCATTTCATTTTGGATATCAAATCGGATCTCTCTTTCAGTTTTCATTTTGGCAAGAGTTGTGTCATCTGGCTTGTAAAAATGAGAATATGGTTTGTCTGATAAGATTGCTGCTTTTTGAGATTCGTCGTCAACAAAACATGCAGAGGGCTGTCCATCAGTAATCAGAACTATTCTTTTATTGTGCGCGCCATCTTTTTTTAGTATCTTCAATGCAAGCCGAAGTGCGGCCTGATAATTCGTATAGTGCAAAAAGTTGTCATTTGCATCATAAGTCTTAAGATATGGTATATCGCGTGGTTTAACTTCTGACGCCAAGGAGGCAAAACCTACAACGTAGATTGAATCATTAGGGAAGAATTTCTTGTTCAACACATACAATGCCCATAGGGCTTTCTTTGCAGCCTCTATCCTGCTTCCCTCGCCAGAATTCAGAGAATATTTCATCGTTGAACTAAGATCAATGCAGTAGACTACTCCTACCTTCACCTCATCGCATGTCTCAAACTTTTCAAAATCATCAAATTCCAGACGAATTGGGAAACCTGATTCAGAGTTCTTGTTTTTGGGTCTTTGTACAGCATTCAGTATTGTTTTTGGAATGTCTAAATTTTTGAGATCTTCTCCAATTTCCAGCTTTTTTGTAGTATCAAGTATGGCGCTTCCAGAGCCAATGTTTTTTGTCTCATGGAGTCCAAATCCTCCTTCATTTATTGCCTTTATGATATCCTCAAGCATTCTCTGCCCGATTTCAAAAAATCCTTTTTTGGTGAGCCATTTCTTTTCATCTTTTAGATAGCCTTTCCTCTGCAGATATTTTGTTATCGGTTCATTATTCCCGTGGAGGTCAAGTTCATTTTTTTCTTCCTCAGTTTGGGACTGGGAAGACTCTTCTTGTGATATTCCCTCAAGTATTTTCTCTAAATCCTGTACTGACGGAGTTTTTTCTTTTAGTATCTGTTTTGCCATTGTTTTTAGGACTTTGTTCAGATGTTTATTTGATACATCAGAGTTTTCTGGGTTTTTTTTATTTTTCTCTTCACTTAGAAAATAGACAAAGTTTGTTGTGCTATGCGGCAACGTATGTGCCCTCTTTCTTATTCAAGACACTAGGTTCTACAGAACAGAGACCCTCAAGAGCAAGTTCAAGTGTTGCAGACCTAAGCTCGTGACTTGCAGTTTCAGAAAACTCCAAAGAACCGTACGAGATGCCATATTTTTTGGCTTGGTTAACAAATTCAGTTTGTTCCAACAATACCTTTTGGTAGACTTTGTCGACCAAGTCTGACAAGGACTTGAAATTTTGGAGTTGTTTTTCATATGAGTTTTCCATGCCGTTAGAACCCAGAATTTCTTGTGATATTAGGAAATTTTTACCCGCAAATTCCTGCTTTATTGTTTCAAAAATATTTTGCTCCACATCTTTGACATATTCCAAGGACGTATCTTTCATAGCAACATCAATCAGCGTCTTTAGAGTCTTTTGACGATTATCTGCAGTATCATCCAATTCAGCAAGTTCAAACTTGGCACACTGCCCAATACAGAATATATCATCTGGTCGGGGAACTGGCAACACATCATGAGATAATGCCCGGATTCTTTCTGCTTCTCCAACTAGTAGCTCAAGCCCATGTATACCTGTTCGTACACTAACACCTTTGTCCTGATTGATTTCCTGGCTTGAACGCGCATGCTGTGCTATCCTTACCAGTATTTTGAGCATGAAAATTGGGATGAACGATTTTGGTATCTTGGATTCTTGAGCTACAATGAGCATTTCGTCCTGTAGTGTCTTAGGATAACGCGTATGGATGTGACTCTTTAGCCTATCATAGAGAGGTTCAATTATTTTGCCTGCATGTGTGTAATCGATAGGATTTGCAGTGGCAAAAAATACAGTCTTTGGTTCAAAAATCACAGGATAGGATCCCGTGGTGAATCTGCCCTCCTGTAATACTGAGAGAAGTGCCACTTGTTTTCTTGTGTCAAGAACTGGAAGCTCATCAATGCAAAACAATCCATGCTTTGCCTGCATCAACTGACCAGGAGAGTAAGATTCAATTTCGTACATCTCGGTTCCTTTTTTTGTTACTTTTATTGCATCAATCTGACCCACTAGATCTTTTACGGAAATATCAGGCGTTGCAAGAACATATTTGAATCTATTCTTGCCAGACACCCATTCTATTGGCGTTTCAAGTTTGTTGTTACGAATCTTTTCCATGCTGTCAGAATCAATGTAAAACGTCGGATTTGACATGGAATTTTCCTTGTCTTGTAGTAGCAGGATAAGGTTGCTGGCAGGCAGATCCATAGGACAATCATTTGTAATGCTTCCCCTTATCACAGGAATTGGAGAAAGCAGATTTTCTGCAATTGTCTGAGCGATCTTTGTTTTGGCCTGGCCAATTTGTCCAACCAATATGACATCATGACGGGATAAAATGGCGCGGTCTAATGCCGGTACAACATCATCATCAAATCCTATTATGCCAGGATATTTTGTGCTGTTAGCCTTTATCTTCGATATAAGATTTTGACGTAACTGTTCTTTAGCTCCTACTATTTTGTAATTTATTTCCAGAAGGGCTCCCAGTGTCTTTATCTGTTTGTAGTCTTCAGGAACTCCCGCGGTTATTTCAGTATATTTTGGCCTCAAAGTGTAACTTTGATTAACAAAATTTTCAAAATCCTGTGCCATGATGCTAAATACAATCTAATTCCGATTTAAAGTATTATTTGCTTTAGCATGGTTTTTATCGGGGATAAAGTGGTTTTTCAATGCTTGTCTGCACAGGAATTTAGACACATTGTTAGGATTGCGGGTAAAGACATACCCGGTACTAAAAAGACGATAATAGGCATAAGCCAAGTAAAGGGCATGGGCTACAATTTTGCAAAGTCCATTTTAGACATATTGAAAATAAATC
This sequence comes from Nitrososphaerota archaeon, assembly GCA_028867785.1. Lineage (GTDB taxonomy): Archaea > Thermoproteota > Nitrososphaeria > Nitrososphaerales > Nitrosopumilaceae > Nitrosotalea. The sequence continues at coordinate 182,880 of JAGWFS010000004.1, forward strand.
CCAATAGCAACGTAGGTTTTCTCACCGAATCTCAAGTTGAAGAAATTGAAAAGGCGATGAGGAATCCATCTTCAGTCAACATACCCTCATGGTTTCTCAACAGAAGAAAAGATATTGATTCGGGAAGCGATCTTCATTTGATTACCTCTGACATAGATTTCAATGTGAGAAACGATATAGAAAGAGAAAAAGGAATGAGCAGTTGGAGGGGATTTCGTCACACTTATGGATTAAAGGTAAGAGGGCAGAGAACCAGAACTACCGGCAGAAAAGGCGGTGCTGTTGGAGTTAGAAAAGGCGGCAAGGTGTTACCAGCCGGTGCTCCAGCTGAAGGCGCAGCAGCCCCGGCAGCTACTACAGCGGCTCCTGCAGCTGCTTCAGCTGACAAAGGCGCAGCAGCCCCGGCAGCTACTGCAAAAGGTGCTGCACCTCCCGCAAAAGACACAAAGGCGCCCCCTGCAAAACCAGCAGCGGAAAAGAAAGCAAAATAGGTGAAATAGATGGGAGATCATCCAAAGAATTCGCGCAAAATGTGGAGAAAACCAAAACGACCTCTGAATTATGATTTACTAAATGAAGAATTGTATGTTCTAGGTACTTATGGACTCAAGAATAAGAGAGAACTCTGGAAGGCGCACACTGAACTTTCTAGAATAAGAAATCAAGCCAGATCTCTTTTGGCTTTGACACAAGATGTTCGAAGTCAGAAAGAGCCAACCCTTATGAAATCATTGACAAGAGTAGGATTGGTAAAAGAAAACTCAACCTTAGATGACGTTTTGAATCTCAAAGTAACTGATTTGTTGGCACGCAGATTACAGACGGTAATTCAGAAAAGAGCCAACATCAAGAGTCCATATCTTGCAAGACAGACCGTTGTACACGGGCATGTCATGATAGGAGAAAGAATAGTAAACATTCCGTCATATACCGTCACGGTAGAAGAAGAAAGTCAAGTGAATCTATCACCAGAGATTGAACTTGGTAAAACCAAACAGCAACCTCCCGTTGAAGCCCAGCCTGAGCAGCCAGCAGAATAAAGACACGCAATTATTATTTATCCAGAGGTACATAGAATAGCATGTGCTCGATTATAGGATATCTCGGCCTAAATCAGGCTGCGCCTATAATAGTGAAGGGATTGAAGAGGATGGAATACCGCGGTTATGATAGTGTTGGAGTTGCTACATTTTCTAACAATCAGATTCTGGTAAGAAAAGGCGTTGGCAAAGTAATAGAAGTAAACAAGATGGTAAGACTTGACGAGCTTTCCGGAACTGTTGGAATAGGGCATACCAGATGGGCTACGCATGGAACAGTCACTGATACAAATGCTCATCCTCATCCATCCAGTACTGGAGAGGTAGCCATCGTACATAATGGAATAATAGAAAATCACGAGGAACTGAAAAAGGATCTTCAGCAGAAAGGATATACTTTCAAGAGTCAGACAGATAGCGAAGTAATCGCAAATCTTCTCCAGTATCACTACGACAAGATGAGGAACATAAAGCAGTCAATGATTGATACTGTTGCCGATCTCAGAGGAGATTATGCTTTTGTTGCAGTTTTTGAGGATGGAACATTATCTGCTGCAAGATTTCACGAGCCCCTCATAATTGGGATTGGAAAACAAGGGTATTTCATTTCCAGTGATGTTCTAGGGTTTGTAGAACATACGGATGAAGTCATCTATTTGGACAATAGAGAATTTGTCATTATTGGCAGTTCAGAAATACAGATTTTTGATTTTGACGCAAACCCAGTACAGCACCACATTACAAAGGTATCAAAGGAATTTGCGGACGTATACAAAGGCGAGTACGCTCATTTTACTCTCAAGGAAATATCAGAGCAGCCAGTTACCATTCTAAATGCTGGAAGCAATACAAAACTTGAGCTTGATTTGGCAACAGATTTTATTCGACACGCCAAGGCTCTTTACATAACTGGAAGCGGAACCAGCTATAATGCAGCCCTTGTAGCTAAGTTTCTTTTTTCAAAATATGCCAAGATCAAGATAGAGCCAATGATATCAAGCGAGGTGCATTTTTCACCAGATGTTTTTGAACAACAGTCCATTCTAATAGCGTTATCTCAGAGTGGGGAAAGTGCAGACGTGTTGGAAGCCGTAAACATTGCAAAAAAATCAGGAGCTAAAATTATTTCAATTGTAAACATAATGACATCATCTCTTTCCCATCTGTCATCCATATCCATAGGGTTAGGATGCGGTCCTGAAATAGGAGTAGCTGCAACGAAGAGCTTTACTGCACAACTCGCAATACTGTACAAAATGGTAGATAAAATATGCGAGGGCGGTTTAGGCCTAGATCTTGCCAAGGTTTCAGAAGCAATAAAGAGAAATCTTTCAGATGATTTCAAGTCCAAGATTCAGGAAATAGCAAAAAAACTCAAAGACGTGTCAGACATATACGTACTAGGCAGAGGAATCCACTATCCCATCGCATTAGAATCTTCATTGAAGCTCAAAGAACTCACATACATACATGCAGAGGGCCTTCCTGGAGGGGAATTAAAACATGGTCCACTTGCCTTAATGGACGCCAATACACATGTGATTATGATCAATCCAGACGACTCGACTTACTCAGATACGCTAACTAGTGCACGTGAAATAAAGGCAAGAGGCGCCAAAGTCATAGGAATTTCAGACAAGCCCAGTGACGTCTACGATTATTGGATAGAGGTACCAAAAGTAGACGAATCAATGTACCCATTAGTGGAAATTGTACCCATTCAGCTTTTGGCGTATTATGCAGCTGTTGAAAAAGATACAGACCCCGATTATCCAAGAAACTTGGCAAAATCGGTAACAGTCAAGTGATTCGCAGATATTCTTTTTCCGTAAGAGAGAGCAATTTTTCTGTCCCTATACCAGTTTTTAACATACATGCAATCGAGGCTCCCCCTGCGCCAGCTCCTTCTTTAACAAATCCTTCAGCATATGAGCGAAGACCCGAAATCTTGGATTGACCAAGCCTGAGTTTAGCAACAAGTATAGGAAGATCAAATATTTGTGCAATCGTATCTTCCAGATTTGCAGATTTGTCATCTGCTACATAAGAGGTGGTGCCTACAGCAGTATTTTTGCCACCAAACCCTATGCTTTTTGCAAAACACAAGACAGCTGCCATTTGTGTTCCCCCCGCCAATAGCACATTGGTTATTTCAGAGCAAGTGCTGAGTATTCCTGCCACTGTTGGTATCATGGGATCACCAAGCTGTGCAACAATGTCAAATGGATCATTTGATTGTACTCGTTTCAACGCATTTTTTACAATTTCAGACTTGAGATGAAAGGGATTGTCCGGCATGCTGCTGCTTACCAACGCCTTTAGACCAAAACCTTCGAGTACTCCAAGTGCTGTCGTGGTTCCTCCCGGAATACTTTCTCCGATTACAAGGCAGTCGGTAGAAGCTCCAAGAAACCTGCCAATTATTCTGCCATATTCTACTGCTTTTCGTATATCTTCCTGACTTAGTGCTGGTTCATCTGAGATATTTTTCCCATACTCAAGTTTCATATCTATGAATGGAAGTTTCGGTTGGATTTTGCTTCCCGCGTTAATTATTATGCTTGGTATGCTTGCAGCTTCGAGAGCTGTTTTCGTCAAGAGTGCTGGAGTAGGTTTTCCATCCGGAGTCATTGGTATTACGGATATACTTTTACAGTGGCCATAGTGAATGAACTCGGCATCTGCAGGTCCCGTATATTTTATCAGATCAGGATGTTCTCCTGCAACAGTAATGCCTGGAGTTTCCGAAGTTGCAGTATACGATATTACTAGGGAAAAGGCGAATCTTTTTTGTTTTGTTTTATCTATAAAATCCAATCCTGCTTTTCTGTTTCCCAAGATTTCTATGTCTTGCAAAACCTAATCACTACTCATGAATTCTAGAAATTCTTTTTCTGTGCGAGGTTGAAGTACAAAATTGGTTTTCTTTTCTCGCCCCATAGTAGAGGTTAACGAGCTGCCATAATTATGTCCGGGATAAAGAACGAGGTTGTCATCCATCTCGGATACAATATCAAACAAGCTATGATAAAGCTCTTTTGCACTACCGCCGGGAAGATCTACCCTGCCACAATTTCCCACAAACAATGTATCACCGGAGAAAATCTTTCCATCCCCAATCAAACACATGCTGTCTTTTGAGTGTCCCGGAGTGTGAACGACAACAAGTTCCGAATTTCCAAACTTTATTTTGTCTCCCTCAGATACAGTAGCGTCATTTTGTAGGGTTGAGAATTCGTGTTGTAAGATCTTGGCACCAGTCTTCTTTGCCATAGCCTCATTACCAACAGTATGATCAAAGTGATGGTGAGTATTTACTATGTATTTTACTTTCAAGCTATTTTTTTCAATTATGTCCAATACAAGATCTAGATCCCATGAGGGATCTAAAATTATGGCTTCGCTTGTTTGTTCATCCTCAAGTATGTAGGTAAAATTTTGCATGTTCCCTACCTCGAGTTGGTATACTTTCATAGTACTCCCACCTCAGATTCTGGAGGAATGCCTATTTTTTCAACAAGTATTTTTCCACACATGTCCATCCTTTTTGGCATTCCAATCTTCATTTTGTGATATGTTATGGTTGCATCTGCTTTTACGCATTTATCCATCGCAGTACCAGAATCAGGATCTAGCCCGGAGGGCACATCTACTGCAAGTTTGAAGGATTTGCTTTTATTTATCAAATCAATTGCTGTAGAATAGGGCTCCCTTATCTTTCCTGAAATTCCAGTTCCTAGAATACCATCAATTATAATGTCTGCATCAAGGTCCACTTGGTTGGAATCAGAGGTTATGATAAGGTTCACAGAAGTCATTCTCTCCAAAAGATTCCAATTGGATGCAGCCTCCTTGGTTTTTATTTTGTCTGGATTTCCAAGTAGGACTACGGTTGGCCTGCATCCAAAGCCTGCAAGATGTCTTGCAACGACAAATGCATCTCCCCCATTATTTCCCAATCCCGCAAATACGGTTACTTTCTTTTCTTGCAGATTTTCAAATTTTTCAAGTATATATCTGGCAGTTGCCGCACCTGCATTTTCCATCATTAGTTTTCTAAAAAATCCCATTTGATGACCGTTCTCCTCTATTTGCATCATTTGTTTGACTGTGATTTCCACATCTTTTCACAAATTTATGTCAAATAAGGGCTTTACCAAATTATAACTTGTTGCGCACGGTAAGAATACATTACTCATAATTCAGACAGATGCAATTTTTCAAGATAATTTATCAAGAGTATTCAAATGCGGGAGAAGGGATTTGAACCCTCGAAATCCTAAGATACTAGCCCCTCAAGCTAGCGCCTTTGACCAGGCTGGGCGACTCCCGCAGATGCAATACCCATGTATGGTTTTTATAAGCCTTGATTACTTTTTGAAACGTGTTAATACCTGTTAGATGTTTTACTTGCGGAAATTTAATTGCAGACAAATTTAAGGAATATCAGAATCGCGTTAAAGGTGGAGAAGATCCAGCCAAAGTTCTAAGTTCTTTCGGACTGAAACGATATTGCTGTAGAACTATGATGTTAACATCGGTAGAAACAATTCACCAAGTTATTCCGTTTTACGAAGCAATTAGGAGAAGGGAGCAAGAAGTTCAATCCGAGCTAGAATAGGATGGCACGGATTACCTCAATTGAGGGAAGGCTGGTATACAACAGCAGAGGAAGCAAAACAATCGAAGTAGATGTCATAGCAGACAATGAATACATGGGAAGAGTTTGTGCACCGTCTGGCGCAAGTGTAGGAAAATATGAGGCACAAAGTTTTCCGGAAAACAGTCCCGAGAAGAGCCTTCAAATTCTCAAGGCAAATGAGAAAAAATTTGTCGGACTAGATCCTTCCAATCTCAAATCCATTCACGAAACATTAAGAGACATAGATTCAACTCCTGATTATTCAAAAATTGGCGGTTCGGTTGCGTTTTCTCTTACAATAGCATCGGTTGATTGTGCGGCAAAATCTGAAAAAATCCCAATGTTTAAGATGTTGACTAGAGACTCTGATCTGAGATTTCCATTTCCACTTGGCAATATTTTAGGAGGCGGGGCTCATGCAGGGCCCGGTACTCCAGATATTCAAGAGATCCTGGTTTGTGCCACTGGTTCAAAAACCATAAGAGATGCAATCGAAGTGAATTTTGCAGTACACAAGGAGCTTGGAAAGATACTTGCAAAACAAGATCTGGGATTTACAAATGGAAGAGGGGATGAAGGTGGCTGGGCTCCAAAACTTGACAACGATAAAGCGCTAGAGGTTTCTGCCAGAGCATGTGAACAGTTAGGATTTACATTGGGAAAAGAAGTGTCACTTGGAGTAGATTTTGCCTCAACTACACAATGGGATGAAAAGAAGAAGAGATACGTCTACAACAGAGCAGGTTTTGAAAATACACCAGAAGAACAAATAGAATTTGCTTCAGACATGATAAAGAAATACAAGCTGGCATATGCCGAGGATGCGGTTCACGAGGAGGCGTTTGATGACATGGCAGTTCTGGCCAAGAGATTTCCAAATATGCTAATAACAGGAGATGATCTTTTGGTGACCAATGTCGAAATTTTAAAGAAGGCGGCTGAAAGAAAGGCATGCAATGCAGCTATTTTGAAGGTAAACCAAGCAGGAAGCCTTTATGATGCCCTTGAATTTGCAAAAGAAGCTTCAAGAAACAACATAAAGATAATCACTTCGCATAGATCTGGCGAGTCTTCTGATTCCCACATATCACATATTGGAATAGCTACAAAATCCAAGATGCTAAAGGTTGGAGTCGTGGGGGGAGAAAGAGTAGCTAAACTAAACGAATTGCTGCGTATCGCAGAGTATGATTTAATACGTGGAATGGTCGAGATTTAAGAACACGTCATGAGCAAACAGGAAGAATTCGAACACATGGAAAAGTATGTCCTGTCCACAGGCATAAGAGTCGGAACTCAAGTAAAGACAAAATTCATGATACCGTTTATCACAAAGGCAACAAACGAGGGCCTCTACATTATCGACAGTAAAAAGACTTTGTCTCGCATTCAGACAGCGTCAAAATTTATCAATAGATCTACCATCTCAAAAGTATTCATATGTTCAGGCAGAGAATATGCCAGTACTCCAATTGAAAAATTCTGTGAGCTAACAGGTGCTACACCCATGCTTGGACGATTTATGCCTGGCACACTTACAAATCCGCTTTTGCCCTACTACATAGAACCAGAATTGGTTCTAGTATCAGATCCTCAAGTTGACGAACAAGCGATTTTAGAAGCTACAAATGCAGGAATACCAGTCATTGCAATAGCCAACACGGACAATGTCACATCCAAAGTGGACCTGGTCATACCAGCAAACAACAGAGGCAGAAAATCCCTTGCTGCAATCTATTGGTTGCTAGCTAGAGAAATACTGCTGCAAAAGGGAAGTCTCAAAGCTGATGAGTCTATGAAATACGAGATAGACGATTTTGAAACAAAGATAACAGAAGAGGAATTGGAAGAAGAGGCTGAAAGAGCCCCGTCCATGAGAATGAGAAATAAGAGGCAATAACACAATGCAGATAAGAACACCAGCTGTAGCTGGAATGTTCTATCCAAAAACACAGGAAGAAACAAGATCAACTATCAGAGAATGCTTCTTACACGATTTTGGTCCTAGGAGAATGTTTCCCTCAGCAGACAATGAAAACATAATTGGTGTCATTTGCCCTCATGCGGGATACATGTATTCAGGTCCAATCGCTGCAAATTCTTATTATGCCATATCCTCGCTGAGGCCAGATCTAGTAATAATCATAGGACCAAACCACTGGGGAATAGGCTGCAACATAGCTGCAATGAAAGAAGGGGTTTGGAGAACACCACTTGGAGATGTAGAGGTTGATGCCGATGCAGCGCTTGAGATAAACAAGATATCAGATGTTGTGGAGCTTGACTTTTTTTCTCATACCAGAGACCACAGCATTGAAGTACAAATTCCAATGCTACAGGAGATTTACTCTCATAGATTTAAAATACTGCCCATAATTTTGATAGATCAGAGCTACAATTCCGCAAAAGAGATAGGTAGTGCCATATCAAAAATAGCAAAAAATAAAAAAATTGTGGTAATAGGTTCATCAGACTTTACACATTACGAAGACAATGAATACGCACACAAGCAGGACAAATCCTTGATTGAGCCAATATTGGAGATGGATGTGGACAAATTCTATAGAGTTTTACAAAAAAATCGCGTAAGCGCTTGCGGATATGGAGCGATAGCTTCTACCATGATAGCTTGTAGAGAGATTGGTGCCACAAAAGGCACACTAGTAAAATATGCCACCAGTGGAGATGTGACTGGCGAGAAAAGCTCAGTGGTAGGATATGCATCGATAATTTTTTCATGAAATCAGTAGCATCAGCTCCAGGCAAGGTCATCCTTTTTGGCGAACATTTTGTCGTACATGGAGTCAAAGCCATACTTTGTACTATTGATAAGAGAATTACTGCTACATCTCAATTGTTAGATGAGAGAAAGATACGTATCAAGTCTAGACTTGGAAATGCAGAGTTGAACCTAGACATGTCTTCCAACCTAGATTCAATATCACCTAAATTTATGAGGCCATTCTTACACATAGCAAAAGAAACACTCAGAGAATTTAATGAGAATAGAGGTGTGGAGATAATTCTAGAATCAGACATACCAGCCGGAATAGGCTTGGGTTCATCATCTGCTGCATGTGTTGCTACAACCGCGTCTGTTGCAGGACTATTTGGTAGAAAATCCAAAGAAGATATTCTAAAAAGGGCCATAGAGTCAGAACGCATCATATTTGAGGATGTTTCCGGTGCAGATTCGTCCGTGTCTGTATTTGGAGGCCTGATAACATACAGCAAGGACGGGATTGAAAAGATTGATTCTAAGAACGATCTAAGTTTGATAATAGCAAACTCAAACCAGATTCACAGTACGAGAGAGGTTGTTTTGAAGGTTAAAGAATTCAAAAACAAAAATGAGAAGCTTTTTGCAGAAATGTGCGAACAAGAAAATGCGATAATAAAGAATGTCCTATCTGCAATAAAAGAGGACAACCTGACCAGTCTCGGTTTTTTAATGTCAAAAAATCAAGAGATGCTAGAGAAGATAAATGTGTCAACAGACAGGCTTGATCTTCTCATAAGAGAGGCATCCAAGACATCTTACGGCGCAAAAATAACAGGAGCAGGAGGAGGGGGTTGCATAATTTCTTTGGTAGATGAATCCAATGCCGCAACAACGCTTGAGAACCTAAGAAAAATTAGCGACTGCTTTATTTCAAAGATAGACTTTGAGGGACTAAGTTATTCTCAATAGGAACTTTGGACTTCTTTAAGCAATAGCATGAGAGAGACTTTTTAAAACCGTCCATATCATTGATAAAAATCATGATTCTTATCAAACTTGGAGGATCAATAATCACAAACAAGCAGAAACCATTAACAGCCAATATTTCTGCGATTAAACGAATTGCCTCACATTTGAAAAAAGTAAAGGAACCATACATGGTGGTTCACGGAGGCGGTTCCTTTGGACATTATTGGTCAGTCAAGTACGATATGCATACAAAACCTGACAGGTATAGCATCAGAGGAGTTTCAGTCGTTAAAAACTCAATGGTAGAATTGAACAGACTGGTTCTACAAGTGTTTCTTCAATCAAATCTTAATCCATATTGTCTTCCTCCGTCAGATTTTATTTTTGGAAACAAACCAATAACAAAGAAAACAAAAGAGATTTCAAAAATTGCAAATACTGGATTGGTTCCCATCTCGTATGGTGATGTCATGTGGCACGGCAAAAACAAATTCTACATACTATCAGGAGACAAGATAATTGGAATGCTGACTAGGATTCTAAAACCGCGTCTTGCAATTTTTGTAACAAACGTAGATGGGGTATACTCTGATATTAAAAATAGAAAATTAATTTATGAAATAACTGCGGAAAGACCCACAGTTGCAGATGTCAAGATGGATGTAACTGGCGGCATGAATCGTAAGATAAGAGAAGCCATATACATGTCCAAAGGCGGAACAGATGTCTTTTTTGTCAATGGAAAGATACCGCAAAGAATGATAAATGCAGTAAATGGCAAAGAATTTGAAGGCACGTTATTTAGAGGAAAATAAGATGGAATACCTGATTCTAGTAGACGGCAATGATAATCCGATAGGATCTGAGGAAAAAATAAAATGCCATTTGCCTAGAGGAAAATTACACAGAGCGTTTACAATTTTGCTATTCAACAAGGATGGGAAACTACTGCTTACACAAAGAAGCATGAGCAAGATGCTCTGGCCGGGAGACTGGGATGGGACTGTTGCAAGCCATCCCAGACAGTCAGAGACGTACGTATCCTCAGCGGAGAGAAGACTGCCTGAGGAACTTGGAATAACATGCAAACTGGACTACCTGTTCAAGTTTGAATATCATGTTCCCTACAAAGACATTGGTTCAGAAAATGAGGTCTGCGGTACTCTGATGGGCATAATAGACGACTTGGATAAGATAAAACTTGTAGAAGAGGAAATTTCTGCCATCAGGTGGATTACATTTCATGAACTTTTATCTGAAATTGGCAAATTTCCGCAGAATTTCTGTCCCTGGATGCTGGTGGCGTTGTATTATCTTTCTGAAAAACATACCGTATCAGAGGACAATAAGAGAATTCTCAAAATGTGGAATATTGAAGGGATCAGAAATCGTCTGGAAGTGTCGTTAAAGTACCATTTTCCAGATCATCGATGGGAGTTGAAAAAGGAACGCAGTTAGACAAGGCCGTAAAGAACGCAAAGAAAATAGATTCATTTCTTTTGTCAAGATTAAAAGGTGAACCGTCAGATCTGTACCAAGCTGCCAGATACATGATAGAACATGGCGGAAAGCGTTTGAGACCGTATCTAGTGCTGAAGAGCTGCGAACTTTTGCATGGATCTATGAAACAGGCAATTCCAGCTGCTGCCGCAGTTGAGATGATCCATAATTTCACACTAGTACACGATGACATAATGGATAACGACGAGGTGAGGCACGGTGTACCAACGGTACATACAAAATTTGGCACTCCGGTTGGAATTCTAGCTGGCGATCTTCTTTTTTCAAAGGCTTTTGAAACAATTTCAGACCCCAGTGCACATATTCCCAAAGAGGTCGGATTGTCCCTCATATCCATGCTTTCAAAGGCATGTACAGACGTATGCGAAGGTCAGGTGCTAGACATAAGCATGGCCAAATCAAAGATAATCCCTACAGAGTCACAATACATCACAATGATCGAAAAAAAGACATCTTCGTTGTTTGTAGCATCATGTGCAATGGGGGCCATTTCTGCAAATACCAATGAATCTGATGTGAACAGACTCTCAGTTTATGGCAGAAATCTGGGCATATCTTTTCAGATAATTGATGACTTGATTGGAATAACAGGGGATCCCAAAATCACAAAAAAACCAGTCGGAAATGACATCAGAGAGGGGAAAAAATCTCTACCCATTCTTTTAGCCATAAAGTTTGCAAAGGGAAAAGAGAAGAAAACAATCCTCAATGCATTTGGTAATTCACGCATATCAAAGCAAGCAATGGTGAAGGTCGTGGCAGCAATAGCTGAGCTTGGCATTGAGGAAACAATTCGAAAAAAAGCTTCTTACCATCTAGATACGGCAAGAAAATCCATTTCAAGATACGATAATTCCGCAAGGGAAGATCTGCTTTCCTTGTTGGATTTTGTAGTGGAGAGGAGCCTATAATTGGATGACGAGATAAAGAGAGCCATACGAGGAATTGCACTATTAAATGCGTCAGAACATGATGGAAAAACAAGAAATGATGCAATAATTTCAAAGATAATTGGGTTCAAGCCTGAACTTAGAGAGAAAATAAAAGAGGTAATACCAATAATTTCTCAGATAGTAGATGAAGTAAATACAATTCCTCTACCAACACAAAAATCAGAATTGGAATCTAATTTTCCAGAATTGCTTGTAGTAAAACCAAAACAAGATAGGACTGGATTGCCTCCTCTTGAAGATGCAGAACAAGGCAGGGTGGTCACCAGATTTCCCCCAGAACCAAATGGCTATCCCCACATAGGACATGCAAAAGCTGCCATAATAGATGAAGAATATGCAAAAATGTACGGCGGTAAGCTCATCTTCAGGTTTGACGACACAAATCCAGAAAATGAGCGGCTAGAGTATTATGCTGCAATAAAGGTAGGGCTTGACTGGTTGGGGGTAAAATACGATCAAGTTAAAAATACTTCGGATGACATGGAACTGATTTACAAAAAAGCAGAGGAATTCATCCAGTCAGGATATGCATATGTATGTACTTGTAACAAAGAAACCATAAGTAAGAACAGACGCGAAATGGTTTCTTGCAAATGCAGTTTTGGAGATCTTTCACAAAACATAAAGCGCTGGAACAGCATGTTTGAAAAGTACAAACCAAGAGAAGCAATCGTAAGATTTCGAGGAGATATGCATTCAGAGAACACAGCTATGCGAGACCCTACATTATTAAGAATAATAGACGAACCACATCCAATTCATAAAGACAGATATCGCGTGTGGCCAAACTATGATTTTGCAGTAGCCATAGAAGATAGCGTTGATGGAGTCACACATGCATTTAGGACAAAAGAATACGAATTACGAAATGAACTTTATTATGAAATTCTCGATAAGCTCAAAATGAGGAAACCCAGAGTTCTCGAATTTGCAAGACTAGAGTTTGATGGAATGCCTGTATCTAAGAGGGTACTGAAACCGCTAGTACAAGAGGGAAAAGTTTCAGGCTATGACGACCCAAGACTACCAACACTTGAAGCAATGCGCAGAAGAGGAATCGTTCCAGAAGCAATCAGGAGATTCGTACTTTCATTAAGTTTCACAAAATCTGATACTTTGGCACCTTTTGAGACTCTGGAGTCTTTTAACAGAAAGATCATTGATCCTACAAGTATAAGGCTGTTCATGGTCACAGATCCTGTAAAATTTGCAGTTAAAAATAACAACATGACAGAGATTGAGATTCAGAATCATCCTCAGAAAGACATGGGAAAAAGAACGGTCAAGATCGACGGATTTTTTTATGTATCAGGCCACGACGCAAAATCTCTCAAAGTTGGAGATGAAATAAGACTGCTCGAACTATACAATGTTAAAATCGTCAAATCCGGCCCGGATATAGAAGCAGAGATAACAGATAATAGCTTCAAGCCAAAAATTCCAAAAATTCAGTGGGTACCAGCACAAAATGCTGTAAAAATAGAAGTTTTAATTCCAAAAGTTCTTTTTGTAAACGAACAATTTAATGAAAATAGCTTAGAAATCAAACAGGCTCTGACCGAACCGCACTACTTAGAATTAAATGTGGGTGCAGAAATCCAGTTCGTAAGATACGGATATTGCAGAAAAGATTCTGCAAACCAAGTGATATACACACACAAGTGAATAAAATGAAGATTGCCAGGTTACTAAAAGAAAATATGGAAACATATGGGTTTGTTGATGGAGACAAAGTCCTTACAAGAGAAAGCATGACAGCACAAACTGGGATTCCAATACCGCAGAGTGTCAAGGATTTTTTGTTTGATGGATGGTATGATGAAATAAAACAGAAGGCTTCCAAGATCAACTATGACAGTAAGATATCTAGTTTCAAGCTTCTTCCGCCTATTCCAAATCCATCAAAGATAATCTGTCTTGCATTTAACTACAAGGATCACGCAAAAGAACAGAATTTGATCCCGCCAGATGAGCCTGCCATCATAATAAAACCAAGATCTACGCTCAACGGAGCAACATCGGATATAATCTGCCCCTCGTTTGTATCAAAACTGGATTATGAAATAGAACTTGCATTAGTAATTGGAAAAGATTGCAAAAATGTTTCTGAAGATGAGGCAAAAAAAGCAATATTTGGATACATGATACTAAATGATGCGTCTGCACGCGATATCCAGGCCAAGGATAAGCAATTTACTCGTGCAAAAGGATTTGATACCTTTGCACCATGTGGTCCTTGGATAACCAGTTCCGATGAGATATCAGATCCGCAGAATCTCAAGATGATGACCAGGGTTAATGGCACCATAAGACAGAACTCGTCAACATCAAACATGCATCTCAAAGTAAATTCCATAGTTTCCATCCTAAGCAGAGTTATGACATTAGAAAAAGGCGACATCATATCAACCGGCACTCCTGCAGGAGTCATGCTGAACAAGCCTGATGCCGTATTTTTGAAAGACGGGGACAAGATAGAGATGGAGATAGAGCGGCTCGGCAGACTCGAAAACACAGTCAAGTTTGTTTAAGAAATTTCCAGATCAGGTGACATCAAGCATTAAAATTATTAAGAGTTCCAAGGACGATCTTTTCATGGGAAGAATAATTGTCGGTAAAACTACAGATATACTACCTGGAAAAATGCAAAAAGTTGCAGCAGACGGAAAGGAGATCCTAATAGCCAATGTGGATGGCAAGTTTTATGCAGTAAATGACACCTGTACTCATGCTGGGGCTAGTCTTTCTGAAGGATCACTTGATGGATGCACAATAACATGCGGTTGGCATGGGGCAAAATTTGATTGCCAGACTGGAAAACTCTCGGCTTTTCCTGCAAAAATAAAGGATTTACAGTCGTACAAGGTAGTAGTAGAATCAGATAACATCTTTTTGGAAGTCTGATGCAAACTTTATAAAATAAGCTCAATTAGTTTAGCTTGATTCACATATGGCAGAAAAGAAAAATCCGAATACCGAAACTCTCAATGCAGCGGTTGTAGCACTTGAAGAAATAGCCACAAATCCCTCAACCCCTAAAAACATCAAGAAAAGTCTTACAGATCTTGTAGGTGAGCTAAAAAAACAGGAATATTCTGTCTCGGTGAGAGCTGCCAATGCCATAAGCGCCCTTGACGAAATAACACAAGATCCTAACATGCCATCATATGTGAGAGTCACATTGTGGCAAGCCGTATCAACCCTTGAAAGAATAAGGGAATAAATTTAACGTAGTGTCTTATTTTCTTGTGAGGATAGAAGAATATCTGGGCACACTTCCTAAATCAATCATGACAGGTGATGATGTCGAGTTACAGGATGACACCCTTAGAGAGATCTTTGAATTTGCGTCATTGGGCAAAGACGATGTTTTTTATCATCTAGGATGCGGCAGGGGCCGTAGTCTGCTCATTGCATTAGAGGAATTCAGAGTGAAAAGAGCCGTAGGAATAGACAACAGCAAAGAAAAAATTTTGTCTGCCAGAGGAACACTTGGCAATAGTTTTTCAAACGGTGTTTTGAAATGCGAAGATGTTTTAGAGTCAGATATAAGGGATGCAACGGTGATTTTATTTTGGTTCTCGGATGATGCAATCATAGAAAAAATGACTGCAAAATTTTCTATGTTAAAAAAAGACTGCAAAATTATAACCATATGGGGTCCATTGCCCGGATACCTTCCTGACAAGGTAAACTTTCCCTACATCATGAATAAAACTCCATTTAAGAAAGCAAATGACCTGAAGGAGCAAATCATGGCAGTGTTTGAAACTGACTGCATAGACTTTGTCACGGCGTGGGAATTTGCAGAAAGATATTCGAGAGCAATAGCATCTAAAAATGCAGAAAATGACAGATTTCTTACAATACTGCAAACTCTGATCATCTGGATAAACGCAAAGAATCTTGGCATGGCGTGCGGAGACGAGATCCCCCTGCCTGTGAAGAGTTACATGGGAATACTCAAAACCTATTTCAACATAGAAATAGAACATTTGCTAAACCAAGACACTTTGTAGAGTCATGTTTTTATTTGTAAACCATATATGAACAATATTGGAAGAAAGAATAAACATCAATGTTTCCGCTACAGATTACGAATCTACTAGCAAGATAATCATATCAACACTGGGCAAGCTTGAGCAGATGGTTCATGGAGAAAACGACTTTATCGTGACCGATTCGGAATTTGCATTCGGTTGGCATTTTTATGTCGTATGCGTAAACATGTCACTTGTGAGAAAACTATCGGATCAGTTGGGACCGGACTTTGAAAAAATAAAGGGAAAGACAATAGAACACAAGTTTTTGAACTGGCTTGATCAAAGGATTGCTCGTGATAATTTCAGGATAAAACTTGCAATAAAAGAAGAAATGGAATCTAGCAAGTTTGGCATATTCTGACATATAGAAATACCATTTCCAAGTTTGGTGTAAAAATTGTTAGTTTGTTACTAGTCGCCTTGAGAATATCAGTACTACAATCACAGATATTGTGATAACAAGACATGCAAGTGATCCAAATTCGTGAATGGGGTCTTGGAGGAAAGGTATGAAGGCCCTTGAGGGGAATCGAACCCCTGTCCGGGGATCCACAGTCCCCTATACTCGCCACTGTACTACAAGGGCCACATGAAATCAAGTCCCTTTCAATCCAGTATTAATCTTAACTGAATTCTGTGCCTAGCATTAACACAGTTTTTGACAATTGGAAATAGTTCGCTATGTGAGAGAGGTCTTTACGGATTGATAATGCCCCGTCCAATTATTTTTCCTTGCTTTAGCATCGTTAATGCTTCTGTTGCTTGATTTAGGTTGAATTTGTTTGAGATCACAGGCTTTATGATATCTCGTCGTGCCAAGGACACTAGTTCCAACATATCAGGCATGGAACCTGTGTAAGAACCAATCAGTTTGTATGCTCTAGTTGGCATTGACACTAGGTTTAGCTGCAAGGCACCTCCGAACAACCCAACAAGTACCACACGTGCCCTTCGCCTGAGCATCTGCATATCTGTTTCAACAGTCTTACTTGCATTAACAAAATCTATCACTGCGTCAGCACCCAGATTTCCTGTCAATTCCATGATAGCTTTTACTGGATCCTCATTTTTTGAGTTAACAGTAAGATCTGCACCATTTTCCTTTGCTACCTTTAACTTGTTATCATCAATATCCATCGCAATTATTCTTGCACCGGTGACTGCCTTTGCCAGCTGCATTCCCATCAATCCCAATCCCCCGGCTCCCACAATCACAACGTTATCGTTAGGTTTTAGCTGTGCATTCTTAACCGCACTATACGCAGTTAGGGCCGAGCATGACAGAGGTGCGCTAATATCAGTACTCAGATCGTAAATTTTTGCAAGATACTTGTAGCTTGGAACCAAAACATATTCTGCATATCCACCATCATTGTACACTCCAAGAGATCTAGGTTTGTCACACAAGTTTTCCTCTCCCACCCTGCAAGCAGGACAAAGACCCTCTCCTATCCATGGGAACACTAGGACTTTCTCATTTTTTGTAAACCCCTCCACGTCTTCGCCCATGCTTTCCACTACACCTGCAACCTCATGGCCTGGAGTAAGAGGGTATTTGACGCCCCTGTCGGTTGTCTTCATGATTTGACCGCCTAGGCCCTCATAACCTCCATCCCAGAGATGGATGTCACTATGGCATACTCCTGCAGATTCTACTTTAACGAGTACTTGGGATCCCTTAGGCTTTGGAGTATCAAGATTTTGAATTTCTAGTGGCTCCTTGATTTTGACAATTCTTGCAGCCTCCATGATTCAACCTACCAGTACGTCATATAAGACAGTTTTTATGATTCTCGCGCCTGTGTTGTCTGTTATTGAATACAATCAGGATTTTGGCTGCGTATAATTTGAAAAACTTTGGATTTATCTTTGAAGCTTCAAATGTATTGTATGTATTGGCAATTACCCGTAAGTTTATTACTAACAGGAAAAATATTCGCAAATATGAAATTTAGAATGTGGTATGTCGCAATGGGAGTTACAGCAGCAGTAATCTTCTATAGCATGCTATATCTAGGACACATACTTTGTGTTCCGATGGAAAACGCACCGTGTGTTTCAATGCTAAATTCTACGTAGATTTAATTAAAAGCAAGTAGAAGATTTTGCATGAGTTGTTCTGGGGAGACCATAGAAGCAAGTGATGAGTTTATTCAGATAAAGCCAATGATTTTAAACCAACTTAAAAAAGCAAAATACGGTGTTGCCGATCATGGTACGGTAGAGCTGTGCCATTGGACAAAAAAATCGTTCAGAAATGAAGGAGACTGTTACAAACACAAGTTTTATGGCATATCAACCCATAGGTGTATGGAATTCTCTCCTGCAGGCATGTTTTGTGAAAACAGATGCGTCTATTGCTGGCGTCCCATGGAATTTTACAGTGCAATGAAGATGCCTGCTGAGAAGGTCGCCCCGCCAGAGGTAATTCTTTCAAAACTAATGGAAGAGCGAGAGAGACTGATAATGGGTCATTATGGTGATGTTAAAAGCGACAGAAAAAAAATTGACGAGTCGCTTCTTCCAAGCCATTATGCCATATCGCTCTCCGGAGAGCCCACCATGTATCCACAGCTGCCGGAATTGATAAGGTATCTCAAACAGCTTCCCGCTACAAAGTCAGTATTTTTGGTTACCAACGGACAAGAGCCTGAAATGCTTGAGCGACTGCGCGATGAGGATGCACTGCCAACACAGCTGTATCTATCCACAAATGCCCCGAATGAGGAGATATTTCAGCTTGTCAACAGGCCAAAATACAAAGATGCCTGGGAGAGATGGAATACAAGTCTTGACATACTATCAAGACTTGGCAATACAAGATCTGTCCTTCGCATCACACTGATCAGGGGACACAATGAAAAGGATCAGCTGATCCCGCAATATGCAGACATGGTAAATCGGGGTAATGTTCACTTTATAGAAATAAAATCCTACATGCATGTGGGACGCTCAGCTAACAGGCTAGCGTATACAGATATGTTATACATGTCGGAGGTAAGACAATTTTCAAACGAACTGTCAAGTCAGAGTGGCATCTACTCGGTGATGGATGAGAGCGACGTTTCAAAAATTGTCATTTTACAAAATAAAAAACGACTTGTCAACCGCTGGATATCTGCCTATGCAGATACCAATTAGCGAATTTTTTCAATGCAAGAGACCTGTGTGAAACTTGGTTCTTGTTTTTTAGTTGTGAGTATGTCAGGGTTCTCCCCTCCGGTATGAATATGGGATCAAAACCCCATCTTTTGCCCTGTAATTTTTTAGATATCTTTCCCTCTACACTAGATTCAAACAGCATGACATCTCCCTTTCTTTCACAATATGCAATGACTGATCTGAATGTAGCGCTTCGTTGTTTTGACAATAGCTTGAGAATTCCCCTGTTTCCAAGGGTATCAAATGCAAATGACGAATATGGTCCAGGGAATCCTTTCAAAGATTTGATAAACAGCCCCGCGTCTTCTACTATAACAGGCTTTGAACAAAGCAAGTAGGCTTGGGTTGCTTTGTGTTGTGCCACCTCCTGCAGTGTTTCTGCTTGAATCTCCTCAAGGTTACATTTGAAAAGTTTGAGAGATATCCCAAATGTAGCCAGAATTGACCTTGCCTCCTCAAACTTGTTTTGATTTGACGAGACAAAATAAAGACTAGACAACATTTGCGTATCTTCCCCTCTTTTCTATGACCGAAACCTGCAATACAACCTGTTCCTTCTTTTGACTTCCCATGATTTTTCCATAACCCCTCAAAAATGACGACCATGCATGCCCAACGATTTCAACGTGAGCGCTGTTCAACACCTCCTTGAATAACCTAAGGTCTATGGCATGGTCCTCGACTCTATCAGTT
This sequence comes from Nitrososphaerota archaeon, assembly GCA_028867785.1. GTDB lineage: Archaea > Thermoproteota > Nitrososphaeria > Nitrososphaerales > Nitrosopumilaceae > Nitrosotalea. The sequence continues at coordinate 202,625 of JAGWFS010000004.1, forward strand.
CTCTGAGATAATCCGAAATCAAGAATCACCAGATTGTTACGTGACAGTATGAAATTCGAAGTGGTGAGATCCCCATGCATTACACCATTTTTGTGTAAAATGCCGACAATTTTCCCAATTTTTTCACACGTACCTACTATCATTTTATTTGATAGATCTCGTACAAGTTTCCCCTCTACAAATTGTAAGTAGATTTCAAATTTTTTTTGGTCTACAAAATAAACAAGCGGCGTGCTGATTCCAAGCTGTTTTACCTCTGAGATCATCTTTGCTTCCCGCATGGTCCTCGACGTGCGGATTCTATTGTCAAGAATTTCATTGCGATACTCCTTTCTCTTTCTAATTTTTAGAATGGATTTTTTTCCGTTCCATGTTGTCAGATAAATGTCAGCCTCTGCCCCTTTTTTTACAAGTTTCAACAGTAGTGCAGTATCCTTACTCATAATTTAAGTTACAATTATAACATAGGGTGAAAGACAAAATCCAGTGCTACCAAATGAGAAAAAGATCATGCAGGAAGATTGCTCTGAGGACAAGATTGGCCCCGGAATCCTCACTCTAACTAACATGAGAGTTGCCTTTGACAAGACAGAGGGAAGAATTGCAGATTTTTCCAAAAAATTTGGGGATACTGTAATGGAAGCAAGACTCAATCAAATAATCGAGGCATCAAAGGAAGGCAGGTTTATCAAAAAACTTTTGATTACAATAAAGACTGATGAGGGCGAAAATACCTACAAATTCGGCGTTTTCAGCAATGGAAAATGGGAAAAGGCGGTACGCGAAGCCATGTCAAACTACAAAGATCAGTAGGGAACTTCCACAGAATCTATTCTCCACGATTGTCTTACAAACGTATTTTCCAACTTGGACCCGCCCTTTTTTGAAGACTCTAACAGGCCGACCCAAGAGATCTGTGAGCCGCAGTCTCCCGCATATTCCTTTGGAGATACATAGAATTTACAGTTGTGCCTTTTGCATATGCTTTTGAGAATTTCCGACAGCCTCTTGTTGGCAGCTACTCCGCCAACTATTAGAAATTCTTTCTTACCTGTAAAAGACAAAGCTCTTTCCACTGTCTCTCCAATCATTGAAAATGCCGTTTCCTGCAACGAAAAGCACACGGTCTCAAGCCCCTTTGACATTATTTGTTTGGTGGCAGAAAAGAGACCCGAAAACGAGACATCGTTTCCTTTTACTACATATGGCAGAGGCTCATAGTTTGATGACTTGGATGCGAGATCTTCTATCTTTTGTCCACAGGGCGATGCAAAACCAGCATGTCTTCCAATCTGATCCAGTAGTTGTCCAAGTGTAATGTCAAGCGTCTCTCCAAATACCCTCCATTTCTTTCCCAAAAACGCAAGAATCATGGTATGGCCGCCTGATACAAGCAAGACAAGCGGATCTCTTGCTCCTGTTAGCATCTTGCCCAGTTCAATGTGACCCAGTGCATGGTTTACCGGATACACAGGAATGTCATAGTATGATGCAAGAGACCTTGCAACAACTGCTCCAATTCTAAGGCACGGTCCAAGACCGGGACCTGCTGCATATGAGATCATGTCAAGGTCAGCAATTTTCATGTGAGCCTTCTCTAGGCACTCTAAAAGTACTTGTGGGGAGTGTTCGGCATGGTGTCGCGATGCCTCCCGTGGATGTATTCCTTCTCCTTCAGGGGGCCGGTAGATCTTTCTAACATCAGATAGAATCCTTCCGTTTCTTCCTTTTTTCTCAATAACGGCACACGAAAATGTGTGGGCGGTGCTCTCAATTCCAAGGCAAAGCATTCTATCCCCTACTTAGAGCTGACATTATCTTCAATACATCACCATTTTTTAACTGATGCTCTGCACCTACTCGTTGCTTTGTTTTTGCATCAACTGCATAGAGAAATCCTTTTGCAAGATCCTCGTGAACGATTCTTGCCAAGTCTCTCGCAGTAGAGCCTGCAGGAAGCAGCCTAGCATCTGGCAGGATCTCTCCGTTCTTGTTTGATAACTTTGATTCGTCTTCTACAGGAAAGACCACAATTAGTTTCAATAGATCAAAACACGCAGAATTTAGGCTCTCTTGAACCCCGGTTCCGCCAATTTTTTCCATTACTTTGTGAGCAAGATCTAATGCCTTTTGTTGCTGAGGGTTAGGGCTTATTCCATCTTTAATCTTGAAAGTTTTTTCCCCTGGCAGATAGTCTACAAGGCCTGCTTTTGTGGCCTTTCTTAGCAAGAGCTCTGTTTCTGCGCTACATGCCATGGTACTGTGTACTTTTTTTAATTCATCCAAGACCCCAAGGTCATGGCAGAGATCAGCCTTGTTTGCAGCAATTATAATTGGTTTTGTTCTCTTTCTTAATTCCTTGACAAATGAGAGTATGTCGTCTTCACTCCACTCTAACGGTTTTTTTATCTGCAGATTAAGGTGGTGCAATACCGTTTCTACATCATATTCCGATATTCCAAGCCCGCTAAATCTCTGCGTAATAGAGTGAATTATCTTGCCGCTCTTGCTTTCAAGCTCTCTTGTTAGCTTTTGCCATTCCCTCTCAAGTATCTGTTTCATCCATTGGTCAAATTCTTCTTCTACAAACTTTACATCTTCAAGTGGCTTGTGAGTTCCGGGAGGAACTGGCTGACCCTGCATGTCGGTTGATCCTGATGCATCAACTACATGAATTAATACCTCTGCTTGTCTTGCATCATCAAGAAACTTGTTTCCAAGTCCTTTTCCTTCATGAGCCCCTGGTACAAGGCCTGCCACATCTATTAGCTTGATTGGAATGTATCTTGTTCCTTTTACACAGAGTTGGTGAACATGGTTTATGCCAAAATGTTTGCATGCACAATCTGCTTTGACATAAGCGATCCCAACGTTTGGTTCAATTGTGGTAAACGGGTAATTGCCAATCTGAGCAGTTGTCTGGGTCGCGGCCGAAAAAAATGTTGATTTGCCAACATTTGTCTTGCCAAGCAATCCTATCTGCATATGGTTTCAGTCTAGGAATTGCTCATATTAGTATTGATGAATACAAAATGAGTAAAAATTGAGAAAATACAACGAATTAACATTGCACATGTATGTTAATTGTCATAGGTTCGATTCAGGAGTCAAGCTGCAGAAGTGTTTAATTAAATTTCGATTCCATTTCATTCATTGAAGATAATAACAGGCAGTCCCGGAACCGGCAAACACACCATAGCAAGAATAATCGCAGAAAAAAACTGTTTGGATCTAGTTGATATTAACAGGATAGCAATAGTAGAAGAAATAGTTGAAAAAGGATCCGATGCGTTAGATGTAGACGTTAAGAAACTAGGAAAAATTCTAGACAGGAAAATATCAAAAAACACACTGTTTGTTGGACATTTAGCGCCATACGTAGTCTCAAGAAATAAGGTAGAGTGTGCAGTTGTATTGAGGCGGAGCCCCTACAATTTAGAAAAAGTATATGCGAAGAGAGGATACAGCAAGAAGAAATCAGTTGAAAATCTCGGCTCTGAGATTTTGGGGGTTACGTATTATGACACAATAAAAAATATCGGACCAAAGAAAACATTCCAGTTTGATACAACTAGCGAGTCCATAAAAGAAACTGTAAAGAGAATTGAGCGGCTTTTTGTAAAGGGCAGGGCCAGAGAGGACAGTGTTGACTGGCTGAAGACTGTCTCAAAAAAAGGAGACCTCAAGCGATTTTTTCCATACTAGGTTCAAATTACGTTGTATGAAACCAAGGTATGAAATGTTTGAGATAAAAAAATCAGACCTTGCAGGAAGAATAGGAATACTTCATACAAATCATGGCAAGGTTGAGACTCCTGCATATGTACCAGTGATACATCCTGTAAAACAGTCAATCCCTGCCAAGAAGATCAAGGAGATGGGTTTTGATCTTGTCATAACAAACGCCTACATTACACTAAAACAACACGGCAATGAAGCTGCAGAAAAGGGAATTCACAAGATAATCGATTATGATGGCGCAATCATGACAGATTCTGGAGGCTATCAAGTTCTGGAATATGGCGACATTGATACGAACTATAAGGCAATGGCAGAATTTGAAAAGAAAATTGCAACAGACTTTGCAATTCCTCTTGACAAGCCAACAGGTTTTGGGCTGTCAAAGAAAAAAGCAATAGAATATGTTAACCACACATTAAAAGTTTCAAAGGAAACACTTGAAACGAGAGACAACAATGGTCAGATCTGGATAGGCCCGATTCAGGGCAGCGAACATTCAGATCTTGTCAGGGGATCAACAAGGGAACTTGTGAAATACGGCTTTCATATGCTAGCGCTTGGGAGTCCAGTTGAGTTTATGGAATCATATGAGTACAGACTTTTAGCCCAGATGATAATTACTGCTAAAAAAGAAATGCCGGATTCCGTACCACTTCACCTCTTTGGAGCGGGCCATCCACTCACAATCCCCCTTGCTGTGGCACTTGGGTGCGATACATTTGATTCCGCATCTTACATGTTATATGCAAAACATGGCAGATACATCACAGAAGATGGTACGACTCATCTTGACGAGATGTCCTATTTCTCTTGCCCATGTGAGATATGCACCAAGTTCAAGCCAAAAGAGATCCTGTTGCTTCCAAGAGAGGACAGGACAAACAAGCTAGCACTCCACAATCTTTACTCCATAAAGGCAGAAGTCGACAGGGTAAAGCAGGCAATTCACGAGGGACGATTGTGGGAATACGTCCTAAAGAAGGCCAGGGCCCACCCAAAGCTCTTTGAGACCATACCGGTCTTTACCTCAAACACCTCATTTTTTTCCCAAGGCGTTCCTGCATTCAAGGAAAATGCCATTTTTTTGTTCGCAAAAGAGGACCAGTTTAGGCCCGAAGTGACAAGATTTCACAGCATGGTACGCAAGTTCAGGACAGGCAAGAAGAATCTCGTAATCGTGGCAGATGGCCCCATGAAGCCATTTTACCTATCTGCAGAATATAACAAACTAAAAAAGAAGTTTGCAAAAAAAATAGATGATACCCAATTCTGCCAGTATAACCCATATCTTGGAATAATCCCCCTTGAACTCTCTGACATTTATCCTGCTGCGCATTATGTAATGTCAAATTCCCAATGCAGCCAGGAGGATTTTACCGAATTTGCTACAACATTGAACATATTTCTTAAACAGAACAAGTTCAAGACAATTCATGTTGCAAACGATGATTTTCTAAAGCATCATTTCAAACTGACCAAGAAGATCAAATTCTTTAATTTCAGGGCAACTACCGGAAGGGCCAAAAAACAGTTTAAAAGATGACATTTAGAAAGTCAAGACAATTTTTTGGAAAAATTTTCAGAGTTAGAATCACATGTTGAATCATAATTTGCATTATTAGATGAATTAAAAAATAAGAAAAAATGGAAAAGAACGGTTCGTTTTAAAGTGCGGCGTCTTCTGCCCAGCCTTTTACGAAGATACCATTCTTGTGGAGAGGAACTGGTTGACCAGGTGTGTATGACATTGGTCTCATCCAGAAAATTGCCTTTGTTGGGCAAACACCTATGCATGCACCGTCTGAGATGCATCTTTCTGGGTAAAAGACAAATGCTTTACCTCTCTTCCAGCCTTCTACTGGTTTGACACGAAGAACGTCAGGGCCTAGTGATGTACAGATCTCTACACAGAGTGCACAGCCTATACATCTTTGTTCATCTATGTCTGGAATGATTGCTATTGGCATTCTGATTTTGATCATTCATCGTTTGCTATTTAAACTATCTGCAAAATCCATAACGGAGTTATAGAATTATTTTGTAAAACAGAATAAAAGAAAAACAAAAAGAAAGTATAATTTGAAATTTTTACTTCTTTATTTGGCGCATTGCCTCAATCTGGCCTGAAGTTACCCAGTCGAGCAATTCTGCCGATGTAGGATTTAGATCTCCTTTTTGATTCATCATATTGTGAACCCAAATCCAATTTATCTGATTCAATAATGGTTTGTTTCCCTCATCGCCTCTTCGAACTTTGTCTCGAAGATCTTTTGGGATAGTACTCCACCATTGTTCAAAGGTTCTACCCATGTTCAGATCATTTTTTGTTCATATAATTAAGTCTTTTGTAGATTAAACGGATGATATAACAAGTTAGTGTCCAAAACGCTAAACGTTTAAAGGTACTCTGAAAAAAGTTTCAATTCTTGCAGGTTAAAGTCCTAGGTGCGGCAAAAGAGGTTGGCCGATCTGCCTTTCAAGTTAATTGCGATGGGGCAAGCTTCCTTCTTGATTATGGAGTAGAGCTTGGAAAGGAGCCATCCTACCCCCTACAGGTAGACCCACGAGAGATTAATGCTGCCATCATAACACATGCGCATCTGGATCACTCTGGCAACATGCCATCACTTTTTGTTAATGGCAGTACAGATGTTTATGCAACTCCGCCTACATTTGACCTTTCAAGGTTATTGATAGAAGACATGGTTAGGCTTGAAAAAAATAATCTCTCCTTCGACCTGTCTGAAGTCTCCAAGATGATGATGCATTCAAAAGAGATCAAATACAGAGAGAAGGTAACTCGTGGAAATGCCTCTTTTCAGCTGCTAGAATCAGGACACGTATTGGGCGGCGCTTCAGTACTAGTAGAATCTCAGAACAAAAAGCTGTTCTATACGGCGGATATCAATCCACGAGGGTCCCGCATGTTAAGAGAAGCAGACTTGGATCTTGGCGAGATTGACTTGTTAATTACAGAAAGTACGTATTCACAAACTGACCAGATGCCACGCACAGAATCAGAAGAGAAATTCATCGAATTTGCATACGAAGTGCTAGATAGAAAAGGCTCACTTTTTGTTCCTGCCTTTTCTGTTGAAAGATCACAGGAGATAGCAGTAGTGCTGAAGAATGCCAAATTTAAGCACAAGGTTGTCATGGACGGCATGGCAGTCAAGGTAAACGAGATAATGTTAAGACACCCTGAGTATCTGCGCGACGCAAAGGTTTTTGCCGATTCCGTGAATCATGCGGTTTGGGTCAAGGGAGAAAAAGAGAGAAAGAGCATGCTAAGTGAGCCGGCCGTGATAATTTCACCTGCAGGCATGTTAGTTGGTGGCTCCGCGGTATTTTATTTGCAAAATCTTGCTCTTGACAAAAAAAATGGTATAGCTATGGTTTCATATCAAGGCGAGGGAACTCCGGGAAGAAAGCTTTTGGAGACGGGCAAGACAAGTATTCGCGGTAAGGAATTCAAGGCAGAAGCGGAGGTAAGACAGTTTGAGTTTTCAGGCCATGCAGACAGAACTGCATTATTTGACTTGATGAAAAGAATCAAAGGAAATCCCAAAGTTCTTACAATTCACGGTGATAATGAATCGTGCATGAAGTTTGCCGGAGAGATACACGAAAAATTCGGATTTGACGCCCATGCGCCAAACGCTGGCGAAGTAATAACTGTATGATATGCAGAGCACCGCGACGATTAATCTAAATTTTACAATTAATAGTGGCCAAGTATTTCTTTGGGAAAAGATTGGAGAAAAATGGGCAGGCATCAATGGCAATGATCTGCTGGTCATAAAGGAGCCTTTTCAGATAATCTCATCTAAAAAGCCGGCTAGGCATTTTTTTAGATTAGATGACAATCAGCCCAGGATACTTTCACGTATTGGCAGAGACAGCCTAGTAGGCACGGCGGCAAGACAATTCTCAGGTTTGAGACTGATGAGGCAAGACCCGTTCCAATGTTATATTTCATTCATATGCTCATCTAATTCGTCAATACAAAACATCAGAAATATGTTGACGAGGCTTTGCACCAAATTTGGAGATAAAATTGAATTTGAAAATCGCCAGTTTTTTACTTTTCCTAGTGCCAAAAGGCTTTCAAACGCCACTACCAAAGATCTGCTTTCATGCGGTCTTGGATTTAGGGCAAAATATGTAAAAGATGCAATCAGAGCAGTAAACACTGGAAAGATAGAATTTGAATCCCTGAAAAAGGAAGACTATGGAACAGCGTTAGAGACTCTGAAAACAGTAAAGGGTGTTGGTAACAAAATTGCCGATTGCATACTTTTATTTTCGCTTGACAAACTGGAATCTTTTCCCATAGATAGATGGACACAAAGAATTTTACAAAAATACTATCCAAAAATATTTTATAGTTCAGGAGGAAAATCTCTGACAGAAAAAAAATACGCCAACCTGCACAAGAAAGTTGTAGAATATTTTGGCCCCTATGCAGGATATTCACAACAGTTTCTTTTCAAATTAGAAAGAGACCTTAACAAAAAAAATTGGTTGTAAACCCTTAATATGGATACCAATTGCCCGATAGTTGGGCCTGTAGCTCAGCATCTTGATACATCACATGCTCTGGTAACACAACAAATTTTTGCAGAAAAATAACGCGGTATGCCAATTAAGGAGGCAACATATCCTTTTCCCAAAATTTTTTTCTTTCAAAAAAGGTTGATTAATTTTTTCCACAATACAATTTCATGCCTAACACAAAGATTTTGGAATCTTTTTGGAAGAGGCATCTATCGAAGTGGATTCTTATCGACTTTGGATTTTTAGGTTTTTCATTATTATTGTATATGGAAATGTGGGGGGTATTTTGCACCAAATGTTCTCAATTTATCACAACTGTTACATCTTCTTTGGGCAAAAGATTCCAAGATATGTTCAGGCACGAATCTTGGAGACGGTTTAAACTTTGGTAGAATTTAACGTTAAATTCGTAAAGATTCCTTGAACCCAAAGTTCACGCACGAAAAATCATGAACCTTGCATAAACCCCGTAAACCTTGGCATAAACCTTCAAGTTTACAAAGGTTCGCGCCTGTGGAACCCTCAAAGTTTGTGCATGAACTTTAGAACTTTGTCTGAACTAGAACCAAAACATGTTGAAAAGAAGGTTACCAGTATAAGAAGTGGACGGTAAAGATTGAGCGAACCGTCCATAGATAGAAATCAAGTGTCAAGAGTGATGTAATCGTCAGATGATTACATTTGGTGTTACAAAGTTCTTATAAAATGTAAGCCGTTTAACAAATGGCATCTCTTGGAAATCAAATACGTTGAAAAGTCTTTTGTCATGGAATTAAATAAAAAAATAATCGACGAATGGAATGCCAGACATCCTCAACTGCCAGAGTTTGCAAATGTATCTGAGGTAAGACTGGATGAAGTGCTCCAAATTGTGGAAAAGGTAGGAAATCAACTTGTAACAAGAGATCAAATCATGACCAAGGCGGCTCATCTTTTAGGTGGACTTGCATGGGCACAGGCGTTTAGTGGTGGAAACAAAAGGACGGCAATACTGTCTACGACCGTATTTTTGCGAAGAAACGGTTTGAGCATAACATTTCCAAGAGAAGAGCAGCGGGAATTAAGGCAATTCTTGTTTGCCATACAGGAAGACAGGGAGCAACTGCAACAGGAAATAATTGATAAATTGATTTTATATATCAGAAGAAACACAAAATAGTCATGACCCAAGATGAAGCTCAATTTGTGGAAAGCTTCCTAAAAGAATATGATCAGCTGTTTGAGGATCTTGGCAATGAAAAAAAGGACTTTTAGAGTGCTAAACTAGACTTTCAAAACGTACGGTTTCAATCCTTGTTTTGATGGAATAGTCTTT
>JAGWFS010000050.1 GCA_028867785.1 Nitrososphaerota archaeon
AGCATCCGCTGGTCCAGCATGCGGATCTTCTCCCCGGCTCGTTCGTAAGCGACCACCTCCTCGACCCCATCGCGCAGTCGCGTCGTGCGCACCGTGTCGGAGAGCCCGGAACCCCCGCCGACCATCACCTCCTGGATCCCCCCCAGGAGGTCTCGGAAGGGGTTCCCGCTGCTTCCCGAGGGGAGGAACTGTTTCAGGTTCCCGCAGGACGGACAGGTGCGGTCCGTGGGCGTCGAATAGAAGCTGCATCGCGGGCCGCGGTACCCGAGCCGCTCGGCGATGTTCGGGGGCGCGTCTTGAGGGCGGATGAGCTCGCCCTCCAGGTTCCGCGTTCGCTCCCGCTCCTTGAGCACCTCCTCGCGCGCGACCACCTCCACCGTGGGTCGCTCGTGGAGCTCCGGATTGTGCACGACCCGGACCTCCTGTTGAGGGCGAGGAAGATGCAGCGAGAGCGCCTGCGCCGTCATCGACTTCCCGATCCCCGGGGGTCCGACGAGCAGGAGATGGCGGCGCTGGAACGCCGCGACGCGAGCGAGCTCGACCGCCCGCTCCTGACCGATGATCCTCTCGAGCGGGTCCGTGGGGATGGGGATGGAAGCGGTGGTCTCCACCTCATCCAGGGAAGCAGGGCGGCGCGCCGGCGCCTCCTTCGAGGGGCTAGCGGGTCCGTTCATGGTGGCCCCCGATGAGCGAGCATGCTGCCCCGTATAAGTCCCCGGGGAGGGCCGAGTTTGGGACAGTACCTACCCTGAGGGTGTCCGCTGAAGGCGTCGGACCTGCTGATGGGTCAGTGCTACCTCCCACCACTCCACGTCCCGAGTCCACTCTCGGAGCGCACGGACCACCCGAGTACGGTCCTCGGCCCGCACCAGCAGGACGCCTCGGTTCACCTTCCAGTGGGGAACCTCGTCCAGGAAACCTCGACGGCGGTAGGTCCTCCCCTCCACCTTACGGTCCGCCCCTAGCACGCGCTCGGTGAAACGCGCTTTTCGGTTCGGGGAGATCTCTCCCAGCTGGTAGGCGATGATCGCCCCGGGCGTTCGCTCTCTCGTCTCCCGCATGGGCAACCCCACCTCACGCATGCCAGAGCTAATAACGACGAGGGGGAGGGAGGCGTCTGTAGAGACGCCATCTTTATATCGTCGGCCTTCCCTGCCCAGCTCATGGCGGAGTTCGGCGGGGGCGCCACGAAGCGCGTCCGTGAGGTCGTCGACCAGGTCCGAGAGCGGGCCTTCCCCTACGTCCGACAGCCCAGGACCCGGGTCCCCTGGCCCCTCTACGATCGCGCCCAGACCCGGGAGGTCCCCGACATGCTGGAGCTCATCCGCATCCTCGTGGACCGCTATGCCTGGGAACACCCGGAAGCACCCCTGCCCCGACCCTCCCGCGGAGGGCAACCGCCGGTGTCGTTGCCCGACCGCCTGAAGGTCCTCCTCGCCCAGAGCTACCTCGGCCTCCCCAACCGACCCACCGAAGGGGAGGTGACCGTCCTGCGGGGGTCCTTGGGCCTCTCCCGATACTTCGGCTACAAGACCGTCGAGCGGAGCTACGGGGACCCGCGCATCGTCGCCGCCCTGTACGCGCTCTTCGAGCTGACCAACCGACCCGTGAAGGGGTTGGAGACGACCTTCGCCGCGGACGGCACCGGGTTCCCCACCGCCATCGGCCAGCACTACCGTGGCGTACGTGGTCGGCAGCGCGAGCAGGAACGGGAGCAGGGGCTCCTGCCGGGGGGAGGCCGGGACGATCACGACTGGGTCTACAACGAGGCCACGGTGGGTCTCCGGTATGGGCTGTTCGCAGGGTGGGTCTCTTGGACCGACCACAGTGTAGGGGAGCTCGGGAAGTTCGAGGGGGTCGCCCGACAGACCAAGGCGCTCCATGACGAGTGGAACCGGTTCCTGGGGGACGGGGGCTTCTCGGCCCGGTGGGTGGTGGGAATGTTGGACCGGATGGGGGTGCAGGCGTGGATCCTCCCCCGAAGGAATGTGCGGCTGACCTCGCTCGGAGAGCCGGCATGGCCCCGGTCCCTCCAAGGGCTGGCCCGGGACCCCCAGGAATGGCTGTCCATCCACTTCCAGCGTGTGCGCATCGAGACGACGTGGTGGTCCGTGGCGTCCCGCAACAGCGGGAGGATCCGCAAGAGACTGTCGAGCCGTCGTGAGACGGAGGCGATGCTGAGAGGGGTGGTCAGGAACCTTCGTCGCCTTTGCTACCTGCGCTGGCTGGAGCAGGACCCCAAGTTCACAGCTTTCGCACCACCTGTCGAGGACTGAGGCTCAAGGTGCCTCGACAAGGGGTACTGTCCCAAACTCCCCCACGTGCCTACTCCTTATCCGAACAACCCCCGATGCCTCATCAGGGACGCCCCAAGCGTCAGTCGATCCCGGGGGAGGTGCTGCATGGATTCGAAGCACGCGATCATGGTCGAGGACCTGGTCAAGACCTATCCTCCCGACGTGCATGCCGTGAAGGGGATCAGCTTCCAGGTCCCCCCAGGGCAGATCTTCGGCTTCCTGGGCCCCAACGGCGCGGGCAAGACGACGACGGTCTCGATGCTGACCACGCTCCTCCGCCCCACGAAAGGGCGGGCCGTCGTGGGAGGGATCGACGTGGCAGAGGAGCCTCGACGGGTCCGAAGGGCTATCGGTCTGGTCTTCCAGGATTCGACGGCGGATGGCGAGCTCACGGGACGCGAGAACATGGAGGTCGCGGCCGGGCTC
>JAGWFS010000051.1 GCA_028867785.1 Nitrososphaerota archaeon
AAACTCAAGCGGCCGTTCAAGCACTCGGCAGTAAACTGCTTGCTCCCCTCCTGGGCCACGCATGATTACACTGGATTTACAAGTATCGCAGAGAGTTCCAATCCCTTCACGCTTTACCTTCATCATACATTCAACCTCCTAAGCTGGCCATTCTTGAGCCGCACTAGATCTTCACTGGCTAGTAGGGAATCCACCAACAAATCCACTCTATGTGCGCTCGCCACATTCCGCATAGCCCTTCGGATCTCCACCTGGCTCATCTCCCTCTGGCCTATTGAATGCAGAACTTGGTCTAGAAGTTTCCCGTCAGGGCTAAAAGGAATAACAACTCGGCCAAGTTTACGAGCACAGAGTTCATAAAAACGTATAGAAAACCTAATATCGTACCTATCAATCCTAGAATGCTTCCTAGAAATAGCACACAAGCAAGCCAATCTAAGAATGAATTCTCCGGCCCTGGCAGCAAAAGGTGAGAGAAATCCGCTTTCCGGACGATATTCGTTATACCATTTAGTATACTCATCTATGGCGGTCCAATCTGAGAAAACCATTTCTCCAGAAGCTGCGGTTACTAGAGTTCCGAACTCCCGAATTACCTGGTCGCGTTTGTCTTCTAGAGCCCGCTTGGCCTCCCGGCCCATAGCTAGACCCGGCAATGCTATCCTACGAAACTTATACTCCTCAAAAACTATAAAGAACCTAGCCAGAAACCCCCCGGTGGTGGCGGAGTCCGGGAGCTGGTCTTGGAGCCATTCTGGGGTTGAACCTCCCATGATGGTAACCGAAGGTTTATCAATCTTGGTGATACCTTCATGTTTAGTCCTTAGTTCTACTACATCTGGATAATTTAATAAAGCAGTATTGTGGGTATAATAACCTTCAGTGATTAAGGTATGAGTATCTGTTTCTAATGTGACAACTTCTTGTTCTCCAATAAAAAGAACACTTTCGACTTTTGCTAAAGAGTTTTCACGATTTGGACCGCAACTTATAATTTGATTTTCCCAAGTTTTAGCCGCTTGTGTTAGTAATCTGATAGGCCGTATTGTACCTAATAAGCGTAATCTATCATAAAACTTAGCTACTCGAATAGTCCTAGTGCCATGTGAACTATGTTTGTATTTACTAATGTGTAGCATTTTATCTTCTGCGACCAATTTATGCGCATGTTCAAGAACCGCCCCTTCTTTTTGCACAAAAGAGACATTATATTTAGCGGTATGACCTTCTCCATCATAAATACCAGCTAAATATCCAGTACGATAATTTTCTTTATATTCCCAAGGTGGCCCAAAATATAGAATTTCTGTACCGGGCTTCAAATTTTCAGCCAAAATCCAATGCTGATTTTCTTTTAAATCCCGATGCCGACACAAAAAGGGATGTTCAGTGGAGACAGTAATAGCGCCCTTCGAAGTAGTAATTCTGACACAAGGTAATTTCTTTCTTCCTGTTGCGGTGACTTTAGCTCGTCTATGGTAACGGAAAGTCGGTGTTGGCCATTCATCAAAACCAACAAGCTCTTCATCAACGAACAGCTCCCCGACAGATTTCCAATTTAAATCTGCTGTTAATACTTTAGTTTCAGGAACGCAACAGCAGTATGGAATCATCCCTTCCATGTACTTTTGCTTGTTGAAGAAAGCCGCTAGCTCCTCGGCGAAGATGATGCTTTTAGGGGCAGCCACTAGATCTTCATGGAGCTTCTCGGGGGTGGCTTTCCCTAGAATCACCGGAGTATGCTCCAGTAACTCCGGTGAGCTTCTAATCAACCCGCTACCAAGCTCCAGGCTGGTGGTTTTTCCTATTCCGGAAGGCCCAATAAGTAGAATATTAAGCATAGGAAATAAAGTATGCACATCATGGGCGAAGTAAACACCTCGACCAATAGCAGCCCCAAGAGCGGAAAAAGCAGCCACGAGTAGGTAAGACCTGGGGGCTTCGCAAAGTGGAAAAATCTCCAACCATTCCCGGAACCATGAATCTTTTGGAAGAAGTTTCTGAAGTTCATGCACCTAGGCTAGCTCCTTTAGGAGATCTTGAGGTTCTTGGTGTAGGCTCCCCTTACGAGAACTTGCCAGATATACTGGCAAGCCTCGCAAGAAGCTTTGGGGGCGAGTTTCGCTTTGTACCTGGGGTGTTTGGTGCATTTTAGGATTAGCATGTCTTGTCCTTAGTGCGCCACTGCAGTCAGGATTCCTGGGACTCCGAGATCCCCCGAGGCCAGCGGGATAGTGGTAGAAGCCTCATTACTAGCGCCCGAACAAACTTCAGTGCTGGTCGCCTGGTCTACCGCACATTGCTTGGCGATGTAGTAGTATTTCCCATTTGCTAGCACATTGTTGTCTTGAAAGGTAGTGATAGTGGTAGGCAAAGGTTGATTGTTAATGGGCGTGGCGGCTTCGCCCCCAGTAGTAGTCCCACGATACAAGTTAATATAGCCATTGGCTACTTGATTAGTAGGCACAGTCCAAGTCAAAGTCACGTAGTGTGCAGCGAAGATGGGCGTTCCGCCCCCACAAGCCACCATAATAACTAGTCCCGCAATAAATGTAAGTAGTTTCTTCATAGACCCTGATAGCCCTCCTTAGTTTGGTTGAAGTAAGATTCCCTTGATGTAGTAAGCGTTTTTGCCACAAGTTAAGAGCACC
>JAGWFS010000052.1 GCA_028867785.1 Nitrososphaerota archaeon
CCGTGCCCAAGAAGTTCAAGAGATAATTTCCCAAATTAGTCGGAGTAGAAGACCCCGGCATGAATAATTGGGTTCCTGGTGAAGCTATGTTGGGTGCCGGAGTGGGATAGGTGTATGGAGGCAGCAGGCCATTTGCAGTGGCAATATTGACCCATTGGGTGTAATCCCCCAAAGCCCGATTTGCCAAGTCCATGAGTGAATCACTTTGCAATAATGGGGAAGTATTGGGCGGGATTTGGGCTTGGGTTCTATATGCCGTCAACAATTCCGCACATTGAAGCTCAACTTGCTTCAATACATACCGCAGAATTTGAATATTCTGGATGACTTGGCTATCCGGAAAATTGGAATAAATTGCCGCCATGTCTTGATATGTCCATACGCAAATTGCGTAATTCCAAATGGCCGAAACTGGAAAGTTGTTACTTAAGGTGGGGGCGTAAGTAACACCGTAATTTGTGACCTTCTGCTGGATATTCTGCATAAAGGTCAATGTGTCGGCCAAATTGGGGGGATAGCTTGCGCCACTCACAAACAATGCCGCCCGGATGCGCGTCCATCCATTTGTCTCATCTTGAGAAACCCCATAAGCCCCTAAAGAAGATTCTAAACTATAATCCGTGACGGTGACGGGAGCAGTAGTGGTTGGGATGTAGGACGTATCAACATTGCCACTTTCAAATTGCGAAAAAGCAATTTGAAAATCTCCGGTCACAGCATGGCTGACATCTCCTTCTTGCCCGATATAAATGTCTGCGTTAGCGAACGTTGGAGTTTGAGTATTGACTATCCGTTGCCAAGCCGTGCCGATGGTATAAGTCTGTTTAAGCGCCCCAGAAAAAGCTAGAGTGATAGGTTGTGAACTTCCGGTGTTGGATTTTATCCAAATGGATTGAACCAGCTGAACATTGGCTGCACTTGTTATAGCGGGTGAATCTAAAAAGCAATAATCGCTGTCGGTCGTTCCGCTACCCTGATTCAGTTGCAACCGACTGGCTGAACCGGAAACACCATCCGGACCCGTCGCATAGTTCGCGGTGACTACAGGCGCAGTTCCCGTACCACCAATCGAGTTTGTCCATACGGTGAATGTATTGCTATTGGTTTGTAGATTCGTTCTCGGCGTAGCGTACTGAAGCTGATTGCCCTGCCAATCGGATTTGTAGATAGATGGCCCGGGATTGTATTCTACTCCCAAGTTATAAACAGTGGTAGAACCATTTCCAACCCCAAAATTGAAAATGTTGGAACTTGCGTCTTGCCATGTCAGTGATGACTTGGATATTGGTGCTATTGAGAAAGTAAGAGTGGAACCAGATAAACTATAATCCGTGACGGTGCCGGGAGATGTAGTGGTGACTATAACAGAAGTGGCATTGCTTCCAAATTCTAATTGTGAAAACGCAATTAGAAAATCTCCGGTCACAGCATGGCTGACATCTCCTTCTTGACCAATGTAGATGTTTGCGCCAGAAAATGTGGGCGTCTGTGAATTGTAAATCCGCTGCCATGCAGTGCCAATCGTGAAAGTTTGGTTCAATGCCCCAGAAAATGTAATCGTAATTGGCTGTGAAGACCCAGTATTTGATTTAATCCAAATAGATTCAGTATAAGGCTCATTGGCCAGACTGGCAGTTAGCGGAGACGTCAAGAAACAATAATCCGAGCCAGTCGTTCCACTGCCTTGGTTGAGCTGCAAGCGACTGGCTGAACCTGAAACGCCATCCGGGCCAGTCGCGTAGTTTGCTGTGACCACGGGAACAGTTCCAGTACCACCGATTGAATTTAACCAAGGTGTGAATGTGTTACTGTCAATCTGTAAGTTCGTCCTTGGCGTGCTGTACTGAAGCTGATTGCCCTGCCAGTCGGATTTGTAAACACCAGCCACTGGCACTATACTTGGGAAAGTAAATTCTGGAGGTAATTGAAATACTTGTGCAATCCCATTACCAGTTCCAAAGGGCAAAGTTCCAAAATTGGGACTTACCCACGTCAAAGTAGCTCCAGATAATGGAGCATTTGCAAAATCAGTGAGAGTTCCTCCCTGCACAGATAGCAAATTGGAAGGGGCTACTTCCGCATTCAATTGACTGAAATAAGTTTCAAACCCGGGGTCTCCAATCAAAGGACCACTCGTTGTCAGATTGGCCAATGGGGCGGGTTGCATTTTCAGATTAGTAGTCAGATAATTGATTGCCGTATCAAAACCATTTGTGCGCGTAGATAGATAGTTGGCATCTTGAGTAGAAAGCGGAAGACTGACAGCCTCAATTTCTGATAAATCATTGCCAACAATTACGGCCCCATAAAGCCATAAAGCACCCTCCAAGAATTCGGCGTAATTGTGCATCGTCTGACGAAGATTGTCCGCGAATAGGTAAGATGGGTTGCTGGAAAATCCCGTAAACAAATCGGCATCAGCAGAGAATATCTGCTGTACGGATTCTAAAATAGTCTCGTAAGTGCCATTAAGATTTGAAGCGTAAGTATATGCCATGTCCTTACCCCGTTATATACAAGTCGGCATTGGGAAGACTGGCATTTGCCGCATTGGCTGTATTAGTCATATTGGCAAGTTCTTCATTTAATTGAAATGTAGTCGTATCAATTTTCGGCGGCGATTGTCCAAGAGGAGAGATTCC
>JAGWFS010000053.1 GCA_028867785.1 Nitrososphaerota archaeon
CCGAGAAAAGATCGGCCCCGCCTTCGGTAGCTGCCTCAACCAGAGACGGCGTCCTGATTTCCTCAAAACCGTCCTTGACTAGTATGGATCTGAACGAGTTGAGTATTGTGGACTGTATGTTGAAAATCGCCGTGGTTTCGATACGGCGCAGGTCTATATACCTGTAATCAAGGCGAACATCGATTTCTGCAGGCACCTTTCCGGTAACCTCAAAGGGTATTGCTGCTTCCAGCGGATTAACATTGGTTATCTTTATTGGGATTATTTCGAAGCCTGCCTTAGACTCCGAATTTTTCCTCACCCTTCCCCTTACTGTGATGACGCTCTCTTTAGGCATGTTCATTGATTTGATCACGTCATCGCCGCTCAACCCCTCTTTGCCTATAATCTGGGCTATGCCGGTATGATCCCTGATAAGGATGAAGACTATTTTGCCAATATTTCTTACTTCGTGGACCCATCCGGCCAGAGTTACTTCTGTCCCGTCCATCTCGGGGTTTATCTCTTTAATATAGTGCGTACGGTATGATGTTATCAGAAAAGCACCGATAATGATTAGGAACTTGACAAATTATTAATCTTCTCCTCTAATCTAATTTTTGGGGTTTCTCTCTCTTTAATGTCGTCGGTTTCTCCTGTGGCAACCAACACGATTGGCGTGTTGGCCGTCTTGCCAGGAGATTTTAGCATGAAAATAGATGAATTAGAAAATAAAATACCAGAGGTTTGTGCTGCAGCACGTGTAATTGTGCAGCATTATAGGCATACGAAGAAGTTTGCCAAACATATCGTTGCATTAGTTGTGAAACAGATAAAACATATGACAGATGTTGAACTTGCAGAATTTGTCGGAACAAGTGAGATTGGAAAGGTGCTGGGTTATAAAAAAATACCTGACAACTCAATATTCTCAAAAGTCAGAGAACGTGCTGATCCCGCAATATTTGAAGATTTGAATAACTGGATTCTTCAGGACCGCATGAAAGGAAAACAGGTGCGTCTCCTTGCACCAGATAGTACAGACGTACCTGCAAATTCACTTGAGGATAAAGATGCAAAATGGGGTCACAGAACGCCATCTAAAAGAGAACAGCAGGAAGCAGGCGACAATGCAAATGAAATGTTCTTTGGCTATAAATTGCATGCAATTGCAGATGCAGAATCAGATATCCCTTTAGGATTCTTTATTGCTCCTGGAAATAGACATGACTCTGTCTTTTTTCATAAACTGTTTGAAGATGTGAGGAAACGATTCTGTGTTATGTTTGGTGGCAAACTACTTGCAGATTCTGGATACGATTCCACCAGAATATACAAAGAAATCCATGAAAACAATATGAAAGCGGTAATTGCAAGAAATGGGAGAGGTCATAGAAAATCTGAAGACCCAAAAGATCCAGAATATGGAAAAAGATGGGCAATTGAAAGGATTTTCTCAAGACTGAAAGGCATGTTTGGCCTTGCCAAAAATAGGTTAATCGGACTGAAAAAGGTGTCAATTCACATCTATTCATGCCTAATTGCATATCTCATGACTTATCTGATGTGATAGGTCATGCAGATTGACGATGGTGGTTGTATGTAAATGTCAAGTCCCTAGTCGTAAATTAGGGACTTGACAAATTATAAACTTTCCTTTTGATTATACTTTGTGGTTTCTCTTCTCTTTGATGTCGTCGGTTTCTTCTGTAGGAACCAACACGATTAGCGTGTTGGCCGCCTTGCCAGAAGAGTTTTACCATGAAAATAGAAGAATTGAAGAATAAAATACCAGAGGTTTGTGCTGCAGCACGTGTAATCGTGCAGCACTATGGGCATACGAAGAAGTTTGCCAAACATATTGTCGCATTAGTTGTGAAACAGATAAAACGCCTGACAGATATTGAACTTGTAGAGTTTGTTGGAACAAGTAAAGTCGGAAAGATGTTGGGTTACAAAAAGATGCCCTCAGATTCAACATTTTCTAAAGTCAGAGAACGTGCGGACCCTGCTATATTCGAAGAGTTGAATAATTGGATCCTTCTAGACCGCCTGAAAGGAAAACAATTACGTCTTCTTGCACCAGACAGCACAGATATACCTGCAAATTCCCTCCAGGATAAAGATGCAAGATGGGGTCACAGAACACCATCGAAAAGAGAACAGGAAGAAGCAAATGGCAATGCAAATGATATGTTCTTTGGATACAAACTACATGCAATTGCAGCTGCAGAATCGGACATTCCTGTAGGATTCTTTGTCGCTCCTGCAAATAGGCACGATTCTGTATTCTTCCATAGATTGTTTGAAGATGTAAGAAGACGGTTTTGCATACTCTTTGGTGCTAAATTACTTGCGGATTCGGGTTACGATGCGACTAGAATATACAAAGAGATTCATGACAACAACATGAAGGCAGTTATTGCAACAAATGGAAGAGGCCATAGAAAATCTGAAGTTCCCAAAGACCCAGAATATGGAAAACGATGGGCAATTGAAAGGATTTTCTCCAGGTTGAAAGGTATGTTTGACCTTGCAAACAACAGGGTAATTGGGCTGAAAAAGGTGTCAATCCACATCTATTCGTGCCTAATTGCATATCTCATGACTTATCTGATGTGATAGGTCATGCAGATTGACGATGGTGGTTGTATGTAAATGTC
>JAGWFS010000054.1 GCA_028867785.1 Nitrososphaerota archaeon
CCCGGCATCGCCATCTGCGGCATGGGCGGAATGAGGCCCATGGAACCGGGTGTGCCCGGCAGGATGCCGCCCGTACCAGCCGCGAACTGCGATCCCTGACCGCCGAATGCCGCTGGGTTCATCAGTGCGGCCGGACTGGCGCCAAAAGATGCGAGCGAGACCGCCCCGGGACCCGTGTATCCGGGCGTCAAGCCACCGGGGCCGACTTGGTAAGCGGGGTCGTATGGGATGGGTGGGGCAGGCATATGGATAGCACCGTGTATTCGTTGGCTTCGGGTAGGAACCTCAGCCAGCCGCGCCTGCCGATGACGCGAATCTCATCGGCGTGGTAGTGCTTAGCCCATGCGTACAGGACGGCGCGCATTTCGCGCACCGCGTGGCGGTTGAACTTGCCGCCAAACAAAGACAGGCAGGCAACACGCCTGCGGGGATAAGGAATGATTTCCGTAACGGCCCAGCCGTCGTACACCTGCCACAACTGCGCGTTGCCGGTTACAAGTTGGCAAAGCAGGTCGTGTTCGTTGCGCTCGCCGGTATAGGCGATGGATTGCGCCAGTGCGGAACGTGCCGCCTGCCAAACATCCGCGACACCTTCGGGGCGGATCGCTTCGATCACCTGCGCCCCCGGTTGACGTACTTGTAACCGATGCCCTGCGCGTAGGTGAACGCACCCGGAATCTTGACATTGGACGCGTGCATGTAGCCATCGGCCCGTACGGAAATCTGGCGGCTCACGGGTTCGGGAGCGCCGTAGCCCACGAACGTCTGCGGGTCTGAATCCTGATTGCGACCGCAAATGCCAGCCGTGGCGCTCGCGTTGTCGCACAGCACCCGCAGGCTCACCACCAGCGAATGATGCGAGGGGTCAAACCGAAAGTCCTTGGTCGTCAACTCGCTATCGGTTGGTACGCCGCTGAAGCGGTTGACCGTATTGGTGGCGTCCAGCAATGCGGGCGCATAGGCCGCAGACGCTGGGTACGCCGCATAATCCTGATACAGCAACGGACACGCATAATTCCCGCGCGTCCAATTACCTTCCGCGAAGTTGTAAATGATCTGCCCGTAGCCGCTCGCGTTGGATGCGCTCGGGTACGCCCAGATCACAAGGCTGTTGGGAATGTCCACCGCGCAGCGCACGGCCTGCAGGTTGGTGCAGTCCGCAATAAACCAGCGGTTGACCTTGCTGTAGCCGATCGGCTGCACTTCGGTTCCGTCCGTGGCATAGAAGCCATCCCCGGACAGGTAGAACACCGTGTTGCCAACCTGCGCTGCGGCGCGCGGCGTAACCAGGCCGCGCTTGCGTTCGTAGGTGTAGAAACTGAAAACGATGTCGCCGCCGACATACTGCACTCGCGTGATGCCGGTTTGCTGGAACACCATCCCCAAGGCTTGACCCGATGCGATGAACTGCACCGGGCCATACTCGCCCGGCAATGACTGCGCGCCGGACTGATCGGCCCTCGCGGCTTGTGTATTCGGAACGCTCCACGTGGCCGGAGCCGCGAGGCCGCACCACTCGATGATGTTCTGACCGACAGGCGCGGCGATGGGGCTTGAAACGATGTTCCCGGCAATCAGGAAATCGCCGATCACGCCCAGCGTTTGGCAAACCGGGGCGGTCGTTGCCGCCAAGGCTGTAAAGCCGCCCGCGATATTGGTCAAGTCCATGACCTGGATCGGGTCGTGTCCGTCCGTCGCGTAGAGGCAGGTCGTGTACTGCGCGAACTTCCACTGTGTCGCGGTGTAGCCGGACCCGCACTGCGTCCATGCGGCCACGCCGTAATTCTGCGTGTAATAGAGGCCCGCGGCACCACCAGCAACGATGATCAAGACCGGCGCATAGGCCGCATGCAGGTCGGTCGGCGTCACCACCAGCTTCGCCGCGTTCGCAGTCGGCGGCAGGAAAGGACGGTATGCGCCACCCGTCCAGATGACATTCAGTGCGTCGTCCAGATCGACCGGTGAGCCGTTCACCCAAAACAGCGGGAAGCCCGGCTTCGCGGTATTCTTGCCTTGGTCCGGAAGCCATGCGCCGAACGGCACCATGGTTTCCTGATAGCCCGGCTGGACTGGCATCAGCGGCGCCTCACTACAGACGGCACGGATGACGAAAGTGCCGCAATTTGTCGCGGCGTCCAGCCAGACCCCTCGTCCTGTGTGGCCTGATCGAAAACGGGAGCGCCGGTATTGGCGACCAGATATTGGTCGTTACGCCAGCGAGGCGCGTACGGAAGCGCATATTGCGATTGACTGGAGAAGTCCCTATCGAACGGCGTCTTGAATCTGTCAGTGAAGTGCAGCCTATGGTCGTAGGGATTTATGGCCGTCTGCGGATGCGCGTTATTCTGCTGTGCCAGCCAGAATCCACGCATGTCGTAATCAGTAACGGGCGCGTTGACGTTAAAATCGACGTGGTTGGCGTGAACCCAATTGTCAAAAGCAGTTTCTTGCGAAGGCGTGAGGCGCGTAAAATAATTGCCGCTGGTGGCGAATGGTTTGTTGAGAGCGTAATTAGCCGCCATATCCTGCTTGTAGGGCGCCAGCAGCGCGTAGGGTGCCCCGAATATGGACTGCGAAACCGTGCCGCCTAGCGCGGCCAACTGTGCGTAGTCCGGGACATCAACGTTCGGAGC
>JAGWFS010000055.1 GCA_028867785.1 Nitrososphaerota archaeon
GATGGCATTGATATGAAGCGATTTGACCTTGTTATAAAAGAGATGTCCAATGAGCAGCATGGCCTCCGGGTCTAGCGTTGTTGTTTTGCAATTGATGTAATAGTTACTCATCCTCCCCGATACCAGTTTGAAGATAGGCTCTTCACTGTATTTGAAAGATTTCACAAGGAGGATTTCCAGTAATCGCTTTTCTGCCTTAATTAGATTCATATTCAAATGGCCCGAATGAACATTTTCATCTCCTTACGAAGGAGAAATATTGAATTCTCTTATTTTACCTCCCCTTTGTCCCCTCCTTGCGAAGGAGGGGATTGAGGGGTGGTTTTAATAACAATATTTTGTAAAATACCATATTATATTTTTGATAACATCATTATTTGTATATCTTAACACTTTAATTCCTAAAGATTCTATGCCATTTTGTCTTTGGTTGTCATAAACAATTCGAGAATTATAACCATGAACCTCCCCGTCGATTTCAATCGCCAATTTTAATTCTGGACAATAAAAATCAACTGTATAATTGTTAATTCCCTATTGTCTTCTAAATTTTAAACCATTAAGCTGTTTTCTTTTTAATTTTGACCAAAGAAATATCTCCGCTCTTGTCATCTTTTTTCGCAAATGCTGTCTCTTCCTCACATATTCTTTTTTATTGAAAATCTCTGTCATATTTAATAACCACCCCTTCATCCCCTCCTTCGAGACTGTGTCGTAATTAAAAAAAGGGAAGGGACATTCTTTGCTCTCTAATAAGAGAAAATGATAAAGGTGTACCGAATGTCTAATATGTATCGAAAAAAGATATCATTTTTTCGTACTATGTGAATAAATAATAGTATACGAGTGAACCTCTTAGCAGGGTAACGTGGCAAACTGTCCAATTAACTCTTTAACACCGCCAATTAAGGTAATCATCCGTACAACGTTAAAACATGTTGCCGCAATTGATATCTCCGCTTGTACACCTTCTCTCCCACGTAAAAGAAAGTTTGTTATCCCAAGATTCCTCTTTATGTGACCAAACGGATGTTCTACACGTGTCTTACGCCTGGCATATATCACTTGTGACTCAGGCTGTTCATATTGCCGCTCAAGCTTCTCTTTGACCTCTTCCTGCGTTAACCGAACAATCTTTCGTCCGCTCCGGGATTTCGTACACTCACCATGATGCCTGCACTTCTTGCAGATATCGGCATCCGTTATCCGGTACGCCACCTTTCTGCCTTCGTCCTGTTTCCCCTCGTAGATAAGCTTATGCCCTTCCGGACAAAAGTAGCAGTCGTGCTCCTTATCATAGACAAATTTATCCTTGCGAAACGGATGTTCTTCCGGATTGTGTAATGCTTGTCGTTGTGAGGGAACTACTACCTTCGTCCCCCTTCGGTCTATCTTCTCAAGTTCCTCTGTATCTGCATATCCAGCATCGGCGCTCCCAACCTCACATTCCTTTCCCGTAATTGTCTCCGTCTGGGTAATCTGATTCGCAAACTGGTTCACATCACTACTGTCACTTACCGCATCAACGTGTACAATAAGTCCGTGTTTATCATCCACAACACTCTGCACATTATAGCTCGCATGTGACCCTTGCACACTTCTCATCAACGCACTCTCCGGATCGCTCAGGTTTATCGTCTTAGGCGCTTTCCCTTTCTCCTCTTCTTCCTTGAATCGGCTTAGCATCTCTCGTATCTTGGTACGATATTCCTCATTCTCCGCAAGTTCCTTCTCCATCTTTACCCATGAGCCTTCTTCTGTCTCTTCCTCGTCTATCCGTTCACACTCTTCAAGAAGTTCCTCTATACGTTTATCAATCTCTGATAGCTCTTTCTCACAATGTTGCTTTGTGTAGTTCTTACCACGCGATGCATTTGCACGTATCTTTGTACCATCTACAAAAAGCACATTGCCATCTATTAAGTCCAGTTCCATGCATATGCGGCTACATTGCTTGATAAGCTCTTTCAGGGCTCTCTTGTTCTTACGGCGAAACTCAGATATTGTCTTATGATCCGGCGTAAGTCCTCCCATAAGCCACATAAATGATACATTATGATGGGTTGCTCGCTCCAGTTTCCGCGAACTCTTCCATCCGTAGGAACAACCATACACGAATAATTTGAGCATCGCTTTGGGATCATACTCAGCGTTGCCTACTTTACGGGGATCGGTCTGAATTCCAACTTTCTCCAAATCAACTGCATCTATGAATGCATCATATACTCTTACCGGGTCATCTGCTCCTACATAATCCTCTATGCTCTTGGGTAACAAGGTCATTTGATGTCGATTACCATATCGATATGCCATTGCTATACCTCCTTTCTTGAGGTATATTATATCACTTCTCTTTTCCCTTTCATTACCGCTTTTGTATTTTTCTTAACAAATACCCTAATTACGACACAGTCTCTGATGGGAGGGGCAAGGGGAGGGTGATTAGCCTTTTTCCTTCACCCCCACCTAACCTCCCCCATCCAGGGGGAGGAACGAATTATTTGAAATTCCTTAATACGAAATTAGCTTTCGGCGACTTCTTCATGTATCGTAGAGTGACATTCATGTCGCTTATGCGGGCTAAAAC
>JAGWFS010000056.1 GCA_028867785.1 Nitrososphaerota archaeon
ATATGTCAGTGTTACTGCAGATGAGCTTGCAAAGCCGGAACCTGTGACTGTGACAGTACTGCCTGTGTGACCGCTTCCTGGGGTTAGTGTGATAGAAGGTGTAACTGTAAAAGTTGCTGATGCATCATGATTGCTAGAGTCTGTTGCAACTACATCATGATTTCCTGTAGTGGATGATACTGTAAAGGTTGCAGTAAACGAGCCGGAAGAGTCCGTAGTGATTGTAGCTGGAGAGGTGGCAAGTGTAGTACTGTTATATGTCAGTGTTACTGCAGATGAGCTTGCAAAGCCGGAACCTGTGACTGTGACAGTACTGCCTGTGTGACCGCTTCCTGGGGTTAGTGTGATAGAAGGTGTAACTGTAAAAGTTGCTGATGCATGATTACTACTAGCATCAGTTGCTTTGACAGTAGCTTGGCCTGCAATAGATTGGGGGACTGTAAAGGTTGCAGTAAACGAGCCGGAAGAGTCCGTAGTGATTGTAGCTGGAGAGGTGGCAAGTGTAGTACCGTCATATGTCAGTGTTACTGCAGAAATATGGCTAAAATTACATCCAGTTACAGTTATGCTATCGCCTACATGATAATTATCATTATTATTTTGTATAGAAATTGATTGTGAATCACTATCACAGTTATTATCATCACCCAATACTGGCACTACACTTAGAGACATACTAGATAAGACTAGAAAAGTCAATAGTACTATTCTCTCTAAATTAAAAGATATAATCAAAACACCTCAGATCTGAATTAGTTGAATTTTGTGTATGTGTCATGTAATATGTACATGTTGTTAGTATATAATCACATTTTGATATGCAGTAATCACTAAGATCCAAGATATTTTTAGCACCTAACCATTTCATGAATCAGTCATTTATTCTGTAATATCGATTCATTTAATTTAATTGCCCTGCGAGTCATTTTTTTTATCTAAAGTGACATGCATTTAGAGACAATCTTGTGACTTGATCAATTGGAAATCTGGTATTTGCCATATTCTGAAAATATTCATACTCATTTCCATAAAAAGGGAAACAAGTTATCTTCTTCAAAAATTCTTGTTGTTTTAATTTTATAACAAAAAATAAATCTGTAGCATGTAATAGAAATACATGCAACATATGGAACTACGTTACGGTCCTGTTGGTTACATATATTGTATAATACAAAGTTGATGCTATGCAGGATCAATCAAGAAAAGCTGCAGCCAAGATGTCACTTGATTCACTAAGGCAGGAACTCACACTGGTAACTGCAGAGCTCCAAAAAACATTAAATGAGATTGCAGCCACAAATTCAGAATTAGAATCAATAGAATACAACCACAACATGACAGTCTCGTTGCAAAATGAGGTGCAATCTTTAAGAGCAGAAATTTCCAATATGCAAAACATCAGAATCAAGTTTGAATCAGATATGCAGTTACTACGAAGTAAAATTAGTCTAGTCTCTACAGAGATTTTCAAAGCAAGGGATGAGTTTCATAATATAGAAATGGAGACGGAATCATTAAGGTCGCAGCTTAGATCTTTAGATATACACCAGGATGACAGTGCTGGATTTCTCCTAAAATACAAAAAGTATTTTCAAAACCATACGCTTGCAAACCTGCCAGAACTCAACATATGCTCCATAGATGTCATGAAAACTTGTGAATTCGTAGAAGGGGCCATCCAAGTTCTAAACAAATGGGAATCAATGATAAACAACTCTGGAAAGTATCTAAAACTTATTGTTGCTAAATATCCACTAGAAAGTATTTCACTGGTTGCATCAAAAGTTATGGACGGTGTTATGATGTCATATATTTTTGGTTCCAATACTCTAATACCACATGGAAGATCTGAGATGCTCAAGAAAGTAGACTGGGATAACAAAATTTCTATGGGAATAGTAGAGCGAAGATGGACTGATACAGTACCAGTGATGCTACTAGTCACAGAAAATGAGGCAGCAATCTCGTTTATGGATTTTGACGGAAATGTGGATGTCAACAGTACATTCTATGGCAAGGATCATCTCTTTCACAATTGGTGTCTTGATCTCTTTACATATGCATGGACTAGATCGATACCATTTGATGAAGACAAAGTTAAAGAGACCGTTTACTATAATATCAAAAATTTACAATGTTACTCATATGACGATGAATTTAGGAAGAATAACAGGTGACTAGATCAGAAATGCTCTTATGGTTTGATGAAAGGAGGTTTTATGCATGGATATAGAAAATAGATCTGCAAAAAAAGACGAAATGATGAGAAATTTGTTTGATTCGTTAAACTCACAGCGCCAATACATTCTATCAGAGCTTGATGCGGCCAGATCAGAGCTTGTTGAGCTAAAATCAGAACTGGATGCAATAAAATCGATATACGGTAATAATGAAATTCGCTTGCTAATGAAAAAAGTTGAAGAGGCAAGACATGGTCTTGATTTAATAAAATCAGAGGTTGTGGAAACAAAATTTGAGTTACCTAAATTAGGGCCTGATGGTCAA
>JAGWFS010000057.1 GCA_028867785.1 Nitrososphaerota archaeon
TGAAATTCTTTTCATCAAAAGCGGGCTTGCCAAGGCCTAGGTTAACAACATCATGAACAAACGAAAACAGCTCTTTTGCGTGGTCATGGCAAGCCTCACAATCTATCTTTTCTAGTAAAGTAGTATGAATTTCTTTCCATACATGGGAAAAATCTGCTCCCGTACATTGAAAACCGCATTTTTCACCCTTGACATTACATGACATCGTTCATCAACTCCGCTATTTTTGCAAAGTCAGGCATTTGCATAAGTTTTTCTGTCATTTCAGGACTGTTAAGTTCTTTTGATTTATGTAACTGTAAAGACATGTCAACAGTTTTGAAATGAGGTTCTAATAATTCATAAATATCTTTCAAATCTTTCTCAAGTTCAATATCAGAGCTTTGCAAGATAATGCTTTTGATATGTCTAGTGGCAAACCAATCCCAAAATTTCTTGACTATACCGTTTTGTATTCTTCTATCTGCAATAATTCTTACTTTGTCAAAGACATTGAAAGCAAAACCCTTGATAGAAGAATTTGCAATACTACTCAACGCCTGGTGACTCCAAAACTCTTAACATAGAGTCTCGAGCCTTCTTTGAAGTCAATGACCTTCTAACACTTTGAGTAATATCTTGACCGAGACTAATGTTTTCTTTTACCATATCCATTATCTGACTCTTAATCCATTCATCATCAAAAAATCCTTGAGCTGGTGGTTGATTCATTCCCTTGTATGCCTTGTACAAGTCAACTAATGGAGCTATAGCGTCTTTTATTTGAGATATTGCTTGCATTTTCAATTCCATAGGTACTGCAGCTTGTGTCATTGGTTGAGCTTGACCCTGTGGACTTTGTTCTTGTGGTTGTTGTTGAGCTGCATTTCCATTTATGACGTCTACTACTTGTTTCACAATGGCATTTGTGTTTCCTAATTCATGGATGATTCTGTCTAAAGTCTTTGCTTGGTCCTCTACTGCCTGCTGGAACTTGTCTATTCCTAATTGGTTTGAAACTGCCTGGACTAGACGAGTAAACTTTTCATCAGGCGTTAAATCTTCGCTCAATCTTCCTCATCATCTTCTATATCTTCATCTATTTCAATTTTGACGTCAGATTCATCCCAATCATCTTCATCTTGTGGCTTTTTTCCACATGTTTTGCATATCTTAGCCTTCTTTGAATTTGTGTTATCCCCGCAAGTAGGGCAAGTTTTAAAGGAAGTGGTAAGGCCTTTGGCATTTTTGATTATCTTATGTCCACAATTCCCATCTTTACATCTTGCGAAATTAACACCTGAAGGCATGGCTTTGGCTATATTGTCATGGTCATGCTCTCCCATGTTCAGTTTTGGTGGGTCATGCACATGATTTTCTGTGATTTTTTCAACTTCTCTTTCAGAAATAATCACTTTAGGTTTGCTTCTTTGGATTTCTACGTCAATTTTACCCTTACAATGAGGGCAATCGACTTCTTTTGTCTCGGGTTTTAGTTCTGTTGTCATATTCTAATCACTACTTTTGGCTTTGGTTTTGGTAAAGCTGACTGTTTTAACAGCTTTCTAATGTGTTCGCTTCTTTCTCTAGAAGGAATTTTCTTGTATATCTCTTCTGACTCATCATCTAAGCAGATATTATAGATTCTTTTTGAAGCCAATTACGTGTTTTTACACACAGTATTATATAAAATCAATATGTAATTCCATAATCGTTTCAATATCGATGTTAAATACTAAATTAATTACCTTCTAACATGAAACATTGCAAATACGGAAAACGCAAAGGTTCTAACAGATGCCGAAAGCATCCTAGGAGATAATTAATTTGGTAAAAGCACCCAAAATCTTACAACATTTCAAGCCAACAAGTACTAAAGGTGTAGTTCAAACATCAGTTGTCTACATTGGCGTTGATAAAATATTCACATTCCTCGATAATTTAGAAGGTGGAATGATTCAAAAGGTAGGAATCAATGTACCTTTGCTTCAAAGAGTTTCAGTTTTAGACGCACTAGAATATCTTACAGTAGCAGGTGGAGCAAAACTGAACATGGACGCTGTAATAGGCTTCTTTGTAACTAAATTCCTCAACTATGGAGTTAACGTACTTCCATTTGGACCAAAAGGAGGTTCATCTGTTCCAGCTGCAAATATTGGAGCTGCAGTACAACCACAAGTAAACGTAACCACAGCAGGAGCACCGAACTAATATGGGTTATCTATACGCACAAGTTGATACTCAAAAGTCAGTTACAAGCTCTGCAACTACAACAACTGAAAACGTAACAAACAACTTTTCAATCAATGTACTACACAGTGACTGGTATTTCCAAAAGAACACTACCACAGCAAGCTCTTTGCTAGTAGCAGTCCAAAAAGTTGATTACCTGTACATCAATACAATCAACGGAACACCACAATCATCAGTAAAGGGTCAGGACTTGTATGATTTCAACATGGAAGGATTCCAAGTAGCCCCATACATAAGCACACTATCAAGCACTAACCAGGGTGTACAG
>JAGWFS010000058.1 GCA_028867785.1 Nitrososphaerota archaeon
ACTCTTCCGGCTCGTTTACTGCAACCTTTACAGTCCCCCAATCTATTGCAGGCCAAGCTACTGTCAAAGCAACTGATTCTAATAATAACATCGCAGTCTCAGTCTTTACAGTTACACCTTCTATCACACTAAACCCAGGAAGTGGTCACACGGGCAACGCTGTCACAATTTATGCAACAGGTTCCGGCTTTGCAAGATCATCCCAAGTTACACTTGCATTCAATGGTACTAGAATAACTACTAGTCCTTTGCATGTCACAACAAACTCATCCGGTATATTTACAGCCACCTTTAGTGTTCCAGGATTACCAGCGGGCTCATATCAGGTAGCAGGAAATGATTCATCAAATGATCTTGGTTCTACACCATTCAAGGTACTTCCTTCAATCTCATTAAATCATTCTTCAGGTACCAATGGAACAGTTGTTACTGTTACAGGTTCTGGATTTACAAACTCTTCTCAGATAACATTAAAATTCAACGGTACT
Source organism: Nitrososphaerota archaeon (assembly GCA_028867785.1). GTDB lineage: Archaea > Thermoproteota > Nitrososphaeria > Nitrososphaerales > Nitrosopumilaceae > Nitrosotalea. The sequence goes on from JAGWFS010000058.1 coordinate 489, forward strand.
ACACTTGCCACATCACCGTCTACAATTACGACAAACTCTTCCGGCTCGTTTACTGCAACCTTTACAGTACCATCATCTGCTGCAGGTAATCACAATGTTGTTGCAATAGACTCTAAAAACAATAGTGCGGCTGCTGTATTTACTCTCATCCCGTCAATCACACTAAACCCAATCGGTGGTCCTGCCGGACAAATAGTTACAGTAACAGGCTTTGATTTTGCACCTTCATCTACAGTTATACTAACATTTAATGGCACCACTCGTACCACATCACCTTCTACCATAACAACCGACTCTTCCGGCTCGTTTACTGCAACCTTTACAGTACCGGGCATAACTGCCGGCTCTTATCTTGTAGTTGCAGAGGATTCTCAACATAATGTAGGTGCATCCGTATTTACAGTCATACTTACCGTATCACTTACGCCAGCCACCGGTCATGTAGGAGATCAAACCACAGTAGGCGGTTCTGGTTTTAATCCATCCTCTTCTATGACACTAACCTATAACGGTGTTCCAGTTGGCACATCCACAACAAACTCAACCGGCTCATTTACTGCCACAATTACAATCCCACCATCTGGAATAGGTAGTCAACATCTTGTAGTAAGTGATGCTTCTTGCAATACGGTCAATTCTCTCATAAACATTAATCCGTCTCTCACACTAAACCCGGGTACTGGTCCTTCTGGCAGAACAGTCACAGTCATAGGCTCCGGCTTTGCAAGATCTTCTGCAGTAACACTGACATATGACGGCATTGCACTTGCCACATCACCATCTGTAATTACAACCGACTCTTCCGGTTCCTTTACCGCAACCTTTTCAGTACCATCATCTGCTTCAGGCAGTCACAATATAGTTGCAACAGACTCCCAGAGTGATAACATGTCTGTAGTATATTACATAGATAATTTATCGGCGCTTATTTCTCTCAAGCCTGGTAATACTTCACCAGGTGGAATCATTACTGTTAACGGAACAAGTTTTGCATCCTCGTCTCAAGCAATACTGAAATTTAACAGTACCGCACTTGCCACCTCGCCTGGTACAATAACAACAGATTCGTCCGGTTCCTTTACTGCAACTTCATCTATTCCTTACGTACCAGCAGGTCAATACAAAATTAATGCTACAAACAATTCTGGTACTGTTCTTAGCACTGCAATATTTACAGCAGGTCCATCGCTCTCCCTTAATCCGACTAACAGTCCAGCCGGTGATACTGTCACTGTAAAAGGATCTGGATTTGGCAAGTCTTCTCAAGTGACACTGACATACGGTGGCGTCATGCTTACTACATCTCCGTCTATTATCACAACAGACCAGTCCGGTTCCTTTACCGCAACCTTTACAGTACCAAATACATCAAGCGGTTCGCATGCCCTTGTAGCTACTGATCCTGTAAATCATATTACAGCAGAATATACCAGCGTGATAGTAAAACAATATCAGGTTCTTGTTACAAGCGGAGTCTTACCACTCACAATAAGTGCTTCCCAACCACAACTGTTTATTACCAATGGTGGCGCAACACTTCCACCTCTTACCATACCCCTTGGGATAAATAATGCAACAGCAGATTTGCAGAATATATTAAACCAGACTGCCACCGCAAACAAGGTAACACTTTGCAAAAATCTTAATGTTAACGCAACTACCACCAAGGGATTGGTTAGTGTACAGAGCCCACCCAACATCACCATATCAGGTCCTGCAACATGGAATGGAATCCTTAACCTCGCACAGACTGTAAATGATTCGCAGGTTTCCCTGCCACCTCCGCCTACTAATACTGTAAACAAGATCATTCAACAAGTAGAGACTGGTGCGGGCTCTATACCCCTGACAGTTGACAAGGCAATCAGGATGTTATTTACAGGTGAGGCAGGTAAAGATATAGCATATTCGAATAGCGGACCGGCCACTGAAGTTACAGCAGTATGTCCAGCAGA
>JAGWFS010000059.1:0-2174 GCA_028867785.1 Nitrososphaerota archaeon
CATGCACATAAACGGCTTGCATTGTTTCCACTGAAACGTTGGTTAACAATTCAATGTGTTTATTTTCATCTAATAATTCTATGAATGCTTCAAAATATTTTCTTGGTATGGATACACCCTCTTGATCTTCAAGATGTTTATAAAATAACACATGTTTTGCCAGTATGGTATTAATTTTTGCGTTAACACTTATTGTTTGATTTTCTGAATCTTTTTTTATTTCATCAAAAATTGCAGCATCTATTGATAGTGTGACATTTGATTTATTATTTAATTTTAGATCTCCTTTCATTATTTCCCATGTCCTCTTAACATGTGTGATATACCTTAAAGATTCTAATAAGGCTGATCATACGGTTCAGAATTATTTTTATTGTATTTCTGCTTTGTCGACTAACTCCTCTTCTTACTGACATCTAGATCTAATTTTCTATATCAAACAAGCTTTGGCTCAGACCCTGCTGACCATTCACATGTATAGTTGGACACAATACAATGAGAAACTGGTCAGAAGGGGCGAGATTCTCATCTCAGGTGAATGTTTGAAGAACTGGGATAAGGAACTTGCGGCGATGAATCAAAAGAAAGAGGACAGGAGGTTTCTCTTCCCTGAATCGTTTATGAAAGTGGCAGGGTATGCAAAAGCATACTTTGGGTTGCCATACAGGCAGACAGAAGCCTTCTTAGGACATATGGTGGTACCATACCGCACATACCAGATTATACCGCGATACACAAAAGGGTCAATAAACTGGATATCAAGGTCAATACCGACCTTGGTAACGATGACATTGTAATTGCAATCGATTCGACTGGAATCAAGGTGGCAAACCGCGGTGAGTGGATGCGCGACAAGTGGAAGAAGAGGGGGGATTTCTGAAGATACATGTTGGTGTAGACATTAGTTCCAAGAAGATTGTATCTCTCAAGATAACAGACGAGCGCTCACACGATACCAAGCATCTTCCATCACTTGTACACCAGGCACCATATCATGGAAAGGTCACCAAGGTACTGGCAGATGCTGCGTATGATTCTAAGAACAACTTTTCCTATGCGTACAACAGCGATATTGTACCTGGTATCAAGGTGCGAAAGAACTCGTCTTGCAAGTCCGGTGGGTGTTATCCAAGGATATATGCGATATCGCAGATAAGGGGGTTACCAGTACTGGAAGGATAGCGTAAGATATGGCAAGCGGTGGATTGTCGAATCTGTATTCTCTGCATTCAAGAGGATATTTGGTGAGCATGTGATGGCTCACAAACGGCAGAACATGGAAAAAGGAGTTGCAGTTGAAGGGGCATTGTATAACAGGTTCGTGAGCATGTGATAGAAGACACCATTATGGCGATATCTTGATTAGTTTATGAGTTAGTCGACAGAGCATTAATTTTCAAACAAAATCTCTCGGACTTGTACTAATTGCTAGTTCAAAAACTGTAAAGACTCGAACTATAATCCGAATCCAAGTGAGTTAGAAGAAATAAAAAGAAAGAGTTGCAGAATAAGTTTTTGCTTATCCTAGGTCAACTACTGTTGTTGTAATTGCTGGCACTTGTCTTTCCACAGTCAATGCAGAACCGGTTGGTAGTACAACTTCAGCCTTGATGTTGTCTAGTTGTGATGGTCTGTCTGCACTCTTGTATTGAATTACCAAGTTTGCATGTTCACCCTGATCAAGTATAGCGTTGTTGTTCTTGTTTACATCAAAGTACACTATTGCTTGTGTAGTAGATGATGCTGTTGGATGGTTTCCTGTTCCATTTACTGCATTTTGGTCTACACATCCTGCTGTCTTTGCAGCATTAACTGCAGATGATACATCGGTGTATGATGTAGATGTTAGAATACATGTGCTCTTGTAGATGTTGTCATATCTTATGGTGTTGCTGTAATACTTGATGTCTGCCAGGGCTGGATCAAGACTTACTGCGGATCCTCCACCTGCTACCTTGAGAGGTATCACTGTTGCGTTGAGCGTACCGCCTGAGACATATCCTATGCCTGTTACTTTACCTGCAATCTCAAGTGCACTGCTTGCTTCTGTGACAGATGATGAAATTGCTGTCTTTGCCTTTTGTGTTGTTGAAAAACCCATGTTGAGAACGACAAAGGCTAAAGCTGCAGCAACGATTACGAATGCTATCATAACTATTGCAGACTCTATACCG
>JAGWFS010000059.1:2184-2422 GCA_028867785.1 Nitrososphaerota archaeon
TGACTCCTCTACGAGTCTTTCTACTTCTTATTGTAGAATTCATTACTAGTGATATTCATTATGTTGTATTATCACTCTGTATGTGAAAGTCAAACAAACATAGATTAACTCGTGTACACTACAATTACATTTTCAAAATAAACATACATAGTCTTTTGACCCCATTTTGTATAATATGTAATGCAAGCTCTACACACGAAAACGGTTTCGTGTTCTAAGGATAAAACCTTAGACATGA
>JAGWFS010000005.1 GCA_028867785.1 Nitrososphaerota archaeon
GCCACAGCTTGACATGGCTTCTTCTGTTTCCGGTCAGCTCCAGAATGTTTCCAGTCTCCCAGATGTTGTCTTCTACAACTTTGGGATCAACTACAGCGATTCCCTTTCCTACGTGTCTTTGTGACGCCTCTGTAATTTTTAATATAATTTCACTCATAATTTTATCACCATAAAAAATAAAGTGGGTTTATTCGACCTCCACTTTTTTTCCTTTAGGTCGTTCCTCTTCCTTCAGTTTGAATTGTACCTCGAGAATTCCGTTGGCATATGTTGCCTTGACAGAATTTTCGTCTACTTTTTGTTTGATGGGTACTTTGGCATGATACTTCCTTTCCCCATGCTCTGCATCTAGCAGAATGGTGTGTCCAACCACTTCGATCTTGATGTCATTCTTGTCTACGCCTGGCATCTCTGCCACAACCTTGAGAACTTTGTCCTTGTCATCTGCTATGACATCTACGAAAGGCTCTCTTGTTTCTGCAGTTGGAGGGAGGCTTTGTCGGACATTTCCATATTCTTTTACCACTGGTTTGCCATCTGGTCCTATTGTTACGGAATATCCGTAATAATATGGGCCAAATGTCTGCACGTTTGCAGAACCTCTCATCTCGTCCCAGATGTTGTCCAGCTCTTTGAAAGGTTGCATCATCCTTTGGAAGAGACCATCAAACTCATCCGATTCTATCATGTCATATTCTTTCATAGTATGTAATAGTTATTACATTATATAAAGTTTAAGGAAATAAACCATAAATTCTTACATAACCTAATATAGCTGACAATAGTAAATTCCTTTGTATGCGTACTGGGGTTTCTGTTCCTGAAGCTATACGGGAGATTATCACTAGAAACAGGTCGATTTATGACTGCATGAAGATGGATCTGATAAACTACACGGCACTTGCCGTAAAGATCCAAAAAGAGGTAGAAGTGCAGGTCAGTAATGCCGTAAACCTCAACACAATCGTGGTCGCAATTAAGAGATATGCGGATTCCTTTGAGAAAAAAGATGACGTACAAAACGAACCTGTGTTAAAGAATGCCAGGTTATCGCTTACCGATGGAATTTTGGACATCAAGTTTTCTTCACAAGATTTTGGCATGGAAGATGCTGTATCCCTGATGGACGGTTTTACTAGGATAGACCCTGATTATGAATTTTTCAGACTTACAGATTCGTTTAGGTTCCTGACTGAAGACATCAGCGATGTCAGAAAACTGCTTGAATCTTTTTCGTCACACAAGAACTTTTTCCAGACAGGACTTGCAAAGATAAGCATCAGCATGCCACAATCTGAAAACAGTCCAGATGCTGTCTCGTACATATCAGAGATTTTACATAATAGTGGAATTGAGCTTGTTAATGCATTTTTTGGACAGGATAATACTGTACTAGTATTGCATGAAAAAGACGCTGCGAAGGCATATGAGATATTACGCGGCGAGATTTCAAGGCAAAACTAGGCGGATTTAGATTCCAAGAGACTCGGCTCTTGTCAGTTCCAAGTATACCTTGTCTCCTACAGATAGGTTTAGCTCCTTGTACTCGTGCATGTCTAGCTTAATCGAGGTAATTCCACTGCCCATTCCGCCCATACCACCTGCCATCATTTTATTGAGGCCCTTTATCATGTCATCCATATTTGTAAATCCCATGACGCCGGACCCAAAGGGAGACATCGGGGTACTATTTTGCTCCTTGAAATCCTTTGAGGATGACAGTGAGACTATAACGTATGGAGCACCGTCTGGAGACCCCTCAATCCTTACTACGATATACTCCTTCTTCATATACTCTATTTCTCCATAATACTGTATTTTATCTTTCTCTCCATTCTACAGAAGGGAAGGAGGGTTTCGTTAACAATTATTCTTTTCACGAGATCTTTACATTTAAGGAAGTTTATTTGGTCGTTTGGGTTCTTTTTGCAAGCCTCTTTTTTCTCCCAATTGCAATTATTATACCTAAAACCAGTGCAGCCACTACGATTCCAATAGAGGTGTAATCAGATGGAAATGATATGGTATTGCTTACAAATTTAACAGAACCTATAAGCTGGTCATAGTTTGCCAGATTGGCATCGAAGTTTTTCAGGTCGTTTGCATAAGTTAGTGTATAAAATTTGTCATTTGCAAGCGCAATAGATTGCTTGAATTTTATCGTATTGCTGCCGTCCTGGGAGGTAAAATTTTCCTCAAATAATGAAGTTTTTGCGGCAACGCCTCCTGTGGTATCATCCTGTTCCGACAGAAAGACCAGATTAGATTGGCCGTTGGAAAGCTGGCTCTTTTTGTTTTTGACATAATCATCAAGCGATGTCCCATTTGCTTTTTCAATACTAAGAGAGATTGAAGCAGTAAATCCGCTTGAATATGGAGCTATTACAGCAACATCAGGAGCATCGGGCTGGTATTTCTTGGGTTCTGAAACTGTCCATCCTGCCGGGGCTTGAAATGATATGCCAAGCGATGGATTATCATAGTTTCCCTGCGAATCCAGCGTAGAGTTTTGTTGGGCTGCAGAGGAGGCTGGAACAAAGCCGATTAAAACCGCAAGCATTGAAATTGAGATTATTGCTCTGCTGTACAATTATGAAATGATCATTGTATTGGCAAATAAAAGCTAATTGTAATTTTAAATTGTGAGTTATATTGAACGTTACAAGAGGTATACCAATGGGAAAAGTCTTTGCAGTTGGGGTAGGTCCCGGCTCTCCAAGATATGTTACAGACATTGTTAAGGAGATTGTAGCAAATTGCGACATAGTAGTGGGTTACAAGTATACACTCAAGACAATTGAGGAGTTAATCAAAGGCAAAGAGATTCATGAGATTACAATGCAGAATCAAGAGGAGGCATACCAGAAAATCTCTGCATCATTTGGAGACAAGATGTGTGTTGTGCCGTTCACAGGAGATGTGAATTTTTCCGAGTCCGAGGTGGTGGACAGATTAATTGAAATTTTCGGGGATGTGCAGATAGTTCCCGGTATAAGTTCAGTGCAAGTAGCTGCGTCAAAGGCAAGGATACCATTGGACAAAAGCAGGGTCATAACTATGCATATATCGACTAGTATAGAAGAGAAGAAAGTCGAGCTCCAAAAGGCGCTGATAGACGGATTAAGTGTGGTGCTTGTGCCTCGTCCTTGGCCTAAGGAGCCCTCAAAGCACTTTATGCAGTCAGAAATCGCAGTTTACTTGAAAAACCATGGGTTTGATACCTCGAGAATGAAGGTGCACGTCTTTGAGTTTCTCACGACTGAAAAGGAAACGCATTTTGTTGGAATGGTGAAGGATTTGGAAGGAAAACAATTCTCTGATCTTTCGGTAATGGTTTTCGATCAGACAAAACTAGAGTCATACATCAATTTCAAATAATTTGATGTTTTATCGAAGGCCCGGGCTGGGATTATTCTGGGGGCTTTTATCTAGGACATGGGTTTGTGTGGATGGAATTGATACGATTATGCCGTTCATCCAAGTATACGACGGATCGTAGAATCTGATCATTCCGGTATCATTGATAGTATATTGGAAGGTCTGACCGGGGGCTATTGAGCCGCTCTTTATCCTGCCGTCTGGAATGTACGGATTGACCATACTGAATGTTGCAGTTCCGCTAAATATTGAATGTGCAACATTGTCGTTGTTGGTCCAGACTATTGTGGTTCCAGGAGAGATCTGTATCTGATCCGGAGAATAGTATCCGTTCACATAGTTTTGATTTTGTTGAGCGGCAGAGCCCTGGGCTCGTGATGAGCCCTGTAGGATGCTTACCTGTACTGGAAGTATTTTCGAAATTTGTGAGACCGATATGATGTTACCGTTTAACCATGTGTTTGAGGAATCATAAAAGGAAAAGACGCCGGTTCCGGTTACTGTATACTGAAAGGTCTGTCCTGGTGCAATGATTCCACTGTCAATTCTTCCATCGGGAACAAATACTGGCGTTGCCAGTCCCGTTGATCCAACACCGCGGGTTCCTGCGGTATTTTGTCTGGTTTGGCCACTCAATATCCTATGCGCAACAGAATCATCGTTCTTCCAAACAATTGTTGAGCCAGGTGTGACTTGTACAGATGATGGGGATAGATACAAATTATTTGTTGCAGTGGATGCCCCTTGCAATATGTCAATCTGGACTGTTTGTGTCTGGGTTGAAGATGATATAGAAGACGGGCTTATCACTCCCATCATCCAAGTATAAGTTGGATCAAAAAAGGTAATATCGCCAGCAGTTTGCTCCATTGGTAAATTTAGATATTGTGCTGCCGCGGGACTGAGATAGGCTTTGGAATTAAAGTTTGTTATGGTATACTGGAAAGATTTTCCGGGCGATATGATTCCACTGTTGATTATTCCATCAGGAGAAAATTTTGGCGTGGTAGTATTTCCTCCTATGACTGCTGCAGTTCCGCTCATTATTTGATGAGGCACGCTGTCGTTGTTGGTCCAGATTATCGTAGTTCCAGGTGTTATACTGACAGACGACGGAGAAAAGTAAATTTGGTTATTGATATTTGATGCACCTGCAAGTATGCTTATTCTTACAATATTCGATGTGGTCATGTTCTGTTGCGTGGTTGTTTGTGAAGTTGATGTCTGTGTAGCGGATGATGTTTGTGAACCAACCATGGTTGCTTTGGCACTATAGATAACTCGGAAGGCTTCTGAGCTGGTGGCCTTACCGGTGATACTGTAAACTAGACCGTTTTGGCTGCTATCTATCTGCCTCCCAAAGAGGTTGAGTTGTATGGTATTGCCGTGTGAATCCTGGGCATTTCCTTGAAGCAACAAGTATTTCCCGTCTCTCAGCAGAGTTGTATTCCAATTGCCCGTATTAAGATAATTATCACCGTTAATTGTAACAAGACCGTTATCTAACGTAGAAAGTATGCTACTGCCGCTTTGGGTACCCGTAGTAAGCTGTATGTCAAATGTGGAATCAAGTATGTCCTGTGTGCCTGCTACAAAACCTGTAGCTTGAATTAGATATTTGTTATTGGATGTAAAATCGGAATATGCATTATGAGGCATACAGAATATAATTAAAAGTCCGGCAATTGCCATTAGGGGCAGGAAACGTGGTGCCATTTGATTAGCAAAGCCCAAAACTTGTATTTAATCAATAGGTATAATTTAGCAACGCAATTAGGCAATTCCCGGTTGGTTGTCTTTTCTAGCTAGTCCATTCACGTAGTTTATTTGTTGTTCCATGAACTGTTTTCTTTTTTCTTCTTCCTCCAACTCTTTCATGTCAAGCGGTTTGAGGTCTAAAACTTGTAAAAGTTTTTCAAGTACAAGTTGAGCCGATTTGGGTTGGATGACATTTGGATTGTCTATTTCCGATAAGATGCATATGCTGTCAAGTTGTTTCTCCTTTGCAATTCCCATTATCAGGCCATTGAAGCCGGTAATCTGGCCTTTTCCGTTTAGAAGTTCCAGTCTTTCTTTCTTTAGCACGCCTAGATGTTTTGGTGTTGTAGTTGCTGCAAACAATTTGGGTTCGGCAGGATTTGGCTGTCTAAGTGCGGCTCCAATGGAATAAAGTGTACTTACCCTAAGTTTTTTCGCCATGCTAACTACCTCATAGCACAGTTCATAAAGACGCCTGGGATCAGAGGGGTTAAACTCTCCGGAAAATAACACTAGGTTTTCTTTTTGAGAATAATGAAATTTGTAGCTTGACTGTTCATATTTTATCAATCCATGGTCATAAGAAACGGCGGGAGGCCAGAAGGCATAGATCTCTGCAAATAGTTTTGCTTTTAGTTTTTTTACGAGAAAGGCCATTCCAATACCGGCAACGTTCCCCATGTCTGGAAGTGCTGCTATCATGACGGGCCGGGTTAATTTTGGAAGTGTGTGAATCTTGAGGCCAAGCATTATCATGCCTAGTTTGGCGTTAAAATAAAAATGAATCTAGTGTGTTTTGGTGTTAACTAGTGTGGAGCCGAATTCTTGTATCATTGCATATTCAATAAATGCTGCGGCAAGCAACAAAGCAATTACAATTCCTATCTCAATTATCGTTGGACGTAGCTCGTGTCTGAGTTCGGTCTTCTTTCTGAAAAGTGTATTGACAAGAAGAAAGCTTCTAGACATTCCAATAGAATAGGCAATTAGTTCCATTATGCCAAAAGGCGATAGATAGATGATGGCCAGAGGCGGTAGCTTTGCAAGGGAGGGAGTGGTAGACACTAGTGCTCGGAACGCCAGTCCAGTGGACCATGCGGCAAAAGATCCCCAAGCTATCCCGAAGCCTGGTACAAACATAGGCAACGCGACAGATGTGTTATGCGCAAAGATTCCTATTGCGTCAATTCCTTCTACTGCTTGTTGAAATTCCTTGATGAATGACTTGGAATCTTGTTCTGATATGTTGCTTGCACTGCCTACAGAATAAGCAATTGAAAATATTGCAATGAAAATCAAAAATACTAGAATTCTTTTTTTTGCCAACAACGAATTTGTTCTGAGGAGTTATTTGAGGGTTGAGAGTTAGAACAGATTTAATTAAAAGCTGTATTATGACAGTTTGTGAAAGAAGAGGTATCGTCTGCAATAACATACGCATTAAGTAAGGGATTTCAAATTCATCCTGATGCGTTTAAGATATTAGAGAAAATTGATGTAAAGGAACTCCAAAATATAATTAAACAGGTTGTTCGTGAAAAGGCAAAGCAGAACCTGTTTTTGATTAATCAGAGCGACCTCAGAATGTTTGTAGAGTCGGGAATTGATGAGAGTGTGGGGGACCAACACGCCGTATTGTTTGATCCTACAAAGAAGGTCACTTCTGCAGAGGGAATAGACGGTTTTACGGCCTTGTTTTCTGACAGGTATTCAAAATTACTTAGAATAATGATGCAAAGATCTCAGGCAAAAAAGATGGTACCAATAGGAAATGTGACCGGCGGCAAGCTGGGTGAGGAGATATTTGTTGCAGGTCTCTTGATGGATAGAAAAAGTGAGCGGGATGTCACCAAGCTTGTCATAGACGATCCAAGCGGCTCTCTTGAGGTCCTAGTATTCAACCAAGAGCTTCAGGAGACCGCAAACTCGCTTTTAATGGACCAGTTCGTGATGGCAGGCATTACAAATGGCAAGAATGGGGGATTTATAGCAAAGGAGTTTTTAGTGCCAGACATTCCAGATCACATAGCGAATCGCTCGAAGAGTGAGACATACGCGGTCTTGATATCTGACATTCACATTGGCAGCAAGTATTTTATGGAAAAGGAATTTGCAGAGTTTATCGCCTGGCTTTCAAGCCCCGATCCAGTGGCAAGAAAGGTGCGATTTCTCTTGATATGTGGGGACATAATAGACGGCGTTGGCATCTTCCCAAATCAGGACAAGGAGCTGCTTCTGACTGACATTGACGAGCAGATGGCAAAGGCGGCACAGATGCTTGACAGAGTACCAAGACACATCAAGACCTTCATAATTCCTGGCAACCATGATCCTGGTAGAAGAGCACTTCCGCAGCCTGCCATACCAGAAAAACACAACATGAGTCTGTGGAATCGAGAGAATTTTTTCATGATGGGAAATCCCGCATTTTTGGATCTTAATGGAGTAAAGGTGTTGATGTTTCATGGCCAGAGTCTTGACGATGTGGTAGGAACCACTCCTGGTCTGAGCTATGCACAGCCGGCAAAGGCAATGCGCGCGTTATTGAGGACAAGGCATCTCAGTCCAATATATGGAAAGCGAACTCCAATTGCTCCGGAGCTTGAAGATTTCATGGTAATAAATGAGGTTCCCGATATTTTTCATTCGGGCCATGTTCATGTTGTAGACCTTGATATGTATAAGGGAACGTTGATTGTAAATTCTGGAGCCTGGCAGAGCCAGACAGGTTATCAGGCAAGCGTCGGCATAACCCCAACTCCAGGCATTGCCATAATTGTTAATCTGGCTACAATGAAGGTATTTACCAAGGATTTTACCGAGACGTTTGGTTAAGCTATAGCAGGTCTTCCAGAACCAAGTCTTCTTTGAATGCCTTTTTTACGGTCTCAGGATTTAGTGTCAAGGCAAATTTCTTTGTTCTGCCATGCATGCCCTGATGAATTATCTTGCCTGAGATCAGTCCTGTCATCTCAATCTCGCTTAGCATTTGCGTGACCCGCCGCTGTGTGAGCTCCTTCTGTCTTGTAGTCTTGCAGAGGTTTTTGTAGGATTGGTATATCTCGCCTGTTGTGCTGCCATTTGCCTTCATTACGGCAAGTATGAGTAGTTTTTCATGTAGAGGATAAGAGTTGAGTGCGGTGGTCTCCTTGTCCTCTTCCATCTTCAGTGAGGCCTTGCGTATGTGGTCTTCCCTCACCATATCGGCCTGTTCGCGTTCTGCTATCTCGCCTGCCACACGAAGCAGGTCAATCGCTCTTCTGGCGTCGCCATGTTCTTGACCTGACATGGCAGCACATAGATTCAATGCAGCGGCATCAAGAATGTTTGGAATGAAGGCTTGTTTGATTCTCTCTGTTAGGATTTCCTTGATCTGGTTTACTGTATAATTGGTAAAGACAATCTCTTCCTCGCTTAGGCTGCTCAGGACCCTCGGATCCAGTCTTTCTTTGAATGTCAGGTCGTTTGATATCCCAATGAGGGTAAGCGAGCCCTTCTTCAGCCTTTCATTTGCTCGTGTTAACGAGTAAAAAACATCCTTTCCTGTCTTTGATACCAGTTCTGCAAGATAGTCAATCTCATCAACCACAAAGACCGTATTGAGTGTGTTTTTCTCAATTACCACCATTAATCTGTTAAAGACCTCGCTTATTGACAGACCGGTTGTTGGCAGCTCTTTTTGAGACACAAGTCCTAACTGGCGGCCAAACTTTACCAACAAACCATACAGTGTGGTCTCCTCTTTTGCATTTGCGTAAAGTAGTTGAATTGGAAATGAACCGTCTTTAACCCGTTCCTGAATCTTATTTAGCACTTTTTTAACAACCAGTGTCTTGCCTGTACCTGGCTTGCCATATATCAATAGGTTTGACGGTCTTGCCTTTTTTAATAGTGGAATTAGTGATTGTGTGACCTTTTTTTGTTCATCATCTCTATGTAGCACTATATCTGGCATGAAAGTAAAATGTAATACCTCCCGGTTTTTGAATAGTGATTTGCCACTTGCTGCATCATCAAGCAGTTTATCGATGGGATCTTTTGTCATCAACCCACACACCGTCGTTTCTTCTCTGTCCACATATGGACTCTACCATACTAATTAGATTAGAATGGAATAACTAATTCAAATTTAGTATATCATTAATTATTTTTATTTTTTCTTAAAAAAATTTTTTTTAATAAAGCTAGAGTGGAAGGAATGGTGTGTGGGTATTCCTAGAATCAAGTTCACTAATTGTTAAGTTATTGTTAAGATAAACAAAAAAAGAGGCCAAAATAACCCCTTTATTTCCACTCTAGGCGTGAAGATGGCTCTTAACATTGTTAACATGCCTGAATAGACCCCTTTATTTCCACTCTAGGCATAGTTTTAGCCTGTTCTATGATATAAAAACAGGGTGCCTGTTAAGATGGGATAAGTGTCTACGAATGACCTAGGCAGTGAATGTTAACAAACCCCCTTGTTAACAATTCTTCTTTGATCTGTTCAAGTGTTAAGGTGTTAACCGGATCGATCACATGGCCAGAAAACGAATACGAATAGACCTAGAGGACGCAGATGGCGCCAAATACAACCTCAGCCTAGAGGGCAACGTTACTCGTGAAAAGATGCTAAAGATATTCGAATTAATGGACCTGATGAACATAGAGGAGCCTGAAGAACCAGCACAGCCTGACTCTGTTGGAGCCAAGATCTGGAACATTGTGGATAAGCACCACCCAATGGGCAAGTTTACATCCTCTATGATTCTTGAAAAATATGAGGACGAGTATGAAGAGCCAATCAAACTAAGTGTAGTATCCACCTATCTCTCAAGATTCGCCCTTAAAGGAAGGATGGCTAGGGAACGTAAGGGAAAGGAATGGAATTACCAAGTGCTCAAACTGGCCCACAGAGAACAAAGCACAACCTAGGATATTGTTACTTTCTTAATGATAAGACGGTCTCCTTCGACTGATACCCTGACATAACTCCCCTTTTGAAGCTCAAGATATTTTCTAAAATCCTTTGGAATAGAGATTGTGCCTGCGGAGGTTATCTTTACAAGTTGTTCGACGGCTGGCATATTACTTATTATAAATTCAATAATTTAAGATTTTATTATAAAATAAGATTAATAATTTATGTTAATTTTTTATCATTTTTGGCCAAAATCTTCCAATGATTTTGAATCAGAGGTCGGGTTTAACTACGATCCTAAAAACCAGACAACAGGATCCTGATCAAAAATCTAACCCAGATTATTGCATTGGTGGAGCCTTTAAGGTCCCTAACCTAGTAAGGCCTTTCTGGGTTATCTTATAGGTAAACGGCTTTATCTGCATATCTCTCTCTACCAAACCCTCCTCGAAAAGCTTTTTCATCATACGTGATGTGTGTTCCCTACTCCTTCCTATAGTGACTTGGATGTCACGTGACGTCATTGGTTTTTCCGTGATTAATCGCAACACATACTCTGTTGCACTGCCAAAATTCATATTATGAACCCTAACCTTGGACTTTTCCTCTTTTATCTCAATGACCGCATCTGGCCCCCGTTTCTCCTCTCTTGGTCTTGGAGTTTGTGCCTGCACAAGTTCTTCTGGTTCATTGACTAATTCCAATGAATCTAGCCTGATTTTCATATCTATTAGTAGATTTTCATAATATTGTACACGTTCTATCAAAATTTTTAGATCATTTGACTGTGAAACTAGACGCGGTTTGATTTTATTATACACTACTATACACACCAGGCCAATCACAAATGAAGCTACTATTGCCAGAATCATTCCTACATCTATGTCTACTAACATCACTACATGTCATAGGCTGATGTGATTTATCATCTTTGGGTAAAATAGTTTTACATAATACACATCAGTCACAGACATATCTATCACGAATTATTCATGTAAATGAGCGAACTCACACGTGGAAATCACAACTTACACATACGGTTTAGTAGTTCTTGTATCACAGACATCACTTGTTCCTCACGCTCAGGGAAAACATCACTATTTTTTATCACAGAAACCTGCTCTGAGAGGCGATTTATCACATCCATATCCTCCTTATGAAGGATGTCCAACACCCTGAGCAGTATCCATGAATAGCACAAGGCACGAAACTTGTCTTGGGACTGTCCAATCTGTCTGTAAAATGCCCCCTTGGTTATGTTGAACTGCTGGTCTGATAGATTCCTCTTCTTTAAAATAATTTCAATTTGTCGTTCTGTAAATGATGATTTTTTTATAATTTGTCTTATTATATTATTCAAATTTTCTTCCGGTGATGTGCTCAAAGCTATACAAATCTGTATATCTTTATTCAATTAAACTTTTAATCAATAGCTATCAACCAGTCATATGCAAAATGTAGAAAGCTATCTAAACGCATCTAGAAAGAAGAAAGGCGCCTTACTATTCGTATTAATCGATTCTGAAAACGATGGCGGCGGGTCTGCATCAAAACTTGCCAAAGAGGCAGAGAAGAATGGGGCCTCGATCATACTAGTTGGGGGTTCGTCTGCAACCGATCAGCTAAACATGGCCGAAACTGTCAAGAACATCAAAAGATCTGTCAACATTCCAGTTATACTCTTTCCAGGAAATGTCACGGGCGTGGTCCCAGGCGCGGACGCAATCCTGTTTAGTTCGCTCTTGAATTCTGACAATCCGTATTTTATCTCTCAAGCTCAGGCATTAGGAGCACCAAACGTACTTAGATTTGGCTTGGAACCCCTGCCCACGGCCTATATCATAATTGGTGAGGGCACCACAGTATGGCATGTCGGTTCTGCAAGAACCATACCATTTGACAAACCAAATCTGGCTGCAATGTATGCCTTGTCTGCACAATTCATGGGAATGAGATTTGTATACCTTGAAGCAGGCTCTGGCGCAAAATCAAATGTTAGACCAGAGATGGTAGCAGCTGTACGAAAACTCTTCAAAGGATTTCTCATAGTGGGTGGCGGAATTCGAAATGTCCAGACCGCTGCTAAAATTGTCAAGGCAGGCGCGGACGCTATAGTAATAGGTACCTTCATTGAGAAGGGCGGAAGCTTCAAAACAATAGCCGATATCGTAAAAACCATCCAATCCGTAAGGAAGTAGCATGTCAGAAAATGTAGCATTGAGGCTCAAGGAAGTCCCAATGCCAGCGTCGTATTTTGATTACTATAATAAAATATCCAACGAGGTCTTTACCATCTTTGAAAAGGCCGCTTCTGCCAAAGCAACCCTAGCTGATTCCTCTGGAATGGTAGAGCCCAAGATAGCATTTGACCTATCCGACCGTGTATCAAAAATGCACGACATAGACATCACGGATAACCTCCGAAACCTCATCCAGACTACAACAAAGGAACTGGCCGCTCTCAAACTTGCAGAAGAGATAGCCCAAGGCAAGTATCTGGGGTCTGAGACAAGCCTTGAGGAAAAGCTTGATCTGGCCGTACGTGTGGGACTGGCAATAGTTACTGAAGGCGTAACCATAGCACCTCTTCAAGGAATAAGCGAGGTCAAGATAAAGAAGAACGCAGACGGCACTGAGTATCTCTCAATCTCGTTTGCAGGCCCCATAAGATCCGCTGGGGGTACAGAAGCGGCCTCTACCATGCTTATTGCAGACCACGTGCGCAAGATTGCCGGCCTTGACAAATACAAGGCTAACTCATACGATGATGAGACGGGTAGGTTTGTAGAAGAACTGCGCCTCTATGAGAGAGAAGTAGGAAGCTTTCAATTCCATGTTCCAGATGAGGATGTGATCACGGTCATTTCCAACCTTGCCGTAGAGCTTGACGGCATAGATACCGATCCAGTCGAGATTGTAAGCCATAGAAACATGACAAGAATAGGCACAAACAGGGTCCGGGGAGGCGCACTCCGTGTACTCAATGACGGCCTTATTGGCAGATCTCGCAAGCTACTAAAGCTGATTGACCTGTTCAAACTAGATGGCTGGGAATGGCTCAAGGACCTCAAGGGCGCCATCCAGACAGGAGATGAGGACGCAGCGGCTCACAGAATGAGGGAGGTAATCACTGGAAGGTCCGTTCTTTCAATGCCAAAGAAACTCGGGGGATTCAGGCTTCGGTACGGGCGCGCATGCAATACCGGGTTTGCATCAATTGGGATTCATCCGGTTGTTGCAGAAATTCTAGATCATGTTATTGCAGTAGGCACACAGATTAAACTTGACATTCCTGGGAAAGCGGCAACTATTGCGTTTGTTGATTCAATTGATACACCGATTGTCAGACTGGATAATGGAAATGTAGTCAAGATAAGAGATACCGCGCATGGAATCCATCTAAAACCCCACATAGAAAAAATTCTACATCTAGGAGACATTCTCATAAGCTATGGGGACTTTCTTGAAAACAACGCCGAGCTTGTACCCACTGGATATGTAGAAGAGTTCTGGATTGAGGAGCTAAAGGAAAAGGTTGCAAAATACGAACCTCATGATCTTGAGCTGCTAAGCTATGTAGGCAAGACCCCGGATCTTGAGGAGGCGTTCAAAATATCGCTTAATTTTGGAATAGGCCTTCATCCCCACTACCTCTACTATTGGGACCAATTGACAGTGGAAGAGTTTGAAAAACTCCTTACCCCAACCAAGATGGAATCCGAACTTGTAGTTTATCAAACAGACACAAAGGAAATTCTGGAAAAACTCGGCGTTCCCCACGAATTGGCAGGTGACGTAATAGTGCTAAAAGACACTGAGGCCAAAATCTTCTCTTACCTGCTTTTTAGAAAACCAATCCAGCTTGACAAAACACTATCGGTTCCAGAAATAATCTCTATATCGTCCGGAATCAAGATACCGCCCAAGTTCTCCACTGCCATAGGCGTTAGAGTTGGAAGACCAGAAAAGGCATCGCTTAGAAAAATGAAACCTCCAGTGCATACGTTGTTTCCTGTAGGCAGCAAGGGAGGGGCCTCACGCGATCTACTCAAGGCCTCAAAACAACCCAACTTCTACTGTAACATCAACAACAGAATGTGCAAAAACTGCAACCTGCCCTCAATCAGCATAGTATGTCCACGTTGCAAAACCAAGACTGTTACAATATTTGTCTGCCCCAAATGCCGCAGTGAACTGGAGGAATCTCCCTGTCCCAAATGTAGGGTTAGGGCATCGGCCCACTCATATCGTGCTTTTCCTCTCAAAGAGCTGCTCTATTCAGCACAGGAAAGAACGGGCATTCGCGCCAAAGAGCCATTCAAGGGAGTAAAGGAGCTGATCAACCAGGACAGGGTTCCAGAACCCATGGAAAAAGGACTCATACGACAGAGCCTGAACCTCAATGTTTTCAAAGACGGTACCATTAGATTCGACGCAACCAATGCGCCGCTCTCTCACTTTAAACCCTCTTGGATTGGCACAACTCCGGAAAAACTTGTAGAGCTTGGATATACGCACGACATGAACGGCAAGCCGCTTGAAAACCAAGATCAGCTAGTTGAGCTAAAAACCCAGGATGTCATAATTCCAAAAGAATGCGGTGACAGCTTGGTTCTTGTATGCCAGTATCTGGACCAAGAACTTGCAAAGCTATTTGCCCATCCTCCATACTATAACATAAAAAATACTGATGGCCTGGTTGGCCATCTGATAATCGGGCTTGCACCGCATACTTCTGTTGGCATTGTGGGAAGAATAATTGGTTATACAAATACCCAAGTCTGTCTTGGCACTGCAGTGTGGCACTCGGCAAAAAGAAGAGACGCTGATGGGGACGCAGACTCGATCATGCTGTTGCTTGACAGCCTACTCAACTTTTCACGCCTGTTCCTGTCTGATAGAATTGGCGGATTGATGGACGCGCCACTGCTTGTACAACCAATTGTTATACCGCAGGAGGTCCAAAGACAGGCCCACAACTTTGAGCTAGCAACCAGCTACCCACTGTCGTTTTTTGAGGCAACACTACAAAAGGAAAAAGCAAGTGAGATAAAGGGAGTGGAAATTCTAAAATCAAGGTTAGAGACTGAAAAACAATTCTATGATTATGGATTCACGCATGATACCACCATCCTTACCACCTCAAAATCACGCAGCGCGTATTCCACGCTGGGCTCTGTCCTTGAAAAACTTGACATGCAAATCAGGACTGCCGATATAATCAATGCTGTAGACCCAAGCGAGGTAGTCTCCATGGTCATGACCACCCACCTCTTGCCTGATATTATGGGAAACCTCCGGGCATATTCTGGGCAATCGTTTAGGTGTACTACATGCGGCGCAAGCTATAGAAGAATTCCACTGGCAGCAAAATGTCTGGAGTGCGGCAATAAACTAATTCAAACAATGACAAGACCATCTGTTCAAAAATATCTCAAGCTTGCAAGAAGGATGCTTGGCAAGTACAGGATCGAGCCCTATCTGAAAGGCAGAGTTCTCTCCTTGCTGGATGAACTCGAACTTGTATTTGGCAAGGAAGACGGAAGCCAGGCCCTGCTTACGGATTATGCCTAGCGAAGCCTGACATAATCGTATCCGCCCATCTTGCTTTCAAAGCAATACCGCACCTTTTGGAACTTCCTTCTAAATCGCTTGACCTCCCCTGCAATCTTTTTTTTGTCTTTTTTATCCACAACCACGTTTTTGATAAACTCTGCAACATGTTTCATTTCAGACTCTTTCATGCCAAGCCTTGTCAGCTCTGCAACCCCAAGTCTCATGCCTCCTGGGTGGAAGTAGTTGCGTCCCGCCTTGATGTCCCCTGGAATTAGTTGTCTGTTTACAATGATGTTTGCCTTTTCAAGATCAGCTTCTATGATGCCTCCATCTCCAAATGAAAGAACATTTACTACAATTTGATGTGATTTTGTAAATCCGCGTTTTTCTCCAAGCACTGTAAAACCAGCTGAGCTCAGATCTTCTGCCAAGGCCTTTGCATTCTTGACTACTTGGGCCGCATATTTTTTGCCAAACTCTAGCATTTCTGCAAACGCAATGGCTTTTCCTGCCATGTGATGCAAATGATGATTGCTTGTCATGCCGGGAAATGTTGCCTTTTTGATCTCGTCACTATATTTGTTAAATGAGCATATCATCCCTCCCTGCGGACCAAACAAAGTCTTGTGGGTGCTCATGGTCATGGCATCAGCTCCTTCTCTGAGTGGATCCTGGAACTGGCCTCCTGCAATAAGGCCGGCTACATGGGCCCCGTCATAGTTTATGAACATCTTGTAACTTTTCAGAAAATCGGCAAGCTCCTTTACGGGATGGGGAAACAAAAAGACTGAACCGCCAAACATTGCAAGCTTTGGAATCCTGCCTGCCTTTTCAAGCTCCTGGACTTTCTGTTTTGTCTTGTCGACGTCAATTGCCATCTCTTCTGCATCAAATGGATAGAACTCTATGTCCAGCCCGTGTACAAGTCCCGCGGTTCCGGCGTGTTCTTTTTTACCGTGTGAGATATGCCCACCTGATGGAATGGACGGTGCAAGCATTACATCACCTGGGTTGGTAAATGCCGAATAAATTGCCAAATTAGCAACAACGCCTGAAATTGGTCTTACATCGACAAACTCTGCCTTGAACAGCTTTTGTGCAAGTTCCATGCACTTGAACTCTACCTTGTCTATGTAGATGCATCCTGCATAGACCCGTTCCCCCGGCCAGCCTTCCGCATATCTGTTTGCAAAATCGGAGATCGTCGCCTCTCTGACCGCCGGGCTGGGAATATTCTCGCTTGCGATTAACGGGATCGAGTCTGCAAACCATTGGTTGTGCGTCTTGAGCATGGAGAGTACTTCTTTGTAAGCAGCACGTGGCGAGGAACGTACCATGCCAAGTTCGGCCATTTTTCCTAATTTAAAACATCGTTAAGCATAAGCAAAAATTCAATCCATCAAACCGGTCTACATAAAGAATAATAAGGGAAAATTGATCTCAGCTAAAACATGTCGATTCAAGCTTCCGCAGGAGGAATTCCTGTTGTTATACTAAAAGACGGCGCAACCCAGACCAAGGGTCGTGATGCTCAGAAAAACAATATCACTGCAGCAAAGCTAATCTCTGAAATTATTCACACAAGCCTAGGCCCAAGGGGAATGGACAAGATGCTCGTAGATTCACTGGGAGACGTTACAATCACAAACGACGGAGCTACCATTTTAAAAGAAATTGATGTCCAGCACCCGGCTGCAAAGATGCTAGTCGAGATCTCCAAGGCAACAGACAACGAAGTAGGGGACGGAACCACGTCTGCCGTAGTACTTGCAGGCGCACTCTTGGAAAACGCCGAATCTCTCATCCTACAGGACGTTCATCCAACAATCATAGTTGATGGCTATAGAAAGGCCGCTCAAAAGGCAAAAGAATTTTTGGCAAAGATAGCAGACAAGGTTGCTGCAACCGACAAGGATGTACTTGAAAGAATAGCAAAGACGTCAATGCAAACAAAACTTGTCAGAAGAGATTCTGCAAGCCTGGCAGATATGATAGTAAAGGCAGTTGTAGCAGTTGCAGAAAAAGCAGATGACGGATACGTGGTAGACATTGATGATATCAAGGTGGAAAAGAAGGCAGGAGGTTCAATCAAGGATTCCGTATATACCAAGGGCATAGTGCTTGACAAGGAGGTAGTCCACAGCGGAATGCCAAAGAAGATTGAGAGGGCAAAAATTGCCATAATCAACAACGCACTTGAGATTGATAAAACGGAATTTGATGCCAAGATAAACATCCAGAATCCGCAACAGATGAAGTCATTTCTTGATGAAGAAAACCGAATGATCAAGAACATGGTTGACAAGGTCATTGCTTCTGGTGCTAACGTACTGTTCTGCCAAAAGGGTATTGATGACATGGCACAACACTACCTTGCCAAGGCGGGAATTCTTACAGTTAGAAGAATAAAAGAAAGCGACATGGCAAAGCTTGCAAAAGCAACAGGTGCCAGAATCATAACGAATCTTGATGATCTTTTTGAAAAAGATCTTGGAACTGCAGAAATAGTAGAAGAGCGAAAGGTTGAGACCGACAGATGGGTCTTTGTAGAAGGATGCAAGCATCCAAAGGCAGTAACACTTCTTGTTAGGGGAGGATCCCAGAGAGTTGTAGATGAAGTTGAGAGATCTGTTCATGATGCATTAATGGTTGTCAAGGACGTAATGGAAAATCCGATGATTGTAGCTGGCGGCGGTGCTCCGGAAACTTATGCTGCAACAAAGCTACGAGAATGGGCAAAATCTCTTGAGGGACGGGAACAACTGGCAGTAGAAAAATTTGCAGACTCGCTTGAAGTAATTCCAATCACACTTGCGGAAAATGCAGGAATGGATCCAATCGATACTCTTGCCTCGCTACGATCAAAACAGCTAAAGGGAAACAAATGGACCGGCATTGATGTCATGAAAGGCCAGGTGGCCAGCATGCATGCAACAGACATTTTCGAGCCACTATCTGTGAAAAACCAGATAATTTCATCCGCTACCGAGGCAGCATCAATGATTCTGAGAATTGATGACGTAATTGCAGTAGCCAAGGGTGCCGGCGGACCTCCGCCTGGCATGGGTGGTATGGGCGGAATGGAAGGAATGGGCGGCGGCATGGGTGGTATGGGCGGAATGGGTATGCCACCTATGGGCATGGAATAGCTGAATTATTTTCTCTTCTCAAAGTTTATTTGACTAGCATAGATAGGCAATCCCATGCAGCTAGGCAGCAGCAAAATCTTGACCGGCGCAAAATATGTCTATCTAATAGTTTTCTTTGCGCTGCTATCGGGAGTATTTTATCCTGTCATCACTCACACCGCTTGGGACCCAGTTGTGATTGGAACACTAATCCTCTTTGTGGGTCTTGCCGGTGCCGTATCGCTCTACAAGGGAGGAACCGGCGATAAACACAGGCGGGCTTATCTCATAATCGGTTTTGCTTTGATGGCACTGGCCCTGTTCTTGGTATATGCTGCAATAGGAAGAGCCTAGATATCAAAATAGAGATAGAACTCATGGGGATGGGGCCTTATTGAAATCTCATGATCGTCCGCCCTTTCCACCTCGATTACCTTGTCTATTGTTTCATTTGAAAATATTGTGGTGAGAAACTTTCTGTCGCTTTCAAGTTCATCAAGTGCCTCTCCTAACGTAGCTGGCAGGTCCTTGATTCCTTTTGCGTCTCGCTGGGCCTTGGTCATCTTGTAAATGTCTTCGTTGACCGGGTCTCCCGGGTCAGTCTTCTTTTTTATCCCGTCAAGCCCTGCAGCAAGAACAGCGGCAAACACAAGATATGGATTTGAAGATGGATCGGGAGCTCTAAATTCCAGCCTCTTTATCTTGGAATATTTTTCCCCCTTAAAGTGGGCTGGAATCCTGACTATGGCAGACCTGTTGCTTGCACTCCATGCTATGTACACAGGAGCCTCGTATCCCGGGACCAGCCTGTGATACGAGTTTGTCGTGGGGGCAACAATTGCGGACAATGCTCTTGCATGATTCATGACTCCTCCACAGTAGTATCTTGCAACTTGGCTTATCTCCTCTTTGTCGTCTTTATCGTAAAATATGTTCTTGCCGTCCTTCCACAGGCTCATGTTGGTATGCATTCCCGAGCCTGCATCCATGGAGATTGGCTTTGGCATCATGGTGGCTACCTTGTCATATTTTGTTGCAATGTTTCTTACTACATACTTGTAGGTCTGGGCCCCGTCTGCAGCATTGGTCAGGGTATCGTATCTGATATCAATCTCGCACTGTCCGGCAGTTGCTACCTCATGGTGATGATTATCGCATAGGATTCCAAAATATTCATTGAGGCACTCCACGCAATCATTTCTGTATTCTGTCAGGGTATCAGCAGGAGTGCTCGGATAATATCCCTTCTTCAGCGCCATCGGATATCCCTTCCCCTCCTGATTCCACGGAGCTTCCTTTGACTCAATTGAATATGACTGGCCCTTGTATGGCGTTAATACATCCCATTGGATCTTATCGAAGACAAAAAACTCTACCTCGGGGCCCCAATAGCTTGAATCAAAACCTTGCGTGGTAAGATATTTCTCTGCCTTTTGCGATATGCCTCTTGGATCGGCATCCAGCCTGCCCTTTCCCCAACCCCAGTATATGTCGCATATCAGTCTGGCTGTCTTGGAACTTGTCATCCAAGGAACTACCGCGTACGTGTTGGGATCTGGCTTTAGTATCATGTCAGAGTCCTGAATTGACGCAAATCCTACGATTGAGGAACCATCTAGTTTTGGCAGACCGTCTTGCATTTGTTGAGGAGTAAACAGGTTGGCCGAAATCGTAGTATGATGAAATCTTCCTCTAAGGCCTGTAAACTGTAAATCAATGAATTTTATTTGATCGTGTTTTATCTTTGCAAAAACCTCATCAGCCGAATATGAAGTTGGTACTGGCTCCCCACCAATCACTTTATATGGCAATTTTGCACCTTGATCATAACACAAAGGGGTCTATGATTTAAGTATTGTTGGGTATGCAAATGTCAGAAACAAAAAAAATTGATGTAAATTCATTGTATTCCTTGCTTCTCCGGGAAGTAGAAAATGATTCAGTACAGGAGCTAGATTCCAAGCTGTACAACAACATTGCCGAATTTCTTGGAAATTTAAAAAATCAGGATTATGATGGGGTCGAATCCAAAATCAAAGACTCACTTGTAAAAATGATAACCGACATGACGTCTCTTCTTTTAAAAATTAGAATTGAAAAGGCAGTAGGCTATGAAGAGATTGACTATTCGAATCTTCTTGATGAAGAAAGATTCATCCTTGATTCTGAGGATGAACTAAGGCAGAGAAAAGAGACCATTCTCTCTGCAACATTAAACGGCAGGTTAAAGCTTCTCGAAACCGTAGCGGAAAATCACAGATCTAGGACCATTGTAGTGAGATTTCTCAAACCAATAGACCAGATTGTGGGAACGGATCTCCAGACGTATGGCCCGTTTGAGGCTGAGGATGTTGCAACTTTGCCGTTTGAGAACGCACGGGCCCTGATTGCCAAAAAGGTAGCGGTAAAGATAATCTGGGAAGACTAAAAATTGGGCAACTGCAGGTGATACAGCATGCACAACGGGATAGACCTTGATGTCTACTTTGAGATAATAATCTATCCTGTTGCAGCTTTGTTTATCATAGAAATGATTAGCAGGGCAGCCAAGATACCAAACTGGATAAAGCTCCTGACCCAAGCCGTGTCATGTATTGGGTTTGGAGTAGCGTATCTTCTCATGCAAGTGGCCCACTGGCTTACTGCAGGCGTATTGCTGGCATTGGCAATTGCTCTGTTTTACCAAGCAAAGGTATCAAAACTCAATCCGCAAAAACCTCTGTACTAGCCGAGCTTGCCAAAGACCCGTTTCATAAAACCTTGCCTGCCCGTACCTTTTCTTCTCTGAACCTTGTTTTCCCCGAATCTTTTTGCTCTGATCTGATGCAGTTTGACACACCTGTGATCTTCTGGTAGTCTGTGCTCTGCACAAAACTTGTCGCTACAGTAATTGCATTGAAATGGAAGATCAGTTTTTTCTCCACAGTACGCGCAGTCCACTTGTTCCATAGCTACGATCCAACTTGATCCTAAATCAATGTTAAGAAACAAAGTTAATTTCTATAATTATTGGAATTAATTGACAAGACTTTTAAGCAAAAAGGCCTTGATGAAAAATGATTTTTGGTATGATTGGGGGAAATGTTGCTGTAATAACTGGTGCGAGCAGCGGAATTGGATATGCTACAGCTCTGTCAATTGCAAAGGCGGGTGCAAAGGTTGTTGCAGCTGCAAGAAGAAAAGACAGACTGGATCAGCTGCAAAAGGAAATTGAAAAATCTGGAGGAGAGTGTATCACGGTTGCATGTGACGTAGCAAAGCGCAGCGATTGTGAAAACCTAATCGATGCGGCAATAAAAAAGTGGAATAGGACTGATATTCTAGTTAACAACGCCGGTTTGATGCCGTTGAGTTTTGTGAAAAACCTCAAAGTTGATGAATGGGAAAGGATGGTTGATGTAAACATCAAGGGTGTACTGTACTGCACCGCTGCTGCAATTCCGCACATGCTCAAACAAAATTCCGGTCACATAGTAAACATATCCTCAATTGCAGGAAGGGTGGTCTTTCCTGCAGGAAGCGTATACTGTGCGACAAAATACGCAGTGAGGGCATTCAGCGAGGGGCTAAGACAGGAACTCTCGGCACGAAACAACATACGCATTACCACAATTGAACCCGGAGTGGTTGATACCGAGCTTACAAATACAATTACTGATAAATCACTTGAAGCATTTGTAAAATCTGCCAAAACCATGCAGGCCCTCAAGTCGGAAGACATTGCAAACTCTATACTGTTTGCAGTAGAATCGCCACCTCACATGAACGTAAACGAGATAACCATAAGGCCGACAACCCAAGAAAGATAGGACGTGTCTTGGTATTAGGCCAACGAACATAGTAATTCTAGGCGGGGGATTTGGCGGCCTTTCGGCAGCAAACGAGCTACGCGAGAATCTTACCCAGGACACCCGGATTACAATTGTAGACAAGAAAGACTGGTTCATGATGGACCTTGTCAAACTCTGGATGATTACAGGCTCAAGGGAGTTTGAAACCTCAAAGAAACCCCTTGAAAATATCACAAAAAAAGGAATCGAGTTTATCAATGAAAATGTGACCAAGATAGACCTGCAGAATAAGATTGTAAGAACAAGCTATCGAAGATTGCACTATGATTATCTGATAGTTGCTCTGGGAGTCGAGCTTGCGCCAGAGCAGATTCCGGGCCTTAAAGAAAACAGTCTTGTGCTGTATGACATAAACGACGTTCCAAGGATTCGCGATGCAATACGTGGCATGAAATCAGGCAGGATAGCAGTGGCAATTACCGGCCTCCCATACAAGTGTCCTCCTGCACCATACGAGGCCGCGCTACTGATCAGATCTGTACTGGAAGAGACTGGAACAAGCAGTTCAATTCAAATGGACTTTTACAGTCCCACTCCAATCACACTCCCGGCCGGAGGGCCTCAGGTGAGCGAGGAAATACTGCAGATTCTAAAATCAAGACACATTGAATTTCATGGAAGCCACAAGACGATATCCGTGGAACAGTCCAGGATAAAATTTGAGTCCGGGGAGGCAGAATTTGATCTGCTGATTGCCGTTCCTCCTCACAAGGTACCGCTTGTAGCAGTTGATTGCGGGCTGGCACAGCCGGGCAAGTTCATCGAGGTGGATAGAAGTTGCAGGACCGCGTCTGACAATGTATACGCAATAGGCGACGTAAACCAGATGATGGTAACAGACAAGATTGCCGTACCAAAGGCTGGAATATTTGCAGAAGGCGAGGGAATAACTGTTGCAAAAAACATTGTTTCAAAGATAAAAAAAGAATCTGAGGGAGCAGTCTTTGATGGAAGGGGCGGATGTTATCTTGAGACGGGAAAAAAGACTGCTGGATATCTTAGGGTAGACATGTATGCAGATCCCGCCCCTGTAACTGAGCTGAAATCCCCTACACCCGACTATTTTCTGGAAAAGGAAAAATTTGAAAAAGAGCGGCTGGAAAAGTGGCTCTAAATATCTGATCCTACCATTTAATAATTTCAATACTGGCCAGCAACTTGAGGGACCGTAGTCTAGCTTGGTCATGATGCTAGCCTGGGGTGCTAGAGGTCGCCGGTTCAAGTCCGGCCGGTCCCACCATTTCATGGGGGGTAAGGACAGCATGGACTCATTTGATCTTTTTGGGCTGCCTGGATCACTTCAAAATCATTAGTCAGGTGCAAACATTAAACTGCCTTTTTAACAAACTATTTTTCCCACACTCATTTCTTATCTCTTTCTTACTATTGCCACAAAAAACAAAGCCAGTATTACAAATCCAATTGAGGATAGTATGACCTCTACCGTGGTTGCTTCAGTTGACGGCAATAGAATTTCCAACCTTGGAAGTATTGCCCTAAATGCATAAAGACCAAAAGCCGCGCTAACAAAAACAAGTCTTTTCAGCTTGGTTCGTTTGTAAGCAAATAGTGACATTACAAGCAAAATCGCTGCAAATATTCCAGTAGCAAGATCAAGAGATTCCGGAAGATCTGGCATCTCCCCACCTACCTCTCGCAGATTGTCTAGAGCCAAGAAGATGCTCTGTAGCACTAATCATCTTCCTCCTTCATGTCTGATGATATCTGTATGAAGAGTTCTGCAAATCTACTGAGCAATTTATCCCAGATGTTTTCATGATATGTTTTAAGCGCAGTGGCAATGCCCTGACTATCTATTATTGAATATTTCATGGTCCGCCCCTCTTTCACAGACCGGACAAGACCTGCCTCCTCGAGCCTTGACATGTGCCAGCTTATTGTAGGCGCAGAAAATCCCTTGAAATTTACAATATCGCTTTGTGTAGACCAAGGATGTTCCAGTAGATATATGAGTATGTCGCGTGCTGTCTCTTGTCTCAAAAAAGCAAGTATGTGATGCTCTGTATCAAGTACCCCCATCACAAAATAGTGTCTGTACACATTGATTCTCTGAGATTTTATTCTTCCAGATCTTTCTAATACATCAAGGTGGTGCTGGGTTGCGCCCATTCCTAATTGTAATTCTCTTGTTATCATTCTAAGATGCGCACCTGGATTTTTTTCAATGTAATTGTATATTTTAGATCTGATTTCAGAATCGTCTTCATCTTGATCTCTTCCATCTCGCAACAGTTTTCTCCTTCTATCAATGAAGGTGTGCCATAATAAAGGCTAATTACATTACAGGTGCGACTAGCTAAATATCCTTGCTTACAATGAATTTTGCGTGACTGGAAATAAACAAAATTTAGTCAGTCGTCCCTCAATTATAATATACAAATTTTGGCAATTTGGTATCCGAGGTGAAAAAAATAAACAAAACAAAAACAATCGTGACATTACACTTGATTGCAGTTGTAGTAGCAGCTGGAATTGCAATGATGGCAGAGGACAAAGTCTTTGCACAGCCAGTTACACAGAACAATGCAAATTCTCAGGTAGCGGATCAGCCAGACCAACCAGATTCGCAAAATAATCAGGCAAACAACATAGACAATCACAGTGATGGCGAGACAAATGATGACAACAACACGTCAAGTCGAGACTCTATTGGTGACGGAGACGGAGAGCACCAGGACTAGATCAAAATAGAAAGTAGAGAATAGTGTTCTCCCCTACTTTTCTAAATTTTTATTTTCCATATAGTAATTCATATTTGATGAATGTTGATTTTGGAAAACTTAGTTAGATGCACCTATATTGTAATATACTGAAATAACTGAAAAATCTCGAATTGGAAAGAAAGTTGCTTGAACCGTTTGTTATTACAATTAACATAAACCAAGTACACGGTGAAAAAAATTGAAAGATAAAGATCATAAGTCACTGGCTCAAGTAATGCTGAACAAGGTCCCCGAGATCACGTTGTTCTTTTGGATAATCAAGATTCTGTGTACTACAGTAGGCGAAACGGGGGCGGATTTTTTGAACATCAACCTGAATCTTGGACTCGATGGAGTAACGTTAATCATGGGAGCAATGCTTGCTGTAACGCTGATCTTTCAGTTCAAATCTAAAAAATATGTTCCTGGAATCTACTGGCTTGCAGTTGTTTTAATTAGCATAGTAGGAACTCTCATCACAGATAACCTGACTGACAGGTTAGGGGTGCCTTTGACTATCAGTACCATAGCCTTCAGCATCGTGCTTTCAATAGTCTTTGCCGTTTGGTATAAGAAAGAAAAAACACTATCAATACATTCAATCATTACTACCAGAAGAGAGGCGTTTTATTGGCTTGCCATTCTGTTTACATTTGCACTTGGAACCGCCGCAGGGGACCTATTAGCTGAGAAAATAAATCTTGGTTACATGCTTTCAGCAGTTATCTTTGGTGCATTGATTGCATCTGTTGCAATAAGTCATTTCGTTTTCAAGGTAAATGCTGTTTTGGCATTTTGGATAGCATACATTCTAACACGTCCTCTTGGGGCTTCGATAGGAGATTATCTCTCACAAGATCTGAGTAATGGCGGTTTGGGATTGGGAACCGCAATAACAAGCATGATTTTCCTTGGCACTATCTTAGCTACAGTCATCTATCTAACAGTAACAAAAAAAGATGTCATTAGAAAGAGTAATTTCGGAGACCAAGTATGATGATAAAAAATATTCTGGTACCTGTTGTCGGATCAAAATATTCGGTTAAAGCATTTAATGCTGCACTTGACATCGCAAAAATATGATGCCAAAATCAGTATCCTGACTTGTTTAGAAAAAGAAAATATCTGTGTTTGGTGTATTAATAAAAAAGCACACATGCAAATAATTGCAGATGCAGGGAAATTTGCACATGATTTTCTCTCAAAATTAGAAAATACAGCAAAAGATGCACAAGTTTCACTTTCTGTTCATGTTATTGAGACAAAATCTTGTCATAATTTTTAATGCAGATGCTAGCTCTGATTTGTCAATCCATCTTTTGAGGAAAATTGTTATTTTATATGACATGGGAAAAAGGAAATTTACCATAGACCTTGGCAATGAGAAGATAGAGGTAGAGGGCCACCAGCACAAGAACGTGGCAATCAAATATCTCATGAAGAGGCGCAGATCCCTTCTTATGACACGCGACAAGGACAAGGTAGAAAAACTGTACGCTGCGGTGCCAAAAACAATCTCAATAGTTGGAGGACACGCAACAAAAACCTACAAGATAAACTGGGAACGGGAAGGCACGACAGAGTTTGAAGGGTCCAGATTTGTATTTACCTTGGCAGAACTTGAAAATCCGATACACGAGATCGCGTGCTAGTCTTTCTTTTTTGAGAGGTAAACCTGCGTTAAATTTCACACGGATTCTCTGTAGCTTGGAAAGCCCAAAACATCATAGTAAGCTTTGGGAACCATCGGTTTGCACTGATACAACAAGTCATTTGCAGCCTCATCAAGCACGTACGTTACTGCCCAGTCATTCTCGCTTCTAATCGACCTACCAAACCCCTGCAGTAGCTTCACTAGCGTCTGGGACTTGTACCACAGGGGAAATTTCTGCATCTTGTCCTTGGTTCTTTTTTCACTCAGGTTGGGGTATGGTGATTTTGCTATAATCTGGAATCTCGACAGATCGTCTTTCAAGTCGACCCCCTCCCACAATGACGATGACAACAATACTCCACTTTCATCCATTGCGTGCTGCTGAATTATCTCGTCCTGTGTAGTTCCATTCTCGTTCCTGCTGTGGCAGATTCTAATCCTGCTTTTATTTTTCTGTGAAAGATTGTTCCGTATGTCAATACATCGTTTTTCTGATGAGGTAAGTATCAGACCCCGCTCATTTTGATGCTGGGACAAAATCTCGTCAATCCTTGATATCACTGCACGCTCGTCATCCCAACTAGATGAGTAGCTAAGCTTTCTGATGTTTAGAAAGTTGATTCTTCTCTTGTCTGGATGAAACGGCGATTTCGGCGTATCCACAAAGGCAACGTCTCCAGGATCAAGCCCAGTATTTTCACAAAAACTGGCCTTGTCGATTGTGGCAGACATGAAGACCTGCGTGTCAATGTCAAAGAATGTCCTGACATATTTTGAGATGTCAAGAGGCTTTACAGACAGCGATCTCAGGTTTCCTCTCTCGTCAAAGTATGGATTGTTTATGACAAAATTGTTCTTGTTCAACTCCAGCTCAACTTTGGCGTTTGCCATCTTTTCATAACGTGACTCTAGCCTTGCAAGCTGCATATAGTCAGGGTTTGTCTGGAATGTCCTGCTCTCCTGCAGCTCTTTTATCTGCTCAGAGTACGATACTGCAAGGTCATTGAGCAGCTGCACGACCATCCTGACATCATCAAGTGAATAGCTCTTGATGTCAATCTTGCATTCCGTTATGTGTGCATTGTAAACATCGATGCCAATGAACTGGATTATCTGGTCTTCTATCTTGTGTGCCTCATCAAAGATGGCAACTGGTTTGTTGATATAATCTGCATATACTTTCCTGCCAAATCTCATAAGCTGAAAATATGCAGCATAATTCCAAATGGAATGATCAGAAACCAGGGCACGATATTTCTGTTCATAGTAGAAACAATAGGGATTCTTGGAATTTGGTTCAAGCTCGCCGATTCTGGGCTTGAACTTGCAAAATTCCTTGATCTCCTTTCCTTTTATTTTGACGGTCTCCTCACACAGCCCCTTTTCGCATGTCAGGCCTCTTTGAACAGCTTTTTTGGTCTCTGTCTTGGATATTTCCTGGTGTTCCATTAGCTTGAGACACGCAAAATTGGATTTTCCCTTGACAGGGTTGAGGAACCCGAGGTCTTTTGAGTACTGATCCTGGAGCTGTTTTGAAGCCGTAATGACAAATGACCTGCCATAATATCTTGCAAGCGTTGCGGCAATGAGGGATTTTCCAACTCCCGTGGGAGCTGAAAGTACGACAATCTTGTATCCAGACTTTAGTTCCTGTTCCATTGCATGCAGTATGTCCTTCTGTATCTGTCTTGGCTGAAACTCTTCTGGAAAATGCTCTAAAACACTGCTCATTTTTTCTCAGGTTATGAAAACCTCTGCTGTCAGTACCTACTTAACTCATTGTAATTATTCAAATAGCTTTCTTGCTGTCAATTACAATCTGTTTTACAAACCCGTCTGATTTTGGCGCCTGTTATTTTCTAATTGATACAATGATTCTTCCGTTTGCCTTGTCTCGTATGTTTACCTGTTGCGAATGAACTTGAAAATAGACATGGCCCATCAGTTCTACCAGCCCATCATCCGCATCAGATCTGCCACCTGACATCGCAACCAGGTTTTTCATTGCAATTCTAGTCTTTGGCACGCCGTGCTTTTTGATGAAATTGTCTACCACATCGCTGGTGTAGAATTCCGCCCTGCGTCGTATGGCTTCCTCTGTATCTAGAGATATCGTGGCATACTAATGGTCACCCTTACTAATAAGATCAACCTATCTTGCTAAAATTCTGAAGACTCTTCCAAAGATACCAAGTAGCCACACTTCTGTACGGCCTCCACCTCCTGCCAATATCTTCCACCTCGTTTGGTTTTGGCAGCTCGGGCAACGAAAACGCCATCCGGACGCCTTTTTGCAACCCAAGATCATGGACGGGCAAAACGTCTGGCCTCTCAAGCGAGAAAATAAGAAACATCTCAGCAGTCCATCTCCCAATCCCTTTTACCTGCGTCAGGTGGACAACTACCTCCTCATCGCTCATCTTTGAAAGCATTCCCAGTCTGACCTTGCCCTGGCTTACATTTCTTGCCAAATCCTTGATGTATTCTGCCTTCATGCTTGAAAGTCCCACCGAACGAAGTTTGGACTTTTTTGTGGCAAGAATCTCCTCTGCTGTAGGAAACTTGGGGTAAAGATCCTTGAATCGGCAAAAGATTACGTCTGCAGCCCTTGTTGCAAGCTGCTGCGATATTATGGACTCGATCAAAACTGCAAAATGATGCCTTCTTTTCTTTAGCGTATAGTCTCCGACAGAATCTATGATTTTTTTCATTACCGGGTCTTTTTTGAGAAACCTCACTCCCTTGTGTACCGTCATGCTAGTTTGGCTCGGGATGTATGGTTACTACCGCATTTTTAATCTGATTTTTTATCCTAGACTCTATCTCAGAGACGATGTCATGAACCTGCTCTATTGTAAGCTTGCCGTCAAAAGAACAGTCAATGTCTACCTTGAAGATATCCTGTAGCTGGAATGTAATGACGCGCCCGATTTTTTTGACACTCGTATATTCCTTGATGATGCTGGCCACCTGCTCCTCGATTGTAAGGTCTTCCACAGGAATGCTTTTCGGGATGGATACATAGGGCTCTAGGTGAATCGTAATGTGGTTTACATTTTCAACCGATTTTTTAATCTGATCTTCTATCTCGTCTGAAACCTTGTGGGCGTCTTCAAGCGACATGCTTCTGTCCACCATCACGTGCAGGCTGATAAAGACCCCGTCCTTTGCGGTGGAATAGCTGACGTTGTGTATGCCTGATACGCCATGAACCAGAGAGGCCACCCTGTTTACTATGTAATCGATTGGGACATCCTTCCATGTGGGCTCAAAGTGTACTGTGACCTTGCTGTTTGCAATGTTGTTTCTGATGTTCTTTTCCACGTTTGCACTTATCTCATGTGCCTCCTCAAAACTTGACGTGCCTTTCAAAGATATCGTAACCTCTGCAAAAATATCGCTTCCAGACCTTCGCATCTGCACGGACTCTGTCTTCATTACTCCCTCTGTACCGCTAACTATGTCGCGGACAGTCTTCACCATGCTCTCGGGAACGGCATCAGTAAGCTCCATTGCATTTCTGTAGATAAGCTTCAGGCTGAGTACTGCAAGAAGTACTCCCAGTATCAACGCGGCAACAAAGTCTCCCTGATAGAACCCCATGGTAACAAGAACAATACCCACAAGCGCCACCGAGGTAGACCCCACATCCATGAATGCATGGTAAAAGTCAACCTGGAGTGCAGGACCACCGGTCTTTTTTATTGCCCTTCTTAAAATGCCAATCCTTGCGCCATCCGAGCACAGGGTGTAAACTGCAGCGCCTATTGCCATTACGCCAGGCAATACGACAGGGCGCGGCTCCTGTAATCTCAAGATTGCCTCGAAGATAAAAAAACAGGCTATCACGAGTATGATGATGCCACCTATGAAACTCCCCATGGTCTCTATCTTGCCGTGTCCATAGGTGTGTTCTCTGTCAGGGGGTTTTGAGGCCCACCTTGCTGTCACGAGCAGTATGGCAGTAACCACGGAATCCAGCACTGCATGAATGCTATCGGTGACCAGAGCAAGGCTGTTGGAAAAAATTCCAATGAAAAGCTCTACCACAAAGGCAGAAAGTATTATCCCTAGGGAAATTTTCAGCGCATCTGTCTTGATGTCTTGTAAATTCAAACCTTGTACAGCCCCAGCACTTTCAATACGTTGTCAAAGTTCTCGCGCGACTGGTCGTGTTTGTATTTTTTCAGAGACTCGATCATCCTCTTTGTATCTGGAATTTTTATAATTTTTTTAACAATATTTGAAAGACCGGAACCGATGAAGATGCTCTGTGTAGCAGAGGTCACGTTGGCTGTTCTCCGGTTCACACTTGCGCTCTCAAAATCAATTATGCGCGGGAATTTTCCTACAATAACATGCTTGTGCATATAGCTTAGTTCTCCATGATCAAGATGGATCCTGTCTAAATTATAACAATCTTCTAGAATTTTACGCGCCACGGTTTTTAGCTTGGCCGCACTACCTCTGCCCTTTAGCTCTCCCACCCAATCAATTATCTTCTTTCCCTCTACGTATTCCATTACCATGAAATTTTTACTGCTGTCTATTACCTTGGGACCGACATTTACTTTGTTGGCAAGCTTTAGAAACTTTGCCTCGCCTCTCATTTCCTCCCTGCTCGAGTCTGTCCTGCGTATCTTTAGGGCAACCTGGTTCTTACCGTGTCTTGACAACACCACGATACCCACATAGCCCTTGCCCAGCACAGGAACATTGCCCAGCAGGGTGGGGCCGCAAAATGTAACATTCTTGATTCCAAGTTTTTTAAGCTCCAAGACTCGTTTTGCAACGGCTTTCTTTGTAGTCTTGGGATATCCTATAATGCGTGAATATGGCTCTTGGCCCAGTCTACCTATTGGTACTGAAAACGAGTCCATCAGTAGAGGTAACCTCTGCCAGTGCCTTTTTAATGGATTTGCTTACCGGTTGGTTGCCATGCAGAACCCTAAAACCGCGCCTGATGTCTGGAATTATGCCGCTTGGCACACCTGCTTGTACTAGGTTCTTCCTCAAGAGATGTTCTAGAAATTTTTTTGCATCGTAAAACTCTCTTTCCTGCATTGACAGTATTCGTCCGCTTTCATCAATCCAGGTCATTATATTCTTGGAGTTCTTTGAAATAAAGCTCTCCGAGTCCATCTTTCTGTAAACCTCCGGCCCGTTTTTTACGGTAAACTTTTCAATTGCGGGCAGGCGCAAAAGAAAAAGCATTGCCGCCTCTGATTTTTCGTCAGCTACTGCAGCCTTGCGTATGACCTCAAACCCTCCAAGCTCAAGCTGTCCGGCAAGGGAGGTAGTGCCGCGTTTTACCTGCCCCCAAATTATGTCAGGGCTTCTCCACTTGTAGTCAAATCTCACAATTAGCGCATTTTTCAAATTTTTCCTATTGGCGTTTCTCTGCTTGCCAGTAAAAAATACCATTGACTGTTTTTTCAGAAATGCTCTGGCAGCAAGTATGAATCTTGCCGCGTTTTGTGAAGAGATTGCAGTGCCCAGGTTTCTGTTGCTATCTACAGGATCTATCAACACAAGGGATGTCTCAAATTTTTTACTCGGGTTTCCTATGACATGTCCCTGGGTAAAGTTGGACGCTGCCTCTATTACGCCAAGAAAACTTCCATAATTATGAACAAGGACTTCTGCAACATATCCACCAAAACCCTCTTTTGCTATTTCAGCACCATAGATGCCTACGCCTTTGAGGAATTTCTTTAAGAGTCTTACCTCGTTTTTCTTGGCATCATCAAACGATTCCAAAATAAATTTGGTATGAAAAGATGATCTGTCAGCAGCGCTCTTCCACTGGCCCTTTTCTACATCATAGCAGGGAACAACGTTCACTCTTGTTCCCTTTATCTCGGCTTCAACATATGGATGCTCGGAATATCTTACATGTGGATTGAACTTTTTCATTGAATCAAAGCCGATTTTTTTCCCAGTCTCCTCGAACTCTTTCTCGCCGGTATCAGTTTTCAGCTTGACAAATATGTCAAAGTCCATCTGGCCCCTAAGCCAGGTCCCCTTTGCATAAGACCCGCCAAGCTCAACAGCTACCACTTGGGCATGTCTGGCAGCTTCTCTGTTTACTTGTTTTATCAGAAAGTCCGCAAGCTCTTCTGTTTTTTCCTCCTCCTGTCTTGTAGGAATTGAAATCTTCCTTGCTTGTTCCAAAACCCTGCTCATTGTGCCTTTACCACCAGTAAATCAGAATATATCGGCCCATTTGAAGTTAAGACACTCTGCTTGAATTTTAGCTCAGAAATGACATCCTCCCCAAGGCTGACCTTGCTGTATCTTGCCATCTTGTCCGAAATTCCATCTTCCCTGTTTCTTACCCTAAATATGGTGAGGTGCGGCCTGAACTGCTTGTCCTGCCTGAATCCCAGCGGTGCAAGCTTTTGCTCAACTTGGATGGCAAGCTCAACTAGGCGTGCTGCTGCTACCTCGTCCACCCCCACCCAAACCACCCTTGGAAACTTGGAATTGGGAAACGCACCAAGGTGAGTGAAACTTACTCGTATTGGTTTGAAGCTAATGCCTGAAAGGGCAGTTTTTACATCATAGGCAGCATCACCAGTTATCTCTCCCAGGAAAAATAAAGTGAAATGCATGTTCTGCCTGCTCACCGGACTTGCCTTTATGGCAAGATCAGACTGTAGTTTTACTATGGAATTTAACGTGCCTTGATTGCAAACCTCAACTGCAACAAATGTACGCATTAGAAGAATTCTTATCCAATGGTCTATAATAATTTCCGGTAGCTTCATAGACTGGAGGGGCAGGCTTGTGAATGTGGCAAAACTTATCGTCTGCCTGACTGGCATGCCCGGGGCCGGAAAAACCACAATAGCTGAGGCTCTCAGATCCAAAGGATTTGACAAGATAACCATGGGAGATGCAGTAAGAGAAGAGGCCACACGAAGAAAGATCGAACCCACAGGTGCAAATCTCGGAAAGATAATGCTTGAACTTCGAGAAAAAAATGGGCCTGGAGCAGTGGCGGAACTAATCAAAGGTCACATACTAAATTCCAAGTCTGATGTCATACTTGTTGATGGCGTAAGATCACTTGCAGAAGTCAACGTACTAAAAACAATCGGCACGGTCAGGGTTCTCGCAATTCATGCGTCAGGAGACACCAGATTCAAATTTCTGACAGGCCGTGGAAGATCTGACGCTCCATCCGACAGGGAGGATTTCTCAAAGAGAGACTCCAGAGAGATTGGAGTTGGAATGAGCGAATCAATTGCACTTGCAGACGAAACAATATCCAACAACAATCTGACAATAGAGCAGCTGGTAGATACGGCATACCATATCATCAGGGGCTGGATAAAGTGAATATACCTAACATTGCATGTAAAATAGAAGCATACGCCTCGGTTAATCCGTCTGAAGACCAGGAAAAGATCAGGACTGCCGTATCCAACGTAATCTTGGATGCTAACTATGAATACAAGGAAGGAAGCATAAAGGCAGTCTCCCGAGACCTGCGTTCTCTATCAAAGGTTCAGGAAGCCATACGAAAACGCAAAGTGAACAGGGTATACAGGAGACAGATGAGGTATAACACGAATGGGGAGACCACCTGGTTTTATCTCAACAAGCAGGCAGCATATGTGGATGTCATTGCCATATGCGAAGAGGCAGAAGAATCTCCATTGGGACCAATCAAGGTAATTTTGCATTCAAAGAATCTGGAAAAAATAACTGACTGGCTTGCCCCCGAATTCATATACTGACCACAAAAATTGTATCTCAAGAGACGATCTGTACGGTAGAATGTTTTTGAAATTGTGTGATGGCGTGGCCCTGTATAGGCAAAGAGCATTCTCCTGCCGCTTGCGCACCTTTGTGCGCTCTACCATGTACTATTTTTCGCAGAGCCACGCAAATTCAGTCGTTAGAATTTGCGTCTATTCTCATTACTTATTATATGTTTTCATAATATTTAACGATTATTCATAATTTTCATAATTAATTTCTTATTTTTCAATAATTCTTTATGCAAGAACGACAATTCAATGAAAACATCCCTCTGTCTTTTGAAAGATTTGTGATTTACTTTTGAAATATGGAAAGAAGTTCAGGCAGGGCCTTTGCGGCAGAGGAACGAATTGAAATATCAGTATCTGCAGACATGGGAGTCTCCTCAGGGTTTATCTCTATTACGGCTGCCCCATTTTGTTTGGCGTAGACAGGCAATAGATTTGCAGGAGACACCGCAAGCGATGTACCAACCACCATCATCACATCACAGGATCTTGCTTGACATATTGCAGAATTCCATACGCCCTGTGGCAGGGGTTCTCCAAACCATACCACGTCAGGCCTGAGCATATTCTTGCATTTGCAAATTGGAGGAAGCTTGGGAAAACTGGACGTTATGGTATCTTTGAAATCACATACAGTACACCTGACTGTAATGATGCTTCCGTGAAGTTCATGGACCTGGCTACTGCCAGCCCTCTGGTGCAGACCATCAATATTCTGTGTTAGTATGTGGACAGGCTTGAATTTTTCAAGTGCTGCTATTGCAAGATGACCCGCATTTGGTTCTGCTGCCAATATGTTGCTCCTTCTTTCCTCATACCACTCCCATACAAGTTTTGGATCTTCATAAAACGCATCGATTGTTGCAAGCTTCATTGCATCATGCTTTCTCCACAAACCGTCTTTGCCTCGAAATGTAGGGATACCACTTTCCTGTGATATGCCTGCACCAGTTACAAAGACAATATTTTTTGCCTGACGCAACTTGTCAGCAATAGGCTCTAACATGTCACTTGATATCTATCTCTAGCAGATCCCTTGCAGCAATTACTGAACCGTGTATTGTTTTTGCCTCTGTAACAAGCCCGTCTGTATCTTCATATCGAGCAGAAAAATGTGTCAAAATGAGGTTTGATACATGCGCTTTTCTGGCAAGATCTGCGGCCTCTTTTGCAGTGGAATGATAGTTTTCTACGGCCTTGTCACGCAACTCGTCAGAATACGTTGAATCAAACGTGATGTAATCGCAATCCTGAAAAAATTTCTCAAGCTTTTCTGTGGGTCTTGTATCGCCTGAAATCCCAATCTTTCTTCCCGACCTCTTTCCTCCCATGACATCAGATGGTCTCACGGCCTTGTCTCCGACTCTAACTTCATTCCCGTTCTGCAGTTCCCTCCAGAGTTTGCCCTCCGGTATTCCAAGCTCCTTTGCTTTCTCCGGATAAAACTTGCCAGGCCTGTCCTTTTCAGAAAAGCGGTATGAATATGCGGGAATAGAGTGCTCTGCTTCGCAGACATGAACCGTATAATGCGGATCATCGAAGACCAGGCCCTCCCTTATTCTCATAATCCTTACAGGAAATGCAAGTCCAAAATTTAGTATCCTCAGGTTGCTTGCAAGAAATTCTTCAATCCCTGTAGGACCGAATATGTCTACTGGTTCCGTCCTGTTCTGAAGTGACATTGTCTGCAGCAAGCCAAGTATACCAACACAGTGATCACCGTGCAAATGGGTGACAAAGATCTTCATTTTTTTGTTCCATCCAAGCCTTGCCTT
This sequence comes from Nitrososphaerota archaeon, assembly GCA_028867785.1. Taxonomy (GTDB): domain Archaea; phylum Thermoproteota; class Nitrososphaeria; order Nitrososphaerales; family Nitrosopumilaceae; genus Nitrosotalea. The sequence continues at coordinate 36,502 of JAGWFS010000005.1, forward strand.
TTGGAACGCCACCTGCGCACCCTCACCTGCATCAAACATCAGTATCTCCTTGTCCAATACTAGACAGATGCATGTCATTCCGCGGTCTGCTGTTGGCTGGGCGGCAGATGTTCCCAAAAATACCAATTTCATCTTACTGCAATCACTCTGGTGAGGCTCTTATGTCTGTAGATCTCGTATTTTTTTGCTTTGGCAAGCCCGTCAACATCCATTCCCTTCTTGTATACTAGAACCAATTTCATCTTTTTTGGCACCACTGAGACAAAATCCCGGATCATCTTTTTTGGTGGCATGGACGACCTTGAGGCAGTACCATATGGAACATCGGTAACTATGGCATCAATCTCGCCCTTGATTTTTGATATGTGGTTGTATGTTGAGTTGATGACCCCTGACTTGTACCCGTTTGCCGCCAGGTTTTTCTTTGCAATGTCACACATCTTGGAATCAAAATCAATGCCAATGCACCGTATTCCCATCGACTCGGCCTCAAGCAGTATGGTGCCTGTTCCACAGAACGGGTCACATAGTGTATTGCCTTCTTTTAGGCGTGACAAGTTTACCATGCACCTGCCAAGCTTCCAGTCAAGCTCGGTTGGATACTTGATCTTCTTCGTGGGTTTTTTGTATTCCAGCACATCTGCATAGCCGACATATCTGTTGTTATCTGTTACAACGAGGTAAATGGTAAGCGCCGGATCTAAAAGGGACACTCTATAGCCCAGTTTTTTCTTCAGAACCGCTCCCATCTCTTTTTCTATAGTCCGAGTATTGATCTTCTTAGATGATAAGTTGACTGCCCTGCACGCAAACGTATCAGATTCTGGGAATTCTATCTCTGAGATATCATTAAAAGTCCCGGCAAGATTTCCTGCAGCTCTGACAAACGTGGCACGCCTGGCAATTTTTTGCCATGATGCATGAGATGATATAATCACAAGCCCCGAGTCTGCTACATGTTGTGCCTTGATATCATAGCTTTTTGATATTGCTGCTATCTCATCTTTTGCAAGATCCTGATGCTCTCCGGATAATATGAAAAAACTTTGCGGCATTCAGCTGATTGCCCTTGCTATTACGGGGGAGACGTCTACGACACCTGTCTTTCCCGGTATGGTGTTTGTACTGATTATTCTTGTAACTCCCGCCCTTCTGATCCGCTTCTCTGCATCGCCAATCAAAAGTGCGTGGATACAGCAGGCGAATACCCTCCCGCATTTCTGCCTTTTCAGATGTTCTGTGGCTTTTACTATGCTGCCTCCAGTGCTAATCATGTCATCTACCAAGATGAGATCCCTGTTTCTCACCTCTTGGTTGTCGCTTGAGCTTATTACAACCTCGCCGGTCTTTCTATCTCTGTGTTTTTCCAGCGCAATATAGCCTGTCCCCATTAAATTTGCAAAACTTTTTGCCCTCTCAATTCCCCCCATGTCGGGAGATACCACCAGAGGGTCTTTGAGATGCAATTTCCTAAAATATTTTACAAGCTCGCCTATTGCAGTGGCATTTTTTGCAGGTATGCAGAAATGCCTTAGGGCCATCATGCTGTGAATATCCACCACAATAATTCTTGTTGCGCCTGCAGCCTTGAACATCTTTGCAACAAGAGACATGGTAACAACTTCTCTTGGAAGGAATTCCCTGTCTTGCCTTGCATAGCCCATGTATGGAATGACTGCGTAAACTTGGGAGGAATACTTTCTTGCCTGTGAAACCAATGCCAGCACCTGAACAAGATTAGAGTCAACAGGGGGATAGATAGAATGCACCACGATTATTTTTCCTGTCGGTTTTGCCTTGAGGGTGATCTTGCCCTCGCCATCCGGAAAAATCCTGAGCTCATAGCCTACATACCTTGCTTTCAATCTTGACGCTATCTTTCTTGCCAGTTGCTCAGATGACAATCCTCCAATGACTGTAAATCTAGCCAACAGACTCATCGAGCCGTGGGCCATTCTTAAGTTTTGAGGAATTCTGACATGCCGATCAAGACGTTTAAAGAAGACATTTGCAAAATAAGTAGGATGGAAAACCGCATAGTCTCTTTTCTCCCAAGCGCAACCGAGATACTGTATGAGCTTGGCGCGGGAGACAATGTACTTGCAGTTACACACGAATGTAATTATCCTTCAGAGGCAAAAAGCAAACCAAGAGTGATTCATTCCGTATTTGATCCTCAAAGAATGACAAGCCAGGAAATTGACAGAAAAGTGGTAGATCTTATGAAGTCAGGCAAGGACATTTACACACTGGACGAACAGGTGCTAAAAGACGCAAATCCAAATCTGATAGTGGCTCAGGGCATCTGCGAGGTCTGCTCGCCTTTTACCAAAGAGATCAACCGAGCAGTTGCAATACTTGGGGGAAAACCCGAAGTTCTTGTTCTAGACCCAAGGAACCTTGATGGCATACTTGACAACATAGCTGAGATTGGAAAAAAGATCGGAAGGATACGAGAGGCAAATGACTTTGTTTCCAAACTAAGGAATAAAATCAAGGCCGTTCAGCACATTCCAAAGGGTGCACGACCAAAAGTTCTCTGTATAGAGTGGCTTGATCCGCTGTTTACTGCAGGCCACTGGGTTCCACAAATGGTAGAGATTGCGGGAGGAATCAACGGAATCAGTACAACAGGTGACCAATCAAGAAGAATGGAACTTGATGAGGCAGTAAAACTTGATCCTGATATAATAATACTCATGCCATGCGGTTTTGACGTGAAACGAACTCTTCAGGAATATGAGAGGATTGCAGACAGGCCAAAATGGAAATCCATGCGGGCAGTCAAGCAGGGCCAGGTTTACGCAGTAAATGCAAACGAATACTTTAGCAAGCCAGGACCGAGGACCGTAGTGGGACTTGAGATCCTGGCAAAGATAATCAATCCTGACACGTTTCGGGATTTACAGATTCCAAAAAACTCTGTCCAGAAAGTAGAATCTGAGTTGTAAAAATGTCCTGACATCCTCATTTGGGTAGGTATGAGGATGTGAGCGACTCCAAATGATTGGTAGTGTGATTTGTTTTGTCTTTTATTTATCTTGACTCTGTCTTTTACCATCTTATTCTAAGATTTGAGAATATCCAAATTCTGCCTGTTGAAGAAACCAGATATAATGGCAAGCTTTGCATTCAACCGTGCACGAAAAGTTACAAATTAGGTTGATAATCCCTTGTAATTGTTGGATCTGGTATTTTCTGACATTCATGCAGACATTAATGCACTTGAAACCATACTTGGCGTGGCGTCAAGCAGCGAGTTTACAAAAAAATATGGCGCCTTTTCCAGAATCATAAACTTGGGAGATGTGCTGGAACGAGGGACCCGCCCAAAGGAGGTTCTCTCAAGATTAAAATCACTTGAAAAGAATTATCCGTTTTTTTCTGTTATGGGAAACCACGACGAGGGATTTTTGTACAACAGGCTTGTCAGCGAAAGTTCAATTGAAAGCATGGACGCCCATGCAAAGCTAAACTCAGAAGACATCTCGTTTTTTAAAGAAAACAATGATGGAACCTTTGGCAATCAGGAATTCATTGATAGAAAATATGGCCTTTTCTGCGTACATGGAGGCCCGCTTGACCCCAAAAACATAACCCCAAAAAATGCACAAGACGAGTCTTGGCTATATCAAAGGTCATGGCAGAGATTGACAGATGAAAACTTTGAGTTCTTCACATATGCTGGATATCACTACAAGGCGTCTTCTGCTTTTGAGGAGGCTAAAAGGCACGTGAGAAACCACATAATTTTATGTGGCCATCAACACCAGGAGGAAGTCATAATGCAAGACGGCAACATTCAACGTCTCTATCCTGCACTCAAACCCATAAAGGAGAAAATCCCAGGTCACATCCTTGAAAGAAAAGAGATTGAAATCAATCCAGATGGCAACTATCTTATCAGACTGGGTATTGGCGGACCGCAAGGCCATTATGTAAAAGATTCCGAAGTTCCACACTTTGCCGTAATTCAACACGATCCAAGAAAGGTAATATTGTTCACAATATTGCCTGGCATGAGCTGAACCTGACCATGAGTGCGACTGAGACACTGCGCAATGACCACAAACAGATGCGTCGTCTTGAAAAAATAGTTATTCAGTGCTATACCAAACTTTATGCCGGTGAAGACATTCCGTTTTCAGATCTGGAAACGATGGTTGCAATAATGTCTGAATTCCTTGATGCCATTCATTATTCAAGGGAAGAAGATGCATACTTTGCCTGTGTAGGAAGTTATGGCTCTCTAAAAGACGAGATACGGGCATTTATGATAGAGCATGAGTTTAGCCGCCGTATTGCAGGTAAAATCTCAAAACATCTGCAGAGATGGAAGGGCGGAGAAGATGAGAGAGAACCGGTTGCGAGGTTTCTCAAAGCCTATGCCGTATATCTAAATGACCACATGACAAAGGAAGATAAATTCTTTGACATTGCAGAAAAACAGGTGCTGTCTCCTGAGGAAGAAAAAATGATGTATGAAGAATTTCGTGCAGTCAATGCAATTGTAACAAAGATTGACGAAATGATAAAATCAATAGATCATTTGGAGCAGACTGCTTGGATGCAAAATTAGTTGTCTTCAAAGACTGACTTTACTTTGGGATAAAATGAAACTTCATTCTGTTCTGGTTTGTATTTTTGTTGCATGATCTGGGTACGGCATCACAATTATTATATATCATCACTTTAGTATGCAAACTATACATACTATTATGAGTACCATTGTGAATCTTCGAGTGCATATTGCCCCTGTAGGCTTTGAGATTGACAGAATAGCCATACCTGCAAAGCAGATGAAAGCAGACCGAGTCTGGCTTTTGATGCATGGTGAGCCTGCAAAGGATAGGGCGCAAGGATATATGGAAAAGATAAAGGCGCAGTTGAAAAAGGAAAAGATCGAGGTTCATACTGAATACTCTGACAGATTTGATCTCTTCAAGATACTAAAATCGGTTAGAGAAATTGTAGAAAAAGAGAGAAACAATGACATCTTCATAAACTGTTCCTCGGGCTCGAAAATTCAGGCAATTGCATGCATGATGGCCTGCATGATGTTCCAGGGAAAGGCAAAGCTTACACCGTACTATGCCGAGCCGGAAAATTACTCCAGTGTAAAGGGGGAACAGCTCTCCTCAGGACTGAGGGCGGTGGTAAAACTTCCTGCATATGAAATTCATACACCAAAACCTGCCTTGGTTCAAGCATTGAAAATAATAAGACAACACGGTGGCAAAATAACAAAAAAAGAGATGGCACGACTTGCAGAAGAAAAAAAACTAATCGTGATCAATGCAAAGGAGGAGAATTTTCAGCAAGCACGATTTGCAAGCCTTGACAAAAACATAATTCAGCCGCTCTTAAACGAGTGGAAATTCATCGAGGTTGAAAGAATAGGCAGGACGCGCTGGATAAGAATCACATCTGAGGGCAACGGGGCGGTTGAATTTCTTAACTAGGGGAGCCTCTAGTTGCAAGCTCGGGTTTTAATGTCCAGACCACTCCCATGGCAATGAAGGGTATGGAAACTATTCCTGCAATCTCTAGGTATACCCTGTATTGTTCCGGATGCTGAGGATCGGGATTTGCCCATAAAAACGGCACTGGTAGGGCCGCAGCAAACCAAACTATGGATAACAGGATGATTATCTTAAGCGATCGCTTTCTTTTAGGATCCACGTCATGAATAAAATGGTAGTTCTATTAATTTTGTATGGATGGTTTTACTTGACTGATATTCCGCCGTCTACTGGCAATATTGCACCGGTAACCCACGATGAATCCTCTGTCGCAAAGTACAGTATGGCCTTTGCGACGTCTTCTGGCCTGCCTATTCTTCCTATCGGATGTTCAGCCACGGCCATGGCTCTATCTGCTTCCGTTCTAAGATAGGGTTCTGTCATATCTGTCTCAACGATGCCTGGGCAGACACAATTTATGCGAATCTTGTACTTGGCATATTCTATTGCCCATGTTTTTGTTAGGTGTATCAGTGCAGCTTTTGTAGCTGAATATGCATCAGCTTCAAAATTTTCAAATGTCCTGAGTCCTGCATCTGAAGATACATTGACGACACAGCCGCCATTTCTCATCATATGTGGAATGACTGCTTTGGTAAAGAGAAACTGTCCAGTCAAGTTTGTATCTACTACCTCACTCCACTCTGATTTAGAAATCTCATGTAGGGGTCTTACCTCTGGAAATATTCCTGCATTGTTTACTAGTATGTCTATCCTGGCAAACTTGTCCAAAGTTTTTTTCACGACATTTTCGACATCTTCCTCTCTTCTAACGTCACCGGCAAAGCCAATCACACCTAATTGTTTAGCTGTAGACTGGAGTCTGGAATCTTCTCTTGCAGTAATCACGACATCTGCCCCTTCTTCTGTAAAAATTCTTGCAACGGCTTTTCCTATTCCTCTACTGCCGCCTGTTACAATCGCTACCTTTCCGGAAAGTTTCATTTGTTCCAAGTTTTATCTCGAATGTTATATGTCTATGCAGATATTTTGTGATCTTATAAGAATCAAATCTATCATTTGGCATGTGAATTACCACCTGTGAAAAATAATTTAGTTCAAACCCGCATTAGTTGTTTGTTACGACCTACTGAATGTATCAATAAATCAAAGTGGGTTTTTATCACTACAAGACTTTATCATGCTAATCTGTTGTTGTTTTGAGAAAACATACACATACGAAATATTTCACTAGGACCTCTACCGCTTTGGTTCTGCAACTATTGGAATTATCCAATTTGTTAAATGTGTATTGAATAAGGCTTGTTTAATTATTTCAATAATTACTGATAAAATATCAAAAAATACATATAAAATCATAAATACTCTGAGCCCCTATACGAATTGATGCAGAAAGATGTAAAATCTACTGCCAGATAAGCGTGGCTTTGCAGACCTTGTAAAACATCCTCCCAAGGAGGATCTTAAGAGGTAATCTCTGAATGTCTGCAATAGGGCCACGCCTTATTGTTTTCAGTAATCTGTGATAATCCTCATATCCTCTGGCAGAAATTTTTATCAACACATAACCGGTTTTTATAATTTTCTTGCAGGTCAAGTCACTGGTTAAAAACTAGAGTTAATTTTAAAAAATTTAGAGCTTTAGGGATTCTTTCAACCCCTTGTATCTATTTCGGATTGTTACCTCTGTTACTCCGGCAGCCTGCGCTACATCCTTTTGCGTTTTGTTCTCCCCGTTCATAACACAAGAGAGATACAATGCCGCAGCGGCAAGTCCCATGGGATCTTTACCCGCAGAAATTTCAATTTCTGCAGCATCCTTTAGAATTTGCAAAGCTTTTCTCTTTGTCTTTTCGCTTAACCCTGCCTTGCTTGCAATCCTTGCCACACATTTTATCGGATCAACTACCGGCATCTTGAGATCAAGTTCTCTAAGTAAAAGTCTGTAGCACCGGGCAACATCTTTTCTTTTGATGTTAATTCCACTTGCTACATCAGTCAGAGTTCTTGGAGTCTCAGTATCTCTACATGCTGCATACAATGCAGCAGCCACAAGTCCAGGAATCGATCTTCCTCTGACAAGGCCTTTGTCAAGCGCTTTTCTATAGATGTATGCAGTTTTTTCTATTACTGCATCAGACAATGCTAGTTTGTCTTTTAGTCTATCAAGCTCACTAAATGCCTGTCTAAAGTTTCTATCCACTGGTTCATGAACTTGGCTTCTACTATCCCAAGTTCTAAGTCGTTCAATCGTACTCTTCATAGATGCAGAAAGTGGCTTTCCTGACGCATCCTTATCAGCAGGACCGATGATTGTCGCCAGTCCCATGTCGTGCATTGCAAGTGATGTTGGAGTTCCTGTTCTACTTCGGTCCTCATGTTCTTCTTTTGAAAATGATCTCCATTCTGGTCCGGATTCTTCGACGCGTTCTGTCATGACAAAACCGCATCCACCACAGAACATTTCGCCTGTAGTGCTATCTGTAACCATCGGACCTTTTCCACAACGAGGACAACGTCCGCCAGAACCAAACGATTCGCGAGTCATATGATATCTTATAAGAATTTCGGTTTACATAGATAAAAAGGTTTAACTATAAGTGACTTTCAAAAAACTTGTAAGATTTACTTGATAAATTAGAGTTTTTAGCTTTTATTTTTTAATAATTGAAAAAACTTGCATCACCCTGTATTAATCGTAAAGAAAGCCTGATCAAAATTATGCTGCCAAGTTTTTTGCAAACAAAGATTCTTCAAAACTAAAGGACCGTATCAAAAACCGTTTTTCTCGATTCTGTTTTTATTATTTTTTTAAAAATATTTTTTGTCTCATCTTCTTTTCATGGACAGAATTTTTTAAAAACTCAATGACAGTTTTGTTGTCAAAATATCTCAGGCAAAACCTTAAATACATTAGTTTTGGATGACAGGCATTAAATAAAATGGAAAAATGTCCACTTTGCTGTGAATCGCAGCCATCAAGCGGTGCACTGGCAATTCACATAAAGAAAATCCATCCGCAGAGAAATATTGCAATTCAAATAATTCAATAGATTTCTGCAATGGGAGTCAAACGTAGGATCTATCCAAAATAGATTATCCGAAAATTTTGATTTTTTAGCCGTATCAAACAAGCCTTGTCTGTCTCACACGCAAGCTTTGTTGTTAGCTAAATTTAGCATACTGTGAACCACATTTTACACCTGAAATTAATAACAGATTTTATCAGTCGTATCCATGACAACATTTGCTAATAACTGGCAAAAGCCACAGACACCAAGCGTTGGGGAAAGAATCAACGACGCAATAAGACCGAAAGGTCCTCTGAAGCCAAGAATGGAACAAGCAGTAAAAAGACTTCAGACTCAAATCGGTAAACTTGATGGAATGATTACAAAATTAAAACAAAGAGATGAAAAGTTATTCAAAAGAATTGTAGTTGCTACTCAACAGCATGATCTAACTGCCAGCAGAGTCTTATCAAAAGAATTAGCCGAGGTTAGAAAAGTTACCAAGCTTCTCGGAAATGCTAGAATTGCACTAGAACAAATCGAACTCAGACTTAGCACCTTCCATGATCTGGGAGATACGGTTGTTACAATCATGCCAACAATTGGCTTGATGAAGAACCTGAGGTCATCACTAGGACAGTTCATGCCAGAAGCAGATCGTGAGCTTGCAGGAATGACTGATATGCTCAGCGGATTGATGACAGATACATTCCATAGTGGAGACTTTGGAATCGATTCTGGAGTTACGGACGAGGAATCAGAGAAGATCATCCAAGAAGCTGCAGCAGTTGCAGAGGCGGCAGTCAACGACAAACTACCGTCCATGCCTGCCAGCGGTCAATCATCTTCTGCCCGCTATATCTAGACTGTCTTGTGAGATAGCCTGTGGCGAAAATATGCCACAAATAAAACCAAGGAAATAACCAATACGGTGGCAGAAGAAAAGAACAGCACGGAATAGCCAAACGCCTTGGTAAACTCTCCTGTTACTAGTGCTCCTGCAAAAACACCAATTCCAGTCACAGCGCTATTGACTCCCAAGTATTTCCCCTCAAATCCCTGTGGTATACTTTTGAAAAATATGACTGAACTTGCTGTATTAAAAATAGAAAACCCGACAACAAGAAGACAAGATGAAATAATCGCCAATATTGCACTAAAACTTCCCATCATTATGGAGATGGCAACACCGGGAATTGCCACGGCCAAAACTCTGGGCACAAATGCTACTAATGTAGATCGTTCCTCTCCCATCTTGGAAATTATTTTTGGTGCTATAAAGAAAACAGCCAGCATGACAGCTGTCTGAACCATATAGTTTAGAAAAACACCAGAGTTTGAAAAGTGGCGGCTTATGAGAAAAGGACTCCAAGCCGTTGAATACATGTTGCTTCCCAGATTAAAACAAAAGATTGCAATGTAAAAAACTCCAATCTCGTTGCTTATCTTTCCTCTAAATATTGTGATTATGTGCTTGAAATCATAAAGCTCAAGAATCTTGGGAAAGATAAAGTGATGATGATTTAATGTATACCGCAAACCATGTATGGAATGTGCCACACTGCTTCGTTCAAGATGAAATCTGCCTCCCTTGACCATCATGCTAAGAGCCATTGCTATCCCGCTTGATGTTGCGCAAATCAGGAAATATGGCCTCAGATCAAAATACAGACTGCTATAGACAGTTCCAATGGCCATGGCAAACAGCATTCCAAGAGTGCTTATGACCGATGTTCTTGCAAAAAGCCAACTCCATAGGTTTTTCTGCACTGATTCCATCACAAGAAGCTGGGTCACCGGGTTTCTTCCAACAATAAAAAATCCAAGTATGGGAGAAATGCAATACAACACTACAATTGATCTAGTAAAACACATGCCAAGGCTGCAAAGAAAAACAACAAAAAATGATATCAAAAGTATGTGCCGCCTTGTATGAAATCGGTCAATTATCCTGCCCCAGAAAATAGAGCCTATTGCAACTGCGGCATTTTGGAGAGCAGAGATTATTGCAACCTCTCCAATATCCCCTCCTAGGAATATTACATACAAAGGAATTACTATGCTTAAACCTTGGTTGGTAATTTGGCCTGGAAGAATATACCACATCCATTTCTGTGATTGCAGAGGCCGCACCCCTTTAGACAGTCATGATGACGCCATTATTGTATAATCTATGTGAATAATTTACATAGATTAGTCTATTTTGTTGTAATTGGGAAAAATTCTATCATGCAGACGTGTGTGATCCACACGCCACGTGAGATCGCGCCGCAAAGGCACGATGACCATTGTCACCGTCTCCCCTTGGGTTTCTCCCGTCGGCGCTTTTACGGAAGGGATTTGGGCCCTAAACCGTTTCACATGTTTGCTGCATGATCTCTGTCTTGGGAGGATATTCCTTTGACAGGGACAATTAATACGTGTGCAAATTATTTAAGTATTATGACTTATTTCATATCCGAACTTTTGATTTTTCTATAATAGTTCAAGTTGTTGCATATTAACAAAGGATTTTTTGAAAATTATTGATGAAAGCTTTTATGACATGGTTACGTAACGCAACCGTGACAAAAGATACGGACATTTACCAACTAATCTATGAATCCAACCTAGACAGCAAACTGGAACAAATTCTGATTGGATTGATGAAGGACAACCCGTCCCACAAAACTGAGAAAGTCATTCAAAAGTTTCTGCTCTACATACAGCACTCTACAGAGAACTTTTGGACTACATATTACAGCGCAAAAACCTACCAGGAGAAACTGGACTGCTATTACCAGTTCTCAAAGAACCAATGTCTTGCAACAGAGGTGCTGATCCGAGACCTCGACTCAATGTCATCCGAAGAGGAGATAAAGGAAAACCTAAACAGCATTTTAAAAGAAGGGTTTACCTTTTAACTGAAAGAAGCTTCGGGCCTGGGTCTAGAGTCTTTGAACTTTTCTATCTTGTTCCCTTCCTCGTTAACTACTCTATCTATGCCTAATATCTTTTCACGTAAATTATTGATAATTGTGGCAACATCATCAGCTTCCTTTTCTACATCGCTTCTTTTTTGCTGCAGTGCCCTTAATCCCTGTTTTTCTTCTTCAATATATTGACCCACCTTGACCAATTTTTCCTTGAGATTCTTGATATCGACAGACTCATCCTCTATGCTCTTTTCTAAGTTGGTTCTCTTGTCCTTCAAATTCTTAATCATCAGGCCTACATAGTCAATTGCTTCTTCGAGCTTGGTTCTCTTGTCCATGAGTGCCCTGATTCCTATGTCTTCTCCGCTGCTCACTGTCCTTTGTTGCATAGGTTCCGGTATTTTTACTTGTTCCGTAGGCCTAGGTTGCTCAGCTTTGGCAGGTTCCAGCCTTGACTGTTCAATAACCTCGCCAGTTTCCTCTATTTCTGGTGGTTGATATTGCGCGGTAGTTGTAATGTCTTCTTTTTTAGTGGAATCTGGCTCAAAATCGTCCTTTTTCTTTCGAAATTTTTCAAACATATTGCTTATGACTATTGTAATACATAATATATAAAAAGTTAATAGGTGAAATGATCGTTTGCGGTTCGCTAGTTAGAGAAAGGGCTCTTTTTTAGGCACATTTCGCGATCATTTACTTTAAACAAGATATATTTAGAATCAAGTCATTGCTTTTCGTTAAATGAAAAATAATAACAAAACAAACCTCCTTCCCATCGTAGAGTATATTCTGGAACTAGATCCAATGATGCGGTTTGCCGCAATCATAGATCTAAAGGGGAACGTATCAGAAGCTATAATGAAAGAGGGTAAAACGTCTCTCAAGTCACAAAAAGAGGAAGAACACTTTTGCAAGCAGGTGGCCATAAGAAGAAAGATCCGAAAGCAATTTGACAAAAGCCTAGGACCCGTTAATTATGTACACATAGAACGCCAGAGGGTTACCCAAATAGTCATCTATCCAAAACACAAGACAGTCTATGTCACCATGGAACCAAACATGGACATGGTAAGAAAATTGGAAATTATAGATAAGATAAAAAAGAAAACTAGTAATCTGTAAGAAACCCGAAAAACCCCTTCCGGACAACCGCCTATTCTGTTGCTGGTTGTGGGGTTCCTTCGCCTACTAGATCAGCAGTAGCAAAGCGTCCGCCAACTTGCGTAATCTTTACTTTTGCGTTCTGGCCTACTTGTCCGCCTTTGACGAATATGACAAAACCTTCTACTCTTGCGATACCGTCTCCCTTTCTGCTAATTTCTGTTATGGATACGTCGTACTCCTTACCGGTCTCTACTGGTTTTGGTCTATTGTCATCAAATCGTCGTCCGCCACCGAAGCGTCGTCCGCCGCCAAATCTTCGACCTCCACCGTAACCTCTATTTCCACTGTATCCCTGTCTTGGACTTTCACCAAAACCAGAGTCGTTAAAGCTCACCGTTGCACCTCCTTTGTTGCTAGACCTATGATGTTACCCTATAAAATCTGTTCAACTTGCAATCCATACAAGCTCCCCCGCTTCGTAAATGCGTCATTTTTGACCATTTCAGAGCATGAAACACCTGTTCCACTAGCTGTTCCGCTACGATGTTTCATACTGTCCCTCATAAAATATCGATTCCATTAGATGCCATGTCAAAACAACAATACAGGTCCGAAATGGGTATCATTGCTGATATCCTAGGTGTGACCATGGATGGCGGAATACAGGGAGTAATCGTCTCTGCTATTTCCAGAAGAGCAAATCTTTCTCACTATGCAGTCTTGGAGAAATGCCAGAAGCTTATCGATGCCGGCCTGGTAGAATCGATGAAGGCAGACAGAAACAGGCTGTTTAAGATTACAGAGAAAGGCATTAGGTTCTTCCAGGAATTCCAGAGATTTCAAGGTGTAGTCCAGGGACTCAACTTAAGGTACTAGAAAAATGTACCGGAAAACCCTAGTGATCCAAGCAGAAGTGCAAGCAGAAGCAATGCTTTTTGTAAGGATTACCTATATCTTGACAATAATGCTAAAGGCTCCGATAATTGCTACCTGCCTTTTTCTACTTGCTTTTTCCTCTTGTATACAGTATGCACTAAGCTCATCCAAAGTACTCGAGTTTACCATTTATGCCGATGGTACCACTCATGTCTTCTATCAAACTGATGTTGATCCGCAATCTCCAGATGCTGTTCTTGATCTGTATGGCAATACTACTGACAACCTTGTCATACGGGACCAGAATGGAACGTTGCTTTCAAGCAAAATGAGTGCAAATGGCGTAGACGTTGAGACTCTCGGTGCCTCTACAGTTAAGGTAGATTATGATACTCCAGATCTTGTATCCAAAAGTGGAAAGACATGGACATTTCACGTAAATTCTCCTGTTGATTATTCTGTACTCTTGCCTGCAAATACTGTAATGGTGGGCATGAGTGCAACCCCGCTAAACTTGCAGGTTGTAAACGATCAATCCCTGATTTCATTCCCTAGTGGATCTGCAGATGTCAATTACATATTTGGCATATTGGGAACAAGCCAGACGGCAACCCGTGCAATTCAGAGTGCTCGTGATTTTATAAACACAGTAAATTCTGAGAACATAAAGACACCACTTGCTTCCCAAAAACTTGATGATGCAAATACGGCCTTTAACCAAGGGAGGTATTCTGATTCTGAGGAGCTGGCAAATGACGCTAAAAACTTGGCTGTACAGGAACAACAAGCGGCTCTTTCCATTCCGAAATCTTCTGGAGACTATGGCACGACTCTAATTTTGGTTGCAGGCGGAGCAGCCGCTGCAGGAACTACTGTATTCATTATACTGAGAAGAAATAGAACCGCAAAGGAGATGCCAATACCCCAAATCCCAAGTAGCAATTATGTACCGCCAGACAAAGAAACAATCTTTAGACTAAAACCAGAACTGCGCCAGGACGACAAGGACATTGTTGCATTCATCTCTGAAAAGGGAGGGCGAGTTTTTGAAAGTGAACTTCGCAAGAAATTTCTTTTACCACGCACTACAATGTGGCGGGCAGTAAAACGGCTAGAAAGAGGGGGGGTTGTTGAAATAGAAAAGGTGGATCAACAAAACCTCATAAAACTACAAAAAGTTGAGGAGAATCCACAATGAAAGTGTCATCGATATTCCTTCTGGTATTGCTGGCTGGAACAATAATCTCTGGCATTCCCGTGAAATCTTATGCTGATCCACAGCTAGATACTCTGCTCAATATAGCGACTCAGGCCAGAAACAGCCTTGGCATCACAATATCCCAAATCAATAATATGCCTGCTCAGATTAACCAGCTTTACAAACAAGGTTCCGATGAAACTGATGAACTGGCACAGGCAGTGACCCAACAAGACGTTGATTCTGCCAAGCAACACTTCCTTGCCGCCATGAAATATTTCAAGGAAACAAATGATCAGATAAATTCACTTAATGCAACAGCACCAAATGACCAACAAAAAACTGAGATGATACAGCTAAGGAGTGAAATAATCAGACTAGAAAACATGGGGAAGCTACTCAAAACTATTGCATTACACAATGATGTGGATATCAATTTTACAAGCTTTGATGGAATG
Organism: Nitrososphaerota archaeon; assembly: GCA_028867785.1. GTDB lineage: Archaea > Thermoproteota > Nitrososphaeria > Nitrososphaerales > Nitrosopumilaceae > Nitrosotalea. Next base: position 51,547 of record JAGWFS010000005.1, read on the forward strand.
CTTCAAAATGCAACACAGGATCTCAGCTCAGGAAACCTCGATGATGCATCAACACAAATTCAGAATGCCAATGACTTTGTTGTTACTACCCATAATTCTCTTACCAAAGTTGCACAAGAAAGAATTACTGAAAAGGAAAAAGAGTTTACAGAAAAACAAATTGCACAGCTAAACATCGCTCAGGCAAATACTACAGTAAATACCACTAGTCAATCTAACGCTGGATTCAATGCTACCCGTCAATCTAATGCGATTCAAACTACACTGCCTGTGAATTCGTCTTATGTTGCACCGGTTGCAAACAACTCTAAAATTGCTATAGAGCATAATCCAAAAGATATGGTTGCAGAGCTCAAGAGGTTGGTAGCAGAAGGTAAAGTTGATCAAGCAATAAATCTGATTAAGATAATTCAAGCCTATCAAAAATTACAGTCAATTGAAAAAGCAACAGCAATATCCTCGACTACAAACACAACCTCTACTCCTCCTGTAAACAACACCGTACCAACGCCGCCATCTCCACCACCAGCTCCTCCTGTAAACAACACCGTACCAACGCCGCCATCTCCACCACCAGCTCCTCCTGTAAACAACACCGTACCAACGCCGCCATCTCCACCACCAGCTCCGCCTGTAAACAACACCGTACCAACGCCGCCATCTCCACCACCAGCTCCTCCTGTAAACAACACCGTACCAACGCCGCCATCTCCACCTGAAAACACAACAATGTCTACATCACAGTTCACAACACAAGAAAATCATACTATATCAGATCAAAGTATGGGACATAACGAACATCTAAAAAAACACGATGAGAATACAAAGCCAGAAAAAAGACACCACCATCAAAACTGACAATTTTCTGCACTGATTTCCGTCACATTTTCATAAAATTCATATAGATTTTTGTAGGAGCAAAGCCTAATGGCCTCAAAACAAATCTCCGTAGGAATTGGCATTCCAATGATTGTGGTAGGCGCTATACTTGCCATCTTTCTTGCTCCAATGCAACCAGACCTAACTGATACGATAGAATTCATCGGAAGCCTTATTGGAATTCTTGGAGTCATGATATTCATTGCAGGATTGTTTGCAAGGAAAATGCCCAAAATTGCTTCTTAAACTTCAATATTTATGTTAGATGAGCTGTAACGTCTTAGCAAATATGTGAATACTAGGTTTTCATGCTAATATGTAAACCATTCATCCCACATGTAATTGCCACCTTCCCCAATTCCAAAAACTATTTTTTCCACTGCGGGTGGTTTTCTTGCTAATCAGATAAATCGTTTTGGTAAAAATTATTCATCATAAAATACAATTAAATAAATACTGAACAATCAGAGATCGAATACTTGAAGGTACGACTATACGAAATATTCACCTCGATAGAGGGGGAAGGGATTCTATATGGTACCAAGACACTTTTTGTCAGGCTAGCGGGATGCCCCTTCAAATGTTTCTATTGTGACACAAAAGAAGCATTGCCAATGACGTCTGGGAAAGAATATCAAATTGACGAAGCAAAAAATCTAATTGAAGATAATCTGGTAAAAAATACATACAAAGTAAATTTCACTGGCGGAGATCCGCTTGCCCAATCTGAAGCAGTATCCGAGCTTGCAAAATTCGTGCAACAAAAGAAGATTCCAACCTATCTGGAATCTTCCTGCTTTGATTCAACAAGGTTTGCACAGGTTTTACCCTATTTTGACTTCATCAAAATTGAGTTTAAAACGCTTGATTCTGAATTTGTAGATGAAGCACATTATTCTAAACTTTTAGAAAATGAATTACAGTGTTTAAAACTTGCAATAGATTCTGGTAAAACGACATATATCAAAATAGTCGTAAGCTCCAGAACCAAGCTTGAACACTTTGAGCAGCTTCTCAAGAACATTTTTGATATGACATCAAAGTCCAAGGTTGCAGGATTTATAATACAGCCTACGTATGGTATATCGGAACCTGACTTGAAACAGCTTCTTGATTTTTATGATTTAGTTCACGCTTATTACGAAGAAGTACGCATCGTGCCACAGCTACACAAATTCATAGGAGCGCCATAATGAATAAAGAAAGAGTAAAAAAACTAATTCGCGAACTGATTGCTGAAATAGGCGAAGATCCAACAAGAGAGGGCCTAGTAGATACACCAGGCAGAATCGCAGACATGTATGGGGAGATCTTCAAGGGTTATGATGCAGAATCAGAGCTTTCGGTAAAATTCTCAGAGGATTCTGATGTTGTTATAGCAAAAGATATCCAGTTTTATTCTATGTGTGAGCATCACATGCTGCCATTTTTTGGCAAGATTACAGTGGCATATGCCCCAAATGGTAAGGTATTTGGCATCTCAAAACTGGTTCGCTTGGTAGAAAAATACTCAGCCAGGCTGCAAATTCAGGAAAGAATCACAAAAAATATTGCAGATGAGTTGCATTCGGAAGGAGTAAAGGGAGTCTTGGTTATAGCAGAAGGCGAACATCTGTGCATGAAAATGCGTGGTGTAAGAAATGATGCACTGGTAACAACAATCGCATCAAGGGGTATTTACGATAAAAAAGAGGCAAGAACTGATGTTCTAAGTCTGATTTATAGCGGCAGATCTCCCTCAAACATTGTATAAATCTGAAAAATTAAATAATAACGTCTGATGCACGACGATTATGGGTGTGCATAACAATTTTCACGCTCCAAAGGACTCTTGGCCTGCCTTTTCATGGTATGCAATTGAATTCTTTGTTGTCATGGCAGTAGGCGTGTTAATTGCAGCAAGTTCTATGGACTATTTTAAAAAACTAGGCTTCGACGAATCCATGACTAACTGGATCTTCTGGGGCATTGTTGGTATACCGTATCCGATATACTATCTCATCATACGTCCACTTATCTTAAAGAGACCGGCGCTGAAAATTTAGACTTGGCTGGATTTGTATCTGGTCTTGTCCGTCATATTTGCTTGGGCAAAAGCCGCCTTTCTATTATTGCAGGATTCGCATCTTCCGCAATGTATCTTTGACTGCGAATAACAACTCCAAGCTTTGAATATCTCTTCTCCAAGCAGGTCATAGCCGATTCTGAGAAGGTTACTCTTGGAAAGATTCCCAACAAATGGGCTCCATATATTGATCTTCTTTCTTAATCCCTTTCTTATCCCGTCTATTTCTCCTTCATTGAGTGCATTTGTCAATAATTTAGAAAATTTGGGCCTGCAATCTGGATACAGCTGATCGTCCTTGTGAGCTCCATATGCTACAAGATTTGCATTCTTTGAAAATGCCCAGGCAGACGCTATGGAAAGAAAGACAGCATTTCGTATTGGAACCACTATGGAATAATCAAACTTGGACGGTATGCTCATCTTTGAGTATGTCAGGGCATTTGTCTTTTCATACAATGTTTTCATGAATTCAATATCGATCACTTTGTGTTCTCGAAACTTCAATATTTTGGAAAAGTATCGTGCAGCCTTTAGTTCTTGACTGGCCTTTTGACCATACGCGAACGTGATTCCATAAATGTCATATCGTTTTTGTAAATGAGCTGCAACACATACGGAATCTATCCCTCCGCTGAAAACTACAATTGCTTTCAATTTGAAGGCAGTCGTTTTTGGCCAAATAAAATGTTTAACTATGCAATTGTAATGAATGCGGCCCCGCACAAGATCAGGCCAGCGCCAGTTATGACTCTAAGTATGCCCTGCCTATGAACAATTTCTCTAAAGTACAAGATTCCCCAAGAGACTGCAAACAGTGTCGCTGTTTGTGATATGGGATAAGCGACAGTAATCCCAATTATCCCGACAGCTATCAGGACAGACAAGCTGCCCATATTGAACAAACTCCCCGAAAGGGCTCCTGCCAGCATTTCTCTTTTTGCAAACTTTCTTGATAGTAATAGCATGGGCATCCCTATTGCAAAGATGGAAAGGCTAGACGAAAAGAATCCAGCCTGAAGCGAATGAGTGGCTTGAAGCGGAATCACGTAAGAGCCGCCAACCAGTCCTGACGCTGCTGCAATAAGATATCCGCTCTTTCGTATGGGAGAGTTTTTTGAGGTATTTGAGATAAAAACTAGTCCTGCAAGCAACAATCCTACTGCAATAATTGCAAGAATCATGTGATTGAATTTCTCACCAAAGTAGAGAATCCCCCACAAAAATGAAACAAGAATGCTAAAACCTGCAAGGAACGGCGATGTCCTGGAAAGCCCGATTAATCTGACAGAATAGAGAGCAAGCACGTTTCCAGCAGTCCATATTGCCCCACTCAGCAATCCAGATGGCAAAATTTGAAACCCCCAGAAGAATCCAACAGGGATTGCAAACAGGATCACTCCTATTCCCGTGGCGCCTTGTAATTGCCAGATATCTACAACCTTGACTTTTTTAATGGGAACAAAAAAAGTTCCCCAACATACGGCCGCACTAATGGCAGACAATAACCCCGATGAATTCAAAGCCAGCTCATTGTACGCGGTACAGTATAACTCAGTTTCTATTTTCTTTCTACTCTAAAGTTTAATTTGCTGGGTAGTGATTGCCTGATATGCAGTATCTGAAGATAGAAAGGGAGGATGAGGTTGTTCAGATCACAATCAATAGGGAGGACAAGCTTAATGCATTAAGTCTTGAGGTCATGAACGAGTTCGTCTCGGTGTTAGATGAGTTAGAGAAGGACTCTTCCAAGGTGATCATAATTACAGGAGCCGGACAAAAGGCCTTCTCGGCAGGAGCAGATATTGAATACATGAGCAAGATTGGACCCACGGAAGCAGAAAAATATGCCATCAGAGGCCATGAGGTTCTAAACAAAATAGAAAAACTGGAAAAACCAGTAATGGCGGCTATAAACGGATATGCGCTGGGCGGTGGCTGCGAACTGGCGCTTTCTTGTGATATCCGATTTGCATCACCAAATGCACAGCTAGGCCAGCCCGAAGTCACATTAGGAATATGCCCTGGGTGGGGAGGAACGCAAAGATTATTGCGTATAGTAGGACCTGCCAGAGCAAAAGATTTGATTTTTTCAGGCAGAAGAATTAATGCAGAAGAGGCCATGTCAATGGGTCTGGTCAACAGAGTCTTCCAATCTGAAAACTTGCTTTCTGAAACCAAATCTTATGCCAAAAACGTCGCAAAAAATAGCAGCTATGCGGTAGGCATCTCAAAAATGCTTGTTAACAAGGGAATGGACACAAACTTGGATACTGGACTCAAGCTAGAAATTTATTCTTGGTCGCTCTGTTTTTCAACCAAGGACAGAGAATCCAGAATGAATTCCTTCTTGCATAGAAAATAACTAGACAACAGCGGAGCCTTTGCTTGGTTTGCATATCACTGTAGTGCATTCAACACCAGCTGCGGAAAATCCCTTTTTCATGGCGTCTGATATTTTTTTAGGATTGGCCGATGTTGATGCAAAAGAAATCACTGATGGCCCAGCGCCACTAATTGTTACTCCCATGGCTCCTGCCGCTAGCGCATTTTTCTTTACCCTGTCAAAGCCTGGAATGAGATGTTTTCTTGCAGGCTCTACTATGATGTCATTTATCGAACTGCCTATCAGATTCACATTTTTTTCCATAAATCCGACAGTTAGTGCAGATGCATTTGAAAGGTTTTTGACATGATCTGATAGTTTTACTAGTTTTGGAAGGACTTTCCTTGACGCCTCGGTCTTTTTTCGAGGCACAGGAATTTTTGGAATGGCTACACAGAGAACCAAATCTTTGGGGGGGATGACCCTTATCACATCAAGCGGGTTTGTCCTGACTATGACAAATCCGCCCAGAACAGACGCAGCCACATTGTCATAATGGACCGATCCCGCACTGGCCATCTCGCCCATTCCTGCATACTGGACTAGGCTGTTTCCATCCAGTTTCAGCTTGAATAACGCGTCAAAAGCAACTGCGGCAGCTGCTGCCGATGCAGCGCTGCTACCCATGCCAAATCCCGTCGGAACTCCCTTCTTGATTTTTACAACCAGGCCCGTCTTTACTCTGTATTTTTTTGCCATTTCTTTTATCACAAGCCCAGCAGAGTTTTTTTCTAATTCGATGGGGATGGAATCGGAGCTTTGTATTCTGATCCCCTTGCCTCCTTTTTCTAGCTGAATCTGATCATAATATGCATCCAATGCCAAGCCAAAAACATCAAAACCAGGGCCCAAATTTGCAGTAGAGCATGGGGCCCTTACAGTTACGCTCTCAACCATAGTCTTCCATCTCTTCTCCCATGTTAAGAATTCTGCTCAATGCAGCATGTAGGTTTACCATGCCATCTCCCGTGGCATTTGAAATTGGAATCAATCCCTGTGCAAACCCGCCCAGATTCAGGCTTCGCAAAAGATTGGTGGCCAAAGTATAGCTCTCACCGTCTGACTCTTTTGCAATGGCCTCTTCAAGACTTGCCATGTTTGTTGACCATTTCAATACGTCTTTAATTTTATCTTCGATAAGATCTACCTTTGTTACCACATTTACTTGCGGCAAGCCCAGTCGCAGTTTGACAGATGTTGCAAGCAGTGCCACCGACACAAAGTTGGTTGCAGTTGTGATAAGAGACCCGTCATGAAGAAATATTGATGTTTTCTGTTCCGTGTTTAGGTTTTTCATAAGAAAGGGCCCACTAGCTCTGTACGCAAACAATTCGATTTGACCAGGAGTGTCTACTATCATATAATCTGGATTCACGTCATCGATCTCCCGCTGTAATTCGTCAATTTTGGAAGCAATTAGATCATTTGCCATGATCATGGATCCATTTGGGCCAAGATCATACTGCTTCATTATTGATACAATATCTACGTGGTCTCTTACATCTACATCACATGTATACGGGAGATTCTCCACCCCGGGATCCAAATTTAACATTCCAACAAAATGTCCATTTCTGGTATAATAATCCAAAACCTTTGAAGCTAGAAGGGATTTTCCAGATCCCGCAGTTCCCACAATGAAGATTGCTTTCATTTTCGATCAGCTATTTTGATGTTGAGCTTATATTTCCATCCATGGATAGAGCATGCAATGAACTGGAAGCTACTGGCGCTGCCTGTAAGCATAATACCATTTCTGGTTATTGCTGCCACGTTTAACGTTAGCCTCGCAAATCTGCTTGCAGTGGGCATAGTACCATTTACTGGTGCCGCAATTGCAATGGCCTGCAAACTGCTTACTCAAGGTTTAAAATTCAACTATCTGGTCAGGAAATTCCTAGGACCAATTGATGCAAACTGGAGAACAATCTCGGTGAGGATAGGAAGCGAGTTTGTTACATCCACGACCCCGTCTTTTGTAGGGGGGGAATTGGTAAGAATCATGTGGCTAAACAAGAAAGGCATACCTGTTGGTAAAGCATCCTATGTTACAATTGTGGAGATTGTAACAGAGGTCTTGGTAGCCGGAATATTTGCTATTACGGCAGCCGTGTTTTCTTTTACCTATGGAGCTTATGTCGTGGGAATAGCAATACTTGCAATCAGCCTGCCAATCACGGGGGTTTGGTCCGCACTGTTCTTCCTGTCATCTAAGAGGACGTTTCAGGTACCAACATGGATCTCAAAAATTGCCACAAGAATAGGAAAGGAACGCTCCTTGCAGTATATAGGAAAAACCAACCTCTGGATGAAAGAAATCTGTGATATGAGCAGAGAAACACGACACAACCAGCAAATCAAAAAAGCCTTTGTAGTGTCAACAATAATTTCTGTGTTTACCTGGTCTCTCTACGGACTGTCGTTTATGCTTATTGCAAATGGAGCAGGTTATACGATAAACTTTTTTCATTCTCTGATGGCTACAATGGCCGCAAATGCAGTAGGAAATCTGCCTGTAACCATCGGCGGTTCCGGTCTGACTGAATTTACCATATGGGCCTATCTTGGACATCTAAATACGTTAACATATGAAGCTGCAAAGGACAGTCTTCAATGGAATATAATCATAGCTTGGAGAATTGCAACCTATCATGTAGGGCTGGTCATAAGCTGGCTGTTTCTCATGAAGGTGGTATATCCAAGCATAAAAAATCAAAAGACAGCATAGAAAGCACTTTATCTTCATCATCTCATTTTTCATCATGGATTATTCCGGAAAGGTAGTTGTAATAACCGGTGCATCAAGCGGCATTGGCAGAGAATCTGCAGTAAAATTTGCCAAACTGCATGCCTCAGTTGTCCTAGTCTCACGAAACAAAGACAAACTTGAACAAGTAGCAAAAGAGCTTTCAGAATATCGCTCTGAAGTTCTTGTGTGCGTTTGTGATGTATCTCAAAAGGACCAGGTAGCTCAAATGAGCAAGCAGGTACTGGAAAAATTCGGTACCGTTGACATACTTGTGAATAATGCAGGCTTTGGAATATACGGCAACTTTAATGACGTAAAGATAGAAGAAACAGAATCTCAGATGTCAACCAACTATCTTGGCATGACATACTGCACCAAGGCTTTTTTGCCAAAAATGATGGAGCAAAAATCCGGTCATATCGTGAATGTGGCCTCTGTTGCCGCAAGTTTCGGAATTCCTGCAATGTCGGGATATTGTGCATCCAAGTTTGCAATGTTGGGCTTTTCAGAGTCATTATATCACGAGCTGAAAGGAAGCGGTGTAGGAATAACAGTTGTGAGCCCGATAATGGTCAGAACCGGCTTTTTTGATAATGACTCATTTGACAAGATGCCAAAATATACTGCCGCCCTCAGTGCAGCAACTGTGGCAAGGGCAGTTGTGAAAGCTGCCTCCTCCCCTAGGCTTGAGATTGTGACTCCTCAGGTTGTGAGAATAGCCATATGGTTCAAACAGACTTTGCCATATCTGATAAATCCCATAGTGGGCGGAATCTTCAGAAGATCAAAAGCCAAGACATAACCTGGAATCTTATTCGTCTTCAGATTCGTCAGAACCTGCAGAATCAGAATCAACATCCATGAGCTCAAGACTGGCAAGCTCGAATTGGTATATTGCGTCCATGTCTATCTCCATCTCTTTTTTGAGAAATTCGACTAGTTTCTTGCCTAGAGGTGCCCTGGAAGCATTTATTGCAAATTCATAAACTGTTCCCTTCATGAGATCTGCTGGTTTTACCTTCTTTGGCAGGCTTATTCCCTCTACGATTTTTCTTCCATCATCCAATGCTTCATAAATCTGAACATCTACCCTCATCTCCTTGTCGTATATCTCAAGTATGTAACCTGTTCTTGTAAGCGATTCTGGCTTTCCAAACTTGGCATTCTTTATCTCGTCTTGTGCCCACTTTGGAATTTCTTTAGTCATTTCTATTCACCTTTTGTAATCAGGCCTGTTTTTCTTTCTTGCTTGACTGCCACCAATCGCGATATTCATCATGCTTGTCTTCTCGTGTCTTCTCGCGTTTATTTAATCTGTACTTGATATCACTTATCTGTTCTCTGGTAGCAAATAATCCGCATTTTTTACAAATGAAATGTTTTGTATTAGGATCAAATTTCATTTCCACTTGAACTTGTCTGGCTGCACACTCGGGACACTCAGTCAATGACGGCGATCACAAGAGATATCCATAAAAGCTTTTGCTAGGTCTGGTACGCGGTCTATGTCTTCATCCCTAATTTTGGTCAGTTCGCCCATCGAAAAATGCCGCGTACCAGAATCTAAAATTATATTTCAAAAATTATTAATTCTTTCTAGATGTCAAGCATTTCAGAAATGATCTCCGTAGTTTTACTAGTGCCATTTCTATCATAGTTTTCTGCAAAGTCTGCCAGATTTTCCTGATACTTGTTGTAGTCATCATGTATCTTGGAAACCGCTTTTGTAGTCTGCTTGACATTTGTAGCAAGAATCCCAAGCTTTCTCTCTTCGGCCCATTTTATCTGGTTTGTATGTTCATCATAAACAGGCATTCCTATGATTGGCTTTGCTTTTGCTCCTAGTATTTCTCCCATTGCAGTGTGAGAGCCGTTTATCACTGCATATTTGCACAAATTTAATACAGTATCTTTTTCTTGCTCGGAGAGAAATCCGACATCTATCTGAACCCAGTCCACCTGCTTCTCTAAAGTCTCAGAAATTGAATATGTCTTGCCGTCCCTGCCAAGTACTTTGTCTAAAGAAGGGTCGTTTTTTGCATGTGAGACAATTCTTCTCTCATTATTCATCTCAGGCGCATGAAATATTTTTCTATATTTTCTAGTAGTAGCTTCATTTGTAGACTTGTTTCCAGTTATCATCCAATATCCGAAACTATCTGCATTTTCAACTAGTCTTTCTAGGTCAGACTTTGGACCATGATTAATTACTTTCCCATTTGAAAAATGACCTACATATACCACTTTTTTCTTTAATTTCTCGGGAAAATTCAGATTGTACTCACATATGGTGTAGGGCGGGGGGGAATCTGCAACCACTATCTTTGAAGCTTTTGCAATGTTTTTTGATATGTACATTACTCCTGGATAAAGAAAAGATCTTGATGCCCAAAGGCGGGGTCTGAATTGGTTTGTAACAAAGATGGATTTGACATTCCTCTTTTGTGCTATGACGTTTGAACCCACATCCCCGTCATTAATAACAAGATCAAATTTCTGTCTGTCATACAGTTTTCCCTCATCAATCAGGTATCTTGCCATCACAGAGACAAGAGGAGGCCTGCCTGCAACAGGGAGGAGAAAATTGAATAAAGATAAAGTTACACTTGGGCCGCATTTGCCGTCTATGGGCGTGGGAATCACTATGTTGTGTAGTTTTTCTTTGTTTGCAGGAAACTTTTTGAGAAGTTTTTGATATATCTCCCCACTGCTTGAATAATGAATATCAAATTCGTCTCTTATGTTTTGTTTAATCGCACTGTCAAGGGACATCATCCTAGTGAAATGGCCATTTCCCCAAGGATTGATGAATCCGCCTATCTTTTTCATGCAGCGACTTGATTGGTCCCACTTAAATTCTCAATGATTGGTTCTCAAAGAATCAATTATATCGTACACATTTTTTGGTCCCAAAGTTACAGATACTGATTTGATGCTCCTCACTGCACTATCTGCATGATTCTGAATATTTTTTTTTGACACGTTCTTTTTAGGAAATTTTGACCTGCATAGATTCTCTAGATTTGTAAGATATTTCTCCAGTCCTATTTGTCTGGAATTTTCGGTAATACTGGAATCCATGCCTGCCAGCGGAAGCCACGGCATCAAACCTTTCTCGAAAACGAACTTGGCATTATATTCTACAAACCATGTGGGTAACGCAAAGGGAAGAATTGGTAATGCTACATGTCTGATTTTCTTGGAACGGGCAATAGATGCCATGAGATAGGTTGCCACTAAAATTTTCACTAGCTGGTCTTGGGTCTTGGGTATTTTACAGAAATAAAGCGTAATTTTTTCCTGTATGATGGATGCCAGCATTCTGTTGAGCATCTTTGATATCCTGAGAAGATCTGCATCATTTGAATAACACGTGATAATTTTTACATCAAAACCCATCTTGATGCTCTGCAGGCATGCTATTGCAGACAATTCATCGTATATGCAGCAAAGAGTGGTTTCCTTTTGAGAATTGTACGGAACTCCTCCCAATCCCTTGTCTACAAAAATACAGACATAAGCGTGGGATTCTGTAAGATACGTGTAAAATAACTTGCTGTGATCTGCCTCCAAGCCCACCTTTACCTGCATATCTGCAGATTTTTCAATCAAGGCTGCAGTAGCTGCAACCTCCAAGTCTTTTGCCAGATATTTTGCTGATTTTCCCTCAACCTTGATGTAAAATTTATCTCCCTTCAATAACAAATTCATACTCGTATCTGTGATTTTTGCAATCACTGCTTGAAAGTCATTCTCAATCTCCTTTGCAATAGCTATTCGTTCAATGCCAAACAGTGATCCGATTGTGGAGGAAACAAGAACGGGATCACCTGTTTCTATTATTATCAAGACTCCATTCTTGCGCACACGAGTGAAATTTTGTTTTTTGATTTTTAGTATATTTGATATGTTCGTCTCCAAACTGTCGATCTTATTTAGCGAGAAAATGGACGGAAAAACAACCAAAACTGTTTTCTCGCTCATTTTGTTTCTAATGCCTTGACTCATTTATAATTCTAGGATAGAAAATCAACCTAAATAATTATATGACCAAAATGAACGCATTTTCTCATGCATAGCTTCACTGCTGAGCAAATACAGCAGTTAAATGAAAAACTAAAGACCCCGCAGGAAGTTCTCAAATGGGCGCTTGACAATCTGCATCCAAGGATGGCTTTGGCATCAAGCTTTGGAGCAGAGGATGTTGTCGTGATTGACATGATGATGAAAATAAATCCAAAATCTAGAATCTTTACGCTAGATACGGGCAGATTAAACCAGGAAACGTACGATGTTATGGATGAGATAAGAACCAGATACAACACAAGCATCGAGGTAATGTTTCCGGATTCTAACGAAGTCGAACAAATGGTCCGTGTAAACGGCATGAATCTATTTTATCAAAGCATGGGAAACCGCAAATTATGCTGCGGCATCAGAAAAGTACATCCGCTCAAAAAAATGCTTTCTACCTTGGATGGGTGGATTACTGGACTGAGGGCCGACCAGACTGAGGTCAGGTCCAGTGCACAAAAAATCGAGATTGATCCGCAGCATGATGGCATTGTCAAGCTAAATCCGATAATTGACTGGACGTGGGATCAAACTTGGGACTATATCAAAAAAAACAGTGTACCTTACAATAAACTTCATGACAAGGGGTATCCCAGCATAGGATGCGAACCCTGCACGCGTGCAATCAAGCCGGGAGAACCGCTGCGCGCAGGACGCTGGTGGTGGGAGACAGATCCGCAAAAGGAATGCGGGTTGCACGCGGAACACGGAAAATAATGTTCTAGGTAATGTTAGATGAGTACAGCACAACCACACGGCGGTAAACTAGTAAATAGAACCACAAACAAAATACCAGATAATATATTTTCAGTACAGGTCAATGCTGATTTGGCAAGCGATATTGAAAATATAGCTGACGGCATATTCAGCCCGCTTGAAGGATTTCTACTCAAAGAAGATTTTGACAAGGTGACCACAAAAGGAAGGCTGGCAAATGATCTTCCCTGGACAATCCCGATAGTGCTTGATGTTGACAAGGAGACCGCCACAAAAATGAAGGATGCAAAAGATGTTGCCCTGAGCACTAGCGGCACAAGTTTTGCTGTCCTGCACGTAGAAGAGGTGTACACTTTTGACAAAAATGCAACCGCAAAGGGAGTCTACGGTACAACTGATGAAAAACATCCCGGGGTAGCAAAAACCATGTCAATGAGGGAATTCCTGGTTGGAGGAAAAATTGACTATGCTAAGAGACCTGCCGAGACACCAATTCGAAGATACAGGAAGACGCCAAGAGAGATGAGAGACCTGTTTGAAAGGGCTGGCTGGAAGACTATAGTGGGTTTTCAGACCAGGAACGTCCCTCATGTTGCTCATGAAATGCTTCAAAAAGCATCGCTTAACACCCATGACGGACTCTTTGTTAATCCTCTGATAGGCAAGAAAAAATCTGGCGATTACAGGGACGAAGCAATAGTTTCAGCCTATGAGACTCTGATCAAACATTACTATCCGCAGAACAGGTGCCATCTTGCTACCTTGCATACGGAGATGAGGTATGCAGGCCCGAAAGAAGCAATTCACCACTCTATCATGCGAAAGAATTTTGGATGCACAAATATCATAATTGGCAGAGATCATGCAGGCGTAGGAAAGTACTATGATCCCTTTGCTTCCCAGAAAATATTTGACAGTTACCCGGACCTTGGAATAGAGCCCATCTTCTATCCCGCCTTTTTCTATTGCAGAAAATGTCTGTCCTTTGCAAGTGAAAGAAACTGTCCGCACGGACAAGAGTTTCAGGAACAGCTCAGCGGTACAAAGCTTAGGAATATGATTCTTGAAAAGCAAAGCCCCTCAGAATACATGATGCGCCCCGAGGTATTCAAAATACTGGTAAATTCAGAGAATCCGTTTGTTGACTAGATTTTTATTGAAATGACCCCAGCTAACCCTATGCGCAGCATGATATTTCTGATTTTACTGGTAACGCCATTCCTACCTGTGTATGCGCAACAGTCTACGATGAACAAGTCAGAACATTATGATACCGTGGAGATTCCTTCCGAGGCATTCAATGTTGTAAGAGACAATGCTACTGTCATCAAGCTACCGCACGAACACGTTACAAACTGGCAACTCACAATAGAAAACAAGCTCACATATTCAAATCCAAATGGGAACGCCATAATCAGACTCTACGAGGATCCAAAGGTGGAGAAATTCATTGAGGTCGGCATGGGCAGTCCTCCTGATCATAGACTATGGGTAGCAGTAAACACTCCTGAGGATGGATACTTTTTGATTCATCAAGAAAAGACTGGTGGGTGGAGCCCAGGCCAGATTGTAACAGTACAGCATACTAGTAACGGAGGCCTCTCTGCATCAATAGGGCAACAGGTACTTGTTGACAATCTGGATGTGGCAGGCTTTACAGTAAGGGACATAACCGCATCAGGCATGGATTCAGCCTCTGATCCCCCGACCGCCTCGTCTGGAAGTGTTACCGTAAGCATAGTTTCAGGAAATCCTGCAGACAATCCGATTTTCTACATGCCGTTTATTGTAGCTGGAGTAACCGGCGTCCTGATTGTGATCTTGTTAAAGAATAAGAAGAGGGACGCTATTCTCTCTCCAGGCGACTTGCAAAAACCTAATCCGTAGTACCCAGCAACAATAATCTCACATTCTGCAGGGATTAGAAATGGATCTTGTAATAGTTGCATTCTCTTTTTATCTGACAAACCGTACACATTGGAGATATCGGTTTGCAGATATTCTGGCCATACATGACAAAAGTATCATTTATCCTAATCCAATGCTCCTTTGGAATTTTTTTCATAAGCTCTGCCTCCGTGTCCTCGGGAGTCTTTGTTTGAACAAGTCCAAGCCTATTTGAAATTCTATGCACGTGAGTATCTACGGGTATAGCTGGCTTGTCAAACGCGTACACCAGTACGCAGTTTGCAGTCTTTCTCCCAACCCCCGGAAGCTCAATCAGCTTGTCCAGTGTCTGTGGCACCTTGCCAGAGTATCTCGAATCTATGATGGAAGATACTTCGATTATGCGTCTTGCCTTTACATGGTAAAACCCGGTTGATTTGATTATCTTTTCAACATCTGAGATTTTAGCTCTGGACAGTGCACGCGCCGTCTTGTATCTGGAAAATAATTTTCTAACTACGGCAGACGTATTTTCATCCCTTGTACGCGCGGAAAGTATGGTGCCAATAAGGATGCTTAACGGACTGCCATTTTCAGCTTCACGCAGTTCTCGCAATGCAGTCATTCTAGGTGGCCTGACTGCATTCATGGTATTCGACATCCCATCCAGAATTTTTCCTATCTTATCCAACTGATGTCATATTGATCAGAGAAGTAATTATATCTGTAATCTACAGGGAAATACTGTTTATAATAAACTAGGCACTAAATTAGAGTATGAAGAACAGAAGCCTATTACTATTTGAAGCGGGAATTAAGTCACAATATATCAAAAAAAATTATCGAACATGGTTGGACCAATTTCTCAAATTTACTAAAGTCACAGAATATGATGCTCTTGTCACTCTCAAAGATTCAGCCCTTCAAGTAATGTTAGAAGATTACCTGTTTCATCTAAAAAAGACTATATCTCCAAACTCAATTCCTCCCAAATTTGCAGCATTAGAGCTATTCTTTGCCATGAACGATAAGGTATTGAATTTCAAAAAAATCAAGAAAATGTTTCCTGAGAAGATCAAGAAATCAGGTTTTGAGGCATGGACAACGAAAGATGTTCAGAAAATGCTTTGAATAGTATCGGTACAGAACAATCATTAAATGAATTTTTTGGAAATAATGAATGGAAAAAATGCGAAGATGGTAATTCCTTGGTTGAATTATATAGATCTCAGATTGCACAATTTAAAAAATATACCCACATCATTTCCGTATTTCAGAGTGGAGAACGTAAGCTATATGATCTGATTATTGCAACAAATAGCAAAGGAGGTAGCAATGTTATAGATGATGCAAGAAGAATAATGGAAGTAACAACAACGGAATTGTTCAGAGATGCGTTAAAAGTTGTTGCTGGAAAAACGACAGATCTTACCCAGTTTTTTGGAAATTCAGGCAGTGACAGTATTGAACTCAAGTAGAAGTACCCATCAAGATCATTTAGATGTATTCTCTCTAATCAATATCAACTAATTTTGGTTATATCATAGACGGGGGGAGGGGTTTAGCTAAATTAGCTTAATACTCACAAGGTAGAAAACTAAAGAAACCTTATAATCAATTTCTAACTTATCAACCAAGCATGGCTGAGCTGTCTCTAGCTGATCTAATTAGTTTAGCAGGTTCTATGGGTGTAATTGCAACCTTGATAGTGATTTTCCATTTTTCAAGGAAGGGGTTGAAGAGCCTTATGATAGATATTGAGACAAAGGTTCTAAATGATTTGGATGAAAAGATACATGGAATGGCAGAAATGTTAGTTCTTCATCCAGAAATGGTCAAGGTACTTGACAAGAACCAATCAGGTATATCAAAAGAGATTGTATTTGCATATTATATTTTGTATGCATGTGCTCATGCATTTCATATGCGTGAGAGAAAGGTGCTTAGCGATAACGAATGGGCAGGATGGTTAAGATGGATGAAAAGTGCTTTTGAAGGAGGAACAATTAGCGAACACTGGGAAAAAACCATACGGCCTGAGAAGTGGTTTGATCCAGACTTTCAAAATTTTATCAACAATGAAATAATAAAACACAAAAAAACATGATGCAGTTTACCAAATCCTGTGACCCAGTTTTTCATTAGTTAGTCAAAATATACAAAAGATTCCTATAAACAACATGCAATTAGGATGCAAAATTCTACAATCTATGTATGGTGAAGTTAAAACAAAATGATACCTGTGAACGAAGAAGCTATAGTTGAAGCTGTAGAAAAGATCAGCAACAGTGTTGTAAATATTGCAAGTGTAAGAATGGTTCATGATCAGATGTTTAGAGTATTTCCAATGCAAGGAGTTGGTTCGGGAGTGATAATTAATGATGGAGGTTACGTCCTCACAAACTATCATGTAATTGAAGATGCGGAAAGACTACGAGTAACATTATCAGATGGTAGGGTGTTCAATGGAAAAGTTGTTGGGGTGGATCCGCCAACAGATCTGGCGGTAATCAAAATAGTAACAAAAGAAGAGATTCCAGTTGCAAATCTTGGGGATTCAAGCAAGCTCAAGGTAGGTCAGATAGTACTTGCCGTGGGAAATCCATTTGGTCTAACCGGGGGTCCAACAGTAACATCTGGAATCGTAAGCTCGCTTAATAGAAGGATTCAAACAGAAAATGGAACGCTAGAATTGATCCAGACAGATGCTGCAATAAATCCTGGAAATTCTGGGGGACCACTAGTAAATACGGCAGGTGATGTAATGGCAATCAATACTGCAAACATGCCTTATGCACAAGGAATAGGATTTGCAGTTCCGGTAAACACTGCAAAGGAAATATTGAATGAATTAATAGAAAAAGGTAATGTCAGAAGACCTTGGATTGGAATTACTTCAATGAAAGTTACTCGCAGTTTGGCAAGATATTATAGGTTACCTGTAAGCGAGGGTGTGATAGTAGTGCAAATAGAATCGTTTAGCCCTGCTGACAATGCTGGTATGAGAAAGGGAGACATTATAGAAGAAATAGACAAAAACAAGGTTGAGGAACCTACTCAGATCTCAGAATATATCCATAAAAAACAGATAGGAAATAGTATTGCACTAACAGTCAATAGAAATGGAAAATTAATTCAAATTTCTTTACAGCTGGAAGAGAATAGTATTCTTCACAGGCGTTAGAAAAAATTACATCGAAGTTATGACATCTGGCTCAAAGTAAAATTACTTGAAAGATTCTACTTGGAACTGAAGTAATGGTTATCTAGTAACAGTTTGAACACTTTCATATTAAAATAGTAGGATTAGTAAATATCAGTAATGCGTGCTGCAATAGTTCCAAGCATTCATGGAAAATGGCAGATCAAAGAAGTTCCTACACCAAAAGCCGGCATCAATGAAGTTCTGATAAAAATTAAAGCAAGCGGTCTGTGTTATACTGATGTACATATTACAGAAGGTGAGTTGCCTATGCCAATCGAATTTCCACGTACTATTGGTCATGAACCAGTAGGAGAGATAGTAGAGGTTGGGCAAGGAGTAACCTCTCGTCAAGTTGGTGATAGAGTGGGAGTACCTTGGTTACAAACAACTTGCGGACGTTGTGAGTGGTGTCTTCGCGGAAAATACATTTTTTGCGAAAAACAAATTGGTACAGGAATTGGTAGTCAAGGCGGACATGCAGAATATATGGTTGCAGATGCAGACTCTACAATGCTTTTACCTAAAGAAATTTCATACGAGCAAGCAGCTCCTATCTTTTGTGCAGGTTATACTGTATACAGTGGACTTAGGCATGCAGATCCAAAACCTCATGAAAAAATTGCTATAGTGGGAATTGGAGGACTAGGCCATCTGGGGGTTCAATATTCTAAGGCATGTGGTTTTGAAACCATTGCAGTTACTCATTCAAATGACAAGGAAGATCTTTGCTATAAAATGGGTGCAGATCTGGTAGTAAAAAATACAGAAGAACTAAAAAAAGCCGGAGGCGCAGATGTGATACTTGCAACAAGCAACTCCAATCAAGCAGCCAGTGAGGCAATATCTGGTTTACGACCTGATGGAAGAGTGATGATAATTGGATTTGATAGTAAACCAATCCAAGTGCCTCCAATGATTCTACTAAATCGTGCCAGGATTATGGGGTCGCAGCAAAATTCACGAGAATATCTTTACGAGGCACTAGATTATGTTGCAAAAGGAAAGGTCAAAGTCATCGCTGAAACTTTTTCATTAGAAGAAATTGGTAAAGCATATGAAAAAGTAGCCAATGGTCACGTCAGATTCAGGGCAGTAATAAAAAATTAGAATTTTTAATAAGTATTTTTAGAGCTTGTCATTACCTGTTGCCCTGCGTATAGTGTGAACAAGTTGGTTGTTCTAGATCAGTAAAATTTGGTTCTGCCCTTTACAATTGGCTTTGCGGTATTCCACAAATATTCAAAATAATCATTGCACCACTCGTAAAATTCAGGATCTTTTCCGGAAAATAACGTATTCATATCCACCTCTCCCTTTTGGTTTGGAAACATTACTGCAGCTTGCTTGTCTGCAATAAACAGCGAGATCTTCACATTGTCATCCACTATCTTCTGCTCCAAAGATCCCTTTTGGATAAAACTTATCAATTTCTTTTGTATGTTATCTTCAATCTCATCTGGCATGACTGAATCAAATCCAAAAATTGTAGATATTTTTACTCCGTTCTTTACTCTGTCTAATAGTATTTTTCCTTCATCCTCCCAAGCTTGTGAGACAATCAACTTTATGTGGTCTTTAGCTTCAGATTCTATTTTTTTTATTCTCTGTTGCACATTTGTTACCTTGGTTATCAGCTCGCAGTTGTTCAGAACTCCCAGTCTTTGTTTGAATTTGGGCGGGAGGTCACATGAATGGTCTTCGAAGAAATTCTGATGCTTGAACAAGAATTGGTAATACTGGATTTGATCCACTATTAATTTACCATATTCGGTTAAGGAGAACAACCCTTCCGAGTCTTTTCTTATCATTCCAGTTTCTGTAAGCCTAGCAGTGTTTCTGTGCGTCTCTTGAACGGTAAGATTGAGATCCTTGGCAAGTTTATTGGTCCTAGTTGGTTTTTCTTTTAGCATCAAAAGTATTGCACATCTTGTCTCGCTAGCTAGCTCCATAAACAGATCAGCGGGTAAATTTGAATCAGAATTTGCCACGATATTATGAAATCAACCTATTGTAAAAAGTTCTCGTATATTAAAAAACGAAGTTGATGTTTCCAGTTAAAACTCAATTTCTCTAGCAGAGTGCTTTGTAATCTCGTTATGCAAAGATACTGACGGTTCATCACGGAATGTAAGATTGCACCTGTAGCATATCCAAAAAGAGTGAACTGTTGGCTGTTTTACCAGCCCAACAGATACTTGTGAGGTCATCTAATGTCCCCTGACTGGCACCACTGGTTGTGGATTTCCAGACGATTCTCCTGAAGCACATCTGTGGTCTCCGCAAATGAGGTCGTGTTCCCATAGTGCTGTTTCATGAGAGTGTGAGTACAATCCATTCTGGTCATCAGCAAAGGCAAATCCTGAAAAAGCCGAGTTCAGACCCATTGCAAACACTGCTATGGACAAGAACAATTTCTTGTAGCTAGTCATCTTAGCCGTACGTCCTCCCACAGATCTCGCATTGCCAATGCGATGTTAAGACAGTCCACTTGTGCTCATGTATTTCTGATGTTGCATTCTTTGTTGGAATTTGGTTTAGTGTTTCCATATGGTCCTAATGGAAGAACATGATGATATATTCAAGTAAATACAGTTCTTGAGATGTAAACAGATCTGTGTACTTTAAACAACTTTCTTTAAAATTCCAGTCTTTCATTTAGGGTGTGTTAAGTAGATTCCCGACTATACTGTTTACATGATTCAAATAATCAAAGAACAAGAACAATACAAAGGGGAAAACGAGTGGCTGACAACATACCACCACTTTTCCTTTGCAGAATACTATGATCCAAGTAATGTAAACTTTGGCCCATTGCGTGTCTTCAATGATGATGTAATTCAACCTGATATGGGCTTTGATTTTCATCAACACCAAGACATGGAGATAGTAACCTATGTAATAGACGGAGAACTTGAGCACAAGGACAGTCTTGGAAATCACGGTATCATCCAGCCAGGAGAGATACAAGCAATGTCAGCTGGAACAGGTGTACTTCATTCAGAATTTAACCACTCAAATGAAAAGCCATTGCGACTTTTGCAGATTTGGCTCTTTAGTGACACTAGGGGGTTGAAACCATCGTGGGAACAGAAAAAATACACAAAAGATGATAGGAAGAATAACCTGCTTCCCGTAATTGAACCAGTATATTCAAAACAAAAAGGTAGACTAGGCATAAACCAGAATGCAATATTTTACATTTCAAATCTGGAAACTGGCAAAGATCTAAGTTATATCCCAAAGAGTGAGAGAATTACATACTTGTTTGTCATTGAAGGAAAAATTGCATTAAATGGCAAAGTGCTCTATACAAGGGATATAGCACAGATAGAAAATGAAGAGATCTTAAAAATCCAAGCCCAAAGAGATACTGAGCTTATCTT
The DNA here is from genome assembly GCA_028867785.1 of Nitrososphaerota archaeon. Taxonomy (GTDB): domain Archaea; phylum Thermoproteota; class Nitrososphaeria; order Nitrososphaerales; family Nitrosopumilaceae; genus Nitrosotalea. The sequence continues at coordinate 72,892 of JAGWFS010000005.1, forward strand.
AATTGATTTGCCAATCAAGTATCTGAAAAATTCAGTACCAGTGGGGATTGTACAAAAATGAGCCAAAATGGAAAAAAACCACAGAAAACCCTAATTGTACAATATACGCCACGAAATGAAAGATCCAATACTAAAAAGATACTTGATGCTTACATTGGAGAGATAAAAAATTCCAATATTGAGAGATTAGATCTTTCAAAAGATGTACCAGACTTGTTTTTGGAACAAAATTTAGATGCGTACATACATCGCAATTACCTGGGACAAGAATTATCCTCAGAGAAGAAGAATCTATTATCCAAAATGGATCGTATGACTGAACAGATAAAGTCAGCTGATGTTGTAGTTGTTGCATATCCAATGAACAATTTTTCTATGCCAGCACCTGTAAAGGCATGGTTTGATTCTGTAATGCTAAAAGGAGAAACATGGGATGCCAAGAATGGAAGCTACGTTGGACTGATGACTGGAAAAAAAGCACTAGCTATAGTAACAGCAGGAGGAAATTATGAAAAAGAACCAATGGCATCATGGGAACATGCATTGTCGCTTACAAAAATCGAATTTCAGTTTATGGGATATTCTGATGTCCGTGGAATACTTGCTGGTGGAATGAGTGGTGGAGAGAATGCCAAATCTTTGAGCTTGGAAAATTCGATCAAACAAGTGCAATCAATAGCACAAGAATGGAACCAAGAAAAATGAATACTTTCAATGATCAGTTGGAGATGAAAGCCTATCTTATCGATGACAGTTTAAAATTATTTGGACAAAAATTTGCGATAATATAATCCAAAATATGTTTTTGCTAAAACAAAAAAGATTCAGCCAATTTTTGCGATCGATTGAGGGAATAAACACAGACGTTATCAATTAGGTTAAAGGATCTAAAAGGATATGGATTAATTGAAAGAAAGATCTTAAAGACTAGACCTCTTGAAGTGGAATATAATTTGACTAGAAAAGGAATGGCCTTGGAATCTATTCTTGCCGAGATGATGGCCCAGTCCTGATAGAAATTGAATATATCATTGATAATACAAAATCAAATGAATTTGAATACGCAGCCAAGGATCTGAGAATTCTTCGCTTACGTGATGGAGCAATAAATTGGGCTCTATTCCGAGATATTGCAAATCCTAGTCGTTATGTTGAAACATTTGTAGCTGAATCATGGGCGGAACACTTGCGTCAACATGAACGAATCACAAAGGCGGACATGGACATTGAAAATAGAGCTAAGACTTTTCATGTTGGCAAGACTGATCCTGTAGTAGATCATTTTATTGGAACTACAATACCAAAAAAGAACAACATCAGAAAAGTGGAATGATTAGTTCACTGACCTATTTATTAGCCAGATAGTTGTCCCAGAAATTGAGGTAAGATGTAGATAATGCCGTTTGTGAGCGTTGGTAAGGAAAACTCGAGTTCAATTGACCTCTATTATGAAGATCACGGATCTGGCAAGCCGGTTGTGTTAATCCACGGATACCCTCTCAGTGGAGCTTCATGGGAAAAGCAAATTCCAATCTTGCTTGATGCGGGGTTCCGAGTCATCACATATGATCGCAGAGGTTTTGGTAACTCAAGCAAGCCCACAATAGGCTACAACTATGATACATTTGCCGAAGATCTTCACAAGCTTGTGAAACATCTGGGGCTCCATGATTTTTCTTTGGTTGGTTTTTCGATGGGAGGTGGCGAAATTGCTCGATACTTTGGAAAGTACGGATCCAAAGGCGTGAAAAAGGCAGTCTTCATAAGTGCTGTTCCGCCTTTCTTGCTTAAAACGCAAGACAATCCTGAAGGAGTTGACCAAGATGTCTTCGATGGGATCCAAAACGCAGTTGCAACTGATCGTTATGCATTCTTTACAGAGTTCTTCAAGAATTTCTTCAATACTGATTTGCTTTTGGGAAAGAGGGTGAGCGAGCAGACAGTCCAAGCATGCTGGAATCTAGCAGCTAGTGCGTCTGCCACGGCAAGCTATGCTTGCGTACCTACTTGGCATGAAGATTTCAGAAAAGATCTCTCCCGAATCGATGTGCCAACTCTAGTCATTCACGGTGATGCAGATCGTATTGTCCCCCTATCGGCAGCAGGAGCTCGAACAGCGAAGTTAGTCAAAGAAGCCCGGCTGGTGGTAGTAAAGGATGGGCCGCATTGTATATCATGGACACATGCGGATGAAGTAAACTCTGCATTACTAGAATTTCTCAAATCCTAATTTGCTTTTTGATTATTTGATAGTCGATGAAGACTATAATAACAGATATCATTTGAAAATGGATTGAAGTTCTAGTACAATTATAAAATTGCTATAAAAATCACCGCATTAAAAATATACCAATGTTCGGGGTTTCAGAAATAAGTGTCGCAGTCGGAAATGCATCAAATAAAGTTAAGAAAGAAGCGAAATATCCAGAAAAGACCAAATTTTTCTTTGATGCTGTAATAAAATACTTTTCAAGACTAGATCGCCGTTTTAAAGAAGAAATTGGGGTTAATCGCTTCGATCAATTATAAAAAATCAAATAATGAGATTTGAACTTAAAATAAATTTCTAATATGACCTTTATATCTTAAATTACCTAAAATCACGCCATTATACTCAGGTTTTCCTAACTTATTATATCTGTTATAACAAGAACAAATATTGGAACTAACTAGAGAAGAGGAATCTACACTTGATGGAAAACACGGGGAAACTCTTGCACTTGCATATAGAATTCTTGTAGCGATAGGGGAAGCCACCGATGCTGATAAACTAGTTCCAGTTGAATGGGCGCATCTATCTGGAGTAAATTACAACACGATAGGTGACGCGGGAGAAGAATTTCTCTCACGTCTTAGCAAGGATGCAAAATTCAAGATTAAAACCACTGTCAACCCGATGGGATTTGACTCTGACAGCGTTTCCAAATTTCATCTTGATGAGGAATTTGTTGCAAAACAGCAGAGCATCAAAAAATCATATGTGAAGATGGGTGCAATTCCCTCCTTTTCCTGCATACCGTATGAGATCTTTGAGCTTCCAAAAAATGGCACCCAGGTCTCCTTTGCAGAAAGCAACGCGGCCATCTATGCAAACTCTGTCTCTGCACTGAAAACCAACAAGGAGAGCGCTTTCAGCGCCCTTGCCAGTGCGCTAACAGGCAAGAGTCCGTATTCTGACCTGCGGGAAGAAGAAAACAGAAAGCCAAATCTTACCATTAGGATGAAAACCGAACCTGCAGACGAGCTCACATACGGCCTGCTGGGATATTTTGCAGGAAAGCAAGCAGGAAGCTCAGTTGCCATATCCGGAACAAAAGGACTCGACAGGCGCAGCTGCAAGTCGCTGTGTGCAGGCATGGGTACGTCTGGAAGCTGTGGAATGTTTACTCTGGGGGAGGAAGAGGGTGAAAAGATGGATTTTGACTACAAGGAAATGGCTAGAGTCAAGGATGAACTGAATACCTCGGAATCCGGAGACATTATCACGCTTGGAAGTCCGCAGCTTGGGCTTGAGGAGATATCGGACCTGGTGGCAAAGCTAAAGGGAAGATCGTTTAGAAAACAATGCATGATATTCTGTCCTAGGGCAATTCAGGGACAGATTAGAAATTTGGGATATGACAAGGAACTGGCTCGAGCTGGGGGGGAGATATTGTATGACTGTTGTACATGCCTGACTCCGCTTGTAGACAAGGAAAACATTGACGCTGTTGTAACAAACAGTGTAAAGGGAGCATATTATCTGAAGGCATCAAATGATGTGGATGTCAGTCTAAAGAGCCTGCACCAGATTATTGAGGAGGAAACAAAATGAATGTCAAAGTAGTTGTACGTGGAAAGGTCAGGGGCGCAGTACTTTGTGCACAAAAACCAGTGAATTTTCTTGGGGGAATTGATAAAAAGACGGGACGGGTAAGAGACGAGAAACATGATCTCTTTGGCAAGTTCATAGGAAACAAAATTCTTGTCTTCCCAAACGGTATAGGAAGCAGTGTTGGTGCATACACCATCTACTCGTTAAAATACAACCAGTCTGCGCCGCTTGCAATAGTGTGCTTAAAGGCAGACATCACAACAGCATCAGGCTGTGCAATTTCAAACATTCCTCTGGTTGTGGCAGAAAAAAAAGACTATGAATCGTTAAAGGACGGCCAAGAAATTCTGGTTGATGCAATAGAAGGAAAAATCCTATAGATTAACCCGTACTATGGAACCGCTGGGGGCTGTTTCCTTGAATACAATTCCCTCAAACCGCAAGATTACAGTATTTTTCTGTTTCCAACAATCCCTGGGAGCTCCTGCCTTTTGGCAGGTATGGGAAAGAAATTCCTCCTCATTCCATCCATATTCGACAGGCACCTGGGGGAGCAAAAGCCCGGAGCCAAACTCGCATCTTACAACAAGCCCGTCTCTTCCAACCTTAATCGTGGATGGGTATTCCGAGGGATTTTGCACTTTAATCACCTCGGGAGGCGTTAGAACGGTCACCTCGAAGGAAATTTCACTCAATTCGTCATATGACACGGGCGGAAATCTGGGGTCCTCCGTTGCCGATGCTATTGACGCGTCTAAAAGGGATTGGTACAGTGTTCTATCCGGGGTGGGAAACCCGATGCAGCCTCTAAGGTCCTCGCCCTTGTTCAGGGTCACAAACACTCCCGAGTTGAACGAAAATCTTGACCTGATCTCGTCTGGAGGCGTCATTTTTTGCCCGGTCTTTAGATATTTTGTTACAGATTCTCTTGCTGTTCTTACAAGCGTCTCTCCATCATGATCAGATATGGGATTCATCTCAATCTCTGGTTTAGCTTCTGTACAAATTCCTGAAGCTTCTCAAAATGGGTTCCCTCCCAATAGAGTTTCTTGCAATCCCTGCAGATCCAAAATTTCTCCTGTCTTTCGTAAATTCCAGGGGGAACCTTGTCCATTATTCTTATTTTGTCTATGGACTCAATCTTTCCATTGCAATCTACGCACTTGGAAGAGTTGCTGTCAATAGCAAAATTTGAAATATTGATCTTTGTTGCAACCTGAACAATCTGTTCAATCTCGTCATTTCCCCTAATCAGTACTGTTGTGATGCCTATCTTTTCTGCATTTTTGGAGAGATTCTCGTCTTTTGTAACTATGATGCGCCTCTGTTTGTCTGCCATTCTGATCAAATCTGAATCCTCAATCGAGGACTCGTACTTAGAATCATAGCCAAGCACTCGCAACCTTCTTGCCAGGTTTCCAAGCATCGCATCTACAAAAAAACTGGGCTTGTATGTACTCAATATGCCAGACCCGTGCCTGATTCTACTATGTGGCTATCGCCTGCGGGAAGTGCCCGTATAAAATCGTCAATATTGAATGCCTTGACAACATCCTGGTTTTCTGCAAGCTTTAGAAACTCTATTCTTATTTTCTTTGCAAGCTCGGTCATATCAATTCCTGATGGTTCTATGATAACATAAAACAAGCATTTTGCCTTCACTGTTGAGGGCGGGCCGCACATGATTGTGTAGTTGTCATCCTTTTGATACAGGCCTACGGCTAGCTGAAGATTGGATACCTGAACAAAGTTTCTGGTGCCTTCTATTGGAAACGCGCCCTTTGCAAGAAACTGGCCGGTAGGAGCTGCCATCTTGATCTGGTCTGGTCTTACCCAGTAGGAATTCAGTCCATACAGTCCTTCTCTCCAGGCCCTGCTAAAGCAGACTGTAGCCTGTGCCACTTCTGTTATGCTTGATGTGACATCCTCACCGTCTTTTAATATAAAAAATGGCGATCCCACTATCTCAGCATGAAAGACCTTGTCGTTTTTTCCCAAATGTTTTCTTATTACCGAGGAATTGGATGACGCATCACGGCCGCCAATTGCTAAAAGACCGTCTGAAGTAAAAAACCACCTGTATCTTTCGTACCATTCCTTCTTTTTCTGTATCGTAAAGACAATGGAATCCTGTGCTATGCTGGCCTGCTTTCTAAACATGGCAAGATTCTTCTCTGTCTTGGTTTTTTCTGCCTCTATTGTCTCAATTGCTCTTAATTGTCGCTTTGACTCGTTAAACAAGACAGAGGCTATGGCCTGAATTGATGACTGGAGGTTGATCTTTATCTTATCTCCGTTTACATTTATCATTGGTATCCCATTTTCTTTTATCAGAGATGCATGATCTTGCAACACCGCCGGAATCCTGGAATCCTCAACGGATGTAATCCCAATGGATGTTGAGCTTGCTAGAGTTCTGGCAGCCTTTGATATGGATTCGGCTCTTTGTTTGACTAGGGATATCGCTTTATTTTGTTCCTCAAGCTTGTGTTCAAGCTCTGTGATTTTCTGACTCACGGTATCAGTCTGTGATGTCTTTCCCTGTTCTAGCAGGTTTTCAGAAAACAAGGAATCCAGTCCTTCCATAAAACTAGCTACCTTGCTGGCACTTTTCTGTGAAAAATTTCCAAGAGGTATTGGGTATACATCTGCACCTTTGCCGTCACGGACTACATATGCATCGTGGTTTCCACTTGTAATTTTTTCAATTATTTCAGTTGTAGACTGGTATATCTTTTCAATCTCTTCATCTGATAACGTATTTCCCAGTCTCTGGGAATCCACTCCGGAAACCCTCATTATTTCCTCGGCATATTTGGAAGGCAGTCCAAGAGTCCTTCCAATCCACCTCACTGCAGCTGTAGGCGTTGATTTTGCTTCTTCCAGATCCTTTCGGGTCATCTTGAAAATGTTCAAACCGCTTGATGGCGGGGGCACGTACGTCAGACCGACTCCCAGCTTTCTGTGTCTTACATCAATTGAGTGAAGCAGTGACAATATCTTCAATTCCTTGTTGCATAGTATGATGTTGCCATCTCCAAAAAATTCCCCGATCAGAATAAATTCTTGGTTGAAGCCGCTAAACGTGATCTGCACTATTCTCTCGTTATCAATCTGCCTGACTTCTGCTATTCTTGCGCGCAAAAGATCATTTCTGAGCCTTTTTACAAGCCTGTTTTCCTCCATCTGGCTTATTTTTACACCAGTAATCCAAAACCCAAATGTAGAAAACATGAGTAGCAGGTCAGGCTTTTCGGGATGGTGCAGCTTGAAGAGCAGGCTATTGCGGGTTATACCGTAGATATTGCTTACATAGTAATCCTTTGTTTTATTTGATATCTGATTTACTAGGTAGCAAAGCTCTATTCCCGCAAGCGTCATAATGAATCATTATTATTCTAAAATTATACTCTTGCTATTTTGGGGGTTTTAACCAAACATTTTAAACCAGAATCAACTGAGTGAGCTTGAAAATTTAATTGGTAAGACACCCAAAGAAAAAAGACGATAACAAAGAGCCGGAACCAAGCGAGAATCCTGCAAAGGACATGCCTCCGGAGGAACCACGAGTAACGGAGACTGACGAGTCAAGGATCAGGCATGGACTTAACAAGGTATTCTGGCTGCGTGTTGGTCTGGGGATATCAGCTGGAATCATTTCTGCCATATTTGGAAGTCCTCTGGAAGTAAGCCAGAGAACGTTTATCGGATTTGGAATGATGATTGTGTTATTCATAGTTTCATATGGTATTGCCAAGTCTTTCCGGGTCCCGCTGTTGCCATCAGACAAACGAAAGCTTGTCACTACTGGGATTGGAAGTTATTTCCTGATGTTCCTGTTTAGCTGGATCTTGATAAATACCGTCATCCACTCGGACGTCAGTTCTATCTTGGTACACTAGACAGCACTAAAATAGCAAATAGAATTTCATACACGATAGATGTGGAAACACAAAACCCCTGGAATTCCAGACGAATTGTTTGAGAGAGTAGAGGAAGTACCAATTACAAAAGAAGAGGCACGGGTAGTTCAAATCAGCAAGGGCAGGTTATGTGAAGGCCAGATAGCATATGATATTGGATGTGGAAGCGGATCCGTATCGGTAGAAGCTGCCTATCAAATAGGAGCATCAGGAAAAATTTTTGCAATTGATATTGACCCAAAGGCAGTGGAACTGACCAAGAAAAACCTAAACAAGTTTGGGATTTCAAACGTCACAGTTATTCTGGGAAATGCGCTGGAAAAAATTTCAGAACTCCCTCCAGCTAATGTCATATTCATAGGAGGAACAGGAGGGGAAACATCCGAGATACTAAAACTCTGTGAGGATAAACTAAAGCAGGGAGGGCGTATAGTGATAGGAACCATCCTGATTGAGACTCTATATTCAGTACTTTCAACCATGGAAAAACTTGCATTTTCACCTCTTGACATAACCCAGATTACGATATCCAAGAGCCGCAAGACATCCACCGGTACGATGATGCTTGCAAGAAATCCGGTCACCATAATTTCCGCAACAAAAATCTAACTTTTAATTAGGTGCTGCTGGATTTTCCTCAAATGGCAGAATTAACATGCGTAGGATGTGGCCCAGGCGATCCGGATCTTCTTACCGTAAAGGCGGTAAAGGCAATTCAAAATGCCGATGTCATAATGTGTCCAACTTCTCGAGAAGGCAAGGAAAGCATAGCCTATTCCATAGTGTCATCACTAGTAAACAATTCTAAAAAACCCGATGTTGAAAACTTGGTATTTCCAATGGTAAAAGACAGGGAGACCCTGGAAAACACCTGGGAGACCAACGCACGCCTGATAGCAGACAAGGTAAAAGACGGAAAAAATGTTGTGTATCTTACAGTGGGAGATCCGTCACTATACAGTACATGGATCTACCTGCAGCGAGAACTCCAGTCAAAGTATCCTGAGATCAAGATAACAGTAATTCCTGGTATAGTATCCATGTTTGCGTTTGCCTCAAAGATAGGAATTAGCATTGCAGAAGGCGACCAGACAGTTGCAGTAATACCTGCATGCTATGATCTTTCTAGGGTAAAAGAGACTGCAAAGAACTGTGATACCATGATATTTCTAAAGGATGGAAGGTATTTTGATCAGGTTATTACTCTGCTCAGAGAGGCCGGATTTCCTGACAGCTCACTTTTTGCCATAGCCCAGGACGTGGGAACAAACGAAGAGATTGTCAAGAAGCTAACGCTTGGCGAAGTTACAAAGGATACCCTGACCAGCAAGTACTTTTCAATCATGGTGGTCAAGCGTGCGTAAGGTATACTTTGTAGGCTGCGGTCCAGGCGACCCGGAATTAATCACTGTCAAGGCAAAGAAACTGATTCAGAAAGCAGATGTTGTAGTATACTCGGGATCACTGATTCCTCCTGCCATAATAAAGATGTGCAAAAAGGCGAAACTGTATGATGCGGCAAAACTGGTAAGGGAAGAAATCTTTAAAATTTTACGCGATGGTGCACTGGAAGGAAAATTGGTCGTACGATTACACGATGGGGACCCTTCTATCTACGGTGCAATCAGGGAACAAACCGACAACCTCAGAAAAGACGGGGTACAGTTTGAGGTGGTGCCCGGGATAACCTCATTTCTTGCATCTGCTGCCGCGCTTGGCTGTGAACTTACATTGCCAGGCGTAACTCAAACCATCATTGTAACAAGGGCGGAGTCAAGAACCAAGGTTCCAACAAGAGAAAAAATCTCAGAGCTTGCAAAACACAAGGCCACCATGATATTCTATCTCAGCGTACACTTGGTATCTGACATTGTAAAGGAGGCTGTCAAGGGAGGATATCCAAAATCTACTCCAGCAGCTGCTGTCTATAGGGCAAGCTGGGAGGATGAAAAAATCATAACGGGGACACTTGAAAATATTGCGAAAAAAATTAGAGATGAAAAAATCACAAAAACTACAATTATAATCATTGGTGACATAGTAAATCCAAAACACTATGAATATTCCAGACTATATGACAAAACCTTCAGCCATGGATATAGAAAAGCCAAAGCCATATCATAACTGCAATACCTTGTTCCTGATTCCTATTTTTTGAAGCTTTCTCTGAAGATCTTTGGCATTGCCCGATGCAAAAATCTCTAGCTTGTGTCTTTTTGATTTTTTATTCTTCAAAAATATGGCAACTCTGTCGGCCACAGAATCCGCCGGATCAAGAAATGTCACATTGGGGAAAACTTCCTTTAATATCGGCAAAAGAAACGGAAGATGTGTACTGGATAAAGTAGCTACATCTACTTTCCTTTCTTGTATTGGCTGCAATATGGCACTAATCCTTTTTCTGCAAAATTCTTTTTCAGAAATAAACTTGCCAGATTCTACAAGATCTACAAGCGGTGACACATCAATTGTGATTACCTTGATTTTTTTGTGAACCTGACATCTGATATAATCTTGTAATTTCCTACTTTTTACAACCGATCTGGTGGCAAGTACGGCTATTGTCCCTGTAGCGGTTTTTTTTGCAGCGTCTTTTAATGGAGGATAAACTCCTATGATTTTTGAATGTCTTTCTGGATCTATTAAAAGTGATGGCGTATTTGAAGCAACCACTATCAAATCTGGACTAAAATTTTCTTCCAACTTTCTAACAGTTGACCTGATGACTTTCTTCAATTCTCTAGCTGACTTTGTACCGTATGGAAAGCTGTCCTGGTCTGCAAAATAGACTATCTCTGTCCTGATTTTTTTTTGAATTGGTTTTATTATGGAAATAGATCCAAGGCCAGAATCAAAGACTGCTATTCTTGCCATATTTTCAAACCAATTATGGCAAATTTATCTTTGTTAGCTAAATTTAGCCTAAAGTTGACGATAATATACACCGGCAATTAAGAACTAACTTTAAAACTAGCCATCATGACCGGCTTCGATAAGACCTGGACTCGTCCCGAGTCTGCAGGTTTAACCGAAAAATTACGTGAAACTGTAAAACCACAGGGAGCACTCAAACCCAGAATTGAGGGCGCTGTGAACAAGTTACAGGGTCAGATATCGAAGATGGATTCTATGCTGACAAAGCTGAGACAAAGAGATGAACAGCTTTTCAAGCGAATCGTAGCCGCTATGCAGCAACACGATGCAAGCACAAGCAGGGTTCTGTCAAACGAACTAGCTGAGATACGAAAGGTCACAAAGATGCTAGGAAATGCCCGAATGGCACTAGAGCAGGTACAGTTGCGTCTAACAACAATACACGACCTAGGAGACGCAATGGTAGCAATTGCTCCTGCAATGTCAACCATGAAGGGACTCAAATCATCCCTTGGAAGATTCATGCCAGAGGCAGATTCAGAGCTGAATGCAATGACCCAGACACTCAACGGACTAATGATGGACTCGCTGGCAGGTGGAGACTTTAATGTTGATTCGGATGTCTCAAACGAAGAAACAGACAAGATACTTCAGGAAGCATCGGCAGTTGCAGAACAGCAGATTGGTGACAGATTCCCATCAGTTCCATCACCCTCCGGCGTATCGTCACAATCAACATACGAGTAGGGGAAGCTCGGATGGGGAGACTGGCGAGAACGTCTCTTTTTTAGATTCTTTAACTGACAGAAGAAATATTTTTTCACAGGTACGCATCAACAAGAGGTACTGCCAGCATCATAAAGTGGTGTCTAGAATCTGTCTTGCATGTGAAAATATCCCGAACCATTGATCCCATGTCAGCCTGCCTGTCTGGGTATTCTGTCTGCTTGGGTGGTAAGAACATATGATGATAAAACTTTCATGCACAAAGTATCCGCCATGGGAGAACTTGGCACCTTTGATATGCAATAGTTTGCAGCAAGAATCAAAAGCAATCCTGCCAAGACATATTATTACCCTGACATTTTTCAGCAGACGTAATTCTTCTTTTAGATAGACGGAGCAGTTTTCAAGCTCCTCTTTCAGGGGCTTGTTTTCTGGGGGTGCACAGCGTGCCGAAGCAGTAACATAGGCATTAACCAAGGCAAAACCATCGCCAATTCTCTGGCTTGTGGGCTTGGTGGAAAAACCATTCTCATAAAGGGCCTTTGCAAGCCAGTCGCCAGAACTATCTCCAGTAAACATCCTTCCGGTTCGATTTCCTCCATGCGCTGCCGGTGCAAGTCCCAGTATAAGCAGCTCCGCCCTGACATCTCCAAACCCTGGCAGGGGTCTACCCCAATACCTTTCATCATAAAATCTCCTGACCTTTTCCTTTGCAACCTGCTTTATATATGAGACAAGGCGTGGGCATCGCCTGCATCCTATTATCCTCGTCCCGAGTATCTCAAGAGGTGACATTAAGGTTCCATTAGATCTGCACACCATCTAAATCTTGTAATGTGAATTGTAACTACCAGAACAAGGTTCCATTCTGGAACTTGCCTGTTGCTTGAACAATCCAAAAGAACGGAGAAAAATATTCCACATCTTTGTCATATTGAATGTTCCTGCAGCACAATTGAAGGCAGCGCTGTATAATACATTCACCGGCATGTAACGTAGGACAACCACTGTAGTGGCACCATCAATCTATAATCCTGCCAACAGTGCACAGTGTTAGTTAAAAAATCCAAAACCATTACAATTCAGAGCACTAGGCAATGAAAATATATCTCTGGGATAATGAATCTGCATGAAAAGAAACCTGTTGTCAATTGGAATCATCACGGGTGTTGTAATCGCCTCCATCTTCTTTTTCTACATGCTTGGTGTAATTCAGCCTCACATCACATCAGAACCACATCACTTCGTGGCTTATGCAAATGATACAGTTTCCCCCTCGGATAAACCATGATTTGACAGTATGCGAGAATTTCTGATCCAATTCGCCATTTCGTGGCAACATGATAACATAAATCATAAATAGATTTTTAACAACTAAACTTAACGACGAATAAAAAATCTCTGATCATACTGGTGCAAAGCGGGGTAATATTATGCATCTCGATATTCTTGCTTCTGCCAGCTGTATTTCATTACAACATGGACACAAAGATCCCACTCTCAGGTTTATCAGACGCCCCAATTCCCCTTGATCTAGTCACAGTAACAGTTCATGACAAATCCGGCAATTTGAAACACGAAGAACAAGGTCACAACATTATCACAGGAGCAGGTGCCATTTGGTTCTGTATACAACAAAACAGATGTTCGACTCAGATGCCACATCCAACCTCGGTGGGTAACGTTGCTACACCTACATGGTGGGTACAGTTTATTAGCGGAACTGCAAATAGTAATGAACCTACAGGCTCAGATTGCACCTCTCCATCAGGAGGCGGTGATTTGAAAGGCATAACTACTGGCAGTCTCAACACATTAAGATGCGTAACCCAATTCGGTTCATCATCAGCGCAATATCAGTCGACGGGCTCCATAATTTCAGTGTCTCTTACTAGCGGGACAGCACAACTAAGAACAACTACTGGAAATGTTGACACTACTAACAATTTTGCACAAACTACTGCCGCAACGGTCTGCTCCGTGGTTAATGATGGAACGGCCCCTTCATCAAGCACTTGTCAGTTCTCAGACAGCACACAAACGTTTACAAATCAAAGCGGTAGTGCCATAACCGTCAACGGATTGGCATTGGCAAGCGGTACAACGTCGAACTCTGTTGCAGGTCCGTTAATAATAGCAGAAGCCACCATAACTCCAGTAACACTACAACCGGGAGATACCATAAGCGTAACATGGACAGTGGTGGTTTAAGTACGACATGGAATCACGGTCATAAACATGCACCAAAATTAATTTTGGAATCATTTCATGATTGATCTCCATTAGCAGAATAATTAGAAAGGAAACGGAAATCAGAAATACGTGGAAATTTTTTCTTTTTGTAATATTTTTTATTTTATTGCTCAACACTGCTCCAGCTTTTGCCACTTCTTTTCAACGAAATCCTTCAGATACAATATCCATTAGCACTAGTGCAAATGCTATAACAACATCCACTAAATCTACTTTTTCAATAAGCGAGTCTGCCTCCGCAAAAGTTGCTACATCGTACGTCGTTACAACGACATCTACTTTTTCAATAAGCGAGTCTGCCTCCGCATCTGTCCATACAGCCTATCCCGTGGCAGCTTCTGACACGGCATCCATAACCACGCTGGCTTCCATGCCAAGAATTACCGCCCCCGCTACAGTACCAGTCAGCGATCTGGCCTCCATGCCAAGAATTACCGCCCCGCTACAGTACCAGTTAGGCACATCAGTAGTAATAGGGATGGCAATACCTTCAAGCCACCAAAACCCAGTCCTGGATTATTCATCGTTACTGACTGGCAGTGGGACGGTTACCATGCAGAATGAGATGGATGTTGACGTAAGCACTTCAGCGGGGCATGTGAAAGTGAATTTCCCAGCGGGCATTACCATAAGCGGTCCCCTAGCTTGGAATGGCATAATCAATTTGCCAACCACCAAATCTCTAGATTCTGTTTCTTTTAATCCAACACCAACAGTATTTTTCATAGTTAAAAAAGTCCTTGAGCTAGGTGCCACCGATATACTATTAACAACTGACAGGTCAATGCAGTTGGTATTTGTAGGCGATGGGGGAAACCAAGTAGGATATTCACATGGGGATCCCGTACATGCAATTACTACAGGCTGCACCGATGACACCCAGACTACAAACGATGGTTTGCCGTTTGCAGGTGACTGCAACATAGCCGTTGGAGGAGACCTGATAGCTTGGGCAAGACACTTTTCTTCCTTTGTAATATTTTCTACTACACACGGAGGCGACTATATGCCAGGATTTCCGCCATCATTTACCACGGGATTTGTACAGGACGAGTATCCGTTAGAAATCAACGGTAATCCGTACATTCTGTCAAACCATACCAACACAGGACCGCTCAGCACAGCTCTGCTAGGACAGCCGTTTGTCATAAAGGTGAAGCTCTATGGTGATAATGGGCCGCAGTCTGTAAAACATGTCACCCTTGTTACAAACATACGTGGCAACTATGCAACAATTTCAGGTGCTGATACTGCAATATCGTGGGACACTACAGGGCCTCTGCAGGTAGCAGACCCACACCACTTCTTCGGGCCGATCACTGCAAATGCGACTATTGCAGGCAACAAACTATTCCTTGTATTGCACGGTACTTTTGCAAACCCGATGCCTCTCTCCGACATTGGAATAAGGACATGGGGTTATGACCTGTACTCCAAGGACGTTTATGTAACCGATGCATGGCAGGCAACCGACAGCCCTTCAGCTCCAGAATACCAAGCCGGTACAAACCAGCAAATGCTCAATACAAATTCAAGTGCTGAAATGCAACCCGCCGCAAGCATGGCATCTGCACGGGAACATGCTACGAATGATCTTCTCGCCACAGTAAAGGAATGGGCAGGCTACAATCCCGTTGCAATATCTGACTCCCAGATGTTGCAGTACATGGGGTATCAGGGCAGCTACATTCCGTCGTGGGTGATGAAGAGCATGGCCAAGTATCTTGTGGACGGCACCATAACGCAGGACCAGTTTGCAGGAACGATAAAGTATCTGGTGGATAGCCACATCATAAAGTGACGTAGAGCCGGTCTCAAAGCTACCAGTCAGTGAATTATTGATTATGTGTAGTGCAGAGGCGAGATCTCAATAATTTGATTCTGTTCGGGCATCAACCAAGTACAGGCGTTGTCAGCTCAAATCATTTGAGACCTGGCATCTACTCTGCTACGGGTAAGAGACGGATCTTGAGAGATAAAAATCAAGATCTGGTATCTTTATCCTTTCCTGGCTCATGGAATCCCGCATCCTGATTGTTACCGTGTCATCCTGCAGGGTCTGGTGGTCTACTGTTACTGCAAAGGGCGCACCAACCTCATCAAGTCTTCTATACCGCCGCCCTATGGCACCGGAATGATCCAGGAACGCATCATATCTTGTCTTCATCTTGGAGAATATCTCCTCTGTTTTTTCTGCAAGGCCGTCCTTTTTTACAAGGGAAAGTATTCCAACATGTACTGGAGCAAGATATGGCTTGAGGGAGAGCACAACCCTGTCGTTTTCCTTGTCCTCCCTGAAGCTGTGCTCCAGAATGGTATACAGACTCCTGTCTATTCCCATTGACAGCTCAAAGACATGCGGCAGGACCTTTACATTGTCATCCAAGACCTCAAACTTTTCCTTGCTTACTTTGCCATGGCTTGTCAGATCGTAATCAGACCTGTAATTACATGCAACAAGCTCAAGCCACCCTGTAGTGGTCTCTACCTCGAAATCAAATGCCACCGAGGCGTAGAAGGCCTTTTCCTTCTCTCCTAGTTTTCTAAACCTGCTCCTGCCAGTATCGATTCCTGTCTTTTGGTAAAATTCCATGAGCAGCCCAAGATAATATGCCACAAGTTTGTTTGGAACCACCTTGGACTCGTATGCTTCCCTGCATGTCATGGGTTTTATGACATCGTCAATCATCATGTAAAGTACAGTGTTCTCAACATCTGAGAACCTTTCCATCTCGTCAAGCGTATTGGGATTGCAGAACACCTCTATCTCCGCCTGGTAAAACTCCCTGAGTCGAAGCAGGCTCTGACGCGGCGAGATCTCGTTTCTAAAACTCTTTCCTATCTGGGCAACTCCGATGGGAAGCCTGCCGCGCATTGTCTTGTAGAGACGTGGAAAATCAACAAAAATGGACTGGCAGGTCTCAGGTCTCAGATATGCCGGCTCGTCCTGCGGGCCAATTCCCACCCTGAACATCATGTTGAATTTTTTTGCATTCTCAAAATTTCCCCTGCACTTGGGGCATCTTATTGCCTTTTCCGAGACTGTCCTGTCAAACTGATCAAGGTCGGCGCTCTCAGGTATGACGATAGATGAGATTTCTGCAATCAACTTGTCTGCCCTGAATACTGACTTGCATTTCTGGCATGTTATCACGGGATCTGCAAAGCTTGACAGGTGCCCTGATGCAACAAACACCAACTGGGACATTACCTGGGATCCGTCAATCTCCCACATCCTGTCACGTCGTACGAGTTCCCTTCTCCACAACTCGATGAATTTGTTCTTCAGACTTGCACCAGACGGCCCGTACTCCCAGAACCCCGCAGGTGCGTCGGAATAAATCTCACAGCTTGGAAAATAAAATCCCCGCTCAAGCGCAAGCTGCATTATCTGTTCATACTTCATCTGACATCATCACCAAAAGGCACTAGATCAAGCCAGTTCCTTGACTTTTTTAAGGTTGCCCGCATCATCGCGTCTCTCGTCAATGGGTGTTTCTAAAATCATTGGAATCTTTTTTGAGTTTATCGTACGTATGACGCGGGCAAGCCCCTTTTCCCCTATGTGACCAAGACCGATATGCTCATGCCTGTCTATGTTACAGCCAATCTCGCCTTTTGAATCATTAAGGTGCAGTATCTTGAGGTTCTCAAATCCTACCGCCTTGTGGAACTTGTCAAGCGTATCAGACGCACCTTTTTCCGTTCTCATGTCGTATCCCGACGCAAACGCATGACATGTATCAAGACACACTCCAAAACGTCTAGCAGGTTTTAACTGCTCAAATATGAAGCCAAGCTGCTCAAAATCAGAACCCACGCTGTTTTTTTGTCCTGCCGTGTTTTCAAGCAAAATTGTAACATCATCTTCCGTATCTTCCGCAGCCTTGGTAAACGCCTTGACAAGTTTTTCAATCCCCTTCTTGTCTCCTGCCCCCTTGTGGCTTCCAAGATGTGCAACTATATACGGAACTCCAAGCTTGCTACACCGCTTTATCTCGTCTATTAGCGAGCCAAGGGACCTTGCAAATGGGTCATCCTCGGGGGATGAAAGGTTTGGCAGGTATGGCATGTGCGCAACAGTGGCAAACCTGTCTATCCTGCTTGCGGCAAGTTTTTCTTTAAAACTGGCAATATCGTTTGCCGCAAGAGGCTTTGCAACCCAGCCGCGGGGATTGCGTGTAAATATCTGAAACGCAGTACAGCCCATCGCAACTGCATTGTCAACTGCACGGTCGATAGAGCCAGATATGGATACATGCATTCCAACCTGCATGCCAGTAGTTTATGGGAGTATAATTTAAACTCGCGTGCAAATTTTGGCATGATGCAAATATTGTCCCCGGGCCAAAGCACAATCAAATTTTTAAGTCCTGCAAAAGGAAGAGAAATGTGTTACAGCCAGGCATAATGGACCTTGCCAAGTATCCATTCCTTACCGAGGCAGGAGAGTATCTGCGTGACAAGGGATTTAATCTGGAACAGCTGGGACATCCAGACTGGACCCCCCTGGTGGAAAAAGCATATGGAAGAATTGTGGTGGCCTCATCAGGACAGGTATACGGTTCTGATATGGAAATGCTGGAAAATCCGGACATGGAAATACTTTCCTTTATAGTTGCAGTAATCTTGTTAAAGGCTTCTGGAATCCCAACCCTGGCAAGAAGATTTTCCCTTGCGGAAGCAAGGCGCGCTGAAAAGTACCTGCAGCAGGATCTCTGGTCAAACAAGGATAGAAAAAACCTTGAGCTACCATTGAAAATTATTCAGGAATTATTCGGAGTCCAGGTAATAGTGGAAAACGATGAATTTGTGATAAAAGTTGCCGACTACCTGCAAAGGGCAATACACTTTCACGAAAAGGAGTGGAAGCTGGTTAACAGAAGAGTGAAAAACGGACTTGTCTACCTGACATCACATGAAACTGTCAGACTGATACGCACAGAACTTGGCCAGTATATCAACTCGAAAATCCAATCAATAACCCTTCCTCCAATTCCTGATACGTTCAAGGCCCGCGTACAGGACCTGGTCTCTCTGGCAAGCAGATTTTCAGACGTAGTCGTGGTCTCTACCGATTATCCTCCATGCGTAAAGCATGCCATGGAGGTGCTAGAAAGGGGGGAGAATCTCCCGCATTCGGGAAGGTTCCTGCTTGCGACATATCTTCTTGCACGTGGGCAGACAACTGATCAGATAGCCCCGCTCTTCAAGAACGCACCAGACTATAACGAACGCGTAACAAAGTATCAGCTTGAACATATTTCCGGCTCCTCCGGCAGGGGAACAAAATACCAATGCCCCTCATGTGACAAGCTGCGAAGCGAGAACCTGTGTTTTGCAATTCCAGACTGTGACGGAATAATAAATCCAATCCAGTTCGGCAAGAAAAGGGGAAGGACAAATGCTTGAGAAAGATTCTGTCCTGGTAGAGGGTGCAATCAAGGAATACTACTTTAATCACTTTGACCTCATCAATATTCCAGCAAACCTGGTGCAACGAGAATTTGGCTACCAGAAAATCAACGGGGGAATGATACGACACATCGCAATAAAGGACAGCAAGGAACTACACCTGCTTCTTATGAAGGAGACCCCATCTGACGTGTACTGTTCAAACGCATACTATTCCTTTCCAAACCTGCCAATGTCAGAAAAGGACTGGCAGGGAGCCGATCTTATCTTCGATATAGACGCAAAGGACCTGGCACTGCCCTGCAGGAACGATCATTCCATTTCAATATGTGGCGCCTGCCGTGGAATCGCTGCAGGAAAGCAAACCACATGCACAAGCTGCGGTTCTGCCAAATCTGAAACCGTATCGGTAACATGCAAAATCTGTATAAGCGAATCCAAAAAACAGGTCAAAAAACTGATGCGTATACTTGCAGATGACCTTGGCATAAAAAATGAACAGGTCCAAGTGTATTTTTCCGGAAACGAGGGATTTCATATACGCGTCACAAACAAAGATTACGAGGTCCTAGGCTCGCAGGAAAGGGCTGATCTTGTGGACTATGTCATGTTCAACGGTGCCGTACCGGAGACCTTTGGGATAAAACGACAAAACATCAAGTCAGCACTTCCCGAGATAGGAGAGTCTGGATGGCGGGGCAGGGTGGCAGCCAGCCTATTTGGAGCAAAATCAAAGGCGCCCAAGATATCAAGACAGATAATTCTGGACGGATATGCTGCATTTCAAGCAAGGCTTGACGGCATGCGGCAAACGATAGGCGCAAGGGTTGATCCAAAGGTAACCATGGACATACACAGAATCTTCAGGCTTGAGGGCTCTGTTAACAGCAAGAGCGGCCTGTCAAAAATCCAGTGCAAAAATCTAGATGATTTTGATCCCTTTTTGGATGCATGTCTGCTTGGAGAGGAGCAGGTAGACATTGTTGCCAACTATCCTGTAGTGATAAAGTTGAAGAACAAAAAATATGGTCCATATGCAAATGAGAGAATCTCTGTGCCAAAATATGCTGCCGTGTATATGATATGCAAGGGATTAGCTAGTGCGGTCTGAGAAAACTGCGACTTGACTTATTAATAGTTGCCAAGAAACCGAAAGGTAGGTAGACATGAATCTGACACACAGGAAGGTAGCATAACTTTGTACAGCTCATCTACCCAGTCCAACCCACCTCCGCGTGACGCCAGCAGGTACATCAAGATAGGAATAGCGGCCATAATTGCAATTGTAATTTTTGTGATGGGCAGCAACCAGGCCGTCATCTTGTACATGAACTTTCAGGAATTTGGCACGCTCTTTACAAAACCCCTGTATTTCTCGCTTGTATCCGCGCTTGTCTTGTCATCCATAGCATTAATTCGAATAAACATCAGGAACCGCTCGTCGATCTCGTGGTACTCGCTCCACGTAGTGCTGACGTTTCTCAAAAGGGGAAGCTATGGCGGTGCGGAGGGAATCCCAAACTTTAAGGATTACAGGCTGAGCATCCCAAACTTTGTAATCTGGCAGATAACAAAGGTATTGCTCTTTGGAGCGTTCTTTACCAATCTCATTTTCGGGTTTGCCTTGATCTACCTCTTACAGGGAAACGATCTGGGAATGCAAAGCGTCTGGAACATATTCTCTCTTCCGTTTACCACCCCGCCGTCTGATCCTGCCTATGCAGTACACCAGGTAGTGCCAATGATTCCTGCACTGACAGTCCTTGTCCCTCCGTTGCTAGCCGTTGTTGGCCTGAGGCTTGTTCTGTATGTCGGGTTGCACAACATTGTAAGAGTAATTGTAAGCTACATGCAGGACGCGTCAAAGGGCAAACCAAAATTTCTTGATTACGTTTCCACAATTGAGGGAATAATCGGAATAGGGGTGATATGGACTGCAATCAACATGTTCTTCACAGACCAGATAGATTACAACACAAAATACCAGATTGCAGGAACCTTTGCTGCAGGCTTTGCGCTGGTAGCATTTTATTTCATTGACAAATTCAAGTCACGGGTAATCATCCATCCATCAAAACGCGATATCTACATCCGCATACTGACCTTGGTCATGATAGCAATAATTGCAGGCTCGATAATGGCTGTAAACAACAGCATTGCCGATGCAAGAAAGATAGAGTATCTTGGGCCGTACAAGGCACAGCAGATTGGCGTAAACCGGTATCTGGGACAGCTAGACCAGATATCTGTAGTACCGCATAATGTAAAGATCTCCCCTGTTCCACCTGACCAGATTCCAAGTTATGTCAATGCAAACAACGACGTGCTTGACAAGGTGAGGGTATGGGACTGGGATGCTGCGTTTGCAAAACTCAAACCAGAAATCGGACTGATACCGTATGTGGACTTTGAGGACAATGACATTCTGAGGTTCAATGATACGCTATACTGGACAGCCTCGATGAAGCCGATTCTTCCGTCGTCTGTCAGCGCAGAAAATGTCTGGTACAACCAGCATTTTGTATACACTCATGTGGACAATGGGTTCCTTACACTTGATGCCCACAGTGGGACCATAGTTGACAGCAGCCAGCTGTTCAAGCAGAGAACGATCTACTATGGAGAAGGAGGGCTCTTTTCTGAGACATGGTCTGCATATCCTGTAGGAAGGACAGCGACGACTGAGCTTAACAACGTCACTTATCACGGAACAGGAGGGCTTGATGTCAGCCCGCCCGCAAGCCAGCTCTTTGAGCCCAACTTTTTCCTGTCATATCCTACCCAATCAATGCACATCATGCGATACAGGGACATCCACGACAGGATGCAGCTGATATATCCATACTTCCAGTATGATTTGTTTGGAAAGCAGGTAAGCACGCTGCCAGTAACCGACGGAAAGAAAACTTACTGGCTGATGCCGCTCATTGCAGGATTTGATACAAAAAACGTACCATGGTCTGTAAGCAATCCGTATCTCAGGCTGGTAGGGTATGCGCTGATTGATGTTTACAACGGGAATGTCACCATGATAAAGACCGGAGATGACTTTTTCTCAAACATGTTTTACAGCCAGTACAAAGACAAATTCATAGATACCCCAGCATGGCTTGACAAGCAGCTGCGATATCCGGAAGAGCTGTTTAACTGGAAAGTTGACATGTTCAACATTTACCATGTGACGGATACGTCTACATTCATACAGGCAAACGACTTTTACGAGGTGCCTGATAATGTAGGAACCTATTATGTAGAGGCCAAGCCTCCGGGATTTGACAAGCCAACATATCTTGGGCTGCTTTCACTAGAGCTCAGAGGAGCAGCCGGGAGAAACCTAGCAGGGTTTATGACAGTTCAGAACGATGGGTCAAACCTTGGAAAGATGAAGTTCTACCAGGTACCACTAAACTCTAGCACAAAACTTCTTGGACCATCTTCTGTCAGCGAGGCACTTGACAAAGATTCCGACTTTAGGCAACTCAAAACACTGCTGCAAAATCCGAGATATGGGGACAACATATTGTACAGAATAGGAAACCAGGACGTTTACTTTATTCCTGTGTATACCTCTGGCACTGGCGGAGTTGTAACGCAGCTTGGAACAATTGCAGCCGTAGGTGCTGCATTTGACGGCGAGTACTTTGTGGGACTGGGAGACACGCCGCAGCAGGCCTTTGCAGCATATCTTGCAAAACTCAGCGGGGTTGAACCATCAAATGTCACGGCTGCACTCACACTAGACGAGTCCTCAAGAATACATGCCATCAAGTCGGTATTACAGGACGACAAGCTGACTATAGTTACCCCGACCACAGTACAGCTGCCGCTTACTTTTGAGGAAGGAAACATGTTGTTCCAGCAGCAGTCTGATCTTGTCAATGCAAAATCACTCATCTCAAACTTTGTCAAGAACTTTGTACCGCCAAACGACAGGATAATCATGTGGCAGAACAACAATACAGTAAACCTAGGAAGCATTATCATTGTCAACAACGTACCCGAGCTACACTACATCTCAATAGGGGTAGGATAGTTGCTACTGATTCTGAAGTCATGGTTATGATACAATCGCCTTGGCATGATCAACCGCAGACTTGATAGAACCCTACTGGTTGTAGACAACGGTTCCGTCTACACAAGTTCCATCATAGACAGTCTAAAAGAGACAAAGACAAACCATAAACGCATCACGTTTGACAAGATTACACAATCAGACATTGAAGACTCGCACTCGATTATCCTGTCTGGAAGAATACGAAACGATGCCGTGATGAATGCAGCCAACTCTAAATTGATACGGCATGCTCTTTCCAAGAGAAAGCCCCTGCTTGGGATATGCTACGGTGCGGAGATACTTGCAATCACGCTCGGGGGAACAATAAAAAAAATGGCACAATCGCGCCACGGCATCCATGAGGCTTGCGTGATAAAAGAAAATCTCCTGTGCAAAGGAAAGATCAAAGTATTTGAAAGCCACTCGTATAGCATTGCAACACTGGACTCACACTTTGATGTGCTGGCTAGTTCGAACGAATGCAGGTTTGAAATTTTCCAGTACGGAAGCCAAGACATTTTCGGAACCCAGTTTCATCCAGAGATGAGCGAAGACGGGAGACACCTGCTGGAAAATTTCACGTCCATTAAATAGAAATAATAACACTTGCGCAGGATTTTACCTCGATGGAGTCAGGCCACTCACTTGACGTACCGATAGTTCAAGAAGAGAACATCTGTCTGCCGCTAGTTATCAGTGCCGTGTCGAAATATTGGGGAGTAGACCTGCCCCTAGCAGAAGCAAAAGAGATTGCCAAGAGATATCCAGGAGTGAAAGGAACAATACTGATTGAAGGAGTAGAGCTTGCCGAAAGGCACGGCCTTGGAAGCATAATCCTGAATTCCTCGATAAAAGAGATTAGGAGGTTTATCGATATGGGAATACCTCCAATTGTAATCCTGCCTGGATTAAAAGACGTTGTACAGCACGCCTCTCTTGTCATTGGATATGACGAGACAGAAAAGACCGTCTTTCACTATATTCCAGAGCCTGACAAGATCGGCGCAATTCCAGAAAAAACATTTGACAAACAATGGCAGGAAGATGACAGGCTGATGCTACTGCTTGTTCCGCCTGACATAATGTCTGATGCAAAGATTGTAAACGACAGCAAGACAAAATCCAACAGGCTGTGCTTTGATGCGGAAAAGCTGCGACTGCAGGGAAAGGCCGATGAGGCTGTTCTGCTGCTAAAAAAGGCACTTGAGGCAAATCAGGCCAATTCTACCGCCTCGTGTCTCTACGCTGGAATACTAAATGACATGAATGTACAGGAAGCAGTACAGTATTACAAGAAAAGCATAGATCTTAACCAAAGATGTTATCTTGCCTACAGGGGTCTTGGAAATTATTATCTAAAGGCAAAGGACTATGAAAACGCAGAAAAGTGCTATACGCTGGCAATAGATATCAATCCACACAGGTTTGTGCCAATTTACAAGAACAGGGGAGTTGCAAGGCTGGAACAAAATAAAACGACAGGGGCAAAAGAAGATCTCAAAAAATATCTGGAACAAATGCCAGACGCCAAGGACAAGACGGCAATCTCCCAGGCAATAGCAGAACTACACTAACCCGTAAAAGGATTTAACGGCCTTCTGGGAATCAAATTGTAATTGGACTGTATATTCTGCGGTATAATATCTGGAAAGATTCCGTCAAGAAAAGTATACGAGACTGCAAGATCACTTGCATTTCTTGACGCATTTCCATTGGCAAGGGGACACACGCTTGTAATACCAAAGTCTCACTATTCCAAGATTCAGGAAATGACCCAGCAAGACAATGCTGATCTCTTTGAAACAGTAAGAATCATGGCGGAAAAAATTGAACGGCTGACGCCCTCTTCTCTTGTAGCGGTTCACAATGGCAAAGAAAGTGGCCAGGAGGTGCCTCATGTTCACGTCCATATAATTCCAAGAGAGCGTGGAGACGGCGCAGGTCCTGTGCATAATGTATTTACAAAGAGGACAAAGCTTAGTGAAACTGACTTTGCAGAGATCTTGGAAGCACTGAAGAAATGAAATGCGGAGTGCGGGATTTGAACCCGCGGCCTTCAGCTTGGGAAGCTGACGTCGTGCCGGGCTGGACTAACTCCGCTTGGTGAAATTCCGGTCCCTAACATTATATAGTTTCACCATCCATGTAATTACATGGACGCAAAGTGTCCGGAATGTGATAAAGTTGCAATACTTGATGATGACGTAACTTTTGTCAAGTGTCCACACTGCGGGTTTGAGGCAAAATATGAAGACTATCTGAATCTCATGAAGCAAAGAGTCGGAGCAATGGTGGACAACTTTCAGTTTGACAGGCCTGGATTTTAGCTACCAGAAAGAGCCCTTGTCAGAGCAGTCAAGATGCGCGCCGCAGTTTGTACATATCAAGTGACACGCTTGCATTGAGGTCATGATCTTTTCACATCTTGGGCATTTTACCTGTTCTTTCAACAGACTATAGAACCAGACTGCAAATTTTAAAAGATTTTAGGTAACGTTAATTAATAGTAGAAAAACTTTTTCCACTACTTGGCTACATTCAAGCTAAACATATCGGACAAGAAAGGAAGGACAATCTCCAAAGAGGTCAAGGAAAAGGAGGCAAGTCCGTTTTTAGGACTTCAGGTAGGCTCTGAGCTTGATGCAGCACTTGTGGGCGAAGCAGGCAAGCTAAAGATCACAGGAGGCAGCGACAAGTCCGGGGTTCCTCTACGTCCTGACATACATGGAGGAGCACGAAAGTACATCCTTCTGTCGCAAGGCATAGGTCTGAGGGATGCAGAGGTTGGTCAGCGAATACGCAAACTGATACGCGGAAGTACAATAACAGAAGAAGTGTATCAGATAAACTGTTCAATTGACAGCGAGCTTAAGATAGAAGAAAAACCAAAAGAAGAGCAGGCAGAGAAAAAATAGCATATTGAAAAGGCATAGGTTAAGATATGTCCCGTTTTTAGCTTCTTTGTGCACTGGAAAGAGACTCTTCCTGACTGGTATGTAAAAAAATACGGATACCAACCATGCGTCAACATAGGCACGTCCGGACACGTTGATCACGGAAAGACAACTCTGATTCAGGCGCTGACAGGAGTCTGGACGAGCGCCCACAGCGAGGAACTCAAACGGGGAATCACAATCAGGGTTGGATATGCGGACGCGGCATTCTACAAATGCAAAAACTGCGAAGTGCCTTTGGGATATTCAGTCACCCCAAAATGCAACAACTGCGGAAAGGAAAGTGAGCTTTCACGTGTAGTAAGCTTTGTTGACAGTCCAGGCCACGAAAGCCTGATGGCAAACATGCTATCGGGGTCCGCACTGATAGACGGTGCAATGCTTGTAGTGGCTGCAAACGAGAAGGTGCCACAGCCGCAGACAAAAGAGCACCTGCTTGCCCTTCAGACGCTTGGCATAAAACAGATAGTTCTGGTGCAAAACAAAGTGGACCTGGTATCATACGAGGATGCCATGGAAAACTATTCTGATATTGTAAAATTTGTCAAGGGAACGAATGCTGCAAAGGCCCCAATCATTCCTATTTCTGCCCAATCAAAGCTAAACATTGATGCGCTGATAGGCGCAATCGAGTCAACAATACCTACCCCAGAACGCGAAGAATCTGGGAACACTGTCATGCATGTATTAAGATCATTTGATGTAAACAAGCCCGGTGCCAAAATAAAAGACATGAAAGGGGGGGTGATAGGGGGAAGCCTTACTCAGGGAACCTTTAGCGTTGGTGATGAAATCGAGATAAAGCCGGGGCTTGCAAATGAAAAATCTGGCAAGTATGAATCGATAACAACCACCATATCCTCGCTTGGAACTGGAGCCGGCATTGTTGATCAGGTAAAGCCGGGGGGCCTTGTTGCTATAGGCACAAAACTTGATCCGTCAATGACAAGAAGCGACTCGCTGATAGGCTCCATCATTGGAAAGCCGGGAACCCTACCCGAAAATTCCTACAGCGCAAAAATGGAGGTTAGCCTTTTTGACACTGCAGTTGGCTCTGGTGACGAGATCAAGGTGTCATCAATTCAGACAGGCGAGTCTCTCAGGCTGAGCATAGGAACAGCTCCGCTGCTCTCCAAGGTGACAAGCGTGAGAGGAAAGACAGTGGAGATGCAGTTCAAAAGGCCTGTCTGTCTATTTGAAAACAGCAAGGTTGCGATAAGCAGAAGGCTGGCTGAAAGGTGGAGATTGATAGGAGCAGGTGTGGCAGTTGGTTAAGGTAATCTGTGATACTAGTTTTCTAATGAACATTGCATCAAAAAAGATAAAAAACATCTCAAGTCTTGAGACCGAGATTGGAAGCTTGGAGTTTGTAGTGCCGAACCTGGTAGCTGGAGAGCTTGAAAGGCTGTCAAAAAACAACAGTAAAAAAAAAGTTCCGCACTTGATGCCCTGAGAATTTCCCAAGACCTTGAAAAAATAAAAATTTCCGGCACGTCTGTTGATGATGCCTTGGCTTTGCATGTGAAGAAAAATGGCGGCATAGTTGCTACAATTGACAGTGAACTAAAGAAGAGGATAAAGGAAAACGGCGGAACTGTACTTTCACTTGCAAATGACAGGATAGTTTTGGAACCAAAGTAAGATTTAACTTTGACACGGGGCGATCATAAAATATGTTGGAGCATAACAGCATCAAGATAAGATGGTTTGGCCATGATGCATTTTTGCTTGAAAAAGATCTCAAGATAATGATTGATCCCTACCGACTTTCAAAACACATCAAAGCGGATATCGTACTTCTCTCCCATGATCATTTTGATCACATGAGCGCGGAGGATCTTGAGAAGGTCTCATCAAACAAGACAATAATTGTTGCCGCAAAAGAATGCGTCGACAGGATTGGCAAACTGCAATGCAAGGAGAAGATAAGCCTCTTACCAGGCGAAGAAAAAACTGTAAACGGTATAAAAATAAAAGGAATTGCAGCCTACAATATAAACAAGATAAATCCTAACACAAAAAAGCCCTTCCATCCAAAAGAAGACAACAAGATTGGATTTCTGATTAACATAGACAACACAACAATATATCATACAGGAGATTCTGATCTGGTTCCAGAAATGAGTAATTTGCAACCGGATGTGCTGCTGGTTCCAGTAAGCGGAACCTATGTCATGACTGCAGAAGAAGCTGTGCAGGCTGTAGATGCAATAAAACCAAAGATTGCTATACCAATGCACTTTGGTACAATTGTGGGAACCATGAAGGATGCTCAAGAATTCAAAAATGCTGTGACCCGGTGCAAAGTTCACATACCCACAAAAGAGCCCTAGATACACAAAAGAGTAATAAACCGAGGGAATTTCATCAGGCTTAGGTTGATTCAGGATAGAAAGCTGTTCGCGGTGGGAAGCCGTGATTTTAACTTACGACACTTGCTTGTCATAGGAATACTCATTGCATCTTTTTCTATCTCAGCCATGGTAAGATCTCAGGCAGCAGATTATGGCTTTCAGCTAAATGAGTTTGATCCTTACTTTAACTTTAGGGCAACAGAATATCTTCTAAACAACGGTGTCAATGCATATGTCCACTGGCATGATACCATGAGCTGGTATCCCCAGGGACGGGACGTATTTGCTACGGCACAGGTGCCGCTCCACTTCACAGATGCCATAATGTACAAAATCTTTGGCGGCGGAATGAGCCTCTATGATTTCACAATAATATTCCCCGTAGTCTTTGGTTCTTTGACAGTAGTAATCGTGTTTGCTCTTGTTAGAGTCATAGGAGGCACGACTGCCGGCCTCTTTGCCTCGCTCTTTTTTGCAATATCGCCTCCAATAATAGTGAGAGGAACCATAGGCTGGTTCAAATCAGAGCCGCTTGGCCTGTTTTATGGATTATTGGGAGTATACCTGTTCCTTAGCGGAATCAAGTCTGAAAACCGCAAAGTTGCAATTGCCAAGCTCTTTGGGGGGGCAGGATTTTTGAGTATAGGCTTTGCCTCGTGGGGTGGCATAGAGTTTTTCCTCATACCGCTGGGAATTTTTGTGGTTGTATTGCCGTTTGTGAGAAAAGATCACAAGTTCCTGCTGTGGGCAATACCATTTTTCGTAGCAATTACAATGGCCGTATCAGGCGGCGTGTTTGCAAGACCTGGCCCTGGTTTTGTATTGGGTGAGAGAGGCTTTGCCCTGATAGGACCAACCATACTGATGGTTGTAATAATTTTCGTTCAAAAATTCAGCAAGGACCAGGTCAAGCTGCGCAACGGCCTGTTGGTTCTTGCCGTGTGCATTCTTGGAGGGGGAGCAATCTTTGCATCTGGAGTCCTTCATTCGCCAAGCTTCCGTTACATGAACGCAATTGATCCATTCCTGACCTCGGAGGATCCGCTAGTGGATTCAGTTGCAGAGCATGCCACACCAACTCTGGCGCAAAACTTTACCTACTTTTCAATTCTGATGCTTTTTGCAGGTTTTGGAATATGGCTGATCTTTAGAAGAAAGAATGGAGATGGTTCTTTGCAGTTCAATATAAAAAATGACATGATGCTCTTTGCCCTGATTCTCGGGGTGGTCGGTGCGTATGCGGGTTCTACGTTTTCCAGACTGGAGCTGCTAACTGCAAGCTCTGTCATAGTGCTTGCATCTGTTGGCCTTGCGGGACTTACATCGGAAGTTTTGAAAAGAGACAATAGAAAACCAGTAGTAGAATCAACAAAAGAGTCCTCAAAAAAGAAAACAACCCAAACAAAAAAGAGTATTGACTTACTCGGAAGGTTTTCAAAAATATCTTTTGTTGCTGTAGTTGTAGCCATGTTATTGGTGCCTACCGTGTTTCCTGTTGACTCTAACTGGATATCTATGGTAAAGGCACCTCCTACAATACTCAACGGAGGCTCTAATTTTGCAATTGCAACAAGTGATTGGCCTGATGCAATGAACTGGCTAAAAAACAACACCCCGCCAAATTCCGTCATAGCATCATGGTGGGACTATGGATACTGGATACAGACTCTGGGAGGCAGAACCACCTTTGTTGATAACGCCACACTTGACACAAGCAAGATCGCAGGAATTGCCAAGATATTCCTAAGCTCTCCTGACGATGCGTGGAAGACGCTGCAAGGCATGCATGCAAACTATGTTCTTGTATATGTTGTAGGGCAAAAATTTGCCTCAAACGGCCAGGAACTGTATATACTTGGGGGGGGAGGAGACGAGAGCAAGAAGCAGTGGTTCATGAGGATTGCAGGGGAAGACGAGACAAAGTTCCTGCAGGCAGACCAGTTTACACCTACAGACTATTTTTGGCAGAACACACTGCTTGGTCACATGTTCCCGTTTTCACCGGTGACATACTATAACCCAAGCACGCATTCGGAATCTCAGACCTATCAAGACGGTTATACCGCAGTATATGCAAAAGACATCAAGTATCCCCAAGATGGAACAGGACCGCTAAAACTTGCCTATGAATCACCCAGCCTTAACCAAACTAACAGCGGAGTCTTTTCCGGCGTATTGATCTACCAAGTAAATCCTAGTTACGTACTAGGTACAAGCAGCTCGCAGCAGACAAACAGCACCCAGGCAAGCACCATGCAACAGCCAAAAATTACGCTGACAAACAGCTCATCTACTACCGCCGGAGACACTGCAGTAATTACAACAAAGTATGGCGATATCACGTTAAAGCTGTTCAATGATGTTGCACCAAAGACTGTTGCCAACTTTGAAAAACTTGCAAATACGGGATTCTATAACGGAACCCTGTTCCACAGAATAGTTCCGGGATTTGTCATACAGGGGGGAGACCCAAACACAAAGAGCGGCCCGAGAAATACATGGGGAACGGGTGATGCGGGATATACAATACCGCCAGAGTTTAGCGACATGAACTTTAGCATGTACACTGTAGGTATGGCGCGAGGCCAGGACGTAAACAGTGGCAGCTCGCAATTCTTCATCACGGTTGGCGATGCAAGCTTCCTTGACGGCAAGTATACTCTGTTCGGGCAGGTGACATCCGGCCAGGATGTTGTAGACAAGATAGCTGCACTGCAGACAAACCCTGACAGTCAGCCGGTAAATCCGGACGATGCTCGCATAATAACAATAAAAGCCACTTCAGATACGGCTAAATAATTTACTTGTATCTGTCCGACACGCGGTATCTGGCATACTTGTCATCTGGAGAGTATCTTCCTGGATGTACGCTTGTTGTATTGCCTCCGCATTTTGGGCACATGTCCTTTAGCGTGTATCTCTTGCAGTTGTCGCACTTGCGCATCTGAAACTTCATGCCTAACCCTCTCGGGTCTTCTTTGATTCTTCCCTTGTAAACTTGAATGTACCGCCGCCTTTCTCGATTGTCTGCTCAATTGATGCAAGAATCGGCTTGAGCTCTTTTTCGGCATCCTTGAAATTCTGTGCCGTAATGCCGAGGCGGTACTTTGGTGCTCCTATGTATGTTACAGAAACATTTACCTTCTTGTTTTCCATTGCTGCGGTCAGGGAACGCTTGATGATGTCCATGCCATCGGGCTTGGTACTGGTAATCTCTAACACTCCCCTTATCTCGACATAGGGAATCTGCATTTTTGAGCTGAGCTCTCCAATTGCCGCAACTGCCTTGTCCGATATGCCAAGGCCGTCCAAAACTGAAACGCCCTTTGCAGCAACCTCGCTGAAAGCATCATAAACTGAATCAAATTTCCCTACAAGAATATTTTCAATCTTATCGGACTCGGTCTTTGAAAGGCTCGCCTTTGTCTTGAGGTTTTCAATGAGTGCGCTCTCCTTTTCCTTGCGCTTCAGTTCCAAAAGCTTTTTCTTTTTCTGGTCCGAGGAGATTTGTTTCAGGGAGAGATCTATTTCAGATCTTCTTGGGTCTACACGCTTTACAAGAAGTACTTTTTTCTCTCCAGGCTTGAGAAACTTTTCAACGTTTCTGATCCAGCCTGTGGCAATCTCAGAAATGTGCAAAAATCCCTGTATGTTGTTGTATTCGTCCAAAGTCACATAAGCGCCTTGATCCATAATTCTGCTTACTGTTGCAACTACGATCTCGCCAACCTCGGGAAATTCTTGCATTGCAGTAGACATAATTTTCAAGCTTTTGGTGCGTAATTTAATGTTGCTGGTTAGAAATCAATTCCTTTTTTTGCTCTTATGCCAGACTTGAATGGATGCTTTATCTCCCTCATTTCTGTAACCAAGTCTGCAATCTCAACCACCTCATCTCTGACGTGATTTCCTGTCAGCACTAGGTTGACTCTTGCAGGCCTGTCCCGTATCAGCTTTAGAACATCATCAAGCTTTACAAGTCCTAGATTTACTGCGTAGTTTATCTCGTCTAAAATCACAATGTTGTATTTCTGTGAAGCAATCTTTTCTTTAGCTATAACGAGTGCCTCTTCTGCAATTTTTTTGTGGTCTTCGATGGGGCTCCTGTCATCCATTATGCCAACAAATCCCTTGCCTACTGCAGTGAGCTCAAACTCTGGTTCTAGTCTCTTCGACGAGGTCATCTCCCCGTAGTGCCACGAACCCTTGATGAATTGGATCATGCAAACTTTGTAATCATAACCCAATGCGCGAAGTGCCATCCCAAGAGCTGCCGTTGTCTTTCCCTTTCCCTTGCCTGTGTATACGATGACCAGCCCATCCTTTTCCATAAAGGATTGGTTTGCTGTGACCAGTAAAAATCTGACGCTTTGAAATGGTTTGTGATACAATGAAAAAAGGATTATTATGCTAAAGCAAGACCCAATATACTGCAAATGGCAAAAAACTACGATTATGACATTGTCATAGTGGGAGGAGGGCCTGCAGGCCTTTCTGCTGGATGGAGTGCGGCAAAAAAGGGAGCCAAGGTAGCCATACTTGAAAGGGACGAAGCAATAGGGCAAAGCGTAAGGACAAGCGGAGTCACGTGGATAAAGGAGGCAAGGTCTTTTGGAATTCCTCCAGAGTATTATAATCCAATAAAAAATTATGCGTTTTACTCGCCAAATAATATGATACTGAAAAAAAGCAAAGAGCCAGAGGTGGCAGTGCTTGATGTTCGAAAAACATACCAGTTTCTTGCCTACGAGGCGGCAGGTGCCGGCGCAGAGATATTCCTAAGAACAAGTGTTACCGACGCTATCACCCTGGACGGGAAACTAGCTGGAGTAAAGGCAACCTCTCTGAAAGAAGATCTAACATTTCATTCCAAAGTTGTCATCGATGCAAGCGGATTTTATTCCGTGGTGGGAAAGGCAATGGGACTTGCATCACAGTGGAGGAGATTTGGGGCAGGTGCCGAATACGAGGCCTATGTGGAAAAGATAGACCCTCAGACATGGTATCTGATGGTTGGCCAGAAATATTCCCCCGCCGGATACGCCTGGGTCTTTCCGCTTGGGGGAAACAAGGTAAGAATCGGCGTCGGCGTTGGCAAGCCAGAATCGCAGGCCGATGCCACGCAAAGGCTCTTGGAGTTGCTTGAAAAAAGGCCAAAGCCGCTAGACGAGCTTGGCAGGATAGTGCCAGTCGAGTTTCATTACGGGCTTATTCCAAACGAGGGCCTGAGGCCTTCCACCGTTGACGACAACCTTGTACTGGTGGGGGATTCTGCAGGCCAGGCAAACCCGCTGGTGCTTGAGGGAATAAGGTATGCGATAGAATTTGGCAGAAAGGCAGGCGAGGTGGCTGCAAGCGCGGTCAACTCTGGAGACACGTCAAGAAAATACCTCAGGCCATATGAGGACTCGATGAGAAAGGCAATTGGCTCAAAGATTGCATCTGCGATAAAGGTGCAGTACAGGTGGCTTGGCCTAAGCGACGAGGAGTGGGATAAGGAGATTGGAATAATTGACGATCTTTCTGCGGAGGAATTTCTGGATTTTGTCAAGGCAGAGTTTGGGCTTGCAAACATGATAAAGCTTGCAGCAAGCCATCCAAAACTTGCAATACGGCAACTCTTTGGGCTGATAAAAGACAATGCCGTACTGCAGAAAGAAAATTGAATACCGGCAGTAGCAATGGTATCCTCTGGAGATAAGACTTGAAGATACCAAGAATAGTGCTATCTGGCACAAGCAGCGGGGTCGGAAAGACGTCAATCACTGCAGCAATCATACACGGTATCAAAAAACATGGATGCTCGGTGCAGCCGTTCAAGGTTGGGCCTGACTTTATAGACCCGACATATCTTTCTGCAGTGGCAGGAAGGCCTGCCCGCAATCTTGACGCATGGCTCATGGGAACACGAGGTGTCCT
The DNA here is from genome assembly GCA_028867785.1 of Nitrososphaerota archaeon. GTDB lineage: Archaea > Thermoproteota > Nitrososphaeria > Nitrososphaerales > Nitrosopumilaceae > Nitrosotalea. The sequence continues at coordinate 107,178 of JAGWFS010000005.1, forward strand.
CAAGGACTTTGTTCAGAATTCATCCAGCGACATGTCGGTTATAGAAGGCGTCATGGGATACTATGACGGATTTGCCGGCGGCTCTAACTTTGCAAGCACCCACCATGTGTCAAACATTGTCCAAGCCCCAGTCATCTTGGCACTTGATGCAAGCAAGGCCGCCCGCTCTATTGCCGCAACTGCACTGGGCTTTGTAAGGTTTCATAAAAACTCGAGAATCTCCGGATTGATTCTAAACAAGCTTGGAAGCAAGAAACATGAGGACCTCTGCAGGCAGGCGCTGTCAAAACTTGGAATTCCAATCGTTGGAGCAATTCCACGTGACGCAGATCTCAACCTGGAATCAAGACACCTCGGGTTGATTCCTGTAAATGAGATAAAATCACTTGAGCAAAAAATACGCTCCGTTGCAAAATCGTATTCTGGCTATATCGACATTGAAAAAATCATTGAGATTGGCGACAAGGCCGCTAGTTTGCCAAAAATATCGCAAGAAAATAATGCAAGACAGAGGGCAAAGATCGCCGTGGCACTAGACGAGTCATTCAATTTTTACTATCAAGAAAACCTCGACTCGCTGCGCAGGGCGGGCGCATCGCTAGAGTTTTTCAGCCCCATTCATGACAAGAAAATACCGTCATGCGATGGAATCTATATCGGCGGGGGATTTCCAGAAGTCAAGGGCGGCGCACTGGAAAGGAACGGTTCCATGAAAAGGGAGGTAAAGGAAAAGGCAGAAGACGGCATGCCAATATACGCAGAGTGCGGCGGCCTGATGTATCTCACAAGATCAATTAGGTATGGAAAAAAGAAATTCAGGATGGCCGGGCTGTATGAGGCAGACACTGCGATGCAGAAAAGACTCAAGCTAAACTATACCAAGGCGACCGTATCAAGACCATGCGTAGTATCAAAAGGCAATTCCATTCTACGTGGACACGAGTTTCATTTTTCAGAACTTGAGTCAATATCAAAGGACTCTGCGTTTGCATATGAGATGGATGTTGGAATTGGAATTGACAAAAAAAGAGACGGCATACTGCAATACAATGTTCTTGCATCATACATGCACATGCACTTTGCCCTGCCAAATGTTGCAAGGACCTTTGTTGAGAATTGTATCAGGATATCAAGAAGGTAGTCTTTGTTTTAGAATGATGTAGAGCGCATTTAATATTGCAGCCGCGCAGGGGCTTCCTCCTTTGCGCCCAATGTTTGTAATGTGGGGAACCCTGCTTGCAGCAAGCTCTTCCTTTGATTCTGCGGCGCAGACAAAGCCTACCGGTATCCCAATGACCAGCGCAGGTTTTACTGTTCCTTCCTCTGACATCTGTATTATCTCCTGCAGTGCAGTCGGGGCGTTTCCTATTGCAACAACCCCGCCGTCAATCTCTTTTGCACCAAGGCGCATTGCAGTCTGGGCCCTCGTCTTGTTTAGTCTCTTTGCCTCCTCTACAACCTGCGGATCTGAGATGCTGCAAATTGCCTTGTTGCCAAACTTGCCTAGGTTGTCCTTGTTTAGCAGGCCTACAACACCATTTACATCAACAACTATGTTGCACCCGTTTTTGAGGGCATTGATTCCGCTCTCGATTGCCTGCTTGTGAAAAATTATCTTGTTTGATTTTGCAAAATCAAAGTCTGCCGTAGAATGTATAACACGCTTGACTATGGTCCACTCGTCTTGGCTGTATGGGTGCGGCCCGATCTCCTTTTCTATTATTTCCATGCTCTTGTCCTCAATTGACTGGCCCTTTTGCGTAATCATTTCTCTACCTCCATTGCCCTCTCAAGCACCAAGTCAACCATCTTCTCGTCTGTTCCAAGATGTTCTGAGAGAAATACCTGCTTGATGTTGGCTGCTGCAAGCGCTGGGTTGAGGTCCTCGTAAATGTCGCGCTTGACATGTGCGCCCCTGTGCAAGAAATACGGTACCACAACAAGGCACTCTGGATTGTTCTTTCTACACGCTTCAATTCCCTGTTTTATGTTGGGCTCTTCTATCTCCAAAAAGCAATAGCTGACATTTCTGTATGTGCCGCCAAGCCCATCTGCAACATACTTTAGGGCCGTTCTTGCCTCCGGGTCCTTGCTGCCGTGCCCTATGACCAGCACATCCACGCTTTTCTTTTGTACATCGGGTTTGTTTGCGCCAAGTATCTTCTGTATTTTTTCGTCTACAAGAGCTATGAGGGACTTGTGCATGTTCATTGGCCTTGATATTGAGATCTTTGTATTGGAACTTGACTGGAACTTGGTCGCGGCATTAACTGCCATCTTGACTTTTCTTCCAGGATACAGGAAATATGGTACAATTGTAAGCTCGTCAATCTCTGACGAAAGGCACTTGACGATTCCCTCTTCTATATATGGCGGAATCACCTCAAGGAAGCAATAGTTTGTCATGTGGTATCCTCCCTTTTGCTTTACCTTGTCGCAGATGCGTTGCAGCTCGTGCCTGACATCGTCCTCGTGGCTGCCCCTGTCTATCAGCAACAATCCGCGCCTCATTTTACAATCCTCGCAATTGCAATAGTAAGATTGGGGGGGAATTTCTGTTTTTCAACTATCAGCACTCCTCCAGAGCTCTTTATTGCAGAGGCCTCGGAGACACTTGGAGTTCCCTCAAAAGTCTGGACCACCTCAGAGGGGTTTGGGATGACAATTCCTGCAAGCTCTTGTTTCTCGTAATAGTCTACCGATACATTCATGCTCTCTGCAAGCTCGCGCAAGCCAACTATCTGGGCCTCTTTTTTGATTGATGAAAATCTGGCAACTGACTTGGGGCTGAGCTTAAACTTTGAGAGGGAAAATTCTAGGCCCTCTCTTATAGTGTCTCTGCTAGTGTCCCAGTGAAGTCCCACGCCGACAACCAGTGTCTTTGGCCTGTATACGACTGCACGCTCTAGCAGCTTGGCGTCCTGTATTATCTTGTCTGAGATTATCAAAAATCCCTTGCAGTCCGACCTTGCCATCTCATCCATGGTGGGATATGCATGAACATTTTTTGGGAGCTCTTTTTTTGGGAGCCACCAGTCTTTCTCGCCTGCATCCTGGAAGACTCCTATTTTTTCCTCGTTTACCATCAATGCGCTAACCTTGGTAACAGGAGAACCGTCATCTATCTGCCACCCAAACTCATTTCCTACCAGATCCACTGCAATGGTTTTGTTTACGTCTGCAGCAGTTGTAATGACAGGAGTTGCACCGATTACACCTGAGATGTCTTCTGCCAGCTTGTTTGCCCCTCCAATGTGGCCTGAAAGCGTACTTATCGCAAACCTGCCAGTATCATCAATTACAACTACTGCCGGGTCGGTTTTTTTGTCCTTCATATGCGGTGCCACAAGCCGTATCACTGCACCAAGAGAAAATATGCAGACAAGAGCCTCGTAATTTCTGAATAGCTCGCCTACCTTTGCAGTGGTGGAATCTTCAAACCAGTTTATCCCAGAGTCTCCGTTTGAGAACTTGGAAGGGGCAAAGACCTGCCATTCTGAGAACTTGGCCCTTAAATTTTTGGCAATCTCTATTCCGTTTTTAGTAATTGCAATTATCGCTACGCTATCCACAAACTTTCTTTTTTGCAAGTGAACATATCTGTTACTGTTTGGGAAATCGGCCTATCGTATTGCCGTCAAAATCAAACATAATCACATCAATGTCAAACTTTTCCTCGGAATGTTTCCGTAGCTGGTCGTAGACCTTGGAGCAGACAAGGTCGAAGTAGCCGCTTCCTGCATTCTTGTCTGAGACTATCTCGTAGACATGTCTTGCAGTGTTTGCTTTTCTTATCTCTGAAACCGTATCGTCTGGCATGTCACATCTCTGCGCAACCTCTGCAAGGAACTCCATGTCCACCTTGGAGCCCTTGACATGGGTTTGTTTCACTCCCATTCCCATCTTGGTCAGCTTGCCGATAAAGCCTGCAACATACGCCTTTCTTATACCCTTTTTTGCGCACTGCTGGACTGTGTATCCTGAAAAATCCCCCATCTGGACAAAGCAATGGTCTGGCAAATCCACTATCTTTCTTGCAAAATCTTCGCTTCTGCCACCAGTTGTCAGTACAACAGTGTCATTTCCCATGGCGACCGTGACATCGATGCTCTGCCTGATTGATGCTGCAAACGATGCAGTGGAATATGGCATTACTATGCCGCTTGTTCCAAGAATCGAGATTCCCCCAAGGATGCCAAGTCTTGGATTGTCGGTCTTTGGAGCAAGCTCTCTTCCCTTTGGAACGGAGACGAGCACCTTGATTCCATTTTTTTCGAGTATGTCTTGTGCAATTTCTAAAATGTTTTCGGTTATCATTTTTTTCGGGGTTGGATTGATTGCAGCAGAGCCTACCTCTAGGCCAAGCCCAGGCTTTGTCACCCGGCCCACTCCCTCCCCCCCGTCTATCTCTATCTTTCCAGCGTTGTCTGTTATCGATACGCTGGTGTGTATCTCTGCACCATGTGTTACGTCTGGGTCGTCTCCTCCGTCCTTTACGACAAAACAGCTTGCATAGTCTTTACCGAACATGCATCCTTCGATCCTTATCTGTATCTTGGATTTTTTTGGCAGTGTGACGTCTATGAAACCCATCTTTTCTTGATTCAAAATGGCAAGCACTCCTGCCTTTGCACCGGCTGTTGCACAAGTTCCTGTGGTGTAACCTGTCCTCATCTTTCCTTTTGGTTTGGACTCGGGTTCCATGTGTGAGATTGTTTTCTTGCGTATTAATCCTATGTGGTCACTTGAGAATGTTTTCCAGTATTATCCACAGTGCAATGAGACTGAGGCCGCCGTAAAGTATCAGGTGGGTCATCTTAAAGGAAGATTCTTTTTCCCTAAAGTGATCATAGTTTTCCTGCGTGCTTGCCCCAAACGGATTCTTGTAGCCTGCAAAGTTGGGGCCGAAATTGAAATCATCGTTCATCTTACTGCCTTCATACTTTTTCCAAAACTGCGTGTAATTGGAGGAGACATCTGTCTCAGATGCCTTGGCCTTTGATTTCTCCACGCGCCGCAAAACTTGGTATGCCTCTGTAATCTGCTTGAATTTTTCCCCATCTGTGTGGTTCTTGTTTCTGTCTGGATGATACTTTAACGAGAGCTGCCTGTATGCGCTCTTTATCTCCTTTTGGGATGCCCCCTTTTGTACGCCTAGAATTTGGTAGCAGTCTGACGTATTCAAGTAAATAACATTGGAACAGCATCAAAATTAATTTGTCGGAAGATCCGTGGCTTGTTTGTGAACAAAAAGATAGCCATCTCGGGCGCCAGCGGATTTGTAGGTAGAAGCGTCGGCAGATTTCTTGCAGAAACTGGATACCAAACTATATCGCTGGTTAGAAAAAACCGGGCCAACTTTGGAAGGACAATAATATCAAAAGACCTGGCAGAAAAAAACCTCTCACGCCAGCTGGGAGGGTTCCTAGCTTTTCTGCATTTTATTGGAACGGGAAGACAGACAGCAGAACATGACTATGAAACAGTAAACGTTGGCCTGACAAGAAATGCAATCTCGCTTTGCAAGAGGGCAGGCATTAGAAAAATAGTATACCTCAGCGGGCTTGGCGTTGACAAAAAGTCTAACTTGGGGTATTTCATCTCAAAGTTCAAGGCAGAGCAGGAAATCATTCGATCAGGACTTGACTATACGATATTTCGCCCATCGTATATCATGGGAAGGGGAGATCCTCTCTCAAAAATGCTTTCAGATCAGATTGCTGCAGGCTCTGTTGTCGTTCCGGGCTCTGGGAAATACCGATTGCAGCCAATCCTTGTGCATGACGTGGCCCAAGTTGTGGCAAAGTCTATACACGGAAAACACTTCTCAAGAAAGATAATTGATCTCGTTGGTCCTCAGACTGTTACATACGACAGATTCGTAAGAGACCTTGTGGGAAAAGCCAAGATCAGGCACGTCGAGTTTGAACAGGCATACCATGAGGCCCTTGTATCAAGAGACTCTCAGTTTGGGGTAGACGATCTCAGCATTTTGGTGGGAGACTATGTTGGAAGTCACAGGAGACTGGCAAATATCTCAAAAATGACGTTTACGGGATACCGGGAAATGTTAAAGGCCTGCAGCCTTTCGTAAAGTCTCCGCCTTGTCGGTGTTTTCCCAGCTAAACTCTGCCCCAACTCTTCCAAAGTGTCCATAAGCGGCAGTCTTTCTGTAAATTGGACCCTTCAATTTCAACTGCGATATGATTGCAGCAGGCCTCATGTCAAAGTGCTTTCTGACAAGATTTTCTATCTGCTCCTCTGGAATCTTGCTTGTACCAAAAGTGCTTACCATCAGCGAGACTGGCTGCGCTACCCCTATTGCATATGCCACCTGGACCTCGCAGCGCTCGGCAAGGCCTGCAGCCACGATGTTTTTTGCAATGTACCTGCACATGTAGCAGGCCGACCTGTCAACCTTTGACGGATCCTTTCCTGAGAACGCTCCCCCGCCGTGCCTTCCCATGCCGCCATACGTATCGACAATTATCTTTCTTCCTGTAAGGCCTGCATCACCTGGCGGTCCTCCAATTACAAATCGGCCTGTTGGGTTTACGTGAATCTTGATCTTGTCATTCCATAAATTGCCGCAGACTGGCTTGACAACCTTTTCGATAACCTCTTTTTTTATCTGCTCGTTTGTAACATCAGGCGAATGCTGTGTTGATACTATGATTGTTTCAATCCTCTTTGGTTTTCCGTCCTCGTACTCCACTGTAACCTGGGACTTGCCGTCAGGCCTTGCCCAGGGAAGCTCCTTCTTCTTTCTTGCCTCTGCAAGTTTTTGGGTTAGCTTGTGGGCAAGAAGTATCGGCATTGGCATAAACTCTGCAGTCTCATTTGTGGCATAGCCGAACATCAGTCCCTGGTCTCCTGCTCCCTGCTCTTTGTTTTCATTCGCAGAGACTCCCATGGAAATGTCCGGGCTCTGGGAATGTATTGAAACCAGCACACTGCACGAGTCTGCATCAAAGCCAAACTGCGGATCGTTGTACCCTATCTCCTTGATTGTTTTTCTTACCACATCCTGTATGTCAAATCTTGCCTTTGACGTGACCTCTCCTGCAACCACGACAATTCCTGTGGTCGTCATGGTCTCTACTGCAACCCTCGAATCTGGATCTTGTTTCAAGAACTCATCCAAGATTGCATCGGATATCTGGTCGCACACCTTGTCTGGATGTCCCTCTGTAACTGATTCCGAAGTGAATAGATAATTTCTACCCATGTCGTTCATTATCTGTGTCATTACAGCTCATTTTCTAATTTGATAAAAAGTACGTTATTTCCTCTAACTATAACTCTGCCATAGTTTGCAACGATTTTACCATTGCTGATTTCCTCCGCATCTGTCATGATTAGATTCATGTAGGAATCAACATTGTTCATCTTTCCCTTGTATTCTATATCGCTCTTGAGTCGAACTGTAACCTTTTTGTTTACACCCTTTTGAAGTGTCGTCAGAGGTCGTTTAGCAACTTGTTGCGACAATCATTAATTCACTTGTCACCAGTGCTTGAAATCGTAAATAAAAGGGTTCTGTTATCTCTTCGATCGTTGAGATAAACTTGAAAAAAAGCTTTACAAAACTTGGCTCTGCTACAAACCCTGTTGTTAATCAATAATATGACCAAGCATTTTTCTTCTTGCAAGACTATTCCCAACCAATGTTTGCAATAAAACCAGTCATGCAAACGTCTCTATCGTCATCTGAACTGACATCTATGATGGAAACCTTCCAAGTGATGGTGAACCAATGATTTGATCTCAACTGGCATGAAAACACTTGACAGGTTGCTGGGTGGAGGAATAGCTGAGGGTGTAATCACCGACATCTTCGGTCCTGGCGGAAGTGGCAAGACGCAGCTTGCTATGCAGATTTGCATCAACACAATTCATGAAAAAATAATTTACCAGGACACAAGCGGCAGCTTCCGGCCGGAAAGAATGATCCAGCTGATGAACGCAAAGAAACTTGAACCAAAACTTTTGGACAATATGACAGTTGCAAGGATAACAAACGCCTCGGAACAGGTTGAGAATCTAAAAAAAATATCGCAGGTGCGACCGTCCCTTGTTGTGATTGAAAACATAAGCGATCTTTTCTCGTTCGAGTATTCAAAAGAATCCAACGCTCTTGAAAAACATGTCAAATTCATGCAGTACATGCGTTCTCTCAGTCTTCTCTGCATACGGGATAAAATCCCTGCTGTAGTAACCAACATAGTACGCGGATCCGGCGAGCAAGAAAGGGAGAACCTCGAGAAATCAATCAGCATCTTTACACATAAAAAAATCAGGCTGTCAAAGCAGGGAAACAAGTTTTCTGCACAGGTGCTGCCCTCGTTTGGAGCAAAAAAAGAGATTGCATACAAGATAGAACCTGAAGGGATCATCGAAATCGCCTAGAACAAATTTCTAGCAAACTAGAACATTAATTAGACTCTACAACCATATCGTGACAAACCTGCTAGGGGTGGGAATTGAACCCACGAATCTTGCTTGCCAGAGCTAAGATATTTATCACTGTGGCTGCAACGTGACTTTATGGCAGGAATTTTTGATCAGATACCGATTATCACAGTCATTTTGTTTGGTGCCGGCATAGTTGGTGCAATGGTATACGAGCGATCTAGAACAAGACAACCAAAAGAATCCGAGTCATCTTCATCCTCAACTGCTTGAGTCAGAGAACAAGTTTCGCCGTCTTGGTTTTGAGCACCTGACCGAGATCCAGAAAAAAGCTGTTCCTGTAATATACCAAAAGATTGACTCGCTTGTAATTGCACCGACCGGATCTGGAAAGACAGAGACTGCCGTCGTGCCAATATTTGGAAGGGCGGCCAAGTCGCGAAAACCTGGAAAGATCAAGGTGCTCTATGTCACTCCGCTGCGCGCGCTAAACCGCGACGTGTTTAGAAGAATCATAAAATATGCAGAAAATGAGGGACTGTCAATTCAGATTCGGCACGGGGACACATCACAGGCAATCCGAAAAAAGATCGCAGCAGAGCCGCCTGACATACTGATAACAACTCCTGAGACCATCATAATCCTGCTGACCCAGGCCGGGATGCTCAGGTCGCTTGACGAGCTAGAGTGGATTGTAATAGATGAAGTGCATGAGCTGCTTGGAAACGAGCGTGGGGCACAGCTGTCACTGAGCCTTGAGCGCCTGCAGGCAAACACAAAATTTCAAGTAACAAGGGTTGGCCTTTCTGCAACTGTTGGAAACACGTCAGAGGCTGCCAAGTTTGTTGTAGGTACAAAAAGAAAATGCAAGATAATCGAGGACCGCTCTATCCGAAAGTACGATGTGGAGGTCAAGTACATCGACGGCACAATAACAGACGTGGTTGATTATGCAATAGATTACGTGTCAAAATACTATCCTGCCTCGCCTGTTCTCCTGTTTACAAATACGCGAGGCGAGTCGGAATATCTGGCATCCTTGCTAAAGGAAAGGTCCAGTCTGCAAATTGAGATGCATCACGGCTCTCTCTCGCAGCAGGTGCGCGAGGAAACGGAGGAGACACTGAGGTCGGGCAGGCCTGGAATTGTAGTGTGCACGTCATCGCTTGAGCTTGGACTTGACATCGGGTCTGTGGAACTTGTGATACACTATGGTTCTCCAAGGCAGGTCTCAAAACTAGTGCAGAGGATTGGCAGGAGCAAACACAGCCGGGGCTCGTCTGCAAAGGGCCTGATTGTAACAAACAACGCAGACGACGAGTTTGAGGCGCATGCCATACTGGAGCGCGTAAGGGAAAAATCCATAGAAGACCAGATAGTACACGACGGCGCACTTGACGTTTTGGCGCACCACTTGGTTGGCATGACAATGCAGCTTGGAACTGTTCCAGTAGAGTCTGCATTAAAGATGATAAATCAGGCCTATCCGTTCCGAAAGACAACGCTTGAGGATCTCTTTGGAGTGCTTGAGATACTGCACAACGTCTCTATTGTTTTCTTTGACAAGGAAGAGATGACATTCAAGAAGAGGGGCCGCTCGTTTAGGTACTATTTTGAAAACCTCTCCACAATTCCCGACATTTTAAAATTCAAGGTGTTTGACACTGCATCCAAGAAGATAATCGGAAGTCTGGACCAGAGGTTTGTGGGGGACCATGGAGACCAGGGAAATGTCTTTGTACTGCGTGGATTGCAGTGGAGAATCCTCAACGTGGATGACAGCTCGCTCAAGATAAATGTGGAACCTGTCCAGTCTGCCGGAATCAACGTGCCGTACTGGGAGGGGGAGAACATACCTGTTGACTTTACAACTGCAAGAAAGGTCGGGCTGTTTCGCACAAAGACAAAGCGCCAATTGCTCTCAAACAAGATAATTGAAAATCTAAAGGTAAACGTGATTCCAGACGAGAAGACAATTGTTGTGGAATCGCAGCGTGCAAGGAACAATCTCGTACTGCACGCGTGTTTTGGAACAAGAATTAACGCCACGCTTTCGACACTGCTTTCTGCTATGCTTTCTGCAAAGAACGGATACCTTGTTGATTCTAGGTCTGATGCATATCGCATCATGATATCGTCAAACGGGAGGGTGGGCGAGGATTCGGTGGTATCAGTGTTAAAGGACCAGTACGACTTGGAGTCAATCGTAAGGGTGTCCCTTTCCGGGACACACAATGTCAACTGGAGAACTTGGTGCGTTGCAAAAAAATTTGGGATTGTGGGCAGGGAGGCAGTATACGACAGAAAATCTGCAAGGTTTCTCTACGATAGGTATTCAAGCACGGCACTTGCACGGGAGGCGCTCCGCGAGCTATTTCATGACAAGTATGACCTTGAGGGGGCGGCTGAGATGCTTGGGAAGATCAGGGATGGAACTGTATCGATACGGTGGTTTGAGGTTGACGGCTTTTCAAGGCTTGCAGAGCCCATACTTGACCACACTACAAAATATTATTCCTCTCCAGCAAACCTTGACAAGGGAGTGCTTGATCTGGTAAAGGCGCGACTGGTAAAGACAAAACACAGGCTTGTGTGCATGCGCTGCGGCAGGTGGGAAAAGGTGGTGGAGACACACGAGGTGAAAAACACGCTTGCGTGTCCGCACTGCAAGTCAAGGCAGGTCTCTGCCACGTTCTACTCTGACTATGATTTATCCAAGATAGTGCAGAAAAAAATTGCGGGAAAAAAAATTACCGCAGAAGAGAACCACAAGTTTAACCGTGCATGGAAGGTGTCCTCGCTTTTGGAAAACTTTGGCACAATAGCACTTGTCGTTCTGTCCGGATACGGCGTGGGGGCAGACACTGGTGCTAGGATACTGCGAAACATGGTGGGAGAAGAAGAGATGTACCGCCAGATATATGAGGCAGAAAGGCAGTATGTTACAACGCGTGGGTTCTGGGACTAGTTCTTTTTTGTTACAACGGAATATGCGGTAAGGAACGCCTCTGTCCTTCCCTCAAGCCCAGGCTTTGCAGTGACTCCTGTAACGCTGATTATCTCGCCCTGGGTGAACTGCTCAAGCAGCCTTGCCTGTGCGCGCCAGCCCTTGAGCCAGATCTGCCCCGTGTCATCTTCGACAAATGCCTCCGAGAGGGAGACTGCCTCGCCTGTCTTTGTCTGGATCTCGCGCTTTTGTGGGGACTTGAGAATTATGGCCTCTATGCAGTAGCTTCCGTCTGACGGCTTGACATCGCGTATCTTTGTCCTCGTCTCTGCAAGCGTCGGAATGTTTTGGCTGTCAGTTTTTTGCACGTGCGAGTCTTGCTCTATTGTGATAGAGTTTCCGTACATCTTTGACGGTAAAAATTCAATGACATCGCCCGGCTTGAGGTCTGATGTGGCAGAAGATGCGTCTGCAATGTTTACAATTTTCCTGTCTTCTAGCACTCCTACAAGCAGCCTGCTTCCGTAATCTGTCTTTGTGGCAGACAGGATCCTTGCAACAACTGGCGCAATCTCTTTTCCGCCCTCCACCTCAAGCACCGTGCCCTCGTCGCCATGTAGCTCAAGGCCCATCTGGCCTGTCTTTGTGTTGACCCCAATCAGCCTTGCCTTGGCACCGGAATTTACGACCTTTGGAATGGAACCTTCGTCCTTGTTCCAGATCACGGCCCGAATTATGGTACCGTCGCTGCCCCTGAGCCTTAGCTGCAGTGCCCTGCCCTGCTCTCCCTTGAAATTTGTAAACTCTGTAGTGCGAATGCTTCCGTCAAGTATTCCTGATACGACCAGATTCTGCTGGTTTTCCTTTACGCTTGATACATCATCTGTGATGGCGTCAAGGCTTGGTATCTTGCTCTCAATGTTGTTTGGCTCTACGCTGGAACCGGAGCCGACGTTGATTATCGGGTTTCCCTTCAGGTCTGATTTTACATAAGCCTTGATTATCTTCACCAGATCGCCGGGCCTCAGATTTTCAATGCCCGGCAGGTTTGCCTTTTCGTCCCAGAGCTTTACCTTTGCCCTCTGGTCTCCGTCGTACACTGTCATGTTGCGCAGCATAAACTGCGAGCCGTCCTTTCTTGAGAACTGTCTTGCAGGATAGACGTTCATCACGCGTGTCTCAAGCGTAATCTCCTTTGCGCCAACATAGATGTCCTTTAGGCTCATCTCCACCTTGAGCGGCTCGCTTAGCGACACCCCGAGGTCTGACGCAATAAGAAAGAGTGCTCCCTGGTCCGTGAGGTACCCTGCACCGATCTTTTCCTTCTTTTTTTGGATCATCTCCTCGATATCCTTTCTTGCCAGTTCGGGTTTTAGCTCAAGCAGTTTATTCATCAATGAATCAAATTCGGACAAATCAAAAACAGTTAGAATCTGTATGTTAATAAAAATTATTAAATATCTGCGATCAACCAGTGATCTGCAACATTTCGCAAAATTCCAGTAGATAGATTAGTGGGAGAGGAAAACCATTCGTAAATGCTGTGTATAGAGGCCAGATCTCTCTCAAAATCATATGGAAATGTTGCCGCAGTTGATTCAATCGATCTTTCTGTCGAGTCTGGGAAGATATTTGGATTTTTGGGCCCAAACGGTGCTGGCAAGACGACCACGATAAAACTTCTGACCACCCTTATTCCCTCAAGCGGCGGCACGGTAAACATACTTGGAATCGACGCGTCAAAAGATCCACTTGCAGCCAGAAAGAGGATCGGGGTGGTGCTGCAGCAGCCAAGCTACGAGCCCACGCTTACAGTTGAAAAATCGCTTGAAAAATATGGCATGATGTGGGATGTTGATTCCGGAACAAGACGCAGGAGGGTGGAAGAACTGCTTTCAGCGTTTGACCTGCAGGACATACGAAAGAAGAAAAACGATGACATCTCGATTGGGCAAAGGAGGCGCGTCCAAGTTGCACGCGAGTTTATGCATGACATGGACCTGCTCTTTCTTGACGAGCCCACGGTGGGACTTGATCCATCTGCGCGAAGGGGGCTGCTTGACTACATCAGGGGAAAGGTGCGGGACGGGCTTACGATATTTTTTACAACTCACATACTTGAAGAGGCCGAGTACCTCTGCGATGAGATTGCAATCATAAACCGCGGAAAGATAATAGCTGTTGACTCTCCTGACGAGCTCAAAAACAAGTTTGGGCGGGAAAAGACAATAAAAATTCGGGTGGGAAGCGTGCAAAACATTTCTGATATGTTGCAGGGGGTTGGAAGCTACAAGATATCCCACGATGAGGGAACAGTAATTGTCATACACTCTGCTGACTCGGAGCAGGTTCTGGTAAAGATACTGCAGGTGCTAAACTCTAACAACATAGCGGTGGAAGACCTAAGCGTTGTTCCAACAAGCCTTGAGGAAATATTTCTGACAGTGGTCAAAAACTCCGACACCGGTATCTCGGGAGAGCCCTAATGCATCCGATATTCCGCCTGGTAAACAGGAACCTTACCATCTCGCTCAACATGGGCTTTGTGATATGGCAGGTGATATTTCCTGTAATCTACATCTTTGTTGCCGGGTTTGCATACACTGCACTGATTCACAATGTCCCGTTTGGCTCGAAAAACCTGGACTATCCAGCGTTCATCGCTTCCGGGATGATTGGGTTTAACATAATGAACAGCACGCTGATCTCGGGAATCATCATATGGAATGACAGAAGACACGGAATGTTTGAGCAGATTCTTGTGGGGCCGTTTACCCGGGCGCAATACATACTCTCAAACGTGTATACTATTGGAATCATCGGGCTTTTCTCTGCAGGACTGATAACTGCAATTGGGTATCCTTTGTTTTTCAAGTCCGTTGCGTTCAACGTCTTTACTGTGCCGCTTGTCGTGTTTGCATCAATCACGGGAGCGATTCTTTTTGGCTCTATCGCGTCAATCATATCAACCAGGCTAAAGTCAAGCGAGGGGTTCAACGTCATAATAAACACCGTATTTTTGTTTTTTGCGTTTGTAAGCACGGCATTTTATCCAGCACAGGGTGCCCCGCCAATACTTGCAACTGCATTCTATCTCAACCCGCTGACATATCTAGTGGATGTGGTGCGAGCAGGCATATTTGGAAACTTTACTGATACCGTGGGCTATGAGATGGCGGCGCTGGTTGCGGCAGCAGTCGTGCTCTTTAGCATAGCGACAAAACTGCTCTCAAGGCTTGAGATCTAGTGGATTCAAAAATTGAACTACATCTAAAACCATTAATTTTTGGACTTGGGGCGTCTCTCGCTCCTTGTCTCCCACTTGGACAAAAAGTCCTTTACTATGTCCACAATTATCTGGTTTCTGTTTGTATAGCCCATCTTGTAAGAGTCATGTGTTTTGAGGAACTCATCGAGCCTTTCTGCTAGGCCTAGAGGAATGTTTGCACTGACCCAGTCCTTTCTTGCCATACGGTAACTTTACCGTATGTCTTCATTTAAGGTTACTTTGAATAAATATACAGTAAGATTACTGTAGATTTTTATATTTGGGCATACAGTAACTTTACTGTATGGGTAAGAAAGCCAAGGGATTCACAACTGCCACGCTAAAGGAGGCCGTATTCAAAAAACTTCGACAGCTGTCAGACCTTGAAAAGAGGACTGTATCAAACGAGCTTGATGTAATTGTTGATTTCTATGTGTCAAAGAACAACCTAAAACTTGTGGAGGTTTCACAGGTTGTTTGAGGGTGCAGGCAGATGGAACTTTGCCATGCTTGCAGCCATGACAACTGTAATGCTATCCGGTACAGGTATGTATGTGCCAGAAATTTTTGCAAATGCCGCACAGCAAACAGTCTGTGTGCTGCAGCCAATTGATCAGTCGGTACCAGTACACATTGTCAACATGACAACAAAGGTTCTTGCACAGCACAATGAAACCACAAAATATATCGGGTTGGTTCAGGAACTGACCGACAGGTCAAACGCTGGATGTGACCATGTAATCCAGTTCCAGCGGGCAGTAAACAGCAATTATGACTGGGTGGACAAGACCGCCCACTATACGATATCGGGAAATACACTGACACTTTATACCGACACGACCCCGGTAGACATACCGTCTAGCATATCATTTGGCGGTGTGGGATATGCGGTGGGAAGCGGAGGCACTGGCGGGGACGTTTTTGCTCCGGCCATGACAAACTGGAGCTGCTTTACAGAAGCCCTGGCAACATACCATCAGAACATCGGGTCTACCATGCGGGAAAGCTGCAATCCGTATGCGGGAGCACAGCATGTAAGCGACAGCGTGCCGTTTTATATAGTACACAAGTCGCTTGAGCAGGCGCTTGAAAAGATGCATCTCTGACAGCCAGAACCGTTTAAATGTAAAAATTGCGTATTGTACCCTGGAATGCAGATTCGAAGAAGAAGCAGCCTGTGGTTCTTGCTGCCAGTTGCGTTTAACGTACTGGGAGGAATAGTTGCCTACTTTGTCATCCGAGACGACGACCCGAAAAAGGCCAGAAGCTGCCTTTTACTTGGAATACTGCTTGCTGCAATACCTGTGCTCCTGTTTGTCGTGCCGGTGCTTGTTGGGATTGCCGTCCTGCCCCATTTCATGCCTCACATGTCAATGCAGCACATGAACTATGTATGACATGCAAATCTGAATAGTTGATCTTGATTGTTTTTTCCAGCGACTCGCATTGCAAACCAGGACTTGGTAGTATACTTGATAAGAACCAGTAGCCCGGCCCAGATTCGAACTGGGGTCAAGGGCTCCAAAGGCCCCTATGCTTGACCGCTACACTACCGGGCTTCGCTGGAACTTTATCTGATTCCTTTAATAATGTTAGGTGCTATCTGATTGAAACGCTGGAATCAACGTTCAAGTAAATAAAAAACCAAAAAGTAGTGATGAAATATCGCATCTTGATACGGCAGGACCAAGACGGTGCATATGTGGCAAAATGCCCGTTCCTATCAGGATTATATCCCGCAGGGAAGAACACGGGAAGAGGCCTTGACAAACATAAAAGATGCAGTACATGGATATCTGCAAAGCCTCAAAAAACATAACGAGCCACTACCTAAGATGGAAGAAGAATTGGCCGAAGCAAGTGCCTAAAATTCCGCCAGTTTCAGCCGTCCAAGTCATCAAAGCATTATCTAAAGCTGGATATGATTGACTGTTGAAGAATTCATTGGCATGTTGTAGCCTTAATTTTATTTGTCGAAAAATCGTTGTTTTAGACGGGCCGAGAAGCTTATTAGTACAAATTTCATCTTGAAAAAACATGCGTCTCTTGTTTCTGTCCTTGGCTGCAGTGCTGGTCCTAGTGTCAACGGCGGGGCTCTCATTTGCGCAGACTGCTGGCCCTTCACAGTCTGTACTTGGGATATATGCGCAAGTAGTGGTGTATGATTCCTCCGGAAACCTGGTTGCGTATCTTGAGACGTCAAGGGCCACCATACTTGATACCGTACAGTTCAACGCCCTGGTAAATCAAAACATCGGGCAGTTCACAAGAACTGTTGCAAGCGCGGGGGGACAGGAAATCGAGATACTCAAGGCAAACGAGACTGTTGTTCATCCGTATGCCAGCATAATATCGGAGAATCTGATATCGCTTAACACGCCAGATGGCCCAAAGACACTTGTATTTGCAGAGCATGACGGATACCCCGTGGAAAAGGGAGACAGGGTGACTACGTACTGGACGATAGTTCGGACTGCATCCTAGTCTTGTTTGACAGCAGTATGCCCGCGCCTATTGCAAAAAAGAGTGACAGGGAGACGAACCTGTAGGGCTGGTTTGTCTGGGTGGTAAAGCCTGTCAGAAACGGCGAGATCAAGAGTATGGCAAGTATGAATATCATCATCGTATCTGCGTGCAGTATGCCTCTTCTTGATGCGAAAAACAGCATTACCGTCAGAGGAAGCAAAAAGAGCACTACGACATAGTCAAACCTCATCTGCATGGCCATTGCTGCAAATCCCTGCCAGAACTCTGAGGAGTCAAACGGCGAGGGTTTTCCTGCAAGACCTGTGTTGTATGCGGCTGCACCTGCCGCAATTGCAACAGCAATGATGCCATACGAGGCAAGGGAATACACCTTGGATTTTTTTGGAATGTTTGATCTTGCTATGAAATAAAACGTCATTGGGAGAAACGCTATGGTGAGTGCCTTTGAAAATATTGAGAGAAGATACGGCGCGGGGGACGGCGGCCAGAACTTTTGTATGAGATACAGCGCAAAAAGATACAGCAGTATCCAGAAATTGTCATAGCTTGCAGTGGTGCTGTACGAGACAAAGATGTCGCTTTGCAGAAGCAGCGCCATGGAAACGAGTCCTGCAATCCTTCTTCCCGTGATGTTTTTTGTGAAAAAATATGTGAGCAAAAGAAGGGCGCCGCTTGCAACAAACGGGACTGCCCTGATGTTGCCAAGCCCAAGCGATGTTGAAAGCAACAGGTAGCGAAAATGCGGCTCAAAGCTCTTGCCAAACTGGGAGATGTTCCATGTCTCAACCCTGTGCTTTACATTGGTATAGTCTGCCCATGTCTCCTCCTTTGCAAGCGTTCCTGCAGTGACTGCTGCAAAGACTGCAAGTATTATTACAACTCCAATTAATGCCTGCTTTTTCGTTGCCTCGAACGTTGCAACCTTTCTTATCTTTGTCTGGCACTTTGATCTCTTGAAATATGCGATTCCGATAAAAAGCATGATTATGTTTACAATGATCAGCGGTGCCGCCAGGACTCCTGGCTGGAACGGGTTGACTACATTGGGGGAAAAGACATCTGACTGGAACGGGCTTGTTGTCCTTGCTATGAGGGCCGGGAATACCACTGCAACCAGACTGATGAGGACTGTTACCAGTGTAGGTATGAATACTGCCCAGGAAAGAAGATGCAGCCTGATTGAAAAAGTCCTTGCAGGCCTTGGCCCTTCTTCCTTTTTTCGTTCCTGATCGGGACTCTTCTTTTTGTCTGCCAAACGAATCTCATTGAATCTTTGGGTTTAAAAGCGAAACGGCAATTTGAGCCCTGCAATCCTCACACACGCCGGGTTTAAAGTTACATGCGCTTCAAGTGGAACCTGATTGATGCAAGACTGAAATGCCAGGTGTTCTGGCTTCCTGTACCTCTCGAATGGAAAAACCAGAGTTCAAAACCAGGTTTTGCACCTGAGACACATGCATGTAGCAGAGTTCTGGTATGGCAGCATGGATCCAAGCATGATCGCCTGCCAAAATCAAGTGTTTTGTAAAACACCTGAGGAATACGTTCCTCAGGTCAAAGATGGATCCATGAAAACCGGGACTGGCATGCGATCTGTTTTCTGATCCGTATGGGATGAATTTTTTTGTGATCGCCAGCTTTATTGTCACAATGGTCTTATTGTGTTGTCCGTAATTTTTTTCTCCAACGATGCAGCAATAAGACCATGGATGATAAAATCAAAAACACACTTTCACAGATTGAAAGGGAAAATTCAATTTTCAAAAATAAAGGCGCGCTTGATCCGCTTTCACTTCAAACAAAAATCATCGGCCGAGAAAAGCAGATCGAATCCCTCGTAAGATGCCTGGGACAGTACAAGCAGGGATTCATGGTGCCCTTTATTACCGTACACGGGAGAAGCGGCTCTGGAAAATCCGTTGTCATAAAGCACGTATGCGGCAACCTGGACGGGATCCTGTCAGTGTCTGTCAACCTGAGGAAGAGCAGGACGGTCTTTGGGGCAACAAATGTGATGCTCTCCGAATTGGGGCGTCCAAACATAAGAAACTCCCAAGGAACAAACGATGCAATCGAGGCAATTGGAGATGCAATTGAGGCTGTACTGATGCAGAAACAAAAAACCTGTTTCGTTCTTGTACTTGACGAACTGGACGTGCTGTTTTACGATACAAGGGGTAGGCCGTCTGACTTTCTTTACAGGCTGGTGACCCTCGGGGAAGACTTGCGCGGAAAGGGATTGTTCCTTTGTATAATTGGAGTCTTAAACAATGGCCTTGCTGACTATGAACTCGACGATCGCGTGCGGTCGCGAATCGGCTCGACTGAGATTTTTTTCGAGCCGTATGCGGAGAACAGGATATTTGACATATTGAAGGAGAGGGCTCGTGATGCGTTTGCCAGCCCCGTGTCCTCTGAGGTGCTGGAATACTGCGCGGCAGTCTCGTCTGCCGAGCATGGCGATGCCAGAAGGGCCATCGATCTTCTGAGGGTGGCCGGCGAGATTGCAGGCGCAAACAACGAGGTGCTGCAAATAAAACATGCCGACCTTGCCCGGGACAGGTTGCAAAATGACCGGGTCAGGTTAATCGTATCTGAAGCCTCGTATCATTTCAGGGTTGTCTGCCTTGCACTTGCAAAACTCGTATACACACTGGACAAAGACTGGCACAAGACTTCTGCAATCTACGCGGAATACAAGTCTCTTGTTAAAAATATGAAGCCGCTTGGAAGCCGGCGAATCTCTGAACTCCTTACTGAACTAAAAAATGGCGGGCTTGTCATGTCTCAAACCGCCTCGCATGGTAGGGGAGGGTATGGGACAAGCTATATGCTGACGGTCCCGCCCGAGGCCATTGGAGAGGGATTGGGGAAGGAATGGTGGGTGCCAATAATGGCGGAAGACCAGAAACACAAGGAAATGGCTCTCTTGCGCATGACGGAAGCGAAGATGCAGCGCGATAGGGGCAAGGCAAGACGCGGTTCTTTCAAGATAAGCGATCTGATAAGTCGACTGGCGAACAATGCAGAATACAAGGAGTTTGATCCGTTTGTAAGCCATGCAAAAAATGCTAAAAATTAAAAGAAATCGCTGTTCGGCCATATCTGTACGCTATCCGCCTGTACATGAGCTCGTGTTCTGGGCGGCGGCGTCACTTTATGGTGGTAGCCAAACATCGTCCGTAGAATCCAATCTGCAATCTTGCCAAAATTGGCGATTTCTACAAGGCTCCGTTTCCCAGCAATTCAAATAATACTTATATGGTATTACCATTAACGTAATACTATGGCCGTAGTGGTTTCTTCCAAGATACCGGAAGAGCTGAGAAAAAAGGCAAGGACACACAACCTAAAGATAAGCAAAATTGTAAGAAAAGCCATAGAAGACGAGGTACGGAGGATTGAAGAAGAAAGCCTCTCAAAAAACCTTGACAGGATAGGCCGAGTATTGCGGAAAAACGTCAGCAGTAATGATATTGTAAAAGCAGTAAGATCATCAAGGGATGAAAAATAGACTCTATGACGCAAGCTCCCTGATTAATGTAGTAAGAATAGGGGGCTCGCAATCAATAAGGATGCTGGACGGGCATCACGTCTTGGATCTGACCATTTATGAGGTATCAAATGTCATGTGGAAGCTTGTATATCGAGAAAAAAAAATCACGCAGGAACAGTCCTCTGTCCTGCTTGACTCTGTACTGCTTTTGATGCAGCGCATGAAGGTAGTCAGTATAGGAGGATTGGAAAAACATGTGCAGGAGCTTGCCGTGAGGGAAGGGCTGACGGCTTATGACGCGTCATACCTTGCAGTTGCGGAACATCTTGATCTTGTACTTGTAACCGATGACAGGAAACTTGAAAGGGCTGGCAGAAAGTATGTCAAGGTGCTGAAAACCAGCGACTTTTGATGACGAGTCTTGTTTAGGCTTGTGACAGGTCTAACCGTTGTTTTTTATGTTTGAAAATACCTCTGCCCACTCTTGGCCTTCCTGCCTTGCCTGCGCCTGTGCGTTCTGGTACAGCAGCTGGTATACCCATGATATTATCTCGGACCAGATTGCCCTGAGGGACTGCTCGTCGGAGAAAAAGACGCTTGTCCTTACTGCAAGCATTGCAGGCATGTTTCTTGCATTTTTTGCAGGGTCCTGCTGCCACTTTTTTAGAACCCTGTCGCAGAACTCTAAAATGTCGTTTTTTGAAAGCGCAAGCGCGTCAGGGTCCGTACTTTTACGGCCTTTCTTCTGTGTATGCCTTTTTACAGTATTTTTTGGACCGTCTGCGGTACTGCTGTTCTTTACGCCGGGCCTGCTCTTTTTTGGTGTTTTTGCAGCGACCTTTCTCATTGCTCTGGTATTGCAATAACTGGTCTTTAGTCTTGCCTGTTTTTCAGAAAAGCAGCGATCCCACTTAATAGCAATGGAGGCGTATTGTTCTGTATAATGAACATCTATGACAAAAAATCAATTCGTTGTTCCAAATGCGACAGGTTCATAGGTGAGATTGACTACGACGCAGTGGTTACACTTCCAAAATGCGGCAGGTGTGCAAATCCAATGCCGGAAGGAGACGACAAGGTGCAATATATCGTAACCAAGTTCAACAAGAACCCAAAGGACCTTGTGCAACAATTAACATAAATTTTCAGTCCAGTCGTATGGCATGTCTCAGCTGGTGCCATGAGAAAAACTTCTATTTGGTATACGTATCAACCTGCAAGAAATTCATCTTTGAATGAACGGACAAGCTAGCTTGTAAATATTCCAGATATCGTTGAATTTTGAATGCTGGATGGAACATAAACCGAAGCATGCAGTGTTCCATATATCGCATTTTGAATTGTCATCTCTATTATGTGCGGCGTATTTGGAATATCATTTACCTCGGTATGAAATTGTGACGAGTGGAAGGTGCCAGAAAACAGGATCTTGTCACTGTTTTTCATAGTCACTGTAACCTGTATTGTCTGCCCAGTCGTATCATCATATGAAAGCAGGGCATCCGTACCTTGGTTTATTGCATCAAGCTGTACGGTTTGAAAGTAAGGGGGTGCAGGAGGGCTTGAACTTTGATTGCTGGAACCGGTCTGGCTGCTATTTGGGTTTGCAGGCGTGTTTGCACCGCCATCATTATTTGAATTCGCATACGGAACAACCTGAATTGCGTTTCCCTGATCAGGCAAGTGGATGGAGTTTTGTTTCGGAGTGGTTGTAGTTACCTGTACGGGCTTGTTTACAGGCAGATTGCAGTCTGGTACCTGGATTATATGGGTTAGCTCTGTCTGGCCGTTAATCGTTTCTTCCATGCCTGGAACCGAGACTTGGCAAGTGCCATTTGCATCCTGGAAGACTTGGCCGGTATAGGTCTGCTTGATGACATCCTGTGGAGCCTTGGCTGTTTCCCTAGTCTGGTCTGAGACCTCGCTGCCAGCACTGCCCGGCCCCTTGCCAGCATTGATGGTACCAGAATTTGAAAGGATGCCTCCATATCCGACGGAGCCTGTACTGTTTCCTTGTGCATGATCTACGGCAGAATCCATGTGAGCCTTGACTGTTTCAAGTGCGGGAAGATGTGAACTGCCATTTGTAAAATTGAATGCAACAACCATCACTACTGTGGCTATGATGCCAAATACTAGCAATTTTCCTATCAAACCACTTCACGTGCCGAGTTTTTTATTAAAAATGCGTAATGCATGTAATTTGAGCAAAGATGCCAAAAAACCAAACCTGTAGAAGCACTCGTATTCACACCCTTCTGTTTTTCTATGGTATGAGATGTATTCAGATGCTTGTCTCAATCTTTCTTTTTCTTGTTGCAAGCATGGTTACAATGCCTGCGACCATAACTGCCGCAACTTGGAAATAGATCCAGTCAATGTTTGGGAAGATAATCTGGTGGTTGTAGAACGGGACAAACAATGGGAACTTGCCGTCATCTCCAGCAAACGTGTCAAAGGAGAGGTGTGATAATACGCCTGCAAAGGCCGCTGCGCCAAGCCTTGCATCCCTTTTGCCAAAGGCTAACATCAGAACAGCAGCTGCAATCGCACCAAACAGAATCGAGTGAGACATTCTTGAGAGTGCGTCGACATGGAGCAATGCTATGAGATGGTCAGAATCAATCAGTACCGCAAATAGGCCTGTGATGATGACATATCTTGCACCAAGAAACACTGCACCTGCAACCAGGCCCCAAAGCAGGTGCCCTCCAATCTCGTGCAGGTTCAGGCCGCCAGCTGGGTTCCCTAGCGGCCCCCTTTCTGGAAGGAGGGTTCCCGCAAAAGAGAATGCCGCCGATAGTGCGCAAAATACAAGAGCTGTCTTTACTATGAAACCTGCGTCTTTTTTCAATACTTGAAAAGGATGTCTTTTGACTATAACAGCATTACCTACCTTTTATTGAAATTGTGGCTCGATAACTCTGCCAAGATGCAGATCTTGTGTTTTGTATTGTGTTGATATCTGAAAACTGTCCCATACTATCATCAACCTTTCATATCGGGTGTTCTCCTAGGCAGGATGGATGTTGTCTGACTTGGTCGCATCGGGAATATTCGGCCATGTCCTAAATATATGACATATATCTTAAATATAGGACAATCGTCTTAAGCATAGTACATTATGCTGTTGCACAGATATCTGGAGGAGACACTTGGAAACAAGATATCCATTGTCCTTCTTCGCACCATGATAAATTACAAGGGAAAGATCTTTACTGTTAGGGGACTTGCAAAACAGGCAAAGATATCTGTTAACGAGACTGCACTTACCGTTCATCATCTTGAAAAACTGGGGATAATAAAGATCCAGCCGGTGGGAAATGCATATCAATTAGAACTTAACGAAGAAAGCTACATTCTGAACAAATTGGTGGAACCAGTTATAATGGCAGAAAAAAGGACCGTTCTTGAACTAGTCAATCTCCTAAGGCAGCATCTTGATACATCCAAAGTTATCTCTGCAGTAATTTTTGGCAGTGTTGCAACGGGACACGAAAAAATTGATAGCGACATTGATCTCTTGGTGGTCTCAGACTATCGCGACCATGTAATTGACCGTATATCTAAGGCAAGCCAACAAGTGTTTTTGGAATTTAACGGAAGCCTCTCTCCGCTAATATTTACCCAAAAAGAATTCAAAGCTAAACAAAAGGGATCTTTGATACAGTCAATCATTGATGATCATATTCTAATATGCGGTAGAAAGATAGGCGCTTCTAGATGGTAAGATCTGCGGATCCGTCAAAAGCGCCAAACTATGTTATAAAAGCCGAGGAGTTCCTCAGAACAGCCAATGCCTCGCTTGAAAATAACTTGTACAACAGTGCGGTAGCAAACGCAGTCCACTGCGGAATTAGTGCACTTGATGCGCTAACTTGTTCATTCAAAGGCAAGCGTGGGTCAGACGACCATAACGAGGTGCTATTCCTTGTTCAGGGAATACTTTCTCCTAGGGAATATGACGATATAAGAAAACAGTTTACAAACCTGATAGACAAGAAGAATGCCTCGGAATACCAGCCTGATCTGATGGGTGTTGATGATGCCAAAAATTCTATACTGTGGGCAGAACGGATACTGGCCAGAGCCAAGACCAAGCTAACTCAATGAATGCAGTCAAGGTCGATGGTAAAATATTACCACTATAATCAAATGATAGTGCTTGTCAGAAGATGAATCTTGACAGGCGTTTTTCTAAGATGAATTTGGAAATTGCAGAAAAAAGAGTTGTTAAGGAGATCAAGAACAGGAAACTGAGCGGTACTGACTTGGAATGTATTGCAGTAGCAAAACACAGAAAGTGCCTTCTTGTCGCAAATGATAACCATGCAGAAAAAGAGGCAGGCATAACAGACGAAAATTATTGTGCAGTAATTGTAAGAAATCAATGGACAGGGATGTCGTAGCATCCATGAATATTGCTCACAAGGGGTGCAGTAGG
Source organism: Nitrososphaerota archaeon (assembly GCA_028867785.1). GTDB lineage: Archaea > Thermoproteota > Nitrososphaeria > Nitrososphaerales > Nitrosopumilaceae > Nitrosotalea. The sequence continues at coordinate 132,232 of JAGWFS010000005.1, forward strand.
TTTTGGCATCCTAGAGGGCTTTCAGATGAAGCGATGAATACGTATTCCGTGTTCCCCCTGCCGTTAATCCTTCGAGTAGATGGAAGCAAGTTGGTTGTCATCCCTCGATAACCCAACAGAACCTGTTTTTAGCTCATCATCCGTTAATTTCCAAAAATTTTTCCGTTTTTAATCTTCAACTATCTTGTTTGACTACCTGTTCGTACATATTGATAATTTTCTGATACATCAAATCTTGACTATATGTTGTTACAAGTGTCTTGTTTCCGTTCTCTCCCATCTTGGATGCCTGCTGTGGATTTTTGATTATCTGAAGAAAATGCTCTGCCCACTGGTTCTCATCACGTGGATCTATGACAAACCCGCTCTCTTGATGTGATACAATGTCTGACATGGGCCTGATATTGGAGACAAGAACTGGCCTTGATTGGTAAAACGCCTCTAGTATCACAAGCCCAAAGCCCTCGCACAAGCTCGGAAAAACCAACGCGCCTGATTCTGCAATGGTTCTTGACTTCTCCTCTGCACTGACGTATCCTCTGAACTCTATGTTCTGTTCCAGTCCAAGCTCTCTGACCGTATCTTCAAGCGTCCTTCTGTGCGGGCCGCTGCCGATTATTACAAACCTGATTCCGGGTTCTGTCTTTCTTGCAATATCCACTGCCTTGATTGCAACCTCGAGGTTCTTGTAAAAGACCAGTCTTCCGATGTACACAAACTGCAGCGGATCTGGTTTTGTGTTATGTGCAGTACCCGGCTCAATTGAATTGTGGATTACATGTATTGGCTTTTTTGCGCCAAACTTTAGCAGGTCTTCCTTTGTTGCCTCGCTTACGGTATGGATGCAGTCGTATCGCAGTTTTATCATCATCTTTTCAAAGAATGGCGCCAAGGCAACGTTTATCCTAGATACGTCGCTCTGCTGCCCCCACTTTTTCCAATAGTTTTTTCCGCAGAGAGAAAATATGTCGTGGACTGTTGTAACATGCGGCTTTGACGTAAGACTTGACAGTATGGAACCTGAAAGGGCCGGTGCAAAGTTGTTGGAGTGTATGATGTCTATTTTTTCATTTTTTATTATCTTCAGGCCTCTTCTTACTGCATTGATTGAATATCTGATGTTGTCTGAAAACCCGGGCGGGAGTCCTCCCCTGTATTGTAATACTGGCGGTACAAAGATTATCTTGATGTTCCTGTGTTCTTGATAGTCCTCGCTTGCAATCTTGTTTGTTATTACAAATACCTTGTTGTTATCTTCTGCCAGGCCTCTTGCAATCAGGCTGAAGATGTATTCGCCTCCCCCCCTTGTGGTTGAGAAGAACTGGGAGAGCAAAAGTACATTCATGGAGTTGCTAAAATATGCATCATTCTAGAATCTTTCTAATTTATCTGCTCTTTATCTCTATGACAAGCGAGTTGGCTGTACTGTCCACACTTGTCTTTCTTCCAAGATCCCTTAGCATCTGCATATAGTATATCTTGTGGAAGAGCGACCACTTTGGCCCCAGGCCATGCGTAATGATTATCTTGATCCCATCTGCACTGCGTGACTCTTGATAGGCAAAGTTTGATTTTACCGACCTGTGCTTTGTAACTAGCAGCCAAGACTCGAGGTCTATCTTGCCTGAGATTGAAAGCAGGGTGTCCCTCATCACTGTCTTTGCGGACCTTGCTGCAAGCCTTTTCAATGTATTTTCACTGAGGCTGTCGATGAGTAGTTTCATGGCATCCTTTTTTACCAAAATCCAGCCTGACATAGCTGACCTCCTGTCCCAGTGAACGTAATTGTCAAAGATCTGGTCCACGAGTGCGTTGAGCGTTATCTTGTCCTCCCTTGCCGCCTCGGATAATCTTTCTATGATTTGGGGATCAAGCCTGAAGCTCGTTGTCTTCTTGACCCTTTTTCCTACCACTTGTCATCTCAGGTCGTATTTGTATTTAGAGGATTCTTTTCTGTACTGCATTTTATGAAACTGGAACTTGGTCTCATTTTGTCATCAAGCTACAGATTTTATTTTTCAAAATCTTGTAACATTTCAACGTGTCCTTCTCCAAACCTTGGTGCATAAATTACCGAGTGATGGTTTGCCCGCAGTTCCTCAAGCCACCTCTTTTTCCTGCTGGGTTCCATCTTTGATATGTCATACGGGCAGATGAGGGAACCTCCAAATCCGTCAAAGGACTGGTGCGCAGAGTGTTCAAGCTCAAGTTCAACTGACATACCGTCCATCGTACTTACATCGTGTACGATTCTTGAGACCATCCTAAATGGCGGCCTGAGGTCAGCGAGGATCATTCCGATATCCTTTTTGCAGTTCTCCATTATCTCCTTGGGTCCGCCGCAGGCGCGGTGAATCTGGTAAACCTTCATGCTGCAGTCCTGGAAATATCTCATTGGGATGCCATATGCCAGCATCTTGAGAATGATGGACCCAGAGTCCTGCTCTGTGGCATAGACGCACTGCTCGCCTAGCTCAAGGCCGTGCCTCAAAAACCGAAACTCTATCAGCCTTGCATACTCGAGATCCTCGTAAAACAGCGCAATGTGCTGCCTTTTCTCAAGCGTGTCTACAAACCTAAAAGGTTCTGAGATTATCTCGTCCATGAAAATACTCCGATTTTTTCTGATATGTCTTCCATACAGCGATTCTCCCCGGTTGCTCCTAATGTCTTAATTTCATGTTATAAAGATATTTGACAAAATGCAATGCAACGTATGGCATTGTATTGTATTAATCGGAGTGAAAAAACTAGGACGTTTTATATCAAACTCATCCCAAAACTAACCAATCGGTAAATAATTCAACTGTCTTGCCATGGTTCCAGAACAAAGCATGATGTGTCATGCATTCTTCAGCTTGCTTTCGGAAAACGGTCCTGATCTCTCCCAGCAGTACATGAAATAGTCAAGGCACCACTCGTGGAATCTTGGGTTCTTTGAGTAAAAGCCCTCGCTCATGTCGGGGCTTCCATCCGATGCTGGAAACATGACGCATGCCTCCTTCTCGTTTAGTATTACAACAGTTCTCACATCCTCCTTCATCCTGCGCTCCACCCTTCCTTCCTCGATTAGTTTTCTAAAGCCGTGTTTTTCAAAGACCTGTTTTCTGTCGGATGGAATGATTGCAGAACTTGAAAAGACAGAGCGCACGCGTATTCCCCTGCTTGCCTTTTTTGCAATTGGCTCGATAAAATCTGCCGTATATGGCACCTCAAACAAGACGTTGTAGATGTAGGTCTCTGCGTTCTCGTATATGGCCCTCCACTTTTCAAGCACTTTGACAAATCCCTTTACCTGCTCGCCGCTTTCGAGCGCGACTATTCTCTGGAGGAACTTTTCTGAAATGTCCGGAAATCCGTGCGTCTTGAGATATCTCTTGTTCTCCGAGAGAAATCTGACAAGCGATATCTGGTTGCACATCAGTCTTCCCGCGGTGCTTATTGAATAGCTACCGTCAGGCTCCTTTGAAATCAGGCCTGCCTTGACAAGCCTCTCAAAGTTCCTAAATACTTCCGGTACAGTAGCCTCTATGTCTTTTGCCACCGTGGAGACCTTCTGGTTTTGCTCATACAGTCTTGACAGTATCTCAAGCCTCTGCTCGCTTGCAAGCTCTAAAAAGTCGGCCGCTGCCGAATCCAACCCTTTCTTCACGACTTGGCTAACAAATGCCATGAATCTAAAGATTGTTTTGTTGGAATATCAGTACAGTTTGTATGTCAAGCTAACAAGTTGCGGTTTTAGCTAAGTTGCCATTATCAAGCGCTTTCCTGTATATGATAACCGTGATGGTACATAGAGGCAAGTCGCTTGCCCTTCGGAGGGACGAGCTGGCAAGACTTGTGAGAGAGAACATCAGACGAAGTACGGTCTTTACCGGAATGTCAAAGAACTATTGCATAGGGTTTGTTGACATTGTAAACTCTACCGCAAACACTGCACGGATACCTAGTACAAAGATGGGGGAGTACTACGGTACGTTTCTTGACTCCATGTCTACCATAGTCCGGGAGTTTGGGGCAAAGGTCATCAAAAACATAGGCGATAGCCTCTTGTACTATTTCCCAAGAACTGACTATGATTCCGACAAGGACTCTTTTCTGGACGTGCTGGAGTGCAGCCTTGCAATACTTGACTCGCACGGCACCATAAACGATATCATGTCAGAAAAGTTACTTCCGCGAACTGACTTTAGGGTATCCGCAGATTATGGTATCGTTGCAAAATCAACATCTGCAGGCGAGGACCTGTTTGGCCCGACCGTAAACCTGTGCTCAAAGATTAACGGTGCCGCATCGACAAATGGTTTTGTGATAGGGGGAGACCTCTACCAGATTGTAAAATCGATGAAAGGGTACGAGTTTTCCACGCTTGGGTCATATGGTCTTGGACTAAAGTTCAGCTATCCTGTGTATACAGTGACAAGATCAAGCAAGCTTAGCTTACAGTGAAAATAGTTAGCTGCAAGTGCAAACTAGAGTAATATAGCCCGGAGACGTATTGTATCCCATGAGTAACCAAGACAAAATTCTTGCAGCGGGTGGAGGGGGAGGAAACCTTGTTGCAACTGTATGCACAGAGATTGATGCACAGGACAAGTTTCTAAGCTACTGATTGTGGAAGAATGTTCTATAGTACTATCCCTTATTAGAAGCCGGAGTGCACAAGACAGTGTTTGTTAAAGGAAAAGAACAGTAACAAGATACAAAAGATTGCCGAGATACTAGGCCTGCTGGAAGAAAAGGGCAAGGGGCGTGACTGGCTCTTGGAGGAGCTAAAGCGGCACAAGATAAAGCTTGGCGTAATGCCAACAAACGCATACGACATCCTGCGCGCCTTGCCAAACGACTTCATATTGCACATATCGCGCCTGCTGCAAAATGACGAGTTTCTAATCGAGGACGTGCGCACCCTGACAAGCACGTACCACTGGTTCTTTACTGATATTGTGGGAAGCTCTGACCCCTCTATATCCACAAAGGAGCAGGCCCGCAAGATTCTCATACTGACTGATCTCATCCGCAAGTCTGAGACGTTCCGGCAGAGCAGTCCGGGGTCTGCAGTGATACTTACAACAGGAGACGGCATGGTGATTGGCTTTGCTGACAGCCCGGAAAAACCACTACGTCTTGCAATCGAGATCCAAAAGGCAATATCAAGATACAACCAGCTACGTACGACAAAGGAGAAGCTCTTTATCCGCGTGGGCATAGACACGGGACCTGTATATACAATTGAGGACCTAAACGGCAGCAAGACATTCTGGGGTCCTGGCATAATTACTGCACGCCGGGTGATGGACATTGGTGGCACCATGCAGATTTTTGCGTCGTCAAGAATTGCGGACGATATACGCAGGCTCTCGCCTGAATACAAGGCAATGATGCATCCGGTGGGGGATTATGTGGTAAAGCACGGCGAGCAGCTGTTGATATACAACATCTATGGCAACGGGTTTGGAAACAGGAACACCCCAAAGAAGGGCAAGGTACAGAAGAGCAAGGCGGCAGAGCAGGACCTCAAAAACAGCAATACGTTTTACTTTTCAGGAATTGACCTTGGCATTGAGATAACCGATCCCAAGACCATGATGGTGCGACACAGGTGGACATGGGACATTAAGAACATCTCGCCAGAGCCCAAGAACCAGATATTTTACTATCTTGACGGTGATGCGCCTCGGGACTTTGCCGACATGAACGTTGTCGTAACAGACGACAAGAAAAAGGAACTTGAGATAATATCGCTTAACGTAAACAAGCCGTACCACAAGGAGTTTATCGTAAAACTTGACAGGCCCCTCAAGCCAAACCAAAAGGGGCAAAAGATAACGTTACAGTATGACTGGGAGGAGCCGGAGCGCAACTTTTTCTACAAGGTCTCCTCTGACTGCAGGAAGCTGCAGTACCACTTTGTGATGCCAAAGGGAATCGAGGTAAAGAACAGGGTGCTAAAGGTGGACCCTGAGACCGGGTACAAGACACACGCCAGTCCTGCCGCAAAGGTGCGGTACTTGCCTGGCAGGACGGAAATTACGTGGCAAAAGTCAAACCTTGTTGCATATGAGGCGTACAGGTTCGAGTGGTAAGACAGGTTCTGTGAATGTGTAACTGTAGAGTGCCAGAGATAATGGCACTCTACACTTAATGCTGCAAAAACATGCAAGAGTTATCTGAATAAAAAGTTGGAAAGCGGTTTTGCAACAATCCTAAAACATTATTGGAAGATAAAACCATATTCAAGACCTCGGTAAGGGTGGGATTTGAACCCGCGAGTCTGACCGGCCTGAGATTTTCAGTCTCACGAAATAGCCTCAATGGTCGGCTGGATAACCTCCTCTATATGAAATTGTGATAAAGACAGATCCTGCACTTGAAGCCAAGCCAGAGTCAATTTTTTCTAGAAAAAATTATTTTTTGATACCGTCATGATTCTGAACCAGTCTTTACTGCAGTCCAGGACTAGACCTCTATGCCTTCTTCTACTGCTTGGTGTACTATTGTAACACCCTTGCTCATGCTCTCAAATTCTTTTGTTCTATAAGGCAGAAAGTCCACTGGAAAGTCCTTTTTTTGTACAATGTGCCACTCTGCAAAGAGTTTTGACATAAAATCCGCCCTCTTCTTGAAACTGTCTGAAACTATTAACATGTCTATATCGCTTCCTTTTCTTGTCTTCCCAGCAGCCTGCGATCCAAACAGAATTATCTTCTTGATACCGTACTTCTTTGCAGCCTTTTTTTTAAAGTCCTTTGCGAGTTCTAAAGCTATAGTCTTTGTGTTACCCATTTTACCACCTTCATACTGTCATCCAATAGCTCTTTAACAATATTCTTTGTTATAGGTTCTCCGACGTCCGGATATCTTGTTATCACATAATATGGAGCAAGTCTTAGGCAACAATTGATTACTTCATTTGGTGCATCCAATGCCTTGGCAAGAGATACGAGGTCATGAATCTTGTCAAATCTTCCATGCAATTGAATCTGTAGCGCTTTGAGAGACTTTTCCGCCGCTTGCTGGGCGTGAAATGCCGAGGCATCAAAGTGTCTAGATGCCAGACAGTCTCGTGCAGTGCTAAAATCTTCCTCTGCTTTATCCAGCCAACCCTTGGTCTCCCTTCGCATTATGGATTGTTCACTCTTTCACCTATTATCTTATCTGTTCGAGTCGGATTATTCTTGGAAAATCATTTTTTGGTATAAATCATGACTCTGGCCAGTCGCCGCCGCAATCAGGACACCTGCCCCTGAACCCGTGATATCTGGGCTCTGGAACTACTATTGCATTGTCGCATCCGCAAGACTGGCACTGGGTTCGCTCGTAGATCAATTCAAGTTCCCAAGCTTGTGCAGACAAGCGTTGTTGTGCAACGAACCTCCGGAATCTTTCTTATCTTCAGTACTATGACATCCCTTAGCTCGTCAGGCGAACTTGCCTGCACAAATGCCATAATGTCGTGCCGCCCTATAGTAAGTGTTGATTCCTTTATCTCGGGAAATGTCCTTATTTCATCAAGCACATGCTCCTCTGAGCCGGACTCGCAGTTTATCATCAGGTATGCCCTTGACTGTATCTTGTCTAGCTCGAACATTTCAGACATG
>JAGWFS010000060.1:0-1134 GCA_028867785.1 Nitrososphaerota archaeon
ATAGTTTACCATTGTGTCTGAACTTGTGTGTATGAAATATGGTTTTGCTGTTGCATTGATTTCGTTAGTTGGAAAACTGGAATTTGGTTTGTATACTCTGGAATAAAGATTCATTATCATATCAGGCGGACTTGAACCTTCGTAATGATTTGGAAAATAATTAACGGCTATTTGCGAAGTAGAGTTTGGTTTCATAAAAAACACAGCTTCATGATGTGCAAATCCAATTGCCCATCCCCGCAGAAGTAATTCAATAGCAGATGTCTCTTTGATACATGCAGGAGAATAGTGTCGATTCACTGCAAGTATGAGATCAGACGCACATTTGACATCTTCAGCCTTGATTCCTGATTTGAATTGTTTTAATGGACTATCAATAATACTGTAAGTCTTTGCACCTGTTAGATCAAATCCACCTTCCTGCGCAAACAACAAATTAGAATTCCCAATAGCAATAAGTGCCACTCCTAATCCGATAATTATTGCAAGATATCCTGTTTTCAAACTACGTCATTTCTCATCTTCAAACCTTAAAAAACTGGCGTAGATTTGCGATGAGGTTCTTCCAAAACTGCGCCTACTCATACGTTCCCAAACAAATGTTTAATCAACTGCAATACGGTGGTCTAAACACTAAATTGCTTCAAATTTTCTAGAAACAAACGGGTTTTCATTTTCTTGTTATTTGACATTTTTCACGTCAATAGATCCTAGAGTAATTCCATGACATTCATGGTCTTGTATAGTTGGATACCATGCATTTACAATCTTCTTTGTATCAAGATCAATCTCAATTCGTGCATTCCAACCTGTATCACAAGAGTATGGAGTTTTAGCATCAGGAGAGAGATGTAACATTACAAATACGTATTTCCAATCAGTACCAGTTTTGTTTGATATTCCACTAAAATCCATTGTAGAAAACTGCCATTGGTTTGACCACGTCTGTATTCCAGTGATGTTTAACGACTCATCTACCAATTTCTGTTTTTCATCGTCAGATATGACAAGTCCATTTGGAGGATGTATTTTGTCAATCCTTGACTTGGTGTTAAGAAATGGAGGTAGAAGTATAGTAGTTGTCATTGTACATATTCCTACTCCAATAATTATTGCAAGATGCAGAGTTTTCAA
>JAGWFS010000060.1:1144-2390 GCA_028867785.1 Nitrososphaerota archaeon
ACTATTACTCACTTTTCAAACTTTAAAAAACTGGCGTATATTTTCACAGTAAGATTCCAAATTCAAGCCTACTAGCGTATTCCCGAACAAATGTTTTTTAGTCAACTGCAATCCAGTGGTCTAAATACGAATCTATTGGACAAATCTACACCACATTTATTTTCAAACCATTCAAAGGTAGGTTGTGAATAAAAATCAAATATTGCTTGTCATATTATTTTCTGTTGGCATTATTTTTGTTGTCTTGGGTCTAATGTTCAATTCCATAAGGGTACCAATGACAAGTTCAGAAATAGAACAATATCATAAAGAACTATCCGAATCAAAATTTTGTCACGGTGTAACTTGTCCTAGTCCTCCTTTCTACGCAAAATTACCATATGTAGGAATTGGCCAGGCGTTGTATTATGCAGGTACAGTAAGCCTAGTTTCTGGTGCAATAATTTCAATTAGAAATAGAATGTCAATTTCAAGACAATTTGTACCGCAGTGGATATTTTTCATTGGTAGTATAATGACATCATCTTTACTTTTTGCAATGCCAGTACGTATACCTCAGTTACAATCAGAACCATTTTGTATTGATCCGCTATGTCCGATAGGAGGATTTTATTACACAGTAGACCCTGCAATTTTCTTTCCATTACTATATTTAGGAATTATAATTGCAATCGCTGGTGGAATTATTTATCTAGTAAAAATGAGCAGATAAAAAATACAATATTGTTCTGGAACTTGTAAGACCACATTTTGTATCTGCCGTGAAATAATATTTTAGCTAGTCTACTCTTTCTACTCTAGAAGAAATCTACGCCACTTTTTTAAGAGACGATTATCCCGTACATGTGATGGATAAAACAATCAATCTGGTAATTCTTGAGGCATATACACGTGATGTGGGAAGAGTAGCGCGTATTGATCACAAGTCAATGGAAGCATTATGCGCATCACCTGGAGACATTTTGGAAATTACTGGAAAGAAAAGATCTGTGGCACGATGCCTTCCCCTATATCCCACTGATGAGGGAAAGCAAACTATCAGAATAGATGGAATAGGAAGAAACAACACTGGAGTGACCATTGGAGATAATCTAACCGTGCGAAAGATAAAGACTGTCGCTGCTGAAAAAATCACAATAGTGCCGCTTGACTCAATACCGTCACTTGATGAAAGATACCTTGCCGATGCATTAAACGGCATGCCTGTGACAAAAAATGACAATATCATGATTCCTTATTTTGGGGG
>JAGWFS010000061.1 GCA_028867785.1 Nitrososphaerota archaeon
AGGGGGGGGTATTTAAGGTTTGCGGCGGGTTTATATATGTGAGAAAGTGTTATATACTAGTGTATTAGGGGGGGTTTATATAGTAGGAAGCGGGGGAATGAAATTGGAAAGGTTAATATAAGTAGTAGTAGTAGTAGTAGGGCTAAATATGATGTTTCTTGGAGTTGGAAGTGTTTAAATAAGTAGTGGTAGTAGTAGTAATATGTCTAATCAACACGCTGTTGCAACACAGCAGAATAAATCCCAATCTGAGGGCAACAATATCAGAAAACAAGAAAAAGAATCAAAGGTTATTACTCTGTCTTTCAGATACAATGGAAGATTCTATATGAGTAATTTGACTGACCTAGTCAAATCAATAGAAAAATGTTTCATTAGTATCGAAACGTTAGGTTTGACGGTAAGTGATATCGACTAGATGAAATTGAAAGATGTCAAGTGTTCTCATTGTGGGAATACCTGGAAAACCAAATCGGAGAAGAAATTCGTAACATGTACCAATTGTACTCGAAAAACGAGTACTTCCTAATATTTTATAAAAAAATATTATTGCTTGCCAACAATAGCTCTTACATCGTTGACAAGTGTTTTGAGTGTGGTTGTTGTTACTGGATCCTTGCCTATTGCAAGATTGTCAACATCGTCTACAAAGTTGCGAAATGCATTAACCTTTGTTATGTAGTTGCCATGCGCTACTTTTGCAATCCAACCAATCCCCAGGGGAATAAGTATTGTTGCTATACCATAGAGTTGTGTGTAATCTGTCATTAGTAATAAAAAAGGGAGTGTGGTATTTAATCACATTGGAAGTACTGCTCTTCTGAGTACTCCTCACCTGACGAATCAGCCCATGCAAGCCTAAGTTTGCATTTTTCCCCGTGTAGATTTTCCCAACCAACTTTGATTCTTCGTAATAGTATTGGGTGGTTCTGTTCGAACTCTGGGTCTATCTGGTCAACCTCTATCAGGTTGTTATCACCATCAAATAATTCCATGTCAAGAAATTCTGTCTGGTCTGGCTGACTGGTGGTGATTGCAATAATTCCACCTTGTGGAAACCAGGTATCTTTGTGCATGTTGTCAGGTGCCATGAGATTAGTGATTATTCTCATTGCAGTTGGTATGTTTGACATATCGAAGATACTTTTTACAAGTGGATAAACTTTTGGTTTCATCACTGTTTTTTATCCGTATATTTTTGTACTAATACAAGTTCTTCATCTAATGCATCATCGTAACTAGTCGTAGTTTCACCTTCATCAATTACGTTATCTTCTAGAATTATAACTGGTTGAAATATCCATTTTCCTCCTATATGTCGTACTGTGATATATCTACGTATGATTCTCATATCACAGTGTATAAAAATTCCTGTACATTTTGCGGTTTTTGTATCCAGAATTCCTCCATGATAGATTTTTGTTCTCCTAAAATATGGTCAAGTGGTGAGCGATTGAAGGATGCAAAATCTGCTTCTATTGTAGCGTAATAGTCCTCGAAGGATCCATACTCGTTGGGGTCATAGTTGCGTTCTGCCCATGGGATGATTTGTTCTATACCACTCATCTTATTTCATCTTATAATTGTCAATTTCATCCAAAAATATAACAAATCTGCATTGTTTACAATACCAATGGTCATAGATATGTCCGATATGTACAAATGACATGTGTTTTTTACAAAATTTACATATTGGTATATCTGTACCATCATTAATATCACTCATATTGGTCCAAAGTCCCTATACTGTGCGTTCGCTGTGTAACATGCATTGCATAGTTTGTCTTTACGGTACGTGATTCTCCACCTGCATTTTACACATTTGACTGGAATTCCAGTATTATCATTTCTTGTTATTTTGTTGCGCATGTATGTCTACTCTCCAATATCTTGTCCATTTTTTCATTGCATATAGAGCATTGTACCTGGGTTGGTAATGGATATCTTACTGTTTTTATCCTACCTTCTAAGCATCCAGGGAAGTAATATCCACTAATATGGTATAATCTATTACATACCGCTAGTACATTTTGTAAAATTGGGTCTCTACAAAAATAATATGCCAGTCCTTCAAGCCACATTTTACCCTCATTATCCCATTTGTTTGGCTCTATCCTAATACATGTCATTGGACACTCTGAGTTGATGTGTTTTAATGGTTCGTGGAATTCCTTCCATGTTTTTAAATCAACTAATGTTGGACTGAGAAAATGGAATCCTTTTCCGGTACGATGAACTAATACATCTAACTCAAATTTGTAGTATTGTCCTATTACCTCGAATAATTCCGATGCGTTGTAACCGTCAATCTCAAAGAAGCATAGACGTTTGTTCCTATCATCATCAATGATGTCACATAGTCCTGTTGTAAATTTATCACTTCTAAAT
>JAGWFS010000062.1 GCA_028867785.1 Nitrososphaerota archaeon
CAACAGGATCAATCTTTCTTAACGGTCTCAATGGTAATGGTAGTGGTATTAACTTCACAGGATATGGAACAGGAGTTATTATTTCTTCTGCATCTGGAAAACTAATCAGTAGCACAATAGATCTTTCATCTGGTAGTTATGTTGCCAATATACTTGGTATTACCAATGGTGGTACGGGAACATCCTCCACTCCATCTCAAGGAACACTACTTATCGGTAATGCTTCTAATGGATACTCTGTTGCTAACCTTACAGCAGGATTTGGAATAACAATAACTAATGGAAATGGAAGTATAACAATAGGAAGTAACCAAGGAACCAACTGGTTTACACAAAATGCAGGTCTTCTCTATCCAATCAATTCAACCTTGGACTTTGCCCTAGGTGGATCGTCAACCAGTTCTTCCAAGTTTGCTGTTATCAATGTTAACAGTGGGACTCCAACTGCCTCCATCAGTGCCAATAATGGAAACAATGCAACATACCTGACAGGAAACGGAACACTTGGAACAACCAATGCACAGAATCTAACAATAGGAGGAAGTACAACCGGGAATATAACTATCTCCCCACTTAATGGAAATGGGACATTAACACTTAATGGTAACTTTGTTCAAACAGGTTCCTCTACATTTACAACAGGGACAGGACTAACAACAGTATCAGGTAACCTATTGGCATCAGGAACAGCATCTGTATCAGGAGCATTAACACTCTTTGGTACACCAACAATTCAATCAACTTCCTTCCAGAATCTAACACTTGGCTCCTCAACAACAGGATCAATCTTCCTTAACGGTCTCAATGGTAATGGTAGTGGTATTAACTTCACAGGATATGGAACAGGAGTTCTTCTCAGTTCCCAAACAGGAAATATAACATCGGGGACAGTTAATCTTGCATCCAGTAGTTATGTATCAGGAATACTGGGAAGTGTTAATGGAGGATCTCCATTTGACATAGGAAGTGGATCTATCTTTGAGAGGAATAATACACTTGATCTTCTCCTTGGTGGATCGTCAACCAGTTCTTCCAAGTTTGCATTCATCAATGTTAACAGTGGGACTCCAACTGCCTCCATCAGTGCCAATAGTGGAAACAATGCAACATATCTGACAGGAAACGGAACACTTGGAACAACCAATACACAGAATCTAACTATTGGTTCTCCATCTACAGGTAATGTAACTATTAATGCTTTAAATGGAGGAACCGGATCTGTAATTACATTGAATGGACTAACAGAACAAAACAGTGCAACAACTGTTAACTACAATACGGGTAATACAGTAATAGGAACAACGGCAACCAATTCTACCTTACAGCTTAATGCCAACGGCACAGGAACACTTACTCTAAATAATGGAGGAACCGGTAACATACAGTTCTTTGGAACAAGTAATTACATAACAAGTACCGGTACTCTTCAACTCCAAGGAAATATATATCAACCTGTCAGTGGTGGAATAAGTGGATACTTCCAACTGGCAAATAATGTAATCTCACCAAGTAATACCATCAATGACCTGGCAATAGGAGGTAACTCTACCTCCTCTGCCCTCTTCCAGATATTTGGCTCATCTGGTAATGCATCAACCAGTGGAAGTATTACATTTAACAATGTAGCTGGGAATATTCAAACAACCAACTCAAAGAACTTAACCATTGGTGGAGCAACAACTGGGAATATAACACTTAATCCATTGAATGGTATTGCAGGAGGAAATATTTCACCGGCAGTTAACAACGTTACAGATCTTGGAACAACAACACTTGCCTACAGAAACATTTATGCAGCAACAGATATTAAAGTAGGAGGAACATCTGTCTGTCTACAAAACAGTGCAAGTTGTGGATTTGCTCTTGGAACAAACTACTGGCAATTAAATAACAATGCACTTTCTCCATACAACAATACACTTGATGTTTTGATTGGATCAACCAGTACATCCAGCGCTAAGTTTGCATTCCTTAATGTTGCTGGCAATACTCCAACTGCAAGTATCAGTGCAGGTAATGGAACAAATAACAGTACCTATCTAACAGGGACAGGAGTTCTAAGTACAACCAATGCACAGAATCTAACAATAGGAGGAAGTACAACCGGGAATATTGCTCTTACTCCATTAAATGGAAATGGATCGGTAACTGTTAATGGTAATATCATTCTTCCAAATAACAATACTGTTACCGGTATAACAGGTTACACGAATGTATCTGGAGCATTAGGTGTCGGTTCTACAACAGGCAGTCCAACATATTACATCAACACCACCACTTCCTCTCTTAA
>JAGWFS010000063.1 GCA_028867785.1 Nitrososphaerota archaeon
CATGGGCATGAGCACAGCGGTGATTTCCTGGCCTGTATCCGGGTTCTTCGCCGTCATCTTGACGGGCTTGTCAGGCCCGTAAAACTCCATCTTGACGGCATGACTGCGGGCATTCCCGGCTTTCGCCATGAATGAGCAAAGGTCAGCCATGTACTGAGCATTGAAACCGATGGTCAGAGTGGCTCCGTCGTTTGGAATATAAGCCTGATAATTCGGGAACTGACCTTTTGTTTCCTTGACCACTACCGGTTTGGCCGTTTCAAGGTCAGTTGTCACAAAGCCAATCTGGCCTTCCGGTTGCTCCAGCATGGCCGCATTTTCCAGTACAGGGATTGACTGCTTGCGCGGACAATTCTTGGCAATATCCAGCGCTGCGGATCGTGGAAGCAAGTGGTTTTTGTTGGGCCTGATCGTGCTGAAGCCTTCCGGCTTGGGATATTGGTCAAAGTCAGTCCCATGATTGGGAGTAGTGACTTTCACAAGATGATGGCCGTCTGTTTCAACAGTTGCCCCCGGCTCTACCAGCAGGGCACTGAGCATATATCTGTTATCCTCTTTCGGCGCAAGCTTCGCCAGTTCAAAATTCCAACGATTGTAAAGTCCGCTTGGACGTTCCTGATTATTTACGTTTTCCATTTCATTCTCCTGCCCGGTGACTGCGGGCTTGGCGTCGGTCGCCACCCTATTCCGCGTGTACCATGCGCGGCCTGGTCTGGTTTACATCCACTTCTGATTTAATGCATAACCCCCATCGCCCGTGTGCATGTGACCCTTAAAGTTTTCACGCCTCATGGCTTCAGAGCGATCATTGAAATGATCATTACTTCCGCAGGTTTCGCCAGGGCATTCAAAACCTTCCTTAAAAAGAGCATTGCTAAGGCAATAGACAATCTCAAAGCCCATGTCCATACCGCAGCCGCCCATAATAACGGCCTCGCGCTTCTGGTCGAACCTTGCGCCAATCGCCTTGGAAACTAGGCTGGAAATCCATCGCGGATTATTATCACGGATTACGTAAGTGTCAATACTCTGCTGCATTCCACTGCGGCTCACGTGACGCAGCACCGTGTAAACTGTATCGCCAGGTCTCAAAAGACCTTTCAATGTTTCGATTGCTTGCTGTCTCTCGATGTTGTTTTTCATCGGACTAGCTCCATTTCTCCGCGTATGTCGTCGCGGCCCGCGTTTTGATTACCTTGCCAGTGATTGAATAACCGCATTCGCTCGTGTCTGGGCCTTTTTCCTTGCTTGCTGTTCCGTCATCGGAATACCATCTCGGCTGGTCTTTTCTAGCCGTTTAGTTACAACAGTTCAGAAAACTCGGAGAATTCAATCTGACATTCAGTGCAAAGGTTATCGGCGTTGCCAAAGCGAAGGACTGTCCCGCAGGTTACACAGCGTTCAACATCCGATTCATGCAAAACAATGCGAACGGGCTTACCAGTTCCTGCCGGAAGTTCCTTTGCGTTGCCTGATTTTCGAACCATTGCTGTGCCTCCTGTCCCCTCATTGCACGAACGTCCTCGCGTTCCGCCTGACGCATTGCGTTGAATGCCGCCATTTTGAATCCCATCATTTCAGCCGAATCCTTGAATGTTAGTGTCATCCCATCACCTCACCCAATCAATCTGCAATCCACTTACCACAAAGTGACAATGACAGGTTAAACCTCATATATACGCTTGTCAAGCCAAAAATGTCATTATATGGTAAAAAACTGTGGAAAACTCTAGGATGCTTTACGGCGTCTATGTTGGAACTGCGGGGGATGGGACCGGAAGTAAGCTTGCACTTCGGGCCAGTAGTATAGCGGGCCTAAGTCACTCTTTACATACGGCTTGGGGAATCCTGGCCGCTTGCTTCTAGCATGTACAGCACAGCGGCTCAGTCCGTATATCCGGCCCGCTTGCGCTTTGCTTATCAGTTCAATCGCTTCCATGTCTCCGCATTCTGAGCCAAAAACGTCGTTGATGTCAAGGATGCCATAAGCGCAGCTGATACTCCAAGCAAGGACACAAGTAACCTCCCAGTGACACTCGCCCTAGTTGCCTGTCTCCGATAGGTGACACGCGACCGGGCCGGAGCGACCGGCGGCCAGCTCTGGTAGAGTTGCGTTCGGCCATTGGCGGACCTGCCACGGTCACACAATGTAGCCGTTTTGCGAAGTGGCGGGCTACATGGCAGAGTGAAAGTGAACGCAGAGCCGCTAGCTGTGTCATACAGTGACAACTGGAACCAACTGAAACTGCT
>JAGWFS010000064.1 GCA_028867785.1 Nitrososphaerota archaeon
CCTATTTCCCGCAGATGGCTTGTCAGGCAATCTAGGAGAAATACCGTGCAAACCCCCTTTTGGGTTCTGAGGGGGCGGTTTTGGGGTACCCCCTTGATTTTATTGGCCCTCTGGCCAAAGTGAAAGGGTAGCTGCGGAACTGGTGTGGTGGTTACGCTGGCCCACCCAAAAAAATCCGAGGCCCCCACGCCCCGCCCCCCACGTGCACTTTATCTAATGCACGTGGGGGACGCGGACCTATGCGCACATCATCCAATGCGCACGGGGGTCAGGGGCTAGGCTCACCTACTCAAACCTCAGTGGTTTTATAAACCCAAAATAGTCCACACTATCCAGCAGCTCCCGTTCTTCACGGTCTTCCGGGCAGTCCGCGAGAGCATGTGAGCCACCGCAACAGGAACAAGCTATGGCCTGTGCCGTCAATTCTCCGGGGCTATATAGCAGGTCATACATTTCGTCTATTGTCAGAAAAGGCTTTTTGTTCATGGCACATTCACTCCTGTAGTAGTAGTTAAGTAGCATCATCCCATTTCATACCATAAAATTGTTGCCAAAGTGGGAAAATGCTACCGGCTCACTAAGGGGTAGTCGGTAGCATCATCCCATTTCATACCATAAAATTGTTGCCAAAGTGGGAAAATGCTTAATAAGTTTCACAGCATTTCCCAGCATCTTCACTAGTGGCATAAACTTGCCCGCATTCTCCGCATTCCCACGGATGCAAATGCTCTGGAACACGGCCCGTGCTTGAACCGTAAACGTCTGATACGGCAGCCAGGAAGTCTTGCGCTTTGGGTAAACCCATTCGCTGAGCCCTTTTTGCCAGCACCAGAGCTCTGGCACCACCTAGTATGGTATCTCCTACCGCAATTCGCGCCAGGTGAAACACAGGATAGTTATCATCCTGTTTTGGCAGGTTGCTGTACACAGTCGGTTTAATCATGCTTGCTACTCCGTGTGTGTGTGTGTGTGTGTACCTAGACCGTGCCATGCACGGTTTCGCCGGACTCTCACCGGCTCGTCAGTAGGTTTAAGCGGCCTTCTGCTTGCAGTCGCAAGCGCTGCTGTGCTCATGAATGCTCTCGGCGTAGTCTCCGGGGCCGGCCTGCACCAAGCCCGCAGCGGTGTAGAATCGGCCGAAGTCAAAGTGTGGGTTGTTGGCGGCCAGCACTTGCGCAATCGCATGCACGTCTATCGTGTATTGCGCATGCTTGTCCGCGCTCCAGTACCTTCCCGGCTGCTGTTCCTTGAGCGCCCCAGCGAGGGCTTCAAAGTTTTTACGTGTCATCATGTTTGCGTCTCCTCAGTTATGCGGGCTTCCACCCGCGGTCATATTTGTCAATTGCGACACACGGCACACCATCTATTGAGACGGTGTACCACTCTGTCACTGCCGGAAAGTCGGGCCCAAGTGACGGACAGGCCGGATGGACTGCCGTCACCACACCCAGAGTGCCATTTTTGATGGTGCGTGCATCCTCACCCTCGCCGTAGGTAATGGAATTGCCCTGCGGCATTGTGCAGATGACGGCTGTGCCTAATTTCATAATTGCATGCTCCCGTAAGTTAAGAAGATTAGTAGTGAATCGGACGGCGGCTATTAACAATCCGCTGGCGGTTCACACTGAAAGAGCTGTGATTGAGGAAGCGGCTAAATATAACCCGTTCCAGAATCACGGCAGTTACAATGATTGATAAAATTAAAATAATCATGCTTGCTGTCTCCCATAGGTTTCAGTAAATTTTAGACAAGGCTCTTCCTAGAATTGCATGGCGTTCTAGCTATGCTCTAGCGGTGCATTGTGGCCGGGCCGCCCCGGGTTTTGTTAGTCCCGGTTACTCACCTCGTCGTATCGCTGTGGATTTTGGCTAGGTGCAAGTACAGTATAGTCAAAATTCCATTAAATGCAAGCCTGTTATGGCATTTAATGAAAATATATTTTTCCTTATAAATCATATACTTACGCACGCGCATCAGTAAATGATATATAAATCATATACTTACGCACGCGCGTCAGTAAATGATATATAAATCAAATACTTACGCGCATTAGGCGCATATTCAATGAATTAGTGAATAAAAAAAGGCGCTCTTGGAGCGCCTAACGGGAGTATAGTTAAATATTGAGATATTACAATATGTCTAACTTATATTGGTCGAGGTCGGTAATGCTCAGGTCCAGCGTCATGTCAGGATTCTGGATTACCTGCGCGTGCAGGGGGTGAGTCCGGTCCCAACTGTAATTAC
>JAGWFS010000065.1:0-421 GCA_028867785.1 Nitrososphaerota archaeon
GGTGCAGGTGGGCAGTTCGGCTGGGGCGGCACCCCTTTGAAAAGATATCAAAGGGGCCCAAAGTTCGGTTCAAACGGGTCAGAAATCCGTTGAAGAGGGCAAGGCCACAATCTGGACTGACTGGATCTCCAAACGCACGGGATTCAGAGACGAAAGTCGGGCCTAGCGATCCATGACGTCCCCACTATTGGGGGCTCGTGGTGACAGAAAAATTACCCCAGGGATAACAGGCTCGTCGCGGGCGAGAGCTCCTATCGACCCCGCGGTTTGGTACCTCGATGTCGGCTTTTCCCATCCTGGCCCTGCAGCAGGGGCCAAGGGTGAGGCTGCTCGCCTATTAAAGGGGAACATGAGCTGGGTTTAGACCGTCGTGAGACAGGTCGGACTCTGCCTGATGGAAGCGTGGATACTTGAGGGGAAG
>JAGWFS010000065.1:431-2228 GCA_028867785.1 Nitrososphaerota archaeon
GCTAAGCTATTTGGGCTAACTCCTGAAAGCATCTAAGGAGGAATCCCATCCCGAGAAAAGGTATCCGTCCGTTTAGGTGAAGGGTGGCGAAAGAAGATCGCGTTGATAGAACAGCAGTATAAATCCCAAGCTTCGGCGAGGGGTGAGCTGGCTGTCACTAACAACCCAATACATCAGCTCAGTCACATACATAGAGACTATATACGACGATTTTACTACGTCAATTTCTATACTTGTTTGAAAAATCGTATCTAGTGGGAACTATTTTCGAAATGATTTTTTCAACTGTGATTTTTTTTCAAAACTACATCAAAAACTATTTGTCCGAATATGCCGAAAAAAACGGGCCGGGGGTGCCTCGGTTCACACAATCCTTGAGACAGGATATCCTGTCCGCTACGCAAAATCATAAGGGAAGGGACCGGCAAGAGATATGCAAGAGTCAGATCGCCTGTCGAGAGATTCTTTGCATGACTCAAGTGTGGATTTCGCAGGGTATCAGCAAGATACGAGAGACTTGATGCTACCTACATGAGTTTCTCAACCTGGCATCATTTCTGATATGCTGGAGGATTTTGGGATGAGTTCTCATAATGTAGAATGTTGTTTGCTCCTTGTATCGTGAATCTGACGGAAGAAAGATGCTACAAACTCCATTTCCTAATTTTTTGTCATAAACAATTACAATCCAGCTAAACGATGATTATAATTTAGAAATATCTCTTTCTATTTTTTTGCCTTCTTTATCAATAAAGAAGTAGCTATCATGACCATTATTTTCAAAGTGTAATCTGAAACTCTCATCTAATTCTTCTAATGTATTTCCCCTAACTTGAAATTCGCATACGATACAAATTCCTCTCATGTCACTAGTCATATTACTTTTTATTTTATCATTTCTTACTATTAAACAAGATCTAGTTTTTCAAGCCCGTGAATAGAATTCACTCTTCAGGCTTTGTATAGTTGTGAGCTTGCCTGCCGTGGTCTCTCCAGTGCTGTAAACACTCCATGTCTTGCACTGCCAGCAGTGTAGATTTGCAAACCCGTTGCAGGAAAAACAGATTCCAGACATGATTTCATGCACGTAACGTCTGCCGCCGCCAGTATTGGCCTCATATTTTTTCCACTGGAACAACCGCTCTTCGTCCTTTGCTAGTTCCTTTTCAAATTCCGAGAGCGTCTTTCCGTCAATGTTGCGTATGTTTTCTAACGTCAAAATTTCTCTTGCTTCTTTTTCTTCAAAATAGTTCAAAAAACACCCTCTATTATTAGTAAATCCAGTTGTATCTTTACATCCACTTTTTGATATGAGAAAAACAAACTGATCCACGTTTCAAGTGGAAAATTGAACTTATCAAACAATCCATCTGCAACAGTAAACCCTTTACTTGCATCCAGCTAGTGATATGTCATGGCACTTGGCATGATGTGGGTAATTCCAGGAATGATTCTTTTGGGGGCAATGACATTTGGCGGAATTCATTTGTGGATAAAAAGAAGAAAAGAGGCCAAGGATACAGCCTTGTATGGGAGCAGGATACGGCCAGATTTTTATGAAGATGAAAAATAACTTTCTAGCTATAATGGAAAGACTTGAAAAATACCCAAGATACTAAACGTATATCACATGAAGGAATTGGAGATACTTAGAAACAAAATTCCAAAGGATTCTGTTTTCAAGAAAAGACTCTGCGACAAAGCAAAGTGCGACAAAGATGGAGTTTATTCCTCAAAGCGTGGATACTTTTGTCTTGAACACATACTTGATTATGATATGCCATGCCCAAATGACGA
>JAGWFS010000066.1 GCA_028867785.1 Nitrososphaerota archaeon
GTTAGGCTCAGGTAGGGAGAGGGGTTATTTGGAGGATGATGCAGCATTGTCTAGAGTTGCATTTGGAGGTAGAAAGGGTGCTGCTACAAAGATACTTGAAAACATGAGCTACAGACAAAGAGTATTTGTGGAAATGAAGTATGGATTTAGGGGAGAGGAACATACGTTAAGCGATATTGCTGACATCCTCCCACGAATAAATTCGTGGGGTTCCTTTTGGTTCGGTGTCTCTGGCGTTCATAGAGTTGCACCTTGGGGCGTATCAGTGCTGCCCTTGCACACATCCCTGTCTGTGTGCAATTGACTTCTGCCTTCTCCTATTGGAGGACGCTGCGATATATTGAACGATGCATTTGCGTCAGCATGGTCTACGTGTCCACACGACTGGCACACGAATTTCTTTGAATCTCTAATTCCTTCGTTTCCACACCTTGAACAGTCCTTTGACGTGTTTTTAGGCTCCACGTAGGTTAGAGGTATTCCACATAATTTTGCCTTATATTCTATGAATGTCTGCAATTGGTAGAAAGACCAGCTATGCAGACTATAATTGAAGTTCCTTGAATGTTTCCTGTTCTTTCTTATTCCTTCCAATTTTTCAAGTTTGATTCCTGCATTGTTTTCCTTTGCAGTTTCTACTATCGCCTTTGAGAGGTTATGGTTGATGTTCTTGATTATCCTTGACTCCCTGTTCCTTATCCTCTTGACTACCCCATACTTCCTCTGTCTCTGCATCTTCTTTCTTATATTTCTGTATTTTGTGTGGATGTGCAGAGCCTCCTTTCCGAGTTTCAGAATCTTTCCTGTGTCTGGATTTCCGACTACTGCAATATGCCCTGTCGTGTTTCTGTCCACTCCTATCCATGTCTGTGGAACTATCTGTGGTTCTTCCTTTACATTGACCGACACATAAGCGTATTCGTTGTCCAGTTCTATCTGGTTTATTTTCTCATAGTCGTTCCTGAAGTTGTATGGAACTTTGAAACTGAGGCATGGGATTTCTATCGTTCTGTTTTCCTTGTCTGGATTGATTGACTGGGAAGGAACTGTAAGTTTTATCCTATTGACGTTCTTAATTGTCTCATTGTTTCCATACTTCCTGAGTATCTGATTTGCGATTGCAGATTTTAGACCGAATTGTTTCACCTCCTTTGAAGACCTTGTTTTGTGGGTTAGAACAAACTCAGCAATCTGCTTTGCCTTTCCTAACTCTGAGGAGAAGTCCCTGTTATGTCTTATCTTGAAGGTTAGAATCATGCTGATTTCCTCTTTCTCTTTAGAATGAAATATGCACAGAGAACTGCAACTATTATGACTATGATAAATATAACAATCCACCAAAAATTAGAAATCCCTATCCAAGATGAAAGACTTTGAGCACATGGTTGTCCATTAGTTCATATACAGGAACCTCCTGGCTGGAAAGTCGAGGTATTGATAGGTGTTGCATTGGTTGATACGTTCATATCTTATCCCATTGTTGTTCTATATATTTCTTTATCGTTGAAGCACTTACGTTTCCTGCTGTTGAAAGGAAGTATGAACGTGTCCAGAGAGTAGGCATCTTGAGGAGTTCTGGAAACTCGTTTCTTAAATATCTTGAACTTCTGCCTTTGAATCTCTTGACTACTATTTCTGGTCTTGACCTTACGTCAGCAGAGACGAATAGATGGACGTGGTCTGGCATTACTTCCCTTGAAATTATCTCCCATCCATTTTCAAGTGCGACATCAAACATAATCTCTTCAAGCCTTTTCTTTATGTCTCCTACCAATAATTTTCTCCTATATTTAGGACAGAATACTATGTGGTAGTTTACCATTGCCACACTTGTTCGGTTATGTTTGTATTCCATATTAATCCTTAGATACTATATATCACTTCTAATTTATATAGATATACTTCTATCAAATTGCAAACCATTCGCATTCATCCCACGATTGGAAATCGTGGGCTTTCTGCTATGCATTTTTGTAATTATTAAACGTGTCTCTGCCCCTAAAAACGATGGATAGATAAGCAAGGGAACTTCGTACAGATTTTGCGACCAATATGAAGAACTCCTCAAGTATATAGTGTAAATCGAAGCTTTCATGCAAGCATTATTGAGTCTTTCTTGTTGCTGGAGCTGCAGGTGTCGTGGATGGTGGAGGAGCACTTTGGTTGTTGAGGTTCCTTAGTGCCGCTGATGTTGCAGTGTACCCTAGCCATAAG
>JAGWFS010000067.1 GCA_028867785.1 Nitrososphaerota archaeon
CGTAGAAGCAACGGTGTGAGTGTAGTCGGTTCCATCTGCGTTGACCACAAGTGAACAAGCTGCATTGGAGAGGACTGGAACGTAACCATCCCTGCCGTGGACGAAGGTTCCCATGTCGCCAATGTAGGGCATCCGCATTTCGGTAGTGAAGTTGACTGCATTGTCCTGTGTTCCTTCTTCGTGGTAAACGAAACCATCTGCGCTCCCTATCAGGCCGGAATGGATGCCGTCACCCTCTTCAGCGTAGTGAGTGACAGCGCCGTAGCTGTAAGAGTCAACCGACCATACCCCAAGCAGGGTGTTGTAAACAATCGTGCGGCGGTTGGCTTGCGTGTCGATGTAGTCAAACTTGACGTGGCTGTCGGCGTAGCTCAGTCTCAGGGCGGATATCTGTGTCATGTCAGGAGCGTAGAAGGTAGCTGAACCAAGTGTGACATTCACCCCGGGGATATTGTCGTGCGGGAACAGGAGGGACAAGTCCTGCGCCGTGATGCACCGTGGCGACCCTCCGGCTGTCTCGTAAATGCCATCCCGCCCAAGGAACCACATGAGCGGCCCTGAACACATGGCCCAGCGTGAGTAGAGACCCTTGCCGTTCGGGACTTCCTGAGCATAGTAGGCATTCGGCCCGCTTGGGTTTGGATAGACCGCAAACATGCGCTCACTACTGAATACATAGTTGCGCGAGTCATACATGCAACCGTTCATCAGCGGTTCCGATGGGCTGGTAATCTCAAGCTGGTTCTGATCGCTGGTTGAGTCAAAGTCATTGCCGTTTGTCCAGTAGAGGACTCCCGGCTGGTATTTGTCGCCGCAAGCGAACTCCGAACCTTGGAACGGCCCCCAGGTGCAGGGTAGGGGATTACCAAGGATGGTGGGCTGCTTGGTGTAGTAGGCTGCGCCGGTCAGGGTGCCCAGACCTTGCTGGATTTCGAGTACGGTGGTCGAGGATGGCTGACTGTAAATGATGCAGTCAATCCCATTGATGTTGATGATGGAGCCAGGTGCCCATGCGGTGTTGAAGTGATCCCCCGATGCCCATGTCACATGCGTGCCAACCACGTTGACCGTCCCTGAATGCGGAATGTCAATGGTCGGGAACGGCTGATAGTCATTGAACTGCAAGACTTCACTGTTGGCAATGTCAGAGTCGGCGTAGTTGTCGGTGAACGGCGTCGGTGTGGCTCCGTTATCTGTCGAACCAACATAAATCCAGCTTGTCAGGGAGCCGCCGAACCTGAAAATATCAAGCGTATCAACCTGAGCATCAGGATGCTGGGCAGGAGAGATGATGACGGACTGGCGGTGCGGACGGACTCCATAGCGTGTCGGCGGTCCACAGTTGGACTTGGCCCCGGTTGCCTTGGAGCGGCCACGGATGCGGTAGTAGTAGTCCGAACCAATCTCCCCCACATCAGGGCCGTAGCTGCCTTCGATGGTCAGGGCGGAGATGCGGGCCGTTACTGAGCCACTGGACTGGATGGAGCACCTGATAGCCGCCACGTTGGACAGGTTCCTGCTGGTATCAGCACCCACACGCTGCAAGTCGCTGACTTTGAAATGAAGCTCAGTCCATTGATTGTCGCCGGTCTCGGCTTGGGCTGAAATCTGGCCCACTTGCCTGATAGGCTGAACGAACACGTTCTGCTGCGACTGTGGCGAAGGCAGCCCAAAGAACGCCTCGCTGCCATAGCTGTCAATCTGTGCATTCTGCACGCTCTTGACGCGGTTGTTCAGGATGGTCACTTGCTGCGCCACGCCGGGAGTCAGGTCATTCTGCCGGTAATAATGGACTTCAAAGTTGCGGGTGAAGTCCTGCGTCGGGTTGTAAACGCCTGTAGTAGCCGAGTCAATGTCAAAATTACAGTCACCCTGAATCAGCAATGTCTGATCGCTGACCATGACAGACAGGTGAATCTCATCATCCGCCTGAGTGGGCCGACTGGAGCCAATCTGTGTCAGGTTATAGCCTGCGTTGATCTGAACAAATCCCCAACCATCGCCAGCGCCGCTGTTGGTGAAGGTAAACGACCCTGCCGTCAACGCTTCCGCCGCTGCATGATTATTCACAAAATATGCACGGAAGGTTGGCAGGATGGTGATGCTGTCGCCTGCGGCGTGAGTGTTTGTAGTTGAACACTTGAAGCTGGCCGTTCCATCGGCATTGGATGTGACAGAGATAACCCTGACCGTCTC
>JAGWFS010000068.1 GCA_028867785.1 Nitrososphaerota archaeon
GCGCTGCACGTCGCGGAGAGCCTCGGCAGCTTCACCAGCCGTAACCCATTCGGTGCCGTTGTACCTTATCATTCCTAATCTAAAACGCCTGACTCGCTCATCTGCCCAATCCATCATTCCTCCTCACCGGCTCGTAAGTTAACGTCGCTCCTGGCCCCGACGGGCCATTAGTGCAATAGGCGTACTTTTCAGGATGGCACACTCTATCGATCACGCAAGACGAACAGTGAACCTTGCCACGACCAGTTCCATCATCGTGCGGGAAAACGATTGGCCACATTGAAGGATTGCCTGCAACGACATTGCAAACTTTTCCGCAAAACACACATTCCTCATTGTGTCCTTCCGGTCTGTCCATTAGCATCACCCCCTTTCAAACTGGAGCCAGAACCCCAAGCCTAGGAACGGTGGGGTCTGGTATAAACTTGGAGGGCCAGCACCGCAATGCCCGATAGATCAAGCTATAGTGCATCTCTCCTCCCGTTTTTCCGTAAACACCAACAAATGCCCACATATTGGACAGAACCTCACAAACTCCTCGGGCTTAAACCCCGGATCATTTGTAATCTTCATCATGGTGTAGTTCTGATGCTTCCCACACCACCCATAGAAGGTTCGAGTCTCGTCTACTTCGTTATTGATCTTGAGTGGAGTTTCCATTTTTGGCCTCCTTTTCTAATTCCATTCTAGCCTCCACGCCTTTATCACATTCACAGAAGACTTTCCTGGAGCCCCCTCCGTCCACCTGCTCATACCAATAAGCCCGGTTCCCACACCGCCAACAGAACTCCTTCAATCTAGCCTCCGCCAACCACGCCTCCCAATGGTCATTTACTAGACTCATGGATACTCCCAGCTTCTGTGTCCATCTCGTCGGCAATCTTCCGGAGTAGAACGCTTGCCCCATCTGCCCGGATGTGGGAGACCGTTCCAGTGTAGAGAAACTTTTTTCTATTAATACTCACCTCCACATTGTACTCGGACTCCGGTGCCAAGTTACTCTTATTTACTGCAATCACTAACAACGCCAAGATAATCCCCCTATCCACAAGGTATAAATCTCGCTTGTGTTTCTTCCTCGTCAATCCGTACTAACTCTACATCATCAAACGGCCATCCATCTTTATCCATTACATAACTGTCTGGTGGAAATTTCTCCAATAACTTAATCAAATCTTTAACCTTCATTGGGTCCCATTCAATGCTCATTTAAGTAATCCTCCGCCTCTCGATATTTGAATAAGGTCTCTGGGCTTTCGCCAATCAAATGCAAATCATGAAACTCACATCTCCAGCCAGTCATAGCATTTATGCACTCGTTTCGGGCCTGCCAAGCTCCATGCTCCAGCGCATATTCCATCACATCGCCTAGCTTACAAAAATCCGAGACCGCTCTATCAATCTGCTCTCGACTTCTTTCGAGATTAAGTCTCCGAAAATCCGGTGGTACCTGCCCTTTCGGGGAGGCTTTGGTACAAACATTAAGTATAATTCCGTCAAACGCCTCCCCAAAAACTTCTTGTCCGGCGTACATATAGATCGAGCCTTGATCGAGAGCCGCCCATCTTTGATCGGTGTTTGCTTTGCTGCCCCGCTTTTCAGTTTTGGTATCAAGGATCTTTAACCTACCAGTTTCTTTCATTCGGACTATAGCATCCCAGCGACCAGTTACGGAGTGCTTCTCCGAAAGTGGTACCTCAAAGTTAGTCTCCCACTCCACCACTTCGAAAGCCTCTTCCGGATACCACGCCTTATACCGGGCAAGCATTACTTGGCAGTCATCCTCCACCTCGGACTCCCTGCCCTCGGGTGGGCCTGCAGGCTTCCCAGTATAATGTTCCTCTAGCAACTTATGAAACCTCTTCCCAAACACCCACCCAGGAAGATAGCTTAACTGGCTCTCGTCTAGCGCCCGCTTTCGTACATACTTTTCCTCCCACATAGCGGGGCAGAATAGAAAAGTATTAGCCTGCGACACATCAAATTTCATATCGCCACCTTTAGGAGCTTCTCAAATGCCACTGGTCTATAATCATGTTCAAGCTTCAGAAGCTTATTAAACTTATGGGGCCTTTCATACTCTCTAGTATGTATATGTCCATGAACATTCCAATCACATCCGGGCGCTAGCGCGTTGCTGGGCTCGTGGGTTAGCCAAATGTTTCGGAACACCATTCCTTGGCAGGCAAAATCC
>JAGWFS010000069.1 GCA_028867785.1 Nitrososphaerota archaeon
TGCTTTCCTCTTCGCGCGCTTGCGCGGCGTTGTGATGGGTGCGCTCTGCCCAGTCGCAGAACCGCGCTGCGGGTTGGCTAGCGCGACGGGGAGGGCGTCGCGCACCGGCTGGGCTCCGGCGGACAGGATGGAAAGGCCGCGCGCAGCTCGGGAGGCATGCGCGACGGGGTGAAAATCGGGCGACGTAGGCAGTTCGGCGTAGTAGCGCGCCAGGCGCTCTTCACGGCTTGGGGCGACCACGGCTTCGTGCAGGACGCGACCGGCTCGGCGCCGGGCGTAGAAGCGACCCCAAGCCTGATCGCGGGCTGCGGAATGGCGGAGTAGGGCGCTCATGCCTGATCACCAGTGCCAGGCGGTGGCGCGAAGGTGAGCGCAGTAGCGATGCGATCGGCCATGTCGCCGTCGTCGCCACACACGCAGACCACATTTCCGTCAGCGTCAGCAACGCATTCCTGGAGTTGTCCTTTCATCCAATCCTTGCCTACTTTGCAGATATCACGGTGGTATTTCATGCTGCCTCCGGCCCGTGGTCGGCCGACTTGGCCCAGCACACGGCGCGCGATGCCGCCTTGTGCGAATCCACGCCGGCGTTGACCAGGCGCACTGCTCGGGCCTTCGCCTGCGCGCGGATCGTTGGGGCGATGGAGCCGGGCAGCTCGGCATCGACGAGCGCAGCGGCACGCTCGCATGTGTCCACGCCGCGGCGCGCCTGCAGGATGGCGCGAATGTCGATGACCTCGGCGGTCGGAAGATCGGCGATGCAGAGCGTGGTCATGGCGCCCCCTTAACTTTCGCCTGGACCCGGGTTAGCCCCGGATGCGACTCGACGAATGCGATGACCGCGCCGTAGTCCTGCGCGTGATCGTTGTCGCCATGGTCGGCCTTGATTCGCTCGCGCAACTGGCTGGTACTGATGCCGTGCTGGCAACCGATCCACCAGCGCAGCCCGTGGGCGTTGGACCAGACGGCGGTCCAGAACGCGTTGCGCGATCCGCACGGGCCACCGGATAGCCACCAGTCGCCGTCCCCGATGCTGGCTCGGGGCCCGATGCTGGCTCGGGGCCCGATGCTGGCTCGGGGCGCGATGCTGGCTCGGGGCCAGACCACTGCATCCGTGGGGATCGTCAGTGTCGAATCGATCGTCGCATCGACACCGACAATGCCACCAGTGGAGCCGTCAGGATTGCGCCAGCGGCGAGCTTTGGCCTTGTAATAGCCACCGAACAGGTGATCGAAGGTTTCGGTCACGGCGCGATCTCCTGCTGGGCGCGGTCCGTGGCCGCATCCTTGATTCGGCTCGCGATCTGCTCGCGGCACACGCGCCCGAACTCGGCGTGGTCGCCAGCCATCAGCGAGCGGATGGCCTGCACCAGTTCCGGCTGCGGCTCCTTGCGGTACACCGCAGACTCGGCCGGCCAGTAGGCAAAGTCCGCCAGCGCATCGGCCCACAGCTCGGGGTTGTCGGACATGCGGTTGGCGATCTCTTTCGCGCGTGCTTCGATGCGCTCAGCCTGGGCGTCCATGCGCTCCTGTTCGGCGAGGCATGCATTTCCGGCTGCTGCGTAGCTGCTGAAGTGGTCCATGTCAGCGCACCCCGTAGGCAATGAGGGTGTATGCCAGCACCAGCAGCAGGCTTGAGGCGCAGCCCAGCGCCCAGCCGGCCATGAAGGCGCGGGAATCGGTGATGTCGTGCATGGCGTGCTCCCCGGCGCCGGGTGCGCCTTGTGTGGAGCAAGTAAAGCGCGATTGACATTGCTAGTCAAGTGGGGATGACGACAATCCGACGAACGGTAAAGGGGCGTCAGCGCGCACACGTCCGCTTTTTGGCACGATCCATGCTAGTGCGCGGCGCCGTTCGTCTGTCCGCGCGTAACTAGGGCTTGACAGGCTGGCGTCACGCATGATTCACTCCGGCCCATGACAACCCCAACCCAAATCACACGCGCCCAAGCGGTCGCACTCTACGGCGGCAGTCAGGCCGAACTCGCACGCGCGCTCGGCGTCGCGCGCCAGCAGATCAACCGCGTCCCAGCCGAGAAACCGCTGCCCCTCTGGATGGCGTATCGAATCCGATACGAGCTCCGACCCGACGCTTTCCTCGCGCCTGAAGCTGGCGTGGCGGCAACGCCATGACCCGCGAACCCCGCTATCCGCGCTTTCGATG
>JAGWFS010000006.1 GCA_028867785.1 Nitrososphaerota archaeon
TGGCCATTCTCTTTGTAAATACAGATACAATCGTTCTATCTATGTCAGACCTGACAAGCTCAATTATGTCAAATGATAGTGTAGGTTTTCCATAAATGTCAGAGTGATAAAACCCGGCATTGGGATCAAGGCCGGATAAGATTATTATTTTTTCAACAGAGCCGTACGCAATTCCATACAGGTAGTTTAGGGTTGCATTAAACGCGTCTCTGGCGGGGTTTTGACTTCTGTCCTTGAATTGCCATTTTATTGGCAGTGATTTGGAAACCGCACTGAAATACTGCATGGCTGACGAACCCTCATATCCCAGCAGAGTATTTTTGGCATCAACAGAATAATCCAGGCGGCAAACAGATGATATGGACTTCGTAATGGCGGATATTGCCTTTTCTACCTGCTCCGGCGCATTATCCCGGTTGTTCTTCAAATAACGCAAAAACTTTCTTTGTTTTTCAAGCTTTACCTGAACAATGTGTTTTGAGATCTCAAATGCGAGTTTTGTTTCCTGTGTCAGATACTGGTTCCTCCGTATCTGGGTCGCTTTTCCGGGCGTGCTTGACCAGAGTCTTGCAATCGGCCTTCCAGCCCAGTCAGAGATCACCAGCTGGATTTCTTTCTCAATGCAAAGTCGAATTGCCTGAGTACTGACCAGAGAATTTGACGATATGATTATCACGTCTATCTTTTCTGCCGGAATTTCAGAAGTTGAGTCGGCATTCTTTACAACAAACGATTCATGATCTCTTTTGATCACACTACCATGCGTGGCAACCTCAACAATCATTTGATCCTCTCAATCACTCCAAATCCCTTTGAAACGCTTTTTCCAATCCCCAAAAATTTAGGAAGTGCTACATTTAACGCAAATTCACAATAAAATCCAACAAACTTATTTTTATGGGCTTCAGTTTGAATTGGTTTGAATTTATTAATTTGTGCATTTATCTGAAATTTTACTCTTAATCCAAGACCCTTGAGAACGCTCAAAACATTTGCGGTCAATATTTTTTCTAAAAACGCTTTTCTTTTGTTTTTCTCAAGTGATCTGAATTTTTCATAATTGCTCTCGTTTAACGCAAGCCAAGGACTGACAAATCTGTATACCGCGTATTCTTCCTTGATCTCAAATGTAGCAGTTGTCAAGTCCACATTGAATAGACTTATTTTTCCATCTTGTGTTATGAGACTGTCTAACTGTGACATTTTGTCGAATACAATTTTTGAATAATTATTCAATCCAAGAACGAGTAGTTTTCTATTTACCTTTTTGTATTGCACCAGTGGATAATGAAATGAGTTATCCGAATGGTGGTGGAATTCAGCATCAGATGCAAAAAGATAACCGAGGTATCCCCTGAGCTCGGTTGCTGTTATTTTGCTGGAATCCGCGTCAAGCAATGAATAGCAGAGTGAGATTTTTATTTTTCAACCACATCCTTTGCCCACTTGTCCAAGCCCACTACTTTGTCATATACCTCATTAAGATGTTCCCATTTTGGCAAAAGTATGCTTTTTTCATATAATTCAGCATCAAAAAATTTTTCGATTCCAAGATTCTCCGGACTTTTTGGAAGATTGGCAGTTAGCGTTACAAACTTTCGAAATCTTTTTCTTTCCAAGTCTGAGAGAAATGTATTTTTAATTTGGTTCCACTGCGCTTGATTTTCAGGAATAAATACCGTTTCTTGGTCATCATCAGGCAGTACTTTTTCCTTGATGAATTTCCATACTTCCTCATAATCAAGACGAGTTATTAGTCTTGCAAGTTTTTTTGCTGATTCTTCGTTAGTTTTATTTTCTTCCCAGATTTTTTGATAGTACGATGGTAGTTCATCATACAGATCCGTGGATGAGCGCACTTTTCTAATTACCCTTAGCGATTCCTGCCATTCCAGTTTACTGTAAGGTTTCCAGTCGTCTTTTGTATCTTTGAATACGGTCATAACCGCGTTATCTTTTTCTGCTTCCCTGTTGAGCCTCCCCATCGCCTGTATTATGTTATCAAGAGGTGCAGCTTCCCTATACATTTGATCAAAGCTAACATCTACCCCGGCCTCTATAACTTGAGTAGACACTACAATGGAATCTGGTTTTACATTTTTCAATCTTTCAAGTCTATGGATCTTGCTAATCCCAGACGACATGTAAATTATGTCTGACTGTCCAAACTTCTTATTTATTTTTTCATACATTGCAAGGTTTTTCTTTCTGGTGTTGGACATAAAGAGAGATCTACCTGTTAGCTTGTTTGGAATTTCAAACGGTTCCAAGAATGAAATCCTTTTAAAAGTTTGCTGCAGGTATTCTCGTTTTACTTCTTTTTGAATTGATAGTTTCTTTATGTCTTTTAATTCATAGGGAATTGTAGCACTAACCAAAAGGATTTTTGAGTGAAGATAAAACGCAATTTGTTCAAATAATCCAACAAGTGTTGGGAGAATTAATTTTGGAATGGTTTGAACTTCGTCTATTATTAATAAAGAGTTTTTCAGAGATAACAGTTTTAGTTTGTCTGACTGTCTGTTAGAGAATAGAGTAATCAAAAGTCTCTGTGTCGTTGTAATTATGAATTCCTTGTTAAAGGACTCGTTTTCAAAATCCCAAGCATGTGCAGCAGAGACTCCCGTTTCCTGTTTTCTTTTTTCCTCGAGACTTCCTGAAAAGAGGTGACTATAGACAAGAATTTTTTCCTGATTTTTCACTATACCAAATATTTTTTTTTCAAAGTCTTCTGTCAATGCAAGAAGAGGAGAAAAGTAATACACCCTCTCTAGCTTGTTATCGTGTTTATATCGTGAGATCAGGTCCAAAAAGATTTTTGTTTTACCTATGCCAGTTGGAGCCTCTAGAGCTAAGACTCCGGAGGTAGTATCATGGTTTTCAAGGGCATGTTTTTGAAATACGTCTCTTAGATATGCAAGTTTAGACTCCTTTGTTTTAGATTGTGCTACAAGTTTATCGGTATCAAAACTTATTTCAAAGCTGGGCGTATTCCACTCATTAAAACTTCCTCTGTCTGCCTGAAGCAAAGCTGAAAATATGCATGATGATCTCAAAAAATCAAATAAACAGTTTTTATCATCAGATTCTAATTTTGATTTGAATTCAACCGGTCTTTGGAACTGGGAAAGACATGATTCCCAATCGAGTAATGAAAATTCATCATGGCATCTTGTGGATTCTACGAAATGTTTTAGGTAGTATGAGATTGCCATCTGCGAATTCTTGTATTTTTCAGTTTTATTATCCTGCTCTGGAAGTATGTTTTTCAGATTGGAATGATGCCCATAAATTGCATGTATTGTCATGTCAATCGATTTTTCATCGAGTCCTATCTTTTCACCGAGTAGTTTCAATGCAGCCCATGCAGAAAAGGGAGAGTGGCTTTGCTCATATTTTTGCAGTACCGTTTCTTCCACGGATTTTCGCTTTTCCGCATCAGCATGAAAAATTTCTTGATAATACGGATTTATCTTTCCAATATCATGCAGCAGGCCGGCGTAATATGCCTCGTCTTCACAATTTAGATCGGTCTGGCTTGAAATCTCCTTTGCCTTGTTGGCCACTTTGATAAGATGATCTATCAAAAGTTTGTTGTCTGGATGAGAAAGGAACTGTGCGTATCTAGTATAAGCAGACAATTCCATCAGATATTTTGACAAATTTTGAAAGTTTAGGCTTTAGATTTTTATTCACAGTGAAAACGGACTTTATAGGTATCCAGTGCTTTAGTACCCTACTCTGGAATTCATTATTTGAGAAAAAGTGGTGCAGATGCCGTTCAATAATGACATGTGAATTTTCATCTTTTCCACCCAGATCTATCTTGAATGTATCGGAATAGGTTTCAGATTCGTCAAGTATTACGCAAGAGGTGTCATTATTTTTTGCATCAGATTCCATAACGTTTTGATAAAATTTTAGATCAGAAACGACACATGGGCAATATGCATGTCCCAAATACGGCGAAAAAGAAAATTTGTTTTGTCGAATGGTATTTTCCAGTTTTTCCATCGTATTTTTGTCTGATGAGACGAATATGGTATATCTTGGCGAGTCTACAAGTTCTGATTTTACGGGTTTTGTTTTTGCTTCTTTGAGGGAGCGGTGATTTGTAAAGTAGACCACTTTTTTTGGCTCAGATTCAAACCTCAATCCAATCAATGTGTTTTTGTACAGTTCTAGATATTCGGAACTATACAATTCTGCCAGTGAGTTACTTCTTTTTACCCCGATTATAGCGCCAATTATTCCTATTACGGCACTTTTTGACGGAATGAAGGAAACTGTCTGATGAGACGTTACTGACGGATCTCGGAATGCGGCAAAGCTTCCTGAAACAGTAAATGAAATAATGTCCAATTACAATTCTTCTACTTTGATGTGGGCGTCCTTTAGTTTTGATATTAGCGATTTAACATCAGAATTCAATTCTTCACATCCCTTGACTCTTACAAGTTTAACCTCATCGCTTCTTTTCCCAAGTACTTCGATTAGTCTTGTAAAATCAAACGGGGACTTCACAAGGGATGTCGTTTTTTCACTCATCTCTTTTTTCTCCGCTACCAATCTTGGGAGATCGTTATAGATAGTAGACTCGTAGGTCACTTCCAAGAATAGAATGCTCCGTTGTGGGTATTTTGAGCGTGTTATCAGATGGTTTGTTCCGTCCCAGAGACATGTGAAAAGTTTTTCTTCCTTTTCGCTGAACTTTTTCATGATTTTTTCATCTTTTATATATATGCCAAGGTTTGTCGGATTTACAGCACCGTGAATTTTTATCAGCGCGTATTCAACTGAATAAAACTTGCCAAATGTTGAATATTGTTTTTGTCCTTCCTTTTCTTTTCCTACGAATCTGCCAGAAATAGTGGGATTAATCACGTTGACCTGATTCGTACTTCGCCCTATTCCAAATTGGACAGGTCCGGTTATTTTGGCAGAATCTCCACCGCTTTCATCACCTTTTGCTTCGCGAATTGTTACCAATGCTCCAAAAAGCGGAGTATCAAATGTGGAATTGAGTAATTTTGCAATGACATCACCTTTCAGGTCACCAATTATTTCTTTAGCCCTTTTATCAGCGGTTGTTGGCAAGCCATTATCACCATAATCCACAAACAATGTTTCTCCAAGAACATTCTTTGCGTGATCGCGAATTGTTCGCTTTATTCTGACATCTGTAACCAATATGGTGCCATCTGGCATCAATCTTGGTTGGTTTTCAAATCCGGGATCTCCGTTTGGATTCTGCCTTGATTCATAATAGAATAGAATCTCTTTCTTGTCTTTGCTATTCATTTTTCAATCCTCCCATGACTTCAAATGTGCCCTTATAAAAAAAATATGAGTAATCATTCTGTGCGGCATCATCAGAAACCTCGCCCAGATTTTGTTCTTTGATAAACTCAATTATCGTATCTTTGAACTGCTGCTCTGCCTTTGAGAGGTTGATTCCCAAACCAACTCGCTGCAATACAAAACGCAGCTTTTCTCGGTCATATTTTGAATAGGTGAGAATGTCTGCCAGTGAGTTACTTTCCTCTTTTGAATTTCGCTTGAACTTGATGTACGCACCGGCTATTTTACCAATTGATAATGCAAACTGTTCGTTTGTATCCATTGTACTGCCTGTGGAGATATTACATAAAAGAATTATGCAAAAATCTGCCTTGGAGAAAAACTCTAGCGTTTCACGATTTGGTTTTTTTATCCATTCAAAAAGTTTTTTTCTCAATAATTTATTGAAAATAGAGAGAATTCTTTGTTTTTCGATGACATTTCCAAGTATGAATGTTCGCACTGCAAATAGATAATCAGCCCACAGGGTAGTTTTCTTTTCAGAGTCTATGAAAATCTCGAGTGTCATCGGTAGAACTCTCAGTCCTTTTACTCTGCCAAAAATCGATTCAAGGCGTTTCATTGTTACATTGTCATCAATTAGGATCTCGATCTTTGCATTGGTTTGTTTGTAACACATTGTCTTCATTTGTGATTGGTCGTTCTCAATATTGCCTGATTTTTGTTTTAATATCTCATAGTTTCTAAAAATTTGGCTATAGATTCCCGTGTTTGTTTTAATGAATTTTATGTAAGGATCATTAATATTTGTAAAAAACCAATTCAGACCCGAAATGTTGAAAACCTCATCCATCGGAATATTTATCCTTTCAAGTGATGAGGAGCTGATATTCAGGTTTTTATAAAATTCTTCTCCCTTGGTAAGATTGATTGTAAAAGCAGGATCATCATATGAAAGAAATTTTGCATTAACAGTAGGTTTGTTGTCAAATGAATTGCCAGAATTACCAAACGAATCAATAAATCCCACACCTGGTGTTTGCTTAGATTCAGGCTTGAATTCTATTTTTTCATTTGATGGAAGTATTATCAATCTAAAATTAGATTTTGTTTTAAAGTCTTCAAATTTGCTAGACTTAACAAACCCGAAAAACTTTTTTGCTATTTTTACGAAGAGTGTCGCACGAAATTTCTTATTTTCGTCTATTATTCCAGCGTTGACATATGCGTCAAAAATGTTTTGATCGGCAATTTTATAATTTTCCTTGTCAATTTTTGTCAGAACTTCACCATTTGCATCCATCTTTTCCTTTTCTGTAAGTAAATCAAGTTCTGCTGTAAATTTATTTTTTTTATCATCGATTGTTAGTCGTAATAGCGGATCCTTTTTCTTTGAGCTTTCAAAAGAGCCATAAATTTCTAGATATGGTTTTGCGGAATTAGCACCGGCATAGCGATATGGTAGGTTCAACTTGGATAAGGAGGCGGTGATTAATGGCATTTGAAGCCATTCTTGAATAAAGGAAAATTTCTGGTTTTTCTCGCCTGCACCATAGTTGTCAAGTGCTTTTTCATCTACCAAGACTTCGTTCTTGTTTACAAATATTTTTTTTAATGGAAAAATGTTTTTTACTGGATTTTTATCGTTTTCCTTGTTTTTCAAGTATAGTTCGTATGCTAACATGAAAAGTTTAGTGTATTCCACTTTATAATGGGTTGCGGTGATTTTCCCGTTTCAGTAATTTTGTTGCTAAGTGTAAATTTTCAACATGTGGCGATCAAGTCTGTAAATGTTCCATAAGGATTTCATTTCGTGCCTGTTATGAAACGTTTGATTAAACTCACTGGTTTTCACCACGATTACAATTGAAATTAACCAATAAATCATACTTTCGTTATTATTCGGTATTAAAGATGAAAAACAGTCGGAAGTAAACACTTTCATAAATACTAGTTTCTGGATGCTTAAGGCGTCAAAAATGAAATCCTCAAGAATATTGGACGGAAATTACCTGATGCCTTGGGATGTAAAATCCGATGATCCCGAGATAAACCGCCAAAACGAGCTTCTTTTCTCATCCGATCACGATTTATCAGAAGAAAATCAAAATACTATGTATTCTCATACCATATCTGATGAGGACTGCTTGCACAAAGCCAGCAGACAGTCTGATATGGGAAACAAAAAACTTCGATCAACTACAACCGCCAAAACAGTACAAAAACAGAGCAGACGACAAGTTCTGCTTTCCAACCCAACCATAAAGCGATGGTATGACAACCTGGCAAGAGGCAGCAATATCACGGCCTACCAAAGGCTCTACAGGCTGGACAAGTTCTGCAAGGAACACCAGATGACACCAATGCAGCTTGCAGATCTTGCAATGAGAGATCTCAGTGCAGTGACAAACCTTCTGGCAGATCACATAACTGCAATGGAGGAACAAGGAAGATCTGGGAGTTACATCCAGAGTTTTGTCGTAGTCGTGAAGAGCTGGCTTGAGAACTTTGACATCAAACTGGTAAGAAGACTCAAGGTGTCAAACAGAAATGCCACACCGACTCTTGAATCTGAAAAGGTTCCCGAGTCGCAAGAGATAGCAGAGATGCTCAGCAGGGCAGATCTTCGCACAGGTGCAATAGAGTCGCTTGTTGCAAAGGCCGGACTGAGGCCACAGGTATTGGGCAACCACAACGCAACAGATGGACTGACCATGAACGACCTTCCAGACATTGCCATAGTGCAGGGTGTAACCCAATGCATTAGAATGCCTGCAAGGGTCATCGTGAGAAGAAACATCTCAAAGGCGAGGCACCAGTACTTTACCTTCCTGACACCAAGCGGGGTACAGAGACTACTGGCATACCTAAATGACAGGCTTGCAAAGGGAGATGTTCTCAATGCAGACTCGCCAGTAATTGCGCCAGACATTGACCACTCTTACGGAAGGGGTGCCAACGATGGAAAGAGGTTCCTTACAACA
The DNA here is from genome assembly GCA_028867785.1 of Nitrososphaerota archaeon. Taxonomy (GTDB): domain Archaea; phylum Thermoproteota; class Nitrososphaeria; order Nitrososphaerales; family Nitrosopumilaceae; genus Nitrosotalea. The sequence goes on from JAGWFS010000006.1 coordinate 8,286, forward strand.
AGCCAGATAACATCGCTTGTGAGAAAGTCGCTAAGGCCAAGGTTTGGCTGGAGGCCATATGTGCTAAGGGCATACTTTGACACACAGCTGCTAATCGCAGAGGCAAGAGGGAAGATTGCACATGATTTCCGTGTTTTCTTCATGGGTCACAAGGGAAGCATGGAAGCCAAGTACACTACAAACAAGGGAATATTGCCAGAGATGCTTGTCAACGAGATGAGCGAGGCCTTCAAGCGATGCGAGGAATTTCTTGACTTGGAAACAAGACATGAAGATCCATTGCAGAAAAAAAGAGAGGAGGCACGTCAAATGATAGAGCGAGCTGCCCCTGAAAAGGTGCAAGAGATGATCAGGTTTCTGACATCTGCAAATCCCGATTCAGAGGGTGGCAACGAGCGAGGAAGCTGAGCAACTCATCCCAACCGGATGGTTGTTTGTAGGCGTTCTGCCAAGCGGCAAGGTCATCTTGCAGAAATAAATAACCCCCTGTTAGAGGGCACTTGGGCCTGTAGCTCAGCATGGATAGAGTGCTGGACTTCTAATCCAGTGGTCAAGGGATCGAAGCCCTTCGGGCCCGTATAATCTGTTTGTACGCATACACCGACTTTCAACTTTCTTCAATTACAATGCAACTTGGAAATAAAACAGAAAAGCAATCCCTATATCAGGATTGCAGTGACGATTCCTGCTCCAATGAATGCGCCAAGACTCAAAAACAAGAGGTCAAAGGCTATTACCTTCTTGAAAGGAGCGTGAACCTCTCTTTCCCAGTGCTGCGGAATTAATCTTGTTCCTATTCTATGTCACCTCCACTATCCTTCATCCGTGTATACAGTGTCCAAGTAGGCAGACCTAGCCATCACGCACTTTCTGTGGTCAGATTTTTGCACAGTCATACTCTTACTCATTTTTCTTCACTTCCTTCCGACCAGCATTGTTTGCAATTGCGACAGTATCCAGACATGGAATATTTCATTCCATGATATGCCCAACTTGCAAGGATCTTAGATGAGCTGCAATTTGGACATGCGATCACGCGTGCCAGATACTTGTCTGATTGTCTTGCCATTACACTCTCATTCATTTTTCATTCTCCTGTGACCAGTGTTTTTCGCAGTCAGGGCAGAATCCCTTCATGATGTAGTCCTTTCCGTCATCTACCCATGCCACAAAGACCTCAAACGAACGGCAGTTTGGGCAGACAAATCTAAAGTCTGGGTAACATGGCGCGCAGATGTTAAGATTGGGCTTTATCTCTGCAAGTATTTGGCTCATTAGTTTACGTGTCTCCCAAGTCTATTTCCATGTCTCATCTTCAACCTCTGAATTCTGCGAAGCTGTTGCCTAGAATATTCCCGACAAAAGGAGATCGCGTTTGCCTGTATCTCCATACGGTCAAGAAACGATTTGCCCTCTTCTACCGGATTGTTACTTACCGGAATTTTTATTGGGTTGGGTTCCCAAGCCATTTGTTGGCAATATATCTGATTCTTCATCACGATGTAATAGATATCATATTATAATACAAAATCCGAATTTTGTTTGTACCAGTCTTAAAAAAGTTAAGACCAGATTATATAAAAAATTGATTCATGAAAATATGTGAACAATTATGTGGAATTGACTCTGGGTGAACGGGTTCATCTGGCAAGTAAAGATCTTAGAAATATTCTAAAGCCATCAATCGTTGCTGCGATAGTTGGACTCGGAATTATTGCAGTCGTCGGTAGTGTAACCCATATTGCTTCCACTACCATTAACGAATATGCATACGCCGTATATAGGATAAATTCTGCAACCGGCCCACTTTGTGACCCATTAAATTTTGTTCCCGTAGGCGATAACGATCCTGCCAAAGTAAAAGTGCTTGAAGGACAGAATGCAGACAAGGCTGGAATGTTGACAGGCGACATAATAACAAAAATCAATGGAATGCAAATTACAAACGCCAGAATGTTCAATAATTTACAAAACATATTTCCAAATCTAAAACCGGGTGATGCTGTAAATGTGGAGATATTTCGTAGCGATCAACAAGTCCCGTTTACTGTTCAGGCAGTCCAGTCTCTCAATAATCCAAAAGCTGTCTCATTGGGAATGATAATTCCTGCTAAATGCTCCATGTATTACGAGCTAAAAGAAGAAAAGAAGGAGTATGGACCAGAATTGATAGCTGTCGTTTCTGATAATCTGGATAATATACGCAACATAGCAGGCATATTTGCCACAATTTTTGGTTTCTTTTTGATATTGACATTATGGAAGGGAAGAAAACTGAGTAACGAAATAAATGACTGGGAAAAGGCTTATCTTGACCAACACTATGTGCTGACTTTTGAGACAAATACACCACTTGGTTCTACAAATGGAGAGAAGATCTTCAATATGGCTCAGATGGTCTTCCCCGAACTGAGGCAAAAAGATGGCAAGGCAGCACACTGGCAAGGCAGCATCGCGGGAAAAAACAATTATATTTTTGATTGTTTTCAGACTACAAACGAATCTAGACCCAGATTATTTGTGGTAAAATATTTTGATGAAAACGTGACAGTTGATTTGAAGAAACTCCAAGAATTGTACCAAGCAGTAAATGAAAGCAAGAGATTGTCCCCATTAAAAAATACGATAAAAAACCTAGAAAAGACAAGGATTTTCAGAATAATATGCGTTGCTCAAAAATACGATGAGGATGTTTTGGATGACTCTAAAAAAGAAGAGATCTTAAACAAGCTCTCAGAATATCCTCTCGATCTGATTCTGGAAAGAGACGGCAGCTACTCAGTTCTCTGGGCATCTACTAATTAATCCTAGTATCATACCCATGTCATGCCGCAGTCAGGCCCACGTTTACGCAAATATGGTAGCAAGGACGGTACCAAGCTTAGAATACTAAGTTATCTCTATTCTCACTCAGAAGGAGCAAACCAGAACACGATAAACTCATTGCCTGGTCTGAATTCGCAAAGATGGGATATCATAAAAGACATTTTATCAGAGTTATCTCAATCTGGAGCTATAGCAATAGAAAGTCATGATGAAATAAAAAAAGGGGCAGTCATTTACAAGATTACAACAAAAGGCAAAGAGACAGTGGAAAAGATAAAAGAGCTGCAAAAAATTGGACTAGACTCTACCTTTGATTTATTCCGAGGTTTGGAAGAATAGGGATTTTTGATTGTTTTCATGTAAGTCATGTGGCTAAATCTAACTCAAAATAAAAAATCGAAAAGGGCCCAGTTGCACCATTAATCAGACCCTCTGGATCCTCTCAAGTCTTACAACATTATTTTTAAAAATATGCCATGCCACAATTTATTATCATCAAATTGCAGACTCTTAATGTGAAAGACATAGAGCTAAAGTTAGAAAACCTGAACATAAGGCCACATGAAATAATCAAGGCCAGAATACAGGTGAACTATCCTGGCAGATATGATGGCGTGGTTGTAAACACGCAGATATTAAACTCCAATCAACTCGTCGTTTACAGATCGTACAACAACAAGACAATCTCGCAGAATGTATCACGATTATTTATCAATAGAAATGATATGCCCCAAAATTCTGCAGAGTTTACAGCTTCAATCGAGTTTGAGCCAAAGGAGGCTCACGAGGTAAAATTCAGAGCCTCAATAATACAGGAACACAAAGAGATAGAAAGTGTTATTTTATTTACAAGGTTGGTTGTCTAGCAGGTTTTACTTGCGCGCTAGGAGGTGAGTGCTCCTGGAACAATATCCACCTCGCCTTTCATCCACGGGTGCACCTTGCAAAAGTACGGAATCTGGGCTGTCTGGGTAAACAGGAAGGTATACGTCTTCCCTGGCATTATTGCGTCAGAGCCAAAGGCCCCGCTGTACGCGTCCTTGTAACCTGTTTTAGGCGTGACATAGTGGGCTGCCGAATCATGGTTGGTCCATACTATCAGATTGGCCACTCCCAGCTGCACGTCTTGTTTCTTTGGCACAAAGTTTTGCTGCTGGTTCGGATTTACGGCCCCGGTTACAATTGAAATCTGCGTAGTCTGGCCCGGTTTGAGGACCTTCTCAGGTATGACTGGTTTTGCGTTATACTCCGGAATGTAATAGAGCTGATAATACGATACACCGACAGCTGCTCCCACTATGACTGCTATTAGCGCTATCCCATATGCGTGGCTTGATGTAGGAACGCTCAACTAGCCGTTGATTTTTTTGCTAGTCTTATAAAGTTATACACCCAAAAGTTGCATATCAGCGATTTTTAAGATCAAATTTTCCGATAGTCGGATTGTTTAGGTTCTCCATCCCTACTGCCTTGATTTCGGGTGCAGCTTCTTGTGGCTTTGGCGGCGTCAGTTTTCCAACATCTTCTTTTGGAGGAACTTTTCCTAGCGATTCAGGACCTTCCAAGGGTTTTGCAGGTTCTGTCTGTTGCGGGGGTGGAGCAGGTGTCTTTTTTGCCTCATTTAGGCCATGCCTGTAGAGATGGAACAGACCGGCAAATACCATCAGTCCTAGTCCTACCAAGAACAATGAAATGTTCTTCATTCCGGCTAGTGCCGCATTGTATGCGGCTATGTTTATGTATACTTGGAATATCAACAGGGCTATAATGAGCCAGTTTATCCATTTGCCTGACAAATTAATCGGAGCTACTGATTTATGCGGCCCTTTTGAAGCAGCCAACTTGGCCTTTCTTTCTGCCTCCTTGGCAAGCAGTATCATCATGTATGAGAACCCAAAACTTATCGGTACAAGAAGTAGCATTATCGTATAGAAGAATACCGGATCTATCACGAGTCTGGCAACCAGCGGCTTTGAAACGTCAGGCGTAATGTAAAATCCCCAATATGTTGTTACCATGACTTGTGCTATGCCGGTTATTCCAAACGCCGTAACTATTGGCCTGTCCTTCCAGGAGAATTTTTTGTACCGGTCAATAAACGGAGTCATGGCTATGGCCACAATGAATATTCCGGGCCACAAGACTCCAGTTATAAATTTGTTATACATAGTTCTAAGGAAGGCATAGATTCCCGTGAGATACCATTCGGGCACAGTGATGCCTGGCGGTACTGTCGGCTGAAATTTTGAGCCAAGATCCACAGGAAACACGCCTCCTGTCATAAGTATGGCCCCAGAAATTGCCATCACCATAGGTACATCAAATACCAAGAATCGTGGCAGGTGTACTGCCATCAGTCCCAGCATTACAATAGGCAGAACGAATACGTGCAGTGTATAGAATCTCAGTATAAAGTCTGCAAAGCCAGAGCCAAACATTGCATCACGTATGGTCGGCCCTACCACCGGTATTGAGTTGGTAAGCGAGGCGGCAATACTGATTGCAAGCTCTGCACGTTCACTGAAAATTATATCATAACCTGTAAAAGCCTCCAGAATTGTTACTGTGCCCAGTACAACTCCTGTTACCCAGATTATCTCGTTTCGTATTTTGTATCTGCCGCTAAAGTATTGGTAATACATGTGCAGCACAGCAAGAAGGACCATTGCATTTGATGCATGATAATGAATATTCCTAATCATAAACCCGTATGGGACAACATTATTGATTTTAGCAACGCTGTCCCACGCTCTGTCCAGTATAGGTTCGTAATAGAACATCAACAGGGCTCCAGAAACTCCCAGTATGATGAATGTAACAAAGGTCAACATGCCCAAGAACCCAAACGGGCTTACAAATCTAGCCGGAAATGAGAACTTTGTTCCTATGAATACAGTTCTCTCTAGTCCATCCCAGATCCAGTAGCAGAAATCTGCAAAACCGTTTTTACGTTTTAAGGAGACGACCATATCCTACCACTCCATTTTCGTTTACGTTCCACACAGCTGGCTTTATCCACAGATCTCCCTTGTCATCAGCTTCAAGATAAAGTGTAGCAAGCACGTTTGACGGCGGAGCTTGAAGTGATGCAGGGCCTGCAAATGCCTTGCCATCCAGTGGATTGTACATACTGCCGTGACAGGGACATTCGCCTCTTTTTCTGCCATCCTGCGGCCAGTATTTCCACAGACACCATAAATGCAAACACACCATACTGTAAACACGAAAAGCGCTAACATCCTCTGCATCGCCGCCTAATTCTGAAGGCAGTCGGATAAACTGCCATTTTTTAAACGCCCCTTGATCAAGAACCGGATCTCCAGAGGACGGATATGTTATGACTTCGGAGCTATTTTTTGGAAATGTCTTGACGTTTGCCACTGTGCCGTCTGACAATGTTACCTGGACTTTGGAAGGAACTATGTTTGAAGGGTTTGGCATGAATTGCCCCCACGGAACAAAGGGTGCAAATGTGGTTGCCACGCCTGCAGCACCTAGAAGTTTGAGAAAGTCTCGCCTAGTTACTGTACCCCTAGTATCTTGCTCAGACATCCAAAGCTTCGTGGCTGAAAAATTGCATATAAACCTTGTCTAAGTTCTTCCTGAAAATCTAAATTTTTTAAAAGTAATGACAGATATCAAAGATGCAATTGCAATTCCAACCAATATTTCAATCAAAGTTATAAAATTCTGATCGCTTGAGCCGTGGATAAAACCAGAACCTAACATGAAATTATTTACAGTGATTACAATTTTTTTGTCTGCAGTATTTTCTGCCTTGTCTTTGGCAATGACCTCAATATGATATACACCATTTGGTAGTGTCCTAGTGTCATACTGGAATGTCGTATTGTCAAGAACCGTTTGATTTGGAAGCTTTACTGCGAGCCAGTTCTTTTCCAATGGATTGGTTTCGTTTATGATCAAGTTGATTTGAATTATTCCTGAGACGGTAGACCCGTTTGTGGGCGATTCAAGAATTATTGCAGGAGGAGTATTGTCTACTACAAATTTGAAATCCTTTGATGCAATATGTCCTACTGTATCTGACGCGGTAATTCTCACATCATGCAACCCATCTTGGAGACTCTCAATAGAATTTTCCAATGCAGAATCGTTGAATTCTTTTGATGCTGAGGAATCTACAGAGTATTTTAGATCTTGGATGCCATCGCCAGTTATTGTGGAGGTAACCTTGTAAGTATTGTTGATAAATTGCGGGATTTTCAGATTTATCTGAGGCGGGCTCTCATTTGGCAGAATTGTTGAAAACTTGGCCGCCACTGTTATCGGTTCCGCGGTTGACCTTCCTCCAAACAGCGTAGTATGAACCAGCACGGAATACACCCCTGTTTGGTTGATGGGTGCGTATACTTCTGTTGACGTATTGTCCTTGTTTTTAATTGGATAAAATCCTCCACCCTCACTAAATGGCGTACTTGGTCCTAGCCAGTCTCCACTTGGCCACCCCTGAAACTGTCCCAGTATTCCAGCCGGAACGTTTGTTTGGATTATCTTTCCTTGCGGATCAATTACAAAGACGGACAGATTGGTGTCTGGATCTTCCCAAGAGATAATCATTGTTGCCGCGTTTATTGTCTTGTCATTGACATCAAAGTAATATTCACGCCAGTCCCCAGCGTTATATCTATTAGACATGTCGAATCCACCTCCCACGTATCCATTTCCAAAAATAGCATCTCCCTTTGATCCCAGAATAACGGTTGGCAGGTCCTTTGGTTGCAATTTTTTCAATACAACGTATGACACGGGCACATTTACCGTATGCGACTTGTCGTTAAATGATATGAATCCCTGATAGACTCCTGGTTTTTCATCGGACGGTACAACAAGTGTTGCATATGTAGTGATTTTGCTCTGGGGTTTTACCGTGATGTCGTTTGAGTCAAGCCATACTTGACTCCATTGAGCTTTTTTGTAATAGCTTGCAGTAACAGTATAATTGATTGAGGTAGAATTTTCTTTTGTATCCCCAGACCAGTATGAATACCGTGTAGGAACCGGATATACGCCTACGAGAGGCACGTGTGCAAATTTCGAGCCAGGATCGGATACCCTCACTTCTTGGACTGTTCCCCATGTACCGCCCCTGTTAACAAGTGAGAGGTCTTTGTATGTTGGTTTTGTATCATTGTTCTTGTTGTTCCAATCATACAGATAGAGCGACGATATTTTGATGTCATCTGCATATGTTTTGGCAGAAGAGTTCATGAATTCTGAGAATGGAAATGCCAGATCAAGCACCATCAGTGATGCATCAGGAGGTATTGAGTTTGATTTTTGGGAAAGAGACGGCGGATTTGTATGGTTTGTTATCTGAGCAAGCGGTATATAGTCAGGTCTGTAAACTCCGGGTTTTTTGATTGCAGGGTCTTGCATGCGCGGCTCTGTGGTTCCGTTATACTGGGACGTTTTCATCAGATCAAGTTTTTGCGGTTCTATTTCTACTTTAATGTCGTTGTCTGTCGGGTTTTCAATTGTAAAGGCTGCAGTTGTCCTGTCCCCAGGATACAGCCTTCCGGCAAACCAAGGGGTTTCTGGAAGCGAGGAATTATCCAGTTGAAGCGTCTTCAACCCAAATGCAGATAAATTCATGGAACCAACTGCAGGACTTAGAACTTTGTTTACATTAGAATATGTTGCATTGTTGTAAACCTGAAAAGTGTTTTCTTTTCCCAATACATAGTTGATTGCACTTGTTACATTGATCAGTCCGGCACCTTGGGCAAAAGGATCGTTGCCCAGATCTTCAGCAGTAGACATCAGTATGTTTTTCACCGTAAATGGATTGTATGATATGCCTTTATCGTGCAGAGCTTGCATCACGATGGCAGCAGAGCCGGCAACAAGCGGGGCCGCAAGGCTTGTCCCTCCAAATAAGGAAAATGATCCCGTCGAGTTTTTGTTGTAGTGTGTAACCGAAGTCGGTGTAAAACTATACTCCCCTATTGCCATTATGTCGGGTTTTGGGTCTCCTATCAACGACGGTCCCTTGCTTGAAAATCCAGATATGTCTCCGGAATACAACGTGCTGTTTCCAAATCTTGGCTGTCCCTTGAATGGTCCATAGCCCACAAAGATGTTATCGGTTGCCGCCCCAACAGTCAGGCCAAACGGTGCTGCATCAGGACTGCCTATTGTCCCGTATCCCGGCCCGGCATTGCCTGAGCTGCTTACGGTGAGTATTCCCGGATAGTTCGGGTCTAGCGAACCTGGGACATCAAGTGCGCTAAGCAAGAGAGATTCCACGTCAAGACCCGGAACCGACCCTAGTGCGGGAAAAGTGGAGATTCCCCAGCTGTTGGACAGAATATCGACTCGTGGTGCTCCTGAAAGTTTCCAATGATTCCCATTCTGATCAAACCCGGCAGCCCACAGCCACCCGTATATTGCGTCACCGAGCCACAGTGCCTTTATTGGAACTATCTTTGATCCAGGAGCAACTCCCCGTATTACATATTTTGTAGAATTTCCGTAGATGTCATACTGCTGCTTTCCTTGTGACGTTATTGATGCCGCAGTGGCAGTTCCGTGTCCTTGATAATCATACATTACGCCAAAAAAGTTTCCGCGAGGGTCAAGCGGAGGAAGCAGTGTACCGTTTACTGCTCCGGTTTTTTTGTCGATTTTGGCTGAGTGCCCAGCAATCCCATACAGGTCAAGGATGCGCGCACCAACAGTGCCTGCGCTATATTCTGGACTTCCGTCGTTATTTTTGTCATATACAAGAAACTCTTTTCCATTTCCTAATGTGATTGGAGTCTGTGTCGTAAAATCATAGTCATATTTCGGCATTATTGGACTGGTTATTCGTGTAAAATCCTTGTACGAGTCAGACATGTCCGGGATTATGGTATCATACACACCTGCCGTCTTGGAATCAACTACAAGGACTGGAACCAACTGCAATAGCGGGAGCTGGCCTTGCGAGACGCTTTCGTATACCATTCCAAAGTGATACATCCCGCTTTTTGACAGAATAAAGTGCCGGGCATCCTTTCCTATTTTGTAGTCGTTGTATACTGTTCCGTTTATCACTGGCGTGCCGCCTTTTGGATATTGTGAATTATACACCTGAATAGTGGTTCCCTTTCCTCCCTTGGCCATATCAAGGAAAACTCCGTTTGAGGTTACATATACAGAAGAAGTTACATTTTTTGGGATTGGTTTTGTATAGTTCTGTATCATGCCGTGGCTGCCAAGTTGTGCTACAAACGTGGCATTTGTTAGTACAAGCCCCTGGCCATCTGCGTCAATCATTATTGGGACATTGTCTTTGTCTCTTGCAAGAGAGTCTTTTACGTCAGGATTTGAAAAATCTGTTCCAGTGTCAACTATACCTATCTTGATTCCGTCTCCATAGTAGTTGTATTGTTTCATTACCTTTTCTGAACCAAGTATGCTATCCACTCTTGATACATCGCTTGGCATTAGAGGACTTGGTTGTACAGAGTCAAATTCCAGCGGCAGATCCTCGATCACATTATAGCCCTCAAGTTTTAGGCTTGAGACCTCATTTTGATCAAACATTCCCACTGCAAATGAACCATGATCAGAGTTTAACCCATACAGGATGTCACCAGCTCTCTTTGACATGTCTGATACCGTGCCCGATCCAAAAACCAGGTATCTTTTTAGAGGATTTTCAGACAAGACAGGTTGCAGGGATATCAGACCTGTTGTTTGTTCAGGAGTATGGATTTGCGTCTGCCTTGGAATATCCACGTCATAGTATGCGCTGACTGGTTTTGGAATTATAGACATTAAAAGAAGAGATATCAAAAAAAATGAAACCGTCGACATGGCAAATGATCTGGCGTTTACCATGATTATTATCTTCGCCTGGCAAGAGTGGCTAATTGTAACGCAATCATTACAGCAATCAAAGCAATAAACGGCAGGAGCAGCGAGTTGACTTGTCCCGAAGCTGATTCCATGTTTTTAACCGAATCAGACATGGAGGTAACACTTTTGTTCATGTTTGCGTTTGCCTCAGCCATAGAGTTCTGGCTGGTGTTTAGTACATAGCCAAAAGTTTGAACCTCTGTCTTCATCTTGTCAAGCTCGCTCGATGTCGTGTTCAGCACAGAGTTTAATTTTATGATCTGCTGCGATATTCCCTCTATGCTTTGCTTGAGCACCAGAGTAGCAACTGATCCATTGGCTTCAGTACCCTGGCTGAGCGCTATGATGTGAAAGACGTAGGTGCCTTCTTGCGTGGGTGTAAAGTCCACATAGTAGAGTCCCTGGTGAAGGGTCGTGAAAGAATTGGTAAGATCTGTCACATCGCCGTTTGGCAGATGCACGTGCGATGTTGCCAAAAGTTTTGAAGGATCGCCAGCTACTAGAAGGCCATCGCTTGTCACTTGGACAAATACGCGAAATGTTTGGTTGACGGCTGCGGTTTGCGGGGCATAAACGGATACAAGCACTGTTCTTTTTACTTGTGCGTGTATCAATGACGAGGTCGACGTAAACCCCACGTCAACCTTTTGTGAAAAACCCTGCTCTTTTGGGGCAATCGCTTCTACCGAATACGTCCCATACGGATAGTTTGTTGTCGCGTTGGGCCACCTTATCAGTATTTGATTAAAGTCCCCATGGCTATCCGATGTAATTTGATTGAATTGTTTTATGGTGCCGTCGGGTGCAAACAACCTAAGGATTATCGTCTCGTTTGCAGACAAAGTTTTTCCATATGCAAGAAGAGGCTGGCCCTCAGAATACACCTGGGAATCTGTATACAATTCCAGTGGAATGGAAACAGCCCAAGCCTGAGACAGGATGCTTCCCATGATAACAAAAAACATGAGAGTTGTTACCAGTACGTTCAATCTATTCATGATGACGCCTACCCATAGATATTGGTTCTGCTGGAAGGAATGGCGTCAGTTGGTTAAAACATGTCAAGATACAAAATTTCATGAAAAATAATTTGTTTTTTATTCTTGGAGATAACGCTCTGGATGCATGGAATTAATTGAAATTATGGAAAGGCCGGTTTGTTCTTTTTTGAACATGGTCAAGGATGCGTTTCTGATTATCAATTCATACAAAGATTCCGGTTTTAATTGCATTATGGTTGAAAGCATTGACTTTATTGGATCCATGTGAGTTACAAACAATATGTTTTCTCCGTCATATTTCTTAGAGCAGTGCTCTACCAGATCAAGAACCCTTTTTTTGATGCTGGCAAACGTTTCAATTTTATTTTCTTCTATTATTGGATGTCCTTCGTAAAACCTGAGAAAAATATTTCCATATTTTGCAAACATTTGATCAAACTGCATGCCCGACAAAAGTCCCATGTCGATTTCTGTGAGTCTCTCATCTACCTTATAGTCAAGATCCATCTTTTTTGCCACTATGCCAGCAGTTTGCTCAGCCCTTTCCACTGGACTTGAATATATTTTCGATATGCCAAAGGGTTTGAGAAAATCAGCTATCTTTTCTGCCTGCATTATGCCCAGATCTGTGAGAGGGTATCCCGACGCACGTCCTGCAAGAATTCTCTCCACGTTATTTCTGGCTTGTCCGTGACGCAAAAAAAGAAACAATATCTATTCTGAGACGACTTGCGGAATAGAGATAATAATAAGATTATCAGAATATTCATGTCGTGAAGATCGGAATAATAGGAGGAACTGGCGGAATGGGCAGAGGATTTGCTTTACGGTGGTGTATCAACCACGATGTACTGATAGGTTCAAGAGATGCGGCAAGGGCCGAAGAGGCAGCCCGCGAATATTCTTCAAGCGCTGACAAGGAATTTGGCACTGTGAAAGGCAGGATAGCTGGCACGGACAATATTGCCGCTGCAAAGGAAAGTGATGTATTGGTTCTGTCCATTCCATATGAAAACATTGATGCGATATGCTCGCAACTGCTTCCAAACGTCAAGGACAACTGCATTGTCATATCTCCCATAGTTCCACTCACTAAGACAGACGCAGGCTTTGAGTTGATTTCATTCAGGGAGGGAAAGCCGTCTGCGTTTGAGCTTGTACAAAAACACATGAGAAACAAATCCAATCTGGTCTCTGCATTTCACACTATTTCAGAGAAAAAGCTCATGGATGCAAAGCTTGTCCTAGATTCAGACATATTTGTGTGCGGGGACAGCGAAAGCTCGATAAATGTTGTAAATGGCCTGATAAAAGAGATAAAGAATCTAAGACCCATCCTCCTAGGACCTGGTTTGCTCTCATATCTTGCTGAAAGCGCAACGCCGATTCTCATAAATGCTATGATAAAGAACAAGATGAAGAATCCAGGCATAAAGATAATTTAATCAGCACCTACAAGAGTAAAAGATGGGAAGCAGCCCAAAAAAGAATTGGTTCACGGCAATGGGAGTATTGTTCATAGTTGTGGCAGCAATACCCATTATCAGGGACCTGCTGATTTTCGGGCCGGATTTTGTACTGGACTTTTTTACCTCACAGTACATCACAAGCGAGAAAGTATCTACTGCAGTGTTTGGAATTGGAATATTCATGATCATTCTTGGTTTGAGAGGTGAAAATTATGAAGGATAGGCATTTTATAAGGACGCAGAAAATTTTGAGAATTGCCACCGTAAACAGCAGAGGCATTCCCCACATTGTACCTGTTTGGTACAGATACATTAAGAACAAGTTCTACATAGGTACCAATACCAGAACAGCAAAGGCAAGAAACATCAGACACAATCCAAAGGTTTCATTCTGCATAGATACAGGCGTAAGCTCGCCTGACATCTTTGGTGTAATGGGCGTTGGCAGGGCAAAACTGATTTTAGATAACAATCGCGTAAAACCAATTGCCAAAAAAATTCTTTGCAGATATTTTAAAAGCTTGAAAGATAAATCGGCCCAGTATCTACTAAGCGATACTGACTGCATCATTGAGATAACCCCAAAAAAAATTGCAGTCTGGAAATTCTAGCCGACAAACTCTTCTATTTTATCAAGTGCGTTTTCCAGAACCGGTATTTCAGGCAGAAATACCATCCTAAAATGCCCGTTTCCATACTGGGTTCCAAAGCCAGATCCATGCACGGTCAGGACTCCTTTTGATTTGAGAAGTTCCAAGACAAATTCCTTGTCAGAACTATATCGATTATTTTCAATTTTTGGGAATGCATAAAAAGCGCCTTTTGGGTTTGAGCAGCTAAGACCGCTCATGCCATTCAGCCTCTTGATGGCGTAATCTCGCCTTTTCTTCAGGTCTGATACAAATTTTGGCACATAGTTTTGAGGACCCTTTAGTGACTCCAGGGCAGCATATTGAACAGGCAGATTTGTGGCAATTCTCACTCTTGCAAGTTTTGGCACATTTTCCCGCAGAGATTCCAGTTTCTTTGATTGGTTAAATGCCATATAGCCAATCCTCCACCCCGACATGAGATGAACCTTGGAAAAACCATTTAGAAGTATGACAGGAGAATCGCCGCTTACCTTCCCTATGCCTACGAACTTTTCATCAAATACTATTTGATCATATATCTCGTCACATATTATGTAGAGATCATGCTCGTTTGCAATATCAATCAGATCTTTTAATGATTTTTCACTAAATACGGCACCAGTGGGATTGTTTGGGCTTATCAGACAGATAGCAACTGTCTTTGAAGAAATCTTTTTTCTGATATCATCCAAGTCAGGCGTTGAATTGTGCAAGTCGACTGAGAACTCGATTGGTTTTCCTCCAAACAGCCTCACATAGGAGGCATATGGGGGATAATAGGGTCCCGGTATGAGAACCTCGTCTCCTGGTTCCACTATTGAAGCAGTAACCATCTCGAGCGCTTCTGAAACACCGTTTGTTACAAGAATATCGTCTTCAGTCACTCCCAAGCCCTTTCTCTTTTCTTTTCTTGCAATCTCTTCACGTAGCTCTGGCAACCCCTCTGAAACTGCATAATAGTTTTGGCCGTCCCTTATTGCTTTCACCAGAGCCTCTTTGACATTTTCAGGTGGTTGAAAACCATACTGGAGCGGGTCTCCGATGTTGAGGTATGTGATTTCCCTGCCTTGTTTTTGCAGTTTTCGAGCCTCAAGTGCAATATCCCGTATGGCGTATTCGACACCTGCCACCCTTTGTGATGTTTTCAATTACCTAGACAGATATTTAGCCCCGATAAATTCTTACTTGATTGGACCCGTTGCATAGCCAGGATAGTGCGGGTGGCTTCGGACCACCAGGTCGAGGGTTCGAATCCCTCCGGGCCCTTACTAACTGTTAGTAAGAGAACCTCCAGGCCCTTGGAAATAAATAGATACGGTACTACCATCGGTAGAATCGTGCATGGAAGGTTGACCGTATTTAGGATAGGCCTGATTGCTGCTGCCATGGGTTCGATTTGGATAGGCGTCGTCTTTTCGGCTTCGGCAAAGAATCTAGAAAGTTTCAACATTGACAAGACGGATTCTGAAAGCATGGTTTTATCCCTGCACGGTGGCGGCATAGGGTTCTATGAGATATATTCCAACCAATACAACAATTCCATCCTTGTAAAGGTGTTGGACTCGCATGGGAATTATCTTGGCATGAAGACTATAACTAACAAGGAAACCGTCAATTACTTTGTCTTTGATCATACCGGAGAATACACCCTTGAATTGACAAATCTTTCTTCAAATCCGGTACAATTGGCAGTGGAGTTCGGAGATACAAGGTACCAGGAATTTGGCATCCCGGCCTCCATGGTCTTGGTCGGAGCATGCCTGCTGTTGCTGGCAGGATACGTAAGACTGAAGAATTACATTACTGCACAGCCTGAGTAAAATAGTTGAAAGACCGGGACGCACAAGACGGCAGAGCCTGCCAGCAAAACCAGATTGAATCCTATCCATGATGCAGACAAGAGTACAGACATTATGGATATCGGGCCTATCTTTCTTAGGGTAGGATTTTGGGATTTTGACAGCGTGATAAAACCTCCAGCTGCGCCAAGCAGCAAGCCGGTCTCGATTGCAATATGTGATGGTGTGACAAGGCCGTCTATTCCATAGACCTCATGAAAATTATAATCTGCGTATCCTCCTCCCAGTTGAAACATTGCTCCAAGTATTATCATTGTCATCCCTTTTTTCATTGACCTGTATCCGCAGCGGTTTAGAACCAGTACTGCGGCAATAGCAGAGCAGACCACCATGGATGCGCCAGAATAGATGGTCACATGCTGTATGGTCCAGAACATATCCGGAATCCTCAGTTCATGAGATGCAGAATCCCAGACCCCGCCTAACAGCATCACCATCGTTCCACAGACAGCAAGAAAGGAAGAAGATTCTGCAATTTTCCTAGTTCTTGACAGAACAGACGCATGGAATCTGTTCGACAGATACATGCTGAAAAATACCTTTAGCAGTCCTATATAGGATTTTGTTTGCTAATCTTTAGCTTTTGGTTTTTGAACTGGAAGTGACGGTTTGATCTTTTACCACTGCAAACAGATGATACGGTTCATGCAATGATTCCATATCAAGAGATTGGCGGTTCGTGATTTCAAAACACTCAGACTAGAGAAAAATTGCCAGACTAGATTATTATACTTGTACAATGTAATCAATTTATGAGTCCTGGAATAGGCCTGATGAAGAGGAGGCTTCCAACCGAGAAGGAGGCAATCCCGGTTGCAATATCCGGCATAGTCCAGAAATACGGCGTTGGTGCAGGAGGCGTCAAAACTCTGGAAACAAAGTATGACGAAGATGGCGGAGACTGGTATGTTGCCTTGGGTTTTGGGGAAAAAAGGGCCATTGTAAAGATGGATTCCGTACAGGGTACCATAACAGAGATTACAGAGATCTAAAACCTACTTCTTGAATTGCACGTTGGAGACTTCGGGTTCATTTATTGTAACCAGTCCGCCATCGCGTAGCTGTTGAATCAATTGCAAGACCTCTTTTTCCACCTGGCCCCTTTGAAGACCGATCTTTTGCGCAAACGCATCTACCAGCTCCGTAATCTTTCTGTGCCCATTGCAGAGCTGCCAAAAGTCCACTATGGCCTGGTTTACCATGAATCCCTGCTGGTTCTCATTCATCAGTATGAGAGAACCGTCTTCCTGTTTTACCACCGAGCCTGTTCCCTGCGGCAAGGCGATTTCATAGTTTATTGGAGCTACGGTTTTTTGTTTTCCGTAATTGATCAGCTTCTTTCCCTCGTCTGACATTTTTTCCGGAGTCCATGGGGGATCCCAGACTATTTCCACGTTGACTCCTGCTACTCCCGGCACCTTGTTTACATATCTTTTAACATCGCTGACAAGGGTATCATGGAGCGGGCATCCCCGCGTTGTCATTGTCATTTTGATGTCTACCTTGTTGTCGTCAGATATGTTCACCCCGTAGATCAGTCCCATGTCAACTACGCTTATTGGAATTTCAGGATCCATGCATTGTTTTAGCGAATCAAGTATTTGTTCGGTTTTTACCATGACAGTGGATTTTTTGATTCAATCATGGAATAAATACCTTACAGCTTTGACTCGAACAATTTTTTGATTGATTCCTCAAAAGGAGGCTTGGCCACGCCGGCTTCTGTTATTATACCAGTGATGAGTTCAGGAGGAGTCATGTCAAAAGCTGGATTTATTACATTAATATCGTCAGGGGCAGTCTTTTTTCCTGCCACTCCAGTCACTTCGCTTGCTTTGCGTTGTTCTATTACCACTTCTTTTGGAATGCTTTTCATGTCAAATGTAGAAAGCGGCGCCGCAACGTAAAACGGTATGTTGTGCTGTTTTGCCATTAGGGCCACCTGATATGTCCCGATCTTGTTGTACACATGACCGGTACGCAGTATTCTGTCAGCTCCAACAATCACTTTGGAGACAAGGCCGTTTGCCATTGAATATCCCACAGCAGTGTCAGGGATTAAGCTCACATCTATTCCGTCGTGCTTTAGCTCAAACGCAGTTAGTCTGGAGCCTTGCATTACAGGCCGGGTTTCTGTAGCAATTACGCGAATTTTTTTTCCGCTTTCCTTTGTAGCCCTTATCACTCCAAGTGCGGTACCATAAGCTACCGTGGCTAATGCGCCTGCATTGCAGTGGGTCATTATGGTATCGTTATCATTGAATAGTTGAGAGCCATGTTTTCCCATGCGCATGTTTATCTCAATGTCTTCCTCTGCCATTTTCTTTGCCTCTTTGATGACATTATTTCTTATTTCAGAGGCATCTTTTCCTGACCTTGCTACATCCATTATACGTTCCAGTCCCCAAGCTAGATTAATTGCGGTAGGTCTTGTTTCAAAAAGAATTTTTTTCGCCTGTTCTAGATCTTTGATAAGATTTTCTTTGGTTTCTCCCTTGCTTTGCAATGCAGCCAAGGCAAGCCCAAAAGCACCCGAAACTCCTATTGCTGGGGCACCTCGCACTACAAGATTTCGTATAGCATCTGCAACATCTTTGTAATCCGTATATTTTACGTAAACTAGCTCGTTTGGCAATATAGTTTGATCAATCATTACAACTGCATTATCTTTCCATTCTACGGTTCGAAGACTAGGATGAATTCTAGTTTCCATGCTTTGTTGATGATTTGCTATATTATATATGATTCAACTACGGTCAGGTTATTTCTTTTGGTATTTTTTTGCTATTTCTTTTGAATCCTTTACTTTTTCTGCATATAAGTCATTTATCTGTTTGATTAGGTCTAATGTCTGATTGTGAATCAAGTCCAAATTAGGGATAACGCAGTGGCCACCTATGAATCCTGGAAACATTTTTGGCCTGTTCCCAAGATACTTATGGATTTCATCTACAAATGACCACATCTCGTCATACTCCACTTGATTTTCTATTGCTATCATATTACTGAGCTGTGCATATGTGATTAGCCAGCCGTAATAGGATGTATCAACTACTATCTTTGCAAGCTCAAGGGCCATAGGCTTTGACATCTTTTTCGTCTTGACCTTGCATTTTTTCAACAGTTTTTCATATTCCTTTGAGGCCCACTCTCCAGAGGGTGCGTCTGGCTCTATCGAATAGAATTTTGTGTATCTTTTAAGGTCGTTTAGCATCCTTTTATGGACGCCCCTTGTAGCGCTGTAAATCACTGGTATTGATAGTTTCGACTGCAAATCCCTTGTAGTGCCTGGACTAATGGTACTATGAATGACAATACATTTTGGTTTGAACTGCTCATAGAGATTTATCACGTTTGAGACAAAGTTGCCCGTAAAGGGAATGCATATGTTCAGAAAACGAGTGTCAAGATCCACAGCTTTATCAAATTTTTTCTTGTCCATCAGTGTTTCACTTATATCATAACCTACTGCAATGGCTGCCTTTGAAATGAGCTGCAATATTGGCATGCCGATTTCTCCGAGTCCTGCTACTACATCTTTTGTTTTTTCCATTATAAATCAAGAAGGGGTTTATTTAGACCACTAATTAGTTTTTATCAAGATCTTACAAGGTCAAACATAGAATATAGATAGAGGTTTTCTGCAGTACGGCTTATGAAAAAAAGAATATTTTTAATGCGTCCGTCACTTGCAAAGGAAGATTTTGACCAGATTAAGAAAGTTTTACGTTCCAAGTTTCTCACCGAGGGCGATGTTACAAAAAGGTTTGAGGCAAAGATCGCGTCCTATGTTCATGCAAGGTACGCGATTGCAACCACGTCTGCTACAACTGCCATCCACACCGCTCTTGAATGCATAGGAATCAAAGGCAAAAAAGTACTGGTTTCTGACTTTACATTTCCCGCGACCGCCCTAGCTGTACGTCTTGCAGGGGGTATCCCAGTGCTTGCTGATGTAGACAAGGACACCATGAACATCACGACCGAGATTGCTGAAAATTCACTTGACGACTACACAAGAGTAATCTTGCCCGTATCGCTTTTTGGCAACCCACTTGAGAGAGATTTCTACAAATTCAGGAGGATTGGCATAAATATAGTAGAAGATGCTGCAACAAACCTTGGAACTAAGATAGGAAGGGATCATGTGGGTTCATTGGCAGACATTACTTGTTTTAGCTTTCATCCAAGAAAAATAATCACGACGGGAGAAGGTGGCATGATAACAACAAATGACAAAAGGGTGGATGAAAGGTGTAGATCTTACAAGACATTTGGTAAAGTAAAGGGTGAATTCATACAAGACGGAACAAACTATAAACTGTCAGATATCCTTAGTGCATTAGGCTTGGCTCAATTCTCCAGGCTTGAAAAAATAATAACAAAACGCCTGCAGATGGCAAAAATTTACGACGAATTATTGTCGAAGATTAGCGTCATAGAGCCCCAGAAAACCACCGTAGGAGGTAGAAATACCCGCCAGTCATACACATGTTACGTTACAAAAGAACATCTGCGCGACAAGATTCGAGAAAAACTGGCCCATGAAAACATAGAGAGCCAGATAGGAACTTATGCCTTACATCGTCTACCAGTCTTCAAAAAATGTTTGAGAAAAGGTAGTCTTTCAAATTCTACATTTTTGTATAAAAATTCTATCTCCTTACCTATGCACGAAGAGCTAAGCCAAGATGATCAGGAATTAATCTGTAAAATAATCCAAGCGGCTTCAAATCAACAATAAAAAATCTTTAGAATACCAAACATATTTTAAGTAACCTGAAAAAAAAGAAGTTGTGACAAAAAGACAAGCTGTCGTAACTGGCGGAGCAGGATTTATTGGGTCACATTTAGCACAAATGTTGCTACAAAACGGTTATGATGTAACGGTCTATGATGATTTTTCGAATGGAAGCGGTAGAAACAATCTGGATAGGAAGGTCAATGTAGTAAAAGCCAGTATTTTAAACGCAGAAAAGTTCAGAGTCACCTGTAAAAGGGCAGACGTGGTTTTCCACCTTGCAGTCAAGCCGTTAACAATGTCATTTGACAAACCGGAGGAAGTAGTGAAAGTAAATGATTATGGAACATACTTGGTTGCAAAAATTTGCACTGAAATGAAACTCAAAATGATTCATGTTTCTTCAAGCGAGGCATACGGTACTGCATTGTCCCTACCCATGAAGGAACAGCACCCCCTGTTCCCCCATACCATTTATGCTGGATCAAAAGCCGCATCTGAGCTATATGTTAGAGGATTTGAAAAATCAGAGGGCTTAAAGATGGTGATAGTTAGGCCCTTCAACAGTTATGGAGAATATATGAGAAGTGATACCTACGCTGCCGCTATTCCACTATTTTTCAACAGGATTTCCAAGAGAAAGCCCCCGATAATCTATGGAACTGGAAGGCAGACGCGCGACTTTACCTATGTAAAGGATACGTGTAGGGGGATAATGTTAGCCGACCAGACAAAGAACGCCATTGGAGACACCTTCAACATAGGACAAGGAAGAGAGATTAGCATAATCGAGATCGTCAAAAAGACTATAAAGAAATACAACGAGATTGTAGGCAGCAATGAAAAAATCAAAATGAAGTTCGAAAAACCACGGCGTGGAGATGTGATGAGACATCTTGCAGATATTTCACATGCAAGACGAGTATTGGGATATAAGCCAACCGTGAATCTTGGAGAGGGAATTGGTAGGTATGTTAGTTGGAGAGTCAATTCGCAGTTTATTGCATAATCCAAATTCGTTTTGAATCAAATCTTTGGTAACAAAATACAACCTTGACTACATCTGAAGAATTAACAAAAATTCAAGATGAATATGTAGGAAAATTCTTAAGTTAGAAAAACTTTTTTCATAAGACATGGAGGGAGATAGCTCAAAGAACGATGAGCGTCGCATTAAAGTAAGAAAAGAAATAATGAGAAGGGAAGAATCACGACTTATGACTGATGACGAAAGAGCTGCTTTTTTTGGCTTGCCAAAAGGCTGCAGGATGCGTGAAGGTGTTAAGATTTATTCGCCTGAGAATTTCAAATGTGGCGAATACTGTTGGTTCGGCGAGGATACTAAATTGGATGCTTCCGGGGGTCTTGAAATCGGTGATCACACTACTGTGGGATCATCGGTTTTAGTTTGGTCCCATACCAGTTTTCTAACAAATTTGACCATGAATAATTTTATCGGAAGTAATTTAATAATCCGAAAGAAGACAAAAATTGGTAGCGGGGTATTCATTGTTGGCCATGCTGTAATTTACCCTGGCGTCAACATAGGTGACAAGTGCGTCATATTACCAATGACGGTAGTTACTGAAGATATTCCAAGCTACAGCATGGTATCAGGAGCTCCTGGTAAAGTAATTAAAACCATCTCAGAAGAATGGATTAGAGAGCAAGTAGAACGCGTTATGAGATCAGAAGGTTAAACGGGTTTGAATTCTTTCTTGTTTCATAGTTCATTCAATCGCAACCACCATAGATACAAGTGTTAATAAGATCATACGGAAAAATGAACAGCTGTGAATTGGAAATGTGATTTCAGTTACAGGCATTATTTTGAGGTTTTAGATTATGCAAAGGATCACTATTACATATATCCTATAAGTGAGATTCCCAAGTCAAACAACAAGAACCAATTCCTAGTTTTACGGCATGACATAGACTTTTCACTGGACTATGCCTTGAGACTTGCGGAAAAAGAACACAAAAAAGGCATTGCCTCCACTTATTTTGTACTACTGCACTGCGAGTACTACAATGCGTTGTCCGAGGATGGGACCAAGGTGATAAGGAGAATATCAGAGCTTGGGCATGAAATCGGCTTGCATTATGATACGAATTTTTTAACAGAAAAGCCTTCCAGTGCAATTAGGCAAATCAAAGAGGAAAAGAGATTGTTGGAAAACATTACAAACAAGAAAGTAGTGTCAGTTGCCCAGCACAATCCTTCCATATCAAGAAAACTGAATTTATCCTTGGAAAAACATAGCTTGGTTGACGCAGGGAACAGTAGACACATGGATGGGGTCAAATATATCAGTGACAGCGTACAAAACTGGAGAAATGGTTGCATGTGTAACCACGTGGAAAGGGAAAAAAAACTACAGATATTGACTCATCCACTATGGTGGTCATCTCGGCCAACATCGAGAACAAAAATACTTTCCATTCTTCAAAAGGACAAAACGGCAAAGATACAGAGACTTGTCAAGTCAAGCCATCACGTGCATGAATCTTATATCAGAAATTTACGATCCAGAAATATTAACTGAAACTCACACACAAGAACCGAATTTTCAGAACGAAGTTTTCTTGTGAAACTCCATTTACAATACATGAAAAGACTATTCAATCCATGGTATCATCTATTTCTCTTATTTCCTGTTCTTTTCATAGGGCGCGCTGGAACCCCAATTGCGGTAGAGCCTGACATTATGTCCTTTGTCACAACTGATCCCATCCCAATTAACGCGTTCTCTCCTATCCTTATTCCATCTCTTATTGTAGAGGACATTGCAACATGCACGTTATCGCCAAGTATACAACCACCTGCAATCATACATTGTGCTACAACTAGACAGTTGCGTCCGATCTTGACATTGTGGGCAATATGGACGAGGTTGTCTATCTTAGTACCATAACCTATGATGGTATCTTCAAGCGTCCCTCTGTCGATGCACGTACACGCTCCTATCTCGACATTGTCATGTATTTTCACTCCTCCCAAGTGAGGAAACTTTTCCCATTCATTTTCTTCATTCTTTTCAAAACCGAAGCCGTCCGAGCCTATCACAGCAGAGGGATATATCACCACGTTTTTCCCAATACGGCTGTTTCCATAGATACACACATGACCGTATATCCTGCTGTTGTCCCCGATCGTAACGTTTTTGCCTATGTACGCAAATGGCCCCACATACACATTTCTTCCTATTTTTTTCGACTCTATTATTGCAGTCTCGTGTATACCTACTGGTTTTTTAAAGGGTGTGAATTTTCCCACACATCGTAAGAACCAAAGCCTAGGTCTGTCAACAAAAAGGAGACTTGCATTAGTACGTTTAATTTCCTTTTTCATGATAACATTGCAAATTATCAAAGATGCCCTGGATTTGCCTATAAGTTCGAGGCCCTTTTTCCCCACTGCAGAGCAAAAAGTCATATCGCCCTTGCGTGCCAATAGGATTGGCTTGAAGCCAATGATCCTAAGATCCTTTTTGGTTTTAAGAACAAAGTCTTTGGATTTCGTATATTTGATAATTTGCAAAATTGTTGTTTGTTCTTCCAAGCTTCGCCAACTTCTTTTCAAAGTTTTTAGATATATTCTTGCTGGTTCGTTGGATCTACTTTTTTTCTATAGCCATATCTTATCTAACGAAAGAGGTAAAAGCTGCAGTACCTCTAAGAAATTTCAGACAGTCTATCACGTACTCGATCTATTCTCTCTCTATCTAGGATTCCTTCATAGATAGCAAGAAGCTTCTTAGAATATGTCACAAGGGAATGATGTTTGCACGCCCAGTCTCTTCCTTTCTTTCCTATTTCCATCCTAACCTTTGCATCTTTTAAGTAATTCAATCTGTCCAGTATTTCCATGTGGTTCGAGGCGTTTATCACTGGAGGCTTTTCTCCGAATAATTTTTCATACCCTGCCTCATCAAAAAGGGTCAGGAGCGGCTTCTGACAGCACAAGGCTTCCCTTCCTATGCCGCCTATTTCAGGTACAACGAACTGATCTGCTATCACGTCAGATATATTGTAATAATGTCTTAGTTCAACTGAATTTAGCGGCCCCTTTAAAAAATGAACATTCCTACTAATGTCAAGCTTGTCAACAAGATCATGAATTACCTTAGAATCAGGGCCTCTATCTATCATTATTAGGATAGCATCAGAATCGTCTTTGATAAATTCGGCAAACCCCTTTACCAATATGCTATTGCCTTTCAGAGACCACAAATTAGCTGGATGAAAGACGACGAATTTGTCTGTAAAATCACCACGGGCTGTATCAACAGGTTTGAAGAATTCTACGTCTGCAAAAAGGGGCAAGAATATCATGTTTTTTATTTTCAGTCTTGCCAAAAGGGCAAGCTCTGCCGGGGTGCTAAAAAGGACAGCGCGTGCTCGTCTAAGGGCCCTGCGCATAAGAAACCCTCGTAACGAGCTTGAAAATGCAAGGTCCCTCAGGTCATCGCCCACTATTCTGCTCACTATCGGTCTCCTCGAAAAGTATGCAAAAATATTATGCTCATACTGCGATTCTATCAAATCATATTTTCGCATTGTCTTCATGATATTTCTCTTCCAACCCGAGCTGTTTTTTTCATAAAACCTAACCCATTGAGGATAAACATTCTGTAATTCTGGATCCTGCTTTGCTGGATCCTGTTCAACTATTGGTCTGTTCTCCAACAAAAGATCTATGTCAACACTATTCGCTCTAAGCTGTTTTGCTACCAGATAACCAATGTTAGCTATGTTTCCTGCATAGAGTATCTTCAATTGACAGTTAAGCGATTAGTACTGAACTAATTAACCTTGTCTACGTTCTTCATTTTTCAAACTTGTGATATCTTGGTGAGGACCCCGCTACAAGGAGAACACTTGGTATCATATACTTTTTGAGTAATACTGGGGGTACCAATCCATGGTAGCCAGAAACAGACGGTCATCAGAGGAGAAGATGCGGGACAGTCACGGAATACCTTACCACCAACGGAGTGGCAGAACTCTGTCGCAAGTACAACATCAGTCACAGACATTCTACCAGTGGAAGGAGAGGTTCGTCAATGGCGGAGTAACATATACGGGTAAGATAACAAAGACAGAAAGCATGCGTCTCAGATGAGTGCTAACAGAATGCATCCACATCCACACAAGATATGAAAAAGACAGTAATATCACACAATTCTACAACAAACTGACAAAGAAGAGAACTGCAAAGGCAACTGTTGCGAGTCACATACTGCATGCTAAAGGAATGTAGAATACAGGAAACATTACAGTTGAGGAATAACCGCGATTTGGGCATATTGAGGGTCTACCTCGATGGGCATGTATCCATCTTTGTAGATGATGAACTGATCAGAGAGTATTTTTCCAGATGACATCATGGACGAAATGGAATAACCATTAAATATTCTTCACATGAGTATGCCCAAGGCTCAATTAATTGCAGATTGAAATAAAAGTAGGTGATTATCAATTATTTACCCCCAATACGTAATCTACCAATAATGAAAAGACATCAGTTTTCTGTTGTTGTATCTCCATTCCATTTCCTTGATGTAAAGCAGAAACTTGTAGAATATTATTTGGAGAATTCAATGAGATCGATTCTTTCCAACGATGATTGTGTGAAATTAGTCATGGTAATAGGTTTACAATCACCTAAAATTAAACGGATTCCTCAGAATCTGCTTTAGGATCATGATTTAGAAAATGTTCTTTCTTATGTCTCTTCAAAATAAACTCCAGATATTTCAATACCTGTTCGTTTTCTTCCTTAGTAGTCTTTTCTTGCAACAAACGAATCATAAATCTAGTTTGCCAGGCCCATATCCAGTTTTCTTGTAACAATGTTTCATTTTCTACTGTATATTGATTACGCCTATGCCAATAGCCTATTAGAATTGCAACAGGGATATAGATAACTAAGAAGAATATGATGAAGCTTGCAAGATTGACAAATATAGAATGAAGCGTAGGAACATCTTTTATGGCAAAATTGTATGCTATCAAAATAAAATTAACGAAGTTCATAACAAAAGCTAGATAGAAACTGTGGCCATTTCGAAAATCAAGCCACCGTCTACGCATAAAGCTACTAAACATCTACCACAATGTGGTATGTTTCCATTAATTTAACTTATCACAAACAAGTTTCCTTATAGAGCACATGTAAGATAATTCAGCAATACGAATCTGTTGCCTTGAAACTTGTATTAAGTATCAAATCCCGATGTAATCTAGTCTATGCCAGAATTTATTGTGATAAATTCGGTTTGAATTTATGTTCACCTCTCAAACAATATGACAAATTCAAGGCTAAAATAGACCATATGTATGTTGAAATTTTATGAAATTCTTGGATCTTTCAAATAAAAAAATACTGATTCTTGGTCCCCATCCCGACGATATAGAGCTTGGAATGGGCGGTACTTTGTATCAAATAAGAAAGTACAAACCCAAAGTGATAGTTTTTTCAGATTCTACCAATATTGAGGGAAATAATGACATAGTTAACGAACTTGAAAAAAGCATGGCTATTTGTGGTATAAAATATCAATGTCTTGATTATAAGACAATGGATTTTGTAAATCACATAACTGAAATTAGAAACTACGTATACAAACTCAGAGAAACAGACGTGATATTTTGTACGTCAAAGAATTCACAGCATTTAGATCATAGAATTCTTGGAGAAGCTGTAGACGATATCATGTTTGGCAAGACAATTTTATATTATGAAGACATACGCAGTGGACAGAATCAACATGTTAATTGTTGGAATGAGATATCGCCAACAGAATTTAAGATCAAATGTAAGATGATAGAACAATATTCATCTCAGAAGCATAGAATTTATTTCAAACAATATTCATTTAGCGATTTAGTGAAATTTCGCGGTGCTCAAATTGAAAAACAATATGCGGAGGCTTTTGAACTTCAAAGGTTCATACTATAGTAAACTATATTTTTATGAAAACAACAAGACGATAATAGAGATCAATTGTCATGGGTAAATATTTTGCAATAGTAACATGCAGGAATTCTGAATTAATCATAGAGCAATCTCTTTTTTCATTAAAAAATCAAACCTTGAAACCTGAGTATGTGATAGTGATAGATGATGGTTCCACGGACAAGACCGCCGAGATTCTAAAAAAGATTAAAAATGATTGGGATGATTTGCATATAATTACGAATCCCGATTTGGGATATGATATTGGAAGGGTTGTAAATAATTGGAATAAAGCGTTGAAGTTAGTTAGCGACAAGAATCTGAAGAAAACAGACTATCATATGATTAGTGCAGATGATGATGTTTATGAGGAAAACTATGCAAAGAAGATTGTAACATACATGGATGCAGATCCAAAACTGGCAATTGTCTCTGGAATTTTCAATGATGGTAAATTTCAAGATCCAACTGGAGGAGGTAGATTCGTTCGCAACTCGTTTTTCATATCTAAATACAGATACTATCCAGAAAGAATGGGTTATGAATCTGCTGTTTTGTATATAGCTCTTCGTGATGGATACAAACATGACGTGTTAAGAGAAGCAAGATTCAGACATATTCGTGAAATTGGTTCTGAACATCATTTTTATGAATTTGGTGCTGGAATGAGGACACTGGGCTATAACCCACTTTTTGTGTTTGGGCGATTTTTTGCAAACTTTGTAAGGGGTAAACCAGTCAGCAGAAGAGGATCTTTGAATATGCTGTACTATTATCTTACCTTTTCACCTACTAAAAGTGGGTACAATAGCATGTACGATAAAGGGATACGAGACTACATAAGAAAAGTGCAGACAGAAAGAATAAAGAAGATTTTTAGGAAAATTTGATTCTGTTGGCCGATTTGTAGAATTGTATTTTGAAAAACTCTCGAGGTAATGACACATGCCAAATTATGCTTTTTTATACGCCTCGAGTATTTTTTGTTCGGATTTTTCCCACACCATATTATTTTGTGCATGCTCCAAGCTCAGACTACGTTTCCGGTTAAGTTCAGAGGGATTGTCATTGTAATATGCCAGTAGATCAGCTAGATCATCATAGTTACTGAATTTATCACAGTGAATACCAAAGTCATCTATAACTGGTTTCAGGTCATCAATCACAATCAACCACAAACCACAGTGAGCGTATTCATAAACTTTATTTGGATTACAGTATTCATGAAACCAGTGTTTTTGCCACGGTAGTAATCCAATATGAGCGTCACGATTCAACACTTCATATGCTTCATCCATACGGAGAGTTCCAACTGATTTTATTCGTGATGTATTAGGTTGTGAAACTCCAATTCTTAATAATGTTCCAATATTTTCTTTTGTAGAAAATAATTGATGTAACCCCGTAATGTTTCTAACCATACTGAAATTCTGGTCCGAATCTCGACCAAGATACGCAGAACGAAGATTTTCCTTGACAGATTCCTGGTAACTATCAAATCTGATAGCGTTTTCAGTAGGGTAATTCGGTACCACATATACGTTATTGCAATATTTTTTATGATGGTTAGCAATTTGCGTACTTACAGTGATTATGGGATATTTTTCCCCTATTTTTTGCTCCCAATCTGCCCAAAGATTTTCTTTAACTTTAGTTATTAACTTCTTCCTCAGGTTAGCTTTCTCATTTTGAGCTTTAATATGCAAAGAATACAATTCATGATCATCTAGAACCATGGGTATTCCAAATTTTGATGCCGGATATGCAACAAAGATGTTGTGTGCATGTATTATGTCTGGTTTTATTTCTTCTACAACATTTTTGAGTTGTCTCTCAAGCGATAAAGCATGCTCTGGATACGGATACCATTTCCAAAACCTGTCAATACCTCGGAAAAGACTCTTTGCAATCCTTGCTCTATCAGGAATTTTTATCCATGTTAATTTTGTAAAAACATCTGTGTTAAATGTTTGACCTAGATTTTCGCCACAGAAATATTCTTCATAACCTGCTTTTTTTCCTGTCTTGGCTGCATTTATGACTCTTGAATCATCAAGATCTCCATCATTTATGTGAAGAATTTTAAGACTTTTCATGGTTTGACTGTACTACCACTGTACAAGAAATGCATATAAAATACCATAGGAGATACGATAAGGTGAAAGAATCATCTATTGATTGTCAGTTTGTTTTGAAGTATAGATGGAGAATAGAATCAGTTGAGGGTTGAAAAAATTGTTGTTGTCATAGGAACAAGACCTACATTCGTTGAATTAGCACCCGTTATACACGAATTACAAAAAACTGGGCGTGAAATTCTCATCTATCATACCGGTCAGCATTATGACAAGGATATGTCAGATGTCTTTATGAAACAGCTTGAGATTCCAAAACCGCATCAAAATCTAAATGCTGGCGGTGGTACTTTTGCAGAACAGATATCAACAATACTTACAGGATGTGAGTGTCTATTAAAAAAAGATCAGCCAGATATTCTTCTAGTAGAAGGAGATACAAACACTGCGTTTGCTTCAGCATTAGCAGCTGCCAATGCCAAAATCCCTGTAGTGCACATAGAAGCTGGATGTAGATCTTTCGATAAAAGTCTTCCAGAAGAAGTAAACAGAGTCCTAATTTCACATATAACCGATATTCATTTTCCTCCTACACAAAATTGTAGGCAAAATTTGTTAAAAGAGGGCATAAAAGAAGATGCCATAAAATTTGTTGGGCACCCCATAGTGGACTCTGTCAATCTAATCAAAAATAAACTGCGTGATTCTTCCAAGTTAGGACTGGATATAGAAGCCAACAAGTATTATTACGTTACAATTCATAGGGATTTTAACACAGATGATCCTTCAAGATTAGAACGTATACTAAAGGAACTCTCAAAAATCTCAGAAAAAAAGAAAATTATATTCCCAATTCATCCCAGAACCAAAAGTAGAATTGAACAGTTTGGTCTTGTAAAATATCTTCAAAATATCACCGCAATATTACCAGTAGATTATATCACATCTTTGTCTCTTACAAGAAATGCTTATGCGGTAATAAGTGACTCTGGAGGACTTACAAAAGAATGTTGTTTATTCGGCATACCATATGTTTCTCTTAGGCCTAATACGGAATGGATTGAAACACTTACTGGATACTCGAATCAATTAGCATTCAAACATGGAAATACAATCGCTGGATGTATTGAAAATCTTGTCAAAAATTACGAGATAGCAAAACAAAATATGAGATCGTTGCAGGGGCTATTTGGCAATGTAGGTGTTTCAGGCAAAATAGCTGATCAGATCTGCAACATAGAAATAGATAAACTAACAAAATGAATTATGATCACCTTAATTCTTACACTATGATCCTAAAAATAAACGTGAATTAAATCCTTGCACAAAATATGTCTTCAAATAAAATTTTAAAGACGTTCATTTTTTCCCATTGTTTTGCTGATAAATAATCTGTACCAGACTTCTAAAGCTAAAATCAATAAGACTTTGTTTATATACCGGAATCGTAAATCTGGTCCATCATTCAATTGTATTTTTTTAAGTGCGGAATCAATCCATTTATCATTAATTATCTTATTTTTTACGATCTCTGAATTGTCATTTAAGTATGCTATAATAATTTCTTTTGCAGTTTTATTCCAGAGTGAATCCAGGTTGACAGAAAACCCTTTCTTGATTGGATGAAATCTCTCGAATCCTTTTTGTTTACAAAGTATAGACCGCAACGGCAGTTTTCCATTATTCGTTTTTGGATCATATTTTAATTGCCATGGGATACGGGTTGAGAATTTTATCATGTTAGAGTTAAGAAATACGGATTGAATATGCAGGTCGAAAAATTTTTCAAATGCCTTGTTAGCTGGAAGCCAGTCATAGAGTAATTTACCGTTAAAATCCGCCAAAAAAACCTGATCGACTGGTGATAGAGGATTGATGAAATATGGTTTTAAAATTCTATAAATTTTCGACCAAGAGAATTTAATTTTACTTCCAAACATTCTTTCTTGGTCAGGCACCCAGTCACGTTCATGACAAGAAAGGTATAGAGCAGCCTTTTTTTTCCAATCAGGATTCTTTGGCAAGTTGTTGAAAAATTTTTGATAGCGAAAAGTATAACCTCCAAAGAGCTCATCACCGCCATCTCCAGAAAAGAATGTGTCTGCTCTTTTCTTTGCCTCCTCAAGGACATAATAGCCGTAAAGATTCCATCGAGGTTCTTTCACAATTGATATCAGGCGAGGCAGTTCAGTAATAACGTCGTCTCTTACTATACTATGGAAGTCACAATCATAGATGTCAGCCAGCTGTTTCGCTCTAACAATTTCGTCATCATCATCGCCAAAGCCCATGCTAATAGATGAGATCTTGACGTCGGGAAGTATTTTCTTTAACATTGCCAGAGTTAATCCAGAATCAATACCTGCACTAAGAGATATTGCTATGTGATTGAATTTCAGCTTTTTATGTTGAGTGGCGAGGTGATTATCTATTATTTGCAGTATTTTCGATTCCACGTCGTTCACACTTTGTGGAATAAAATCTTTGTAACTCAATGGTTCAATTGGGCTGTGTTTTGACGGATCATATCTGAGAGTAAGAATATTTGAAATTGACTCGTAGTTCATTTGAACTAGTCTTTGATCCACCTCTTAATATACAAATCATCAGATTATGATTTGAAACATTTACAGAAATTGGAAACTTTGAATATAGACTTCCTACAGATAAAGCAATTTCAAGGTTTAAATGAATGATATCAAGAAGCTGTTTAATTCAAAATGAGACTTGTGATATTCGATTTTGATGATACACTTATTGACAACACCTTATTGGATATGGATTCATTTAGATATGTACTGGACACCTTTCACTTGCCGCAAGCCAGTTATAAAACTCTCATCAGATGGCGGAAGAATGGCACGATAGCAAAGAATATTTTTCGACGTATAATTAAAAAGAAGAACAATATGCTTTTGGAAAAATGTGTCAGTGCCAGACTAGAATATCTGGCAAGAGGTGGAGGAGGTGTGAAGCTGGCCAATGCAAAAACAGGTGCGAAGGAAACATTGCGGCAGATAAAAAAAAATAATAATTTTATTGTCGTCGTGTCTAGTAGAAAGGATAAGAGCATTATAAAAAAAATCCTGAAGAATTTAGAGATGGTTCAATATATAGACGAGATTTATTGTGCCGAAGACTGTAAAGAATGTCTTGGGAAAAAATTTAGTGCTACTAATATGAAAATAAAGCTGTATAAGCTTGCACTTTCAGATTTCAAATTCAATTCTGATGAAAAACCACTGGCCATAGGAAATTTGAAATC
The DNA here is from genome assembly GCA_028867785.1 of Nitrososphaerota archaeon. Lineage (GTDB taxonomy): Archaea > Thermoproteota > Nitrososphaeria > Nitrososphaerales > Nitrosopumilaceae > Nitrosotalea. The sequence goes on from JAGWFS010000006.1 coordinate 40,981, forward strand.
AGATATCGTTGCGGCAAGAAAATCAAACATGATTCCCATAGCAATAAGTGGATCATATAGATTCGATTCAGGCATATCAAAGAAGGCAAGAACAATTAAAGATCTGCACGAGGTTTTAGAAATTTTATAAATATTCGAAACCTTTTGAGTCTCTCACAAATAATTCCTTCCAATATCTAATCATTCTAGTTTTTCTCAGTTTCATATTCTTAGGTAGTCTTTCTCCCACAGCTTGTTTTACAGCAAGATATGGCATGTTTATCCCTGCAGCAGATGGAAGCACTATGGAACCTCCCATCCTCGGATTTATCTCTACTACTTTAGGTATTCCATTCCTGGACAATTTTAATTGAATATTTACATTGTAACTGAGATCTAGTGCGTTGACAATCCTCTTACAAATTGAATTGATGCGTTCATCATTAATGGTTACAGCTTGAAAGGAATAGAATTGTTCCAATCTTTCTCTGAGGTTTGCAATGCAATATATCGTCTTTCCCTTGTCAGCCAAAACATATACACTGTATTCTCGTCCAGGCAAATATTCCATAACCAGCAAGTCAAGGTTTTTGCTTGTTTCCAAGAGTCGCAAAGCTGTATCATAATCTATTTCTGCAGAACCCGGCTTACTATCCAAGATGATTTTTTTTAATGAATTTTCTTTCCTTAAAATTCGAAAACCCCTAGCTCCTCCACTTGAGGTGTAGGATGATGGTTTAAAACAGACAGGAAATTTTGGATAACCTAATTTACGTATGGCTTGCAAAAATTCTTTTTTTGATTGCACATGAAAAAAATCAGGAATGGAAATTTTATTTTTCTCCAGTATCTTATAGACCAAGTTTTTATCCATTGTTTTTGTTATTGCGTCATATTCCGAGATTGCTGGATATATGTAGTTAGAGATAAGAAAATCTTTATTCTTGGATATGGTCAAAATTTCTGGATTGCTTCCTGGCATGATGACATCAATTTTTTCCTTTTTACATAATCGGAGCAAATGATCCACATATCGTTTGGAATCCCCTCTTGGCAAAATCCCAAAACCATCTGCCTTGTGGCGTAATATTGGATTGTCTTTTATATCCGTACAAAAAACTCGAATCTTTCTATGTTCATAATTATTTTTCAGACAATCGATTATGCTAGTTCCTCCAAATCCTCCCCACCCGTTTAGTAAAACAGTAAGATGTGGTTTTCTAGTTTGCATAGATAATAATAAATTGGATGTTCTTTATGCTTTTTTACTGTAGGTATAACATGTAGGAATACTCAATTTTAAACAATTTTCGTAATATGATATAAAGTTAGAAGAATTTGTTTTGTATGATCCGTTTCTGAAATTCATGCCTTTATTTCCTGAAAATTATGAATGCCACACCTACGACAAATGATAAATTAATTCAGAATTAAAATAATTTGAATGAAAGCTACATCAAAGCCTGAGATGCTTCATGGAACATCTGACTCTTTGCACATCCTGCAGCAAGCTCGTCGCCTGCGCCTCTTCTCATTATTCCCCTATAGAGGCCATCCTCCAGCTTGGCACCTACCCTTTGTTCCCATTCTTCTACTGTTGTGGAATATTTCTTTTGGATTCTGTCCCTGTACCACTCTGGGATTACATTGAACGCGCAGAATGGAATTATTCTAAGGTCAGGTGTCACATAATGGATGTCGCACCTTTGCAGCCTTTCAAGGTCTTCGTTATACTTGTCCTGGAAATGCATCATGCCCAGAAAGAGCCCCTTGACATGCCAAGAACCTACCGAGTCAAACGATCTCTTCATCAATATGTTGCCAAACATCTTTGCCAAGTCTAGGCCTGCTGGCTGCTTCTTTCTGTCTACAAAGCTTGAGAGCTTTCTTACGACCTCCAGCATTGTAAAGTACTTGTTTTTGCCGGAACGAATCTCTTCTGCCTTGTCCTCAAAGAGTTCCAGCATTCCCTGAATATCTGCAAACTTTGTTAGCGGTACAAACTTTTTGGTTTCCTGGTCTTCAAAGATGTATGTTCCTGCTCCACATGCGAAATGAATTGACAGCTCGTATTTTGGCTTGCTTGAGAATGCCTCAATTACGTTTGTTAATGGCATACAGCTTGGTACAGGGAACCAGTCATCTACTGTCACTTCGGCACCTGTCTGCTCCTCGATTCTTTGTATGCAGTCAGGAATTGTGATTCTGTATTTTTCACGCTCTTTCTTGCCCATCCTTCCTGTCAGTGAGACCGGCTGGAAGTTTACTGCATGTACAACATCAAGATTCTTTTGTGCATATCGAATAATTCCGCCTAACTCGTGATCATTAATTGATTTGATGACGGTCGGTACAAATACAACGGTAGTTCCTGTCTTTCTTGCGCTTTCTAACGCATATGGAATTTCCCAGTGATTCTTTGGGTTTGTCCTTGGGGTTACACCGTCAAAGCTTAGATACAGATTGTTTACGCCGGCAAGTCTTACTTCCCGCATTGCCTCTGGGTCGAGTGCAAACCTTATTCCGTTTGTATTCATCTGGATGTGGTCTACACCCTCTTCTTTCATTATTTTGATAACATCAGTAATGTCTTCCCGCAGCATTGGTTCTCCACCAGTGATCTGCATCGAATTTCCTGGAATTGGTCTTTCTGCCTTCAAAGTCTTCATCATTGCTCTGACTTGATCCTGTGTTGGTTCATACATGTATGCGCCCTCCAGACCTTTCTTTACATAGAAGAAGCAATACCAGCATGTCAGGTCACATCTGTTTGTAACTATCATGTTTGCCAGCCCGCTGTGTGAAAGGTGGTTGGAGCACAGTCCGCAGTTATTTGGACATGAGCACTTGTCAATCATTACGTTAGGAGCATGAGCACCCTTTCCGTCCATCCAGTAGGTACTGAACTTTCTGTACATCTCATATGAGCCAAAGTAGAGTTCTTCGCATTCTCCATGTGTAGGACAGGTTTTTGTCATGAATACCTTGCCGTCTCTCTCAAAGACCTCTGCGTCAAGTATCATGTTGCAGTCCGGGCATATGCTTTGGGTAAATCTTATAGTAGACTTCTTTCCCAATGCAGGAGTCTTGAGATTAGATATCTGAATTAGTTCCATGTCGTTATTGGCATATCTTAGGAATTAGTATTTAATCCATTTCCAACAAGACACCAGATGAATAGGTAGAACGTGCGCTAGGCATGCACACAGGCCAATCCTAGACATATATACATTGGAATCTCGATTGATATGACATGAGTCTGTCTGACAAGACCAGAAAGGCCCTCGAGAGGGTAGGACTTACCAGCTATGAGATAAAGACTTATGCCGCTCTTCTCAAGACCGGCCCTATAACGGCATCCGATCTGAGCCAAAAGTCAGGCGTACCCTACTCAAAGATATACGAGGTGCTGGGCACTCTTGAAGAGAAGGGATGGATTGGCTCTGACGACTCACGTCCTACACAGTATTTTGCCAAGTCTCCTGCCACAGCCATGCAGACATCAAGGCAGCAGTTTGAGACTGACTTTGGCAATAATGAGAGTACGATATTGAAGGAGCTTACCCCGCTTTACGAACAGAGCGGTACAAGCGAGAGGCCGGACATTTGGATAGTTTCAGGAGTCATGAATATAGCAACCAAGATTCTTGAGATGGTTGATTCCTGCAGAAACGAGGTGTTGATTGCAATACCCAAGGTAGCAGAAGTTCTTGCAAAGGAGGCGCTGCCAAAGCTTAGATTATTGCATGACAGGGGGGTAGACATTACTATTCTGGTATCGGAAGATGTAGATAGTGACACGCTAAAGTCCCTCTCGCGTGTTTCAAAGGTCAAATTGAAAAAGGGTCTCTTTGGAGGAGGCATCATCTCAGACAAGAGATATGTCGTGCTGCTTCTTGGCGAGGAGCTTGGCACATCAGCCTCAAAAGAGGCAGTAGCCATATGGGCTGATCACTCTGGGCTTGCGGGATTTGCGCGCGAATACTTTGAATATTTGTTAAGAGAATCAAAAGACGTAAAGTAAGGTTGAGAGATGAATACGCCATGAAAGATCAGGAAATTCTGTTTGTCGGAACCGCAGAGGCGGAGCATGTGGAGATGTACCTGAAGGCAATCTGGCACATAAAGGAGGGGGGAGATCCCGTAAAGATAAGCACAATAGCAAAGATGCTAAATGTCAGGCAGCCAAGCGTGGTACAGATGCTGAAAAAATTAAACGATAGCAAGCTTGTAAACTACAACAAGGGCGGAGTCTCTCTGACCAAGAATGGTGAACAGATAGGCTCCAACATGATGCGAAACAGCAGGCTGCTTGAAGTGCTGATGGATAGCGCCCTCAAAGTAGACATTAACGAAGAGATGGTTTGCGGAATAGAGCATCACATGAATGAGCAGTTTACAGATGCCTTGTGCACAATGTTAAAGCATCCAAGGCAATGCCCCCATGGGCACGACATTCCACGTGGCAAGTGTTGCAAGGCCTAGGTCTTGAAAAGTTATATCACGGGCGGGTTTTGATACAGCATGACCTGTTTTTGCGGTTGCGAGACGTATGTGAAGAACTCTGACGGCTTCAAAGTCGGTTGTGTCAAGTGCAACCACGGTCCCCAAAATCACGAGGAAAGTTTCAAGATCAAGCCCGTTACTGAAGGAAGTCAAAAACGAGGCTCACTAAGCTAACTACTCTCCAATTATTTTCACAAGTACGCGTTTTGGCCTTTTTCCGTCAAATTCACCGTAGAAGATCTGCTCCCACGGTCCAAAATCAAGCTGCCCGCCTGTTATGGCAACCACTACCTCCCTTCCCATTATCTGCCTTTTGAGATGCGCGTCTGCATTGTCTTCACCCGTATTGTTGTGCGCGTATCTTGATATTGGCTCGTGAGGGGCCAGCTCTTCAAGCCATTTTTCATAGTCGTGGTGCAAACCACTCTCATTGTCGTTGATAAACACGCTTGCCGTGATATGCATCGCATTAACCAGACACAGTCCCTCCCTTACCTGGCTCTTCTGTACCAGCTTGCGCACCTCCGGAGTGATATTCACAAATCCTCGTCTGGACTGGACATTGAATGTCAGATATTCTGTCAGCGATTTCATGGTATGATGGAACTTTTCATTTCATAAAAATCAAGTGCAGGCTCAGAACTCAAGATCCTTCTCATCAAATCAAAGGGATTTGGTCATCAACGCCTGCAGCAGGTAATTTTTATTGTTCCTAATTGAGTCTTTCAAGAAGCTTGATAAAAGGCGGTTGCGAAATCTAGATAAATGGTTTCAATCGATGCAACCTGCGCGCTTGAAAGCTTCAGGAATTTCATAGTTCTTAGTACTTGCAATTCGTTTATTCCCGAGAGTTACTTGGAAGACTATGAAGTGTTTCCGGAGCGCGAGACATCGCCTGGCCTGATCTATGTAGAAGCGGCAGACAAGGTGACTCTCAAAAAAATTCGCGACATGACTTTTGTGAATGCGAAGGAGGTACTGGGCATAATTTATTCGTCAAAAAGCGGTAACACGAACCTGAAATGGAGACAGGTCAGGCGCACGACGGGAAAAGTTGTGGGGGAGGCATCGACCAACACTCTGGTAAACCTGACCGAAGCTGGCGTGCTGACGCAGGAATGGGTTCAGAACTATCTGAGAAAAAAGGCGGCAGAAGAGAAACAGGTCGAACCCGACGAGCTGACAAACTAGGCTGCTTCTTTTTTATTCTTGTAATTTCATATAGAATACGAATTGATTACAAAGAAAATAGATGACGGTATGACGGCTCTGATACCTGAAGAGTCAGATGATCTTTTTACATTGCGAAGAATCATGCAGAAAGGAGACAGGATAATAGGAGATACCACACGCGTAATAAAACAAGACAGAGATTTTTCAAGGCCGGACAGAGGAGAGAGAATCAGGATCCGCATTGCGCTTGATGTTGAAAAGATCTCTGTTGATGACGTGGTGGACAGACTAAAAGTTCAGGGAATCATAGCAGAATCAGACAATGAATCTGTCACCAGGGGCTCACACCATTCCATGACTTTGAAAATTGGCGAGCCCATAACACTTGTCAAGAAAAAATGGAATGACATAGAAAGAAAGTTAATTTTTGGAAAGAAAGACACCGGAAGTTTTCTGCTTGTTGCAATAGATACTGCCGATTGCGGGATAGGGAGACTGACCGGGACTCACCTCAAGCTCATGCCCAACCTATATTCCGGTGCAAGCGGCAAGAGATACAAATCAAAATTTAATGTGGAGGACTTTTTCAAAGACGTCCAAGGCGCAATATCATCTACAATAAGGGAAAGAGACGAGATCATAATATTTGGCCCTGGCGAGACAAAAAAAAGACTGGGAAACTTTCTTTCCGAGTCGTCATCTGTCAAAGGTCACGGGATACGGATAGTTGACGGCATTGATTCAAGCGGAGAGGATGGCATATACACGTTCATCAAGTCAGAGACCATGAGGCAGGCACTGACCAAGAGCAAGATTGCCAGAGTGTCTGCAATTTTAGACGAGATAATGCTCATGGTGAACAAAAAAATTAGCAAGTTCAGCATGGGGTTTGAAGAAACGTCAAGAGCAAACGAGTCGGGAGCCGTGCAATCGCTGATATTTTCTGACAAGATCTTTGAAAATCGGGACGAAGACAGGGTCATTGCTTTTCTTAATAATGCAGAAGGAAAGGGAGTAGAAGTATATGCCGTAGATTCAACTACGGATGTAGGGCTGAGAGTGTCATCTCTGGGAGGGATTGTTTCTCTTCTTAGGTTTTCCCTTGCCGGTTGAATCCATGAGCCAGTTCTGATATAACACGTTTATCGAGTCCATTTTTAGCTCTGCAATTTCTGGAACTTGGTAGGGATGCGTTCTTGCAATTTCTTCTTTGAGTGATTTTTTCGCTTTTGTCGTAGTCTTGAAGAGTGTCAAAAATTCACAGGTATTCTCCACTCTTCCCTTCCAAGTATACACGGAATTGATTTTTGTATAATTGACACATGCGGCCAGTCTCTTTTTTATCACAATGTTTGCTATTTTGTCTAGAGATTTTTTGTCCGGATATGTAGAGACTATCATGATTCCCATAGCAACTGATAAATTGCCTGATTAAAAAAGAATATCAATTAATTTGGCATTTAGTTTTTTACAGCAGAATTCCATCATCTACGTGTTAATTGCATGGTTCATCATATTTGCAATTGCAAAGGTCTCAAAGCTGGACAAACGAGGTTTTGAAATAAAGCCGTACAGCCTGACATATAAAAATCAAAATATCCAGCTACTTTTGACCAGACTTTTAGGCAGGACAGAGAGGGCAACGAGAATTTTCTCAAACACAAGCGTCGTTCTTGGGTTTATAATGATGGGTGCCGGGTTTTGGTACCTGATTTCCAATCTTTCCAACTTTTTTGTAAAGCCGGAATCATTTGCAGAGATGACAGTACTCATACCCGGAGTTACAATTCAATCCGGTGCCAACATTGCATATTTTCTTCTTGCAGTCCCGATTGTGCTTGTGATGCATGAGGGCGCACATGGAATAGTAGCAACCCTTGAAAAAATAAAGATCAAAACGGGAGGTTTTGCCGTTTTTATAGCACTGTTTGCAGGCTTTGTTGAACCAGACGAGGAAGAGTTTGCCAAAGCAAAAAAAATATCACGACTGCGAGTAATAGGAGCCGGGGCCACATCAAACGTCATATTTTCTTTTGTAATTGCAGGCCTGCTTCTTTTCAATCCCTCCTTTGCATTAATCATGCCAGACGGCATACGAAGTATACTATATACCGAGCCGCTGGGAGTCCCGATAATTTCCGTAGAACCCGGATCAGGAGCTGAAAAAGCAGGGCTGCAGAAAGGTGATACCATAACTGGGATCAACGGCATACACATATCACTACCGCAAGACTTTGCCAAAGTCAAGCTAAAACCTGGGGACACCGCAACTGTGACAGTTACCAGATCAGGACAGACTCTCCAGATTCCAGTGATAACTACACCGTCAAAGGACGATCCGCAAAAAGGAATGATTGGAATCATGAGGGCCGCACTGCCTTCCTACCAGCCAGTTGTTCCATATTACATACATTGGAGCCCGGAGGTATTCATGTTCTTGTTGTGGTTATGGATGCTGTCATTTTTTATTGGAATATTCAACATGCTGCCGCTGCCCATACTTGATGGCGGAAAATTTGTCCACAGCATAATTGAGAAAAAAATGTCAGACAGGGCCCTGAAAGGCACCATGCTGTCATTGTATGTCGTTACTTTTGCACTGTTTGGCCTGAACATAGCTCTGTCTGCACTCAAATCCGGCTTTATCACAATTTGAGTCTCATAAAATAAGGCTAAATTAAGGAAATACAAAAATAAATTTCATGAAATGTAACTATTGTGAAAATACAGTAGTTTACTCTAGGAAATATTCCGGGGAGAACCTTTGCTTGGATTGCTTTTCAAAATCAATCATACGAAAAACCGCCAAAACCATATCAAAATACAGGATGATCCGCTCTGGAGACATGGTAGGGGTTGCTGTTTCTGGCGGAAAAGACTCGCTGTCTCTCTTGCACATATTGAAGCAGATTTCATTGAATCACAATTTCACGCTTAGAGCCATTACCATAGACGAGGGAATTCCAGGGTACAGAGACGAGGCATTGGATTTGGTACGCAGTTTTTGCAGCAAGATTGGCGTGGAACATGGTGTTTATTCATACAAGCATCTCTTTGGCACAACCTTGAAACAGTCACTCGAGATAAGAGAAAACGAAAAGATCTCTTCGTGTTCCATATGCGGCATACTAAGAAGACGCGCCATTGATTTTGGTGCAAAGGAACTGGGAGTTGACACAGTAGCTACAGGCCACAACTTGGACGATTTCATTCAAACTTTTATCATCAATCTTCTCTCCGGGGATACAAACAAGATAGGATGGATGGACCCGGAGCCGACAAACAAGACAGCAAGGAGGATAAAGCCGTTTTGTGAGATTTATGAGAACGAGATTGCATTCTATGCTTTTACAAACAACATTCCATTCCAGTCGGAAGAATGTCCTCACATGAGCGAGGGAATCAGGACAGAAATACGCAATTTTCTCAATTCTTTGGAAAAGAGCCATGCCGGAATCAAGAATAACATGTACCAGTCAATTTTAAAAATTTCTTCCAAGCTAAAAGAGGAAACGGGGAAAAAATGGAAGATTTGTTCAAAATGCGGAACAGAGTGTACTGGCGATACGTGCTCTGTATGCAACACATTATTGAGTCTGGGGCTAGGTCAACCCTAATGCACACAAGATCTTCGGCAGCTTGTCAGAACTTTGCCCTGTAGGCAAAACCCCTGGCAGGTCATCAGAACTCACATAAGGATCTTGCCATAATGGTATGATGGTAGTAGGGAAGATCGGGGCGCTAGCCGTGCCCTGCCTCTGAAACCGGCTATATGCAGAGATCGGTAACTGCTGGGTAAATCTCTAGATGGATGATACTCGCTTGACTTGCGGAGATGAAATCACGCCGAAGCGGGTGGATGCAGGACTGAGACTGTCCGAAGGGATGGCTCTCAAGTTCTAACTGCCGAAAGGGATGAGGTCCGGGAGGGAGCAATCCTAAGGTAGAGCATCCACGCTGCGTCGTCTACGTGGCGGATCTTGCTTGACTTGAGATGAGGTCATTTGCCTAGACCGGAACTGGCAGAGCTACTACCTCTAAATATTACATGGCAGGCAAGGGAAGTATGGACGGTTTGGTTTCAGGTAACGCAAGAACATACGATGATTTCAAGAAACAGATACCTGACAAAATAAAGCCTCTATTTGAAGAGATACGAAGCTACTGCTTTTCACTTGGCAGTAACGTGCTGGAGGATGTCCGCATGCATAGAATAGTATTTTGCAAATCCATGACGTTCAGATACTTTGCCGATATCGAACCGCAGAGAGAATCAGTTATTGCAAAGATTACAAGAGACAGAAAAGAGCCAGTAAGAGAGGTTGAGATAAAACCAGGCCAAAATCTTGATGAACTAAAAAATCTTCTCTCTGATGCGTATTTCAGCATACATTAGAGAAGAATTTCAAAATCTGCAAAGTTTTCAAAACTAATTTCTTCCACAGTCTTTAATTCACCCACCACGGCTCCAGGAGGACCAAAACGACTCCAATCTATCACGGCGTCTACATTTGATTTTTCACCCTTCAAGACTGCTTCAACTCTCTTGTCTGGGAGATTCCTTACCCAGCCTGTAACATTATTTTTTTCTGCAGTCTCTTTCATTCCTTGTCGAAAATAGACTCCCTGCACCTTTCCGCTAACGTAAAGATGAACTTGTTTCAAGGTCACAAATTTAGTTTTGATTTCAACTATTAATTAGCTTTGAGCTACTCTCTTTCTTTAATTCGGGCTCTTCCGGTCTTTCTTGCTGCAATACTACCAACCTTGCGTCCAGGAGGAGCGTTTCTTGATACAGTCGAGCTTCTGCCAACATGCTGGTGCCTTCCACCGCCGTGCGGGTGAACATATACTGCCTGTGCAACTCCTCTAACTATAGGATACTTGTGTCCCTTTGAACGCATTCTGCGCCAAGCCACACCTGCTCGCAGAAAAGGCCTATCGCCTGCACCGCCTCCGGCAAGAACCCCGATCATGGCCCTATTCTGAGGATGCAGAGTGGTGAACTTGCCTGATGGAAGTTTTAGTGTAACACCATCGTTGCCATGAGAAAATACAGTAGCATAAGATCCTGCAGACTTTACCAGAGAACCGCCGTCTCCAAAGTGCCTTTCTACGTTACATACAACGGTTCCGTCTGGAATGTTTTGTATACTGATTACATTTCCGGAAGAAATTTCTGACTTTAATCCAAATTGTAGTTTTGAGCCTATTTTGGTACCCAAGACTGACGGGACAAGAGACCAGTTCCCATTCTCGAATAGGACTCTGGCAAGGGGAGCATCACGACCAGTCTCATGTACGATATCAATTACTTCCCCCTCATGCTGTTCAGAGAGGGTAAATCGTGGATATTTTGCAGGTGTTAACTTTCCCGTAGAAGCTGCACGGAATTGCATTCCGCCCCTGCCTCGTCTTCTCACTAGTGGTCTCTTACCCAAAGCATCGAATGTGCCCTTTCTTGTAAATTTTAATCTTCTGATCTATTTGTTCTGGATCAAAGACAACAAAGGTATAAAAATTAGTTTGGGGGTGTTTAAACTATGAGCCAGAACACTCTTTCCCTTAAGGTACTTGAGGCCTATACACGTGATGTGGGAAGAGGAGTAGCACGTATTGATTATGATTCCATGGATTCACTTGGTGCATCCACCGGAGATGTTATTGAAATAAAGGGCAAGAGAAGAACAGTAGCAAAGTGTCTTCCACTTTATCCATCTGATGAGGGCAAAGGAATAATCAGAGTAGACGGACTCGTAAGAAACAATGCAGGTATTGCAATAGGAGATACTGTTGCGGTGCGCAAGATCAAGGCAGTTGCTGCTGAAAAGGTGGTAGTTGCTCCACTTGAAGCAATACCTCCAATCGATGAACGATATCTGGCAGATGCTTTGGAAAGCGTTCCTCTGATAAAAGGAGACAATGTCATGGTCCCGTATTTTGGAGGAAGACTCACTTTCCAAGTAATCGGTGTCACTCCAGCAGCTGACGCAGTGCTTGTAACCCAGAAAACAGTTTTCCACATAGCAGAAAAAGGAGAAACTTTGCGCGGTGTTCCGCAGGTAACCTATGAAGACATTGGTGGTTTAACAGATGAAATTAAGAAAGTTCGCGAAATGATCGAGCTCCCGCTCAGACATCCTGAAATATTTGAAAAACTCGGCATTGAAGCTCCAAAGGGTGTTCTCCTATACGGACCTCCAGGAACTGGAAAGACTTTGCTTGCAAAGGCAGTTGCAAATGAGAGCAATGCCCACTTTATCAGCATTTCAGGTCCTGAGATCATGAGCAAGTTTTATGGTGAAAGTGAAGCTAGACTAAGGGAAATTTTCAAAGAAGCCAAGGAAAAATCTCCTTCAATAATATTCATTGATGAAATTGATTCGATAGCTCCAAAGAGGGAAGAAGTTACTGGCGAGGTGGAACGCAGAGTGGTGTCACAGCTACTGTCACTCATGGATGGTCTTGAAGCAAGAGGCAAAGTCATAGTAATTTCGGCCACAAACAGACCCAATGCAATCGATCCTGCACTCAGAAGGCCAGGCAGATTTGACAGAGAAATTGAGATAAAGGTACCTGACAAGAAAGGCAGAAAGGACATACTCATGATCCATACTAGAAACATGCCTCTTAGCGACGATGTGAACTTGGACAAGATTGCAGCAATAAGTCACGGATATGTAGGTGCAGACTTGGAGTACTTGTGCAAGGAAGCAGCCATGAAATGCTTACGAAGACTATTACCTGAGCTCAACTTGGAAGATGAAAAACTTCCTCCTGAGACCCTTGACAAGCTGATTGTAAATGACGAGGATTATCAAAATGCACTCAAAGAAGTAACACCATCCGGAATGCGCGAAGTCTTCATAGAGAATCCCGATGTCAGCTGGGAGGAAGTAGGAGGACTGGAAAGCGTCAAGCGCGAATTACAAGAAGCTGTAGAATGGCCCATGAAGTATCCAACGCTATACTCCAAACTTGGACACAGGATGCCAAGAGGAATATTATTGCACGGATCAAGCGGAACTGGAAAGACCTTGCTTGCAAAGGCAGTTGCTACTGAAAGCGAGGCCAACTTCATATCAGTAAGAGGTCCAGAATTGCTATCAAAGTGGGTTGGAGAATCCGAACGCGGTATAAGGGAGATATTCAGAAGAGCAAGACAAGCTTCACCTTGTGTGATATTTTTTGATGAAATCGATTCAATAGCTCCTGTCAGAGGAATCGGAGGAGAAACAGCTGTAACCGAAAGGGTGGTCAGCCAGCTATTAACCGAACTTGATGGAATAGAAAGCCTCCGCGGCGTGGTTGTCCTAGCTGCAACAAACAGAGCAGACATGATAGATACTGCCCTGCTAAGGCCAGGCAGATTTGACAAGATCATTTTGGTACCCCTACCTGACAAGGAAGGAAGGAAGAAAATACTGGAAATCAATGCAAAGGACATCCCAGTAGTCAGAGAGCCAATGACAGACGGCATAAAGAATCCAGACTATGTGGATTTGGACAAGATTGCGGAATCAAGCGATGGAATGAGCGGGGCAGATGTAGCATCGATTGCCAATACGGCAGTGTCTCTGGTAATACACGAGTTTCTTGCCAAATATCCCGACCAAAAAGAAGCGGAGAAGCAAGCTGCAGATGCCAAAGTAACCATGAGGCACTTTGAGGAGGCTGTTCGAAAAGTAAGAACCCAGAAAGAACTCAAGATAGGCGAAAAGGTGGCAGTACCTTACTACAGGTAATTTTAATAAAATAACAATTCTAATCCTAACAAATGTCCCATACCGGATACCGAGGAAAAAGCCTGGAATTCCTAAAAAAGAACAAGATAGAAGTCGGCAACCTTGTCAAAATTCAGGCAGATTCCACCTATTCAGGGATTTTGATGCCAAGATACGAATACAGCGATGACGACCACATTGTGCTCAAGCTAAAAAATGGCTACAATATAGGATTGGAGATTGGGAAAATATCACACATAGAAACAGAATCACGTCAGTCGACAAAGAAGGAAACCATCTCACATCCTCAGGCTGATCCAAAATTACCCAAAATTTTGCTCATATCAACTGGGGGAACCATTGCAAGCAGAATAGATTACAGGACAGGAGGGGTAACTCCAGCACTCACTGCATCAGAGCTTAACGCAAGTGTCCCGGAATTATCCAAGATAGCTAACATAGACACAGAAGTGTTGTTTTCTGAATATTCTGAAAATCTATTACCAGAACACTGGATAAAGATTGCAGAACGATTCGAGTCATGCGCCAGATCGGAATACAAAGGAATCATAGTGGCACACGGGACTGACACCATGCAGTATACTGCTGCCGCACTTTCATTTTCATTGTCTGGGTTTCCAAAGCCGGTAGCTTTGGTAGGATCCCAGAGATCTTCAGATAGGCCTTCGTCAGATGCTGCTCTAAATCTCATTGCAGCAACCAAGTTCCTAGTCAAAACTGATTCCAATGGCATTTTTGTTGTAATGCACAACTCAACAAGTGACGACGAGGTTGCTTGCCACTGGGGAACAAGGGTAAGAAAAAACCACACCAGCAGAAGAAATGCGTTTCAGACCATAGGCGGATCTCCTGCTTTCATTGTGAAAAACGACAGCATTGAAAAAAATCCGCTGTTTAACGCTCCACAAAATGCATTCGCCCCCAAGATTAATTTCAACAGCAAGGTCATGTTAATGAAGTATTATCCCGGTCTTGATCCTGCGTTAATTGATAATGCAACAAATTCTGGTTACAAGGCAGTGATTTTTGAGGGTACTGGCCTCGGACATGTGGGAAAGGTAATGTATGAGGCCATATCACGCGCAAAAAGAAAGGGACTGTTCATTGGCATGACGTCACAATGCATAGACGGGATTGTACGTATGACAGTTTATGATAGCGGGAGAGATTTGTTGAATTTGGGCGTGATTCCACTTGGAAACATGATCCCAGAAACTGCACTTGTGAAAGCCATGTGGGCTTTGGGTAATGCCAGAGATATAGACGAGATGGAAAAAATGATGAGGGAAAACATATCTTTAGAAATTTCAGACTAAGATTTAAAACAAGTATAACAGTAAAACTAGAAGTGTCTGAAATTCAGATAGACAAAATTGGTCTCAAGGTAGGTTTGGAAGTACATCAGCAACTTGGAACGGGTAAAAAATTATTCTGCAATTGTTCTTCAATAGAGTCAACAGATTATCCACTAAAATTTACTCGCAGGTTGAGAATAGCAAGGAGCGAGCTTGGAGAACTGGATCCCAGTGCCCTATTTGAAACTAGCAAACAGAAAACCATAATGTATTATGCAAATCCTGAGAGCAGTTGCCTCGTAGAACAAGATGAAGAGCCTCCTCACGAGGTAAGCCCAGATGCAAAAGAAACTGCCTTGATTATAGCTTCTGCATTGAAAACAAACATCTTCAGCGAGGTTTACGTTATGAGAAAACTTGTCATAGACGGTTCAAACACGTCAGGATTCCAGAGAACCATGTTAGTTGGACTGGGGGGAAGCCTCACAGTAGATGGAAAAAGCGTTGGCGTTCAAAGCATATGCCTGGAAGAAGATGCGGCAAAGCTCCTCAACGACTCGTCTGATCTTAGGGAATACACCTTGGACAGATTGGGAATACCGCTAGTAGAGATAGCACTTGAACCAGTCAGTGGAACGCCCCAAGAAATTAAAAAAATCGCATTGACGATTGGGCGCATGTTACGTGCAACCAAGAGGGTCCAGAGAGGCCTTGGCTCAATAAGACAAGACGTCAATGTCTCAATTGAGGGCGGAGGAGTTGTAGAGGTAAAAGGGGTGCAAAAGCTTGACCAGCTTGAAAAAGTGATAGAATACGAAGCTAAGAGACAGCACGGCCTCAAAATAATACAGGAAAAATTGCAGAAATTAGGCATTGAACGAATTGCCAAGGAAATGGATGTAAAGGACGTGACCGAGGCGTTTGAGAATTGCCAGTCAAAAACCATTCAGAAAGCATTAGCAAATGGTGCAATTGTAAAAGCAATCAAGGTAAAGAGTTTTTCAGGCATGTTTGGTTTTGAGCCATATCCCGGAATCAGGCTTGGAAAGCAATTGGGCGAACTGGTAAGATTCTTTGGTCTAGGAGGCGTATTCCATTCAGACGAGCTTCCAAATTATGGAATCGCAGAAGATGAGATACAACAAGTGAGGAAGATCCTCCAGACACAGCAAAACGACGGTTTTTTGGTTCTTGCTGGAGAGTCACAGAAACTAGATCTGGTGACAGAGTCAATAATAAAGAGGATAGAGGATGCCAAGGTCGGCATACCTGCAGAGACCAGGGTTGCTACCCTAGCTGGAGAAACAGTTTATCTCAGGCCCAGACCGGGAGCTTCTAGAATGTATCCTGAGACCGACATACTGCCAATTATTGTAACCAAGACCGAGATGGAAGAAGCCAAAAAGAAAATTCCAAAATCCTGGGAGGAAGGATTGCTTGAGATTCAGAGACAATATGAGTTGAATCCACAGCTTGCCTTGCAGATATTTGACTCGGAATATCTGGATTTATTCGAATTAATATGCAAAGACAAGAGAGTCTCCCCCAATTTTGTGTCATCTATTCTTTGCGGTACAATTACCAATCTTGAAAGACGTGGCTTGAACTCTGAATTATTGAAAAATTCCGACATTTCAAAGACATTCGAGTTTTTGGCAGAGGGTAGAATTGCAAAAGAATCAGTTGAGATAATCTTTGAGAGCATAATGAACGGAAAAGCCAGTTCCATAGAAGATGTCATTGAAAAAAATGCAATGAATACGATGGATGATAATGAGCTAAATAGCGTATTAGATGGGTTGATATCAGATAACATCACGATCATAAAACAACAAGGTATGAGATCTATGGGACCACTTATGGGGCTGGCAATGAAAAACCTTAGAGGAAAGGTTGACGGCCAGAGAATAAACCAGTTATTGGAATCTAAGATAAAAGCTCGAATTGATGCAAGTTCAAAGTGAGTTTAACATCATATTGCGTGGACTCCTTTTTGTCCGCTTCCGATGTCTACTGCAGTATCAATATTGTCAATGAATATCTTTCCATCACCCACAGAACCAGTGCTTGCAGCAGCAAGAATGACGCTAATCACCTTGTCTACAATCGAGTCGTCAACTACTGTAAGAACATAGCTCTTTACATTGAACTTTGTGTACGTATTTGTAGACTTTTCGGTATCTTTTACTGTTTTGCTTGCCCGTCCCCATCCTCTTGCTTCAAAAATAGTAATTCCTCCAACACCTGCTTTCTTTAATGCCTCAACCACAGCATCAAGTTTGTTATAAGATACTACGGCCTCGACTCTTTTCATGAAGCCAACAATCGGCCAATGGATTATAAATTTTTCACTCATTGCCAAAAAATTTTGTAATGCGGGAGGTGGGATTTGAACCCACGAACTCCTAAGAGATAAGGTTCTGAGCCTTACGCCGTTGACCAGGCTAGGCGACCCCCGCAACGTGAAAATTAAAACGCCAGAATAAGTGTCTTTATTCCAAGTTCGTCATATAATAGGAAAAAGTTTCATGTCTAATCCCGTGAAATACATTACAGATACACAAGATCCGGATATGAGAGATTAATTATGATTGATTTTGCCAATAATGCCTACTGCCTCCTCTAGTTCATAGATTCTCTTTGCCCTAGGATCAGGAAATTGAAGATTCCATGGTTGGCTGTATAGTATTACTGACTTTTCTCTGGCCAGTATGGCTTCTGCATTTATTGGCGAATCATCGATGAAGACATCATAATCAAGTTTCGCTTTTTCTGTGCCCTCTACTACTCCCACATAATTTTTAAAAATCACATCATGCATTTTGAGCCAATTCTTTACATCATCATGTGTGGAATCTTCTCTTGCAGTCACTATATCTACAGTTCCCATTTTTGAAAGTTCCCAAGATGCATGGGAAATATTATTTTCAGTTGGTGGAATGGTCGTCCAAGACTTCCAGCATGTTGAGAGTTCTTTATAGAAATCAAATTTGTTTATATTGTATTTTTTCCAAAAATCCCATTCCGATATATCTGACTTTAATATGGTTGTACGAACTTTGTTGTTGTATGACAGCCAGGCATCAATGACATCTGCAAGTACTCCATCCACATCCAAGGCAATCCTCAATATTTATTCCCCGGAATTCATGGTGTCTTGTAGTTCTTCAAGTAGCTTGCGTTGGTGTTTATCGATTTTTTTCGGTATATTGACGACAAATCTGACATATTGATCACCCCTGCCTCTGCTTCCTTGATGCGGCAGACCCTTTCCCTTTAGTTTTATTATGGTATTTGGCTGACTGCCTGCTTCAACGTCAATTTTTTCAGTTCCCTCCAATGTGGGTACGGTCAGTTTTTTACCCAGAGTAGCGTCGATCATGGAGATATTTTCATCATAGAATATGTCTGCCCCATCACGCTTGAACTTGCCGTGAGGCATGACTTTGATTCTGACAATGAGATCACCGCTTAGTCCATTTGACATTGGTTCTCCTTGCCCTTTTATTCTATATTCACCACTCTCAATCCCAGGAGGTATTTCAAATGAAAAATGTCTCATTCCCTTTTGTTTGCCAGAACCCTTGCATTTGGAGCATGGTCTCTCAATTATTTTGCCTTGCCCTCTGCAGGTATTGCATGGTTGAACAGTAACAAACGTGGAAAAGCCACTGCTACGGGATGTTCTTACCTGTCCATGACCATTGCAAACAGAACATGTCCTGGCAGATGTACCAGGAGAAGCACCGGTTCCTTTGCATACCTCACATTGAATATCGCTTGGAAGTTCAATCTCCTCCTGTTTTCCCTTGAGAACATCCTCAAGCGTTATTTCTGTATCATACACCATATCTGCTCCTCGTTCTCCTCCAAATCCAAAATCAAATCCTCCAAACCTGAAACCCCCGCCCCCCCTGCCGAAAAGATTTTCAAAAATGGATTCAAATCCAGAACCAAAGACATCCTCAAAGTTGACTTTGGAGCCTTGGAATATGTCTTCAGTGCTATATCTTCCGTCAACCCCCGCGTGACCATAGCTGTCATAGAGTTTGCGTTTCTCAGCATCAGACAATACTGCATAGGCTTCGGACACTTCTTTGAAATGTTCTGCAGCATCTGGCGACTTGTTTCTATCTGGATGGAATTTGAGAGCAAGTTTTCTGTACTGGGATTTTATTTCATCTTGGGAGGAGTTTTTCTGAAGGCCCAAGACTTCATAATAATCGCGTTTTGTACTCATGATTATACAGTATTATTTATTCCCAAGTATAAACATCAGTTTGTCTTTCCCCCAGCAGCTTGGTCGGAAGATCCTGCAGTTTCCTGTGCTCCAGATTCTGCAGTACCCTGTGTGCCAGCTCCAGGAGGCGGGGTTGCATTTTTGTAAAGTTCTGTGCTAATGTCATTTACTATTTTCTTTAGTGCATCAAGTTTTGGCCTGATTTCAGCAGGTTCCTTGTCAAGAACATCTTTGAGATCCTTTATCGCGTTGCTTACCTTTATTCCTTGATCTTGTGATACCTTGTCCTTAAGATCTTGGTTTATCAGCTTCTCGGTAGCGTAGATATACTGTTCTGCTTCATTTTTTACTTCCACCCCTTCTTTCTTCTTTTTGTCTTGTTCAGCAAAGGTTTCAGCGTCCTTTTTCATTTTTTCAATGTCATCTTTTGAAAGTTTTGTGCTTGCTGTAATAGTTATCTTGGCTTCCTTTTGAGTTGCAAGATCTTTGGCAGTGACATTAAGAATTCCGTTTGCGTCAATGTCGAATTTGACCTCGATTTGCGGCACGCCCCGTGGTGCGGGCGGAATGCCGGACAAGTTGAAGCTTCCAAGAGAGACGTTATCTGAAGCCATGGGTCTTTCACCTTGTGCTATGTGAATTGTTACAGCAGTCTGGTTGTCAGCAGCAGTGGTGAAGGTTTTGCTTTTGGAGGTTGGGATTGTCGTATTTCTCTCTATTATGGGTTCCCGCAAGCCGCCAAGAACCTCCACTCCAAGAGTTAATGGCGTGACGTCTAAAAGAACAATATCGCTTGTTACCTCACCTGCAATGATTCCTGCCTGTATAGCAGCTCCCAGTGCCACAGCTTCCATTGGATCAACCCCAGCCTCTGGGTCTTTTCCCATCACGGTGGCTACAAATTTTCGGATTTGCGGTATCCTTGTCGGTCCGCCCACAAGGATGATCTTGCTTACGTCTGATGGGGACAGTTTTGCATCCTCCAGCGCCTTTGTCATAGACGGCCTGCATCTTTCGACAATAGGATTTATGAGCTCTTCAAATTTTGCGCGAGTTATTTTCAATTCCAGGTTCTTTGGTCCAGAGGACGGATCGTACGATATGAAGGGCAGGTTGATGTCAGTTTCAAATACTGATGAGAGTTCAATCTTTGCCTTTTCAGCCGCTTCTCTAACCCTTACCATGGCTGCACTATCCTTGGTAAGTTCTATTCCGGATGATTTTCTGAAATTATCAACGACATAATCAATTAGAACTTTGTCCATATCCGTTCCTCCCAACTGCGTATCACCAGAGGTGCTCAGTACCTCAAAGACGCCTCCTCCCATTTCCATTATTGTCACATCAAGAGTTCCTCCTCCCAAATCAAAGACCATTATTTTCATGTCTTGTTTTGATTTGTCAAGACCAAAGGCAAGCGCTGCAGCAGTAGGCTCGTTTATTATCCTGACAACCTCAAGGCCTGCTATTTGCCCGGCGTCCTTGGTGGCCTGCCTTTGATTATCGTTAAAGTAGGCAGGGACGGTTATCACGGCTTTGTCTATTTTTTCTCCAATGAATGCCTCGGCATCTTTCTTTATTTTTTGCAAAATAAAGGCAGAAACTTGCTGGGGCTTGTATTCCTTGCCATGAATCTTAAAAGCATGATCTGTCCCCATCTTCCTTTTTGCTGCCACCACTGTTCCATCAGGATTTGTTACTGCTTGCCTTCTTGCCGGCTCGCCTACAATAAGTTGGCCGTCTTTGGTAAAAGCTACCACTGATGGAAAGGCCTTGCCTCCGACAGTAGTTCCCTCAGCAGCCGGAATCAAGGTAGGTTTTCCACCCATCATAACTGCCGCCGCAGAGTTGCTAGTTCCCAAATCAATACCAATAATTTTAGCCATTTTGATCCATCTCTTTGATATGTTTCTTAGATATTTCTACTAAGCTAGGTCTAATAATTCTGTCTTTTAAAATATATCCCTTGCGCAGTTCCGCTGTAATCACATCGTCATCAAGTGCTAGGTCGTTTTTTATCGAAATTGCTTCGTGTAATGCGGGGTCAAAAACTTCTCCTAATGCCTCAATAGGTTTTACACCATGTTCAGACAAGAAGGAATTCATGTTCTTTAGAATAGCATCCAATCCGTCTGTATTCACGTTTTGTTTTGATAATGCATCCTTTGCACGAACAAAATCATCATAAATCGATAAAAATTTCAAAATCATGCCGTCAGTAATAGAGTTTACCTTGTTTTGAACATCTAGTTCGTTTCTTTTCTTTAAATTTTCAAAATCCGCAAGTAAATATTGTATTTTTTTTTCTTGCGAGATAGTTTTTCCCCTTTCTTTTTCTAATTCATTTTTCAGCTCTTGAGTATTTTTGGTTTCTTGTTCCTCGGTTTCTGCCGTCATGCCTTCTTCATGCAAGGATTTTCCCTCGGTTTCATTTTTGTTATCATCGCTAGACAAATCTAAACACCCTTTATTGCATACCTTTATTATAATATCTCACACAAAGGGTTGGTTTTTATTATTATCACATCGGAATCTTTTCCATTTTTGACAACCTTGTCGTAGTCAATTTTTGAGCATGCAACTATGATGGTGGTTTTATCACTATGGAAAAGATCAAGACCTAGTACCTCTTGGACCTCTACATCTCCTATATAGTCACGCAGTTTTGTAACAAGAGAATTCAACATGTCAACCTTGTCCCCACGCATCTCATAGGAATCCTGCGTCCAGACTAGAACTACCCTGGTCCTGCTTGCCTTGAGCTCGTTCTTTTTCAGCGTGGATCTAATCTCATCAATAAGTCTCTTGACATAACCTTCTATTCCCTTGATGCTACCGTTTACAAGATACATCATAGTGCCGGCACCCTCGACAGACGTACCAAGCGATCTCAGATCATACAAGCCATTTGTCATGTCATCTAGAAACAAATCCTTGTAGTCTGTAAATACAAGATCATTTCGCGTAGCTGGATCTTGTGCAAATTTGCAAACTTCAAGTATGCTTGCCAGACTCGAAAATTGTGTCAGAACTTTTATTGCATGAATGATTTCAGAAGAAGGCATGGAGACAAATTTTTTCGTCTTTTTCTCCACTTCTAACAGCTTGCCGAGTTTGTCGTCGGCCTTGCCATTAAAGGAACCAACAATTTCTGGAACGTATCCTTTTGAAAGAGGATAATAAAAGTATGATATTCCTTTTCCCATCTCGAGTCCTACAATATGTTCCAAAAGGGATATGGTTTCATTGTTGCCTCCAATACCAGTGGGAAGATTGTAAATGACTGACCCGCCCTTTTTCATTGGAGATGTGGCATCTTTGAATTTAGAGTGAATTTCCATCTTTGCTTCCTGGCCGGTTTTTCTAATCCTTGGAGCAAAGAAGAGATACTCTGCGTGAGATATGGCCACGTCAATTGGTTCCACTCCAAGCAATGGCTCATCCTCTTTTAATGATGTAACATTTGGGTATGTCTTGGCAATTTCAGCCTTGAGAGAAATTGCCATGTGAGCCGATTCGTCCACAATGAAGACATCTGCTCCCTTTATTGCCATTTGGCATGCGATTGAGTATCCTTCTGTACTAAGTCCATAAACAACAACTTTTGTGGCAGCCAAATCATGCGAACTTAAGAGTGTAGGCTAAGAAAAACTTTGCCTACCATACTTTAAAAGGTCTTTTTGGAGAAAATAAGTCAGTTTTTTAAAGTTTGGAACTTAAATGAATGTCATATTTTGAAGACACTACATCTTTCAATGATAATTGCAATGAGTGTAACAATCACAATATTATCATCCTTCTTGTTATTATCTAGAGCAAATGAAAACATTATTTCTATAATACCGTTATTTCAATCAACTCTTAGGTATGGTTATAAGACATATGACCTAGCCCTATTTTCAAACGAGATTAATCAACCAGTTACTTTTGATGGAGTGACATTTGTTTATGAAGGAAATGCAACAATTCATGATGGTCACTGCAACACACCGTATTATGACCACACTCATCAGTCTCCGACAATGAACTTTAAAGTAACACTGCGAAATGGCACTACCATAAACGAAGATATGTGTTGGCCTCCTAATTACAATGGTTTTTGCCATACAGGATCGCATGGAGGAATAAGTTGTGATCCTCCACTGCGGTATAATATTGGATGGTTTGATGCCAATAAAACAGCCGCTGTGGCTTGGTGTAATTCTGGCCATTGTCCTCTTGGCTCTACCTTATATTTGGCAGAAAAATAATAGATTGAAAAATGAAAACATCGTTTAATAACTTCCATTTTTAAACCACAAAAAACACCACTCCTTCCCGGCTTCACTATAATTCCTTCGTAGGTACGAGGATCATTCTTAGCCCGAAAAAGGCTATAAGTAAAACTTTTTCCACCCTCAAATTCTATCAGAAATGTTTGAAAATTTGGTTTGATATACTTACACCAAAACAATTGCTATTTTTTGGTCCAATGATGCAAAAACTTGGTAAAAATCACAAAATACTCTGTACTTCTAGGAATTATAGCCAGGTAGTAGATCTTGCAAAGATAAAGCACGTCAATCTCTTACTGGCGGGAAAACATGGGGGTTTGGAAAGGAAAGAGAAGCTCAGAGCCAGTACACAGAGAATTGATCGGTTAACTGATATTGTGTCCAAGTTTTTGCCCGATCTAGTTATCAGTTTCTGCTCTCCTGAAGCGTCAAGAGTTGCATTTGGTCTTGGCCTCAAACACATAGTTTTTTCTGATTCCCCACATGCAGAAGCCGTAATGAGGCTTGCACTTCCATTTGCACAAAAGCTGCTTATTCCATGGATAATACCAAAGAAAGAATTTGTAAGATATGGAATTTCAAAAAATAACATAATTCAATACAGAGCAATTGATGCTGCGGTAATTGTAAAAAACAAATCAGACGTCAAACCAGTTGATGTAGATAGACGGAAAAAAACCATAGTAATTAGACCTGAAGAATCAGCTGCGGCCTATGTTCTCGGGAAAACTAGTACTAGCAATAGCATAATTTATGAATTCAGCAAGGAGGCAAAAAAATACAATGTCATAGTTTTGGCAAGATACAAGCCTAAGATAGACAGTCTCAGAAAAGAATTTGGAGACAAGGTAAGGATTATGAATAAGGTTGTTGATGGAAAGTCTCTTCTTTCTATTACTGATCTTTTTGTAGGATCAGGGGGGACGATGACTGCAGAGGCTGCCTTGATGGGCGTCCCGACCATATCTTATAATGCAGTACCCAACCATGTAGAAAAATATCTAGTGAAAACAGGTCTAGCAAAAAGAGAAACGAATCCTAAAAGTATTATTCAGGCAGCCAGAAAAATGCTTGAGAAGGGTTCAACAGATAAAGAAAAGGCGAAAAAAATTTTGAATTCAATGGAAGATCCTTACTCAAAATTGATGCGTGCGATTAAGACTTTGTAGAGTGCTTTCAGGTTTTTACCAGTATCTTGTATAGTGCGACTGCCGAATCTTCGTCCTTTTCTCCTACAATAACTGCGGAGCCTCGCTTTAGAAAGCTTACAAAGATATCATTTGTAGACATGGAAAGGCCAAGATCTCCCTGATTTTGAACCTTGAATCCCTTTGTTGAAGCCGCGTTTGTGATTTTTGGCACGTCAATCTCAAACATCTTTGTAGGAGTAATTGAGAATGTTCTCTTTCCCCTGTTACGACCGCATAGCTCTTCAATTATCAATTCTTTCTGCGGCAATTCTTCCTTCTTGCCTTTTCCGCAGACGGAACATTCATCAACTTTCTTAAATTCAGCAGTGTTGAAATCCAGGTTGTCTAAATCTATGTAGAGTAATTTGTTTGCCAGGGTAGGAGGTCGTTCAATCAATACCTTGACAGCTTCGGCAACTTCAATTCCACCCACAATAGAGAGAATGGATGGATGTACCCCTTCTGTACTGCATGTTGGCATTGAGTCTTCATCAAGCGATGGGAAAATACAGTGATAGCAGGCAGTCTGGCCAGGTAAAATAGTGAACACTTGTCCTGAAACGCCAACCGCAGCCCCTGTTACAAATGGAATGTTTTTTTTCACACATGCTTTGTTGAGCGAGTATCTTGCGTTTACGCTATCAAGTGCATCAATTACCACATCGCAACCTTCTACTATATCCAGAGCAGTGTAGTCGTTTACTGACACAGGTAGTGCCTCAATTATCACTTCAGAGTTCATTTTTTTCAGTTTTTTTTCGGCGGCCTCTACTTTTACCTGTCCGACATCAGATTCATCAAACATGGTTTGTCTGTGCAGGTTTGAGAGTTCCACAACATCCCTGTCTACGATCCTTATTCTGCCAATACCCATGGCTACCAATCTGCTTACTATGGGATTACCAAGTCCTCCCACCCCTACGACACATGCTTTTTTGTGCCTGATCTTGAGTTGTCCTTCGTAGCCTATTTCTTCAAGCATGACTTGCCTGGAATATCGTTCGAGTTCTTTGCTAGATAATTCAGAACCGCCTGCCACTGCTGGAAGTATGTAAATTTCATCGCCATCTTTTAGGGCAGTATCCATACCGCCTGAAAATCGCATGTTTTTACCATTCACGTATATGTTGATGAGAGAACGGGGGGTACCATCTGGATTTAAGACTCTACGTTTGAATTCGTCCCCTAGCTGTTCCGAGATCTTGTTGAATGCCTCGTTGAGGGTAGCGGCTGAAATGTCAATTTTTTTTTCGCCTCCGCCCTTGTTTAGAACCGATGGTATAGTGAATTTGATGTTAGACATCTTATCTCACCAGTGCAGCAATCTTGGCTACATCTGCCTGCATGGTCTGGGGCTTGGATAATACTTCCATCATTACCTCGGTAGTCTTCAGACCGTTTCCTGTTACATAGCAGACAACAGAGTCGTTTTTGTCAATCTTGCCTGCCTCTACCATCTTTTGTAGTACTGATATCGACACTCCTCCGGCAGGTTCTGTAAAGATTCCTTCGGTTTTTGCAAGCAGCAATATGGCATCTAAAATTTCCCGATTTGATGATTCTTCGGCATAGCCATTGTATTGTTTTAATCTTTTTAGTACGTATTGGCCGTCCCCAGGGTCTCCAATAGCAAGACTTTTTGCAATAGTATCAGGGTTCTCTACAGGTATGACGTCAGTCTTATTTTTCTTAAAGGCCTCGACTACTGGAGCACAACCCTGTGGTTGTGCTGCAATCATGTGCATGTTAGACACGTTGCTTACTAGAGATAATTTTTCAAGTTCTTCAAATCCCTTGCATATGGCATTTAGCATGGCCCCACTTCCTACCGGTACAATCAGCTGATCTGGCATCTTCCAGTCAAGTTGTTCTGCGACCTCAAAGGCTAGCGTTTTTGATCCTTCAACATAGTAGGAGCGCATGTTTATGTTTACAATTCCTATTCCTTTGCTATCCCCTATCTGGGCCGCAATTCTATTTGCGTCATCATAGGTTCCATCAACTGCTATGAAATTGGCTCCATAGGAAAGGGCTTGTGTAATTTTTGCGTGTTCTATGTCGCTTGGAGCAAAGATATAGCATGGAAAACCGCCTTTTGCAGCATGGGCGGCAGTAGCCGATGCAAGATTCCCAGTCGATGCGCAACCCACTGCAGAAAGACCAAATTCCTTGGCTTTTGAGATTGCGACTCCTGCAGGTCTGTCTTTGAATGAAAAAGTAGGATTTACAGAATCATTTTTTATGTACAAATTATTTAGGCCGAGTCTTTCGCCAAGCTTGTCTGCTTTGACAAGTGGTGTGAGTCCAGCCCCGATGCTCACTATGTTTGATTTTGATTCTATAGGCAAGAGCTCATGATATCGCCAGTAAGTATGCTCGCGATTTGCAAATGTATCTTTGTTTACAGTAGGAAAATCATAGTTTACGTCAAGAGGACCAAAACACTCCTCACAGATGTACCTAAATGTAGGTGCGTATTCTTTTTTGCATTCCCTACATTGTAATGATTTTATCTTAGCCAAGATAATTCTGACTTTGTAAGATGATACATAAAAAATCCTAATATTAATTTAAGTACTACTTAATTTTAATATCTGTCGAATTCAGTAAAAATTAATGCAAATACACGAATTAACATGAAAAAGATCAGGACAAATGAGGTTCACAGTATTGAAAATTATTGTGATCTAGGAATTTTATGAATTTTTTACAATTAGAAGAGATATTAATGATACCGAAGAAACGTTAAACGAAAATTGAAAAAGCCCAAGAGTGCAAAAAAGAAAAATGCTGCAGGTGCAATAATTGCAGTAATTGTGGTAATAGCTGTTTCAGTTGGCATCATCTATTTTTACAACCAAAAGTCTGATTCCCAATACACGCAGTGGGCTGTCACATCTGGACCATTTTCAATCAATAACAGCACGTACAGACTAGGAGATTACGTATTCATGACAGTCACGGGCTTGAAACCAACCGACGTTGGCAAGATAGTAGTATTTGATCCAAAAGGTGGAATGTTCACCCAAGCCGCATTTAACGGCACAATGAAGTCTGACTTTAATTATATGTTCAAACCAAACACAGAGAAAATAGAAAAACTGTGTACGCCTCAGGACTTGGTTGGAAACTGGACGATAGATTTTCAGGGAACTCAGTACAGATCCATATCATTTCAAGTCATAAATAAATGGGTAGAGGGCGCACAGGCAGAAATAAAAGCAATAAATCCGTGCTAGCCTATTTTTCCAGTTGGTGGTGGAAGCACACTCTATCACCTGTATGACATGCAGGGCCAGACGGCTCAACCAAGTATATTATTGCATCAGAGTCACAGTCGACTAGGATTTCTCTTACTTTTTGTACGTTTCCAGATTCTTCTCCTTTCATCCACAGTTTATTTCTAGATCTGCTCCAAAACCAAGAGTTTCCTGTCTTTTGAGTGAGCTCAAGCGATTCTTTGTTTGCATAGGCCAGTGTTAGGACCTCTTTTGTGCTAACATCTTGAACTATTATTGGAACAAGACCGTCCCCTTTTGTAAAGTCAATGTCTGAAATCTTCATTTTCATCTCATGTCATCTCTTTTTGCTATATTCTTACAGGTACGCCGTTTTCTTTAAGGTATTCCTTTACCCTGTCTACAGAGTGTGTCTTGTAGTGGAATATGGAGGCTGCAAGAGCCGCGTCCACATTGGTTTGCAAAAACACGTCAAGCATGTGTTTTGGTTTGCCCGCCCCACCAGATGCAATGACTGGAATATTTACTGCGTTGACTATCTCCTTTGTAAGCTGGAGGTCGTATCCCTCCTTTGTGCCGTCCATGTCTATGCTTGTCAGCAAGATCTCCCCGGCGCCGCGTCTTTCTACTTCCTTTGCCCATTCTATAGCATCAAGTCCTGTCGGGGTTTTTCCGCCATAGATGTATACTTCAAACCAGAATTTCTTAGAGTCTAAAGTAAAGATGTTCTTACCCTCTTTGATATCATAATTATGCTTTACATCCATTGCAACCACAATGCATTGTTTGCCAAAAATTTCCATGAGTTTAGTGATTACATCAGGATTCTTTACAGCACCTGTGTTGATTGCAACCTTGTCTGCACCGCTGAGCAGTATATCTCTTGCATCTTGAAGCGTCTTTACACCCCCACCTACCGTAAATGGAATATCAATCACCTGCGCCACTTTTTTTACTAGACTCTTGATGGTTTCCCGCTGCTGCTCTGAAGCAGTGATGTCAAGAAAGATTAGTTCGTCTGCACCTTCATTGCCATATTTTTCTGCAAGCAGAACAGGATCTCCTGCATCCTGTATTGATTTAAAGTGCATTCCCTTGACAACTCTTCCATTGTCTACATCAAGACACGGTATGACACGCTTGGTCAGAGTCAAGCTATTGCTTTGACCTCCTCAATTGTAATTTTTTTGTCATATAATGCCTTGCCAAGTATAACACCTGTGACACCTATTTGTTTTACATCTATCGTATCCTGTAGTTTGGAAATTCCTCCGCTTGCTATGATTCTTGCCCCCTTGATAGCACAGGCTCTTTTTAGGGAATCAAGATCAGGTCCGTTGAGAGTTCCGTCTCGGTCAACGCTTGTGATGAGAAATTCAGAAAACCCCAGACTCAGAAATTCCTCAATTCCTGAAATTAGGCTTATTCCGGTGTTTTCTTTCCAGCCGCTTACCACTATTTTGCCATTTAATTGGTCGGCTGATATCACAATTCTATTGCTACCGATCTTTTTTGATATTTTCTGCAAAGTATCCCTGTTTTTGAATGCCATAGTACCAAGCACTGCCTTTGGTGCAAAATCAAGTACGTTTTCTACAATCTCTTCCGTACGAAGTCCCCCTGCAACCTCCACAGGGATTGAGATCTCCTCAACTACTTTTTTTATTGTTTTTAAGTTGGAACCGCTGCCCAAAGTTGCATCAAGGTCTACAACATGCAGCGTATCTGCTCCTGCCTTCTCCCATCGTTTGGCAATTTCCACAGGATCATTGCTGTAGACGGTCTTATTTTTTGGATCACCTTTCACCAGACGCACTACTTTACCCTCCATGATGTCAATTGCAGGAATAACTTTCACTTTTTGCACGTCCGCAAAAAGTTTTTAATCATTTCGGCTCCAATCTTGCCGGATTTTTCCGGGTGAAACTGTGTTCCAAAAAGAGTCCCGTTTTCCACCACTGCAGGAACGCTGATTCCGTAATCAGAATCGGCTTTTACAATCTCCTCATTTTTTGGTTTGACCCTATACGAGTGGACAAAGTAAACCCAAGAGCCTTCCTTTACTCCTTCTAGCAGTATGCTTGGTTTCTTCACCTGCAAGTCATTCCATCCCATGTGGGGAATTTTGAATTTGTTTGGAAGTATTACAACTTCTCCCTCTAAAACTCCAAGCCCGCTGAGCTTGCCTTCCTCGCTCTTTTCAAAGAACATTTCCATTCCAAGACATATACCGAGAACCGGGACTTGCTTTTTTGTCAAGTCCCGGAATGAGGCTTTGTTGAGACTCTTGATTGCGGGATCAAAGTTTCCCACTCCTGGAAGGAGCAATCCAGAATAGCCATTCATTTTGTCCAAATCAGTGATGACGTTAACCTCGGCTCCGTTTTTTTCAAGAGACGACTTGAGACTGAATATGTTGCCTGCGCCATAATCAAAGATTGCCACTTTGACCATTTTACATGACACCTTTTGTGCTGGGAGTGCCTCTTTGCCGTTTGTCTTGGCTTGCGGCATTTCTCAGTGCTACCGCTAGTGCCTTGACTGCAGCTTCTATTTTGTGGTGATCATTTTCTCCGTATTTGACTGACACGTGGACACACATGTTCAGGCTCTGGGCAAGAGATCTGAAAAAGTGCTCCAGATCTTCTTTTGATATTTCTTCGATCTTATCCCGGATTACCGATAATTGGATTCTGTGATACTGTCTTTTTACAAGATCAAGCGAGGCATCTGCAAGCGCTTCATCCATGGGTACTGACGCATAGCCAAAACGCGTGATTCCCGATCTGTTTCCAAGCGATTCGTCTATGACACTACCCAGTGCAATTGCGGTATCCTCAACTAGATGGTGATCTATGCCGTCCTTTGATACTGCACTGATCTTAAGGTCAAACATGGAATGCTTTGCAAAAGATGTGACCAGATGATCAAGAAATGGCAGGCCTGTCTTTACAGAAATCTTGCCACTACCATCCAAGTTAATGGATATCGATACCTCCGTCTCCTTGGTTTTTCTAATAATTCGTCCTATCCTAGATTTCATGAGATCCCCCAGAGAGAAGTGGCTTATGCCCTGACTAGATTTAATGCCTTCGAAAGTAAACTAATTGATTCTAGTATCATGTCAGCTCCCCTTTGTTCAAAAAAGGCCCTCCGGGACTGTGGATCCTTGCTTGTTCCATATATACCGCAAAACAAGGTTGGGTTTCCAGACTCGTCTGCCTTGCGTGCCATGATATAGTCTTCCATGGAGTCCCCTACAAACATCGAACAGGCAGCCTTCATTCCAGTGATTGACAATATGAGGGACTGCGGATTTGGCTTTGCCATCTCGCGAGGCTCGTCCTCAAGGAACCTTGAATTTTGCAAGTTAAATTCGTCAAATAATTTTTTCAGGGAATGCCTTGCAGAGAGTACCCCCCTTCCTGTAACAATGGCAATTTTTCTGTCAAATCTTTTGTGCAGCTCATCTAGAATATCGCGTGTTACAAGCACGACGTCATTTTCAATCAGTCCTCTTCCGCTAAAGAAATTGGGAGGTCTTTTGTAGAGCCGCGCATACAGATCTGCGCCATAAAACATCTCGTCGAAGATTGATGAGAGCGGACTTGCAAACCTTTTTGCAGGGTAGGCAAGCTTATTTTTGATCTCTGTAAGGTCTATTTTTAATGAATCTAGGTATTTTTCAACTGATCTTATTCCCGTCGAATCTGCGTTTTTTGCAGCCTCAAAGACTAGCTCAGAAAAGTTTTTTTCCATTTTTTTTGATGCCATACCTACAAGTATCAAGGCATATGTCACGTCAACTTCATCGTTGAACCCGCCTGTTTTTTTGAAGCTTTCTATCATCTCGGCTGTTACCTCTGGCAACTTTATTGCAGCAAATTCATTTGTGACAAACTCTGCTGTTTTTTTTATTGCAAGGTCATAGGAATGTGAAACGTCGATTAGCACCCCGTCGCAGTCGAATATTATCGCATCGAGTTTTTTGATCTTGTCCATCTTTTGTGCATCCACGTATATGCCTTTGTCCATTTTTTGAAGAGTCAATTTAGCAGATCACGTATTGCAGTTAGAAATCTTGAATTCATTTCCTGGGTGCCTACAGTAACCCTTAGACATCCGTCGTATTTTCCAACCTTTCCGAGGTTCTTTATCACTATGCCTTGTTCTATGAGTGCCTTGTGGATTCGCTTGCCTGCACCGCCTGCTGCAAACAAGACAAAGTTTGCCTTGGAATCAAAGACCTTGAAGACTCGCATCTCCCCAAGCTTCTCAATTATGCGAAGCCGCTCCCTTTTTACAAGATCTATCACATCTGTAAAGTATTTTGATTTCTTCAAAGCCAGTATTCCTGCCTCTATGGCAACGGTATTGAGCGGATAAGGGTATTGAATGACTCTGGAAAAGGCATCTACGGTTTTCTTGTTGGCCACAAAGTAGCCAATACGCAGTCCTGCAAGGCCAAATGATTTTGAAAGTGTTCTTAACACGATCAAGTTACCCATTTTTTTTGTCATGTCGGTAATTGTATAATCTGCAAACTCCACATAGGCCTCGTCAATAATTACAAGGCCGTTAAACGACTGGATCAATTTTTCAAGTTGTTTTCTCTGAAATTGGAACCCAGTAGGGTTGTTTGGAGAGTCAAGATAAAGTATGTCAGATTTCCTGGAACTTGCAAGAAAGTCCTCAAGGCGCAGGCTCATCTCGCCATTAAACGGGATCTTTGTTGTCGGTATGTCAAACAGCTTGCATCTTTCTTCAAAAAAACCAAAAGTTGGCTCGGATGTGAGTATCCAGGTCTCCTTTGACGCCAAGTTTCCAAGAACTAGATCAATTATCTGGTCAGAGCCGTTTCCAACCCCTACCATCTCCTTTGGCATTTTTACATAGTCTGCAAGTGACGCAACTAGTCTTTCGGTTCCTCCAAGAGGATATTCCCTTACATCCATCCTGTCCCGGGTTTGGTTTACCAGATCCTGGAAGAAGGAGGGGTCAACTGCATAATTTTCATTAGAATCAAGCTTGATTACGTTTGAATACCTGTCAGGCTTTTTGTATCCGCCAAGTTTTGATATGTTTTCTATCTTTTTTTCAAACCAGTTTTTTTTCATAGCCTTTTCCTCACTGCCTCGTAGTGATTTGGAAGCCCTTCTGCGTAGGTAAAAGCTTTCATGTATTTTGATATCCTGTCAAGGGAGTTCCTAGATGATTCCATCCTGGTTTGCAGCTTCATGTAATCCAGCACCCCAAGGGAGCCTCTTGTCTTTCCGAATCCATTGGTCGGCAACACATGGTTTGATCCTAGGAGATAGTCGCTTGCGGAGGAAGGGGTATTGCTTCCGACAAGCACAAGTCCGGCAGACTTTATCCTTCTGGCTATCTTCTGGGGGTTTCTGGTCATGATTTCCAGGTGCTCTGGGGCAAGATTGTTTGCAAGGCCTATCATTTGGGCCTCGGTTTTACAGATGGCGACAAATCCGTTATTTTTGAAGCTTTTCTTGACAATGCCAGATCGTTGTATGGAATCAACCCTTTTTTTGAGCAGTTTTATCACCTGCTCTTTTAGGAGTTTGGAATTTGTTATCAGGCAGCACATGGTATCGCTACTGTGTTCTGCCTGTGATATCAGATCAACTGCAACAAGAGCAGGATCTGCCGACGAGTCTGCAATGATTGCAAGCTCTGTCGGACCTGCAATCATGTCAATTGAGACAACATTGCTGAGAAGGGATTTGGCAAGAGTGACAAATATTCCTCCAGGGCCCACTATCTTGTCCACTTTTGGAATGGACTGGGTGCCATATGCAAGCGCAGCTATTGCCTGAGCCCCACCTATTTTGTAAAACTCGTTTACTCCACATATGTCAGCTGCCACTAGTGTAAGGGGGTCAACCATTCCTTTTGGATCGGCTGGCGATACAGCAACTATTCTTTTTACTCCAGCCACTTTGGCAGGTATGACCGACATTACGACGGTACTTGGATAGCGGGCCCCGCCACCCGGGATGTAGCACGCCACACTGTCTATTGGAGAAAATGTCTTTTTGATCTTTATTCCGTCAGCTGAGAGCGTAATGCCTTGCAGTCGTTTTTTTATCAGATTCTCAGGTTTTTCTAGTCTTTTCTTTGCAAGTTTTATCGCCTCGATTTGATCCTTTGAGACTCTGGTGTAGGCGTCTTTTACCTCGGCCCGTGTCACTTTAAATGATTTTAGGTTTGCCTTGCTAAACCTTTTTTCATATTCGCGCAGGGCCTTGTCCTTTCTTCTGTGTACGTCTGAGATAATGGAGGCTACTTTCTTCTTGAGGTTTTCATCAGGTTGAGGCCTTAGAGATTCCAGGATGGAATCCATGTCTTTGACTGCTATGATCTTCATCAACGTTCCTCATCACGCTTTATCTCCTCAAGTGCGAGAATCTGCTTTGGCTCGTGCACGACCAAGCCTTGGGCTATCTTTCTTAGCTTTGGAACTAGCTTGTGGAATTCCGATTTTGGAATCACGGTGTTTATGCCATACCAGCCTTTCTCGCTTAGCGGACTTATGGTTGGACGCTTGAGTGAGGGCAATTCTTTGAGCAATCTGCCTAGATTTTCCTGTTTTACGTTTAGGAATATGTGCAGGTGCTTCTTGCCTTCTACTGCCCCGTGCAGCATGGTTACAATGTCATAGATTTTTTCACGCTTGGCCTTGTCTTTGAGCGACGCCTTGTTTGCGATCAAGACTGCGGTTGATTCCATTACGGTATCGACTATTTTCAGCTGGTTTTGCGTAAGCGTGGTGCCTGTCTCCGTTACGTCCATGATGGCATCTACGTCCTCAGGTGGCTTTGCCTCTGTTGCCCCAAAGGAGAGAAATATCTGGACGCTCTTGTTGGAGCCCAGTCTTAGCCAGGGGGTCACAATCATAGGCTGCTTTGATCCGTAAAGTTTTTTGT
Organism: Nitrososphaerota archaeon; assembly: GCA_028867785.1. Taxonomy (GTDB): domain Archaea; phylum Thermoproteota; class Nitrososphaeria; order Nitrososphaerales; family Nitrosopumilaceae; genus Nitrosotalea. The sequence continues at coordinate 75,563 of JAGWFS010000006.1, forward strand.
AGTTTTTACACTGTGTGATGAACTTTGCTGCAGTGGTAAGATATTCTGAAGATATTCTCAGGATTTTTTTCTTTTTTGCATAGGCAAGTATCATCTCATCGAGAGACTTGAAATTGTAGGAATCTGGAATTGCAATTACAAGTTTTATTTTTCCATACTCCAGATCAAGAAGAGTGTTAACATCAGATTTTGTCTCGGCAACCCAGTCTCTGCCGGTTATTCCGACGTCATAAAGGCCGTCACTTACCAAGTTTGGAATCTCTTGCGGGCGTAGCATCTTGACTGAAATCTCTGGGTCGTCTAGCATTACCCTGTAGGTCCTCTCTCTTCGAACTATTCTGGTCCAGGACTTTTCCAGTATCCTGAAGGTTGATTCTTCGATGCTGCCTTTCGGTATTGCAAATTTTACTCTGGTCAACGTAGTCTCCTACCAAGCCTTTTGGATATATATCTAGTCGCTAGAGTTCCTTGAGTATTTCCCGGGCTCGTGTAACTGAGACGTTGTTTTCCTTCACCATTCTTGAGACTATCTCATGTATCTTGTTTTTTGGCACGCCTGCACTTGCGGCGATATTCTTTGCATGAAGCTTCATGTGTCCCTTTTGTATTCCCTCTGAGGCAAGGGCCCTGATTGCGCTAAAGTTTTGGGCAAGCCCCACTGCCCCGATTACACATCCCAGTTCCTTTGCTGAGTTTGTTCCAAGAATTTTTGTGCACACTTTGATCATCGGGTGTACATTTACTATTCCGCCTACAATTCCCACAGGCATTGGCACCTCTATATCCCCGACTAGATTTCCCTGTTTGTCTTTTTTCCATCTGGTGAGCGAGGTATACCTTTTGTCTTTTGATGCAAATGCATGCGCGGCAGCTTCAATTGCTCTGGTATCCTGTCCTGTAGAGTTTGCAACCGCAATTATTCCGTTCATTACGCCTTTGTTGTGGGTTACTGCCCTGTATGGATCGTTTGCCGCAAAGTGATATGCGTGGATTATGTTATTGACAACATGTGTGCCGCCAACTTCTTCTTTATCAAAGACAGCTCTGCCTCTGACCAGCCTCTTTGTTGAATAGTTCGATAAAATTTTGAGAATTGCTCTTCCTCCAGTAATCTCTTCTATCAAGGGGGCAACTCCCTCGCACATGGTATTTGTTACATTTGCACCCATTGCATCTCCGACATCGACAAGTATCTCCACAATCAGCATGGTTCCGGATTTTGTTTCCAGTTTTTTGCATGTTATCTTCTTTGCACCCTTGTTCATCCTGGACAGCGTCTTGCTTTTTGAGTTGGCCAGACTGAGAATTTTTTTTGATGCCTTCGTGATCTTTGGAATGGCAGATCTGACATCCACGTCCACTAACTGAATTTGGCCGATACTGTATGACTCGTCAGACTCCATGACAAATCCGCCGTGCTTTCGTGCAATCTTTGCCGCCTTTGATGCTGCAGCAATAACCGATGACTCTTCAATCACCATTGGTATGAGATAGTCCTTTCCGTTTATCCTGAAATTGGTTGCAATTCCTAGCGGAAATGACAGTGTGCCTATCACATTTTCTACCATGTGGTTTGCTTCTGCAAACGAGATTCCGCCGCTGCTTTTTAGAATTTCAATGTCTTTGTTTGAGAGCCTTGCAAAGGACTTGACTGCCTTGAGCCTCTCGTCCCTGCTCTTTTCGTGAAATTTCTTGGTGGATGATCTGGCCAACTTATCTTACAATCCTCAAAAGTTTATCATCGGTTTTGTCAGGAAAGCCCATGCCGTCGGTATTTGATGTGAGGGCGTACAGGTACCCGTCTGGTCCTTCGTTGACATCCCTGATTCTTCCTACTCCATCCAATATGATTTTTTGTTCCAGTATGGTTCCATTTCCAATAGGCAGCTGGTAGAGACCGTGTCCTGTCAGCGCGGCCAGTACAAGACTGTTTTTGATGTCAAGCTTGTCTCCGGAATAAAAGACAATTCCTGCAGGCCCAATGCTTGGGTTATAGCATACCAGTGATGCCTGGTACTTTGACGAGCCTGAGCATTCCTGGGCTGGCCAGCCATAATCCTGTCCGGGCTTGATTAGGTTTATCTCGTCGTTTCTTGTCGGTCCCTCTTCGGTCTCATACAGATTTCCCCTGTCATCCCATGTCAGGCCCTGAGGGTTTCTGTGCCCATAGGAATAGACGGGGGAGTTTGGAAACGGGTTGTCTGAAGGTATTGAACCGTCATCATTTAGGCGGAGAATCTTCCCTGCAAGGGACTTTAGATCCTGCGTAGCGTTTTGGTCTGTGGCATCGCCTGTACCTATGTAGAGTTTCTTGTCAGGCCCAAATTTCAGTACCCCGCCGTCGTCAAACTCTGCACCGGGTATTTTGTCCAAAATAACCTTTGCGTCAGTTATTTTGTCGTTGTATACCGTAACCCTCAGTACTTTGTTCCAGAGACTGTCCCTGTCCTTGTATGTATAATAGACGTAAAGAAAATGGTTTTTCTCAAAATCAGGATGCGCTGCTATTCCAAGCAGACCTGCATCTGTCATGTCTGCGACATGGAGATCTGCAACAGGATCACTTGCAAGCGTGCCGTTATCAATCACCCTTATACGGCCCACTTTTTCCGTGAAGAATATTTTGTTGTCGGCAAAGCTCATGGCCCAGGGTTTTTGCAGGTTGGTTGCAATGATTTGCACTGCATCTGTTCCATTATGACTTGCAGTCGGCTGCGGAATTACAATGGAATTTGACGGCGATGTAATGATGATAATTGAGGCGGCAACTGCAGCAGCTATTGCTATGATTCTAGTTTTTTTGTCCACTGGTCTGAAGCCTCTGAAATCTTATTAATTATTTCTAAACTAGATAAAGCGTATATATCACCCCGAAACTTCTTTTTACTTAGCGGGGTGGGGAAGCCAGACTAAGGGGCTAGGTCATCCCGGCGGGCTCATAATCAATCAAGATGAGAAACCCGCAAGTCAGTAGTTCAAAAGGGACTTCAGTTCCGGAAAATCTACTCCCCGCTACCTTTTTAAAAAATAATCAAAAAGTGTGGAACCACTTTCTCGAATCGTCAAACTCAGTTTTTGTGTTGAACTTTGAGATTCTCTGCAACGGTCTTGTCAGGTGCCTGTGGGCAGATGTAACTGGCAGATAGAGCTGTTCTTTTATTTTACGCGGTATATGTTCCAGTACTTTGTTCTCTGATGTTTTTCCGCATTTTTCACACTTGTAGCCTTGGTTTCTTCCTTTTGATTTCATGCGTTTTGTGCATCTTGTGCACAGGGGGTTTGCCGGTGCAGTATTTTCTGCAAGCTTGACAACCCCGATAAACTCTACGTTTATTGTCCTGCCATGCGTTTTTGAGGCCTTGCGCACTCCTCCGCCAATTCTTATCAGGTCTCCCTTGATCAAGCTTGATGCTACGTTTGTCAGTCCGGTTGGTTTGTAAACCGCACAGTCTGCTTTATGGCCAGACTTGGAAATTGCAAACGTCACGTGCCCTCCGGGCTCAGTTTTTGGCGATTTTGATACGCGACCTATGACGTATCCGGACGAGAACGGCTTTAGGTCGTCAATGTCAAGTTCGTTTTGAAGATGGTCGCCTGTCCCTTGGTTTGATCGAAACACCATGTATCCTGAAAACTTTTCCGGTGACTTGACCAGTGATGCTCCCCTGACAACAGACCGGACGTCCTCTCCGCGCACTCCAAAAAAAACAGGATCAGGACCATGCGGGGCTATCAGTATCCTGTTTTTGGTATCGTCATAGCTGTTAAACGTCTTGGGGTAGGTTAGCTTTTGCATCTTTTTTACACTGTCTTTGAGAATCAATCGTTTTTTGCCAAAATTTGATTTGTGTCTGTACGAGATCAGCTCAAACGTATGATCATTGAACGGATATCCTATGGCACCTATTGCACCCACCAGTCCTTGGCCATTTCCCATATGAAACGTCTCAATATTGTTTTGCGCTGCAAACTTCTTTGCCTTGTTTCTGCTTACGAGTGTACACAGTGCCATCCTGCCAAACTCGGAGAACTCTTTTGGGATGGAATTGTTTTCGTAAAAGACCAGGCCGGGATTTGCACCTTCGTGTATGGCAGAGTATTTTCTGATGAAATCAGTTATGCTTTTCTTGGTCATGCTGGGGTTTTGGGTCTTGATCTTCAGTGCAACGGCCCCGTTTCCCCTCGTCTTCCACGGAATATTTGGATTGAATCTTATCAGGTACGGATAGTCTAGGAACCTGACTTTTTTCTTTCGCAGGTGCTCTACAATCTTGTAGGCAAGAAATGTGGTGCACATGCCGTTTCTAGAGTCGGTGTCGTCAAAGCCGACGTGGAGTATGCTTTGCTTCATTCTATAACAGTCATTGTAAGAGTGGAACGTACATTTTTTAGTTGTCGTATATGGCTTGATATGGTCTTTTTGAGTATCTCTGTATCGGGGGCCTCTATCTTGACCACAAGGTCATAGGCGCCATAAAGAACGTAGACGTACTTGACGTGCTCGATTGATCTTACCTGGCTGAGTAGCTCGTTTTCTTTTCCAAGCTCTGCGTTGAGCAATACGAACGCTATCGGCATCAGTTGTTTTTGAAGGTAAGCGATATTAAATATTATGTACGTTCGTTTGGTTTAAATTAAAAAAACAATTTCCGATAGCGATTGATAGTAATAGATGAGAAAAAAATCTTTGACGAGATTCAGAAAAGAAGACCTGTCTCGGTTGCTCTGAATGGACCTGATGGGATCTTGCCAAAGATACAGGATACCGCATCCAGGATAATGGAAAGGTTTGGCATTCCGGCATATGTTCTTGCAGACAGCTGTTTTGGAACGTGCGACATGAATACAAATGGTGCCAAGGTGCTTGGGGCAGAGATTCTCTTTCACATAGGACATACGGTAAACTCGACAAGTTTTGGCGATGACATTGTTCTTGTCGATGCATTTGACAACATTTCATTTGATGGCATTGCAAGAAAATGTGCCGAGGAATTCAGTGGAAAAACAATATCGCTTGTGACAGACAGCCAGCACCTGCACGAGGTCGACAAGGTAAGGGCCATACTTGAGCAGGAGGGAATCAAAGTCATGGTAGGAAAAGGAAAAGGGCAACTAAATGACGGACAGGTGTTTGGCTGCGAGTTTTATCCCGTGATGGAGACAAGGGACAGTGTAGACGCCAACATATTTCTTGGCCAGAGCAATTTTCACGCGGCTGGAATTGCGCTGTCTACAAACAGACCCACGTATGTTCTTGATCCATACTTTAACGAGATAAGGGAGGTGACAGAGTTTGCCCAGACGCTCCAGAAAAAGGCAATACTGTCAGTTTACAAGGCTGCCGAGGCCGAGTCGTTTGGAATCATCGTAGGCCTAAAGGAGGGGCAGTTCTCAAAGGTAACCGCACTCAAGTTCAAAAGGGAGCTTGAAAGTCTCGGGAAAAAAGTTCAGCTTTTTGCCCTGACTGACATAACAGACGACAAGCTGCAGAATCTAAGAGGAATTGATGCTTTCATACAGGTGGCCTGCCCAAGAATTTCAACTGACAACCACTTTCACAGGCCCGTGCTGTCCACGCCTCAGGCCAACGCACTTGTCAGGATACTGAAAAAGGAAAACGTGGATAATTTTCTCCAGGTTCCTCACTGGCTGTAATTTTTGTCAGATAGGTCGGAAATACAGGCATAAACAATTATAATCATCAAAAACTCAATTCAGACCATTGTCCAGCAAACAGGCCCTTCCGGGAGACAAGATTGCAATAATTGAGGAATTTGAGACCGGCCAGAATACATTTGATGACGGGCATTCAATAAGGTCTCTTGTAGTAGGTACGCCCGAATTTGACAAGACAAACCGTGTCGCTAAAATTAATGAGCTCAAAAAACCTGCAGTGCCAAAGCCTGGCAATGTCATAGTGGGAAACGTATCTGCACTGATGAACAACATGTTTGCGATAAATGTAATGTACATAGACGGCAGGCCGACCCATGCCGGCCTTGAAGTCATCTGCCAGGCAAGGGGCGCAAAGAAAAGAATTCTTGTGCGGGTAGGAGACATTGCGACGGCCAAGGTCATCAGCTTGTTAAATGGCGTGATTCATGCCACAATAAGCGAGCCGGAACTTGGCGTGTTGTTTTCCATGTGCAACAAGTGCGCGGGCAGCATAGTATCAATGGGCAGCAGCGTAAAATGCGTGGATTGCGGGTATATTGAGGAAAGAAAGCTGTCAACCAAGTTTGGAAACAGCGATTTTATAAAATTCGATTCCAATTAAAAACATGCTCAAAGTAGCGTTCCAGGGAGAGCGTGGCGCGTACAGTGAGGCCGCTGCCACGGTCTTTTTCAGGGATTCGATTGAGACTGTGCCCCATCCCACGTTTCACGAAGTTTTGGAATCAACAGAGGCAGGCAGGACAGACTATGCAGTACTGCCTGTTGAAAACTCGCTTGAGGGAAGCGTTGGTGAGAGCTATGACCTGCTGCTAAACACCAGACTTTATGCGACTGGGGAGATTTACCACCGCATAAAGCACTGCCTCATAGGGTTTGACGGTCTTGAAAAGATTGATACCGTGTATTCCCACCCGCAGGCACTGGGCCAGTGCAGAAAGTTCATCCAGGACCACCGCCTCAAGGCAGTTCCCACATATGATACGGCAGGAAGCGTCAAGATACTCCTTGAGCTGAAAAAAGACAATCTTTCATGCATAGCAAGCAGAAGGGCGGCTGAGATTTACAAGGTGCCAGTCATAAAGGAGGGAATCGAGGACAATGCCAACAACTATACAAGATTCCTGGTCCTCTCGAATCAGAGACACGGTGCAACGGCAAAAGACAAGACATCGATAATTTTTTCAATAAAGCACACGCCCGGGGCTCTGTACAATGTCATTGAGAAGTTTCATGCAAACAGGATAAACCTTACAAAGATTGAATCCCGTCCCACAAAGACCACCCCGTGGGAATACAACTTTTATGTTGATTTTGAGGGAAACCAGGACGACAGGAATATCCTGGATGCCCTTGAGAAGATAAGGCAAAACACGATATTCCTCAAGATCCTTGGTTCCTATCCCAGGGCGGAGATGAGCTAGAATCCCCGCGGCTTTCGCAGTGAAAAGGCCGCACTGAATCCGATAATCAGGATTCCAGAGGTGATTACAATGACATGGGTTGCAAATATTATCGGGTCCTGGACTGCCTCTAGATTTCCTGTGACACGGAGTGGCGAGCCTCCGGTGTTTGTTATGTTGATGAAATGTTTTCCGTCTGCAAGACTGACCCAGTCAAAGCTTATCTCGCTTTCAAAATCCTTGTCCACCTGCAGACCGTTTGACGGCGTGACAAGTTTTACATGAAAGGAGCTTCCGGTCACGTTGAGAACTTCGTGAAAGTGTTTTTGCGCGTCAAATTGAAAGATGTCGCTTTTGCCCGTGTCTACGGTATCATTGACTGTATTCTCATTAGAGAGGAGTGACTGCACCAGGAAAAAAGATCCGAGACCTATTACTAGCACTCCCACACCGATTCCTGTTGCAGTCTTTTTTGTCAGCACTAGGTGAGACTGGATTTTACACCATATTAAAACTACATCAGTTCTACGTCGTGGGGCTGGCTTTCTGCATATCCGGCAGTTGACATTTTTATAAATTCGGCATTTTGCTGCATTTGCGGTATGGTGTCTGCCCCGCAGTAGCTCAGGCCTGAGCGTATTCCTCCAGTGAGCTGCTTTACAATATCTACAACAGTCCCCTTGTATGGGACCATTGCCTCGACGCCCTCTGCCACATAATCATTTAGATCCTCGCTCATCGCGGCAGTTCCTGTCTCCTTTGACTTTCTGCCAAGCGCTGCATAAAACGAGGCCATTCCCCGGTATATTTTGTACCTCTTGCCGTTCTTCATTACATACGAGCCCGGACTCTCGTCTGTTCCCCCAAGCAGGCTTCCCACCATTACAGTAGATGCTCCTGCAGCAAGCGCTTTTGTTGCATCCCCCGAGTTTCTGACCCCGCCGTCAGAGATTATAGGGATGTCATATTTCTTGCCTATCCCTGCACAGTCCACCACGGCCGTGAGCTGCGGTACGCCAGAACCGGTGATTACTCGCGTAATGCAGATTGAACCGGAGCCTACTCCTACCTTGACTGCGTCAACTCCTGCCTTTATCAGGTCCTCGGCTCCCTGGGCCGTTGCGACGTTTCCTGCAACAAGCTCGCAGTTGGGAAATGCCTTTTTGATCAATCGTACGGTATTGATTGCGTTATCACTGTGGCCGTGTGCAATGTCAACTACTATCACGTCTGTTCCTGCATCAAGCAGGGCCTCTGTTCTTTCCATAAAGTCCCCCTTGACCCCCACTGCGGCTCCCACAAGCGGCCTTCCTTTCTTGTCCTTTGACGCATGCGGATAGTTTCCTGCGTTTAGGATGTCCTTGCTTGTTATCAGTCCCTTTACGTTTCCGCGCTCGTCGAGGAGCGGCAGTTTTTCAATGCAGTTCTTTCTGATTAGATCTCTTGCTTCCTGTATGCTTACACCGGACTTTGAGGTAATTACATCACCTGTCATTACCTCGCTTACCTGTTTTTTCTCGTCTGCAGGCTCTATCATTGCAATGTCCCTTCTTGTCAGTATTCCCACCAGCTTGCCCTGGGGATCTGTAACCAGCAGCCCCGAGACGCTTTTTTCTCTCATGTATTCGATTGCCTCCCGGACACTCTGGTTTGGACCTATCGTGTACGGGTTTTCAATGAGAATGCTTCCCGAGCGTTTGACTTTGAGCACCTCTGTGACTTGCTCTGATATTGTAAGAAATCTGTGTATTATTCCAATTCCGCCTTCCCTTGCCATTGCTACTGCCATTGCAGACTCTGTTACAGTGTCCATGTTGGCGCTCACAATCGGAATGTTAAGCGAGATATTGCGTGAGAGTTTCGTCTGTAAATTGGTTTGAGATCTGGTGACTATGCTGGAGCGTTTGGGAACAAGGAGTACATCATCGAAAGTTAATCCTTCCCTGATATCCAATGAAACCTTCTTGATTAGCCTTGCATTCTGTTATAAGCCTTTCACTGTAGTTGCAGCTGGATTTATTATAATGAACTCGTCCCAAAACCCTCCGGCATATCATTGATCAAGTTTGTAGTAGAACTAGCCTTTCTTAGATTTGTCTTAGCTGTCGTGCAATTTCTATTGCATCGCAGGTTGCCTTGACATTGTGCGTCCTGATTATATCAGCTCCGTTTAGTACTGCAATGATCTCCGCTGCAAGCGATCCGTAAATCCTCTTGTCCGGATCTTTTTCATTTAATAAAGATCCTATGAATGACTTTCTTGAGACTGATATCAATAATGGCTGCCCGAGCTTTATCGACTTGAGGTTCTGTATCATGTCAAGATCTCTTTTGAGCCAGTCGGAATTTATTTTTGTAAAGAAGATTCCTTTTGCACTTTTTCTGAAAAAACCTATTGCCGGGTCCACTGCTATCCTGCTTTTTGGTATGCCTGACTTGACTGCAATTGATATGCTTCTACGCAGCAGTTTTCTTGCCTGTTCCACCTGGTTTCCGTAGGCGGACTCTTTGCTAAATGCACATACTATGACAGACGGGCAGTATTCTTCCAGTACTTTTGTCATGTCCTTGTCGTGCTTGAGTCCCGTAACGTCATTTAGTATGTCAACCCCAAGGCCAAATGCAACCTTTGCAACACCTGCCCTACAGGTGTCAATCGAGACTGGAAGGCACGATACCTTTTGTACTGCGTTTACTGCCTTTGTTATCCTCTCAATCTCGGTCTTTTCCGGTACAAGCGTCTTCAGGTATGGCGCAGTGGACATGCCTCCCACATCGATAAAGTCTGCACCGTCTTCTTCCATCTGCTTTGCCACCCTTGCAATCTCTCTTTGCTCTGTGTGGACTGATTTTTTGTAGAACGACTCTGGGCTTGAATTGATTATGCCCATGATTCGTACTGGGTTTGTGTTTCCTACAGGCACTGTACCAAGTCTGTTCATATAGTTTAATGACTGGAGTATCGACATTTAGACCTATGAGATTGCAGGGGTGGGACCGCAGGTATGGTACGATACTGCGCGAGTTTGGGTTTAGCAGAAGAGAGGACCTGCGGGCAGCCAGGCTTCTCAATTCCTTGCTTGAGAGAAAGGAGCCTCTTGACAAACTTGAGCGCAAGATACGCGGGCGGACGGTATTTGTGATTGGTGCTGGTCCGTCCCTTTCTTTTGCCATACCGCAGATAAAAAAATTCAAACAGGTGACAAAGATTGCAGCAGATGGTGCTACAAAGGCCCTGATTGAGAACGGCATCAGGCCTGACATTGTTGTGACCGACCTTGACGGCAACCTGGAATACCTGAAAAAAGCCTCAAAGAAGAATTCTATCATGGTGGTGCACTCGCACGGTGACAACATTGGCGTGCTTCCTCTTGCCCTGCTGTTTAAACATTGTATCGGTACGACCGAGGGAAAGCCGTTTGACAGGATAAGAAACTTTGGCGGGTTTACGGACGGCGACAGGTGCGTCTTTCTTGCAAGATACTTTTGTGCAGAAAAGATTGTTTTGTTTGGAATGGACTTTGGGAAAAGGGTTGGAACATATTCAAAGGAGGGAAGATATGACAGAAAAGTAAAGATTGCAAAGCTTGCCAAGGCAAGGGAGCTTTTGGAATGGCTTGCATCAGGAAAGGAGTGCGAGTTTTACACCACGTCTGAGAAGATGAAAGGATTTGAGAAGATCAGGCTTCCAGATCTTTCAGAGCGGGTAAAAAAATATTGACATTATAGGCTGCAGAGATTTTCTATAAAAATCTCTGCTGAAACTCGGGAAAAAGTCACGAAACGCAGTAGGGCAGAAATCTGCGATCTGATCAAAAGTGACTTAACTAGTCAAGTGGATTTCGGCCCGAATTGACCTGTTTTCGGACAGTTTTGTTCGTAAAATCTGTCCGCATTTTTAGCAATTTTTTTCTTGTATCATTAATTGTTTGCAGTATAGATACGTCATGCTGACCAATAAGTGTGTTGAAAAACAATTTGCAAAAAACCACTTGTATATATGTATTAAAACTTCAAGAAATCTGATCCGTCAAATTTTTAATACATAAAAGGGAGTGTCACCTTTTTCAGCTGGAAAGAATGAACAACCGTAGGCTACGTCGTGATCCAAAAATAATCGCGTTGGTGACTCTGTCTATGTTGCTTCCTGCAGACATTAGCAAGAAAATGCTAAAAGAAGCAAATTTGGGAATCAGTGAAAAAACTTTGCAACGTATTAAAAGTGACATAAAGAATCTTGGCATCGGACACATGACTGAGAAGGTTCACAAGATTTACATGCTGACCACGATGGACTCGTTGACCGATGCTATGAAATTAAAAGAGGGCCTATTTCAGATCATCAATGATCCTGACTCGAACAAACGGGAGAAAATAAAAGCTTCTCAAGTTCTTTTTAACATTCTCAAAGGCATTCCAGATCTATACGATCCAGAAATTTCGGAATCGATTCAATCCGCATACAATACAGAAAAAAATGAAAGGTATGAGGCAAGCGGAGGATTAGATGTTGGTAATGATGCCAGTCAGACAGGTAGGAATCATGACAGCGGTCATGATGCCATACACGATTCAACATAGGGACGTTCGTTTACGTGAAGAGGACCAGAAGAGCACTCAAAAAATACCAAGATGTAAAAAGGGCTGCCTTGAAACAAAGCCTCAGGCCAAGCAGTGGCTTTTCATGTGTAAGCTATGACAATCTTGCATCATGGTCTGAAGGGATAAGATTGATCAAGGGGAGGAGGTTCTCTCTTGCAGACAGGCCGCATCTGAGAAAACTATACAATCTTGACTATAGGGAGATCAACATAGTCAAGGGCCGCCAGACGGAGATGACAGAGTTTGCGCTGAACTGGCTGCTCTTCGACCTAACCAGGAATGCAAATACGATAGGCCTGTACATGTCCGACAGGCAGGACCACGTATCGATATTTTCCAGGCTCAGGCTGCAGGGGGCAATAGAACAGTCGCCATATCTGCAGCAGCAGGTAAGGAGGGGCGAGCACAACGTAAGATGGCAGTCTTTTGTCAACGGTTCGCATCTCTACATGTATTCCGGATGGGGAGACTTTGAGGCAGCCCGCTCGATTCCGGCTGACTTTGTAGTCATCGATGAGATGCAGTCACAGAACGTTGGAGCCATACCCGTGGTGAAGGAATCAATGGCCCATTCCAGGTTCAAAAAAATAATCAAGATCGGGACCGGCTCTGACGAGGGAGATGCATGGCACAGGGAATGGAATGCTGGAACGATACTCGGGTGGGATAAAAGAACAGAATCGTGGATTCCAAGGCCGGATGTGTCTGGGATGCCTGGTGTTGCGTCGTTGCACATACCGCAGTCAATGATGGAATATGTCAATCCAAATATCGGTGCGGAAATTGAGCAGAAAAAGATGACATACACGCATAGAAATTTTGTCAACGAGGTGGAAGGCTGGTTCTACAAGGGAATGAGAAAACCGCTGCTGGAATCCGACATACGCGCACTCATGGACAGGAACCTTGACTTCACGGCAGCAATCGACATAGACCATACAATGCCGGTATACGTAGGAGTCGATTGGGGGGGAGGACTGCAGGCATTCACGGTTGCGTGGGTCTGGCAGCTGATAAACAGGGACCTTCCCAGATTCCAGCTGCTATACGTCAAAAAATACGACGACCGTTCTACAGAGGTGCAGGCAGACAAGATAATCACACTCATCGATGCAGTGGAAGCAGACCGCGTAGTTGTCGATGCAGGAGGAGGACCGAGACAGGTTGAGAAATTGTCAGACAGATACGCAGAGCGCGTTTTCAAGTGTCATTATCTCTCAAGGCCCGAGCAGCCGTTTGAGCCGATATCAGACGAGAGGAGAATAAACGTAGACAGGACATGGATTATTGAAACTATGATTGATTTGATTACAAGACCTGAGACAAGAGACGACTTTCCACATCCCATTCCAAGATTGATAATACCAGGAGTACCGCACAGGCTGGACGAGATTGAATGGATTATAGACCACTTTACATGCATTGAAGCCGAGACATCAAACGCTGCGGGAAGGCCAAGAACCATTTACACGCATCCTGATGATACGACGGATGATGCCATACACGCTGCATGCTATGCCTATCTCGCGTGGTTGCTGGACGACAGGACAAGATGGGACTGGGTAAGATTCGGATAAAGCCGTCCGTTGAAAAATACTTGGATTGTTGCGCACTTGATTTTTTGTATTTTTTTCATTGAGCCACTTTATCGCATCTTCGGCGTTGTCAGAGTTTACGTACTTGCCCTTGCCTGACTCAAACCTCTCTATTGCCTTCAATTCTCTAGGGGTCAGATCAGGACTTGGTTTTAGGCGGGTCTTACTTTTCGGTATGCTCTTCTCTGATGTATTTCTAATCAAGTTTGTGTACAAGAGATTCAGTAGATCTTGTGTGTTCCGACACGCTTCCCACGTTCTTTTTTGAATCTCTGAGCTGAGATGCTTAGTCTTGCCTGCCACATATGCAGGTGATGTTACAAAGTTATTACTGCAATCACTGGTTCCAGAATTCGTGTCATCCCAGGTGATTATACCTGATGTTTCCCAACGGAAGCCTATCTGAGCCCAATAAGTGCCTAAACTAACTTGACTCCTGTGAGTCCCTTGAGGTCATCATCACCTGTATACAGTTGTGCAGAATATTTACGTGCTGTTGCGTAGACTAGGGCGTCTGAGAAGTGAAGATCATGTTCAAGACTGTAATCGGCGGCTTCCAATGAGAGTGTTTGATCCACAGGTACAACTTCAGTTTGACTCAGGGCAGCAATTGCCTCAAGCGCAACCTCTTCTCCCCTCACCTGCTTCACCTTTTTGTATACTTCGTACAAGACAACCACTGATGTGATCAGCTCTTGTGGCTTGGTTCTCTCTATGATTTGGTTATACTGCGGGGCTTTTGGTCCATCAGTGAACCGTTCGATCCAGCCGTAGCTGTCAACACTTATCATATCCTGTCTGTCTTGTCACGCAGAGCAGTCACATCGAGTCCCCGAATCATCCCCTTGGTTTCTTTTATCGAATGTATCGGGACATATTGTAGAATTCCATGCTTGGCGATAACCATCATCTTGTCGCCAGGCTTGATGTGGGCTTCATGACGAAGATTTTCAGGTATGACGACCTGATACTTTTTTGACACCTTTACTGTATTCATCGTTAACCCTATAGTATTACGATATTGCTATCGATATAAGGTTTTCCCAGCAACCTACGATTAGCAAAATGCACCGAGAACCACTACTTACCAGGCACGTATCGATTGGTTTATCCGATACTGTGAGCACAATTCATGGCATAATCCACAGGCGCATTCTGTCACATGCGTGGTACTGTCATGATGATCTTAGATCTTTCGGTAGAATACATTTGATTTGTCGATTCTGATTCTAGGTACGACCTAAACTCATACGGAAATATAATGACACGCGTCATGACGTGGAATATGCGCGGATGCAATATTCTCGATGAGATAGTCAAGTATCTTTAGTCTGGGACGTAAACTCATACATACAAAGATAGCAAACCTATCAGATGCAAAATGCCAATAAGTATTCTGCTGTCATCTTGCTGAGGATTTCTCTTTTGGTATGCATGTGAACAGTGGCTTCCACTTTGTCTTACCGGATAGAAACCAAAATGACTCATGGCCTTGATAATCTCGCGCCAGCTGCGATTTCTAAGGCTCAACTTATTTCTATAATCTCTTTTCGTTTTGATTGTGCCTCTTCCTTTAATGCCTCAAGCACAAGCGAGACGGCCTCTTTCATGTTTTCTCTTAGTTCATCAATAGTCTTGCCATAACTAACTGCTCCTCTCAACTCAAGACACTTACCTGTATAGCCTCCTTCAGGCTCTTCTTGTATTATGATGGTGAACTTGTGTTTTTCTGTCATAGTATGATATAGGCAGATATGTTATATTTCTAGTTGTTTGATCTTTTGGGTTGCATTAGTCCGGCCTTACCACTCTGATTTTTCTCTTGCAACAATGGCAACAAACTGATACAAATTGTATCCATTTTTTTTGAATTTTGTTGTTGTGGGCTGCAAGACTGTCACTCAAAAAGATTGCAAAGACACCAGAATTGCTTTACAGCCTCAGGCTGTCAACTGCATGCGTCAATTCCTCGCTATGCAACACATCGGATGCCCTGAAACCACTCGTGTGTATCATAAAGCATGATGTCTGCAGTTCCGGCGCCGTAAATTTTGACGAGACATCATACCCCAGGGCTACAGCCAATGCACTTTTTTTCCAAGATTACAATACGCAGAGCAATCTGTCGCAGTTTCAGCGTGCTTGAACCAGAACCACATTTGGCTCAGCGTTTGGTTCATTTGAATATTTATTATCCGTTCATAAATAGACAATACATGGACTATCGCTCAGAAGACGAGATTCGCGACACCCTAGAGCTTCGTGAGTGGATAGCTGAAGAGATCGAAAGGCGCCAGAAGGAGATTGAAAAACTGACCCAGAATCTCCGGATTTTAGACTCGCTGGTAAAGCAGTCAAGCTTTAGCAAGGCGTCAAGCCTGGCGTCGTCCCCGCCTGCGGCCAGGATCCCGCAACCCGTGCAGGAGACTGCAAGTGTAATTCAGATGAAGGCTCCCGATAACCAGATAATTGCCAATGCCCACATCACGCCTGACGAGCTTGTAATCATACCGTCAGAAGAGATATCGCTTGATATTGAGACGCAGCCGTTCAAGTCATTTTTCCTGGGCAGGATAATTGGAAACATGGAGACACAGGACAGTACCGATATCAAAAGCGGCAAGATCTCGCAGAATCTGGCCATAAGGTGCATGGTAAACAGGGAGGGAGGGAGGATAAGAGAGATTCTGATCAAAAACTATAGGGAAAGAGACAGGGCAAACGAGATAATCAATACGGCAACATGGTCATTTTCAAGAATGATTGAAAACTCGAAAAAGTGAACACATGGACAAGATAATCGTTCTAGACTTTGGTTCGCAGTACAGCCACCTTATCTGCAGAAGAATCCGAGAGTTTTCCGTATATGCGGAGCTTGTGCCGTTTGACATACCGCTTGAGGAGCTGAAAAAACTCAACCCCAAGGGAATCGTATTCAGCGGGGGGCCTGCCAGTGTGTACGGCAGGGACTCGCCGCAGCCTTCCCCTGAAATATTTGAGATGGGCCTGCCCGTACTTGGAATCTGCTATGGTCACCAGTTGATTGTAAATAATTTCGGGGGCAAGGTAAAGCGTGCAAACAAGGAGTATGGTTCCTCCACGCTGAAGATAGACAACGGTTCTGATCTTCTGGCAGGGATGGGCCAGTCGACAAGGGCCTGGATGAGCCACGGCGATGCTGCAGAGAGCCTTCCTGAGGGATTTGAGATAATAGGGCATACCGATGGCTCCTTTGCAGCGGCAATTGCCAACAGGCAGAAGCTGATCTATGGCATACAGTTCCACCCGGAAGTGGTACATACGGAAAACGGGGTGCAGGTACTCAAAAACTTTGTACTGAATATATGCAAGGCAAGACAGGACTGGACGCTTGAGAACTTTATCGACAGTACTGTATCAGAGATATCAAGGATTGACGGAAATGTATTATGTGGAATAAGCGGCGGGGTGGATTCCACAGTGGCCGCCCTCCTGATTCAAAAAGCAATAGGCGGCAGGCTAAAGTGCGTCTTTGTGGATAACGGTCTTCTCAGGTTAGACGAGGAAAAGGAGGTGGAAGACATGTTCAGGAATAATTTTGGCATGGACTTTACTGCAATCAATGCAAAGGAAAGGTTTCTTTCAAGACTAGGGGGAATTACAGATCCCGAACAGAAGAGAAAGATTGTGGGCGAGGAGTTTGTCAAGGTGTTCACCGAGTTTGCAGAAAAGAGCGGCCCGTTCAAGTGGCTGGCGCAGGGGACGCTTTATCCCGATGTAATCGAGAGTGGGGTCTCAAAGGGGCCTGCTGCTGTCATAAAGACGCACCACAATGTCGGGGGACTGCCGTCATGGCTTGGCCTCCAGGTGCTGGAACCGCTGAGGTTCCTGTACAAGGATGAAGTAAGAAAGGTTGGAAAGATTCTCGGAGTGCCTGGGAATCTTTTGTACCGTCATCCGTTCCCCGGTCCAGGTCTTGGCGTCAGGATAATGGGCGAGGTGACGCGGGAAAAGCTGCAGATATGCAAGCAGGCAAGCAGGATAGTGGAAGACGAGCTCTTGGCTGCAGGATGGTACGACAGGGTCTGGCAGGCCTTTGCTGCAGTGGGTGACGACAGGGCAGTGGGCGTGGTAGGAGACGAGCGCAGGTACGGGCATGTTGTCCTTGTGCGCATAGTTGACTCGGTTGATGCCATGACTGCGGACTGGACAAGGCTGCCCCCCGAGATATTGGAGAAGATAAGCAACAGGATAACAAACGAGGTTGAGGACGTGGCATGGGTGAGCTATGTGATATCAAGCAAGCCGCCTGCAACCATAGAGCCGCAGTAAAAAAATAGAACACCCCCACCTTACTCGTGAAAATCTGACGTTTCTCGTAATGGTGCGGTCCCCTCTAGAATGAGAACACCTCATACCATGCAGTTTTTGAACATTACTGGAGGAATCATATCATGGTAAGAAGCAAAATTATGTGAAAACTTATTGCGATACGATTTACGCAGATGAACTATGTGACATAAGCCTCATTATGTATTTGTGTAAATGTGGGGCAGTTTTAATTTCACTCAGAGTCTTAATTATTTTTAAATCCATGGTGTCTATTTCGATGCCAATTTGTAACGATAATGCTATGAGTTGTCTATCTGCTTCTGTCAATTTTTCTTTGAAACCAGACAGATTACGGTAGAGATTTTTGTATTCATGTTCAAGTGTATATTTGTGCCTAGAATTGACAATGAATCCCTGTTGAATTCCCTCTTTTAACAGTCTATGATATTCGATGGTCTGGACTTCGTTATCTAATGCTTCTTCAACTTCAGCTCTTACGCCATATGGAATGTAGAGCAGCTCATTTTTCTTTCTTAGTTGTTGTAGGTATGTTGAGAGTGAGTTACCTCTAACATTATCTATCAACTTGTCAGATGCTATTGCGATTGATTTTCGCACAGTTATCTGTGAGTGACTTTCTTTATAAGAGTTCCGAAAATAAGAACTAATATATACTTAGCCAATCTATTTACGATATGGAAGATCCAATCATCAATTTAGCAGCAATTAATGCGATTACGGAACCATATAGTGCAATTATTTTAGAAACTATTGCAAAGAAAAAACGTGTTACCTTCAAAGATCTGTCATCTATTACAGAATTACCAAATGAAAGTCTATCCAAGCAACTTGAGAAATTACAAAAATTCTCAATGATTAGAGGCGAATTAACGGATCCAGAAGGTGGTAGCTACTCATTCTATTATCTTACTAAATTAGGAGAAGAATTTCGTATAATATTACACGAAATGTTACAAAAGACAATCGATGTCAAACCAGATCAAATATCCGATAAATTTGTAATAGATTCAGAAAGTTTCAAAAAGATATCAGAACAAAAAACAATTAATGAAATAAAACAAATATTCAGTAGATGCAAGATAATCTTTACAAATCATGACTTTTCAACTTCAATGGAATTGGCGGTGGCAAACAAAAATGAATCACTTGAATCGTTTCTCAATGACGAAAATTTAATAGAAATTTCTGAAACATATCATGATGAAGTAACTAGGACTCGCACAGAATACTATCTTAGGAGAATCAAAAGACTATTACCAAACAAGGCAAGACTTATAGCTACTGCAAAAGATCTCAAGGCTTCTATCATAACAGATGATGATAAAATTGCGTCTGCCGCTAGGGGTCTTGGTATTATGTGCGCAAAATCAAATCCTATCCTCGAGTTGCAAAAAGGTGAAATATTACGAGATAAATTCTTTGAGTTATCGGTAAGGGATCCTAGTATTGATATAGACTTACCAATACGAAACAACCCCCTTGCAACTTTAAAAAAAAACTAACTCCATTTCTCAATAAAAATCAAAAAGTTAAGTCTATAAAATTTGAAGAACTTTTACAAGAAATACTGAGTAATTCTTCAAAAGAGGCAGCTAATGAGATCATAGTCAGATTAAACGGTATACGAGAGGGCAACTATGTATCCAAGGTATCATACGATGTTTTCAAGCCTCTTGGAAGGATATATGAGAGAAGATATCAAAAAGATGCTAAAGAAAGTCTCGTTACACTTGAACCTATTCTAGGGGTACTAGACTCGGTGTTTATGGAATTAGCAAATATGCAAGGTAAAATGCATAAATCAGTTCAAAATAGCTTCATGATGGCTTACGGAGAAAGTACCTATAATGAATCGCTTGGTAAACTTGATGCCCCCGAACTAGAAAAAATAACTGACATGTTATCAAAATCTTCTAACAATGAAGGTTTACTAGTAGATCGTTTGTTGAATATGACAGAAGACATCAGAACAAGACGCATATTCGAATCTGAAAATGAATTATACTCTGACGTATTATATTCACTCGTTGCATCCAAAAGAAAAATTGAACAAGAATTGGATTGGACCTTGTGTTCATTTGACAAGCAGGTATTTCCACTGATTAAAAAAACACATGTGCAGCAGATTGGTAAGATTACGTCTATATCAAATCCTTCTCATTACATTACTGTTTACGATAAAGACAGTTCTGAATTAGTAAACTCGTTAAACAAACGAATCAAAGAATACATGGATGATCCTCAGTGGAAAGATAGTCATGTTCTCTCATTACTTATAAAAAATAATTCAAAAACTCATGATGCATTGTATCTAGATAGTAAATCTATTCCTGATGCAAACGATCTAGAAAAGGTAGTGCTTATTCCAAAATATATGGAAAGTGACAAAATAACAGCAAAAAAACTAGCGGAAAAAATGAAAGTTAAGCCAAGGATGGCTATGTATTATCTAGATGCGGCAGAAATGCTTGGGGTGGTTGAACGTGAAGGTAAATCATTTAAAGCAACTGATTTTGTTAAGAAACTTGAAAATTATTCAGAGCATGATAAGAACGAAATTATTAGACATTTGGTTAATCAATTACCTGTGGTCAAAGCCTTTTCGCGATATTTGAATTCGCTGTCTATTACCAAATTTACCACACGCGATGTTATAAGATTCTTGGAATATAGTACCGACTTATCTCCAAGTACAGCTAAGAGACGTGCCTCTACCATATTCACTTGGTTAAACAAGAAAGAAATTCTCAAGCATGATGGAAGTTTGTCATTCAAAGATAATAATGGAATTACTCTTGAACAATTTTTTAATCAAACTGAAGGTCTAGTTGATTTGGCTAGTAAAGAACCTAGATTATAAATTCTCCAAAGTATCAGTAAACAGATGCAAATACTTTAAGTCTACTAGTCCTTGGGCGTGGAATAACATTTGGAAAGAATGCCTGTTCTTTAATTGCATATCAACGGGTTCGCGGGGAACTTTGGCAATACTATCTGTTTTCAAGACCTTATTCTTATCAGAATGTAAACAAATGTAAATATTTTCTTGTTGGCAATTGTTTACTTTCAAAAAAGCAGGTAATCACAGTATTTCGAATCTAAGTCGTCATCGAATCGACAAATTTTATAAATTCACTTGCATGAGAACCCTTTGTTTTGTCCCACACCTTTTTGAATTTTGGAATTGTCATTATGGACTTTATCATTTCCTTTGAGCGAAACCAGAGGTCTGGCTCAAGTATTTTTGATTTGTGCATGGAATGTAAAAATTCAAACAGATCAAGAAAAGCAATTATGGTATAATATTCCTCAGGAGTGTCAACCATCCTAAAGCGTTCCAAGAAGAGCGGGCTTTCCTGTGCCATTTTGGTAAAAGATACAGTTTTTTCAAGATTCAGTCTTGTTTCCATCAGTCTAGAGTATGTCTGCTGGGCAGTCTGTATGCGTAATTCTCGTTTTACTAAACGAAATTGCCATATGGATATGGCAAGAATGGTGGACAGGATCATAACTATGATGATTGACAGGTAATCCGACAGTGATTCCATTTTACTATTGGATTTATGTAGTGTTTTGTAATAAGTTATACCTTGACAAGTTGGTAATCAAGCCCTGACATAACAAATGATAATTCCGGCAGCAGGAAACTTAGTTCCAGCTTGACTTCCTTTCATGAACAGATCTAGTGTGGCAGTAGAACACGTTTTGTTTGATTGTGCGGACGGTTTGTTGATTGATATTTTAGTGCTTTAGAATCATACGACAATATGTAGTACAATGGCTAGATCCATAGGCCGCCCAAGCCACCATAACCAAAGCCGCCGTAACCCATGCCCATACCATACATCCCCATTCCACCTCCTCCAAGCATTCCCATCATAAGCATCTGATTCATCGTAGAACCTTGTGCTTGTTGTTGGTGTACTTGTTGATGTTCTGTCAGCTCTTCATCGGATTTGAAGAGTAGTCCGTCCAGCCGGCATATCTTCAACGAAGAATCGATCTTGTTAACTATTTGCTCCCAAAGTTTTTCCTCGAACTTGTGTGCAGAATGAACGTCAGCTGCCGCTGCTATGCCAAGTGTTGCAAGTCCCTCAATGGCTGGAATGGCCATGTCTCTTCCCCAGATACCAGCATGCAGCTGAACCTCGAATTTTCCTTTGGTACCAGCAATGACAATATCAACATCCCTGACCCTTCCCATGATTATTCTAGCCGTATTGGATTTTTTTGCATGGATATCCCAGAATCCATCCTTTGTATCCTCTGATGTGATCTTGAATTCTTGCGATTGTAAGAGTTCTTTGACATGTAAATAAACATCTTTGGGGTCAATATCCCTCTCAACGAATCCGTGTCTTCGCAACTCTTCTCTCCGTGCGTGTACATCGAAATATACTACTAATAAAGCCTTGACATCATTCTATTGCATTATTCTGGACGATATATTCTGCCTAGAGCTGTTTGCAGTGCACTCCAATGCGTACATACTGATTAAATCCCGCAAAAACAATCTAGCAATGACTAGGATGGCATCAAGTAACAAGCTTGAACTCTTGAATTTCTTCGGGGTCAAAAGCTCAAGAAAGCATGTGCTCATATGCCTGAGGTGCGGCTCTGACCACATCCAGCGCGATCAGAATTCCATCAAGTGTATGGACTGTGACAAGGTCATATCCATAAGATCCTAGTCTTGAAAGTCATCTTTTTGCAAGTGAAAGAGCTTCGTCCATTGTAGGTGGGATTCCCCTTGGATTTGATATGTATAGAGCCGCTGCAGCATTTGCAAAGTAAAGCCTTTCACCAGAATCAAGGCCTGCCATGTATCCAATGACATTTGCCGCGTCCCAGACATCCCCCGCCCCTGTTACAAGTATGGGCTTTGCAGGAAGAGATTCTGCAAACTCTACCTCTTTTCCATCTGTCCAGTAGGAGCCGGTTGCCGTGTGCAGGTCTATTGATACGGAGGATTTTCTTGCAAGCTCCATTACAAGGTTTTTTGTCTCGCTTGTTCCAGAGATTTTCCCAAGCTGATATTGCGCCAATAACATGTTGCATTCATTTTCATTTATGCACAAAGAGTCCAGGCTTGGGCCAATCTTTCCAAGCGAGTCCCTGAACTCCTTTGCTCTTGTTTGAATGTCTGCCGGGTCCAGAAGGTGGAGTGCGTTTTTTGATTTTTCAAATGCAAATTTTGCAAGCTCTGTTCCCTTTTTGTTGCTTGCCCAGTTTGTTACAATTACTGCAGATGCCTTTTTCAGCGCACCCTGCTCCTTTTTTCCAATCTTTTCAGGGCCAAACTTTTCATTGTCTCCAAGATCTGACAGCATGATATTTACAATGTCAGTGCCGTTTTGAAACTCTAGTGCGGTGGTCCTGCCAGGCTTGCCGTCAACTATATACAGTGCTGCCCCCTTGAACTCTGAAAATGTCTCCCTTAGCAGAATAGAGCCTGCCCTGTCAGATATCGTAATGAGTGATACCGGACAGCCAAGCCTTGCAAGTGCGTATGCAACATTTGTGGCGTTTCCCCCCTTGATGTCTTTTTGCTGCACGCCGCGTATGCTTCCGCCAAGGCTGATTTTTTCCATAATCTGGCTGTAGAAGATGCCGATGTCGGGCACGGAGAGTATCCTGTCAAGAAAAAAGTCGTTTAAAACAACAACTGGGCCTAGCTTGGTTTTTCGCAGTTTTTCTAGCATGAAAGGGTTCTAGCCCATTGGTGGCATTGGAGGTCCGCCTCTTCCTCCGCCCTTGCCAGATGATGCAATTACATCATCAATTCTTAGAATCATGCATGCCGCCTCTGTTGCAGATTTTATTATCTGCTCTTTTACTGCAACCGGCTCTATGATATCAAGAGAGTACATGTCAGCCACTCTGGTGTTTCGTGCGTCAATTCCGGTCCATTTCTTGCCCTGGCTTTGCTTTGCGCGAAGGGTGACCATGGTATTGATTGGATCCATTCCGGCATTTTCTGCAATTGTCAATGGAATAATTTCCAGTGCCTCTGCATATTTTTTGATTGCAAGCTGTTCCCGTCCCTCAAATCTGTCTGCCCAGTCTTTGAGGTTCGATGAAAGGAATTCTTCTGGAGCTCCTCCGCCAGCTACAACGGCTGGCTTTTCGATTACATCTTTTACTACCATTAACGAGTCATGAAGTGACCTGTCTACCTCGTCTACAACTCTCTGTGATCCACCCCTGATGAGTACGGTGATTGCACGCGGGTTCTTGCATCCCTCGATGAAGACCCATTTTTCTGTCTCCACCTTGCGCTGCTCCACTGTTTCGGCAGTGCCAAGGTCTTTAGATGTCATGTCATCAATGTTGCTGCTGATTCTTCCGCCAGTAGCTTTTGCAAGTTTTGTCATGTCGCTTTCCTTTACGCGTCTTACTGAAAGAATTCCTTGTTTTGCAAGGTAGTGCTGTGCAATATCGTCAATTCCCTTCTGGCAGATCAATACGTTGGCACCAATCTCGTAAATCTTGTCCACCATGGACTTTAGCATCCTGTTTTCCTCCTCTAGGAACATCTGCATCTGCGTAGGGTCGGTGATTCTGATTTCGGCGCTCATCTCGGTCTTTTCAATCTCAAGGGCGGAGTTTAGCAGTGCAATCTTTGCCTTTTCCATCTTTGTCGGCATTCCGCTGTGTACGACTTCCTTGTCAAGAACTATACCCTTGATTAGATGTGTATTTCGAATCGAGCCTCCGGCCTTCTTTTCCACCTTGATGTTGTCAAGGTCGACCTTGTTTCCGCGCTCTTCTTTTTCCACCACCTGGAGTGTTGCGTCAACTACAAGCTTTGAGAGCATGTCGCTGTCTTCTGAGATGAGCTTTGATTCCATGCTTGTCTTTGCAACCTTTAGGAGGACTTCTCTCTCGTTTGGGCTCACAGATTTGGCAAGCTCCTGAAGCAAGGACAGTGCCTTTTCTGATGCTGCCTGGAATCCCTCAATAATTACCGTAGCGTGAACGTCTTTTTCCAACAGTTCCTCTGCCTTTGCAAGAAGCGAGCCCCCAAAGACAACAGACGATGTTGTTCCGTCGCCTACTTCGGTGTCTACTGTTTTTGAGATCTCTACCATCATCTTTGCTGCAGGATGCTGCACGTCGATCTCCTTTAGAATGGTAGCTCCGTCGTTTGTAATTGTAACATCCCCCAAAGAATCTACAAGCATCTTGTCCATTCCTCTCGGACCTAGGCTTGTACGTACAAGTTCAGCAACCAGTTTTGCTGCTGCAATGTTATTTTTCTGGGCATCCCGTCCCTTTTGCTGCAAGGCACTCTCCTTGAGCACCAGAACCGGGCCCTGTGGTGTTTGTTGAATTGAAGCCAAAATTATTCCCTGAGATCGGTAGTCAAATTTCCCCTTTTAATAGGTTATGTCAGGCCGTCATACAGGTTATCTTGCCATGTCATTCCAAATTACCGTCCGTTTGGATGATAACTTGGGACGGTGAAAACTCTATAGTCAAATTTATTAACTCATCTTAAAACTGCCTTTCTTCGAGAGAAAATGAGTGGTTGTGGCTTTTCTGCTTAGACTGGGATCGAAGTTGCCAATTTTGAGGCATTTTTAGGGTTTTGAGACGAGTTCACTCCAAGATATTCGCTTTTGCTGTGACCGGTAATCAACTTGTAAAAAAACCAACCCGACACTCGGTGGAATGTGGCTTTCCTTTGGAGCGGTTCCACGGTTTTGCATCTTTTGGTGCTTCTAGGTTTGCCCCCACTGACAGTTGTGAAGATTCATGTGTGTTGCCACACGCTCTCCCGTGCACAAGTGCCAGTGTTCGCGTGTCTTGCAAGAAGATCGAGCCTTCGCTCAGTCTCCGGATTCGACATGCGCATCATCACCTTTGCCGGTCGGGTTGTTCAGATAGCAACAATATGATGCGACAATCCATTGACTGTCAAACACTGCCCCTCCACTTGCGGGTTCGGTGTTTTGCATCTACTGTTGCTATCTGTAGTATAATACGTAATCATTCCATAAAAGGCTGATCCATAGGTTCTGTTAGCATCATACCGAGACCAACTTGCTTCCATCTACTCCAAGGATTATCGGAATTAAGTTGTCCGAGTTCCCCTTCATCACTTCAACTGAAAGCCCTCTAGGATGGCAAAACCTACTCCACCCCTTGTGAGCAATATTCATGGATGCCACTACATCTCTGTCCATGGACCTGCCACAATTATTGCACCATAATTTGCGATGTTGAAATCTGTCCTCTTGGATTCTCTCTCCGCATATTGGACAGAGTTGGCTGGTGCGTTTTGGATCTACAAACTGTACCGGTATTCCTTCCCATGCTGCTTTATACTGTATCTGTCTTTGCAATTCGTAGAAAGACCACGAATTTAATCGTCTTCTGTATTTTCTTCCCTGACCGTTTCCCTTTCTGTACAGTTTGCGGATTCCCTTGATCTCTTCAAGTACAATCATGGATTCTGACTCTTTGGCTTTGTTTACGATATCCTTTGATATTTTATGTAGATACTGCTGTACCCGCCTTGACTGCCTGTTTTTTCTCTGCGTAAAGAATCCATTTCGTACTCGCAAGTCATTTCTCCTAAACGATGCCCTCACAAATTGAGAGTTTTCTTTTATCGACAGCAATTTGTTGGTTTTGTACATAATGGAACTTGCAGGCGTGGACATGGTTACATTTCTTAGGTTCCTGTCTATTCCAATTACATTTTTAGGAATAATTTCCTGTACCTCTTTTCTTACTGAGAGAGATAATGAGTCTGGATTAATTGTAAATGACCTCAGTTCTACACCCTTCTCTGAGAGCTTTTGTACAGCATGTCCGTTGAGCACGATATTGAAAAACTCTCTGTTTGCAACAGGAAATGAGAGCATCATCCCATTTATCTTGAATCCGTAACACGACACCAGAAACGGCCTTCTTACAAATGGAGATCTTGACCTGTTGCCTTTCTTGATTGATCGTTTCATCTGTGAGAGCCGTCCACATGCCTGCGAGATGGCCGTTAGCTTGTATTTTGACTGGATATGATAGCAGTCAAGTTCATGGTAGAACGTTGAGGAAAAACGCCTCAGTGTTGATACGTTGCTTTCAAGTCCAATCCTGATGCAGTGGTTTACCATCTCTCTGAATGTGTTCATCATGGTACCAAGCTCAGGATCTGGATGATAAGACTGCTTGATGGATTTTATGGCATACAATTATCAAGTGAGGATCTGCATGCAAGAAAAGAACTTGGTTATACTGTTATCGTACTGGAAATTCTGCAAACAACC
Source organism: Nitrososphaerota archaeon (assembly GCA_028867785.1). Taxonomy (GTDB): domain Archaea; phylum Thermoproteota; class Nitrososphaeria; order Nitrososphaerales; family Nitrosopumilaceae; genus Nitrosotalea. The sequence goes on from JAGWFS010000006.1 coordinate 102,443, forward strand.
GAAGAGTCAACAGAATCGATCTATATAGTACTGGTATCACTATATTTGTGATACATTTCTGCGAGTCTGCTGATTTAGGATCTTAAGATAAGCTCTGTTTTTAACGTCAACAACCCCGCTGTACAAAATTCTGACCTCTGGCAGTGCAAGAAATGGAAGAAAGAGCGGGATCAGGTGGGGCTGTTTGAATTTGCAGCCTGATTCAACTAGCTTTTCGTCGATCTCGTTGTATTTTACTACCGCCTCCTCAAGAGGAAGTTTTGAGACAAGCCCTGCCACGGGCATTTCAAACCTGCATGTTATTTTTCCGTCTCTTGCGGCAGCCATGCCGCCCTGAGCTTTTATCAGTTCGTTTGCCACCAGTGCCATGTCCTTCTCGCTTGAGCCAATCACTATCATGTCATTTTCGTGGAAGCTTTGCGTAGACCCAAACGCGCCAATGCTGGCACCAAGATTCTTCAAAAATCCTACACACTTTTTCCCGGTTCCATACGTCCTGTCTATTGCAGCGACCTTCCAGATGTCTTTTTCCTGCGAGGCTGCAACGTTTTCGTCCCTGACGTAGAGTTCCTCGATGTCTTTTTTTGTTATAATTTCAGTATCCATCCTGATTACGGTAGCCTGCACAGAGCTGCCCTTGCTGTGCACTAGAAAGTCCTTTTCTGCAAATTTATGTCGCACTCTTACTGTTTTTGTTATCCACTTGGAAAGCGCTGGTTTTGGACTCTTGGAGACAAGTTTTCCGTGTGCAACAAGCAGTCTTCCTCCCACGAAAACCTTGTCAGGCTTTAGCTTGTCCAGGTTGTCAAAGACCAGAATGTCTGCAAGCTTTCCTGGCGCAATTCCGCCCAGGTCGTTGCCCATTTTATAATATTCAAAGCAGTTTCTTGATGCAACAGTTATTGCATCTATTGGTTCCATGCCGATTGACACGGATTTTCTGATGCAGTGATCAATCATGCCAAACTCTAGGAGATCTTTTGGTGTCACCCCGTCGGTGCAGAACATCAGCCTGTCAAGGTACGTCTTGTTTGACAGGACATTTGGCACTATACTCTCAAGGTCCCTTCGTATAGAGCCTTCCCTCATCATTACCCACATGCCTAGTCTCAGCCTTTCCATTACCTGATCATAATCGATTGGCTCGTGGCATGAAAATATCCCGGATGCAATGTAGGCGTTTAGCTTCTTGTCGCTTGCACCTGCGGTGTGACCGTTTACAATCCCGCCATTTTCAAGAATATTGCTTATGTTTTGAATCGTAATAGGGTCGTGCGTTGTAACCTTTGTCCAGGAAAACACCTCTCCCATTCCAAGAACGCCTGCAAGCTCAAATGCCTTTTTCTGCTCTGTTTTTGATATTGTTCTTGCGTGACTGAACTTTCTGTCAACTGGTAGTCCCCCAGGTATCATTTGAAATATTCGAATTGGCAGCTCGCCGGTCATCCTGACGAACTCTCGAAATCCCCGATACCCGCAGACGCTTACGATATCAATAGGATCTGAAAATAATGCCGTAGTTCCACAAAGAAGAGCATGCCTTGCAAGCTCGGACGGCAAAATATACTGGTCTATGTGTATGTGCGAGTCTGCAAATCCTGGAGTGACAAACTTTTCTTCCAGGTCTATTATTGCGGTCTTTTCTCCTACGGTATGGGATGCGTCCTTGCCGACATATGCAATTCTGTCTTTTAGAATGGCAATCTGCATTTGCGGTATGATCTCTCTTGAATATACGTTGACAAGCCTGCAGTTTTTCAGTACAATGTCTGACTTTTTCTCCCCCATTGCAACTTGGTTTAGGGGACCAATCATTTCTGCAAGAGAGCTTGTCTTCACAAAATGATTCTAAGATGATATGCTATTAAAGCAAATTCAAAACACAATTTAAGGTTCTGACAGAGCTGCATCAATTATGAATGATTTTGTTGATTTTTCTGTTTCCTTCAGTTGATGGATTTTAATTTCCATTAGACATTGACTTCTTTCAGTTTTAGATTTCGTTAACTGAAGTTTATGGAATCGTATGATATTTGACGCCCGCAGCACCGCATCCTATGGCAAAAGCAACTACAACTGCCACTATAATTGCTCCGTACAGTTGTGCTGTAGCCATTGGAGTACATCCAATGTATGTGTAAGCTTGTGCTCCACATGGTTGTCCTGTTGATGTTGTCTGTGCAAAGACTAAGTTTGTACCTGCTATGGCAACTATGCTTATCGTCATGATGACGCCAGCTAGTTTTGCTGTACCTAGGTAAACCATGTCATAAATAGCACGTCGTGATATTTACGGATGTCTGGAACTTGCGATTTTTACATCAGAACAAGAAAACCGGGCACGAAGGAATTTGTTTAACAGTCTTGGCTTCTGTAAAATATTCCAGCATTAAGACTTCATTAACTGGCCGTACAACGAAAGATGGTTACTGGCTAAAACTGCTCTCCTAAGTTTTATTTAATTTGTAAATGACAGAAAGATGTTCTATTATATTACTTCCAGTTCTTCATAAGCAGAGTCATACTATTTCTACTCATACATGGCAGATGAAGGAACAGTCGTCTTTCTATTTCTGTGGGCTATCATAGCAACCATAGTTGTAATTGTTCTCATTCGCAGAAACAAGAGAACTGCACTTGATCTTCCAAACTTGAAGTCAAACAAACAAAAACATTCCAATTAGCCCAAAATACATTACGTGGCGATATTGCTCAGGTACTAGGTACTTTTTCCATGTTAAATGATTATGAGGAATTGATGCTTCTGTCAACCACTTCAAGACAAGGATCACTAGATTTGCTCGGCATAAAAGAGGACATGGTACATTTCATTGAGGTCAAGAGCAAGGATACTAATCTTTCAACGAAAGAACGAAAATTGAAGAAACTTGTTGATGCTGGCAGAGTTCAGTATATCGTAAAAGACGCTGAGTTACCAGCCGAGTTCAAATTGGAAGATAGGTATTTGAGAAATAATCATTCCAACTTAACGCCTGAAACCTCTATGAGTTAGGTAAAATCAACCGTAACTTTACATCCATTTTCTAATGCTAGAAAACCAACCGCTTCTTTACAACCAAAACAAGTCAATGATTTGACCCTCTAACTATCACGTCAGATTTCACTAGGAGTGATTTTTTCACACTTAAATTACGGTCAGAAGCCGACATCTTTTATGAACATGCCCAAGGAGATCAGAAGGTATTGCCCCAAGTGTAAGAAGCATACCTTACAGAAGGTTTCCTTGTACAAGGCAGGAAAGAGAAGAGGCTCTGCAATCGGTGAAAGAAGACACGCCGAGGACAAAAAGGGATACGGCGGTCAGAAATTCCCAAAGCTTGCCAAGCCGGCAAAGACCACAAAGAAGATGACGCCAATCTTTCTGTGTCCCGAATGTAAAAAGAAATTTAACGTGGCAGGAATAAGACTAAGAAAGTTAGAGTTGGTAGCACAATGAAAAAAGCTCATGTTCTCATCCCAAAGCCTGGAAGCAAGTTCCAGAGGGTCCAGTGCAAGGAATGCGGGGAGGAAAGCGTTGTTTATTCTCATGTATCTACTACAGTTGCATGCAAGGCATGCGGCAATACACTGGCAGAGCCAACAGGTTCCATTGCGGAAATTAACGGCAAAGTACTAGGCAGTGCCGAGTAGCTCAAAGTCCCTTTTTGTGTTAAGGTTTATCGCAACACGCTTGTCATCAATTATGATATATGATTCCCTTACGGATTTCATGTCTACGACATCTCTTGGGTTTACAATAGATATTCCGGTAAATGCACATTCCTTTCCGTCATAGATTACAAGATATTCTGGTTTGACTCCAACCAGGTCCAAGAATTTCTTGCTTGCAAGAACACTTGCCCAAGGCTGCCTGCCTTCAAAATGATTTACAATTTTTTGCACAATTTCAGAATCCAGCAGTGCAAGATCCCCGGATACTACAAACACGTGTTCGCTGAAATTTTTCAGGGCCTCGCTTAGGTCCTCGACGTATCCGTTTCCCCCTGTTTCAATTGTTTGCATGCCAAGCCCCCTGACAAACTCTGCAGTCTTTGGCGCATTTCTGCTTGTAGCACAAATTATTTTTGTAAAGCACCCGGATTCTTCCAGTGCGGAAATGACGTGCTGTACCACGGGTTTTTTGTATTTCAAGAGCAGTTTCTCCTGGACAGATTCCATCCTTGTACCCTTGCCCCCACACATTACAAGTCCTATCATCTTGATGCAAATACTATGAGAGATGCTAGTCTTACAAGTTCATTGCTTGCCCCAAAGACGTCTCCGGAAATCCCCCCAAAGCTCCTGTTTGAGACAGCAAGGAGCAGAAAGGACATGCCAACTGCTACACCAGTTACTATAATTCCCGTAATGCCCCCAAGAACTACTGCTGGTACGATTGCCAGTGCAGAGGCTGCGGCCAGTTTGGCAGGACTTTTCATGTATTGGGCAAACGGAGAGCTGAGGCCCTGCCATGCAGATGAGCCTCGATTTGCCTGCAGTACCATTGCAAATTTTGCCATGAGCTCACTTACCAGTATGGCTTCAAAGAGCGCAAATCCCTTCATCATGGATATTGACATTATCATTCCTGCCACATACAGCACCACGGTAACCACCCCTGCCGAGCCCACTGCCGGGTCCCTCATTGCCTTGAGTTTCTTCTCCTTTGTTCCTTTTGCCATCATGCCGTCTGCAAAATCGCATAGTGCGTCGGTGTGGTGTATTCCTGTCATGATGACAAGTGCGCCTGTCAGAACAAGGCCTACAATGAGCGGCTGCACATACAGAGACAGTCCGTAACCCGCGCCGCCAATCAGTAATCCAATGATTGCGCCTGCAACCGGGAAGAGATACATGTTTTTTGCAACAACGTCAAGCTCAGCTCCCTTTGACGGAATAATTGTTAGAAATGAGATTACAGACGAGATTCCCTTAAGCAAGATTCCACCATCCCAGGTAATACAAAGCCATGATCACGGGAATTGCAAACAGCCCGGCAAACAGGACAGATGTAACTTTCATCACAGATATGGCTGTCTTGAAATGTTTCTCTGTGAATTCCGTGCTGCCGTCACCCAGGATATAGTGATCCAGTTTTTCAAATTTCACCCCGAGTGCGCCTGCCATCGTGGCCATCGGATATCCTGCATTTGGACTCTCGGTTTTCGGGCCGTCCCGCTTCATCACTTCGGCAGAGTGCCTCCAGTTGCACCCTACAATCACGCTTGCAAGTACCATAATCATGCTTGTCAGCCTTGACGGTACAAAGTTGAGTACCTTGTCGCAGTTTGCCCCAAACCAGCCCAGGTTCCTGAAAAGATCAGTCTTGTATCCAATCATGGAATCTGCAGTGTTTACAGCCCTGTAGGCAAAGGCGCCTGCAAGCCCAAAGAATGCAAAGTAGAACAGCGGGCCCGTTATGCCGTCTACAATATTTTCGCTTATGCTCTCAAGTGTTGCAGATATGATGTGCTGTCTGTCCAGGTTCTTTGTGTTTCTTTTTACTATCATTGATAATTTTTCCCTTGCCCCGTCCAGATCATTTTTAGAAAGGGAATCCATGATTTGCGACGCATGTCTTTGCATGCCCTTGATTGCAATCGTAGTTTTTAACAGTAGCCCAACTGCAGAGACAGAAGCTGTCAAGACTAGAACTTTGAAAATTCCATTTAGATCAAGAGTATCCACGTAGGCAAGCGTGTGGCCTACAGAATACGCCAGAGCAACAACAAGCGCAGTTACAGAAACGACGAGAATCGCTCCCGCCAGTTTTTCAAAGCGTGGACTGTCTGATCTTGCCAGTGGTGCAAGCTTGCCTATCAGGATTCCAATCCAGGCCGTTGGATGGTACCTGTTCTTTGGATCTCCAAGGACTAGATCTAGTGTGACAGCAAACACAATCGAAAGTACAAGTATCATCATCATTTCAAGAGATCTCCTATTGCTTTCATGTCAAGACTGGATTTTACAACGCGACTTAAATGCTCTATCTCCCGGTCAAGCAGTTTGATATATTTTGCAGTAAATGATACTTGTTTTGGGTTTGCGTGCAACGAGTCCTCTTCGGGTATGTCAAATTTTAAGAGTGGAACTGTTCCAAGCACGGGCCTGCCAGTCTTGCGTTTTAAAAATGAAAATCCCGGTCGCAGAATCTTGGGATCTCCCCGGAATTTGTTTATCACATAGCCCTTGACGAGCCTCCTGTCTTCAAGCAGTTCCAGCGTACCTACTAGGCTGGCAAAGGTTCCCCCCCTGTCTATGTCAGATACTAGGATTACGGGCGATGAGCAGTGTTTTGCCATCTTCATGTTGGCAATATCGTATTTTTGCATGTTTATCTCTGCAGGAGAACCTGCACCTTCCAAGACGACCAGATCGTATCTAGACCTTAGACTGTCAAGGGACTTTGTTGCAATATCAAGCCCTTTTGTCAGAACAAATCTTTTGTAATATTCATCGGCGTGCATTTTTTTGTAGCGCTTTCCCATGACAAAGACCTCGCTTTTGTAGTCCCCAAGAGGCTTTAGCATGATTGGATTCATGTGTGGAGAGATCTCTGTCCTTGCTGCAATGGCTTGGATTGCCTGGGCCCGGGAGATCTCAAAACCTCTTCCACGATAAGAATAGGACGACATGTTTTGTGACTTGAATGGAGCTGCCCTGTAGCCCTTGTCTGCAAAAATTCTGCACAGTGCTGTCACAAGAGTCGTCTTGCCTGCGCCAGAAGATGTTCCCTGGATCATCAGTGTCTTTGTCATATCTTTCCCAATTCTCTGACAAGTTTTTGGTTTTCGCCGTGGGTTCTTACGGCAACTCGAATGAACTTGTCATTTAATCCCTTGAACGAGCTGCAGTCTCGTATCAGTATGTTTTTTTTCAACAGTTTTTTTTGTAGTTGTTTTGAGTTTTTCTGTGACTTTATCAAGACAAAGTTTGCATCAGAGTCATAGCACTGAAATCCGCTAATCTTTGATATTGAATTTTTCAGGAATTTTCGCTCTTTTTCAACCAGTCTTCTTGTCTTTTCTAGGTGTGATCTGCTCGACAATGCCTTTGTTGCAGCCTCCTGGGCAATGCCGCTCACATTCCATGGAATCTTTATCCTGTTTAGGATCTCAACCATCTTTTTGCTCCCAAGCCCATATCCCACCCGAAGGCCTGCAAGCCCAAAGGATTTCGTCATCGACCTCAGGATGAAGAGATTGTCAAATTTGCGTAATTTCGATACAATGCTTTCCTTTGGATTTGACGCAAGTTCAATGAAACATTCGTCAACAAAGACCAGAGCAGAACTGGCGTGTGATGCATCCAGTATCCTGAGCATGTTTTTTTGGCTTACAAGTACTCCGGTCGGATTGTTGGGATTGCAGACAAAGATGCAATGATTTTTTGGAATAGCTTTGAGAAAGTCGTCAATGTCATAATTGAGATTCATGGTTTCAAAGTGTGAGACCTTGGCGTCATTGAGTCTTGCAGCAGATTCGTATTCCCCAAAGGTAGGTATTGGAATTAGCGCATTACGTTTGCCCAAGAATGCCTTGCAAAAGTTGTAGATTATCTCGGTTGCGCCGTTGCCTACAATTATCTGATCTTTTTGAATACCAGTGTATTTTTGCAAGCTGCTTTTCAGTTTGGCTGAATCAGAATCTGGATATATGGAAAACAACGCCGAGGTTTTTTTCAAGTTGTTTCTTATCGATGCAGGAAATCCGAGTGGGTTCACATTTGAGCTAAAGTCCAGTATCTTTGGATCAAACCCCATTCCCGCAGAGTATATTCCGCCATGAGCTACGTTCCTGTGATTTGCAACAGATGGTGATACTCCCAGCCTCAATATCTTCCTGATATCACGCGGGTATTTACTTGTATTTTGGATTTGCCACAGCTAAAGGAATATTAATTGTATGAGGAGAATTTTTCATTATGAAGAAACGGGTAGCTATCATAGGCGTTACCGGGGCAGTAGGACAAGAGTTCGTAACAGCCCTGAACAACCACCCACTGTTTGAGGTAAAACAGATAGCTGCGTCTGAAAGATCTGCGTCAAAAAAGTTTGTAGATGCGATAAGGGATCCAAACAGCGGAATTCTCAGATGGCACATCAGGGATGCAATTCCCGATTATGTCAAAGATATGACAATAGAGTCGGTAGACGACATCAAGCCTGAAAATCTTGATTTGATATTTAGTTCCGTAGAAAGCGAGGCTGCAAGGGAGATAGAGTCCAAGTTTGCAAAATATGTGCCTGTAATCAGCACCTCTGCAGCACACAGGTACGAGCCTGACGTACCCATTCTGATTCCTGGAATAAATGATGATCATGTCGCGCTCTTGGATCAGCAGAGAAAAAACAGGGGATGGAAGGGATTTGTCGCACCGCTGCCAAACTGCACCACCACAGGCCTTGCAATCACTATGAAGCCCCTTTTGGACAAGTTCGGGGTTCTAAAGATAATCATGACGTCAATGCAGTCAATGTCCGGGGGAGGAAGGTCTCCCGGCGTATCCGCGTTGGATATCACAGATAACATTATTCCATATATTCCAAAGGAGGAAGACAAGGTAAGGCTTGAAACCGGGAAGATCCTCGGCAAGCTGGTGGACGGAAAGATAGATCCCGCCAAGATGCGAGTCAGCTGCACGTGCACAAGAGTACCGGTGATTGATGGGCATACAGAGGCTGTCTTCATAGAGACGGCAACCCACACCGATCCAGAAGGCGTAAAGAATGCAATGAAAGAATTTTCCAACAAGGTCAGCGTAGCGGGCCTGCCTTCTGCTCCAAAGGAATACCTCATGGTCAACGAGGATCCGACAAGGCCACAGCCAAGACTGGATCGTGAAATAAATGACGGCATGACAACAGTTGTTGGCAGGATCAGAGAAGACACGGTCTTTGACAACGGGATAAAATACGTACTGTTTTCACACAACGAGAAGATGGGTTCTGCAAAGGGAGCCGTGCTGCTGGCCGAGATGTTGCACAAGAAGGGATACATCTAAACCGGAAGCAAATTTTGGAAAAATTATAATAACAAGTTTATTAAGATCCATTTATTCACAATAAATGGTGTTTTGAATGGCAAAAGTTGATGATTTGGATATGATAATTTTATCGGAATTATCCCAGGATGCAAACATATCGGTACCGCGAATTTCAAAGAAGATCAACGTAAACTCGTCCGTTGTCTACAGCAGAATCAAGAGGCTCATCAAGAGGAAGCTCATTGAACGCTTTACCATAGTGGTAAATGACAGGGAGCTTGGTTACACTGTAAAAGCACTGACAGGCATAAACATGGACTCTAAGATGAGAGATCACGTGATTGAGGAATTATTGAAGATATCAGAGGTAAGAGAGATTTCAGAGGTAACGGGCAGGTTTGACATCATAGTTACAATGTATGCCAGGAATCTCGACGAGATGCACAGGCTCATCTCAGAAAGGGTCGGGCGCATACAGGGGGTCCAGCGCTCCGAGAGCTTCATTGAGATGAAAAGGACCACAAAACCCATGCCTTACAAGGCTAGCAAATAGTCCGCATTTTCAAGCTATAAATAACAAAAGGCTCAAAAAAGAGAAGAGCGTGCTAACAACAAAAGCCAGTTCAAGAATCAAGACGTACTATGAAGTAACCAAGCCGAAGATATGGTACCTTCTGGTCTTTACCGCAATGGGCGCGACGTATACTGCTTCTAATATTTATCACATCCCGGTCTCTGCACTGACGTGGGCACTTGTCACCTTTGGAGTCATTGCAGGCTCTGCTGCAGCCAACACACTGACAAACTACAATGACAGAGACATTGATGCAATAATGGAGAGGACAAAGGAGAGACCGCTTCCAAGCAGGAGAATCTATCCTGCAAACAAGGCGCTGTACTTTGGATTAATTCTTGCTGGGATATCTCTTGTTTGTGCATTTGCAATAAACACATGGGCAGGCATCTTCATGGCGTTTGGACTTGCAGACAACATCCTGGTTTACAGCAAACTGCTAAAGCGAAGAAGCAGAACCAACATTGTTCTTGGAGGATTCTCAGGCGGGGCTCCTGCAATGATTGGCTATGTTGCAGTAACAACAACAGGACTCTGGGATCTGGGGCTGGTCATGGCGGGACTGGTCTTTGTCTGGATTCCAATGCACATCTGGAGTCTGACATTGCATGTCAAGGACGATTACAACAAAGTAAAGGTACCCATGCTTACTGCAGTCGAGTCTGAAAAGACATCGGTTCGGGTAATTGCCGGAACTACACTGATGATGGTGCTGTTCAGCGTATTGCCATTTTTCATGGTAGACAGTTCCGGAAAGCACCTGTTTCACGAGATCTATCTTTACAGTGCGATAGCATCAGGTGCGATAATGGTTGCACTGAGTCTGTGGCTACTTGTCAAGCCTTCTGAGAGAGCATCATGGACGCTCTTCAAGTTTTCAAGTCCGTATCTTGCAATCTTGTTTATTGCGTTGATGGTGGACTCTGTCCTAAGATAGCTTTAGATAATTTTTAAGAGATATCTTGTCCGAGTGCGGAATCTTTGCAATCTCAAATCCCTCCGGGCGCTTTGAGAAGGACCTGGTCGCGTCTATTCCCATCTTTGTTGTAAGCAGGTTTTTCTGATCACTTGACGGATCAAGGCTTGAACCGCGTACTTTGGGCACTATGACAAGGTTCTTGTCTGCCTGAAACCTGGTAGCTATTGCATATTCAACTTCCACTGGATTTGACGGATTGATGTCATCGTCTACCACAGTGACGTGTTTGAGCGACCTGTGCGCTCCAAATGCTGCATCAATTGCCTTTTTCGGATCAGATTCTTTCCTCTTTGAAATTTGTACAACGGCATGCAACCAGTTGCATCCCCCGTCGCTTAGCACAACCCTCTTTATCTGTGGAAGCGTCTGTTTGAGACTTTTGTTTAGTTTTGCCTCAATTGGCATGCCCATCAATAACCTATGCTCTGCATAGCCCGACAGGATGTCATGAAATATAGGATTGTTTCTAAAATACATCCTTTCAAGCTCAAAGACCGGCTGTTCCCGCTTAAAGTCGTAGGTGCGCAACATCTCCACCATCCATTCCTTGTGGGTCTTGTCCTTGAGTATGCGCCCCTCCAAGACAATCTCTGCCTCGGATGGCACGAGTATGCCGGAATATGGACACATGGCAAGTGTGAGTTTCTTGTTTAGCAGGACATTTGCAATCTCAAGCTCGTCTTTGCCCCAGTCTGCCTGGTATGCGCCTGCTATGGATACGGCAGGATGAACCCCTACGGTAATGGCCACGCGCAAATCTTTGCCGCGCTCCTTGGCATACACGTATGATCTGTGCAGATGCCTTCCCTCCACCATCCTCACTGAGAAGTGGCGCTCGTCGAGCCGAAGCAGCCTGTGGAAGGATGAGTTTTGGGTTCCAGTCTCTTGATTTTGCGTGTAAATTACAGACGACGTAATAAAGGCGCCGGGTTCTTTTTCAAAGTGCGTTATAATGGGCAGATCATAGAGGTTTTTTGAGCGGTTTTCCATGAACTTGGCTTTTGTTGTTATTTTTGGCTTTGATGCATGGTTGATGGCATGGCTTACCTTGTCGTGAATCTTGTCTTCTGTTGCACCTACTGCAACTGCAAATCTTTTCTTTGTACCAACAAGATTTGATACAACACGGAACTTGCTTTCTTTGATGTTTTCAAACAAAATGGCCTTGGAACCGTCAAGTTTTGCAGTAATGGCCGCTATCTCATATTTTGTGGATACCCCTTTTTTTACAATTGCCAGTTCCTTTGCCTTTGAAATCTGGCTTAGATATCCCCTCAAATCTGCAGTCATTGTTTTATAATCTCCATTATTTCGTTCATCAGAGCCTTCATACTTTCAAGGTCTAACTCTTTTTGTATGTTTAATGAAAAAATACAGATTCCGTTTATAGTTGATGCCACCCTCTCCGAAACCATTTTCAGAAAAATTGTCTCAGATTTTGACGGTATTACTGTAGCAGTACTGGTTCGACCTACAGAACCAATTGAAACAACAAGCGTTCCAATTTTTTCAGCGCCTTCGGTCACAGAAATAAAATTTCCATTGTCGAAGGGAACTATTTGTACCAAGAACTCCCGATGATCCACTGTGACGGTTTTTTTTCTGTAACCGACCTGCGATATCATCAGCTTACGTCAGCTGTGCTACGCCTTTATTGCTATCGCTTCTAGTTGATCAGCTTCAACTCTAGCACGTAGTTTTGCCTTGTACTTGAGGTTTCGTGGTTTAGTTCTGAGTCTGTATCCGCAGCATGGACACCAAAGACCTTCCCATTTGATGAAGATCTCACAAATTTGACATCTTTTTTGTCCTGACGCGTAACGTCCCGTACCTACTGGCTTTTGCGCCTTGTATCTTGTGCATATTCCTTTACATGTCATATTCTGTCATTACACCTTGTGTAATTTTATTATAGTATTAGTATGATTTAAGCATGGATCAGAAATTTCTATAATTTAACTCATTAATTTTTATAAAAATTACACATGGTCTGCCATGATAGGATCAACAGTTTTCAGGAAAAACTGAAAAATGTTCTATAAATATGTATGCTCTTTCAAAAATCAAATTTTTTCGAATTTTTGACAATTTTTTCAAACAGATATTTAAGCATTCTTGATCACTTTTACGATTTTTTTCAACCTATTCTTGAAAGTGGCAGGACAAGGTGACGATATCCCTCCCTTTGGGTAATGTACCGTGCAGATATCTTGTCGCGTATTCCGCGCTTGTTGTAATTTTTCACCCTAAGTGATGTGCTTCGCTCGTCGACAAATTCCAGCTCAAAATGGGAGCAAAAATGGAGATTTAAAGAAGTGGCTATCTGTCTTGCAATCTCCATGTTACCGTTTCCTACCTTGACGACTTTGCGCTCGGCGTTCAGCCCGACAAGAATTTTTACAATGTGCAAGATCAGATCGTCAACTGATGTGTATATCGAGCTCTCTATCTCTTTTTCATAATAAAACACGGAGAGCCCTATCCTATTGCCAGGATCAATCCCTATTACCAGAGAGCTGCGGTGGATTCCTGATTCTAATTTTTTTACTATCTTGCCTCTTACTATGGCGGGATCATAGTCAAATTCATCATCAAACAGAACAAGACCAGTCGGTATCTTGGATGATTCCCGGACAGTTGTTAGAATTAATCTCTTGTCAGAGATTGTGACTTCTTCAGGCAGGACAGAATCATAGTCCAATTTCAGGTTCTTCAGGGTATTTACAAATTTAAAATAAGATCTCCCGTACACAGTTGCGACCGCAATGTTGTTTTGGGTTTGATATGCTATGGTTAAACTTCCTTCTTTGAAAATTTAAAGTTTGTTTGTGCGTTGTTGTTGATCAGAGGGCATCATTTAGTTGTCAACAACAGTATTGCCCTGGCCAGATCACCCTTGGCTTCGATTAGTGCCTTGGTTGCCTCTTCCGGGAAGACGCCGGCCTGCTGTGCTACAAGAGTAATGTCTTCCTGGCTGAATACAGGTACTTCTAGTTCTCTTTCTTCATAGCTTTCTGCTATTACCTGAAAAATAGAGTTGTCTTTTGCCTTCATTTCTGTGACTGCGGGTTTTGCAATTATAATCTCCTTTGTGTCTGTCTTGATTATAACCTCCTGGACGTTGCTCAGTTCCTTCATTTCCAAGCCCATCCTGTCCAGCATTCTACGCATTTCGCGGTTTCCGCCACGCATCATTTTCTACTCATCCTACCTCAATCTGGACTTTTTAAGCTATTCCTGATCCTCACAGCAGCCCCCCTCTTCAAGGAACGCATCATTTTTGATGAAACTACGGCCCTCCCTACGGCAATCACTTTGTTTCCATGCAAAACCGGCACATCAGAGCCAACCAAGATGTTTTTGCCGCACCATGTGACGTGACTACAGAATACAGAATTGCCACTTTCTACAAATGGCTTTGAATCGTCGTCTATCTCTACGCAGTTTTCTCGAAACTTCTTGCTTTTCATGAGCATCTGGGCAAAGTTTGGGGTTATTGCAAGCCCGCCGTCTATTCTCAGCGTGCACAACAGCACATCATCCCGATATACGTGCTGTATCCTGCCTGTTTTTTTCGAGTAGGTGAATCGTACGTTTTTTGGTAGATGCTTTGATACGCCAGGCCCAAAGAGAGCGTCAATGTTATGTTTTATCTTCAGAAGGGAATCCATCTCTCAAGCTAGTAACCTGTCAGGCCCTTATTTTTACAATAGGTTCTCTACTATATAGTTAATCCGAAGAACTATATAGAATTGACAACAGCATATGTTGTATGGGAAATATTGAGGAAATGCGAAAAATACAGTTTACCGGCAAGTCTTCCTATATTGTCTCATTGCCAAAACAATGGATTACTGACATGGGACTGCGACAGGGAGATCAGGTAGCCGTGGTCCGACAGGGTGTTTCCACATTACAGATTGCTCCGCTAAAGCATCACAACAAGCCTGTGATTACCGAGGATGCAACTATTGAAATAAAACCAGATGACGAGGGGGCCGTAATCATCAGGAAGCTCATATCGCTTTATCTTCTTGGGTTTAACATCATAAATGTAAAACCAAAACTCGGAAGGTTAAAGCCGACCCAGAGAAACGCCGTAAAAAATGCGGTGAAGGGAATTTTGATGGGCACAGAAATCGTTGCAGATTCTACAGAAGGCCTTACCATCCAGGTCCTGATAAACCTCTTCGAGTTGTCAGTCGACGGCGCCTTGAAGAGAATGCTGATAATTGCCAAATCCATGCAAAATGACGCGTTGCTTGCACTGGGAGAGGCCAACTATGACTTGGCAAAGGAAGTGATTGACAGTGACGACGAGGTGGACAGGTTCAGTTTTTACATAATACGACAGCTCAAAATTGCAATTCAAAACGAACACATGCTAAAAGAGATGGGCATAGAAAATGCGCATCATTGTCTTGGATACAGGCTAATTGTTAAAAACATAGAGCGGGTCGGGGACCACGCAACAGAATTAGCCAAGGATCTTTTGGAGTTTAAAAAACCCATCAAAAAATCCGTGCTTGAGCCCATTCAGGAACTGAACACGTTTGCGCTGGCAGTGCTAGATGAATCATGCTTGTCCCTTTTTAAGAAGGACTTCAATCAGGCAGAAACGACGGTAGAAAAGAGCGTAGAAATTTCCAAGTACGAGAGGAAGATTCTGGACAGCATCAAATCAATAAGGGACGACGAGGAGGTATATCGTGTCAGGCGTATGAACGAAAACATACGCAGGATTGCGGAATATGCAAGCGATATTGCTGAAATCGTCATGAATATGACTATAGAAAAAAGCCTGCGAAAGCAATAAGATACGAAGAGGGTGACAGTACACATTGAGAGATTCTGCCATTTTGATTACATATGAAAGAGAGGATGTGGCAAAGGAGGCGCTAGCCCTCTGTGATGCGGCAGGTTATGACTTGAAAAAAGTAATACGACAGAAATTTCTCAACAAGTCAAAGTTTGGACTTGGAGAAGGAAAGGTTGACGAGCTCAAAGAGCTTGTCAGTTCGCTAAGGCCAGATGTCGTGATTTATGATGAAATACTAAGACCCAGCCAGAATTATAATCTAGCTTCTGCCATAAAAACCAAAATTCTAGACAGGGAAATGCTCATCTTGGAAATTTTTCAGCGCAGGGCCAGGAGTTCAGAATCAATGCTGCAGGTGAAGATGGCACACCTGAGATACGAAATGTCAAGGGCCAAAGAACGTGTAAGGCTTGCAAAGATGGGAGAACAACCCGGATTCATGGGCATCGGAAAATTCGAAGTTGATGTCTACCACAACGACATAAAAAACAGGATGAACGGTACCAAGGCCAAGCTTGCCAAATCATCAAAGCAGCGCGAGCTTCACAGACAGGCAAGAAAAAGGATTGGATTTAAGACCATTTCCCTTGCAGGATATACATCTGCAGGAAAAACCACGCTGTTTAACACACTGACGGGGGAGCAAAAAGAAGAAAGCCCCAACCTCTTTACCACCCTCTCAACTACCACAAGAAAGATAGCTATTCGGAACTTGGAGATACTGATATCTGATACTGTCGGATTCATAAGCAAGCTTCCTGCATACATGATTGAGGCATTCAAGTCCACGCTTGAGGAGCTGGTTTACACAGACATTGTCATGGTTGTAATAGATGCAAGCGATCCCTTCCCTGAACTGAAGAAAAAGTTCAAAAGCTGTGTATCTACCCTGGATGAGATCGGGGTAAACCAAGACAGGATAATTTTTGCACTAAACAAGTCAGATCTCGTTTCAGAAGAAGAGACAGCTGAAAAGGCGAGTCTTCTTGGTTTTGGGGAGAATAAAAAGTGGCTTGCAGTGTCAGCAGTAACAGGACAGAATATCTCATCCCTGAAAGACCTGACCTATCACATTCTTGAGAATCAACCCATACTGGATGAGAAAAACACAATAAAACAAAAAATAGAAATCAACTATGAAGATTGAAGTTCTACGAATAGGCCAGAGGCTTGTGAGGGACGACAGGGTAACTACCCATGTTGCGCTGGTATCAAGAGCGTTTGGTGCATCAAAGATACTGATGTATGACGCCAATCCAGAAATCAAAGACACCATTTCCAAGGTAAACCGGATGTGGGGAAGCGACTTTCAAGTAGAGATAATAGAAGAGTGGAAGAAAGTTCTCAAATCAAAAAAATCTGACTCGTACAAGATTGTTCATCTTACAATGTATGGAGAAAACATCAGTTCTGTAGAGGCCGGTCTGAGAAGCGAGGAGAGGATACTGGTCGTAGTCGGTGCCGAAAAGGTCCCAA
The DNA here is from genome assembly GCA_028867785.1 of Nitrososphaerota archaeon. GTDB lineage: Archaea > Thermoproteota > Nitrososphaeria > Nitrososphaerales > Nitrosopumilaceae > Nitrosotalea. The sequence goes on from JAGWFS010000006.1 coordinate 119,276, forward strand.
GGGAGGTGTATGATTTTGCCGATTATAACGTAGCCATAGGAAACCAGCCCCATTCCGAGATATCCGCGCTGGCCATCTTGCTTGACAGGATACTTGATGGAAAGCAGTTTCAGAAAAAACACTCCAATGCACAGCGTGAGATAATCCCTACGAAAAAGGGAAAAAGAGTAATGAATAAAGCCACGAGATCTGTCGATGCACGCTGAATAACCTCAACTTTTTTGTAAGATAATCTTGAACTTGGAGCGATAGTTGTGAAGTCAGGGCGCTAGGGTGAGGATTTACAAGACATCAGATCTTATAATGATTAATCTTTTATAAGGCAATATTCTGCAATTTTGTACAGGTATGGTCATGAGAGGAATCATAAAATATTCAATAATTCTTGCTGCAACACTTGGATTGATTGTAGCTGGAACCTCAAGCTCTTATGCAACTGATACTTCTGGTTCCGATCCAATCTTTATGAAAATTAGTGGTGTAACTGGAGATAGTAAAACAAAAGAATTTCCGGGTGATATAGAATTACAAAGTTTCCAGTTCGGAATTCAACATCAGATAGACCCTGCCACTGGCCAGAGTTCGGGCAGAACAGTCTTTGAACCTATCGTAGTCACAAAATCAATGGATGGTACATCTCCCAAAATATTTACCGACGTTGCTGGCGGGACAGTCATACCTCGAGTCGACATCTACTTTGCCAAAACAACTCCTTCCGGACTCCTCCAAACATATGCACATTATGTTCTAACAAATGTCATAATTTCATCCTATTCTGTCTCAGCCGGTGTTGATGCCCCCACTGAAAATCTTAGCTTGAATTTTCAAAAGATTCAGTTTGAGTTTTCAACAACAAATCCAGATGGAACACTGGCTTCCCCCGGCGTTGCCTCGTGGGATCTAGCATTAAACACACCATCATAATTAACTAGGCAAATTTACGATGAGATGATCGAGTTTCAATTTCTGCATTCTCTAACGGTTGATGCAATTTGATCAAGTACCTGCTTGCCGGCATTTTTCTGGCATCTCTTTGTTTTACAATACATGATGCGCAAGGAGCTTTGTTTCTCAAGATTGATTCCATTCCCGGAGATTCAACCGTAAGTGGTCATGAAAATCAAATTGAGATCTCAGGTCTGCAATTCGGAGAAGAAAATAATCCTGTAGTATCTGCTGCCACAGTAGAGTCAGGAAAGACTACTTTTGATGACATGCAAATCACAAAATTCATGGACAGATCATCTACATCTCTTGTCAATGATTTAGTCACAGGAAAATCCATCCCAACAGTGGAACTATTTCTAACAAAGACTGTGAACGGTCATGAATTTACCTATAACCATATCACCCTAAACAATGTGATGATCTCAAGATATGTCGTCTCATCAGGAGGCAATACCCCATCTGAAATCATCAGCTTCCAATATGGAAAAATCTCTACAGCGTTTACCTTGCAAAATCCTGATGGCTCTCTAGGCCAAACAATCACGTCATGTTGGGACATTTCCATACAAGGACCATGCATAGACACTTCAATTCCTACGGTATCTGGCACTGTAAATATGACTGCAAACGCAAATGGCTGGTACAACCATACTCTCAGCATTGCATGGACTGGCAATGATCCAGTAGATGGCATAAGCACTTGCGATCCACCCACAATATATTCAGGACCTGATGCAAAGGGAGCAAACGAGATAGGACATTGCACAGACAATTTTGGAAACGTTGGAACAGGTAGCGTACTGATAAACTATGACGCAACTCCCCCTACAATTACTGGAGGGCCTACAGTCCCGGCTAACTCGTATGGTTGGTACAATACTACAGTCATCGTACATTTCACAGCATCTGATTCGATGTCAGGAGTTGCAAGCGTAACACCAGATACCACAGTTTCTACAGAAGGTACCAATCAGCAAGTCGCCGGAACTGCTACCGATTATGCAGGAAACTCTGCATCATATACTGTCTCTGGAATAAATATCGACAAGACTCCTCCTGTCACTACTGGAACTCTGTCTAGACTGCCTGACCATAACGGCTGGTACAATCATCCCGTTGCAATACAATGGAGCGGTACAGACAACCTGAGCGGTATTGCTTCTTGTGATCCGAATACAAGCTATACAGGTCCTGACGGCCCCCTGATTTCACTTTCAGGAAGTTGTCTTGACAAGGCAGGAAACCGTGGCAGTTCGACAGTTACTTTCAAGTACGACATAACCCCACCAACTCTTGTTGTATCTGACAACATGACCGTATTTCCGACAAACCCCAACGGTGCCACAGTAAGCTATCCAAAAGCAAATGCAACCGATGATGAGCCAAGCAGTGCATTGTGCACCCCGTCGTCTGGTTCGCAATTTGGATTTGGGCAAGATATCGTCTCTTGCATTGCAACTGACGATGCAGGAAATAACGCCGCAAAATCTTTCTGGATAACAGTGCTGACACCGGCACAGGCAACGCAAAAACTTACTAGTATCATTAACGGCATGAGTCTACCTGGCGGCCAGGCAAACAGCTTTGATTCGAAGCTTGCAGCTGTTCTATCCTCTATAAACTCAGACGACAACAAAACTGCAACGAACCAACTAAACGCATTCATCAATGAAGTAAACGCACAGGCGGGAAAGAAGATATCATCATCTGAAGCATCCCAATTGCTGCTTGACGCCCAAGATATATCAAACTCTCTACTGGTTTCTAAAAAATAGAAATTCGGTTCTCCCAGACCACCTTGTGATCATTTTATAATGTGAAAAGCCCGTGTCTGGATCATATTTGGAGAAATTGAAAAGAATTTGATTTTTAGCAATTACTTTCTTGATAAAATAATCACATGGCACCAATAAAGGCCAAAGGATCCCGAATAATATAGCCGGTGCCTTGCATGGGGTAAATCAAATCTGGTAAACAGTATCCTAGATCCCTCATGAATGGGCTAAAACGCCTACTTTTTCTTTTTTAAAGTTATTTTATTTAAAACCCTAGGGTTTAAACCACTGATTAAATATGGAGATGGGAAGGGAGATTTTGAATGAATGTAGAGCATGAAGATCCTTTTGTAAAGATAGCTGCCCTGATTGGCGGTGACGAGTATCTCAAAGTAGCAAGATCTCTGCTAAATACAGAGGATGCAACAGATGAGGAGATTGCAAGTTCTACAGGTCTCAGGATCAACATTGTAAGAAAAGTGCTCTACGATCTTTTTGGAAAAGCCCTGATAACCGGAATAAGGGTGAAGGACGAAAAGAAGGGCTGGTTCGTATACAGATGGCGAGCAAGAAAAGACGAAGTGGACAATTTTATTGAAAATCAAAAGAAGAAGATTGTCGAAAGACTGCAACAGAGGCTAGATTATGAAAATTCCGCAGATTTCTACCACTGTGGAAACATGGACTGCCAGAAGCTCACTTTTGAGAAGGCCCTGGACCTTTCCTTCAAGTGTCCTACATGCGGAAAGCTTGTGAACTTGTCAAAAAATGACAAGTTGAAGAAATCCCTGCAGGGAAAAATTGACCAGCTTCGAGACGATTTGAAACACTAGAGGACATAGCGCAGAACTATTTCGTTGTCCATCTTTTTGATCTGTTTTAGCTTGAAGGAATACGATATGCTGTCAAATCCATGTCCTTCCACCAGAGATACAGCACCCTTTCCACCCACAATGTAGGGAGTCACGGTTACAAGAATCTCATCAACTAGTTTTTCTTTCAGAAAATGCCAGTTGGTTGTCCCTCCCCCCTCGACAAGTATTTTTTTGATTCCCTGTCTTGACAGTATTGACAACAGCTTCTTCAGCTCAATTCCGGTTCTGCCACATCTGATTACTTGCAGCCCCTTTTTTGCAAAAAGCGATATTTTCCTTGGTGATGCCATATCAGATACAACTAGCATTGTTGGAATGGCATTGGATGTCTTTACAACTTTTGAGTTGAGCGGGATGGTTGCTCTAGGATCCAGGACTATCCTAGCAGGATTTCTGCCTTTGACATGTCTGACAGTAAGAGAGGGATTGTCCACGTGTACAGTGTTTTTTCCAACAAGTACGGCGTCTACCTTGCCACGAAGCTTGTGCACACGCATGAGATCTCTGTCGGAAGAAAGTCGCGATTTTTTTGTGCGCGTGGCTATCTTTCCATCTATGCTCATGGCTGCACCGAGTATCACATAGGGCCTAGATCTTGCCATGCGCCATCTCCCCCTCAAACATGACTGCCCTTATCGTATTCTCAGACATTCTATGCACAATGGCTGCATGAGGATTGTGCATCGGTTCCAGATCAATCGAATGTTTTTCCACAAAGATACAATCCGCAAAACTGTTTTTTTGAATTACTCCTATCTTGTCGCCAAATATTCTTGCGGCGTTAACCGTTGCCATTTGTAGTATAGATTTTGGAGGTATTCGGATTTTATTCATGCCCATAGAGACTTTCCATAGATAATCCATCTCCTTGAACATGTCAGGGGAGTTTACCATTACGTTATCGGTACCAATTGTTACATTGCATCCTGCCTTCATCATCAGGTTAACATCGGGTATTCCCTCTGCAAGGGCCCCGTTTGCGCGCGGGCAGACTGCAATGTTTGCCCCATTTCTGGCCGCAAGCAACAGATCATTTTTTGATGCGTATGTCATGTGCACAAGCAGATTGGGTTTTGCAAGCAGGGCCCTCTGGGTCTCGGTTTTTCCGGTTGTCCTTTTGGATATGTTATTGCTCTCTTCTGTCTCTGCAGAGTGGATTGCACGCAGTGTCTTTTGTACTGCAAAGTGTTTTAGTGCAGAGCCGCTGAACTCGTTTGGACCGCTTATTCCAAGGCCGTCGCAGCTTTTCAACAGGTCTGCAAGATCGGATTTCTGCGATCCTGGCAGTGGGGCGTTTTGCCTGATTAATTTTGAATCTTGGTAGTAATTTATTCTGCCTAAGATTACAGGCCTTATCGGAATTCCAGACGACGCTTTTTTTAGCATGCGGACTCCCTCCAGTCCTCCCTCCCTGAAATCAATGAAGGTGGTTATCCCTTTTCGCACCATGGAAATGCAGGAACTTCGGACAAAATTCACAAGATGGGAGGCTTCGGAATTTTTCAGTATCCTTTGCTTGAACCCGCTTACAGGATGAATCTTTGACTCTACATCAGAGTCGATTCCAACATCTTTTCCTATCGAATCCCCAATGTGAGTATGCGAGTTGACAAATCCGGGCATCATCAGGAGGCCCTCGCAGTCAAGTGTTTGCTCCCTCCTGCTTGGCGTCAGGTCTTTTCCTATCTGCCCAATCCGTTTGCCGGAAATTCTTACATTTGTCCTGACAACATAGTCCAGATCCCTGCCGTAAAGAAGACTAACATTTCGTATTAACATGTAAGCTCAAGAATTCGCTGTTCGTCTTTGCCGGAATCGCGCATCTCCCGTATCTTGTCAAGCGACTTGGTTGCCATCCTTGCAGCATCGCGGCCCGTCCTTGCCGTGCCTATTCCACAGTTGAACGATATTCCATGCTGTTCTTTTATTATTTCAAGAAATCTGGCAATGCTTTCTTTCTCGACTTGAGAGCTAATTATCATAAAGTTATCCCCTCCCATAAAGAATGCAAGAGAGTTCTTCTTTAGAAAAAATTCCGACATGTCAGAATACAGGCTGATTATTAGTGACGAAATCTCATAGGGCGATTTCTTGGCCGAGATTGATGTCGAGCCGTCCACATCCATGTGTATTATCTGTACCAGGTCCTCACCGTTTTGCAGCGGCTGCCCGAAAATATTGTGTTCCTTGTCAAGTATAACCTTCATTCTTCGTGCGTTATCTGCGTTCGAGTTTGCCTCAAAAGGAGTTTTTCCCTGACCTATTGTCATGGACAGGCCCAGATCAAATGACTTGGCCAGCTTTTCTTGAATTTCCACGTGATCCTTTACTGCAAGTCCGTTTGTTACGACAAAAATTTCGTCAAACCTGTTGGGAAAGGCCAAGCAGTTTTTTTCTGAAAATAGGTTTTGAATCTCCTGGTACAGCGATGCCTGGAGCATCTGAAGTCTGTGCTCCCTGTCGCTTCCCAGAGTCAGGGTCCAAGGTCCGTATCCCGTAATTTTTATTATGGTAAGCTGGATCATCTCAAATCTTCCCTAGTTCATCATGTATTTTTTGTACTGCCTCAACCGCCCTTTCCGCAACAGGCCTTATTCTTTGATGGGCCTGCCTGTCGCTCATGCCCGGGCCTGTTATTCCAAGCGAGACTGGTTTCTGATATTTTAATGATAGCTCGGTTATTGCCTTTGCTGCAACGCCCGCAATTAGCTCGTCATGCTTTGTCTGCCCTTTTATCACTGCACCAAGTGTTATTACAGCATCCACCTCTTTCTTTTTTAGCAGGGCATCGATTATAATCGGCATATCAAACACGCCAGGTACCTTGCAGGTATGAATTACATTCATCTTGAGAGATCTTGCCTTGTCTAGTGCAACTTCAAGCATTTTTGAGGTTACTTCACCGTTGAATTCCGATACAACAATTGCTATATTCAAGATCAATGCTCCTTTGCGTATTCTACAAGCTGGCTGCCATCAAAGTATGGCATGGCATTTTGCCTAGCATATTCTTTGGCCTTTTCAGCAGATAGTGCTCCATATGTCTCCGAATCTAACATCTCACAGATGACAGTTACAGGGGACAGGCCTGCAAGAGTGGCCAGATAAACCGACATTTCAGTATGTCCCAGCCTGCTTGATAATAGTCCTTCTGATGCAAGAAGAACCGGCACGTGTCCCGGTGTTTTAAAACTTGAATTGAATATTTCCTTCCTGTTTTTGTCCTGACTTTTGTACAGCTTTGCAATCTCTGACATTGTCAATGCCCTGTCCCTGTCTGTTACTCCGGTATAGGTGCTTTTGTGATTAATTGATATTGAAAACGACGGTCTGTCGCCGTACGGCGCTTTTCCTATGATCATCTTTTTAGACTCGGCATCAACGCTTTGCGAGCTAGAAAGTATGTCATGCATGTAGCTCAGATTCAGATCTTTTGCAAAGGCGTGGTTAATTGAAAGGCATACGAGTCCTCCTGCGTCCTGTCGCATTCTGGCAATGTGCTCCGGAGTAACAAAGTCGGCTGCAACAACCATGTCCACCTCGTTTTCCCTCGTATTTCCGTCATGAAGCAGGACAAAATCCCCTCTTCTCAGCGAGGACAATGCTTCTTCCAAGGACATGAGTAATCAGCTTGAAATTATAATTATAAATCTTACTACAGAATTGGTTGCTACCACAAAAGTGGTAAAGATTTAGTTTTCAGACAAGATGTACTTGCCAAGGATGTCGGTTTCAATATTAACTTTGTCACCAATTTTTTTCAGTCCGAGGTTTGTCACTTTCATCGTATGAGGTATTATAGAAACTGAAAACTTGTTTTTTATTTTGTCAACCACTGTCAGGCTTATGCCATCAACTGTTATAGATCCTTTTTTAGCTACATATCTTGCAAGTTCCTTTGAAAGTTCTATCCACAGCTGCACTTGATTGGGTTGCTTGTTTATTTTTAAAATTGTTCCCGACCCGTCAACGTGTCCAAGTACAAAATGTCCTTCCAGCCTGTCTCCCACCTTGAGGCTTCGCTCGATGTTTACCTTGTTGCCGTTTCCCAACGACCCAAGGTTGGTTTTTTTCATTGTCTCTCCAATCATTTCAAATTCGGCAGTACCTTTCGTGATGTTAATAGCCGTGAGACACACCCCGTTTATCGCAACACTGTCCCCTATCCTGAGCCCCCTTGCAAGCTTGCCAAGACTTATTTTCATTCTTGCCTCGCTGCGAGTCCTTGTGTTCTTGTCAAGTCTTTCTATCTTGCCCAACCCTTCAATAATTCCAGTGAACATTAATCGACATGACTTTATGGGCTAGTCATGATTTATGTTCATCGAATACGCGGTGATGGCATATCGCCAAAGGATATAATCAAATCTGCAGAGAAGATGCAAGAATGAAAGGATCTTTTGCATAATCTTTCAGATGGCTCCTCATTTATTTTTCATCTTGATTCTCGTCTAGTACTGCGGTCCGATAAGATAGATTATGCTCACATGGGCGTTGACCTCGCGCTCTCCGCCAATTATCGGAACGGCCGGTCCCATTGCGGCAACCCTTGCAAGTCCCAGCTGTTCTTCAAAGACGCCCCCTGTGGCATTGACTGTGGCCCATAGAATGATCCTATATTGACGTTCATGGTCTTGACTTGAATCACCTTCATGCCTGTTGCAGATGTTGCAAGATCTGCTTTTTCACGCGCGTCTGCGATTGCGGCCTTGATAAGGCCGTCCTGGATGGTCTTCATGGCAGTGTCAGATATGCTAAACTGTACATTGTTTACCCTTGTCGCGCCGGCTTTTACTGCCGTATCTATCCAGCCTGATGTGCTGTTAAGGCTGGTACTTGATACTTGGATCGTGTTTGTTACCATGTATCCTGTAAGGTTACCGCTTGGCGGGCCATACTGCTTGCCATTATAAATCGGCTGCATGTTAAAGACTGTCGTACTAAGCTCGCTCTGGCTTACTCCGACCCGTTCAAGTGCCGATATGACATTCTGCGTGATTGCGGAATTTGAATCAAGTGCTCACTCTGCTGTCTTGTTGGTTGTCTCTACTGCAAACCATACCGTTGCCGTATCAGGCCTTACCTGTTCTGCCGCACTGCCATAGACTGCCACAGTCTGCTCGCCTGCCTGCGCCACCTGGGCATGCGCATCAAGTGCAGGATTGACACATAGAAACAACAGTGCCGCTGCAACAAAGAGTATAGTCTGAATTCTTTTTTGAAGCATGATACATTCTTGACACGGTCATGATTTTTAATAAAAACATGGAGTGTGTTTTTATTGACATCATGGATATTTCTCCGGTACGAATCCGTCCAAACCGCCAGACCTTGCCTAAGGTGATGCGAATCTTCCGATCAAATCGTGAAGGGACTGGATTCATCCTGTTTCTAAATTGGCAGAGGCAAGCAGCGCCTTTGCTCGCTTGTAGTGAACCTCGTCTATCATCTTGTCCTCAACCTTTGTTGCCCCCTTCTTTTTCTGCTTTGCCAACTCGTATGCGCTGATTACTTTTTTTGCCCACTCGATCTCAGAGTTTGTGGGATGAAACACCCCGTGCACGGTCTGAACCTGGTTTGGGTGGATGATGGTCTTTCCCGCATATCCCAGGTTTTTTGCCGCAACACAGTCCTGCTCAAGGCCTGTCTCGTCGTTTAGGTCTTGCCATATTGCATCCAAAGCATATCTTCCTGCAGCCTTGGCATCAATTGGGATCTTTGTCCTTGCATATCTTGCACCTTCTGCCTGTTTTGTATACTCTACTCCCAGATCATTGAGCAGGTCAAAGACACCAAATACTAGTGCCGATACGCGTTTGCTGGATGATGCAATCTGATAGGCATTTACAACGCCTTCAGCAGACTCTATTGAGGCCATCAGTTCTATCGGCCTTAGTTTTCGCTTCTTTTCCAGGCCTGCCAGTGTATTTTCTATTTTTTTTAGTTCGCCTACATTATTGACTTTGGGAACTACAATGCCGTCTATTCCCTTTTGAACAATTGCAGCAAGATCATCGTTTACCAGTCCTGACACTGGGGAGTTTGTCCTGACATAGATTTCAGCTTGATAGTCCGAGCGTCTTTCCAGCGCACCCTTGACTAGATTTCTTGCAGATTTCTTCTCCTCAAGAGGTACCGAATCTTCAAGATCAAAGCAGATAATGTCTGCAGAAAGTGTCTTTGCCTTTTCTAAGAAACGCGGATTGTTGCCGGGTACAAACAAAAGACTGCGCAAGAGTCTTGACATAAAATTGGTTGGACTAGGGCTTCATTAAGATTTTGCCAAAGAGTCCTTTTCCGTTAAGCATCTTTGTATGTGCTTCTGCAGCGTTTTCAAAGCTGTACGTGGAATCAATTATGGACTTTATTTTCTTCTTGCCCATCCAGTACAGGCCTTGCTCTAGCTCTGCCTTGGTTCCCTGTGTAGATCCCAGGATGTTTGTTCCCTTGAAGAATATGTGTCGGAGGTCGGTCTTTGCGTCATATCCAGTGGTTGCCCCACATGAAACCAGAGTTCCGCCATACTTTAGCAATGTGAGTTGTGCGTTCCAGTGGGTCTGGCCAATGTGATCAAATGAAATATCAATTCCGCCATATGGCTTTGCAATCTCCCTTACCTGCTTGCTCCAGTCCTCTTTTCTATGGTCCACTGCAAAGTCTGCTCCAAGCTGCTTTAGCTTGTCAAGCTTGTCTCCGCTTGCAGTTGAGATTACAGTACAATTGTAAAGTTTTGCAATCTGGATTCCAAAGCTGCCCACACCAGAGCCTCCTCCCATTATAAGCACTGTCTGTCCTGGTCGGATTCTTGCCCTGCCTACCAGCATGTGCCATGCAGTAAGTATTGTCATTGAAGCAGCTGCTGCTTCCTCAAAGCTTACACCGTCGGGAATCTTTGCCACGTTGACTTCTGGCAGGTGAGTGATCTCTGAGAATGCACCCCAGAGAGGTCCTGTCTGGAATCCCCAGATGGTTCTCTTTGTACAGTCAAATTCGCGTCCGTCAGTGCATGCCTGGCATACTCTGCAAGACATGTTAGAGTGAGAAACAACCCTGTCACCAACCTTGAAGCCTGTAACATCTTCGCCGACTGCAATTACTTCGCCTGCAGCATCAGAACCAGAGATGTGTGGCAACGGTACTGCTACCGGCTGGCCCCTCATTCCCCAGATGTCGTTGTAGTTTAATGCTGCTGCCTTTACCTTAAAGACAACCTCGTTTGGTTTTGGTTTTGGGTCTGGGACTTCTTTTACCTGCAGGATTGATTTGTAATCGTCATTTGGAGCATATTTTTCATAGACAACTGCTTTCATAGATGGTTTCGACTGATTTACCCCTAATATATTTTCGGGTGCTATCTTCGATTTATTTTAAAATCGCGCTTTGGTTGCTGGATAGAAAGCAGGATCTGCTTTAGCTGATCGTCTGATATCTGGTTGCGCAGCCTTCCCTGGGATGCCATTCCTAAAAGATAGTTTTCCACCATTGCGGCAAGCTCGGGCTTTACCATTCGTACATTGTTCAGCCTCAGCCTTGCCTCCGGCGCAAGAAGAGATCGCAGTGCCTGCTCTTTCATGGCTGTAACTTCAGCGTCGGTAGGATTTTTCTCGTCACTTGGATCTCGGTTGCTCATAAAACCACTAGGAGTATTTCTTTAGGTTTGGGTTTTTTGCAACAAGTTCGTTTAGTATCTCGGTTGATACACGATCAATTTTTTTCATTCCGTCATGAGAAATTGTTCTTCCCTTTCCTTCCACCTTATCAAGATAGCCCAGTTTTTCCAGGTTGTGGATGGCAGTTCTAATTATTGCACCGCCGGCATCCCTGTGGTGTGCTCCGCCATATCCAGATGGTTTTGTACCTCCATATATTGTTCGTAGGTCCTGTACACCAATTGGACCGTGCAGGTAAATTTTTCTTAAGAGTGAGGCACATCTTGTATAGTACCAGTCAGTTTGATGCGGAGGTTTTACTGCATGAGAACCTGTCTTGACAAACGGGATCCAGCTGGGTGCGGTTATCTCCTCACCTTTTAGAATCTCCGATAATCTGTTAATCAATAAATCCGCCGGTACGTCGTATGCTTTTGCCATAAATTCAAAAATTCAAACTTCGTCTTATAAATGGTTCTGCGAACTTGCCGGTTTACCACACTAAGGAGCTTGTTTTTTTATTATTTTTCTGTACGTGTGATTGCAAAAATGACATGTTATTCGTATTGACTTTACATCAGATCTACCCAGCCGGATTCTTGCAGTAAATCCCGGAACAATAAATTTTTTGCATTTTTTGCAAAAATTCATCCTAAGCTCATAAGGCATTCTGACCCGATACTTTGTGCTCAGCCTCTTTGCCAAGCTTGCCTGTCTTTGCGCAAGCTCAGGTTCACGTCTCGCATTTGATATTGCGTTTTGAATCAAGATTTGCATTCTTTCTATTACGAGGTCCCGCAAGCTTGCTTTCATGTGGATTAATTAATGCCTGCCCTTAAAATACAGTCTTGCTGTCGCTTGTAATCGCAGAGTCTGCACTGGAGCTGGTGCCAAAAGAGATTCAAAGACACAATTCTGTTCTTGCATCAGCCAAGAGGCTTGACAAAAAACCATCCCAAATTCTGCTTGATGTCTCATGGCATTTTGCTGCAATGAAGGGAATGAAAAACGAGATAAAGCGAGGTAGGCCTGATTTGATACACTTTTGCCTTCTTGAGGCATCCAACATACCCATCTATTTTACAAACAATCTCCAGGTCTTTGTGCATACCATCGATGATAATGTCATATTTTTGGACAAGTCAGTCAGACTGCCCAAGTCATATCACAGATTTGCAGGAGTGGTTGAGAAATTGTATTCCAAAGGCAGGATAGAAGAGGACGGAAAAAATCTGCTTGAGATAAAGAAGATGAGTTTTGAAGATCTTGTCAAAAAAATCAAGCCCAGACATGTAATTGGACTCTCAAGCAAAGGAATTCCATCTTCCTACCATCAGCTTGCAGAAGAAGCTGACAGGGACACGTGTATTGTGGTTGGAGGTTTTGCCAAGGGACAGTTTTCCGATGATGTCAAGAAATATTTTGACAAGACGGTATCAGTTGACAAGAGTCCTCTTGAAGCTCATGTGATTATTTCTCGCATATTATACGAGTGCGAAAAAAGAATCATTATGTAGGTGTAAGATTGGCAGTGTGAGCGGTCGTAGTATAGTTTTACCGGCAGAGACACGGGCTTTTGACACATCATAAAATGACAGTAAGCTATTAGGAGTAGCTGCCAAAACTCCTTTTTCCCCTTTTTATTCAGTTAAGTTTTAGCACAACATAAACTTTTGTCTCTTCGCTACAGGATGAAATAATGAATGATAATTAATTGGTTTTTTGAGATAGTGATGTCGTAATTTAACAAAAAATACAGAACAAATATACGCCAGTTTTTTAAATCATTTTTGTCGAACACCTCTCAAACATGAACTATTTACGCATGACAATGATTAGCATTGGGTTTTTGCTAGCCATTCTTGCGACGGTGATGCCGATAAATGGATTTGTATCCTCTAATCTACTCATGATGAAATCCAACTCTGTATCTCACTTTTACATAAAATTCTCATCTGTTCTGCATAACCAGACAAGGAATCTTGTTCCCATAATCCCAGCTGATGCAAACCAATCAGATCCCAGTAGATTTCACTTGTCTGACCTATCTATAGTGCCGAACAAAACCTCGATTACCCTTGATGACAACTATACGGTGGTAGACTATACCGTGACTGTCAAAAACAATCTAAAAGGCCTCTTTGCATTCTACCTGCCTGACTGTACTCGAATGCCATTAGCTGTAGGACTGGACGGTTCCAAGATTGATCCTTATCTCCTAGACGAGATGACAACAGTGCATGGCTGTACCTACTCGCCACAGGTAAAATCCAAATTGGTAGGTGCTGATAGTGTCGAGAACATCCTCTCCGCACAGCAGGGCATCCCAAAGCATACCCCAACCGTATCATTTGACCAGAAGACATACGAGGTAGGAGATACTGCTACAATCACCGTTAATGATCCAAACCTCGATACCGACAACGACCTCGTTGTGACATACTCATCAGTGCTTCCTGTAGATACGTTGAGTAATCCACAAGATCCAGCAACTGATACGGTAGGTCAAGCGGGGCTTGGCACATACTCTGACGGTACTCCAATTGGCATGCTGTTTGATATCCAGTGGGGCCAGCAGGACAGGCGATGGTCCAACTCTGATGTACCTACCAACAAGATAACAACCTCTTGCTGGGGAGGTGCCAATTCTAACACGGGCACTCCAGGAAGATTTGCAACAGGCCTTGCGGCATCAGGATTCTTCCTAACTGAGACTTCTGCAGGCTCGGGTGTCTTCCAAGGTACATTTGAGATTCCAGATCGCGTCTGTCTGGCTCCGGCAGGAACAACCGGCGGACCCGGCGTCTCGGCAGCAGTGAATGGCATGGACATCAAGGCCAGCTATTACTTCAGAGACGAATCAGACAAACTGGCAGAGGTATCCGACACTGCTGGTATCAGAGGCAAACCTAGTGGTGGAGTCCGACT
>JAGWFS010000070.1 GCA_028867785.1 Nitrososphaerota archaeon
AAGTGCTTGGTACCTTAGTTGACGTGAATCTGTCTGAAGCAATTGTTGTAAGTATAGGCCACGGTACAACTGAAGTTGTAGCATTCAAGAATTATGTACCTATTAGGGGCATATCGATTCATCACGCGGTAAATGAGATAAGCACTGAACTTGGATTTGGTAAAATGGCATACCTTGATAGTAACGTCTTTGCAAAACCCGAAGTAAAACCGCTCATTGCGATGCTAGCAGATGCATTACTTGATGATCTTAACTGGATGCGTCAGGACTTGGAACATTTGCCCACTGTTGTATCTGGCGGTGGCATAATGATTCCAGGTATGAAAGATATCATTGAATCAAAACTTTCACAAAAAGTCCTAGTCCCACAAGATCCTGTAATGTCCAATGCATTAGGTCTGTTCAAACTTGCATCCCAGGAATGTTGACCAAATCTGAACGTAGATTCATTCATGACCCAAATTCTGTTTCTAAATCATACAAGATTGTACTCAAAAGTAGAATAAACAAGAAGATTCAAAGATTTGGCTCTGATCTCAAACTCATTGTAGAAAAAAATTCTGAACTACAACTGAACCTTGGTGTGTTTGCTGAACTTTTTGGCCGGGGTGAACCATTACAGAATTCTGTAATGTCTGAAAAGAAAAAACACACTGACGCAAAGAATCCAAAGATGTCCATCTTGGACATGAACAAGATGGCCTGACGTAACTCCTTATAAATAAAATACATTTTATGCACAAGCAACACCAGCTTACAAACAAAATCTCCGCATATGTCATTTGGCAACATCGCCACCAATTTTAGAATCTCTTTCATTTTTTTAATCCACATCCAACAAACAACACAACTCTACACTGATTTGACATGTGATTATTACAGAATTCTGTAATGCTGGATTGCCCATCTTTTGGGTAAACACCAACTACCAAAAATATCTGCTCGCAGAAAAATTTTCTATTACAAAAAAATAGAACAACGTGGATTTCCACAACATCTTTTTTTAAAACAAGATGTATGACATCACCACTAACCAGATAATATCATAGACAGCCAATGCTAAACCCATTTTTTACAGGAGGTAGAAAAACATGGAAAACATTCCAAAATTATATGAAACAGAACAAACAAAAGCACAGGACAAAATAATCTATCAGAAATACGAGATACCTGCAATCGGTTTTTACTGGCTAATTGCAGAACTTGATGAACAAACAAACACCGCCTTTGGGTACGCCAACCTGCATGATGATTTAATTGCAGAATGGGGCTACATTTCTATCGAAGAATTGTTGGACAATGGAGCACAATTAATCCAAGATTGGAAGCCCTGCAAATTCAGTGAGGCCATGAAAATGATCAAAGAGGCACAAGGTCAATGATGCCAAAACAAACCATCAAACGAATCTTGAACGCATATGGCAAAGCCATAAACGAAATTCATTCACAGGGAATGACTCTTGATGACTGTGATGAAAAAGAGATCACAGGCATGGTTCAGGACATCTTGAATCATCCACATCTGCACAGGAGCGAATCCTGATGGTACAATACCCTGATGAACTGACCTTGGATGAATTCGATGACATGCCTTGGATCAAAAACAAGCAGTTCGGACTTGACAGGCAAGCCAACATCGAAGAGATAAAAAAATACGCAGAGAAAATCAGTGGCCAGATCTACACGCAAGTAGACGGAGATGGCGGCAGAATGTATTCCAAAGGACTCCGATTTGTCAACAGGACTGGAATCTATGAAGTTGTCAAGCTTGACGGATATGAGGCTGACAACTCTTGATTCTTGAGACACATGAGCAAAATAAGGTGGAAATTACAGCATGACTACAGGCAAATCCTTGAAGAAAATATCCACAAACTTGATTAAAAGCAAAGGCCAAACAAAGCCATTGGCAAAATCTGAACAAAAACCAAGGACGGATGAAACACTATCTCCTGAAGAGCTAAAGATTGCCAAGCTCTACAAAGATGGAAAGCTAAAGTTCAAAAAATTCAAAAACGCAAAAGAACTCATAGAAGACCTCAATTCTTAACTTTCAGGAGTTGATTTTATTTGTGGAACATATGTCGTGAGAGTAATCAATTCAAGCGT
>JAGWFS010000071.1 GCA_028867785.1 Nitrososphaerota archaeon
CATCTGCGAATCTGATATACTCGTCTCGGATCAACATGGAACATCCCTCCGTGCTGGTTCAGCGGGTCGGTGGTTGGCGCCATCGGCCCGCGTTTGTTAGTTGTTAGTCCGTTTCCGGTAGTATCTCATTTCCTCGTAAAAATGGTCGCGCGCCACCTCGCCGTCCCTCATAACGAAATACGACCCGCAGGGACAGCGGCCTTGTCCCATTTCGCGGGCGAAATCGCTACTCGCGGTTACGCCGATCAATGGCGTTTTGCAATCGGGGCATTTGAGCTGAGGACCGAATGCCGCATGCCAACCGTCGTCCGTTTGACGTTTATCCCGGATTATCACGTAGCGATGCGCGTCCGAATCAGCGAGCTGCGCAGCATCGCTGTCGCGTACCTCGCGCCAAGTGCGGTCGTCGGAGAGGCGGAAAAAATTTGCTTCTTTCGTCATTGTCCTGCTCCGCGTTCCGATTGCCGCGCCACTTTTTCGGTCTCGCTCAGCTCCCGCCGCACAAGTTCGGTCACGATGGCGCCGATAGTCAGGTCCAGGCGCGCCGCCATCACCCGCAGGTTGCGGCGCTCGTCGTCGGTCAGGTCGAGGCGCACGGTGTATTGGTCGCTCTGTCTCATGGTCCCTCCCGGTCTCATCAGCGCTGGCTCTACCCTAGAAAATCGCGGGCGCTTTCGACCTAGTCGTACACGTCAGCGGAGAGCACCGCGCTCCCGGCAATTTGCATAATCGCTTGTACGTTTGTGTACGAGTGATACGCACCCGCCTCAATGAAATTCAATCGACCGCGTTTGCCGCGCAGGAGCGCAAGGCACTCGTCGATTTCGTCAACCTCGTTCGCGTATGTTTCATGTTTGCGCATCTTGCGTAACTCACCCCGCAAGTCTCGTACGTTGACTCGTTGTGACCAAAACTTGTTAGCTGTCATCGTCGTTCCTCCTCGTCTCGCGTACCTACCAGTAACACAAGCAACACACGTGCCACAATAACATCCGCAACTGTGTTGATGTTTTTGCCTGCCGCACCCTCGCGGACTTGCAAGATTTACACGATAGAACAGCGAAAACGGCGAAAAAGCCTTGTGACACTTGAGTTTTTCGGCGCGGCAGAAATCGTGTAGGTTTTACACGGTTACACGGTATTACGCAGTCTGCCTCGCGATTAGCGAGTTGCGAGTGATGCTGCACCTTTTCGCGCCGTTTCTGGCGGGTACAGTTGGCGCGCATGGTTACATGGGGTGGACGCGCGGTGAGATCGTCTGTATCGTCTGTCTCAGTTTCATGGCTCTAACCTCAGAGGCGGCTCGTCGCGCGCGTGCTCGCAAAGCGGGTCTTCACAGTCAGGCGACACCCGAGAAGCGCCTCGCCCATGTGGCTTCAAACCGATCCCCGATGAGGAGGGGACTGAAATTAGCATCTGATTATCAATCAGATGCTGGCTGAAAACTCGTTGACTCTGCTGTGCTTTTCGTCCGGTGTGCGCAAGGTGTGCGCAAGGTCCAGGGCGAAGCTCAGCCTCTCGCTACATCCGTGGTATTTGCGAGGGTTAGCGGGGATACCTTGCCCGGCACCCTGTTTGTGCGGTCTTGGGTTCTGAAAACCCAGTGTACTACCCCTCGCTCTTTCTTTTTTGTTTACTTCAGAGGCTGAATGGACAAATGGCTAATAGAGGGGTAGGTATAGGGGGGTAGGAGACGGAGTTGTGGCTGAGGAGAAGGGCAACGGGGCCGTTGCGGTAGAGGGGCAGGAGGAGACGAAGTGGCAGCGGTGGGGGCGGTTAGGTGGGCTGAAGCGGGCCGAGAACATGACGGCGCTGGAGCGTTCGGAGTTGGGGCGCTTGGCGGCGACGATCAGTGCGAAGATATTTCGGGACATAGGGCGGTATCCGACGCGGGCGGGGCAGTTGGAGCGGATAATTGCGCTGATGGTGCGGCTGGAGAAGCTGGCGGTGAAGGCGGCGTTGGCTGAGAACTGGGAGGAGGCGCGGCGGGTGACGGCGACGATGCTGAACGGCGAGCGGATTCGGCTTTTTATTGAGAGCGGGCTGGCGAAGCTCGACGGGGCTTCGGTGGAGATTGAGGGCCACAGGGAGACTG
>JAGWFS010000072.1 GCA_028867785.1 Nitrososphaerota archaeon
AAAATATAGAATTAAAAAATAAATTAAATAAGATTTCAGAAGATATTAAGAAAGCCGAAAATGATAATGAGCACCAAAAAGTCAGCAGTTTAATTGATGAATTCAATAAATTAACAAAGGAGCTCTAATTAAAATGAAGAAAAAAAATAAAATACAATGGCTTTTAACGGTAATAGTAGTGTTACCGTTAGTTCCTTTTATTGTATTTGGCTTAGAAGTGGGTAATAGGTTTGTGGCATTCAGTCTGGAAGACCCGCAGGCGAAGAAGTATTCTCAATCTGACATGGAAGGCAAAATAACCCTTGTGGTTTTGCAAAGCCGAACTACCCTTCAAACTGCGGTCGATTGCAAGACAGAGTTAAAAAAGCTGACCCAGGAGAATCAGAAGGTGCAGATGATTTCAATCATGGATTTGAGGAAGAGACCTCCGCTCGTCCCAAAATCTGTGCTGAAGGCAAAAATTTCAGGACAGGACCCAACCTCAAAAGAAATCCCCTTTCTTTTAGACTGGGATGGCGCTGTGGCGCAGGCACTTGGAGGTGAGGACAGCAAATGCAAGGTATTGATTGTTGATCCTACGTTGAATATAGTTTACAAGCAGGAATTTAAAAAGGCATCTATCGATAGCGAGATGAAACCGTTGCTTGCTGAATTATCTAGTGGGGAAAAATAAAATTTTATGGGGTATTCACTTGACTGATGTTACCCCAAGATGTAGTATGTGGGGGCTATGGAAGATTATCCCAAAACCCTTACAGAGTTTGAAACTCGGTTTTCTACAGAGCAAGACTGCCGTGATTATCTTTTTCAAGTGAGATGGCCAAATGGCTTTATATGTTCGCATTGCGGCAGCAAAAAAGCCTGGACAGTTGGCGAAGTATTGTTTCACTGTGCCAATTGTGATTACAGAGTGTCTGTCATCGCGGGTACCATATTCCAGGATACGCACAAGTCTTTGACTTTGTGGTTTCGAGCTATCTGGTGGATGACAGGGCAAAAAAATGGTGCCAGTGCATTGGGTTTGAAAAGAATGCTCGGACTTGGCAGTTATCGTACAGCATGGGCATGGTTGCATAAATTGCGTCGCGCTATGGTTAGGCCTGGACGCGAGAAACTGTCTGAAGAAGTAGAAGTCGATGAGACCTACTATGGTGGCGAAAAACCTGGTAAAAGAGGACGAGGTGCAGAGGGGAAAGTGTTGATAATTATTGCTGTTGAAGATAAAGGGGTTGGTGTTGGCCGTATCCGTCTCAAACAAGTGCCAGACGCCTCTGCTGATAGTCTTAATCCATTTATTCAAGAAAACATTGAACCTGGCAGCACAATACACACGGATGCATGGCGTGGTTATAATCAGTTGACTCGTTTGGGGTATAAGCATAATGTTACGAATCAGAGATCGTCTGTTGGTGAAAATCCATTGCCACTTGTACATCAGATAGCATCTCTCCTAAAACGGTGGTTCTTGGGAACCCATCAAGGTGCCATAAGCCACGAACAGTTGGATTATTACCTTGATGAGTATACGTTTAGATTCAACCGGAGAACCTCGAAACATCGCGGCAAGCTTTTCTACAGGCTTCTTCAAAATGCAACACAAATAGAACCGACAACATTTGATAAAATAGTTAAACATACGAGAGGTCAAAAACCGAAAAGATACAACATATAGTATATAGTAGCAACATCAGTCAAGTGAATACCCCATTTAATTTATTTATATCATGTCTATCCCCCATTTTCATGAGGGCAGGCCTGTTATCTTGTCAAATCTTTTTCCTCCGGTGAACTATTACGACGCTCCTTTGTGGTATTGCCGACCTTACACCGATTGTATACTAAAGGCAATAAATAACTTGCGGTTACTCTATTTCTGTCATGCCCGAATGTTTCTATCGGGCATCCATGTTTTTAATACTGGATTCCCGATTAAAACCTCGGGAATGACAGAAAAAATGTCAGGTTATTTATTACCTTCACTATAGATATAATTCACTGCCTTCACCAGCCCATACTTTCCAGCCAACCGCATAGGCCGGAGCGCATAGTATAAAGG
>JAGWFS010000073.1 GCA_028867785.1 Nitrososphaerota archaeon
AGATAAATAATCCTAAAATCTATTTTGAGCCTAAATTTTTGGAAGCACTAAAAGCCCAATTAACTTGGAGTCCGAGCACTGCACATAAAATTTTCAATCCTTATTGTCCTAAGTGCCTAATAGAAAGAGGCAAACGTGCCCTTAAAGAAGGTGTCTGAAGATGATCGCTGCATAGGCTGTCCAATGTGCAGGCTGTTTCCGAATAACACTCTGGTCGAGCCCCAGATTGGGCCAGCTGATATTCTGTTAGTAGGTGAAGCCCCAGGGGAGCAAGAGGCTCTAGTAGGCAAGCCCTTCTCGGGTGGAGCTGGTCGCTGGCTGGACTCCGCACTCCGAAACGCCCGCATGAATCGGGAGGATTTGAATGTTATTAATGTTATTCAATGCAGGCCGCCCGAGAATATCTTTCCTGACGCACCTGAAGCTCGTTCTTACATTTCCCGTGAGGATGCTGAGGCAGCTATTGCTCATTGTTTGGATAGGCATACTAGGAAATTTATTGTGGATCACCAGTGGGATAAAATTGTGCTGCTTGGGGATAAAGCACTTAGGTATATTGCTGGATTCGTTGGCGGTATATTTAAATGGCGGGGTTCGCCTATTGTTGTTGAAGTGAAAGGGAAACGATTTCCTGCTATAGCCACCCTCCATCCTGCATTCATCGCCCGTGACCAGAATATGTTCCCGGTGCTGGTGAATGATCTACGGAAGAGCTTGACTCCGCCACCTGAGCATTACAATACCCACCCTATGCTGGAAACGGTAAGGGAGCTGGATGTTTCGAACTTGCTAGTGTTTGATATAGAGACCAAAGGCTGGAGCAGGCAGATCAGCATGGTAGGAATGAGCAATCAACTCTTTCATGCTACAGTACCGCCGTTTGAGGGAGGGTATGTTGAAGAGATTCGGAAGAAGTTCTCGGAAGCTTCAGACATTGTAGGCCACAATTGTATCCAGTTCGATCTTCCTATATTGGCAACGAATGGAATTAAGCCTCATGAAGATGCAGAAATATGGGATACGATGTTGATGCATCATCTCTTATGGCCTCAATTCTCAGGAGAGCAGCAAAACGCCAAAGAGGACCTAACTCGCAAGACCTCGGGCGGGCATGGGCTGGAGTTTCTGAATTCTCAGTTCACTTCGAAGCCCGCTTGGAAACACGGAAAGGGTGAGGATGAGGAACTCTACTGCGCAAGGGACGTGGACGTTACTAATCAATGTTACCAAATACTACGTCCCATGCTCAAGAAAGAAGGGCTGGAGAATCTCTATCGTTATATCCAAGTCCCTCTAGCAAAGATCTGCCACTTAATGCACGAACGAGGCTTTAAGATAGACCCCACCAGGCTAGTGGAGATCAGAGAAAAGTATCTAACCGAAATGTCAGTTTTGGAGCGCCAGCTTCCGCAATCGTTAAGAACCCAGACTATAATCGTTCATAAACGGGCACCTGCGCCAGAGGGCAGCAAAACTGCTGCTGGCAAGACTAGGAAGTTTATTCTAGTTGATGCAGAGGAAGAGCTAGTTCCTTGGCGCTCCAATGAGATATTGATGCAGTATTTCTACAAAGACCAGGGCCTGCCAGTTCAACTCCATGTGAAGACCGATAAGCCCACGATTGATAAGGGGGCGGTGCAGAAGCTTCTAAACCGCCTCCGGAACGGAACCATCAAGAACCCCAGAACTCCTGAGTTGATAGCGGAACTCCAAGCCTACCAGAAACTCAAGAAGCTCGCTACTTTGGTATCGGGATTTGTACAAGACAAGCTTCTTACTGTGGGGCGTCAGCATTCGCACTTTAATGTGCATGGGACTGCTTCGGGTAGACTTAGTTCTAGCGATCCGAATCTGCAAAATCAGCCCGAGGCTAGTAGGTTTATCTACGTACCTAGCTACAAAGACTGGTGCTTGATAGACTGTGATTACTCTAGTATCGAGAATAAACTCACCGCATATTTTGCTAATGATATTGAGCGCCTGGCTAGATTCCACGACCCTGGCTTTAACGAGCATAAGTGGAC
>JAGWFS010000074.1 GCA_028867785.1 Nitrososphaerota archaeon
TGAACAATATATCTACGCAAAAATTCTTTTTATATGCTCGCAAGTCCACTGATGTCGAGGACAAGCAAGTTTTGAGTATTGAAGCACAGCTTC
The DNA here is from genome assembly GCA_028867785.1 of Nitrososphaerota archaeon. GTDB lineage: Archaea > Thermoproteota > Nitrososphaeria > Nitrososphaerales > Nitrosopumilaceae > Nitrosotalea. The sequence continues at coordinate 94 of JAGWFS010000074.1, forward strand.
AAGAATTGCGAGACTATGCAAAGAGAGAAAATCTGAACATCGCCCAAGAGTTTGTAGAAAAACAATCTGCTAAAATCCCAGGTCGTCCAGTGTTTAACGAAATGATTAAATGTATCGAAAAGGGCGATGCAGATTCTATCCTCTCTTGGCACCCTTTATGTTAACACTGTAAGTTGTGGATAACCTCTTTTGTATTTTGAGGCGCGCCGAAAAAGAACTTTTTGTCAAAGAACTGGCGCGTTTCTTTTTTTGTTTTGCCTTTAAGCGTGTCTGAGTTTTTGAAAAACGACTTTGGCAATTTGATGCTTCAGACATCTAAGCGCCCAAAGTTTCGTTTTCCCTTCTTTGAGTTTCCTTTGATAATACTCTTTGCCTCTCGGGTCGCCTTTCACGGCTATCTGTCCCAAAGCGATGGTGTGAATCGCTTTGTTCAATTGCCTGTTTCCAAAAGGATTGGTATGCATTTTGTTCTTTCTTCCGCTTGAATGAGGAGTCGGAGCGATGCCGGCGTACATGGAGAAATGATGTTTGTTTTTGAATCGTTTGACGGTAATGACTTCGGCGATAATGGAGCAAGCCGTGACCATGCCGCAACCGTGGATTGCGGCAAGCGCCACCGCTTCTTTTGAATGCTCTCCGATGACGGCAATCTCTTTTGATATGTCATAAATCTGCTTTTCAACAAAAAGAAGCCGTTCGAGTCTTCTCATAATGCTTGCGGCAAGTATTGTATTGTTACCTTTCAAATCATTCAGAAACCATTTAATCGCTTTTTTGGTAAACGATCTGGGGCAAACCTTTCTGTAACTCTCGGTGTAATGTTGATGAATCAGGCAATGCAATTGATTTTTGACGATGGTTTTGTTTCTTGTCAAGTCTCTGCGTTCCATTAAGAGCAGGTCTAGCGACTTAGCCGTTTCAAGCTCTCTTTTTTCTGCTATGCTTTCCTTGGCAGGCAGGGTCTCTTCATACTTCGCCAGAATGACTTTGCCTACCCGTTTCGCGTCGATCGAATCGCTTTTGTGGCGTTTGGTCGAAGTTTTACGTTCCCGCTCCGTAAGGATGGCGGGAACGTAACGTATATGGTAGTCGTCCCGCCTTAATCTTTCTACCAAGTGAATGCCGTAACTGTTCACATCTTCCAGTCCGATGACGATATTTTCCTTTGGACCAATCCGATTTAACCAATCCGCGTATGTTTCCAGATTATCGTTTGAAAAATTAAACGTTCCACGATCTTCTCCCCAAGCGTTCATGGCCACCGCCGTATGGCTGTACTTATGAACATCGACACCGACAACAATTGAATTTTCGTTAAGCGTATTCATGAAAGTCTCAATAATTAATTTGTAATATCGCCATCGACCGAGAACTTCGCTATCCCGCGTATCCCTTTATCGTAAGCCACTCAAGAGAGGGCAACATTCTATTGAACCAAAGACATGCGAAGTCTCATTTTCTTGACCGGGCAGTCTGACCGAGGCTACTCCGATTCAATATCGGAGAGCAGGATGCCATGAGCCACGGCCAAGAAGATGCGACTTTAAAAATTTAGCATAGAATGTCTGATCGTCTCGCAAGGAATAGTATTGACGGGGGCAGGGTTATTTACGCCGTAGACACTCGCAAGATCGTTTCTTTGCGCTTTCCGACATTTTGGTTTGAACCAACCCCGCAAGGGAAATTTATGTTGCAAGTGGCGTTCGGGCAATCCAAATATTACAGCGATAACCTTGTGGAGAATATCAACCGCGGTATCCGCCAAAAAGTCCGTCGAGGCGAGTGGTTGGTGCGCGCTCCCTTTGGCTATGTGAATAATCCGAAAACGAGAAATATTGAACCTCACCCGACAAAATCTCGCATCGTGGTAAAAGCGTTTGAGGAATACGCCAAAGGGACGCACACCCTCGGTA
>JAGWFS010000075.1 GCA_028867785.1 Nitrososphaerota archaeon
CTTTTGACGCAATTACGACTACCTTTGCAGAGCCGTCGTTTATTGCTCTTAGCACTTCCCTGTGTCCAAAGTTGACCTTTCCTGTGTCAACTGAAAGACGTACATCGCTGTTCAAATCAGCCAAGCTCATCATCTTTAATATAGGCGCCATTCACCGTATGAAATAGCGATAACTTATCTTTAAGAAGATATTTAAATATACGCATGCCCTCAGCTGCTAGGGAGTTGACATTTACATAGTATCACCATCGTCAAAGTAAATGTAGGGTCACATCAGATAGGCTATCAGGTACGCAGTAATGCATGAATAGGCATGAATCAACACCTTTTTGAGGCCAATAACTCTGTTCTTTTCAAGTCCGAAGACCTCCTTCATTCTCGAAAAGATTCTCTCAATTGCCCACCGTTTACCGTAATCTGGGTCTTTAGGTGTTTCTGATTTTCTGTGTGTTCTGCCATTTATTGCAATCGCGTCCTTTATTCTATGATAATGCAGATATTCTCGCACATCTGTTGAGTCATATGCAGAATCTGCAAGGTATTTGGCATCAAATCTGAGGCGGAACCTGTTTCTGACATCACCAATCAACTTACCAAAGAAGATTTTGTCATGCCTATTCCCTGGCGCGATGTAGAATGCGATAGGAATTTCAGTTTCTGCATCACAAATCATGTGCAACTTGTACCCAAAGAACATCTCGTTTGCATGGCCGTCCGCATCTTCTTGTTCTCTTTTAGAGGGTGTTCTATGTCCTTTTCTGGCATCTTTGTCTTTGCGCGAAAAGGCAGGTATGTCTGTGCTATCTTGTGCAAGGAGGCGAATCTGCATCCCTTTCAATTTGTCGGAAAGTATCCAGTTATTCATTTCTTCGAACATTGCAGGATCTGCACGTTTTCTTACCTGTGAGAAAATCGAATAGGTTGGTTTTACGTTGTAGCCTATCAACTTCCCAATTTTTGTGCCAACAAATTCAACAAGTTCTAAATCGGTCAAATCCTCTATCTGTTTTACCACTAATGCGACGAGATGTTTGGCAAACTTCTTTGTGTGCCCATACGCCTGCGCAATTACTCGCGCGGCTGCGGAAACCTCTGGTATTTTATTCTCTAGTTCAGATATTTTCATGCAATTACTATCCTGGAACGACCAACACGCCAATAACGTGTTGGGCCAGGAGGCTCAACACTACCACTTTTCCGACGATATTAAAGAGAGAGAAACCCCAAATTTTATATTCGATAGAAAGATTCTTAATTTGTCAACTTCCTAAAAATACAACCCGGTTATCAAAATTGGGCTTAAAGGTTTACCCTGTGCGCCTGAATTGCGCAGTTGGGGCAGTCCCAGATCATGTCACCGCTTGCAACTCCGCATGGATAGCAGTAGTATTGCCCGCAGCCATCACAGTACAATGCAGGACCCCCAGTAAGAGACTTTCCACACCCCGCACACTTGTAAGTGGATCCGTACGTAGAGGAATCTGAAGGCTGACCCGGATCGCTCTTTTCATTAGAACTGGCTGACTCACGCCACAGTTCTCTCATTTTGTCCCATACGCCCATGATTGGTTATAGCCTATTCTCATATTTAAGCACATCGTAGCAGTTCGGTCTGTCCAAACGTCGGTTTTTCTTGCAAAACGATTATAAAGCGCCAAAATATGGAAAAGCTTCTTGAGCAGATAAGCGCTAAGAACGAATCCAAAACAAGGCACGAGGCTGCATAAGCTAAACTTTTCTCAATATTAATAAATACCAAGTGATAAAGTAAAGTTGACCAAAAATGGATGCAGTTAGTGCAAGAGGGTTAGTAAAGGACTATGGCAAGTTTCGTGCCGTAAACGGAATCTCTTTTGTAGTGAAGAAGGGCGAGATATTCGGCCTGCTCGGGCCTAACGGTGCAGGCAAGACTACTACAATAAAGATGCTTACCACACTTTTGCAGCCGACCTCAGGAAATGCCACAGTGGCCGGATTTGACATAAGGAAACAG
>JAGWFS010000076.1 GCA_028867785.1 Nitrososphaerota archaeon
ATCACAAAATTTAATTTAATCCTCCAACTTTACAATTTTTTCTGGAACTGTTAAAGATAAGCTGTCGAAGATATGGATTAATTCAAGAAGCACATGTTACTGTTTTTGCCTTCTAAGCATTTTTTGCTTTTCAACAACTGTAGATATGTTATTTGACCTATCTTCTTGATGCTATAGGTTTTGATTGTTCTACATCAACTCTGGCTTAATCTTACATATTTCATCAAATAATCCACTATTGATTTCAAAGAATGTAGAAACAGAGAATGTTACGTTACGTTTTTCACCTGTATGAATAACAAGATTGTTTCTTTCAAGTACTTGCAAGTGGTATTTAACAGTGAGATAATTCAGACGCAGCAATTTTGCAATCACCGCATTAGTCATATGACCTCTTCTTAGGTGCCACATCAATCTTATTCTGTTGGGTCCACCGCGTGAGGTCGCAAAGACAGAATAAAATATGTTCTTGGCATGTGCAGTATGTGACTTTACCTGATTGGGCTGAAAAACAGTGCTTTTCATTTCTTTAATTCCTAATCAAGTCAATTGTTGCTTATCTGAGGTTAATACAGTTTGAATGTTCAGGGCATCCATGGTCGCCAAACTAGTATGCACACCCTTGGTTGCAGCTGCCGCATCCACCCTTTCTTGTAGAGAACCACAAAAGGAAGCTGAAAGCAAGGCCATACCAGTAAAAGATGGGAGGAATTGGAATGGCTACAACGTTTGGCAATAGAGTACTTGTTATCACAAATACAAGCAGTATTATCGATACTACGGCAGAAACCTGGTTGACTCTATCTATGGCAGTCTTCACTTTTCTAGTGGATTCCACGCTTGATCTTTCTCTTTTTTCAGTGTCATTCACACCCATATTATCGAAGAGTTGAATTAAAACTCTAGTTCGAAGATTGCAAATATTTTTAGAACCATTCAAGGTTTTCTTGAAATTCGCTCGAATAATAATTAGTTTTAATTTTTTTATGATGTAACGACAAAGTTTCGGATCTGGAGACGAGGATTTTAGATTAACTTGTAAAATTCAACCGTTTAACTCCGTGATTGGTTGATTAAATAGACAGTCAATATCCTATCTTAATTGTGTTCACAGATTTTTTAAAGATCATACTTGAAAATCCTTTCTTTGTAAAATATGGATTAGTGGGACTTTTTCTTAACAGCATTTTTGCTTCGATCATACCATTTCCTATTGTACTGACATCGACGGCCTTGCTTATGGATGGTGAGAACGCAGTCATGGTCTTTCTAGTGATGGCCATAGGGTCTATCGGTGGCGGAATTCTAACTTATTTCATAGGACAGGACGGAAAGAAGATGTATAAATTGCTGAAAAAAACACATCGCGAGAGTCATTACAATAAAAGTTATGAACGGCTAAACAAGCATGGCTGGGTCATAATATTTGCTCTAAGCCTTGTACCCATATTGACAGAGATTGTCACAATCATAGCTGGTGTTCAAAGATACAGCTTCAAAAAATTTGCCATATCCATGACTGTAGCAAGGACAACTAGCGCATTTGCGTCGGTTTATTTTGGGAACATGTTTGTTCATTATTTCAATTATCTGCTCTGTTGCATAACTAGACCGTATGTTACATACACACAGTGATTTCCTCTTATGCTGATGCAAACTGGTTGTACAGTGCCATCTTCAGTTCCAGTTCCTTTATCATGTTCTGCCGTTTGTGCGCCATAACATGCTCTCCAAAGATTCTTTTCAGTACGGAGAAGACAGATTCTACAATCCACCGCTTTCCATAGCTTACGCTATCGCGCCAGTACTGATAACTGGCCAGCTGCGATATGATGGTAACCTTCCTTGGATAGCATCCTCCTGACCTGCCAGACGAGTTCTTTCTTACCTTGATACCGGGCACGATACCATTGTGATACAAATACGAAAAGTTGTTCTTGGAATCGTATGCGGCATCAGCAAGTACCTTGTATATGGTACCAT
>JAGWFS010000077.1:0-324 GCA_028867785.1 Nitrososphaerota archaeon
ACCAGGAATTGCTATCAAAGACCATAGCCACCAATGAGATTCAGCCAGTTGTACTGGTTCTATTGGGCACATTAATACTTGGAGAAGCGCTAAGTAATATTGCAGTATTGGGCATATTGCTAATCTTTGCTGGGGTCTCTTTGGTAGTCATAAACCAGGGTTTTTCATTTAACAGAAAATTAATTCCTGGAATAGTAGGTTCTGGTAGTTGGGCAATTTACTGGTTGATAATGACATACGCGATCCAGGGGTCTGGAAATTTTGCGCTTTGTGTGTTTATATCACAGTTAATCTGCATGGGAATGATGCTTGTTTATCTTGCAA
>JAGWFS010000077.1:334-1975 GCA_028867785.1 Nitrososphaerota archaeon
GGTAGTTGCTTTTCAAGAATCATTGAGAGGCAATAGAACTGCGCTTGTATCCTTAGGCTTGGTCACACTCCTTGCATTTAGCAACGGGTTTGCTGATACAGTCTTTGCATATGTGATACAGTCAGGGAGGGTCTCTATTGCCGGCTCAATAAATGCGTTGGTTCCGGTATTTGTAGTGGTGTTTGCATATCTGGTGTACAAAGAGAGATTATCAAGGCTGCAATATGTAGGAGTTGTGGCAGCTATAGTTGGGGCTGCCCTTGTAACTTTGTTTTAGTGAAAGGGTATCGCGATAGGAACTTGACAAATTAAGAACCTTACTGTCGAATATATATTCGGGGTTTTTCTCTCTCTTTTTTAACGTCGGAATGTGATAGTGTTGAGCCTCCTGGGGCCAACACGGAACTAGCGCGTTGGTCGTCACCAGGAGAATGGAAATACATGGAAATATATGAACTAAAGACTAAAATAACTGAGTTTCTGGCTGCCTCCAGAGTCATTGTGCAGAAGTTTGGACATACGAAGAAGTTTGCAAAGCATCCTGTTGCTTTCATAATAAAGCAGCATGAGAACTTTAACGACATAAAACTTGTTAAGTTTCTGCGAAGAGATCCAATAGGAAAAATGTTGGGTTATGCTCGCAACTTTGATGAAACTACATTCTCCAAAATTAGGGAAAGAATGGAACCAGAAATAATGGAAGAACTGAATAACTGGATTGTAGAAGACAGGATGAAAGGAAGGCAATTAAAATTGGTGTCTCAGGACAGTACAGATGTTTTTGCCTATTCCCGTAAAGATGATGAGGCAAAATGGGGGCACAGAACACCATCACGAAAGGAACAATTGATGCAGAATGGAGGAACGGAAAAGGAACTGTTCTTTGGATATAAACTACATGCGATTGTCGATGTTGAAACAGAGACACCTATTGCAGTGAAGATAATACCTGCAAATACAAACGATAAGAAACCGTTTCCATATCTCTACAATTTTGTGAAAGAGCATTTCCAAATACAGTTTCTGGCGAAATTTCTTGCAGATGCACAGTATCACTCCTCAAAGATAAGGGCTGCTCTCAGAGATGACAATCTTGTCCCAGTAATTCCTTTCAGCGGAAATAAATGGCAGAAAACAGAACACCCTACCGATCCAGATTACGGGAAAAGATGGGCTGTAGAACACGTTTTCTCCAGATTAAAAGAGATGTTTGGTTTGGCAAAGAACAGGTTTGTTGGTCTAAAGAAGGTCAGGATTCATGTGTATTCCTGTCTTCTTGCAAATCTGCTGGAATATACGATGTGATGTTTTGAACTTTGACGATGGTGGTCCTATGTAGATGTCAAGTTCCTATGGAAGTCTTGAGGCTTAGCTTTAAAAGCGTATAACGAGCATTAGATTTGGTGCAAAAATGGCACACGTACAAGTGAAAAAGATAGATTACCTGTCGTTGGCAGTGACAGGCGCAATAGTCGGACTGATTGTTGGGGTCGTTCTTGGAATTCTCTGGCTTCTCGGGTCTGCTGTGACATTGGGGATATTTTTCGGCGGGGCGCTAGGCGGACTGGGATTCGCAGGCTCTATTGTAGAAGGCGTAGTTGGTGGGTTCATAGGTGGCCTTGTCTTCGCTTTTGTATACAA
>JAGWFS010000078.1 GCA_028867785.1 Nitrososphaerota archaeon
TTACGAGTCCTATGCCCGAATTCAATCGCAACTAGTTGACGAGAAGGTAAACGAACGTCTCGGCCCTTATGCGCCATTGATTGCAACAGTGGCGAAACAATCGGCGGTCGAGCAAGTCAGCTCTTCATATCCGGGATTCCGAAACTTCTACGGCTCCGAGCAATACAATAAAGCTCTGGAAGCTCTGCCTCTGGTTAAAGATGCTATTCAAGCTGCGGAATCTAATCCGCAAATGGCGGCCCAGCTAGGCCAATTGTATACAACTACATACCTGGCGGCCCAAGGTTTGCGGTTAAGTGAGCCGCCTTCTGGGAATCCCCCTATGGTGAACACCCAGCAACCGGCCCCACGTCCAACATTAACCTCTACGCCTCTTCCACCTCCTTCGGATGAGCCCAGGCCCCAGCAAAACCTCGCCACAAAAGAGGGACGCCTGGAAGCCTACAAGCAAACCCAACGAGACCAAGAAGCCAAAGGAGTGCTGGACTTGAAGTTTTAAACTGTACCGAGGTAACAAAACATGGCAGATATCATCACAGTTACTAGCGGGACAGCAGGAAATGCAGGTAGTACGGCAGCGGAATTGATTACGTGGACAATGCGCGTAATTCAAATCTAGCTATATCGGTGAAAATCTTGTAACTTTCTTGCTATTTAAAACGTCTAATAGAAGAGAGCAAATCAAGACAATACCGAGGAAAGACATCATGAGAGAAAAGAATTGGTCGTATGTGGCCGGGATTTTCGATGGTGAAGGCAGTATTCATGCACATCATTATCAAGTGAAATCGAATACAACTATCGATCCTGATAAGCGTTATGTTGCGCGTCAAGTTAAAATTACAATAGTTGGAACTGATATTCGACTTATGAAATGGTTGCTTGGAAATTTCGGTGGTAAGTTTTATGATCGCGCTAAGCGAACAGCAAGCGGCCGTCATGCTTACTACTGGAGACCTAAAGGCAAAAAGAATACTGAGAATTTTCTGTTAGGCATCTTGCCATATTTAATCATGAAGAAAGAACAAGCCAAACTTGCTCTTGAATTTATCCGATTAGAAGGCGTTTGCCCTGAAGAGCGTGAAGCAATTCTGCAGAAAATCTCCGCCTTAAACCATGCTGATGTATCCGTAGAGACTAATACGCTAGACTCTGAGCAATCAGAGATGAGAGAGTCCGACCTCATAGGTGACTATGAGAGCGCTCCATTGGTGACAATGGCAGCCTAAACAACAGTGACATGAGTGCTAAACTGCTCGAAGTGGCAGAGCGGAACACGATCTTAGATCAGTTCGGCGACAAGCACCCATTGCCGAGTAACTCGTCTAAAACCATTAGGTTTACGCGCGAGGAAAAACTCGACGTTCCCGTTACGCCCCTGCAATTAACTGAAGGTGTAGCGCCAGCAGCGCAAGGTATCACCGTCAATCAGTTTGAAGCGACCACCGAGCAGTATGGTGCGCTCGTTATCCTGTCTGACCTTGCTGAATTAACCGCTCGACATAATTTGATTGAGCGGAGCATCTATATTCTTGGCCTGAATGCGGCTGAAATTTACGACCAGCTCATCTTTAACGTGCTGGATGCTTCAACCACCGGCGAGTATTTCGTGGGTGGTGGAGCTGCCGACACGGATCTGGTTGCCACTGATTTACCAGCTTATGGTGATTTGGTGGAACTTGATGCCACACTTCAGGACAATGGCGGCAGGCCGTTTGAAAGTGGAGAGTATGTGTTTTTGTGCGCTCCCCAAGTTTACGCGGGTCTGCTTAAAGATCCGGACTTCAAGGCGTCCAACCAGTACCAAGCGCCCCAGAAAATCTGGCAAGGCGAAGTTGGTACATTGGGTGGATTCCGAGTGGTTCGGTCCAACTCCCCGGCTTTTAACTACACCTCGCAGTCCAATTCTGGAAAGGCCAATAAGGTTTATTCCAGCTTTGCGGTTTCGAGATTTGCTTATC
>JAGWFS010000079.1 GCA_028867785.1 Nitrososphaerota archaeon
CCAATCTGGATTGCAGCCTCTTACAATATCTCTTACAAATGCAGTGTAGACATATCTGTCTGCAAGTACAAAATATCCTGCGCGAAGCAGAGGTAAAATATTTCGTTCATATCTGTCTGCAAAATCTGTCGCATGCAAAAGGCTGAATGTGGTAGGTGTGAGCAGTCCCTTTTTCTTTCCTTTTGAAGTTATTTCTTTTACCATCTCTGAAGAATTCCATTCTGACTTGAAGACATTGATTCCTTTGTAGCCGAGCCACTTTTCTAAAAGGTGTATCTGGGTTGACTTGCCTGAGCCATCTATTCCCTCTACAACAATAAGCTTACCTTTCATTTTCAATGGCTTTGCTGTTTTCATGGCGCGATCTGGTAATTCCTCATCCATTTTTAGGTCTTCCATTATTTCCATTCATTTTGCATGTCACGCTCAAATTTCTCAACAATGTAAAGTATGTTTGCAACTGCTATTATGACCCTGATCTATATAGTCTCCATAGGCATATGAAAGATAAGAAATCATGGTCACATGTTAGATATCCAGCTAAATTTTATCTGTACATATGGATAACATGACTTGGAGATTTTTGCTAAAGTTCCAGATACCGATGAGTTGGTAGTAAGCATGGATTTGTTTATCTTACGGCATGGGGAAACAGACAGAATCTCTGTCACTGTCAAGGATGACTCTAAAAGAACTCTAACAGTTGATGGAGAGAAGGAAATCAAAGACATCTCAAAAGGAATGAAAGAACTCGAAATTGAATTTGATTATATCTTTACTAGTCCACTGCTGCGAGCAAAACAAACAGCCGAACTAGTCTCAAAAATTGTTGTGCCCAAAAATCCAATCAGAGAGATGGATGAACTAAAGCCTGAAGGAAACAAGCTGCAACTTTACAACAAACTTTCCAATTTAAAACAGGATTCTTCAGTGCTCCTTGTAGGACATGAACCATATCTGAGTGAATTGGTAGGAGAGACAATCTCTTCAGGAGAATGCAGAATTGATTTGAAAAAGGCAGGATTTGCTCGAATTAGAGTAACAGCTATTCTTCCAAAACTAAGAGGAGAATTGAGATGGCTATTTACCCCAAAACATCTGAAGAGAATTGTCAAGTGATCTATGTACCTTATGTTTTTCACTTGGTAAAGAAATGTCAATCTAGTCTAGATTAATAGTGATATGATCATATCGAAACGAGGTAATATAGCTGAAAATATCAGTAATTGATCTGGGATACAATTCTGCCAAGTTAGTTACGTATAATGTAAAAGATGATGACCTGTTTGACGTTTCTCAGCAAGAAGGAATCAAAGTTAAGCTCGGTGAAGGGTTGGACGAAAAAGGAAAACTGGGCAAAAAGCCAATGTTTCGTGCAATTGAAACCCTAAAGTTGTTCAGAGACATAATCCAGTTGCAGCCAATAAAATCTGTTTTACCGCTAGCCACAAGTGCAGTAAGGGAAGCAAGCAACAAGGATGAATTTCTTGATGAAGTTTACAAAGAGGCCGGATTTCGATTCAAAGTGCTTTCTGAAAAAGAGGAAGCGCTGTACTCCTATGTGGGGGCCATCAAATCTCTTCAAATTCCAGATGTGTTATTCTTCGATATAGGAGGGGGCAGTCTAGAGATAGTCCATGCCGAGGGATTCAAAATAAGAAAGGTGATATCACTGCCTCTGGGAGCCCTGAGATTAACACAGCAATTTGATGGTGAAGACGGAGGATTCAGTGAAAAAAACTACAAAAACATGAAGCGATTCATCTGCAGCCTTCTTCCCGAGAGAAAGGAAATGGGTCTTGGTAAAGACACAAAGCTTGTCGGCGTTGGGGGCGTCTTGAGGGCATTGGCAAGATATGATCAAAAAGTCTCAAAATATCCGTTGGATAAGATGCACAATTACATCATGAATTCCAAGTTTGTCAGCTCTATTGCAAAACAACTCTAC
>JAGWFS010000007.1 GCA_028867785.1 Nitrososphaerota archaeon
CGATCTAAAAAGGTCACAGTCGGAGTTATCGTTGCAGTGTCTATTGTCGTTCTGATTCTAACAGGGATGGTATACTCTCAGAAGCATTACAAGACAATGGAAAGCATGTTTGGTAATGCAACGCAAACATATCGGACCCACAATGATACGACGCTAATTCTTGATCAGATTACAAAGCTGGAATACAAAAATGGAGAGAACATAACAGTGACTCCAGAATTGATAAACATAGGAAATAGGAACATAGATATAGCTTATTGGGAACCTCTGACTGCTTTTGAAATTAAGGATATGAATAACAAAATCGTATGGCCTAAATTTGACGGAATAGGTTTTACTCCGGAGTGGCATGGCATAGTAACAATAAAGCCCGGGGAACATCTTGTCGAGCACGCATGGGGACAGCGTTTTACACTTTATCCGCAAATACATGAGCCAGGAAATTATATTGTAAGGTCAGTTGCATTTTTTACGTTTGATACACATACCAAATATATGAACTCCGTACAACCTCTGTGGTCAAAACCTATCCAGATTACGGTATTGCCAGAAAAATACGTTGGTAATCACACTAATTGAGGCTTGGAATGATCCCAGTCTCAACACTAGTTACAATAAGCAAGTCTAACTGTCTTTGTAATATCTCTAGTCAAGCATGATAGAATTAACGAAATGCCAAAGAAAAAAGGGAAGAGTGATTTACACTCACAAAGCATGTGCTGCAACTGCATATTCGGTAGGCTGTGCTCCTGCCGGCAAGGCGCCTGCAGTTACTTGTATGGTCCAAACTCCTGCTATGGGACCAGCAATGTTGCATTCTGCAACAGTTAGTGTTGTACCACCTATTACTGGACATGGGTGTGCAGTGTTAGTAGGATCTATGGCCGTCAACGTCATCACTGGCTTGGAGTTGGCATTGTCAACCATCAATGCTACATGAAGATTGGCGCCTCCTGCAACGTTATAGTTGTAGGTGTTGACCTGCCCTGGATTTACAGCATCCGTCCACATTGTGGGATTGCCTGGCAGATTTGCAAATGCGGCTGGTGACATTGACATTGCCATCACTGCCACTATGGCAGCAGAGATTGCAGCAATTCCAGCTTTATGTTTTTGGTTTCTGACATTTAGTCTTGTCATCGTTATCTTCATTTCTGAAATTAGTAAATAAATTGGTAGGATTATTGTGGCGACAAGTGATTCGGTTGTGCTCGTGTTGATCCGTTGGATCTTGGTACATGATGACAAAATTTTTTCAACAAGAAAATTTTCAAGCAGAAAAATTATTGCATAAAAATATCTGTGCTCACTTGTGCTCACGTGTCTCCGCTTGTCACCATGATAATCCGGCAATCAATAACTAGAATTTGCCAAAACTATTACCAACTTTTCCATCATTAATAAAATGATATATGAAATTTGAATTTCAGCGAAACTTGTCAGTTCTAAAGGCATATCCCTCTTTGTGATATACTTATGATTTTACCAAAACGACACGACTCATTTGGACAAAATTTAATATGTATGCCTGATGCATGCGGAACGATGCATTGTAAGATGCAAATCTACGCAATTCTTAAATTGTATACGGTACAAACAAAAAAAAAGAGGCGATAGATCATACGTTAGCATCAAGTACGTACAAGAGCGTGAACTACGTACCAAATCTGATAAAAATAGCGATCATCGTTTTATCACTTGCTGCAATACCTGTAGTGTATCACATACCTTTTGGATTTCAGTTTGGTGTTTATCATACAAGACAGAGATACGGGTATCACGATTTTACAACAGAACATCTTTTCCCGAATTTGTCCCAGCTTGTTTTTTCAACTAGCCGTTCATTCGATAAAACAAGAAGTTCATCAAAAATCGAATCGACAGTAATATTTAAGATCGATATGCCACACCTGTACTGTATAATGAAGGCAATTGAAGAGAGCGGTTCAATCGGAAAGACAGCACTCTCGCAAAAAGTCAATATGAATCCCGTGAGAGTGAGGCCATATCTTGAGTGGATGTATAATAAAGTGCTCCTTGAATCGATCATAGAAGATGCGAAGGTAAAATTCAAGATGACTCCAGAGGGTCTTCAATTTTTAAAACAATATGCCAGCCCTTGAATTGTGGGTTAATTAATTTTGTGTACAGATCTGTATGTAAAATGTACGAAAGTGTAAGCGCGGCTTATTAACAATTGTTGTGTTGTACCGTGCAATGACAACTGATAACGTCAAAAACAACACAAAGAAATCCAGAAACCACAAAAGAGAGATTACTGCAATTATGGGAGTTACTATTGCGACAGTTGCAATAGGCATGTTGTTTGGTCAGAATGTAACAGCAGCGTTTACTGCACATCAAAAGATGGAAGTACCAGTTGGGTTTGGCATTGGCTATGAACCCTTTAACTTTAGACTTCCTGATGAGGCATTAGATGGCATACATTACACAGGCATACGACCAGGCGGAATGCCAGAAGCAACAATAGCAAAGGGAAGCATTGTTTCACTCCCGATCTCTATTGAACCAACTGGAATAGCGAAGAAGCCAATCACTATTCAGTTCACCACTACCTTTGGTGATCAACTAGGATTACCAAAGCTGCCACCCGGCGTCCATGTGACCATCCAACCTAATACTCTAGTATTACAACCAGGACAGGGAACAACAACTATCAACATGGTTGTTCAAGTAGATGGCAATGCACCCGATGGAACCTACATGCAAAACATAGTGGGAAAGTGGGGAGGACCAAATGATTTCCTTGGTTCGGCAGTTAGTTTGAAAATAGGACATGGAACCCAACAATTTCTCCTGCCAAAGGATGTGGGACAATGAAAGCAATATCTTACATTCTGACAATAGCTCTGGTTGGAACCTTATTTGCTGGAATCCATGATTCATACGCTCAAAGCTCTTATGATCACGCACTCTTTGGGGGAATTTCCACACAACAAGCAGCAGGACAAAATATGGGAGATATCAATGTCAAACTGCTTTATCCACAAACATTTGTTAATAGTGGTGAAGATCACAATTGGCACTTGGATGTGGTGGACAACTCAGGTTGGACACACAACGTGGGATATTATGTAAACAACGCAAATCAATTTGCGGCCTTTTTTGATGAAGAAATTTTCGGCGGCACATTGAAACATAATTACCAAGGAATGACCAATCTAGGAAGCAGTGGAAGTGCACAGGACTTTGCTTTAAGATATGATGGAACCGAATGGGATTATTATTTTGGGCCCAATCTTGAAGATTTTAGTACAAGTTCACCCGGTACTTCCTTTGACACGTTCGATACGTATGCTCTAGCCGAGCAAATATGTCCAACATCACCCAACTGCACTAGCAGTAGTGGTAGAGGATCTATGCCTGTAATTGATATGCCACACGCCGTACAATATGCTAATAGTGTCTCTTATCCACCCTCATCATGGAACCAATTAAGTGGAGCGCAGGCCTATTATCAGGCTATTTTGAATGGGGTCACGTATGGCAATTCACAATCGGTACTCTGTCCTCCCATGAGTATGGCAGGCCATGACCAGATAAGCACTCTTGCAAGTAATGAACTGGAAACTGGAGATAATGTGGTTGGTACATGTACTGCGGTCAATGTATTTCTTTGGCCGTAACCCAATTTCTTTTTTAATGTGATGCCGTATAAACTGAAGTGATAACTAGAAGAAAGACACTAATTTTAGTTAGTATGTTCTATGGAGAGTTGAGGTCTAATGAGATATCTTATAATGATCATTACCATAAGTATTGCATTTTTTGCCTTGTTACAAGGAGCATACTCGACAAATTTTGAACCAAAAACGCTAACTTCTCTTTACCATGAATATGGGTTGATTGTAAGGGGAAAAGTACTTTCCATATCTTACATACCTGAAAAAAATATGACTCAATATAATTTTCAGATTCTCGAATATGTTACTCCAACGCAACAATTCAAAACCATAACCGCTTTTTCAAATTCATCTGTTATACCAAATGTAAAAACTAATCAAACACAGACATCATTCTTCTCAGGTGATGTAGTTCAACTGTATTTAGATAATTCCACAAGTGGCTACTATATATCGCCATATTCCTTTGCGCTACCAGGAAACTGCAAAAATTCCAGCATAGGGCCAAACTATGTGTCTGTATCCACAATGCCGATATCTACCGCTGCTTACAGTTGGCGTTTATTTGATTCAAGAGGTAATTTGATAACAGGAGATGTACCAGTAAATAAAGAAATTTTTGTAAAAGCAAGTGGTGACATTATTAACGCTAGCCCATTTGAAAACAGAACAATTGAAATATCAATAATCAGAGAAGGTGACACAAAACCGGTTCTTCAATATCTTAAACAAATTGACATGCAACCTTGTTCACTGATTGACCCTAACTTGGAATTCACTCCTGAACAAACTGGCAATTATTCTATTAGTGTCAAGTTATTAGGTGGAATTTATGACGGTAAAATAATAATAGACAATAGTACAGATTTTACTTCTAGCTTTTCTGTATCGAATTCAAACGGAGGAAACATTACGGGTACATCTGATACGAATTTTTCCGTCAGATCAGGCATGGTGCTATCCAATCAAATGTCTCCTCTTAAACAATTTCAGGTAGGAATACCTGTAAACAAAGTTACTTGTGAGCAAGGACTTGAAGTTATTCAGAGTGTAGCAGATGGTTCTCCAGCATGTGTAAAACCTGATACTGCCCATATACTTGTTAAACGTGGTTGGGGTCATTTGCCATAAAACATTTTAATCTCAACTTACATTACTAAATCAATATTGAAAAAACCGTTGCAAAAGGGGCGGTTTTGGACGCTGCAGTTGGCGGAAACCACTAGACCCGCCTAAAATTATTAATTTTGTGTGTTATGGAGTAAATCATAATGTCTGAAGAGTTCTCAAGTGAAGATATTGAGTAGATAATACAAGAAAACAAAGATCTTGTTGAAGGAAGAGGAGAATCTTTTGGTGTAAACGAAGAGAGACTATTAGAGGTATTTTCTCGATTAAACTCATTTAACCACATTACCGACAAAAGAGACCGAATTATAAAGAAAGTAGCTCATATTTTGGCAATGGTTGCTTGGCAGCAGTCGTTCAGTGATGGGAAAAGAAATTGCATTATCTGTAGCAAAACTATTCTTACGCAGGAATGGATTTGATTTACCACTCCACACGCTAGAAGATGAGAAAGAACTTTTTGTTCTTCTTGTAAAAACCATATTCAAATTTGATGGTGATCCTACAATCATTGGCGAAATAGAGAATATCTATTCAAGAACGTAACAAACTATTAACCGAATTTGTCAAGGGATAACGCCTTAAATAAACGTGGATTTTCTTCCCTTATTTTTTTCAATTCGCTGCGCATGGATGATTTTGGGACCTTTTGTTCAATATGCTTTATGTATTCACTTGGCGTATGCTTCTTACCAGTAGCTTTACCAGATTCCATCTTTCTGACTTTTTCTTCAATCTCAGGAGAGAGTTCTGGCATTTCTTTTGCCCTCTTTGTAGAAGACTGCATGCACTAACTAGTACTAACTTCTTATTATTGCTATTTGTGGCATAAATGCAATTTATGGAACAATACATGCATAGATGGTGTATGGGTGGAACTTGGGATGAACCTTGATAGCAAATCCAACCATGCCAGATTCTTCATCTGTCGGTGCAATGACTGACCATCAGTTCAAAAATCATCTGACCAGAATCACAAAATGTCAACAACAATGCAAATCTAGTCGACACTTCATTAACAAATATATGGAAATTTACAACAGATTGAGAAATTTTTCTCTAGTTATGTATCTGATTTGAGAAAATAATTCATCCTATCCGTGCGACATGTCATCAAGTGCATTTTTTCGAAGTATCTTTTTTCCGCTCTTGACTACTATCAATGGGTTGGCGTTTTCATAATCTGTAGGTAGTCTTACTGCGGAAATGCTTCCTTCCAGAACATGTCTTGGTTTGTCCAAGTTTGTATCTGTCCAGAAGCAGACTTGCTTATCACATAATATGATGCAATCCTCTATTGTCTGGCCGCTGTTTCGTATTCTGATGTGCGTGCTTGCATCCTGGACAAATTTTTCTATTGTAAAATGATATTCCCTTGCAATCTTCCTGGCTACCTTGGTCTTGACAATCCAAGTTATTATGCCAACGGCTCCGGAGGCTATGACTGATGTTATTACTCCTTCTAAGACTCTGTTGTCAAGATCACTGTTTGCAGGAGGATTTGGTGTAGGTTGTGTGAGGTTTGCTGGTTGTTCCTGTTTGACAGTTGGATTGTGGAGGTTCTGGTACCTGAGAATTCCTGACAGGTCGTTATTTATGGAGCTTGTAGTCATGGTAACATTGGATATTATGCCTCTGGGATCTTTTATTACTATAAACTGCTGATATTCGTTCTGAGTCAGAACAACACTGTTTAATGTTACACCATCGGCCGCAGTGAAATCAAATTCTACGTTGATCTGCTGAGAAGGATTCGGGCCTTGCGCATTTGACACAGGAAATGTAGCATTTGACTTGGGTGGCGTAGTGTTTGACCCAGATGGGGAAATACCTGATACCGATGACGCATTGTTCAATGTTTTTTGCGTACCTGTGGATTGTAAAGAAGACAGTGGAGTTGCCGATGCTTCGTTTGACGGGTTGCTTATTGTCTCGCTTGCAAAAACTGCAGAGACCCGGTATGTATAGGTGGTTCCAGTAGTCAGTCCATCAATAGTATATTTCGTATTAAGACTGACCGTATTGTCCTCAATGGACACATACACTCCAGATGCCTGCTTCCATTCTATTTTGTAACCTGTGATAACCTGTCCGTAGGTCTGCTCCGGGGCCAGCCAAGATAGGATAATCTGTGTGTGAGATGTGGCAACTGCAATAAGCGGTGCAGGGACAGAAGTCGATATCTGATGATTATTCTGGTATGTGATAACGTTGTTTAAATCGCTATTTATCGACTGGGCTGTTTGCATGCTGTTGGAAATTATGCTTCTTGATTCAATTTTTGTGAGCAACTGTCCATAGTCTATCTGCGTCAGCACAACTCCATACAGCGTTGTTCCGTCCGATGGCGTAAAGTCAAACCTTTCATTTACTGCAGGTGAGGAGCTTGGACTGGATACTGCTTGTGTTGAGGTTGTTGTTGGAGTTGCAGATGCCCATTTTGATGGGTCAGTTGTGGAATAATCAGAATATACCGCAGAAACTCTAAAAGTATATGTAGTTCCAGTCTTGAGTCCTGTCACAGAATAAGTGGGAAAAGTGCTTCCGGTGTTTGCCATTATTGGATCAAAAACACCCACCCCGACCATCTTTTCAATCTTGTACCCTATGATTGCTTTGCCATAGTTTTGTGATGGCGGCAACCATGTTAGAGTTATTTGTGTTGGTGATACCGCAGTAGCGTTTAGGTCTGTCGGGGTTTCTGTAGTGCTGGTAATTGCATAAGCATTCTCTGACGTGACTGCACAAACTGCTACAAGTATGACAGATAATGTTATGATTGTGAAACCATGTCTAGATTTTATGTCCATGTCTTTTGTATTCTAAAAACATCGGCTATTTATCTTCATGACCAATTTCAGCCAGGCCCAATATGGCCCTTGGAAATACCTCCCTTGCCTGTTCTTCTTTTTTGAGGTATCGCTCATAGCCTGAAATGGGGCTGAGTGAATCTTCATCCATGATGGAATAGTTTGTCAACCCAGCTTCATTGAACAAACCCTCAAGTTCCTCTTTTGAAAACCATTTCGAATAAACCCCCTTTGTAGTCCTGAGGATGGAATTGTCTTCGTCTTCTTTTGAAGTAACTATGTCGCCCACTGTTTTTTTGACTTCTCTGCCGTAGAAAGTTTTCAGGCCAAAGCTTTTGAAGAGTTTTTTGTTGAACACAGATACCATTATGGTTCCATGCGGCTGGGCAAGGTTTTTCATTGATTTGAGCAGCTGCACCTGCAAATCATGATTTTCTTGGTTGCCAAGGGTTTGGAATGTGCAAACTATCACTTTGTAGGTGTCGAAAAACATCTTATGGTTGAGACGAAAGTTTTGGGCAATTCCATTTATGGGGAATATCCTGTCATAAAAGTAGTGACCCAGACCGTATCTGCGCAGTAACTTGGCGGAATGGCTAGTCATTTCCATGGAATAATCGATTCCAATAACATGAGACAAATTCCTTTCATAGGAAGAATCATATCTGTAAAGCATCCCAGTTTCAGGATTTTTTTTCAATTCTTTGCACGAGTCTGCGCTAATCTTTGATCCCAAAAGTAGAAGATATCGACCAGGCCCAGAACCTGCATCGATAAAAGCCACCTTTTTGTCTTTTAGCAATTTATCCAGATATTGTATGACAAGAATGTCCTCGAATCGTTCGTAGGAACGGGCTGACCAGGCTGCATCTGTGGGATGGACAACATTTCTAAAGTATTGTTTTGCCATGTTGCTACTTGCTAGAATCCCACTTATCAGATCATGTTCATCTTTTGTAAGTTTGCCTAAATGGAGTCTGTCTTTTATTTTCCGCGTCAAAATTCCTTTTGCACAAATTTCTGCTCTAATCTTTGGAGGAATAAGATTTAGAGATCCATTCTCAAAAGGAAAATCTGCGTTACATTTACTGCATAAAAGTTCTATCTGCCTGTTACCTGATTTTTTGTCTTTAAAATTTAATGAAGAGCCGCACACTGGGCATTCTACTACGAACGTATTTTTGTAAAGCGCAGGTGTGATCATTGAGAACCCTTGGCATCACTTGGCTCCTCATTTCTCTTTTTGGGAATCTTTTGTTTTGACGAGCCTTCCTCCTTTAGGTACGTGTCATATGCACGATACACATTTCTAATCTTTTTGAGGTATCTCTCAAAGTCGGGCAATTTTATCGGGTCATAATAATAATGTGACACCACCTTGGTGAGACTGTTCTTTGAAAAACCCACCCCCTCAAGAACATGAATGGGCTTGCTGTCTACAGAGTGGACCCAGCCAAGTGATCTCACCTTCTCTATCATTTCCTCAAAGGTTTCCATCTCGTTTGTTACAATTCTCAGTATGAAATCATAATTTTGACCCTCTCCCTGAAGCAAATCTATGGATGTTACAATATCATACTCTTTGCTTATCTCCACTAGGTTGCTGTACATCTCAGAATATGGTATTACTCGTCTCTCAAAGAGCGGGTTCTGAGTCTTGATAAAAGTATACCACTGATAATCAAACAGCTTGCTTGGGTCTACCATGACCCACTTGATTCTGTCGTCTTTCTTGCTTTCTTCGTTGTGATTGTGCTCAAGCAGAACACCCTTCTTTACAAGATCGTCTATTCTGTTTTTGACGTTATCGCGTGATAAAACATAGCCCCTCTGTTCCAATTCCTTTGATGCGGTATCAGGGGTTGACCCGCCCTGCAAGGCATGAAGTATGAGTAGATCCAAAGGACTTATTCCATTTTTGGTGAGGTTCTTCATGGGAATGTTGTTAGTCGTCGTCTCGCTCTGTGTTTCTCGTCCTACCATGAACTAGATGCGTAATATGCGATTAAAAACAATTACTACATATTTGCCACAAAAATGTTGAAAGCCTCCGTGAGTTCAAATATGGAGACTTTTCACAGGCGTGGAAATTGACATATTTTTTGTTGCAAAAACAGCTAGAATTGATTTATAATTTTTCAGCCAACTAGAGTCCATGACAGCAATACCAGCCCTTGAAAAAATTCAAGGCTCAAAATGTAACACATGTTTGCATGAAGGCGAACTAATGTGTGGAACATGCGGAATCACTTTTTGTACAAAACACATGCTATCTCACACAAAAAACTGCAACAACTATCGTGCAGTTATCAGGGAAATACTTCGGGATGATTTTACATATGCAGCACATCAAGTCTGCGAGGCGGTCTTGAGAATCGCATAGGACAAGTCCCCTGACGAGTCCGTGAGATGCGGACGAAACAACAGGTGTTGTCGGGATGAATCTAGGAGGTGAAAGGAATGGAAAAACAACCAATGGAACAGGAAGAAAGACTGGCTACAAATGAGAATAAAAAACTCAGCGTCAAACTCGCACCATGCCTTGCTTCAGGCACCCTTGCCGTGATGTTAATCGCAAGCGGCTTTGGATTTGCCTGGGCTGATACTGGAGTCACAGGCTCCGGCGCGGCCATAAAGGCAACTGATGCAATAAAAAACAATCCAACTGCAATGAGTATTCTTGAAAATATAGAATTGTTCAAGCAGAGATGGAACTCATACCAAGGAGCACAAGCTGTTCAGGATCAGCAGAACAAAGTAGTAGAGCAGCAACGGGCACTTGCAAACGAGTACCTGCAAAATGATCTTAGCAAAATGGAAAATTCTAATGATCAAACGACACCTCAGCACGCATTTGCAAACTTTGTAAGTACCGTCAATACCTCGACGCAGGGAGTCTTCACGGATGAGTTTAACTACATGCAAGAAAAAATCCAGGAAGCAACTGCAGCAAAGAACAGCATACTGCAAAATGGAGGAACAATGGATCAGGCTCTTCAAGCATTCAACAATGCCGCCTCCACCCATAAGGATCAGCTTGTAAGTGTCAACAACGAGTTGAACGTCAAATACCACCTTGCAAACCAGGACGTGCAAAGTCTGTTTGACAAGTGGGGCCAAATTTCACGAAACTAGAGCCCTTCTTCCTTTTTATTTACTTTTTTAATTTTATTTGATTCTATCTGATGATCCAACTTGAATAATTCCGATTTGGAATTATTGAATCGATATTTGCCTTGTTTCATCTTTGTTTAATCTAGACTTGCAAGTGTTGATAGAAGAAAATAATCCAATTTTAGTTAATATACCAATCCAACATTTTTTCTGCAAAATCATTTGAAATTTCTAAATAATTTTTCTGCAAAATAAAGCATGTATGGAGAAAAACAAGAAATGACAGACTCGAACACAATAGCAAGATGCCTCGAATATGCAACAAGCATAATGCAATTCATGGAAGGCAAGGAACACCTGTTTACCATAGGCAAAATGGTGCTCTTTACCGTACTCTTGGGTGGCACATGATATGAGCAATCAGGAGAAGACTAGCAAGCTGAAGGAAATAAAGGACTCGATTCTCGGCGCAGTCGAGATAATCCATCAAATCAAGGCATCTGAGACACTGGAATTTTTTGACAAAATCAATGATGCCTCATTTGTGGCAAAGGAAATAATCAACGGACTCAAGTCGCCTGAAATGGTTAAAAACATCGAGAATCTTCGTTTGATTTCAGAAAATTTTAACGAAGCATCCGCTAGGACGCAAAACACGATAAAATATCTGGAGGAAACAGGCATCATCAACGAATCAGTCAGACTTGTCAAATCAACACGAGGAACATTGGAATTTATCCATGAAGCAGGAAAAGACTTTCACGAGATATCAGACTCTGTAAAGGAGATATTTCATTCCGTTAGAACAGCTCAAAGCAAGATTCAGACCGTGAGTGAAAAATATCACAAGACACATCCAGACACAAATAATGCAGTGACAATACCTGAAGAATTGGTTGTAACTCCAGACGAAACAGAACACTATCTGAGATTTGGCTGGAGATATCTTGCAACCTTGCCAAATGGCAAGGTAATAGTCAAAAGATACCCGATGGAAAGCTGAGCCGGTATCAAAAAGAGAGACAAACCACTGGACACAACCGTGGTACTGTTAGACCGAATTAGTGCATGCACTGACAGTCTACGAGTTTTGTGTCAAAGGTACAGTCGTGCGGGCCCTCTGATCTACCATCAGTAGGAATCTGCTTCATGCATTCGTCATGTCGCCCCTTCCTGCAGAACCAACAGATGGGTCCCGCATCAAGATTTGGGCACTTGTCTAAAATACTGTGACATCTCCCGGTGCAGGCGAGTGCTCATTTGAATTCTTGTGAAACTCTACAAAGTCTTTGTGGTCAACTTCCTGATGTTTTCTCAACTCTTCCACATTTTCAAACACGTTGCTGCAAATGTAGCACTTGGGTTTGTGCTGGTCTGTCATTGAAAGTACCATTCAAACCACAATATCATTTACGCGTAAATGAATCTTTCAGGAAAGACTCAGATTGGTACAATCCAGTCGGAGAATCTGTCGTCTCTTCCTCTTGAAGCTTCATAGAATGCCTCCTGCAGCCTGCGTGTTATCTGTCCGGGCTTGCCGTCTCCCACAAGTACATTGTCAATCTCTGTAACAGACTTGACCTCTGCAGCAGTGCCCGTCATAAATACCTCGTCTGCTACGTATAGCTCATCCCGGTCGATCTCTCTTTCAACAACGCTAATTCCCTCAGACCTAGCTATCTTGATGACACTGTCCCTTGTTATCCCGTCCAAAATTCCGGCATTTAGTGGGGGAGTGGCGATCTCGCCCTTGTTTACCGTAAATATGTTTTCAGCACTTCCCTCTGAGACTCTGCCATGATAGTTTAGCATTATTGCCTCGTCGTATCCGTCCTTTAGTGCCTCCACTCTTGCAAGCGCAGCATTTGCATAGTTTGATGCAGCCTTTGCCTGCATTGGTTGGGATCTGGAATCAATTCTCAGCCAGCTTGAAACCTTGCACCTTGCACCACGTATCTTTCCAGCGCTTGATTCTCCAGTGTTCCACTCCCAGCATGCAATTGCCACATCTATCTTGTTTGGAGTTGGAGTGAGGCCAAGCACACCATAACTATAGTATGCAATGGGTCTGATGTAACACTCTTTGAGTCCGCTTGACTGTACCGTCTTGATTATGCCGTCAGAAATTTCCTTTTTAGAATAGGGAATCTTCATCGAGTAAATTTTTGCAGATTTGAACAGCCTGTCCACATGTTCCTGAAGCCTGAAGATTGCAGGACCACTTGTTGTCTTGTAGCACCTGATTCCCTCAAAGACTGCAGTAGAATAATGCAATGCATGGGTAAGAACGTGTACCTTTGCGTTTTTGAACGGAACAAGTTTTCCATTCATCCATATCTTGCCATGCTCTTTCATACAGATTCCAGCAAGTTTTGGTAATTTAAATAATTAATGGAATCAAGCCCGTTGCAGAAATTGGTTTTCTTTAAATGCGACAATGCATCATTGTATATCATGAACTATATTGTCTCATTTGCAGCAGCCGCATTGTTGGTAATAGGTCTGGCTGGAAACGGGTTTGAGATGAGGAGGACTCGCCTGTCTGCTATAAGAGACGAGGAAATGGCTACAAAGACCGTTTTTGCAAGCAGGGGCAACTTCAAGTGGTACGCATGCATAGGGGCGGCCCTCGTACTGATGGCCGTAGGCAGTTCGTATACCTGATCTATATAGATCAACTCTAAATATTTCCTCCACGCTATATACAGTAGCGCGTGTTTTGGGTAACGCCGGGCTGATTCTAGATAAAAGGCCCAAGAACAAACCCAGTTTGACTTCCTACAGGTATAGGCTTGTAGGGGTCAAGCGTTACTTGGTTTTCTCAAATTAAGACAGAAAGATACAAAACATACTGAATCACTCTACAAGCAAATGGTTGCAAGAAAAAAAGGCAAGCATATGAGACCTGCAGATCAAAAGGCTGCACGAAGAAAGAGAAAAAAATAGTCTCTCTCTTTTGATTTAGTTTTGTCCTAACTAGACAAATTTTATTTTTGATCTTTCCGCATGGACTGTCCGGATTGCCCGCTCTATATTGTCCCCGCTGTCTTCTGTAACTATGATTATGCGTGATGTCTCCTCCTGGGCATCCATGTTGAGAATGTTGAGTCCTGCCTCACCAATTCTTGAGCTTGCTTTTGATGCAATCTGCTGCACCCTCCACATCTCGTCCCCAATCAGTGTAATGACTCCCCTGTTGTATGTAATAGATGCAAGCGGGTCAAAGGCCAGCACGTATCTCTCGTTGCGTTTCACATAATCCCCGTCCAGAAAGAGCATCCTGGTAAACTCGATATCGTCCTTTGTAAAAGGCGATAGGACCACGAACTCGCTGTATCTCTTGTCCTTTTCAAGTGATGTAAAAAGATTCTCAGCTGATTCGCTTTCCATCCTCAGTATGGCACAGTTTTTCTTTCCGGTTACTATCTTCAGCGGATGGCCATTCTTGTCCCCCGGACTTCTCTCAATTGTTGTAATCCTATCGGGCCTTCCCATGTCTGTTATTATTATTGGCATGTCAACGCCATTCTCAACTATCTCCTTTATCGCTATCGGGTCCAGTATTTTCATCCCAAACATGCCTGCAATCCGGGCTTCATTGTAGGAAAGATGAGTTATGTACTCTAGCTTGTCCTTTACAATCCGCGGATCTGCCGATAGTACGGCACTGTCCTTTTCAAAGTCAATCTTCGTACTGTACTTTTTGCTAAATAATATTCCAAGATCGGCAGCAGTCCTGTCAGAGCCTCCGCGCTCATAGGTAGTCTCAAGACCGTCTTCCGTCTTGCCGATAAATCCCCCGATTGATATCACATCATTTTGTTCAAGCAGGATCTCCATTCCTTTGAGGCTCTGGGATGACTGGCAGGCAAGAAAGTTGGCCGACTCGATGTTTTTGTCGGTGACAATCGGCCATGCGTCAAAGCTTGCAACGTCTGCCTTTATGCCAGCGCTCTTCAGTACAAAACTCATGACATTTGACATCAGTATCTCGCCGGAATATGCAAGCACCCTTGCGCGGGTCTCGTTTGCAAATTCCCTTTTCTGCGACGCTTCCTTGAGAGAGACTGATGCCTTTTCCAAGAAAGAGTCTATGGTTTTTCTGCATTCCTCCTGTAGTTTCTTGTCTACAAGGGCAAGTATCTTCAAGTAGGGTCTGCGAATCTCTTCAATGTCAAAGCCCTGGCCGCTCTCTGCCTTTTGGCCCATGCCAAGTGCAATGTCAGTAAGTGATCTCTGTCTGCCGTCATGTACGGTAAGGGGCGCCGAAAAAACCGCGATTACCTTTGCATCTTTTTTTAATTCGTTTATCCTCCCGATGATTGTAGGTATCAATACGCCGTCTGCTCCCACTGCACTTCCTCCAAACTTTGCTACAATCAGGTTCTGCAAAACTTGATTACATCTTGCTAAACTATCTATAAAGTTTGGCCGGTTGACGCAAGCACGATTTCATCTTCTAATGAGGAACGGCTAGTCGGAATGATTCGTACGCATTCCTTAAAAGTAAAAAACAGGCATCTGTAGTTATGGCTAGGATAGTCAGGTGTCTCTTAGATGAGCATTGAGACAGGGGAGCTCTTCAAGGACAAGAACACAAACCACATACTTCAGTATCTGCCTGAGGTGGGGCTTGTTCACAACGAAGAGCTGTGCAAAGAAATCACGGGATGCGTAGACTTTCAGAAAAACAACTAGAGCAATTTTTTTATCATCTCTGCAGCTATTCTTGCGCCATCAAACGGTCGGGGGTCACGTTTCTCGTCTATTTTTTCTAAAACAAGTTTTTCCAGCCTGAAAATGTCCTCAAAAGAATATCCTTCATCCCTTGCATTCTCTTCCTGCTCAAAATGCCCCTTTATTGGAATAAAGATCCCAGGCGTACCAAAGTGTCTTGACTCATCTATGGTGGACTTGCCTGCAAGCGATATCACAAGGTCTGCAGCAAATATCATCTCGTGCAAATTTTGTACAAAACCAAGGTTCCTGTATGGTGCCTGCTCCATCTTGAGTGTGGGACCTGAAACTATCACAAGGTCTGCGTCAATCTCAGATTTTTTAAAAACCTCGACAGTTTTCTCGATTAAAAATCTCCCAATGTCGGTGCCTCCTATGCTTACCACGACAGTTTTCCTGTCAAACGAATATTTTTTTCGCAACTGGTCGCGTGACTCTGCCACGTCTCTTACTATGGGGCCAACTCTTGCTGTCTTGCCACTGCTCTGACCGTTTTCAGGGATGACGACAAGATCGCATTTTTCTATGATGTTTTTCATGCCACGGCTCATTCTTTTCTCGATTATGGAGCCCAACCCACTTGCAAAACGCGACTGCAAAATGTCGGTAACAACGACTGTCCTAATCCTTTGCTCTTGTGCTGTTACAAGCGATGCAAAGTCCTCGTCGCTTACCACAAGACTAGGCCGTTCCTTATCTATTACCTTGGCTGAGATCTTTTTGCACTCGTTATAGTATGAAAGATAACGAAAGAGCCATCTAAGGGGCTTTTGTAATTTGCCATTCTCTACTCTGAACGGAGGAGGACTGTACAGGTTGTCTGCATCAAGCCCGTATTCAGCAAGCAACCTGAACGCGCCTGCCCCGCTTACAAATTTTTTTGAAATGCCCTCAAGGTGATGTGCAATTGCCACATCTCTTGTAGCGTGTCCAAGTCCTATGGGGCTTGTAAAGAAAACCAAGTCTTTCACGTGCATCTGCTTGAAAAACAATCCTACACTTGCTAGTTATATTTGCAAAAGAATGACAGTATTTGATCTCTGAAACTGTATGTGGAAGAGCATACAGTGAACGGGTTGAAAAGTGGTTTGAGGTATTGTTGTTAGACTTATATGCATTTTAAATTGGAGCTTGCTTGGGTTCATAGTCCAGTTGGTTATGACGTCGCCCTTACACGGCGAAGATCCAGGGTTCGAATCCCTGTGGACCCACCATTTCTAAGGCAGGGGTTTTTTCTAGATTCATGCCTAATAGTATGAAGTTCTGAGCTTTATACTTTACTAATTTATTCAAATTGTACGGAACTTTTTGAAAATCTGGTTTGATGTAGACTGGCTAGCCTTGAAGATGTCTTATTACGTATACTGTGAATTTTTCGTCCTTATTGCAAGTCTCGGATGGTTTCACCGTCTTTTACATACCCATATGGGATACCATTGCAGTCAATATTCCCACTAAATTCTTGTGGTTTCTTTCTCTTTTCATCCCTGTCAGTCCACCATTTTGCAACTAGAAGCCCGATCAATAGGTCTATCATGTTCCTATTACTCTAATTTAGAATAAAACCAATGCTAAACAAAGTTCTCTCTAAACTTTGATTATTCCGATCCTTACTAGATATTCAATTCCTTTGATAAAATCATCATCAGACATCTTGCCACTGGCCCACCATCCAGCAGTATTCTTTACCCATGCTGGAACCTGCTGGCCTCCTTGTCCTGTCTGGTTTTGAGTTGGAATGTGGATTATCTTTTGTTGTATGAGGTATTGTATTCCTGAAGTGAAATCAGAGTCGCCCATCTGTCCCTGAGACCACCATTTAGCATTATTTTTAATCCAATTAGGAATGTTGTATGTAGTTGTGGGAGTGGTTGTTGAAAGAGAAGCTTGTGTTGTTGCCGAAGCTGTGCCAATCAGAGTAGAGTTT
The DNA here is from genome assembly GCA_028867785.1 of Nitrososphaerota archaeon. Lineage (GTDB taxonomy): Archaea > Thermoproteota > Nitrososphaeria > Nitrososphaerales > Nitrosopumilaceae > Nitrosotalea. The sequence goes on from JAGWFS010000007.1 coordinate 17,361, forward strand.
CCATTACTCACTGCATAGAGATTATAATAATATGTTGTAGATGCCAACAATCCTGTATCGTTAAAAGAAGTATTCGATAAGCTGATTGCAACCGGATTGAAGGGGCCAAATTGAGAAGAATTAGATCTCATGACGTTATAGACTGTTGTCGTTGGATATGCATTCCATGATAGATGAATATAACTTGAAGATTGTGCAGAAGCCATGAAATTTGTCGATGTAGGAGCTATATTCTGTGCTGGTGCTTGATTTTGAGGTGTAACGGTTAATGATTGATTCAGGTTAGGTGTAACAGATGGTTTAGCTTGAACTGTAGTCGATTGTTGTGAATTTGATTGAGGGGCTTGAGTTGGGCTTGTAGAAGGTTGACTGTTTGTTGAATTAGATACTGTAGCTGTTGGAGATGAATTTTGAGATGATGTGGTAGTAGAAGGCAGTTGTACTGGGGGCGAAGAGGTATTACTAGAAGCTTTTGTAGTAACTGAAAGTTCATTTGATTCGGTAGCTGCTCTCGAGTTTTCTGCATCTACCATGTAATAATATGTTGTAGATGGTGTCAGGCCCGTATCGGTGTAAGTTGTTGTTGAATTGTTAAGTAAAGGCGAATTCGAACTGAAAGGCCCATTAAAAGAAGTTGAACGAATTAAGTAGTAGTTTGTGGCACCACTCGACGCATTCCATGAAAACGTTACTGAATTAGAGGAAATATTGATGGCAGTTACAGTAAATGCGGAAGGTGAACTAACCGTACTTGTTTGTGTATTGCCATAGGAACATTTTGTAACAAGAGGATTTCCAGTAGCAGGGGTGCCTGATAAACTACCCCCACAAAATTCATAGATGGCCCCATTATTCGTGAGTACCCCTAGGTTAGTAATTGTTTGGTAGTTGTTAATAGTACCGGAATTAGTGATCGTTCCACCGCTTCCATAACCGTAGGGACTGCCGTTTGAATTGTTGATTATACCGTTGTTTGTAATGGTGCCATCGTTGTTGATGGTAGCACCTTCGGAGTTGGTGATGGGAGTGGGTCCGGAATCGGAAATGGTTAGAGTTATGCCAGATGGAATAGTAAGTGTGGAACCTGAGTTTATGGTTATTGTGACACCTCTGGGTACCGTAGCGGAATAATTCAACGTGAAAGACGAGGCAAAAGTTGTTCCTTCTGCTTTAACACCACCACTGATAATCCCAGTGTTTACAATTTGGTTTAATGGAGAGGCGATCATCGAACCGGATATGTTGATTGTACCAGAGTTGGAAATGGTACCCTTCGAGTTGTCGAAGATGTCAGAATTATTAATTGTTCCAGAGTTGGAAATGGTGCCAGGGTTTGATATGTCATAGACTGAAATAATGCCTGAATTTATTATGATGCCATTATTTATGATTCTTGAAGGACCAGAGTTAGTTATAGTGATACCGTTTGGAATTGTAAGTGTGGAACCTGAGTTTATGGTTATCAAACCACCTTGCGGTAAAGTGACTGAGTAGCTTAAGGTATAAGGTGAGGCAAATACAGTATTGAAATCATCTCCTGTTACAACTCCTTTGATAGTTCCCGAGTTTATGATCTGGTTTAATGGAGACATCAAGGTAATTCCTGATGGGATCGTAAGTGTCGAGCTGGGGTTTATGGTGATAGTAACATCTGATATTGATTCGTATGTGCCTAGGTTTGTATTTGCCCTTGGTACCTTGACCGAATAAGTAAGGGTGTAGGATGACGCAAAAGTCGTATTTGTGGCAATTACAAAACCTTTGATAGTTCCAGTGTTTACAATTTGATTCAGTGGTGATATGATAAAACAGTTAGAGGCAGAAATGCACGGGTTTGAGATGGTTCCTGAATTGTTGATTGTGCCGCTACTGTCGGAAATGACTCCCGAGTTATTGATTGTACCAGAGTTGTTTATGGCGCCAGAGTTAGAGATAATGCCAAATTGGTTGATTGTGCCAGCGTTGTTTATGGCACCCGAATTTGTTATTGTGCCAATAGTCGTCACTGTTACACCCGAATCAACTGTTATAAGATTACCAGAATTAATCGTCAGACTATTAAAACTGCATGTACTAACAAAATCTGTCCAGTTTCCACCTAATGATTCACACATTCCGTTAGCATTTCGAGCCTCTAATTCGTAAGATGTTGCGTTTACATTATGCACAAAAATTGGAATAACAGTCACTATAACTACAATATAGAAGACTACATTTTTGTCCATCTTGGTTTGGGGATAAGAAGAAAAAATACTTAAAGTGGATCTTATGTTATATGATTATGATGTATCATAAGGACATACACTAACAATGTCTCCCAAATTTGATGAAATCGATAAGAAGGTTCTCAGATACATAGAGAAAAGCGACTGGCCTGTAACGACAGAAATGGTCGCTAAGGGGGCAGGTGTTAGCTGGAATACTGCACAAATCCACCTTTACAAGCTACAGGCAGAGGGCAAGATCAAAGGAAAACGAGTGGGTAGACAAAATCAATGGATGAGAATTAAGAATTAGGTTCGGTATTGAACCATATCAAGATGTAAACGAGTCCAACTTGTTTGGGTCCTTCTTTATATGTGATTTTTCAACATGTAATTGAAGGCCCTCGTTTGAGTAGAAAACTAGGTCACATTCCTTGCATGCTGGCATGTGAATACTGAACATATTGATAATTTGAACAGTTGGAATGATTTGAAGCTACACACAAGCTGGTAGATTTCTTAGCTTGTACGGAATGTCTTGGATTTCTACCTTGGCGTATGCAAGTCAGCTAAAGCGTGATTAGATTCTGAACACTGTGAATTTCTCGTTTCAACTCTTATAAATCTCAAAATGTTTTTCTGACATTTATAAATGATTGAACCCATTACGGAATCGTTTACATTTGTAAACAGGTGGATGCACCTATTAAAAGCCACGAACTAACCACAGATCTATATTAGCACATAAAACGAACAAAACTTCCAGAATCACGCTAATTAAAGGAACGAATTAAATCCCATGTTGAATTCAATATTTTGAGATAAATGAAGTCTGCCATATTCATTGATGGGGCATATCTTGCAAAACTATCTAGCCAAGATAAAAGATGGGATTTTAAAAAATTAATCGATAAACTCACTGAAGGCACATACCGATTAAGAACTTACTACTACAATTGTTTACCATTCGTAGACCATCCATCAAAGCCTGATCAGACTGAACTTTTCACTCGCATGAAATCCTTTTTTGATGCATTAAGTAAAATACCACGATTCCAAGTAAAATTGGGCAGATTACAACGTATAGGTGATGAATTTACACAAAAAGGAGTAGATATGAAATTAGGTGTAGATCTTGTTCAGTTAAGTCTAAGTGGTCAAATTGACAAAGCGATAATACTTGCTTCTGATAGTGATTTTGCATATGCAATAGAAAAAGCTAGAGATTCAGGTGTAGTGATTGTCCTTGCACACTTCTCTGAATCCACCGTTAATGAAGATTTACTGAAAACTATAGATGAAGAAATATTACTTGATGATTTAGCTTCTGAATGTACGTGGAAAAAATAATTTTTAACAATTATAACTCTTTACGAATCATTCTATTATAATTCCATTTTTTTATATTCTCAAAAAAACCCAGGCTAGTAATGATATATGGAGGCTCACCACCCCCACTGCCTAACTTTCGTCATAATCAAAACGAGGTTACCATTGTATTAGGTGAGGGTGTAGAACATATATCATCACTGAACCCTAACCGAAATGTCTAGTTTTGAACATATTTTTCAAGCGGTGAATCTGGTATGGATGGTGGAGATGTTACGGCTAACCTTCTGATGGTCACAATTTGGGTGTTTTTCTTGTATTTTCCATCGTTTTTGGTATAGTGTGACATTGTTACCTCAATTCCAATCTTTTTGAGTATTGGGATCAGAATCTTAAGTTCTCTTGTAAGCTGATTTGGGGCCTTGGGAAATCTCACATGAACAGATTTTGTGTCAATCCCTAACCCCTCCGACCTTTCCTTTAGCGAATTGAACAGCCTTGATGCCGTGTCTTCATACTCATTTCTTTCATTCATGATTTCTTCAATTGCAGCTACTACGGGGTGTGATTCTTTTGCCTCAAAGGACATCTCTTTTTGTTTTTCAATATATTTGGAAACAAACAAGTTTTTTTCATAACCCAACACTCTTGATATTGACTCGCCCCACATTTCAAAATCTGCAAGTCTTGTTCTTGGCCTAATCTCTTGTCTTACAATGTCATAAAGCTGCATTGCTTTTTGTATTGACATGAATATATTGCCTAGAACAAAAGGAAGCAACTTAGCAAATTTATTTTCAAAATCTCCTTCAGTTAGTCTCGTGTTATCGTCAAGCTGTATTCTGTTGTATGACAAGATTCTTTCTTGAAGATCGGGATAATCCAAGCTTGGGACTATACCATTTAGTATTATCTTTCTCATAAAACAAAGTATCGTCTCCTCGGAATTTGTATAAAGTTCGCGCTTTGAGTTGTTTCCACCTGTTATTGCCCTGCACAAAATGTCTGATGTTTCTTGTGTTATCTTGGTAACATTGTCAAAAGGACTGGCATATCTGTTGTAGAGTTGGATTATCAGATCATCATTTCTTGGTGACATAGAGTTTAGATTATCATCTTTTTTAGCACCAGATGGATCTACAATCCTCTTTATCGTGGATGTGGCTGTAGATTTCATGCTTCCCGCCTCACCACCAAATACCATGACAGGGACTGGAATTGACTCAAGGAACATGGCTATCACATGCACCTCAAACACCTGTCTGTCTTGTTCTGAAATGTAGAGTAATTCAGAGAGTTTTTTTATTGCTGAATAATCACTAAAATCGGGTTGTACTTGAGTGTAAAGACTCTGCGTTCTACGAAATAGTGGCGTGTTTTCATCCAAGTCAACTAATTTGATTTCGTCTTTTGTTACCTTTACCGCCTTCCAGTCAGGTGTGGCTAAATCATAATACAATTCTTCGTTTTGAAGAGATAATCTTGTATTGATATTTTCTCTTTTTGTTCCATTCATCTGCGCGTGAGATATTATGGCTGTTAAAACATTTTTGTAAAATTCCTCGCCACGAATATTTGCAGATTTGTTCTCATTGTGATAGTTGTAGTTTAACCACTGAATCGCGCGCTTGCTTGATAGATTTAGAGTCTCCGTGTGGCCATTGTTCTCAATTATGGCGTAGACTTCGTTAGAGTTATTTTGTGATATGACCAACTTTTTTATTTTTGACATTGCAAAATCATATAACGTCGTGGATTCAGCGAACTCATTCTCTGAAGTATTGTCAGAATATTTTTTGGCAGATTCAAAAAGTGTTTGAAGTTCCTTCAAGTCTAAGGGGGGTTTGTTTTTGTCATTTACTGTTTGTATTACTGCCCATGCAGTAGCCTCGTCATACTCAGTAAGATATTTGCGTGACAACCTGAACATGGAATCATTTCGTGAACCCTCTTTAGCACCATTCCTTTCAACGACAATTAAGTTTGTAGTTCTTGCGGGTTCAAAACCCATCTTTTCCAAATTTTCTATGATTTCCTGGAAATCAATGGTTGATATTCTGGTCGTTGTGCTAACAACTTCATAGATTGCGCCCGTTGGATGAGTTGATGTGGGCCCAACTACATAAGTTCCCTCTGATTGGACATCTATTTTGCCTACATGGTTTTCTAATCTTAGTGTTTTAGGCAGTTTCTCGGTCTTTGTGTAAACATGATATCCCTTTCCAGTTTTAACTACGAGTGTGCGGTTACAAGCATCGGGCAGAACTTTATCTAGTAAAGATTCATCGTTTGTGTCAATATCAACCACTACTAGGTTTCCACTGATGGGACCGCAAACTACAGCTAGATTTTCATTTTCAGATATCACTCCCTCGTATTTCTTGGTTTGATAATCCTTCCACGAAATGCTAGGGGTCTTCTCTTTTTCTTTTAACGGTATCAGGTTGAGGTTCTGCTCTTTTAGAACTGATATACAATCCGATCTATTCATGCCTGATCCTCTTTGTTATTTTATACTCCACCCTGCAACGTAGACAAATGCAGAAACTGCTACCAAGTTTTCCAGATATTATCCCCCCACATTGACAAAAAATCGGGATGAATATACCACCCTCCCTGTTTGGTTTAAACTGGCTCATCATTGTAATCTTTTCTCCCTATACAGGAAATCACTTGATTCCATCTGTCTACATTTTTCGCAAAGTTCTATTGTGTAGTTACCTGTTATCTGGCACTGATATTCTAATTTGTATATTCTAGGTAAGTGTTCACATTTGAGAGATAAGGCGTCCATCATGATACCCCTGTCCCCTCTAATGCTTTTCTAATCAATTCCGAAATAAACTTGGAACGATTAGAAGTCTTGCGGACATTTTCTACGTCCGCAAATAATTCTGACGGGATTGAGATCCCGATTCTTTTGTGGTTCATACTATGTAATTTTATTACTGGTTTCTATTTTCTGGTGGCAAAAAAATCGAGTTACTATATTCTGGTTATGGAAAAATCGAGCTTAAAGTGATATATTACTTCATAAAGAAATATAGATGTTGTAAACTAACAATAAAATTTATTAATTTAGAATCTTATGAAGTTCTGATTTTATGAGTGAAACGAGGACAAAAGACCTACAAAAACAGATGATTCAGTTTGTAAAAGAGAACCCCTTTTGTTCTAAAGATAGCATGTTTACAAAAGGGAAAATCTGCAAGAGCAAAAAAACTGAGAATATTTTCGAACAATTAACTGCAGATCAGAAGATCAAAATAATTCATACCGAAAATGGTAAACCAAGATACTATGATCAATCCTACAAAAATGACCTAAATCTGTTGAGATATTTGTTCAGAGACTTGGAACATAAATTGAAAGAGGCCACAAAACGATTTCCAGGATTAAAGCCGCTCTTGGAAAGATATGCTATAATATTCAGATTAAGAATGAAAGTACTAGAACATGAACAAAAAGTTCTGTCGACCAGCGACCCGCACAAGAATGTGTCTCTTAACCTAGACGATACTGTTGAACTCCTACAAAAAATTCAGTCGTTTATGGATGATCCCCAAGATGCTGAGAGACACATTAAATCGATTGATATTGATATTAGGCGAGACAGATATTATCTAGAACACCAGCTGCATTCAAAACCCCGACTCATTTATCATTCATTCCAGAAGGAGAAATTCCGACACGTGAGAAGACCAGTTTATCAGTTGTTGAAAATGATGAAGGGTGATAGATTTGGTCTAAAAAAAACAGATTACGATAAGAATGTGAAAAAATTACGTTCTAATTCAGATTTTAAGTATGAAGAGATCTTTAACCGTCTGATTGCTGAACATAATAGGACTCTTTACCACAACCCTGAGATGACTCCAAATGAAGTCATGCTTATGGTAACAAGGGATAGGTTACGCGAGATTAATCGTAAACACTCTCTATCCAAAAATGATCAATATGAGAAGATAATATTGGAAGATTGGCAAGATGTTATTTCTAAGGTACCAATGGAGGAATTACTCACCTCCCCAAAATATGAGATGGGTATTCCAAGACATCTTCTTTCACGATTTTCAAAAAAGAAAAAAATTCTTAAACCTAGTTAAATCCTCTGATATTTTTCTAGCCTTTCCATTTTTGCCTTTAATTCTTCAACCATCTGCAAGGCGTTATCTTTCTCTTTGATCGTTTGCTGAAGTTTTTGGTTTTCATCCTTTAAAATTTGTAGATCCCTTCTGTTCCGGTATTCATCAGAAATCATCAATTCCCGCATTGCTTGAAGATACTGAGGTATAGACTCTTCTATTTCACTATAGAAGTAGCTGTTATCTAATTTAGTGACTCCGACCTTGTGACCAAACAGTCTTTCTTTTCTGATGAGGTTTGCTTGTGACTCACCATTGATTTTCTGTTCGCTCATGATCTTATTCCATCTTTTTCTCATGCCGTGAGTCATTGGGACCTCATGGTTTCTTTGGCCCTCCGTGAGAGGTTTCTGGACTCCTGATTTTAGTATCAGTTTGTTAAGCTTGTTCTTGATGCCTATCTTAGAAAAAGCTCTTCCATCTTTGTATCTTGTTATGAATATCGGATCATCAGTCCTAGGTTCCCGCCCTCTTCTTCTAATCCATTTTTCTTTCACTGCTTGGAGCTTGTCCCATGCTTCTATAGATATTAAGGATAGGTATTTGGAAGAGGTTTCGTCGTATACCACTATGCTCGCACATACGATTTTCGGTTTAGCCCCTGCTTTTATTACATCGTGAATATAGGTTCCATCGCCAGCATCATAGATCGGTCTTATGTTTCCCCATACTTGATCTTCCCATGCGCCAACACGTATCCCTGAGGACGATTCCGCTAAAATAGCAAAATCCATCTCAACATCTGTAGAATAATCCAAAATCCTTTTGATTTCTTCTGTTGTATATCCCCTAGTCTGCTGGATATTGTTTCTTTCCGGAAATATGGCTTCAATGTTAGCCCATTCTATAGGGATCTCGTTCATTTTGAGGAACTTTTTGATACTCTTTAACTTGTTTGGCAAAGTGTTCGGATTAAGATACTCTGGACTTTCCCTCGGTTTTTCGGTTCTTTCCTTCAGATAGGCTGCGTAATTTTTGAGTAATTGTTTTGTCTCGCTAGGATTCTTTCTTGCATATTCTACAAATTGTCTTGCTCTTTCCTCAAACGTTCCATGAAACTCAACAACAGAAGCCAGAAATTCTCTCAGCGTCTTTTTATACGCATACATAGTCTCTTTTGATTTGATGCCACTATAGAACAGCTTCAAAGGATCTTGTTCTGTCTCCACTTGAATCTTTGCAATGGAAAGTGAGGGCCTTGTTATGACTTTACTCATACTTTATCCACTTCTTACCAGATAGTATTTTCTGGTTACGTGTTTTTCGAGCTTTGGGGGAATAGGTAGGACCCCTGCAATAGACAACAGGGAAACCTGTGGACCCATTTCTTATCTTGCGATCCTATGGTATCATAGTTACATCAAATCTTTTTCAAACCAAATCTCGCAGCTACCACCGCAAACATCATGACTGCTATCATCACAGAGGGAAATGGAAACTCTGGAACTGATTCTGGATTCATCTTGTATCCTTCTACAAAATTGGGGTACATGCCAGCGTATACGTCAGATATGAGAGTATTGGGATCTGCCTTGCTGTCAAGATCGGAGATGTACTTTGTCATGAAATAACCGATCTTATCGTTGTAGACTTGCTTGTCACCAGCATGTGTGACAAGCTGCTCATAAATTATGTTTGCCTCCTTGGCCAATTCCTTGGAATTGTCATAAGCATACTCATTTACAATCTGTGTACCGGTTGATGTTACACCGGATTGAATGTTGTTTGTATTCATTGAGGATAGATTGCTAAGTTGGGAAGATCCGATTGCATCACCATATCTCTCAAGAGATTCTCTTAGAACCATTGCAAAAGACATTACCTGAATGGTGGAATTTCCTGTCTGGATGGGATCAACTCTTACCAATCCCGCCTGTTCCATATCGCCTGCAATGGTAAAGAAATCGGAATATGCCCTGTCGCCATTTCCAGCTTCGGATTGTGCAATTGTATCATTAATTGTGGCAGCTATCTCGCTTGCAAGCTGCGGGTTGCGCTCGTTCAAGTTTTTTGTGTCAGTAGGGGTCCAATACCTGTTCAACAAATTGACGTAATAGCTGATGGCATTTTTGTCTCCAGGATGAGTTGCAATCAGCTCGGTTTCAACTTTAACTTCAGGAATCTTTGCAAGAAAAGACGCGCTCTCATAATCATTAAAGCTTAGTGCATATGCAGGATGAAGCACTAGACATGTAAAGAATATCGACGATAAAATGGCAGCAGCATTGCCTTGCATACAAAATTCGTTCTAATCTCACTTTAAAAATCTTACAAAAATCTCATCAAAAAATTACGGCATATGCAAGAAAACCAGACTGTGGTCTTGAGCCCTTTGCTTGTTATTCATCTTATCTTTGCAAGAGAGAGCCTGTCGTTGCATTCCACGCATAACCATGTGACGGTTCTGAAAAGTTGTCTCCACAAATAGTGTATAAAAATAGTTTCGTAGAAATCCTATCCAATGTTTATATCATCGTTAACATTGTTCCTTAACAAGGTGTCACAATCCATTATTAATTACACGCAGACAAAACATCATGAGGCCTGGAAACTTCGAGGCGTATTCAACCAAATTACGTGAGGTGCGTAGGTATGAGGCATTCTAATAGATCTAGCAAAAAGCATCCGACAACTAATCATGCACTGCCATATGGAAAAAGCCTTGTCTTGGCAGTATTTGTAGCGGTTGCAATCTCAACCGTTCTTCTTGTACCGCAAGATGCATTTTCGACTTTGATATTTACCGGCTATTCTAACAGTACTTCAACCTCTGGTATCAGCAATTCTACGTTACAGACATCAAACAACACATCAAACCAATCGTCAAATACAACAGGACACTCTACTTCTACCACCAACTCGACTGGCAACACGGGCTCTACCAGTTCAACGCAGAATACTGCAGGTACGAAACAAACGTCAACCAACCAAGCCTCTTCATCAGGGACAAACTCGACTCAGACAAACACCAATGGCACAGGCTCTACACAATCCCACGTCAATGAAACTACAAACCAGTCATCCCAAACTACCGAGTCATCAAGCCCGGTGGCAAGTCCTCCTCCTGACGAGTCAGGCCCGGTTAACTCTGGCTCTGACGGCATAACAATACTTTCTCCTAATACGTCCAGCTCAAGCGAGTCTTCCCAGAGCAACGAGTCGGTTATCTCGCCTAGCATAGTAATCTCAGGCATTGACAATTCAGGCACAAACGATACGAAAAGATCTAGCACAATTTATTCTCCAACCGTATATACTGGAGCACCAATTCTGCCTTCTGATCTCTCACTTGCCAACGACCAGTCGTATTATGCGTACGGAGATGTCGTAACTATCAAGACAGCACTGCCAGGCCTCAGCCTGCAAAATGTAGCAATTGTGGTTGCAGACCCAACAGGAGACGACATTGTGTCCAGAACAGTGACAACAGACAAGAATGGAACTGCCCAATTGCAGTTCAAGATTCCATCAAACTTTGAGACAGGCTCCTACAAGGATATTGCAACTGCGTTAGTTGAAGGAAAAAACTATACCAACTCGACCGAATTTAATGTGATAAAAACACACGGGATATCGATAGATTCAGTACAGCTAATTGACCAGCAGGGCAATCCTGTATCCATGATAAAGAAAGGGCAGAACAACTTTGTACAAGTGTCAATCTCCTCTGGGGAGAAGATGCCCGCACTTTTCACGCTCAACCTGTTTGACACAAACCAGAGCAGCATCGGCACTGCATCAATCAAGTCCACAATAACGCCGGGAGACTCGCAGATGACATTCTCATTTTTCATACCTCCCAACGCACATGTTGGAACCTCTGACATTTTCACCGATGCATATTCTGACTGGCCAAGCAACGGCGGGACTCCTCTGACTCTAGAGTCATGCCTCTCGGCAAGCCTGGAAGATCCTGCCACACTTCCAGTATCATATCAGCCGGTACAGCCGCAAACCTGTACCCAGCATCCGGAAAACCTCACCGGAACAACGCTTGTATCAAATGCTCAGTACAAGATGACAAATGATCAGGCAACAGTTACACTTGGAATTGCGGTACAAAACGACAGCATGACATTCATGAGCCCGACCCAGGCCCACCTCCTGGCTCTTGCATACCAAAACGGAGCAGCATCAAAGACTGCAGACAAATCCATCTCTCTTGTAAGCTTGAACCTTGGCGCACTAAACTCTACCGTCACAAACACAACCGGTTCCTCAGGCATAACAAACTTTACAACTCTTCTTGGCCCGGCACTGCAAAATGATCCTATGGCGCAAAAGATACTCCAAGAGATTCAGATCTCAAAAAAACAGGTGGCAAACATAATTGGAAACGAGACTGCTGCACAGATCAACAATGAATTGATACAAAAACAAAGAGTTGCAGCAGCAAGCCAGCTAAAGCAAGACCTGACGGCACTCCAGCAAGCCAACGTCGCAAGCACCCCAAGTGCACAATACTCGCAATTCCTTTCAACGGTATCAGACAACAGAACACAGCAAGTCTTTGAGGGAGAATTTAATTTCATGCAGCAAAGGGTGGCTGCCGCAAACGCAGCCATGCAAAATGTACTTGACCAGGGTGGAAGCTGGGATCAGGCAATCCAGACATTTGACAACTATGCAGCGGTAAACCACGCACAAATAGTGCAGATAAACCAGAACCTCAATGTAGCCTATGGGCTTGCAGACAGCAGTGTACAGTCGTGCTTTGACAGCAACGGGGATCTTACAGTTGTAAACGGGACAAACCCGTGCATTGCAAATCTTGGGAATAATTCCACAAGCCCTAGTGGAATCAAGATAGTATCAGTGCAGCCAACAGACCAGAGTGGAAATCCGGTCTCTCTGTTTACTCGTGGACAGAGCGGATTTGTCAGAGTACAACTGCAGTCAAGCTATGTCACTCCTACACTTGTAACAATAAACCTGTTTGACTCTAACCTTGACACGCTGGGCACGACCTCGGCAAAATACACGCTAAACCCGGGAAAATCTGAAGTGGTACTTCCATATTACGTGCCACCGCAGGCAACAACAGGACTAGCTAGCATATATGCAGACACGCTAACAGACTGGCCAAACAAAGGAGGATCATCAGAATCACATGAATTGTCATACTTCGTCGGATTGTCATAAAAGCGACAAACTACAGGCAGCGTCCATTGCCTGCCTGTTTGCTGTATCGCTTCTAGCCCTTGGCATGCCAAGTTCCTGGGCCCAGGAAGATCAATCAATTACAATCAATGTATCAAAGACAAACTATGGACCTGGGGATACGGTAAACCTTACTGGAACAGTAAACGGCGGAACTCTGGGGCAGCTTGTTGCGATACAGGTAAAGGATGCAAAAGGAAACCTGATATTGATTCGAACCGTATCGACAGACCAGAACGGAAACTTTGCACTACAGTTCAAGGTTCCGCTAACTTCGTCCGCAGGGAACCTCAGCGTCACAGCAAGTGCACGAATCAACGGGTTTGTCGTGACACAAACTGCAGTACCTGCTAGGACAACAGTGCCAGAATTTCCAACCTCTGCACTTGTCCTTTCAGCATCGCTTGCATTACTTTTAGCTTTTCACAGAATCTTGTCAGGCAAAAAGTTTACAATACAGAAATTTGGTGCATGAAGATGAAGACGTTGCATCTCTCAATAATCATAGCGGCAGGAATAGGTGTTGCTGCGATGTTTGGAGGAATTATCCTGTTTTCCCCACATATGTTCAGCTTTCGCTCGCAAAACACAAGTGACGGCTCACAGCTTGCACTTGCCGTATCGATAAATTCTACTCAAATCAAGACCGGACAGTCTATGGGAATGGACATATCGCTTGCAAACACGTCGCCTAACACCTTGGTTGTCAATCCACAGCACAACTGGCCTCTGCGAAAATGGAGTCTTGGACCATGTGTCTTTCACCTGCCATTTGGAATGGCTCTAATGCAAGGAGATTACACACTGGATAACATGAGCCAAGGACAGAGACTTCCGTTATACCCAAGTGGAAGGTACATGTGCAAGACAATTGGTATAGTAGATTTTGTATTTGAGCCCTCCAGCACAAAGGCAACAATTGAGACATACAATTCCACTAACTATCATGTAAACATGCAGTACCACGTTGCATTCAATGGATACTACCAAGGTAAACAGTTTCAGCCGCTTACAGATGGGATGTATACAGTAATAGGGGATGACCAGTGGGGACACATCTCAGTAAACCACTTTACAGTAAGCAACACAAGCTAAAGGTGTAACTCGAGGAAAAACACACTAGTTTTTTATATGTGGATGGCCATGACAGATCATGTTGGAGTTAATAACTTGGGCGCTTGCATTTTTGGCAAACTGCCACCACATCTGTGTCGGCTGTTGATTTTTAAAACCCTCTAAAGCCAACCGGCCTGCAAAGTTCAGGATGCTGCCTCAGATATGAAATCCTATCAAGCATGCTCTGTTTTTCTTGTGGGAAAGTTCCGCTTATTGGATACGCATTGGAGCCGTGGTTTGCGCGAAATACAACAGGGGTTGCAGTCTCAATCTTGCTTACAAGTGACTCTAGCTCATCTAGCGCACCTTCATCGTCAATTGGCAAAAACGGCTCTTTGAATTTGGCCAAAAACTCGTCATGTATTCCGTTGTCAAGGTGAAGTGTCAGTGCACCAACGTAGTGAGGTGACGTAACGCTTAGAATTTTTGCAGTGTCCTCTATGTGCTGCTTGGAGTATCTCTTGCCGCCTAGGCCCAGTATGACCATGCATGATATTGTGTATCCTGCATCCTTTGCCTTTTGGCATGCTTTGATTATTGTCTGGCTTGTTGCACCCTTTGTGATTTTCTTCAGTATGGTGTCGGAGCCAGTCTCAATGCCAATGTAAAACATGACAAGGCCTGCAGCGTATAGTTTTTCCAAGTCTTCCGGAGACTTTTCCAAAATGTTTTTTGGCATTGCATAGCACGATATCCGCTCAAGGTTTGAAAACTTGCCACGTATGTAATCTAGGATCTGAATCAGTCTCTGAGTTGACAGGTTCAATGCGTCACCGTCTGCAAGAAATATTCTCCGCGTTTCCGGCATGTGCTTTGCAGCAATGTCTATTTCCATCCTGATTTCCTCCCATGGACGTTCTTGGTATTCTTTTGTCCTGTACATGTCGCAGTACGAGCATTTGTTAAATGAGCACCCAAGGGTTACCTGAAAGATGAGTGACTTGCCTTCTGACGGCGGCCTGTATAGCGGATAGTCATAATTTAGCATTCAAGCCTAATTGTGTCTTATCCGATTTATCAGTTTACTGATGTCATACAAAAACAACCAACGGAAAACAAGCATGAGATGTTTTAATTAGTTGGTGGTACAGCAAGGCATACAATGCCTGCTGACCCTTATGCAAAACGCCTTCTCTGGTTCGTATTTATGGGCTCAAAGGGCGGAATGAACAGAATGAGGCTTGTTTCCGTAATACGCAAGACACCGCTTAACGCAAACCAGCTTGCAAAGGAACTTGACCTTGACTACAAGGCGATACAGCACCACATCGGCGTACTTGAAAAAAACAATCTCATAACCCGTGTTGGGGAAAAATACGGTGCAACTTTTTTTCTATCTACCTTTCTCGAGGTCAATATTGAGGCATTTGACGAAATTGTAAGCAAATTGGAAAAAAGTAAATAAGCTAACGGGATGAATATTTTTTCAAATGGAGCTTTTAATGACTGCAAGCACAGTGGTCTCAGGCGCCAACATGGTGGCGCTAGGCATTCTCATGAAGGTCTTTGGAAGCATGTATTCAAAGACCAGGGCGCAGCTTCCTCTGGGAATGATCTTTTTTGCAGGCCTGCTTTTTTTGCACAACGCAATCACAGTTTACGCGTACTTTTCCATGATGGATCTCTATGCCGCAGCCCTTTTGCCATATCTGCTGTCCATCTACGTAGCCGAGCTTGCGGGAATCTTGATACTTTTGAAAATAACACTCGAATAGACTTGGTTTATTTGTGAGCGAAGTAAAGAAAATCTGTGAAACAGCAATACAAGGAATATCTCAAGCTTAACAAAAATATACTGCTTGGATTTTCCGCATCAATTGTAATTTCCGCTGTTGCATCCCAGTCCCTGTCAAGCCAGCAAAATTATGTCAACGCAACAGTAACGCTTGTGGTTGATTACATTGTATACTTTACAACTTTTGGGGCGCTTTTCTATCTGGATAACAGGAAAAAATATCTCCTAGAGTCCGGGCAAGTCGACAGGCATGGGCTCAAAAGGGATCTTATCAAGGTGATTTCTTCTCTGGGAATAGGCGAGGTGATATATACAATAACAAGATGGTCCCTGCAGTATTCTCTTCTTGCAGATTCTTATCCTGCATATATGGCCTCTCTTGTCTCGCAAGCAATCTCCACCTGCATCTACATGGCTACTGTAAACCTGAGCGCCAAGATAATGAGGCTGTACAAAGATGACACTTAGCATTTTCGTGGACGGCTCGGGAGGGCCAAGCTCTGGCTTTGGGTTTTTTGTAAAAGAGACAGGCGATTCGTTCTACCAGAAGGAATCCAACATGACAAACAACCAGGCCGAGTACAGGGCAATAATTGCAGCGCTAAAAAAATATCTTGACTCTGGAGATGAGATTACAATCTACAGCGATTCAAAAAACACCGTGTCTCAACTTAACCACGAGTTTGCAATAAACAGCGAACAGCTAAGGGCGCTTGCAATGGAGGCTTGGCAGCTAATCGGAAAGTACAAGACACTCCAGATAAAATGGATCCCAAGAAATGAAAACCTGGCAGGCAAAATGCTTGGAAGCTGACTTGGAAACTTGTCTGATCGCGGATAACTTATTATACATAAAACTTTGAATCCATCTCGTTCAAATGACAGATTCTTTGTTTCTCTCTCCAAAATCAATTGCCATAGTTGGCGCATCCGACAAGGAAGGAAGTGTTGGACGTGCAATCACTTCAAACATTATCAAGGGATACACAGGAAAGATTTTCCCAATCAGCCCAACTAGGGATGCCGTCTTTGACAAAAAGGCATTCAAGACGGTTCTTGACGTTCCAGAGCCAATAGACCTGGCAGTGGTGGTTACAAAAAATGATGTCGTACCGGCAGTTCTGGAAGAGTGTGGAAAAAAAGGAATCAAGGGAGCTGTAGTGATCACAGCAGGATTCAAGGAGGTAAACGAGGAAGGTGCAAAACTTGAACGAAAACTTGCCGAAATCTCAAAACAATACAACATCAGAATAATCGGACCAAACTGCCTCGGTGTGATGAATCTTGCCCCGCAGACAATGATGAATTCAACCTTTCTCAAGGTTACCCCAAAATCAGGCGGCATTGCGCTTGTCTCACAGAGCGGAGCAATCTGTGCCGCTCTAGTTGAGGATGCAAGCGCGCAAGGAATCGGATTTTCAGCAGTCATCAGCATGGGAAACAAGGTGGACCTCAATGAGGTAGACATGCTCAAGATGCTGGCAGCACACGAGCAGACCAAAGTAATTGTCATGTATCTTGAAGACATGACAAACGGCAGGGAGTTTCTCAAGGTATGCAAGCAGATAACAAGATTGGGCCAGGCCAAAAAGCCAGTGCTTGTACTAAAATCGGGAAGGAGTCCCGAGGGTGCCAAGGCTGCCATGTCGCACACCGGAGCGCTAATGGGCTCTGACGAAATTTATGATGCGTTACTTACTCAGGCAGGTGCAATCAGAGTTGATTCAATGGAAGAGCTATTCGACTATGCAACAGCATTTTCAAAGCAGCCGCTTCCAACAAAAGGTGATCTAGTTATAGTTTCTAACGCGGGAGGTCCTGCAATCATTTCAACAGATGCGTGCTCCAAGCTTGGCATCAAGATGGCAAGCATCGAGGATGTCAGACCGCAGATAAACGCAGTAATTCCTCCGTGGGGCACATCAAGAAACCCTGTAGATATAGTAGGCGATGCAGATTTTAACAGATTTGAACACGTGTTAAACCTAGTTCTTGCACACAAAAATGTCGGCTCTGTAATTGCAATGTGCACTCCCTCTGCAACACTTGACTATGACAAACTTGCAGAGGTCATAGTAAGCGTCTCAAAAAAATATGACAAGACAATACTTGCAAGCCTTATGGGTCTTGATGAGGGAATCAGGAACAAGGAGATACTTGCAGACGGCGGAATTCCTCACTACAAGTATGCAGAGGGGGCAATTCGAGCTCTCAAGGCGATGGTGCGCTTTACCCAATGGTCTCAGGCACGTGAAGGAAAGGTCCACGAGTTCAAGGTAAGCAAAAAACATGTCGAGAAAATCTTTGCCAAGGTGAGGGCCGAGGGACGAAAGAATCTTTTGGAGGAGGAGGGCCAGGAGGTGCTCAAGGCATACGGCGTGCCGCTTCCAAAAAGCATTCTTGCAACAAAGGACAGGGAGGCAGCTGCCGCAGCAAAAAAGATTGGCTATCCAGTTGTAATGAAGATTGCATCTCCGCAAATCATACACAAGTCTGATGCAGGGGGAGTAAAGGTGGGACTTAAGACCCCGCAAGAAGTAAAGAGGGCGTTCAAGGAAATAATCAAGAACGCAAAGAAATACGACAAAAAGGCAGCAATCAAGGGGGTCTTGGTGCAGGAGATGGTAAAGGGTGGAAAGGAAACAATTGTAGGATCAAAACAAGAGCCAGGATTTGGGCCCGTGGTAATGTTTGGAATGGGGGGAATCTATGTTGAGGTGCTAAAGGACGTCACATTTAGAATTGCACCTGTCACAAACACCGAAGCAGAAGAGATGATCTCGTCAATCAAGACAAACAAGCTGCTGCAAGGTGTAAGGGGAGAGAAACCATCCGACATGGAAAAATTATCAGAATGCATCCAAAAAATATCACAGCTTGTCACTGACTTTGACGAGATAAAAGAACTTGATCTCAATCCGGTCCTTGTATTTGAAAAAGGCAAGGGCTGCAAAGTAGTTGACGTAAGAATCGGTCTAGCTTAGACCGCATGTCTGCTCTTATAATATTTATATTGCTTTGAGAGGGTATAGCAGATATGCCAATTAAGACAGGGGCAGAGTACATACAAAGTCTCAAAGGCAGAAAGATGAAGGTCTATCTTTTCGGAGAACTTGTCCCAGAACCGGTGGACCATCCGATGATTCGTCCCTCGATTAATGCCGTGGCAGAAACCTATGATCTAGCTGCTAGCGAATCCGAGCTGGCAAGCGTCAAGTCATCTATCAGCGGATTGCAAGTAAACAGATTTTTGCACATTGCAGAAAGTGCAGAAGACTTGGTAAACCAAAACAAGATGCAGAGAAAACTCGGGCAGCTTACAGGAACGTGTTTCCAGAGATGCGTGGGAATGGATGCACTCAACTCGCTCTATTCTGTAACTTATGAGATTGATGAAAAGCACAAGACAGGCTATCACAAGAGGCTGGTTGAATTTATCAAAATGATTCAGACTGAAAACTTTGTAATTGGAGGCGCCATGACGGATCCAAAGGGAGACAGGAGCAAGGCTCCACATGAACAGGAAGACCCTGATGTCTTTTTGCGCGTTGTCGAGAAAAATGACAAGGGCATAGTCGTAAGGGGTGCCAAGGCACACCAGACGGGATGCATCAATTCGCACTGGATAATATTCATGCCCACAATGAGGCTGCAAGAAAACGATGTCGACTATGCAGTAGTGGGAGCAGTCCCAGCAGATGCACCTGGCATCACATACATCTATGGACGACAGTCATGTGACACAAGAAGCATGGAAGGTGGAGACCTCGACGCGGGAAACTCCAAGTTTGCAGGCCAAGAGGCAATGATAATTTTTGACAACGTATTTGTCCCGTGGGAATACGTATTCATGAACGGCGAATACGAATTTGCATCGATGCTAGTTGAGAGATTTACGTGCTACCACAGAAGAAGCTATGTCTGCAAGACAGGCCTTGGGGATGTATTAATCGGCGCATCAGCGGCAATTTCTGACTACAATGGAATTCCAAACGTATCTCACATACGGGACAAGCTAGTGGAGATGACGCACCTGAACGAGACGATATATGCAGCAGGCATAGCATCGTCGTACCAGGCACACCGCACAAAGTCTGGCAACTGGCTAAATGACGACATGCTGGCAAACGTATGCAAGCATAACGTAACAAGATTCCCGTATGAAATAGGAAGACTGGCACAAGACATTGCAGGAGGGCTTATGGTTACACTTCCGTCAGAAAAAGATCTTCGTAACCCGGAGACTGGCCCGATACTGCGAAAATATCTGCGCGGACGCAAGGGCGTTGACGTGGAGGACAGGATGAGGATATTGAGGCTGATTGAAAACATGACGCTTGGAAGAAACGCAGTGGGGTATCTCACGGAATCAATGCACGGAGCAGGCTCGCCCCAGGCCCAGCGAATACAGATTGCAAGACAGATGCAGCTAGAGTACAAAAAACAGCTTGCTAAAAACTTGGCAAACGTAAAGGACGATACGCCGTCTTCGCCGGAAATGTCTGATTATTTCCAGCGAGTCTTTAAGACAAGCAGCAAAAATTAGCCCTTTATTGTGGCGAGTCTTTCTTCTCGTCGATATTCTTGTCAGTATCAGAACTGTATGTTTCATCAACATTTTTGGCCTTGCTTGGAATGTCTGTCTTGGTCACACTGGGAGTCTCCGGCTTGTCCGGCGGAGAATTGGCAAAGCCTACCTCCGAATCGCCTTTTTTACCAAACTGCTTTACTATCATTATGCCAACTATGACGGCTATTATGATATAGTTGATTGGAGGAGTAAGAATTCTTGTAACGTATCCTATCTGCGGTATTACGTACACCACCTTTCCAATATAGTTCTGCTTTGCTATTGGATAGTCAACCCCCGGTATGGAGCCTGGGTTTGCGTCTCCCTTTGTCCTGATTATGCGGGGATCTTGGTTTAGTATCTCGGCTACGCGATGAACTATGACCTTGTCTTCAGCTGAGGCATGGAAAACTATGATATCCCCAATCTTGAGCTGATCAAAGGGATCATTTCCGTTTACAACAATCACGTCAAACACGTTGAGGTTTGGCACCATGCTTCCGCTTGATACCACATAGAATGGATTCTCAGTTCCAAATGTTACCCTCAGTCCGACCCAAATTATCGCAATTCCGATGACTACAATTATTATGTCTTTTACAAAACCTGATGCAGCGTGTTTTTTCAATTATATTCTGTCCTCTGATTTCGTAAGATAAATCTTGCTTAACAATGTCTTTCTACTTTAGCTTATTTCCACAGCTTTCGCAGAATTTTGAGCCCGTGCTGTTTGCGCTTCCGCACCTGGAACATTTAGAGTCATCGCTTATCTGCCCACCTAGAAGAACAATCTCGCCTACCTTCCTTATCTCTTCCCACTTTATTGTAGAACTTGTGCCGTCATTTTTTGTTATCACAAGAATGATGCCAGACTGTCCCGGCTGGATGCCGATCTCCTTTACAACTCCAACTCTTCTTGCCTCGGAATCATATACTGAAAGTCCCGTGACAGAGCTGAATGTCTTTACGCCAGAGTTTTCTTGCGTTTGAAATGACTGAGCGGGTTGGGGACTTGACTGGGCAGCATATGCTGCCTGAGCCTCTGGTCTTGCAGGCCCGACATCTGCCTTTTCATCTGGCTTGCTAAAGTTTCGATATTCTGCAAGGACCGATCCACAGGTGGTGCACAGGTACTGGCCCTTTTCCAAAAGAACCAAGTTTTCTGCCACCACTTCATTTGGGGCCTCATAGTCTATTCTAGGGCTTCCCTCGTATTCCTTCTCGCATGTATTGCAGTAATATTTTGAAATTTTTTCCGAGTCTAGGCGGCCAATTGGCGCCAAAAACAGATCAGGCCCACCAAGGTTTCCCTTCCTCTGCTGCTCGTCGTCAACAGTTGCCATGACGTATCCTCCAGATCCTCTAAGTTTCTTCAAGCGCAGTTCACTGCTCATGTTTCTAGTCTACAAAAAAGTCATTTAAGTATGTATATGACATCAACTAGTCAAATCTATAACACGTGCCGCACTGGCAGATTGCACAATTTTAAAAAATTATGCACTTTTTTTCAATAATTTGGAAAGAGTTAATAGAGCCAGCTTGTAAGCTTAAACAAAAATAATGACGGAAATGTACCAAAACACTTCTCTGTCATTTCCAAAAAAAGATGATGATTAAAAGTTGACAAAATTTGAAGAACTAGGGATAAAGAATCCTATACTCACAGCACTAAGCGAGATCCATTTTGAAGAGCCGTTTCCAATCCAGGCTGCAGCGATTCCTGTACTATTGTCAGGACAAGATGTAATAGGACAGGCCCATACCGGAACTGGCAAGACAGCCGCCTTTTCACTTCCAATCATACAGACAATTGTGCCAAAAGGTGGCATACAGGCAATCATACTTGCGCCAACAAGGGAGCTTGCAGTGCAGATAACAGGAGAGATTCAAAGATTTTCAAGACATTCGGGAATTCGATATGTGACAATCTATGGAGGGCAGAGCATCAATGTACAGTTCGGCGAGCTGGAAAGGGGAGTCGAGATTGTTGTTGCAACACCAGGAAGACTCATCGACCACATAAAGCGAGGATCTGTAAGACTCAACAATGTCAAGTATGTCATACTTGACGAGGCAGATACAATGCTTGATATGGGATTCATTGACGACATACGATTCATCCTGGATCTTGTTCCAAAGCAGCACATTACAGCATTGTTTTCTGCTACAATGCCGCCGGAGATTCTCATGCTTGCAGAAAAGTACATGAAAAGCCCGCAAAGAATCTTCATCGACGCAGACGACCTCAGCGGAGAGGGAATAGAACAGGCATTTTTGGTAATAAAGGACAGGGAAAAGACGGACTATCTTTTGAGATTCATCAAAGAGAACAAGGCAGGACAGACAATCGTATTCTGTTCGACAAAGGACAGGACAAGGCGGGTGGCACACGAGCTTGAAAAGGCAAGCAAGCTCACAGTCGTCTCGATTCAGGGAGACATGTCGCAATTTAGACGCGACAAGGCCATGTACATGTTCAGAAAAGGAAAGGCAGACATTCTTGTTGCAACCGACGTTGCAGCAAGGGGGATAGACGTACCCGAAGTGGCACTTGTCATAAACTATGACGTGCCAAGCCGAGACATGGTGTATTTCCATAGAATTGGACGTACTGCAAGGGCAGGGGCAAAGGGCAGGGCAATCACGCTAGTATCGTATTCTTCGATTGGCGATTTCAAGGCAATCTCGAGCCAAACCAAGGTTGCCATGCGCGATCTAAACAAGGAGCTTGGGATAGAAGTAAAGATCCCAGATCCGCTGAAAAGAGAGATGCCGCAAAGGAGAGGATACGGCGGCAGATCTCAGAGCTGGGGAAGAAGACGTGACGACAGGAGAGGGGACGGAAGGCGAAGATATGGCAACGATGGCGGCAGAAACTATTACGGCCTGAAAAGTCGCTGGTAAAAAAGCGTTCAATATATTTAGGGATACCACTCATTTATCAAGCATGGATAAAGCAAAACCTGTTAACCAGCAAAACTGGGACAACGAAGTAATAAACTCTCAAATCCCGGTGTTTGTAGATTTTTGGGCCGAATGGTGCGGTCCATGCAGAATGGTCGGTCCTGTTGTCGAAGAACTTGCAGGTGAATATGCAGGAAAGGTCAACTTTGTGAAGGTAAACGTTGACGAGAACAACGAACTTGCATCAAAGTATAACGTGTTTAGCATACCGACACTTGCCCTGTTCAACAAGGGACAGATAGTTGCACAACAGGTGGGAGCCGCGTCAAAGTCTTCATACAAGGGAATGATAGACCGGGCTCTTGAAAAGGCCTAGAAACAAAACCTTACCTATCTTTTTTCGCTCTAAAATAAATACAGGTCAGAGTGAACAGTTTCCATGTCGTTTGGCGGCGAAGTAGACACTCTTACTCTGTTATTTGACAAGCTACAAAACTTACTCAATGATACACAAGGATACTACGAGTCATTCCTTGACGCAAACGGCATGTACAAGCAAGGAAAGCTGTCCGACAAGGAATTTTTCGAAAAACTTGGAGATTATGTTGTTGCTTATTCCACCCTAGAGTTTCTCTCAGTCAAGGTAATCTTTGAGCTAAAAAAAGCCCTTGGCAAGTCAGCCATAGGACAGGCAAGTCCATCAGGTGGCGGCACCATGCCAAGCGGAATGAGCTTCGGAGGGCAGCAGGCCTCTCATGTCACTGCGGCAACACTGCCGGGAGCGGGACGACCACCGTCTGTCATATCTGCAGCATCTGCATTTTCAACGCCGGGAGTTTTGCCGACACCAGACCCTGCACTCCTGCCAAAAGGTTCGCCCCAGTCAGGTCCGGTATGCAGTTCCTGCGGCGCGCCTGCCAAGACAACATCAAAGTTTTGCACCAAGTGTGGAAATAAAATCTAGTCCTGAGTCGCGCCACATTCCGTACAAAATCTGGCACTAGCAGAAAGTTTTGTACCGCATTCAGAACAGAATTTTGAGCTGGAACCAACCTCTGAACCGACATTTCCGTAAAGGCTATCCCCAATGGTTTTCACGGCACCTGTGGGGACAAACTTGTCATCGTCTACAATGTCTACCGGCGCAAAGTCCTTTTCTTCTACAAAAACCATGATTCTTGGCATCTGCTGTCCGGGGTTTTTTGTGTCTGGCACCATGTCGCCAAGCCAGAAAGCAAATCTCATAAGGGTAAGCTCCGGTGTGGAAAAAGTCAGCGTGTGATTTGACATATAATCTTCCGCTGCAGTCTTTCCGTTGAATACCTTCATCATTTGAACTGGTTATCATGGATGTATATTGTTTTTTGTGTTGCCCGGTACCTGTTTTCTGCACTTGGGGCATCTTGGGCCATAGTCACGGTTGACACTTACTATGATCTTCTTGCAGCCAAGACAATAGTAATAGTTGGTCATCTAAACCCAAGATAGGCGCATATCGTATGTAAGTCAATCTACACATTCGCATTTTTATAATCGATCTTACTATGCACATCTGAAATAAAATTGAAAGAAAACCGGGAACGAATCTCAGAATCAAATCATGGCAATTCTCAGGCAGCCGTATCATCTTCTGCCTGGATTACGCTGGCCATCATAAGCTCTCTTGCCCTTGTCACAATGTATGGCGAGACAATGGTCCTGCCTGCAATACCTGATTTTATAAAAGATTTTGGAATCTCATATGACGCCTCTTCTTGGATACTCTCTTCATATCTTATCTCAGGGGCAGTCATGACTCCGATAGCAGGCAAGCTTTCTGATGTTTACGGAAAAAAGCGGGTGCTTTTGGTCGTAATGATGATCTATTCTGCTGGTATGCTGGCTGGAGGGTTTTCAAACACATTTTCCTTCATGTTGTCGGCAAGGATTGCCCAGGGAGTGGGAATATCGATGTTTCCAATCGCCTTTGGAATTGTACGAGACGTCTTTCCTGCTGAAAAGCTTGCAGTAGCCCAGGGCATATTTACTTCAACGTTTTTTGGGGGTGCCGTAGTGGGGCTGCTTGCAGGTGCAAAGATAATCCTAGATCACGGATGGCATTACACATTCTTCTCCGTATTTCCAATTGCGATAGGATTGGCTCTAGTAATGGCAAAATTCATCCGCGTCAAAAAAACTGACGAGCAGGAAAACAACATACAATCAACTAGAATCGATGTAAAGGGTGCCGCTGCATTGTCTGTCACAATAATTCTGTTCCTTATGGGACTGTCTTATCTGCAGGATCTTCATTCTGGAAACCTGATCTCGCTGGTATTTTTTGCAGCGTCTGCATTATCAGTGGTGATTTTTGTGTTACTTGAGAAGAGAATTACGCATCCTTTAATTGATCTCAAACTTCTTGCCAACAAGGTACTCCTGCCGTCAAACATCATACTGATGACAGTTGGGATATCGACATTCATGGTATACCAAACAATTCCAATACTTGTACGCAGTCCCCAACCGCTTGGTTTTGGCGGAGACCCGGTAACAATAGCAAACGTCCAACTACCGTTCATGATTGTATCACTTGTGGTCTCTGCAGCGTCGGGATTTTTTGTATCAAGGGTGGGAAATTTCAGGCTAACTGCCCTTGGGACAATAATCTGCACGATTGGATTCTTTAGCATTCTGGCGTTCCATTCGACCGAACTCATGATATCTCTTACACTTGCAATAATTTCCGTGGGATTGTCATTTTCGTTTGTAGGCGGCTTTAACATCATCCTAGTGTCGTCTCCGCAAAAGGTGGAGGGAATCTCGCTTGGCATGACAGTTCTTTTGGTACTGGTAGGACAGTCACTTGGGCCTTCCCTTGCAGGCATGTACCAGCAAATGCACCAAAGTACAATATATGGCATGTCTGGCAGCTTTCCCGCAGCACAATCTTATGACGAGATATTTCTAACTGCCTCACTTATCTCAGTGCTTTCAGTCATACTTGTGGCAGTGCTGAAAAAATCAAAGCAGACGAAAGAACATCCGACATCAAGCCTGACTCAGAACGATAACTGAGAAGATAATCAAAAATAAATGCTAATTGTCAAATATCAGTTTGATACATTGCAGGATTATGCCGTCTCAGGTAACTTAATTTTTAAGATAGAATATTATTAAATGTTGGAAGAGACTCTCAAACATTTTTGCGCCGGGGCAATCTGTGCCGTTATGCTGCTTGGAATGTCATCTATTGTCAGTGGCCAGCAGTTCCACATTCCTTCCTGGGTTAAAAATAACGCAAAATGGTGGTACGAAGGAAAAATCGGGAATCCTGATTTTGTAAAAGGCATCCAGTATCTCATACAGAATGACATCATGACAGTGCCACCAGTAAGCCCTACAATTGCAAAGGAAGACATGGTGCCAATCTGGGTAAAAAACGATGCCGGCTGGTGGGCAAACGGGACAATCTCTGACAGTGATTTTGTAAAAGGAATCCAGTATCTGATCTACTCGGGTGTAATCCACATTGAAATTGTACCGAATTCCACAACTGCCAATCCAGAGTCACAGTGTTATAGTCTTGCGACACCGGCAGACAAGGAGACATGTTTGCAACAAATTGAATATGAGAACAGGATGAGGAACTCAATTGCATCATCCACTCCGTATGCCATAGGCCCAGTCACATTCTATTATGCGGGAAGTGAACTGCTGCCAGCTGATGATGGCAAGTCCATACTGACCATTCATTTCGTGGTCAAAGACAATGCCGGTCAGGAAATAACAATGTCATGCCAGAATCAGAATTCTTGTGATTATGCACTGAGTGACGGAGGAAACGAGATTCCATATGCGACCAACACACTGGTCTATGGTAGCCTCACCTTGTCACCAGATACACCAAAATTTGTGGATTGGACCTTCTACGACGTAATTGATACTGCAAAGCATTACTCTTTCCTTGTAAAAGAACCGTGGGGCACAGGTTCCATACCGATAAAGATCCAGTGATTTTTGATCCTCTTAAGGTACTAGGGGTTGAATTGTACTTCTTGTGATTTTTCTGACTGGGGAATACATAGATTATGCATCACACAAACGAGTCAGTATCATTGAGTTCTGCGCGCAGTCATGCATGTTTTATCTTGTTTAGATGGACGTAGCCAAGAACAATTGCCAATACTGCAATCATGGACATCATGACTCCTGCCTTTTCATAGAGTAAAATCCACCCAACGCCGATTGCAAGCATAACAGCAGACCAGGCGAAATGGTATCCATAATCTCGTTCCACGACGTGCCTCCTCTTGTTTATTCCAAGCGCGGTAGCGTATGCCGAGACTGGAATTAGAAACAATGGTGCTGCCAGTACAATTGGTATGATATCCAACTGCAGCAGGGCAATGACTCCGATGGCATCAAGTATTATTACAGTAGCGGCAGTTGTAGAACCCGATATCTTGCGTGTTTGGACGCTGGCCAACAAAGATGATTAGCTCATCCTTTGATATAAAGCAGGAGTTACACAGTTGAATCTTACAATGCTGTCCAAGGCATTATTTGTCATTTTTAGTTCCAAACCGTAATGTAGGAATGGACCGAGGGGGATTTGAACCCCCGACATCCGCGTTGCGAACGCGGCATCACTACCACTAGACTACCGGCCCCTTTTGTTATCAAGAATAGTATCTGCTTTTATTCATTTACTCAAAGAATAATACTGGGATTTTGGCAAAGTTTACGATGACTTTTGACGCAGTAATTCTTGACTCACACGTTGTTCTGCCAACCGGGATTGTCGATAAAAATATTGTAATTGATCAGGGAAAAATAGTCAAACTGACAAGTGACATTCCACAGTGCGACAGCAAAATTAATGCACGCGGGC
The DNA here is from genome assembly GCA_028867785.1 of Nitrososphaerota archaeon. GTDB lineage: Archaea > Thermoproteota > Nitrososphaeria > Nitrososphaerales > Nitrosopumilaceae > Nitrosotalea. Next base: position 45,397 of record JAGWFS010000007.1, read on the forward strand.
TTGTTGCACTGCCTGGAATAATTGATCCGCACGTGCACTATGGCGTATATTCACCAATCGAGCAGGCTGCTGTGACCGAATCCAAAGTTGCAGCGGTGGGGGGAATAACAACCATGATGAGGATGCTGCGCATGGGAGGATCCTACAGAAAAAATCTGGATTCGCACCTTTCTGAAAGTGCCAAGTCTCATTATGTGGATTACACAATCCACGCATCAATCTTGCATGAAAGCCAAATTGACGAGATGGAGTTTTGTATGAAAAAAGGAATCACGTCATTCAAATTGTACATGAATCTCGGAGACGAGGTAGGGCATGTCTATATGGACATGGTGCCGGGAAAAAATCTGCTTGTAGAAGACAAAGTGGAAATAAGTTCAAAAATTGTCGAGCGTGTAATTGAAAAGGCATCAGCGCTTGGCTGTAATGTGCTTGTCCATGCTGAAGACTATCAGATGTGCTCCTGCGGCATACGCGAGGCAAGAGAGAAGAACAAGAACGGCCTTGGTGCGTGGTCTGAGAGCAGGCCTGCAGAATCAGAGGTAAAATCAATCATCACTGCATCTGAGATGGCAAGAAAGGCAGGATGCACCATCTATTTTGTGCATATTGGTTCCCAGACTGCAATGGATGCAATACTGAAAGAAAGAAAGAATGGCACCAAGATTTTTGTGGAGACCTGTCCGCATTATCTGACACTCTCGCACGAATCCCAGCAGGGGTATCTTGCCAAAGTAATGCCTCCAATCAGGTCATCAAAGGACACCGAAAGGATCTGGAGAGAGATGCAAGGAAACACGATAGATACAATTGGCACAGACCATGTGGCAAACCAACTCAGGCTCAAGATTGGCGGAAATACCGTCTGGGACGCTCTTGCTGGATTCCCAGGAATGGGAACCATGCTGCCGATTCTGCTAAGCGAAGGAGTAAACAGGGGAAAAATCACGCTGCCGCAGCTTTCAAACCTTACCAGCCTGAATGCCGCAAAAATATTTGGAATGTATCCGAAAAAAGGCATCATCCAAAAGGATTCCGATGCAGATCTAGTGCTTGCAGACCTCAAGGCTGAAAAAAAGGCAAGCGCCGAGCTCCTAGGGGGATTCTCTGATTATACCGTGTACGAGGGATGGACACTGAAGGGCTGGCCTGTCAAGACTCTGGTCAGAGGAACCATGATTGCAGAGGATTTCAAAGTGGTTGGAAATCCAGGGTTTGGCAAGTTTATTCCAAGGCCGACATCATAGAATCTCAAACCTGCCGTTCTTTCTTGTCTTGTAGATTACATCAGGTTTTGAAAATATTCCGACTTCCATGACTCCGGGGATTTCTATTATTTTTGTTGCAAGCGACTTGGGATCTGAAATCTTGCCAAACTCGCAGTCAAGTATTATGTTGCCGTTTTCTGTCACAAACGGATATCCCCTGTCAAGCAGTCGTATGTGTGGCTTGCCTCCAAGTTTTCTAATCTTTATTGCAGTCGTGTTTCTTGCAAACAGGTGTACCTCAACTGGTACGCTTCGGTCGAGTTTTTTTACAAATTTTGTCTCGTCTGCAATTATCACAGTTTTTTTTGCCATGCTGATGAGGATTTTTTCCCGGAGCAGAGCCCCTCCGCCGCCCTTGATCATGTTTCCTTTAGTGTCGATTTGGTCTGCTCCGTCAAAGACCAAGTCGACGTGATCTATCTGATCTGGTTCTATGATTGGTATGCCGCCTTTTTCTGCCTCCATTTTTATTTGCAGGGATGTGGGTATGGCCTTGACAGAAAAATTGCTCTTCCTCAAGTGTGTTGATAATAATCTGACAATTGCAGTTGCCGCCCTGCCGCTGCCAAGGCCGACGACATAATTGTTCTTGACCATCTTTAGCACTTGAGGCGACAATGCCTTTATGGCATCATCCACTGTCAATTACTCTACCTCTACTTGTTCCAGCTTGGAAAGTGCCCTCATTATCTCGCTTTTTATCTTATCTAGATCCTTGTCATCGTCTTCAATTTTTTCTTCGTCTGGAATCTTCATCGGCGTTGGAAGCTGAATCTTCTTCTCTATTACTGGTTCGATTTTTGGTGTCTCTGTTACTGGTACATCTTCAACTGGAACTAGTGGAGCAGACTCTAATGGAACAATCAACTTTGGTGCCTCAACTATGTGTTCTACAATTTTTGGAGTTTCAACGGTACTTGTCGGTTTGATAAACTCTATTGGAAATTCTGGCATCTTGTTTGGAATTGCAGTAAGCGTACTAAGCTCAACTGAAACGTGCTTTTCCGGAAGACGTATCTCTGCTGGTGGAATCTTTTCTTTTGGAATCTCTACTGCTTTCTGTATCTCACTTTTTGATTCTTTTCCAACTTGGGGTCTTTCTTGGACGATCTGTTTTGGCTCTTTTGTTTGCTGGGCGGGCTGTTGTACCTGCACCTGAGTTGATATTGTTTGTGTTGCAGGCTGTGCGGTGCTGACTGTAATCTTGGATGAAATCTCATGCAGCCTCTGGTCCATCTTTGAGAGCTTGTTGTCCATCAGTGTAATCAGACTGTCCCCTATTGGACCAAGGTCAGGATATCTGCTTGCGACTTCTAGTTTTTCTATCTTGGCAGATATTGCACCAAGCTGGTGTTGATACCTGATAAGCAGCTTGTCACGCTGAACTCCTGAAACATTTGAATCATCATTGTGAAGCCTTGTAATTGTCTTGGTTAGAATTTCCTTTTCAATTCTTAGTGAATGCAATTGATTTTCTACTGCAGAGCTTACGGTAACTGCTTGTTTGTACTTGCGTTTTGGAATCTTGTCTAATGCAACAGCAGTGCAGGCGCCCGCCAGAGAACTAAAAACGAGGGCGATTTCTTCCATCTACGTATACCATTTGATCCAGGTGTATTTTCTTATTTTTGCCTCGGGGTATCCACAGCTGGCACATTTGTTGTGTCTTGCATGATAGGAGTTTTTACCACATCTTCGGCATCTGATATGGACGTGCTTCTTTGTGTATCCTCCCATGGAGGTTGTGCCTTTAGTCATTGTACTTTCACTTTGGTGGAGGAGATATGATAACTACGTTGTCTCCTCTTACAACTATGGTTCCTAGACTTTTTGCTTCTCCTTCTGAAGGGATCTCTTCTGAAGAATCAAGCAGCAGATTCATGTGCTGGTCAAAGCCATGTAGGTTACCTCTTATCACTTTGCCTCCTTTGAGCTTGATAAGAACAACCTTGTTGATGCTTTCATCAAGTACTTTTACTGCCATGTCGACTGACATTTATTTCACTTATTACCACCTCTATCGAGGGTATATATTAAAATTTCATTGGTGTAATTTTCGGCTTTTCCCGGTGAGGCAAGTTTGACTCTCTTTTACGATGGAACTGATCACTTCGCTTAGGATCTTCCTTCCTTCTTTTGCAGTGGCGCCTCTAGGATCTCCCCAGACGCCATTTTTTGTGACTGAAACAAAAGACTTGTTTGCAATCCTGCTCATCTTGGCAAGTTCTTTTTTCGTATATTCCTCCTCGACAAGCCCTTTTTCCGCCTTTGACATCTCCGCATGTTTTGATATTGCACGCATAATTGACGTTTCCACAAATCCCGCATGATCAAATCTGCGCTTCATAAAATGCCAGTATGAATAGACGAACACACGCTGTCCTGTGTTTTTTGCGACTCTGGAGGGTATGCCTTTTAGTGCCTTTTGATTGCCATGATGCCCATTGAGTATTAGTACCACCTTTATCTTGTTTTTCCAAAGAGACAGGCACATCTCCACTAGGTATTTCTGCAGGGTATTGGAGCCCACACTCAGATTGAAAAATGGGTGGTGTTCAAACGATACTCCACACTGTATGGTAGGCAGGAGCAGAAAGTTTGTCTTTTCTGAAACCTTGTCTGCAATGTATGATATAATGTCCGAATCGGTGGATACTGGCAAGTGTGGGCCGTGCTGCTCTATTGAACCCACCGGAACTATGGCAACGGGATTTTTGCTAATTTCCCTGCTTATGCGAAGATGTGAAAGGTTCCAAGACATCATTTAGATCGTCTTTTTCTGACATGGACCTTTCCCCAGTATACCTCAAGTCTTCCATCAAGGTGCATCTTTACTGCCTCAAGGAGCGTCCTTGCCTCTAGCCTCTGTCCCTTTTTCTTCAGGGATTCTAACGTCTCGTCTTCGTCAATTGCAAAGGCATCCTGAAATATTATGGGTCCTTGATCCAGATCTTCTGTAACATAGTGTGCGGTACATCCAACAATCTTTGCGCCTCGTTCATATGCCTGCACATACGCAAAGGCTCCGGGAAACGCAGGCAAGAGCGACGGGTGGATGTTGATTATTCTATTTGGGTATCTCCACACAAAGTTTGGAGATAGTATTCTCATGTATCTTGCAAGAACCATGAGATCAACATTGTATTTCTTTCCAATGGTAATTATTTTTTCTTCTGCGCTTGATTGATCCTTTTCATCTACCATAACAAATGGAATCTTTGCCTTTTTGGCAAGCCTTGATAATGTGTTTTCAGTACCGATGACTACGGCAATCTCCCCCCTAAGCTGCCTTTTTGTTCTTGCGTCAAGTATTGCCTCAAGGCAGTGCGGCTCTTTTGTGACCAGGACTGCAACTCGCTTTCTCTTTGATACCTCGTAGTGAATGTTGACCTCCATCTTGAGATTTTTTGCAATCTTTTCTGCCTCGTCATTGAATTTTTTTCTGTCAATTTTTCCTGTAAAGGATGCTTCCATGTACATTCCAAAAAGGCTCTTGATGACATTCTGGTTTATCTTCTCTATGTTTCCCCCGTTTTGAAAAATGAAATTGGTAAAACCTGCAACCACTCCCTCATGGTCTTTTCCCACTATTGTGAGTTCTACGACTGTCTTTTCCATTTTGTTTGGTACGCACTATGCGCTTTATTAATGCTTAAATAGCCTTTCGAAATATCACGTATTATCAAATGCTAGTAGAACTAGATACTTGTCTCTGTAATGAGTGATTGAATGGACGAACTTGCTTTCTCAATTTTGTACTCTGAGGAAAAATAATGGACAGATCAAAGAATTCTAACAAAACCCGAGGTAGAGTAAACAGTTATGATCATAACAATCCAATCAAGACCTGTAAGGTCTGCTCTACCATTGGTGACTGGCACTGCTACGAGTGCTCAAATAACTTTTGCAGCACCCACTTTCACAGTCACAAAGACATGCAGCTTTGCATAATTCAGTAAAAAGATGCGGGAGGTGGGATTTGAACCCACGAACTCCTAAAAGACAGGGTCCTAAGCCCTGCGCCTTTGACCAGGCTTGGCAACTCCCGCATGCACCATGACTTTTAAGACAAATTTATCTATTGTTGATGATGGTGCAAATGACAAGATTGTTTGGTACTAACGGGGTACGGGGAATATTTGGTGACGACTTAACTCTTGATTTTGTGTCTGATATCACCTCATCGATTGGGACTTTTTTCAGAAAAGGTCCCATACTTGTAGGCTATGACGGAAGAGAATCAAGCAAGGTTCTCTCAAAAATAGTATGCTCGTCGCTTGGTGCGCTAGGACTTGATTCTATGCTGTGCGGCCTTGTACCTACCCCGTGTCTGCAGCTTGCAACAAAAAAACTGGGATATGGAGGAGGAATAATGATTACTGCTTCGCACAATCCTCCGCAGTATAACGGGCTAAAACCCACTGCAAGCGACGGAGTCGAGATCTCGCGTAAGGATGAGTTGAGCGTGGAAGAAATTTATTTCAAAAAAAGATGGCCTCTCTCTAAAAAGCCAGGTGTTACGGGATATGACAAGCGTGCAATCAGGACGTATCTTGATGGAATAAAATCCAAAGTAAACTCAAAAAAGATTAGATCAACCAAGTTCAAGGTTGCACTTGACTTGGGAAATGGAGCCCAGGCAACAACTGCGCCGCTTCTCTGCAAAGAACTTGGATGCGATGTGGTGGCAATAAATGAAAAAATAGATGGGACATTTCCGGGAAGGGGCTCTGAGCCCACACCGCAGAACTTGGGCAGGCTCTCGCATGCTGTAGTAAAATCCAGAGCAGACCTGGGCGTTGCCTTTGATGGGGATGGGGACAGGAGCATATTCTGTGACAACGAGGGAAAGATTCTCACAGGGGACAGGTCAGCTCTTCTCATATCGCGATTCATCCTGACAGCCCATCCAAAATCAAAGGTAGTGACAACAATCAATTCTACCTCTGCAATTGAAAAAATTGCAGAAAAGACAGGCTCTAGAGTATTGAGAACAAAGGTTGGCAGTGTTGAAGTTTCCCGAAAAATGGTTCAGGAAAATGCAATAATTGGATTTGAAGAAAATGGCGGATTCATGTATGGGAGACACAATCAGGTAAGAGATGGTGCAATGACGCTTGCACTTGCACTAGATCTTTTGTCAAAAACCAGCAAGACCATGTCGGAGGAGATGGACAGCCTGCCATCGTCATTTACTGCAAAAGGCAAGCTAGAATGCTCAAAGGATGATTTCAAAAAAATACTTTATGCTCTAAAAAACGAGTCATACAAAAAAGATCTTACCGACGGCATCAAGATGTTTATTGACAAGTCAAGCTGGGTCATGGTAAGACTCAGCGGGACTGAGCCAATAGCAAGGATATATGCGGAATCTGATACCGAAGACAAACTCGCTGAAATTTTCGATAAATACATGTCGAAAATAAAGCGGGCAGCTGGCAGATAACACTTTTAAAACCAATTAAAATCAACCAAGGAATGGAAATGATCCCGTTGGGTGATACCTGTGGCTAAGGCTTATTACGTAAAGTTTCAAGTCCCAGCTGACCTAGTTAGCCCTATCTATGAAGCAGTGAGGGTTGCCTATCAGAGTGGTAAAGTAAAGAAAGGTACGAACGAAGTCACAAAAGCAATAGAGAGAGGAGTAAGCAAGCTTGTAGTTATAGCTGAAGATGTAGAACCACCAGAGGTAGTGGCACATTTACCAATACTCTGCGAGGAGCACAACATAGCATACGCCTTTGTGCCAAACAGACAGGAATTGGGCAAGGCATTGGGAATAGATGTTACAGCCGCAGCTGCTGCGATAATAGATTCAGGAGATGCTCAACACATTGTTGACCAGATTGTTGCATCGCTGTCGCAGATTAAAGGCGGTCAAGCTAGCAAATGAGTACTGAAATACCAACTCCTGCAGAAGTAATACAAATTGTCGGCCGAACAGGCATAGCCGGAGAAGTTATCCAAGTAAGAGTAAAGATACTAGATGGGAAGGACAAGGGAAGAATTCTGACAAGAAACGTCAAGGGATCAGTACGAATGTCAGATATCCTTATGTTACGTGAAACAGAGCGCGAAGCAAGGAAGATAAAGTGATTAGAAATTGAGCGTTCTAGTTAAACCATGTAGCTTTTGCAACAGGCCCGTAGCCAAGGGTTCAGGTACCATGCTTGTAAAAAACGATGGTACGGTATTTTGGTTCTGTTCTTCTAAATGCAAAAAGAACATGCTTGTACTCAAACGTGATCCTAGAAGACTAAAATGGACAAACAAGTACGTCAAAGGCGGAATCAGGGTCAAAAAGTAAAATGACTGAGCAAACATTGTTCATAGTGAAGCCCGACGGTGTAGAAAGAAAAATTGCAGGAGAGGTTATTGCAAGGTTTGAAAGAAGGGGCTTTAACATTGTAAAACTAAAGATGTTTACTTTTACAAAACAGATGGCAGAGGAATTCTACTCTGTACACAATACAAAACCATTCTTTGGAGATCTGGTCTCTTTTATTACATCGGGAAGGGTTGTTGCAGCAGTAATAGAGGGAAACAATGCAATTGCAACAACACGACTCATGATAGGCTCCACAAAATCCTATGAAGCAGTTCCAGGTACAGTGAGAGGAGACTTTGGACTTGGAATATCTGATAACATAATTCATGCCTCCGATTCTAAGGAAAGTTTTGAAAAAGAGGTAGCTGTAATATTCAAGTGAAAGTGGTTGCAAATACGACAGCCAATAGTGGCAGTTCTAGGTCACGTAGACTCGGGTAAGACCTCGCTATTAGACAAGATCAGGGGAACCGGAGTGCAGGCAAGGGAAGCAGGCGGAATCACGCAACACATTGGAGCGAGTTTTCTCCCAACTGAAGCAATCAAGAACGCCTGCGGGCCGCTCTTTGCAAAGATGGCAGGAGACAAGCAGGAAATTCCAGGCCTGCTGGTAATTGATACTCCTGGGCACGAAATCTTTACAAACCTGAGGGCAAGAGGTGGCTCTGCTGCTGACATTGCCATCTTGGTAGTTGACGTAAATCGAGGCTTTCAGCCACAGACAAATGAAAGCCTGAAAATACTACAAAGCAGAAAGGTTCCGTTTGTAATTGCACTTAACAAGGCAGACATGATATCTGGCTGGAAAAAAAATCCAAAAACACAGTTTATCACCCAATCCATAAAAGAACAGGAACCGTCAGTGCAGACAGCGCTTGATGAACTGCTGTATAATGTAGTAGGAACATTATCCATACTTGGATTCAGCTCCGAGGCATTTTACAGAGTAAAAGATTTCACAAAGGAGGTCTCAATCGTACCAGTCAGCGCAAGGTCGGGCGAGGGAATTCCAGAACTCCTGGCTGTGCTGGTTGGTCTTACACAACAATATCTGCAAAAGAAACTTGATCAGACAGAAAAGGTAACACGTGGAATAGTCCTAGAAGTAAAAGAGGAGGTCGGCCTTGGAGTCACTGCCAACATAATCCTGATTGATGGTGCGCTTCGAAAGACAGATTCTATAGTTCTTGCCAAAAGGGATTCTACAGTCATCACAAAACCGAAGGCGATACTTTTACCAAAACCGCTCGACGAGATGCGTGATCCGCGGGACAAGTTTAGACCAGTAAACGAGGTGTATGCAGCCGCGGGGATAAAAATCGCATCCCCTGATCTGGAGGGAGTTCTGCCTGGGAGCCCTGTCTATGCATCTGATGACGAATCAAAGATAGAGGAGTTTAAGAAATCAATTGAATCTGAGATGAAGTCAGTATTTGTCAAGACAGACAACAAGGGAGTCATTCTAAAATGCGATACTATTGGTTCGCTTGAGGCAATCACTGACATGCTCAAGCGACAAAACGTTGCAGTATCAATGGCAGACATCGGCCCTGTCACAAGAAGAGATGTTGTTGAAGCTCAGGCAATAAAGGAAAATGACAGGCATCTTGGAGTGGTTCTTGCGTTCAACGTAAAAATATTCCAGGATGCGCAAGAAGAAGCCGATTCAAATCACATTCGAATCTTCAGTGATCAAGTAATCTACAGCCTGATTGACAATTATATGCAGTGGGTACAGGAGGATACTGCAAACGAAGAAAATGCCATTTTTCAAGAACTTACGCCAGTTTGCAAGGTCACATTTCTCAAGGGATTTGTATTTAGGAAGAGCAACCCGGCAGTGTTTGGCGCACGCGTAGATATCGGAACACTCAAGCAAAAAATCCCAATAATGAATGCAAGTGGAAGAAAGGTTGGCATCGTGCACCAACTGCAAGACAACGGAAAAAACATTGACTCTGCCAAAAAGGGACAGGAAATAGCAATGTCAATACAAAATGTTACAGTTGGAAGACAGGTATCTGAAGAAGAAGTGTTCTACTCACTGCCTAATTCGCGTGAAGCAAAACTGCTGCTAAAACAGTTTTCACACAAGCTAAACCCTGAAGAGTTTCAAATTCTAAAAGAGATCATAGACATTCAGAGAAAATTAGATCCCGCCTACGGCTATTGAGAATATTTCTGCGCTAGCATGTGCAGGCCTGGTTCTCCTACTGCCCCAACAGCCTTGTCTACAAGTTGTCCCTCTTTGAAGACAAGAAAGGTAGGAATTGCATACACTTGGTATCTCTGGGAGATTCCTTGGGCCTCATCTACATTTACCCGCGCAAATCTGACATTCTTGTATTTTTTTGCCATTCTTTCAAATATCGGTAGCATGAACTGACACGGTCCACACCACGTGGCCCAAAAATCTACTATCACCGGAGTACTGCCAGCTATTCCTTTATCAAAGGTTGAATCGTTTAATTCTAAAATTTCCTGTTCTTTTCGTGAAGTCATTTCGGCAAGTTTCTTTTTCATTATCTTTTCTATCTCTTCGTCTGGCAACCTGATGAGGTAGAATCATACGATATTTAATTTCTACTAGAGATCCAGAATAAATCTCATAACGACAGGATTTTCCTGTTTTATCTCCATCAGGTGAAATGTCGGTGCCTTGATCTCGAGCTTAAAGTGATGCTTTTCAAAATCAAGATCCTCCCCCCTTACTGTTGCATTCAATACATATTGCTCTGACTTGGTTATCCTTACGTCAAAACCAGACGCTGCATATCCTTCTGTTATCGTAAGTATGATTATCTCCTCAAGCCAGCTGTAAAGCAGGTTGTTCAGGTCATGAGATTTTATCTCGATTTTTCTTTCTGTTTTTTGTTCAATTGACCTGATGTCAATGATGGTATCCACCACTGAAATTCCAGAGGTGGCAAAGGCCTCCTCTAGGGTACTGCCTGTTACTTCGATGAATGCGTCTGTCATGTGCTCCAAGTGCCTGTATGTCATCGTAGACCTTTGCTAGGCTTCACTCGGATTATTAATTTATCACAATCGAGATTTTTTAAAATCAGAAAGTCTAAATGCATTAGAAAAACACAGAGTCTTGAATTTGGACTTACCACGTGGGATGAGAGACATAGAGCCCAAAGAGTCTGCCATGCTGGAATATGTGAGACAGAAATTCATAGAGACGTCAAATCTATTTGGATTCCAGTTCATGGAACCGTCTCCAATAGAGATGGTATCGGTAATTGAAACCAAGAGTGGTCCTTCAATAAAAAATGAAATTTACTTCTTTAAGGACAAGGGTGACAGAGAGATTGCACTGAGGTTTGATTTTACTATAGGTCTTACAAGATATGCAGTATCGCAAAAATCCATGAGGCTTCCTGCCAAGCTTTCTACCTTTGGAGGAGTGTGGAGATATGACGAGCCACAAAAGGGCAGATACAGATTCTTTCACCAGTGGGATGTGGAGATATACGGTGAACCAAACACCGAATCCGATGCAGAAATAATAGATTTTATCGCCAAGTTTTTCTCAAATCTAAAGCTGCAGAATATCACAATTGACATATGCGATAGGGGGCTTGTAGAATCATACGTAAAGGATGTCTTCAAGACCGATTCGCCTGAGGTAATAGGCGACATTCTAAGAGCTGTAGACAAGAGTCAGAAGAAAAGAAGGCAGGAAATAATCAAGGAATATCAGGAAAAGGGATATTCCCAAACAGATCTGGAAAAGATCCTAGAATTTTCACAAACCAAGGGAACCGTACAAGAAATTGAAAAACAAACTGATGTTGCTAAACTCAAAAACTGGGATAAAATTTTACAATTATTTGAATCGCTAAAGAACAGGAAGGTGGAAAATGTCAGGATAAACTTTGGCATTGTACGCGGACTTGACTATTATTCCGGAATTGTCTTTGAGGTATTTGATAGTAGCTCTGATCTTGGAGCGCTTGTTGGCGGGGGACGCTATGATACTTTGACAAAAGCGTTTGGACGAGCAGACATGGGCGCAACCGGTGCGGCAGGGGGGGTAGAGCGTATAATGCATTCTCTTGAGAAGCAAGGTATTGCAAACCTGTCAAATGGAAACCGGGTATGGGTTGCTTTTGTCAACAATGACATGAAAAAAATTGCAATCAATATAGCATCAGCCTTGCGGCTTAAGGGAATACCTGCGGAAGTAGACCTTGCAGGAAAGTCCCTCAGAAAGCAAATGGACTTGGCATCTGGTTCCAAATATGCCATAATAGTCGCTCCAAAAGAATATGAAGAAAAGTCCGTCGTAGTACGAAACATGACTGACGGTTCTGAAAAACAGGTTAAACTAGACTCTCTTTTAGACGACCCAGGGTCTAGTCTTCAATTCTGAATGCCTTTGTAAGCATCACAAGCTCAGGACCGTTTGTAAGCGTACCTACTACTAAAGATCCGTTGTTTGCCAGTATTCCGGAGGAAACATAGGGAGTTCCGCCATTTATGGTTGCAGGTTCCAACTCAACTCCAAGAACCTGTGATATGGCTCTAATGTCCTCCTCTTCGGTTGCAGGATGTATTATTCCCCCATGTGATGTTGCAACCGCCATCGCTCCTGCCTGGTGATATCCTGCAATTCTTTTTCTTATCACCTCGATTCCAAGTACGTCCTCGACTTTTTTTACATATTCGGAAGGTATGAGCGGAGACATGATGCCTCCCTTGTCGTTTACACATATCAAGTTGCCAAGAGCTGTGTGTTTTGTATCGAGAATGTCTACATTGAGACCGGTAGATTTTTTCAGGTGGACAACTTCCTCCTCGAGAGAATTTCGAGGTAAAAGCAGACCATTGTTGTTTGCTACCATTAACACACCAAGAAGCCTAGTGTTGGCAACTGATGTAAAAACATGTTTGGTTTTGAGAAACTCGCATAAGTTCTCAACCTTCGTTGTGGCAAAGCCATTTGGAATGAAGACGAAACTGTCATTACACTTTGCATAAATGCCTACGTTAGGACTGCGATAGACATCATACTTGAAAATTCCCACTTGTTACAACCGATTTCTGAAAGATATGAATTTATCTTGTCTACACTTTAAATAACTAGTAAATCTCTGCAACACTGTGCCAATAGATCCAAACTTTCCTATAAACCACAAAGTAACAGAGAAATTCAAAGATCCACTAAGTGAAAACTATCATCTGGTCTGGGGACCGGGACGTCTTGCAGAGGCAGCATCCGATCCAAAGGTAGTGGCAGATTACAAGGCGACAGGCGAAAAAATTGCCCAGATGGGAGTGCATGGGACCTATGTGGCAGTAGACTGGGACTCTTGTGTTGCCGATGGCATATGTCTGCTTAGCTGTCCGGTAAAAGTATTCGAGTGGTACAAAAATCCGGGAGAGACAGGCAGAAACGACAGGAAAGATTTCACGGATAAAGCAAATCCTGTAAAGGAAGCTAATTGTATCTGGTGCATGGCATGTGTGGAGGTCTGTCCCACAAAAGCTATCAAGGTAGATCAGGCAAACCAAGAAATTCACGAAAAAGAGATCGCTAGCATATCTTAGTTTAAACTATGTCTAGGTTTAAATAACATATCCTGTGACAAAAAACCATGCCAATAGCCGAAGACTTTCCAAAAGGATACAAACCAATTGGAAAAATAAATCACGCCGATGGTCACTTTCACTTTAGATGGGGACCGGGTAGATTGGCCGAAGCTTCTAAAGATGAGAATTGCATATCTGCATTCAAGTCAAGAGGCGAAAAAATCGAGCCAGTTGGCGTTAGTGGCACTATGGTCGCAGTAGATTGGGACTCTTGTGTTGCTGATGGTGCATGCATTGAGGCTTGTCCAGTACAAGTCTTCCAGTGGTACCGAACAGAAAAGGATGTTCCAGCAAGCAAGGCAGTAAACATTGAGATGGATGGAACAGGCAGTTCAGTAAAAGAGGAGAGAAAGGACTACACTGACAAGGCTGATCCAATCAGAGAACACGACTGTATCTGGTGCATGGCATGTGTTTCAGTTTGTCCTCCACAAGCAATCAAAGTAGATCAATCTAACTTGGAACATCATGAAAAGGCGGCAGGAACATATACCAAGATGGAAACTGGTTCTGCTAACCCACACGCACACCACTAGAAACTTACGTTCTTTTTATTTTTTAGTCTGCTAGTAGATATTATAGAAATGGACTTGGTAACTCTTCTGTTGTTTGCAGAATTTCCAGTACGATAACAGTATAACCAAGTTCTTTTCTTGCATGCAGATCCTCACTTGATAATTGTATGCCATAAAATCCATCAAGCAGTCTTATCATCCAGATCCTCAGCTTGGTACCATGATGAACACATTCAAAGAGATGATAAATCACTACATTAGGATTGGACTTGAAAGCAACGTATCAACACTGAGGCGTTTTTCCTCGATGTTCTACCATGAACTTGACTGCTATCTAGCAAAACATCCTGTTCTTAAACAAATTTTAACAAGTCTTTCTGAAAAAGAATTGCAGAGGTCGCCTAGCCCGGCATGGCGTGGGCCTTGAGAGCCTATGTGCGCAAGCACGCGGGGGTTCAAATCCCTCTCTCTGCGTTATTACTTTCCTATCTTTCCAAGCTCTGCCAAAAGTGCGGAAAGCTGAATCTCTGGATTGGCACCAATGATGAGCCTATAATCGTATTTTGCTATGGATTCTAGAATCTCTGAGATATTTCCTGTCTTTAGCTTGTAGCATTCCTCGTTGAGGTACTTTAGAAAGTCAGACTCTGACATTCCATATACCTTGATGAGCTCAATCATCTTGTTTCTTGCATCAGCCAGTTTTCCAGCCAATGCAAGCTTTAGGACTTCGCCTACATCACCTGTCTTTGAAAGTCCAGCAGATGATTTTACGTTATCATCGTTTATTGCTCCGAGGCTTGCAGCTGCCTGTAACATGTTGATAGAATGTCGCATGTCTCCTTCTGAATGGGAATAGAGCGCCTTGAGGCCTTCTTTTGTGTACCTGATCTTCTCCTTTTTGCAAATTCCTTCCAAGTAATCTATTATCTCTTCTTCAGATATTCTGGTGAACTTGAATACGGCACACCTGCTTTGAAGCGGCTCTATGATCTTTGATATGTTGTTTGCAATCATGATAAACCTGCAATGGCCAGCAGTATCCTCGATAATCCTCCTAAGTGCTGTCTGGGCATCAGAGGTCATCTCGTCTGCCTCATCTAGTATGACAAGCTTGAACGGTATACGCGTATCAAGCCCGGAAAACCTCGCAAATTTTTTCACTCTGTCCCTTACCATGTTTATTCCCCTTTCGTCGGAAGCATTCAGTTCCAAAGTATATTCTCGCCACGAGTCTACAAGGATCTCTCTTGCTAAACACAAAGCGGTAGTTGTCTTGCCAACTCCTGCAGAGCCAGAAAACATCAGATGTGGCATCTCGGAAGTATTTTTTAAAAGGGCCTTCAGGCTGCCTATTACGTCTTTTTGGTTTACTACATCTGATAATTTCATGGGACGGTATTTTTCCACCCACATGAAAGACTCGGTCATAGGCTCTTTACCTCTTTGTCCTACTAATAAAATTGTCCGGAATCTTGGTTATACCTCAATTACCCTCCAGATTAATTGGATAGAGGGAATACTCATCTGAGGCGATAGTTTGGATGAATACTGCACTAAATGGGACCATGAGGGAAAGCAACATAAGTATTAGATCAAATGATCAGAGCAAATGGTAAATAGAATTGATCGATCGATCCCATTAAAGACTTGGGGAGGATCATGACATAATTTGGATATTTCAGAACTAATACAGGTGCATACCATAGGATATCACCTACAGGATGTTAAGGTCAATTTTGCCCATGATATCAAGATAGAAGTTCCTGAGGTATCAATTGACGCAAAACATGGTGAAATATTGAGCATTCCAAGGTGGGTATCAGATGTTTTGTCGTCAGAGAAGCTTGCCGAAGTACAAGATACTGACATGGTAGTGGCCCTGAAGCAAGCAATTGTAAAAGAAAATGTTCAAGGGGATTTTGATCTTTCTACGCTAGAATCAGAATTTTATATAAAGATGAATTCCTTTATGCAAAGGTTACCGCAGCAGGACAGGGACAAACTAGAAAGCATGCTAAACTCTCTTGTTCGAAAACGACAAGGCAAGATAATAAAACTGGCAGACTCGTCAAAGCTTACTGCTGAATCTGCAAAGAAGCTGACAGTAGAGGAGAGGGCATTATTTGATTATATTTACAATAACAGCGTTGCTTTCAAAAAACAGGTGTTAAGTGACAAGAAATGACAGTACCGCCAGAATCTATTTCATCAAGTAAACTACAAGATCACGTAAAAGACTTTCTAAGTCAGTTCAAAGACAAGTCTGGCTCGTACAAATATGTTGAAGAAATAGACCAGATGATGGCAAAGAAAATACAATACATTGTAGTGGATTACAATGATCTAGTCTCGTATGCTGAAATTGAATCTATTTTTAACAAGGATCCAGACGAAATCCTGCATGCCTTTAGCAGTGCAATCAAGGATATCCTAAAGGAAAGGTTCTCGCAATATGCAGAAAAAATTCGTCATGATATTAGGGCAAGAATATCGAATTATCCAGCACAGCGAAGCCTGCGGGAAGTAAACGCAGAGGTAATTGGAAGAATGATAAGCGTTTCTGGAATGGTCGTTAGATCCTCTGAGATAAAACCACTTGCAAAAGAACTGGTCTACATATGTCCAGAGGGACACCAGACCAAAAGAGTTCAAGAAAAAGGACTTGAATTCAAGGAACCAATGAAATGTGATAATGGCAAATGTACTCATAGAGAACTAGAACTAAATCCCGAACAAAGTAAATTCATTGACTTTCAAATGGTACGACTTCAGGAACTCCCAGAGGATCTTCCACCTGGACAACTGCCTCATTATCTAGATGTTACAGTATTACAAGACTTGGTTGACAATGCAAGGCCAGGAGACCGTGTAATTCTTACCGGAATTGTGAGAATTGAGCAGGAGCATATTCCTTCTATGAAGGGGAAGAGTGGAATTTACAGGCTAAGAATTCAGGGTAATAATATTGAATTCTTGGGTGGTAGGGGAAATAAAAGCTCTAGAAGTACAGAAAGGGAAGAAATCTCTCCAGACGAGGAAAAGATAATAAAATCACTTGGGAAAAATTCTGATATCTACGACAGGCTGGTTGCTTCATTTGCCCCTCATGTTCACGGCCATGACATCATAAAAGAATCAATCTTGCTGTTGATTGTAGGTTCTACCCAGAAACTGCTTGCAGACGGTGCCAAGATTCGTGGAGACATCAACGTATTTCTTGTAGGTGATCCAGGTACAGCCAAGAGTGAGATGCTAAAATTCTGTGCAAGGATTGCTCCTCGAGGGCTCTATACATCTGGGCGAGGTTCTACTGCTGCGGGCCTTACAGCTGCAGTTGTACGGGACAAAATCGGAATTATGATGCTGGAAGCGGGCGCTGTAGTTTTGGGCGATCAAGGTCTTGTCGCTATAGATGAATTTGACAAGATGAAACCCGAGGATAGAAGTGCACTACACGAAACAATGGAACAACAATCTGTCAGTATTGCAAAAGGTGGAATTGTTGCAACACTTAACGCAAGGACATCAATCCTGGCTGCTGCTAACCCAATGTATGGGAAATATGATCCATTCAAAAACATTACAGAGAACGTGAACCTACCTGTCCCACTTTTGACACGTTTTGATCTCATCTTTGTTGTTCGAGATATTCCGTCAAAGGAACGAGATACAAGAATAGCTAAGCACATACTGAATCTACACAGAACTACTGGAACCGACACCAAATCACTAATTGATGTGGACATTCTCACAAAATACCTTACATATGCAAAAAGATTTGATCCAATACTTACACCGGAAGCAGAAGAGAAGATCCTGCAGTATTACATGACAATGAGAAATGTGGAATCCGAGGGAATGATAACAGTAACTCCAAGACAACTTGAAGGCTTGGTACGATTGGCTACTGCAAGGGCAAGATTATTGATGAAGACACAGGTTGAGGGTGAAGATGCAGAAAGGGCAATATTTCTGATACAAAGCATGCTGCAGGATGCAGGAGTTGACGTGAACACTGGCAAGGTAGATCTCGGGGTTCTACAAGGACGCCCTCACAGCGAGGTCTCTAAAATGCAACTATTCATGGATGTGATGAAATCATTGGAGGGAGATGAGAAGAGGCCTGTAGAAGAAAAAACTTTTGTAAAAGAGCTGATCAAGACAGGAAAATTCAATGAAGAGGAGGCAAGAAAATATATCAAAAAACTGCAACGAGAGTCAGCTATTTATGAATCAAAACCTGGTCATTATAACCGGGTATGAAAGTAGAAGAGATCGATATTCCAAAATCTGCAGTTGAGTTTCTCCGCAAAAACGGGATTATTTCCCTTTATCCTCCGCAAGAAAAAAGTGTAAAAGCAGGCTTGTTGAATGGCACCAGCATTCTAGTTTCTGCCCCGACTGCAAGTGGAAAGACGATAGTTGCCTTACTTGCCATCGTGGCACACCTGATTGAAAAAAGGGGCAAGATAGTATACCTAAGCCCTCTCAAAGCACTGGCATCTGAAAAATTCACTGAATTTAAAAAGTTAGAATCCGTCGACCTTGGCAGGAAAGTCAAGATCCAAATTTCAACAGGAGACTATGATCAGACCGACAAGAACCTAGGCTCAAATGATATACTTGTCATGACCAACGAGAAGATGGACTCTGTCATAAGGCAGGGGGCAGAATGGATAAATGACATCAGTCTTGTCATTGCCGACGAAGTTCATCTGCTGGGAGACGAGGACCGGGGACCGACGCTTGAAATCGTGCTCACAAAACTGGCATCACTTCAGAAAAGACCGCAAATACTTGCGCTTAGTGCGACTGTGACCAATGCTGATGAGATATCAAAATGGCTTGGCTGCAAACTTGTAGAAAGCAACTGGAGGCCTGTTCCGCTATGGGAAGGAGTCTACGACCAAGGGATGGTAACAATGCAAAACAGGAAAAATTTTCAAATTGAAACAAGCATCAGGGGGGCACCGGTTGACTTGGGTCTTGATTCTCTCAAAAATGGGGGCCAGGCAATTTTGTTTGCTGAAACCAGGGCAAGATCGGTCTCCCTTGCAACAAAGGCATCTGATGCAGTATCAAAACATATCAGGGAAAAAGAAAAGAAAACTTTGGAGCAGATATCGCAAAAGATTCTTGAGGATAATGAGCATACTGAATTAATTCGAAATCTTGCAACGTTGGTGAAAAAAGGCGTTGCGTTCCATCATGCAGGATTGAATCAAAAATGCAGAGATATTATAGAGTCAGAATTCCGAAATGGAAAAATAAAGATTCTTGCTTCCACACCTACACTGGCTGCCGGAGTGAATCTTCCGGCAAGAAGAGTTGTAATCTCCAGCATCAGCAGATACGATGGAAAATATGGAATAAACAAGCCAATTAGCATTTTGGAATACAAGCAGCTTTGCGGAAGGGCTGGAAGGCCGCAATACGACGAATATGGGGAATCCATCATCGTTTCAAACTCTAACAGCGAAGATCTTTTCGATTATTACATCAATGGTATGCCAGAACCAATCTTGTCAAAACTTACGGGCGACAAGGCATTGCGGATACATGCACTCAGCTTGGTATCAACCACTCCTGGGATAAAAAATGAAGAGATTGTTGATTTTTTTGCAAAAACCCTATCAGGATCTCAGGAAAGAAAATCCACTATAAAATTCAAAACCCAGATAACACTGCGCTATCTAGAGTCGGAGGAACTCATAAAGCAAAAGGGAGGCAGGTTCATTGCTACAGAGTTTGGGAAAAAGACATCTACCCTGTACATTGATCCTCTTACGGCCGTTTATTTTAGGAAGGCATCACAAAAAATTTCAAAAGGAAGAAAGCATGCTATTGGGATACTGCATGTCATAACAAACTGTGAGGATTTTTTCCCAAAGTTTTCATTAAGAAACAAAGATTATGAGTTGGTCAGCATGCTTCTTGAAAACCATGCTGATCAGCTTATGGAAAACATATCGGAATATGACTGCAACAGGAGTCTGCTAGCAATGCATGCTTGGATAACGGAATCAAGTGAGATCTTTCTTTCTGACACTCTTGGAATTGAATCTGGGGACATGCACCGGATGTCTGAAACTGCAGACTGGCTCATTCATGCATTTTACGAGCTTGCCAAACTTGAAAAATCAGACACTGCATTAGACGAGCTTGATGTCTTACGAACTAGGATAGTCTATGGAATAAAGGAGGATCTTGTAGAACTGGTCAAAGTACGCGGAATAGGAAGGATACGTGCAAGGCTTTTGTACAAAAATGGAATCAGGACCCTTGACGAATTATCCTCAATTCCAGTTGAAAAACTTGCCAAAATCGATAAGATTGGGCCCGTGATTGCAGAAAACATAAAGACACAACTCAAAAAGATAAGATGATGCTTGACAAAACAATTGCAGCCGTAGTGATTTCGGCCATAGCGTTTGTTACAGTTTATCTTCTTACCCCAATTCTTATCAAAACTCTAGAAAAAAGAAAGCTTGTAGTCAAAGATTATAACAGAGTTGGAGGAGCAGTGGTGCCAAGGCCCGGAGGACCATCTATTCTTGCAGGAATTATGGCATCTGAAATCGTTCTTTATGCACTGTATTCTTCTGCTGCAATATTGGCAATAATTATCACGACTTTTCTGGCATTTCTTGTTGGCCTGGCAGATGACAGAAAAGTGTTGGGCGGGTGGTTCAAACCTCTTGCATTGGCTGGTAGTGCAATTCCGATAATCCTGTTGGGAATCTATGCACCGGGAGTATACGAGTCTCACTTGGCGTTTCCTCTATTTGGCCATGTCAGGATTCCAGAGTTGTATATAGCATTAATAATATTCATGATTCCAATTACTGGAAACACCATCAATTCCATTGATGTGCTCAACGGGGTAGCAAGCGGTTTTATGACAATTGCAAGCTTTGCACTTACGATATCATTATTCATTGTTCATAATTACGATATAGCCATAGCAAGCCTACCTCTGGGTTTTGTATCTCTGGCCTTTTACAAATACCACAAGTTTCCAAGCAGGATATTTCCTGGCGATTCCGGGGCATTGACATTGGGTGCCATGTATGGTGCCATTGCCATAGTGGGGCATGTGGAGATAATTGCCGCAGTTGCTCTTCTGCCAGCCGTGATAAACTCGTTCCTATTTCTTTCAAGCGTAAAAAGAATAATTGAACACAGACAACTAAAGTCAAATCCTGTCGAACACACAGAAGATTCGAAGCTCAAGGCAACTACACACAAGGATGCGCCGGTTACGCTAGTACGCCTGATTGTAGCCAACCGACCAATGACTGAAAAAGAAGTCGGATTCACAATTTTCAAGCTGGCACTGTTTTCAGCCGCACTTGCAATCATAACCGCATTTATGATGGACGTTCACATATGAAAGCGCCAATATACGTATACATCTCCATAATGTGGATAATGATCATAGCCGGCGGCGGCCTTCTCTTTACTATAATTGCACCGCTGAGGATACACGGCTTTGGAGGGTATGACGAAATCTTGGATTCGGCTGTAAAGGCAGGAATTGCAATCTTGCTTGTTATTCTCTGGGTTTTCATTGTATCAAAGATAAAGAACTGGATATTTCACAAGCAGATTCAGAACTAGCTATCTTCCCAATCTTTTTTCTTTTTATCGTATTCCTCTCGCGAATATTTTATCTTGGCAGGAACTCCTGCAACCAATGTGTTTGGAGGAACATCTTTGGTAACAACTGCGCCCATTGCTACTACGCTGTTCTTGCCTATCGTTACTCCTGCTTTTATGACTGCCCTTGAGCCTATTACAGCTCCGTCTTCTATGGTTACTCCAATCATTTTTTTGCTTGCTGGGTAAGGATCGTTTGTAAGAGCCGCGGCAGGTCCTATGAATACATTTTTTCCAATTCTTGAAAGCGGCGGAATGTATACCATGCCCTCTATCATCGTGTTTTCGCCAATCTTGACATTATAGTCCACGTGAGCCAGGGAGCCAATTTTTACATTGTCTCCAATTTCTGCGCTGTCGCCCACGTATGCAAAATGCCATATCCTCACGTTTTTTCCCAACTTTGCCTTGTCTGACACGAAATTTGTAACCATTTTGTATCACAGATGCCAGGGCGATCCATTATTGACGACTTTATCAGGCAGCTTGTCTTTGTATTTTTTCAGAAAGTCCATGTCCTGGTTTTTGTCTCTCAATTCGTCTGGTAACATGATGGGAATTTCATCTATTATGGGGTAAAATCTAGAACATTTGGAGCAAAATATTGCGCCTTCTGAAATGACTCCGTCTTTTGAAGAAATCTCAAAAACATCAAGCGGAAAATGCTTGTCTATGGGACATGCGAGAATTTCCATCATTTTCTTGTTCATTTTAGATCTAGATAGATTGGAGTCCCTTTATGGCTAGATAAAAGTGCCGCTTCCGCTATCTTTGTCGTGTTTACTGCATGTTCTGGTCTTACTCTGATATTTTCCTTGCCCTCTGATGCGGCAATAAAGTTTTTAATTTCAAGAAGTAGCGGCTCTTCTGTATTCTTGCGTGGAATCTCAGCCCCTGCATCTGTTTCAATCTTCACTTCTTGTGTAATAAAATCCGAGGAAATTATCGCGTCGCTGCAAACAGCATTAAACTTTCTAACCCTGATTGGAGTTATCCAGTTTGATGAAATGATGGCTACTTTGTTTTCTTTAAACCCGAGCATTATGGTGGCAAAATCCTCGTGTTCGTGTCTTATTTTTCCAGATCTTGCAAAGACTACCTCTGGAACATCATCAAAGAGCCACATCGCGGTATCTATGTCATGCACCGAGGTGTCATAAATTATGCCCACATCCTTGATGTGTAGAGGCATTCTGTTTTCGCGATGAAATTCCAACATTATCAGTTCGCCATATTTTTTTGTCTTGACGTATTCCTTTACTAGGGATACTGCTGGATTGAATCGTTCAATGTAGCCTGATGTCAGAACAACTTTGTTCTTTCTTGCCAATTCTAGCAAATCCTCACCCTCTCGAGAAAGATATGTCATGGGTTTCTCAACAAAGACGTTTTTTTTCTTTTGTAACAGGGTCTTGGCAATATCGAAATGAGTCGAGGTAGGAGTGCAAACAAATACGCCGTCAAATTGTTCTGTTTCTAAAAGAGCGTCTATGTTTGAATAATGATTGACTGAATACTTGGCACCTAGTTCTCTGGCCTTTGACAAATCTGCATCGCAAATTGCTGAAAGGACTCCAAGTTGGGAGAGGATCCTTGCATGATTCTTGCCGAAACCGCCGACCCCGATTTGTACAATCTTCATATCAATACACAGGAGTTATCCAGTGGGAATACTTTTTGTTTCTTCCCATCGTGATCTCAGCATAGGCGCTTCGTATCTGCTGTGTGATCTTGCCAACCTTGCCATCTCCGACCTTTTTTCCATCTATTGAAATAATTGGGGTTATCTCCGCTGCAGTGCCGGTCAGAAATACCTCATCGGCAAAATAAATTTCAGTTCTGGGCACGTCACGCTCTACTGTCTCATAACCTTGTTCCTTTGCTATTTTGATCACCGAGTCCTTTGTGATTCCTTCTAGTGCAGAAGAACTGGAGGAAGGTGTTATCAGTTTCTTGTCTCGTAGGATGAATATGTTCTCGCCTGGTGCCTCACTTATGTTTCCAAGATGATCCAGCAAAATGGCTTCATCATATCCATTTCTTTTGCATTCCTGCGTTGCCAAAATTGAATTTAGGTAATTGCCGCCCATCTTTGCAAGTGGGGGGATGGAAATGTCATGAATCCTTCTCCATGATGAAATGCCAGCCTTGATTCCGTTTTTATTAAACAGGTCCCCGAAGGGGAACATTACTACTGCCGCGTGTGTTGGACTGTTCTCTGTTACATGGAGGTTTATTCCATAACGTCCCACGAAATAAAATGGTCGTATATAGCAGGATTCTTTTACATTGTTCTTCTTGCAAAGTCCTGTTATTGCATCAGCTATTTGTTTGTCAGTAAATTTCAGTGAAATGGAATATACCTTTCCAGAATTTCTAAATCTCTTGATGTGATCACGTAGCCTGAAAATGTAAAGATTTTCTGAATTCCAATACCCTCTCAGTCCTTCAAAAACAGAGGTTCCATAATGTATGGCATGAGTCATTACAGAAACATTAGCTTCGCCGTCTCTCATAAATTTCCCGTCAAACCAGACAAATCTGGGAACAAAAGTTTTCATATGCAAAACCCACTCTGACTATAATTTATTTCTACCAGAACCCTATGCTTGGAAATTTCATGCCAAGTACTCTGTATGTAAGATCTGGGGCCTGTGTGAACTTTTTTACTACGTCCCAGTTATCGTGTATTATCTCAACAATTTCGGGTTCTACAAAATTCTCCCAATCGGTATCCTTTCCTTCTGCTGCCTCAAACATCTTTTGTTTGACAAACGAGGCGGAGGTTTCCTTTCTTTTGCCCACTTTTGGATTCAACCCATATAGTCTCAACACAAAGGCTTCTGCCTTGTCTCCAGTATATGTGAAATAATCTGCTCCAATTTCACCCAAGATTTGTTTTTTGATGCCCCATGAATACGGGGAAAGCAATGGCGGCATGTATTTTGCAAACGGCGCATAAAACGTATAGTTTGACATTATGGATATGGAATCGCCAAATACTGCTTCGAGCATTTTCTTTCTTAGCTCATAACTGAATGGGAAACTCTTGCTATTGATCTCTTTGCCGTCAATACTGAAGATTACCGGAAGTACTCTTACTTCGTCGTTATTTTTTAATTCATTGATGATTTCTACGTGTGCCTTGGTAACGGGATTTAAATGGGCAAGATAGATTGCTATAGTCAATTGCCTTTTGTATTTGTCTGGCATATTTCAATCCTTGACTGAATCTGTAGGTTTTTTTAATTTGTAGGATGGGGACGATGGGACTTGAACCCACGACATCCAGCGCCCGAGGCTGGCAGTCTGCCAAGCTAACCTACGTCCCCGTAGTTTGGCCAGAATGATACAATATTATCTTTTCAAATGGATCTTGTCTATCCGTATGACTCGTACTTGATCTCGAAGCTCTTGTCTGCTCTCTTGTTTCTTTCAGTCACAAATCCTTTTGGAGTCAACACGTCAAGACAACCGTCGATGGTTCCCTGCCAGCCGCAAATGAAGAACACCGTGTTATCCTTGGTAATTTTGTCTCCAACCAGTTTTTCAAGCGGGGACATTTCTCCGTTCTTTGATTGTAAGAAAGTCTCTACTCTTCCTTTCTGGCCATTCCAGGTTCTGTTAAACCACTCGTCAGGTCTGCTGACAGTAGCTCTGTACCTGAAATTCCACTTGTCCTTTCCTCTGTCCAAGCTTTCTTCCTCAAGTCTTGCCAGTTCCTCTCTGTAACCAAGCTCGTCCACATAGCTTGCTCCGTGCAAAACTACTATCTCTCTCTTGCTTCCTGTATCATGAAGATGACGGGCATAGCTTACAAAAGGAGCCAGGCCAGTGCCTCCGCCCAGACAGACAATTCTTCTGTCGTCTGGCTCTCCATTTGGCTTCTTTTCTTCAATGGTAAAGGCTCCTGTTGGCTTTACCCAAGTAATCTCATCTCCTTCTTTTGCGCTAAATAAAACAGTTGTAAGACGGCCTGGAAGCGGTTTCCTAACCCATCTGATGTATAGTTCAATGTATTTTCTGTTTTCTGGATTTGATGCAATTGAATAAGCTCTTCTGATCACTTTGTTTTCTGATTGTACGTGGGCGCCGAGAGTTACAAACTGGCCTGACTTGTACTGGGGAAGCTCGCCCTCTTTTGGGGTAAACCTGAAAACTGCCAAATCTTCTTTTTGAATCTGAATGTATGAAATTATTGCTTTGTTCTCTATAACCACGCGAAGAGTTCAATTCCTGATAGTTAAATATCTTATGTTATTTTGGTCAAGCTGATTTTCTAGTTTACGCTAAACGTTAATAACCGCACAAAAAAAGTTAATGCAAATCAGATCTAACCTCTGATTGAATTGGGCCGGTCGTCTAGCCTAGTAGGATACGCCCTTGGCATGGGTGAGATCGTGGGTTCAAATCCCACCCGGTCCACTTTTTTAAAAATCAAGTTACAGTGACTGTAAACGTGGACATGGGTGCAAGCGGGTTTATGTTCCGCAAATTATCCCACACAAATACCTGAATCTTGTATGTCCCACTTGTATGCGGAGTCCAGGAAAGAGCCGCAGTAAGAGTTTGATTTGCAACAAGGGAGCCTGTGGCGTAGTTCAGATCTGATACGGCATCATTAGAATCGATTATCTGAGCAACATATACCCAATTCACGTCTTTCTGACTTACATCTTTTAGTGATGCCTGTAGGTTAAGCTGCTGGTCTACTACTGGCGAATTGATGTTTTGACCAAGGGAATTGACTATTTTGAAATCTGATGTAGAAACCTCGCCATATCCGTATGCAGAATTGATCCCAATCATACCAAGAGAGAAAAATAATGCAAGAAGAAATTTCACTGCAGGTTTTCTTGCGTTCTTAGATTTAAATTATCCCCAGAGATAGGGACGCACATGTCAGAATCTAGAGAAACTATCTACATCGGCAAGAAGCCTCTGATGGCGTATGTTACTTCTACGCTCATACAGCTGGCAAACCAACCAAAAATATCTATCAAGGCAAGAGGGCTAAGCATTGGCAGGGCAGTTGACGTGGCTCAAATAATTGCACGCAAGACCGAAAATGCTGGTTACTCAATAGGAAACATCAAGATTGGATCAGAACAGCTTCAATCACAAGATGGACGCTCTAGGAATGTTTCTACTATAGATATAGAAGTAAAGAGAAACAATTCTTAAGGAAGCCTTGAAAACTCTTCCTTTTTTGTTATTTTCTAAGATTTTGTAGCGTATCTGCGTTCCATTTTTTTGAACTTTGACAGTTCGACTATCTCGTTGAACTGATCAAAATTAACGAGATGGTTTCTGATCTTTGAGGTGGTCCCGCTTTTCTTTAGTTGTTTTAGAATCTGCAGTGTTGCAAACGTATTGGCATACAGTACAGAGAGTGGGTAAAGTATGAGATTAAATCCCATCTTGTGCAGGGTGCTTGAGGGAAGTAGTGGTGTAGCTCCGCCTTCAATCATGTTTGCCACTAACGGAGCATCTATTGATTTTCCTATCTTCTTCATCTCGTCAATTGATCTGGGGGCTTCTATGAATATGGCATCTGCCCCAATGTCCTTGTACAAAAGACCTCGCCTGATTGCAGCATCAAGTCCCTCAGTTGCGCGAGAGTCGGTTCTTGCCACAATAACAAAGTCCTTGCTTTTTCTAGCGTCAAGCGCGGCCCTGAGCTTTTCACCATATTCTTCCTTGGGGACGACCTCTTTTCCTGACATGTGGCCGCATCTCTTTGGCCATTTCTGGTCCTCTAGAAAAATACCTGAGGCCCCTATTGCCTCTAATTCGTTGACAATCTTCCACACGCTCAAGGGATTTCCATAGCCTGTATCTGCATCCACTATCACCGGTACTGACACCGACCTGCAAATCCTTCTTGCATTTTCAATGGTCTCGGTAGATCCGATAAAGCCATAATCAGGCATGCCAAGCAAAGCTGCCGAAGTGCCATATCCTGTTTGAAACATTGCGTCAAACCCTGCCTTTTGGGCTATTCTGGCCGTTATTGCATCATAAACGCCTGGAAATACCAGCGGCCTGGACTTGTCATGAACTATCTTTCTGATGCTTGCCAACTGTCGCTATACCGTTCTACAATTATTTATTGCTTAATTGATCCTGATTTCCTTGCCTTGGGATCTCTTGTCAGAAGCCTCGATCTTTCGCAGCTCGGACTCTAGGAATCTTCTATACCTTTGGGTCTCGTCTTTTGTCATGTATGAGATATTTGAGCTCAGCGAGTTTCCGATGGTGCTCATACGCTCTATAAGATCCATGGCTACAAACTTGCCCACGTTGCCCATCCTGAAAATCACATCCAGTTGGTTCTTGACTATCTTGTCTAGCGTTTCAAGATCCTCTGAAACAACCCTTCCCTTCTTTGTGATCTGATATTTTCCTTCTCGAGTCTCCTCGATCAGGCCGTCGTCTAGTAGCCTGCCAAGCAGAGGATATATCAGCCCGGGAGAAGGTTTCCACTTTCCACCGCTCTGGGCAACTGCCGTGTCGATTATCTCTTTTCCAGTACTTGGTTTCTTCTTCAACGTATCCAAAATGAAATATCTTGAAAATCCCCTCGGGATTGAACTTCCTACTCTTTGAAACCAGTCTGAAATCATCACTAGTGATATCACTAGCGATATATATTAATGATTCGGGTCAGAGTTTTGCTGCAAATTATTATGATATGCTCCATACCGACCCCAGCATGGAGAAAAATCATTCGTTTGCACAACTCGAGTCCATCCATCCTTCACAAGACATATTTATGAAGTCTGAAAAGGAAGATGTCGAACCATGGTTAACAGCATAGAAAACGATCTTCTAATCGTGGGCTCTGGCCTTGCTGGTTTACGGGCTGCTATTCAAGCGGCAAAGGTTGCACCGCATATCAAGATAGCTGTTATTTCAAAATTGCAGGTCATGCGTTCCCACTCTGTTTCTGCTGAAGGGGGCACTGCTGCCGTACTTTATCCCGAGGACGGGGATACCATCGAATCTCATGTGTATGATACTGTCAAAGGAAGCGATTTTCTTGGAGACCAGGATGTAATAGAAAAACTTGTTTCTGAAATGCCATCTGAGGTATATCAGCTTGAACACTGGGGAATGCCTTGGTCCAGAAGAGAAGATGGAAGAATTGGCCAGAGAAACTTTGGAGGATACAGCTTTCCAAGAGCTACCTTTGCTCAAGACAAGGTGGGATTCTATGAAATGCAGACTCTCTACGATACATGCCAGAAATTTGACAACATTGAATTCTATAACGAGTGGTTTGTTACATCTATTATCCATGATGGGCAAAGATTCTGTGGTGTTACTGCTATCGAAATGTCAAGCGGCACATTCTACACGTTCAAGTCAAAGGCACTGATTATTGCCACTGGCGGGGCAGGCAGGGTTTACAGCTTTTCAACATATGCACTAGCATCAACCCCTGACGGTCTTGACATGGCATATCGTGCCGGCATGGCACTAAAGGACATGGAATTTGTCCAGTTCCATCCGACTGGGATACTGCCTTCGGGTATACTGATTACAGAAGGGGCCAGGGGAGAAGGAGGATATCTGCTCAACAACAAAGGCGAACGCTTTATGAAAAAATATGCTCCAAGTAAACTGGAGCTGGCATCAAGAGACGTTGTGTCCCGTGCAATGATTACTGAAATCAACGAGGGACGCGGCTTCAAGCACGATACGGGAGTAGACTGCTTGAAACTAGACCTAAGGCATCTGGGAAAAGAGCTGATCATAAGAAAACTTCCAGCCATAAGGGAGATATCGTTAAAATTTTCAGGAATAGACCCGTCTGATGAGCCAGTAGATGTTAGACCCGTGTGCCATTACATGATGGGCGGAATTCACACCACCATTGATGGGGCAACTGAGATTCAAGGCATATGGGCCGCAGGAGAGGCCGCATGTAAT
Source organism: Nitrososphaerota archaeon (assembly GCA_028867785.1). Taxonomy (GTDB): domain Archaea; phylum Thermoproteota; class Nitrososphaeria; order Nitrososphaerales; family Nitrosopumilaceae; genus Nitrosotalea. The sequence continues at coordinate 74,706 of JAGWFS010000007.1, forward strand.
AGCGTCCATGGTGCAAATAGGCTTGGAGCAAATTCTACTGCAGAGTGTCTTGTATGGGGAAAAATAACTGGAGAACTTGCCGCAAAATACGTCCTGGAGGGCAAGAGTTCCCCCCCGTTTCCATTACATCTGGTTGCAAACGAAGAAAAAAGAATCTATGATGGAGTCTTTAGGGGCACGGGCAGTGTAAACCCATACGAGGTAAGGCACGAGCTAACTGAAATCATGAACCGCAAGGCATATGTCTTTAGAACTGAAAGCGAGCTTGTGGAAGGTCTCAAGTTGATAAGGGACCTGCGACAAAAAACATGGAAACATGTAGACGACAAAGCCAAAGAGTATAATACTAATTTTACAAACGTGATGGAACTTGATTCGATGTTCCGTGTAGCCGAAGTAATTTTAATGGGTGCAATTTGGAGGAAAGAGTCCCGAGGAGCTCATGCAAGAACAGACTATCCGGCCAGGGATGACAAGAACTTTTTGGCCCACACTCTAGTCTACTATGATACAAAAGAACCTGTCATAAAGACTCATCCTGTCACTATTACTAAATACAAGCCAGTGGAGAGAAAGTACTGATGGCCGAACGACTCTCTAACCGTGAAGGCATCAGGGGGATGATAAATCCAACTCGTTATGGAATATTGCGGGTAGCATACTGGTTACAGCGGCTAAGCGGACTCGGTCTGCTTGCCTATCTGATAGGCCATATTTATGAAACAAGCACTATCCTCAACGGCAAGACTGCGTGGGCTAACATGCTGTCATTAACCGAGACTCCTGGAGGCCACATTGTACTTGTAATTGTAATTGGAATGTGTGTTTTCCATACTGGAAATGGGATACGGGTCATGATAAGCGAGGGTGGAAAAGGAGTAGGCAAGCCCGGGCAGCCAGAATATCCATACCGAGCTTCTTCACTTAACTCAAAACAAAGACTTTGCATATGGGTCTCGATAGCACTGGCAGCACTGGCAATGATGTATGGCGCCGGAGTATTGTTTGGTAATTAAAATGAGAGAAAGCATCATCATGAAAATACACTATGGAACGGCGCTTGCAGCAGTAGCACTAGTAGCCGTGCACATACTGATGAGAATGTCTCAAAAGTTTTCTGACTCGTTATCATATCAAAATGTCTTGGCCAACTATCACTTTCTCCCATATGCGCTAATGTTGGAGGTAATACTTGTCCTGCTATCAGTACACGGATTTAATGGACTGCGAGTCATACTGTTGGAATTAAAACAAGGAGCCACGTATGAAAAAGCAATCAACTATGGCTCGCTTGCAGCCATGGCAGTTTTGATAGCTTATGGTTCAAGAACTATATTGATGGCCGGAATGGGGACTTCATAAGAATGGCAACAGTAACAGTACCGGAAGAGAAAAAAATAGACGAGTCACCTGCTGCTCCTGCAGAGCCAAAACCCACGACAATAACACTTCGGATATCGCGGGTTAATCCGTCTGAGAATGCCGAAGCAAAGTTTGAGGAATTCAAGGTTCCTGTCCAGAAATGGACTACAGTGCTTGAAACAATCCTGCATGTGAAGGAAAAACTTGATCATTCAGTTGCAGTCAGGTATTCCTGCAGACAGGCGTCATGCGGTTCATGCGGGATGAAAATTAACGGCAAGCCACGCCTTGCATGCTATACCAAGATCTCTGAGCTTGAATCAAACGTTGTCACAGTAGAGCCGATGAACAATTTTCAAATAATCCGGGACCTGGCAGTTAATTTTGAGCAACTCTTTTCAACCCACAAGAAAATGAAGCCATTTATTATAAACGAGGAATCTGAAGTGCAGCCGGGAACAAAGGAATTCATCCAGACTCCGCAGGACCTGGAAAAATTCCTGCAATTTTCATATTGCATAAAGTGCGGTCTTTGCAACTCTGCATGTCCTACCATGGCAACAGACAAGTCGTTTGTTGGTCCGCAGGGCCTTGCGCAAGCCTATAGGTATACTGCAGACAATAGGGACAAAGGAAAGGAGGACAGGCTCAAGATAGTGGACCAGTCTCATGGAATATGGAGATGTCATTTTGCTGGCTCTTGCAGTAACGTATGCCCAAAGGGAGTGGACCCGGCAATGGCAATACAGCTACTCAGGGGCTATCTGTTAGGATTTAGAAAATAAAATCTCTCGCTAGGGTTTCTTGGGATTCTTGCTTGAATTCACTTGGTTGTTTATGGCCTCTGCCATAAAGTGATTTGATACGTTTACCTTTACATCGCTTATTGCGCCTATCTTCAGCAGGTTGTCATGAACATCTTGGGCAATCTTGAATCCAAATATTGCAGGACAGAAAGGACTTGTCAGATGAAGATCTACCTTGACGTCCGAGCCGGTTATGTCTATGTTGTCTATCAGCTCCAGCTCCATTATGGAGACATTAATTTCAGGATCCACTATCTTGGTCAGCTCGTCAAAAATTTGTCTTCGCAAATCTGTAGACGCCTGTGACATGAATCAAAAAAGCGTCTATGCTATATATAACCATTTTATTTTCTAAGTTGATGTACAGGTCCCGATTGGACGGAAAATTGGATGATGTCACGCTAGAATTTCTTTCATCAATTTCTGACGATTCTGCAATTGCCCAGTATGATATCTTGGGAAGCCAGGCTCACACGTTGATGCTTTTAGAAAACAAAATTATCAACAAGCAAGAAGCTGCAAAGATTCTGCACGCGCTTGAAAAATTAAAAGAAAACATTCCAGAAAAATCAGAAGCCGAGGACATACACGAACTAATAGAATCCTTAGTCATAAAAAATGCAGGAAAGGAGGCGGGGGGAAAGATGCATACTGCAAGATCAAGAAATGATCAGGTGGCACTTGATATCAGGATGAAAATACGTGACGACATCAACATGACTTGCTTTTGTTTGAACCAGATAATAGAGACGCTCGTTGATCTGGCCGAGAAGAACAAGCACGTCATGATGCCGCTGTATACACACATGCAGCAGGCACAGATAGGGCTGTTTTCTCACTTTCTTCTTGCGTATGCAGACGCCCTTTTCAGGGATCTTGACAGGTTCTATGTGGCATACGGCAGGGTCAACGAGTCTCCGCTGGGAGCAGGTCCGGTAGGAGGGACAAGCATTCCCATTGACAGGCATTCTACTGCCAAGATGCTTGGATTCAAGGGCTTGGTAGAAAACTCTATTGATGCAACTACCTCGCGTGACTTTGTAGCGGAATACCTTTCAAACGCAGCAATACTGATGACAAATTTGAGCAGGATGGCAGAGGACTTTATAATTTGGTCCACCTCGGAGTTTTCGTTCATAGAACTCTCTGATAGGTTCACGTCATCTTCGAGCGTGATGCCGCAAAAGAAAAACCCAGACGTATTGGAACTGGTTCGTGGCAAGACATCTCAGGTGATTGGATACCAGACTGCTGTGCTATCCAGCCTGAAAGGACTGCCATCTGGATATAACCGAGACCTGCAGCAAGTCAAGGTCTCTATCTGGCCAACTTCTAAAATTATAATTTCCTCGCTCTTGGTTGTAAACTCGCTTCTCAAAACCATGCAGGTAAACGAAAAAAAACTGCGCCAGGCAATAGATGGAGGTTATTCAATATCCCTTGACATTGCAGAAGCTCTGGTAAGAAAGGGCATTCCTTTTAGAAATGCACACAAAGTTGTGGGCAACCTTGTACAAATTGCCTCCCACTCGAAGAAATCTCTACTGGCCATGTCTGTAGATGAAATGAAGACTGTATCTAGTGACAACGAAATTAACGCAAAGGAGTTGCATGACATCATCCAATCAACAACTCCCGAATCTTCACTTGATACTAGAAAATCTCAAGGATCTGCAGGCAAATACGAGCAACAGCGCATGATAGACAACAGGAAACGCAAAGTACAGGCCTATGCCATAGGCACCAACAAAAGAACCAACGAAGTAAGAGGAGCTCTTGATGTATTACACAATAATGTAATGTCATTGGACAAAAGTAAAAGTTAATCTATACAAATTGCGCTGTTTTTAGTTATTTCAACTTGGTTGTACTGTTATAGTAATAACTCGATCTAGTCATAGTGATTTTCTGTTGTTTTTTATTTTTTGGATGTCTTTTGCACTGGTCTTGTTCTAGCATGCCTTGCATGCGATAATTCCTTCTTTGGTGAACGCGGTTCTCGTTTGTCATGAATGTTATCAACCGTCTTTCCCAAATCATTAATTGCGGCAAACGACAGTTCAATCCAGGAGGATATCAGCTCAGCGTTCACAAATGAGGCTGCAAGGGATTTGTAGAGCGTCTTTGTTAATTGATCCGTCTCCCTAGATGATTCAGCCAAAAATGCATTTTTCATGTATTTGCAGTCAGCACGCCAGTCTTTCAGATTGGACAGGGTCTCTTTGCTTATGGCTTGGCTAGACGTAGATTCCACTCTCCATCATCCTCTTTTCAAAGTCTCTTGCCTTGTCATAGGCCTCTTTGATGGGTTCCAGAGTCTCCCTCACTCTTTCATTTGTTTTGTGTAGAGCTTCCTTGATCTCATCAAATTCCGGTTCTTTTGGTAGCTTCTCTATCAAGTCGAACAGTGTGGCCAAGTCTTCTATCTGAGAGAATGTTATGCGGCGCTCGATACCTTGAGAGTAGCAGAGAAGACTTAGAGTTTCCCATTGTAACTTTTCACGTGGATCTTTTACTGTATTGCTGTATTTTTCCAGATTATCTGCCTGTTCAAGCAAAAAATCTCCCATGTTTTTGAAATGCTCAGTGTATTTTCTGAGCTGTGTTACATATGGCAATTATGTCTTCTCCCTCAATCCATTCTTGATCTTTTTTGGATCTTCATCCTCTAACCATGTCTTTAATGCAATCTCAACTAATTGTGATAAATCGATATCTCTGTCAATGGCATCTTTTTTTGCTTCCTTCCATACTGATGGGTCTATCTTGATGGATGTTGTTTCTCTTTTTACAACCGGGTCGAATTTTATCTTCATACTGTCATGATACTACTAGTATTATTTAAATTTTGTAGTATTAGGTGACACATGGTGTTGATGTCAGCCTTGTGGTAATGCAGGTTTATGGCAAAACAGAAAGTGGATCGCTGGGAACTATATCAAAGGATGGTTATACTATAATATGCTACACGACATTTTGGCAAGTAACTAATCCAATGCATGCCTGGTTTTTCATCTTTACCAACCACATTGAAACAACTAGCAAGAACAACTGATAATGAGACAACACCATAAAAAATTAAAAAATAGGGTTTAATTGTGATTTTTCACAATTCATCGTGCCTAAATGCATGATTTTAATGGAGTAATCTTGACTTTTTCATTGATTTTGCTTCACACGGCTATAGATAAAAAATCCCGGCAATGAGATGCAAGTATGTACCAATTCGTACAACCACAATCGGACAAACCTAACTACACTGCGGGTCAGACGTGGGGGGCCTTGAAGAAGGCATGGCGAGGATACAAGATTGCCAAAGTGCAAAGCGATCACGCCAGAATGTCAGAATATGCCAAGAAGATCAGAACCCTTCAGAATGACTTGGGAATAAAACAAGCCGAATTCCCAGAACTGCATCTGCACTAGTTAGAATTCCTTTATTTTTAGAGGAATTTATCAGCGAATACTATCCAACAAGCTGAAACTATTGAGCCGTGTTGTTGTGACGATTGCACTGAGAATTGCTTTCACAGGAATTGTTGTTTTTAATACTTTCTTGACCATGGAATGATCAAGTTGTCGAATAAGTCCGATGATATGCACGGATGTTGGAGAACGGTTTATCTGCGCAACATCACGGCCGCAGCCATTGCCTTCGTCGGTCTTTTTAATCTGCTTGTAACAATGAGAATACTGCACCTTCCTCCGTCAGCGACAGAGCTTAGAATAATTCCGCCGGAGTTTCTTTTTAAGAGCCATGTCTTGGAATCGCTGATTTCAATAATTCTTTTGATAAGTGCATTACATCTTATACGGGGAAAGAAATCTGCATGCTACTTTTGCATGGGCGCCTTGGCCATCTCTCTCCTGCTGCATTCTTTTCACAGGCACAGCCTAGTTGAATTTGTTCTTCCTGCCATACTGTTGACAATTTTGATAATCCAGAGGGATACGTATACTGTAAAAGGCGTATTCGGACAAAGTTTTTCTAGGAGGGAGATCGGCTATCTTTTCTTTACGGGATGCGCCATATTCCTTGTTTCATTTGCAGCATTTTACATCCAGAGAGGACGGTTTATTCCATCGCCTGGATTTCATGGTTCGATCATATTGTCATTCATGTCATCTCTTCTTCTTGATACCACTACACTGTACAGGCCAATTACCCACACTGCAACGATGTTGATAGAATCGGTAACGGTGTCATGGGTGACATTTTATTCCTATCTCTCCTACTCGATATTTTCCCGTATCTGGTCGGCTAAAAGAACAGCTCTCGTACATTCCAAGGAACATCTTGACAGGGTAATGAAGAGATACGGCTGCGAGTCACAGCACTGTTTTGCCCTACATCCCGACAAGGAGATTTACTTGGTTGAAGACCAAGTATTTTTGTCATACAAGATAGTGAATGGTGTAGGGGTGGTTCTTGGTGGTCCAATAGGATCGCCAACGGGAAGGAAAAAAGCAATTAGAAGATACAGCCAGTTTTGCAGGGAAAACGACATCATTCCGGCATTTTATGGCTTTACTGAAAACGAGCTAAACCATTACACAAGCTTGGGCATGCGGATAGTCAAGATAGGCGAGGAAGGAGTCATAGATCCGCATACGTTCAGCCTCAAGGGTCCTAGGATGAAGAACCTGAGGAATTCAGTAACTCACGCGGAGCGTCTCGGCGTCATGGTCTCTATAGCTAGAAACAGAGGCGAACTAGGCGCAGATGTCCTGAATAGACTGTCTGTTGTTTCTTCGGACTGGAATGCTGCAAGAACAAATGCAGGATTCTCATGCACTCCTTTTGACCCAAATTTCTTACTAGGGAATAGCGATGAATTCTTGATTCTGGGTTATTACAAGGGTGAGATCTCTGCTTTCCTGACCTTGCGAACGTATCCAAACAAGCGTGGTGCGACGCTTGACATCATGCGAAGAATGAAGGGCGGGCCCAACGGAATAACAGAATTAATGATGACCCGAGCTATCTCTTACCTGTCTGTAAACTTTCCAGAAATTACCGAGCTTAGCTTGGGCCTAGCCGGCCTTTCCGATTCACTTCAACAGATGGGAGATCATGGTCTTGTTGAAAGGATGTTGTTCTTCGTTGGATTGCATCTCAACACCTTTTATGGTTACCAGTCACTGTTTTCTTTCAAGAACAAATTTGATCCTAAATGGAGGGCAAGATACCTGTCCATACCAAACTCGTTAGTCCTGTCCAAGGTTCTTTATTCCATATACAAAGCACATGTCTTGCCTGTTCCACTAAACCGGAATCATTCTTGAAAGGTTACCATGTTCATGGCTTTGGGACAAAATTGAATGCCTTAATTCTTAGAAACATATAGCCTCCATGCAGTACTGGACGTCTTCCAAGTAATCACAGAGAATCTTCTTTAGCTTGTTTGTGTATGATATGCGGGTTATATCTGACTTGAACCCTTGGTAGAACAGCTCTAGGGGATCGTCCTCGATCTTGACAAGATTGTCCCTTGTTACCTTCAACACATCACCTTTAGTGGAAGGTCCCAAAAAAGGACAGGATTGTAGCGGGTTCGCGGGGAACTTTTACAATACTGTCCATTTTCTAGACTCTCGTTACTATTAGAAATGTAAACAAATGTAAACGTTTTTTCGTTGACAATTGTTTACTTTCAAAATAATGTCAAATCCATTTATGCTTGGAAATGTAGACATTTTCTTGCTGGCAAGTTTGGATCAACTCTTAAATTGATATAATAGCATTCCATCTTGTTGAAGCCAGTTGTAATTATAGGCATATCTCTAATGATTCTCCTGGCTGTACCATATGCTAACGTGGTTTTTGCAGATCAAGTTAATTATTTCCAAAGTGAAGACTTTAAGCTAGATCACAGTCCTACCATCTGTGCATTTGAACCTCAACCAGATTCCCAATTTCCAAACCTCTCACAAGTGCTACTTTCCAGAACCCAATACGCTGTACTTGATTGGCAAAATCAACTAAATCTAGGTGTGCCAACCAGGCAACCCGTATGGATTCTTAACTATAAAGAAATTCCATCAAGTCAACAATATGGTTTTGATGATTCAACATGTGACATCACCATACACTATGAAAGAGAACCCCTGGATACAAACGAACAGTTCCAAGAAGCAGGAGTAACAAACTTCTCTTATTCCAATCAAGCAAACATCGTAATCTATTATCTTGGTGTTGACGTAAAGCAGGGAGAAACGTTGGTTGGGCATGATGCCAACTATAATTACTACCAGTATCAGTATGCGCCATTTTATACCAATCACCTAGCGTCATATCCACAGCTTGACATGACCATACGACATGAATTGGGACACGCGTTAGGGTTAGGCCATTACATAGTAAGCAGCGCAGATCTGCAGAATATAGTTACTGGCCAAGAAGATACGCCATCAATCATGGTACAAGATATAATCAATAATGGTGTCGTGCACTATAGCATAACTCCGTTAGATGTTAATGAAATAAAATCAATCTACGGAGATAATGGATTTGGACAACCGCCATCTACTACAGACAAGTTTTCCCAAATAATCAATCAGTTTGACAAAGGATTATCGTCATCTTCTCAAGGGCTCAGCACAAAATTCTAGTCCAATCGAAAGTTCTACAAGTGGAAGCGTACAAGTAGATGCAAACCAGGTCTTACTATCCAATAACATGAATTCATCATCACTTTACATATCTGGTTCAATCTATCCTAATGTGAATGGATATGTGGATTTGATGATTACAGACCAACAAGGTGGAAATATCATGTGGGATTCTGAAGTCAGGCCAGACAACAATGGAGACTATAATCAAAAAGCCGTCATAACAAATGAATACCATTCTGGGCCATATGCCGTAACTGCTTCGTATAATGGAAATTCTCTTGGAACAACATCATTTAATGTGATAAATGGTATTACCGTGCCGGAGTTTGGTTCAGTCATTTCCTATGTATTTTTACTACCGTTTGTATATGTGATAATCTTCCAAAGTCATTTTCGCGGTCTAAATAAAAAGAAGCCTATAGTTTAAGAGTTGATTTTACGGATCTGTATAATGCATACATGCTGGGATTACTAAGATTTGATAATCACCAAAAATATTATCTGATCATGAATTCTACAGAGTTTTGTTAAACTATCTGACGACTATTTGTAATTGTGACATAATGCTATTGCCAACCAGTCCTGCAAAACCTTTGTCAAATGTAATCAATGAATCACATGCAGTGTCCTTTGCCAATAACGCATGAAGAATATCTGCAGCAAGAATCTGTTTATGTTTTGAACTCTTGAATTGTGAGCCACAATTTCCACATGTGTTGTAGAATCTCACATCACCTTTTATGTCATCCATGATCTGATTTGCTGCATCCAAGACTGACTGGAAGTTACTCTGTCTTCCTTTTTCGAACTTGATGTTGGGCAATTGCAATAATTCTCCAATTAATTCGTCGTATATTTTTTGAGATTCTGATTTTACATATTCAGACTGTTTATTCTGCTCGATTGTTTCAAGTTGTGGCCTATCCATACCCAAAATTGTTCTTATGACTCCTTTGAGTTCAATCAAAACAAGTGTGGATATTACACCAATGTACACTCCTTGTTTTATTTCGTTGAAAATCTTTTGCGCCTTTGGATACTGTGTGGGTTCTTTTTGAGGTCCGCCGATATATGAGATCAATACATTTGTGTCTATGTAGAACTTTTGCACATTATGAACCCCGTATTGCTCGTACCGTTTCCACTGCATCTATTTTATCCAGTTTTATTTTCTTTCCAAGCATTCCTGCCAATCTGTCAAATGCTGTAGCATCAAGTTTTGGAATGCTTCTCAAACCAATTTCTTTTGCTAATTTTTCTCTGGTATCTTCATCATTGAATACATGTTCAGGTGCATTTCTGGTAACCAAATTAGTAAGATCAAAAGACAAATGTTTAGCCTGGTCTGAAGGAATATCAAATTCAGATTCCTCAAATAATGTTTCTTGATCAATTTTATTTTTATTGACTTCGTGTTTTATTGTGCTATTTGCAGTGTATTCTGGATACAATGTGTAAACATCTGCAAGCACTTCCTTTGTCGATTTATCAAAATAATACTGTGCAATACCACATACATCCTCTACCACATCTTTTTTCATATTTATAAGATCTTGGATTTCATTTCTACCCTTGTCAGTAATTCTATACCGGTATGATGTTTTTCCATAAGTGTTGATCACTTCATCTTTAGTCACATACTTGTTATCAACAAGCATTGTCAGATTTTGTGCCAGAGATTTGCTAAATACTCCAAACTTATCAGGTCTCCAGTCACTGAAAAATTCTTCCCTGTTGCCAATTTTTTTGAATGCTAAAAGACCGTATTTTTGTAATCTTGTAGATCCATCTACATATCTAGTTGCACCTATCAATACAAGAAGCCATTTGGAATTAGAAGGAAGAGGCATACCTAACACATTTTTCTAAGACAATAAAGGCATATCGATAAATTTCCATGCATTCTTCATTAGTGAAACTTGAATAGAATAGTTACACATTTCAGTTATTTAACTTGATATTCTGAAAGTTCCAAAAACTAGGACAGAGAAACCAGATTAACAAAGAAAGAATCTACGTTAATAAAGTGTCCAAACATGCTTACTCTATAATCAATTGAGATTTGGGTTTCATAAATTAAAAAAGCGCAATTCTGCTCTAATTACTGTCTCTATAGGAGCGGCCATCTATGTAGGTTGGATGATACTTGGCATAATTAGGGACGTTGTGATTCCACATCTTACTAGATGCGACTATGTACGTAACTCGAATGGAATTGTGTCAGCAGTTTGTGATTTGACTACATTGGGCGGAACTTTGACTGACATTGGCATTGGCACAATTATAGCTATATTACTTTTCAAAATCCAAGCAGATCAATCGGAACGTCTTACCAAGGTCACAAGAAATGTTACGGAGAAGGTTTACTCTAGAAACGTGGAATATTATACATGTGACATTCAGTTTGATGAGCCGGAGGGAACGGATCCTAGTGAGGCAGAGAGAAGAGCGAGGGAAAGAGGGCAAAAATTAGTGGACGAAATCAAGCATGATGCGTCAAGGGTTGAGAAAATAATAATAGAAGGTCGTGGTGATGCTTACCATTTAACTCTCAAGGAAGGTACTCTCAAAATTACCCTTCCAGTTATCGTACAACAAAATTTCGGAACCTTGGCAAGATCATCTCGTATTCACATTCAATCAACCAGTTTTGCCATGCTTGATAAAATCCTCTCGGTAGAAAATAGACAGTATTGGGACCTTCAATGGCATGTTACTCCAAAATACGATATCCATAATCTAATTTCCAAAATACTGGAAGCAACGGGAAAAAGCCCTTCATCAAAGAGTGGAACTGGTCAAGGTGGTAATACAAGATGGGACATGGCAGATTATCCAATTTCTCCCGGATATGGTGCCATTGTCATCCGGTTGGCTCCATCCTACATAGCTTTGACATATCAAAATAAACCCATGAATGGCGGCTTTTACAAGGCACACAAGATTTTCTTGCCTGAGAAATTGGTTTCCATCCTTTTTGGCGAAGTACCAATAACAGAACTACGAGAAATGATCAAACAATCTCTAGAACCGTGAAACATTATCCTAACGTATCGAATTATTTTCTATTTTTAATTGTCAAGGTTTGATTGTAGAAATTGATGGCATATTACAGGTTTTATCCAATAAATGGCCCATCAAAAAAT
>JAGWFS010000080.1 GCA_028867785.1 Nitrososphaerota archaeon
ACTGCATATGCGGAAGAAAGTGCGCTCCTTTTTTTCATGTAAAAAGATACAGTCAGGTTTTAAAACCTTTACAGATGCTTCTTCCTTTTTGGCTGTCTCAAAAATACAGGATCGTTGCGGACCAGTCTTCCGGTCCTGTCGTATACGCAAATGTGGTAGAGTGTCTGCTCGTGTGATTCTGTTCTCTGCTTGAGCCGTATGACATAATTTTGTGTCTCTAACTTTTCCCCGATATCAAGTGCGATTATCTTTTGTGCAAGCTCGTACTCTGAAATTCCTACCATGTATGATATCTCGCAAAAATACCTGTAGTACCTGTTCCTAAGATTCATTCCGGTTCTGGGGCGATGTGCCAAACATCTCAAGCTCTTCTTTTGATGGCGTGATGTATGCACGCAGTCTATAGTCCCGAGTTAAGATTAGAGCTTCTCCTGGGTTGAATGACAACACCATATCTTTTTCCTGTGAAGAGAGCTGCAACGATCTGACCAATTCATCTGATGCAATCTCGTTGTTTCTTAAAATAATCTTGGTCTCGGAATTGTCAAAGAACGCACGCCCTGCCTCCGTCTTTGTTACGTCTTCCACTCTCTGGGAGATGAACATGAAAATCACGTTCTTTTTTCTGCCCATGCGTGCAAGCAGGTCTACGAACTTGGCCGCGCTTGCAAACCTGAATATGAGGTGGCCCTCGTCGATTAGCAGTATTTTTGGAGTATCTACAGGCACGGAACCTATCTTCTTCCAGAGTTTGGCAAGCGCCAAAAAGCTCACCTTTGCTACGTAGTCCTCGGCATATGTCCCCTTCAGAGATATGATAGTCTGGTCAGATACCCTAGGTTCTCCTCGAAATAGGGTTGCCATTGGGCCTGTTACCAGGTTCACAAGGTATTTCTTTTCCTCGTCGGAGAGTTTGCCATAAAACTCGTCAAGATTCCTGACACCATCGCATTTTGCAAGAAAAGAGTTTACAACAAGTGGCGGAGCTTGGGCAATTTCACAAAGTACGTTTACGGCATCGCTTGGCTTGTCAAACATCCTAAATGGATCAAACCCAAGCTCCTCTCCTCCTGTAATTCTTATCGGTTCTATTTTGAGATACTGTGCAATCTTTTCGTACTCTCCCTCCGGATCTACGATAAATGTAAGGGCGGTTGGATACTTTTCCATCAGTCTTTTCAAGATTAGTTTAGCAGTAACTGACTTGCCAGCTCCAGAGCTTGCAAGGATCAAGATGTTGTAATTTGCGCGCATTGAATAATTGAATATGATTGGTGCACCAGTGTTGTAGTTGACGCCGATTGCAATACCGTTTGGTACTTCTAACATGTCCGAGCTTACAAACGGATAAAAAACATCGCATGAGCCAAGCTCGACGTATAGCTTTTTGCCCCATCCTTCAAACATCTTGGCTTGGTTGGCTGCAGTGTTGTCAAAATGTGAAAGTGATATTCGCGTAAGTTTCACAAATTTTTTTGAAGCGTGCTTTAATGATTTGATATCATCTGCTAATACAATCGCATTGACAGTGACCATGAACAGTTTAGTGTTGTTCTTTTCTAGTTCTGATACTGTCTGAAGTCCCATCTGGATCTGGTTGACTATTTTTGAATTTGTGCTCTGTGTAGACCTCATCAGGTGAATCTTTTTTCGAAGTTTGGATACTGCCCTGTCTTGTTCTATTGGAACAAATTGTAACATGATTCCATCGCATGCAGAAAGAAGAGAGTAAACCCAGGCAGGAGAGAGTGACGACGATGGAGAATACAGTGTAAAACACTTGGC
>JAGWFS010000081.1 GCA_028867785.1 Nitrososphaerota archaeon
CCTTAAGGTAGTGGAATTTAACAAATGACTTTATGTTCAAAATGTCTCGAGTCCGAGGAATACATTGACACTCTAAAGGAACAACTAGAGGAAAAATCCAGACTAGTAAATGCTCTAACTGAGATGATTAGAGATAAAGACCGGGCTTTGTTATTTTATCATGAGCTTGATGAAAAATGACGCCTTGGATATGTCCTAGATGTGAAACAATATACCTGGACAGAGAACAAGAAAAATGCTCAAACTGTGGATATGGTGACGAATGATAGTCTTTTGTAGTCATTGTGGTAATGAATTTGAGAGTCGATTAGGTACTAAATTTTGTTCTACAAATTGTAGGTCAAACCAAAGAAATTTGTCTATTCTAAGAGCACAAATTAAGAATCAAGGTTTTAGTGGTTTTAGAGTATCACAGTTAAGACGTGCAGGCTATACAGTTACAATAAGAGAGAAGAAACATGAGTCCAGATAGATTAGGTAGGGTCCACAAGTCAAGTGAAGGCATAAACCCTCATTGGACGTGTACTTGTGGCCAAAAGAATCAATCTAGTCGCTGGTACTGCGTAAACTGTGGACTTGAAGAACTTGGATAAGACATTATGCTTAAAATGTTAAACAAAAGTAATGTATGCTGTACCTTGAAATATTGTACTTATTGCGGTTTTCTGTCCTGATGTTAAAGTTTGTGAAACAACAATATTTGATGAAAGAGTGCCATCTGAATTTTGTTTCAACGTTTGATATGAAGTAACTGTTAACAAATTATCAGTGGCATATTTTAATAAATTCTCAAGCATTACATGATTAGAAAATAACGGGTAGATTGTTATAGTTGTCAAAGTGTTACTACTCTCCATTCGTAAACTTCCAAGTCTTTAGCTGCTGTAGTATTAGTGAGAACGAAGAAGAATAATTCATAGAGATTGTCAGAGCTTAATGATGTAGCTGTTTGTGATTTAACCAATGTGGAATATGTACTTCCAGAGTACAAACTTATTACTGCAGAATTTGTTCCAGTCCAAGATATATTTAATCTTCTTAAAACATTTTGGTCAACTGCTACACCTGTGTCTGTTGTTGTTTGTGTTGTACCATCGGATGAACTAAGAAAGAAATTTCCCCCAGACGTTCCATAAATTCCCATGTGTCGTGCAGTTGTAGGCACAGCAGTTAAAGCGTTAGCTGTAGCTACTAAACCTATGAAAAAGCTGTAATTTGTTACAACATTATTTTCTCCACAGTCAAAAATAACATCAAGAGCAATGTTTGAACGTAAATCTATGTATTGAGATGTTCTTTTGAAACGATTTGCCGAAACTTGAGCAGATACACAGTCATTAGTTGCTGTGCTTGTAGTTAAAAGTAAACATGTTCCATGATTTCCCCCTGTTGCTGTCCCTGTTCCACTTCCAACAACTCCTACCGTATAAGCCGGAATTGCATTTGTAGGACTAAGAGTTTGTCTTGAAAAATCATCTTGCAAAATTAGATTTTGTTGAATTGGTCCAAAATTAGGATATGTTCTAATTCCTGCGGTAGTAGAATTATTCTGCTGTTGTATTGTAGGTGTAAATATTGGCATATCTTACATTTCTCCTATAATGACACTATACCTATCTTCTTCTTTCTTCTACCAAACAAAAGATACATACCAAGACCAATAACTACAACTGCTCCAAGTGTCACAGAGCCAATAATTGGAAAATTAATACCTGTACCAGCTACGCCTCTAGCAGAGGTTAGA
>JAGWFS010000082.1 GCA_028867785.1 Nitrososphaerota archaeon
AAACCGGCGATCCAGTCTCCATTGTAAAAAATGTTAACAGATCTCTTTCTATTTTACCAACAGGAGGTTCCCAGTCACCCAAGATAGCAAAATCAAAAACTATTATCAGTCAAAAAGAACCAGTAGAGTCCATTCAACGAAAGGTCATAGCAATGTACCTGGCAGGTTATCAAATAATTGAGATCCAATCAAAAGGCGGAAGGATTCAGCTTGAACACAAGCAGGCAATAAGGGATCTTGTAAGAAGAAACATGATCGGCACAGAAATTGTAGAATCAACTCCAGAATCCATAACTATTCAAATCTTGACTAGCCTGCCTGAGCTTTCAATAAGTGATGCACTAAAGCGCATGTTTTTGCTGACAACTACAATGCACAAACAAGCAATTGACGCCTTGAAGGAAATGGACGCTGAGCTTGGAGAAGAAATTACTCATTTGGATGACGAGGTTGACCGCTTTAGCTTGTACATACTACGAAATCTTACCCTTGCAGTAGAGCATGAAAGAGTATTGCGCGATATAGGATTGAAAAAGCCTTCTGATTGCATCAGTTACAGAATAGTGGTCAAGTCAATAGAAAGGGTTGCAGATCATGCAGTCTCAATAGCAAGCAGGATAAAGTTCCTCAAATCCACGCTGGAACCTGCTCTTTTGCAAAAGATTACAAAGCTTAGCGAGGAATCTCTCAAAGTTTTTGAAGATTCGATTTCTGCCCTAAACAAAAGAGATTATGTACTGGCAGATGCAGTTGCGTCAAATGCAAAAAGAATAGCAGTGAAAGAAAAAGAGTTCACAGACAGCCTAGAAGAATCCAAAAAGTACAGCAGCGTGATAAAGTTCGTCTTGGAAGACATTCGCAGAACAGCGGAATACTCTAGCGATATTGGGGAAGCGGTAATTAACGAAACTGTGCAGGACGTAATATCAGATAATGTCTCATAGCCGCCATATGCCACAAGTTATCTGTTGTACTAGATGTTGATTTCCATCATGACAGTTCAAATTAGCAAATTACATACTTGATACCTAAGACGATACTATGGAACCAGGACAAATAATCTATCCCGAAAAGAAACTTTTGCTTGAAAAATTTAAAAAAATTATCAAGACATTTACTAAAAAATTAGATGATTATATCAAAAACCCAAGCGAGGACAATATTCATGATATTCGAATAGCAATCAGGCGAATGGAGTCAGTTTACAGGATCTTGCCCAAGAAAATTAGAAAACATGAGGATTTACAGAACTATGTAAAACAAGCTAAAGCCCTATTCAAGATTAATACGCAAATAAGAGATTTTGACATTATTTGTGCCAAATTAGAGAAACTGCATTCCGTTCAATTTGGCAAGATCATAAATTCCATAAAGAATAAACGAAAACACCAGCTAAGCGCAGGACACGAGCTGGCTTTAAAATTAAAAACAGTTTTGCCTCCCAAATTAAAAGAAAGGGATGTCATAGAGTCAAAGTTACGTAAAAGATTTCAAAAAATTGTATCGGGGCTGGTTGCTGAAATGGAGCACGATATTCCCCTTGTCCTAAATGATGATAAAAAAATAGAAGAGATTCATGAGCTAAGAAAGGATTTTAAAAAATTGCGCTATTCAATTGAATTAATTTCTAGCAAGACAGGTTCTTTAAAATCGATTAAGAGTTTGAAAAAAATTCAGGATGAGCTGGGCTCAATTCATGACAGTGACATGTTCTTGGATT
>JAGWFS010000083.1 GCA_028867785.1 Nitrososphaerota archaeon
TGAGCCTTACGCCGTTGACCAGGCTAGGCGACCCCCGCAACGTGAAAATTAAAACGCCAGAATAAGTGTCTTTATTCTAGGTTTTATCCTAGAATAGGAAAAAATTTCATGTCTGATACCGTGAAATGCATTACAAATACGCAAGATCCAGACAAGAGAGATTAATTGTGATCAATTTTGCTGATAATCTCCACCGCTTCCCTTAGTTCATAGATTCTTTTTGCCCTAGGATCAGGAAATTGGAGATTCCATGGCTGGTTGTACAATATTACTGACTTTTCTCTGGCCAACATGGTTTCTGCATTTATTGGAGAATCGTCTATAAAGACATCATAGTCGAGTTTTGCCTTTTCTGTGCCCTCCACTACTCCCACATAATTTTTAAAAGCCACATCATGCATTTTGAGCCAATTTTTTACATCATCATGTGTAGAATCTTCTCTTGCGGTCACTATATCTACAGTTCCCATTTTTGAGAGTTCCCGAGATGCACGGGAAATATTATTTTCAGTTGGCAGGATGGTCTTCCAAGACTTCCAGCATTCTGACAGTTCTTTATAGAAATCAAATTTGTTTATATTGTATTTTTTCCAAAAATCCCATTCCGATATGTCTGACTTTGATATGGTTGTACGAACTTTGTTGTTGTATGACAGCCAAGCGTCAATAACATCTGCAAGGACTCCATCTACATCCAAGGCAATCCTCAAGATTTATTCCTCTGAGTTCATGGTGTCTTGCAGTTCTTCAAGTAGCTTACGTTGGTGTTTGTCGATTTTTTTCGGTATATTGACAACAAATCTGACATATTCATCCCCTCTACCCCTGCTTCCTTGATGCGGCAGACCCTTTCCCTTTAGTTTTATTATGGTATTTGGCTGACTGCCTGCTTCAACATCAATTTTCTCAGTTCCCTCCAAGGTGGGCACGGTCAGTTTTTTACCCAAGGTGGCATCAATCATGGAGATATTTTCGTCATAGAATATGTCTGCTCCATCACGCTTGAACTTGCCGTGAGGCATGACTTTGATTCTGACAATGAGATCGCCACTTGGTCCATTTGACATTGATTCTCCCTGTCCTTTTATTCTATATTCGCCACTCTCAATCCCCGGAGGTATTTCAAATGAAAAATGTCTCGCTCCCTTTTGTTTGCCAGAACCCTTGCATTTGGAGCACGGCCTCTCAATTATTTTGCCTTGTCCTCTGCAGGTATTGCATGGTTGAACAGTAACAAATGTGGAAAAGCCACTACTACGGGATGTTCTTACCTGCCCATAGCCATTGCAAACAGAACATGTCCTGGCTGATGTCCCAGGGGAAGCACCTGTTCCTTTGCATACATCACATTGAATCTCGCTTGGAAGTTCAATCTCCTCTTGTTTTCCTTTCAGAACATCCTCAAGTGTTATTTCTGCATCATACATCAGGTCTGCGCCTCGTTCGCCCCCAAATCCAAAATCAAATCCTCCAAACCGAAAACCCCCGCCTCCCCTGCCAAAAAGATTTTCAAAAATGGACTCAAATCCAGAGCCAAAGATATCCTCAAAGTTGACTTTGGAGCCTTGGAAGATGTCTTCAGTGCTGTATCTTCCGTCAACTCCTGCATGACCATAACTGTCATAGAGTTTGCGTTTCTCAGGATCAGACAATACTGCATAGGCTTCGGACACTTCTTTGAAATGTTCTGCAGC
>JAGWFS010000084.1 GCA_028867785.1 Nitrososphaerota archaeon
CTTGACACATTTGATTGCCAATGATGTATTTTTATGTTCTATCATAATATATCAAGGTCTCGATAACCCGACAGAACCTCGCATTTCATGCAAGATTGTACAAAGTCTTCGCTGTGATACCAGTGTTGAAAGCACCAATAATTTCCATATCCTGCTATTATTTTTTCAGTCTTCAATTTCTTTTTACAAATTACACATTTCTTTTTCTTGTATCTCAAAGAATAGACCCCTTGTTTACATTCCACCTGCTCTTCCCAGCAATTATCTGCATCTGTTTCATATGATCAACCTTAGTATCAGGTATTGCCCCGCATGATATACAAGCTTCTCTACAAAAATGGTTGATCTGTCCACATCCATTTGCTTTACAAATCCAGTGCGGGTCTCTTGATGGTATCGCTGGCATTTATTCCAAGACCTTTAGATTGTTCATCTTTTTCTTCAATTTTGCAGTAGCAACCCTTACTGCAATGTTTGAAATGTGGAATTTTTCACTCACCTGCTTGTACATTGTTGTCTTGTCAACTCCTTGTTCCGTCATGAATATAATTGATTTTTGAACTCGCTTCATGAATGTTGACTGCATAAAGTGATTGTTTCCTCCATGGTAATGATAGATGATTTCCATTTCTTCTTGATCCCAACATTTTCTGCATGCCCCGCAGTTGTTCCCCTGCTTTGCAGCAATACAGCTTACATCTTCATTTTTTGTTGACACTCTACTTGTTGTTACTCCAAGTCTTTTTGCATACCAGACTGGTGCTTCACCATTCTTCATTCTTGCAGAAAGACGAATAATCAAGTTTGGATGCAGTTCCTTAAGTGGTATCATTCCATGTTCCACCCAATAATTTTCAATTATGCTTCCAGCGCCCCATTCCTGAGTAGGCAACCAAAACTTTGTCATTGGTGCAGCATCAGCAATTCTGCAAATGTCTTCAAAATGTTTTTTGTTCTGAATATCTCCAGAGTCATGCCAACGAAATATTTTAAACTTGTAATGCTGGAAAAGAAATATCATTGCATCAGCCCATCTAGGGTTAAACCATACTTGAAGCAGCCTATGATTCATCGGTTGCTGTACTCTGTCTCTACCATACCACCCGCTATTATGTTTACTTGCGTTTTCACTTGGACATGCATAACAATCAGAACATACAGAGCCTTCTACTGATCTTAGTTTTGTTCCCATCCTGCACATTGTCGCCGGAAGGCTGTACGTTTTACATGGCATTTTGGTAACATCAGAAAAACCAACTGCGTGATCTCCTCCAATTATTTCCTTTGCTTCCGCAAACGTTCTGATCTTCAGGCTTTGCTCAACAATGTATGATTCTGTGGCTCGGAAGACAGATTTTTGCTTCATAGGGAGATCAAATGAGATCTTGGTAGTTTAAAAGAATTATCATGAAAAGTTCTGTCGGGTTATCGAGACCTTGATATATTATGATAGAACATAAAAATACATCATTGGCAATCAAATGTGTCAAG
>JAGWFS010000085.1 GCA_028867785.1 Nitrososphaerota archaeon
CATACCGTATATTCCATTAACTTATCACACTGCAGTACTACATGACGATGATGTATGGAACACATCTACTCAACCAAGAATTGTTCAAGTAACCCTGACAATACAAAATCAAGATACTGGGCAACAAGTTTTCAACCAGACCCAAAGCTTACAGATGCAGGCTTGCAGTGGACCTGAATCTGTAGAGTGGAGATTCGTACCAATACAAGTTGCAAATTACATTGCAACAGTTTCAGATAACAGGGGTAATGTAAGCATGATTTTCAACTCAATACTTGACGCTACCAAATCACAAACGGTTTCTTTACCACTGGAACAATTCAAATCAGGAACTCCATCACTTGATGTGAAATGCAATGATGGTTTACAACTAATCCTAAAAGCAGAAGATGCATCTCCTGCATGTGTAAAACCTGACACTGCTCAGATATTGATAGAGCGAGGATGGGCATGGAACTATGCCAATGTGGTTGGCAAGGAATCAATCAGCCTATCCGCATATCAAGGAGTCTCTGATGAGACTTTTTACAACAATGGAACTGTGGCTTCAAATTTTACTATTAATGTGAATATAAATAATTTCAAGCCATCAAATACCTCACTTGTTTTACAGGTCTACTATAATGATGGAATCCTATACAAAACAGTCAGTGTGCCTTCAGGTATGATACAACCAGATGGTTTTTACAAATACCACCTAATTGCTGTATCAGATGAAAATCATCCTGTGCCATTCAAAGTAGTTGCAACTTACAATAACGAAACTACTATAGCATATGCGCCTGTCTTTGTTCATCCATAAATGAAAAACTCAATGATTCTATTTTAAACCACAAAAAGCATACTTTAAAAAGTCTTTATGGTAAACTGGCATAATACAAATGGGAACAAAAATTTTCGTAAATCTACCGGTGAAAGATCTAAACAAATCTAAAGAGTTTTTTGCCAAACTTGGTTTTACTTTTAATCCACAATTTACTGATCAGAATGCCGCATGTATGATAATCAGTGAAGATAACTATGCAATGCTCCTAGTAGAATCGTTTTTCAAAACGTTTACAAAAAAAGAAATTGTTGATGCCAAGAAGAACACTGAAGTTTTGATTGCATTATCTGCAGAAAACAAAGCAAAGGTTGATGAAATGCTTGGCAAGGCCTTGGCTGCGGGCGCAAAGGAACCAAGAGCACCACAGGATCACGGTTTCATGTATGGGCGAGGCTTTGAAGATCCTGATGGTCATATTTGGGAAATATTCTGGATGGATCCAAAGGCAATAAATCAGTAACCTAGTAATGCGATAAAAAAGTAAAAGACTAGCAAGTTTACCACAGTCACAATTGATCCTATTTTTAGAAACTCAAAGAACGTAAATGCCTTGATTCCTTTAGAG
>JAGWFS010000086.1 GCA_028867785.1 Nitrososphaerota archaeon
AAGTTTTCTGCAAACTCGGGAGAGTCAAAGAGTCGCGTAAAATAATTTTCAAAAATGTCTATCCATATGCGCTTTGTTGAATCAATGTGTTCCGTATCGGTTGGAATTTCCGGGACTTTTTTGCTGAACTGTTTTTGTGCCTCGTTCCAGGTGTCCGTGAGCTGCCTATAGTATTCCGACAGACTGGCATTGAACTCAATCAATTTCTGATTTATCTCTATCATTTCAGCGCTCACCTTCTTGGAGTTTACCCCGAACTTGCGAAATGGTCCCGTAGACATTAATGACTGTGGCCTGCTTGACATCAAAGATAGAATGTCTGTCCAAAATAGCGATACGTGTTTGTAATATCCCAGCGATTTTTTGAAATCTTCTGCAGAAGCCAAAGTGCATTATGATAGTATTTACAGCTTATAGAGATTGCGACAGGATTTTGTCTGAACACAAAACACCTCATCAATACCATGAGAGATGAAAGTCACGCGGAAGTTTTGTTGTATTATTTTCCGGCCATACAACGTCTTCCAAGTTTTTCTTCATGCACTCACAAATCATTAAAAGAAACCTTGTACGTATAGTAACATACAGGATGGCACAAAAGAAAAACACGGACAATATAGAGAACACAGACACCAAGTCAGCTGCGTCTGTCTGCAATATCATGCATACAAATGCCACAAACATAATTGAAAAGATGGAATCGCTCTTGCCTGCAAACATGCAGATGTATTCTGATTTTTATACTGAATGCCTCCATTCCCTGCAGGATCTGTTCGGAGTGTGCTACATGACAGAAAACGAGATCCTCCCCAAGATGGGAATCGACCAGAAGGCCCTTCAATCCTTTGGTGCGTACGCCAAGACAGCTGCCGGGTCAGCAATCACCCAGATTGAAATGGCAAACAACATTCAAAAAACATACTTGCAGACTCAGATATCTGCGGTAAAGACCATGGATGAATACATACGTCTGATGCTGGACAGTTACTCAAAGATGCTTGCAAGTTCACTTGGCATTTACAGAAAATTCCAGTAACATACTGACTTGAATTTTATCGAGGTCTTAGAGCAGCAACACAACTTCCTGCCATCACATTCAGATCATTCCATCATTGAACTTTATACTTGCATGGCTTCCATCACAGAATGGTTTGTTGCCCGAAGCCCCGCAGCGACATAAAGTTACGCGGTTACGTTTCTCATATTTTGTACCATCGGAAGATTCTATTGTTATATCACCGCGTACCCAGAGCGGTCCGCTACACTTCATTGGCGGGTCTTCTATTATTCCGATAGAAGGTGGAAGTTTGTCTTCAATTTCTTTTCCAGTTTTTTTGTCGTGCAATGTTAGTCTGCCAGAAGGACAG
>JAGWFS010000087.1:0-1082 GCA_028867785.1 Nitrososphaerota archaeon
TCAGGTCATGATAAAATGTGCCTATTTGTGAAAAATGCAAACTGGAGGCTAAGAAGTTGTATGATTGCGAACATACGGATGATCAGGAGTATTGTGTTGAATGCTATACCGAACTGCACTATTATCTAACTGAAAACGCAAAAAACGATAAAAATTCTTTCTAGATGTTTTTCAAAGTATTATCTTATCTTTTTATCTATCTGATGTGATAATTTAAAATATCGTTTTTACAAATTTGAATGCACGTGCCGTAAATAATGAAGAAAATCTAATTGTTGACAGGTGCTGATTGACATTTTCGTTCATGGTTTTCCAAATCTTTTAATTCCAAGTTATGGGCTGTTTGTATGTGAAGACGGTAATTCTGTCTGGCGGAATGGGAACGAGATTAAAGCCATTGACAGATTATCTCCCAAAGCCTCTCCTGCCAGTGGATGGCATACCAATAATAGAGTGGCAAATACGGTATTTCAAAAAATTTGGTATCGATGAATTCATTATATGTGCAGGTTATCGTGCAGAGCAACTAATCAGTTTTCTAGAATCTAAAGATTTTGGCGTAAGAATAAGATTTTCTGTGGAAAAATCTCCTCTTGGTACTGGCGGTGCTATACGTAAAGCACGTAAGCACATCGGAACCGATGACTTTTTTGTGATAAATGGAGACGTAATGACCGATCTGGATTTGAATCAACTCAAAAAGAAGCCTAATTCAATCGCAGTCATGCCATTGAAAACAAACTTTGGCATAGTGCATCTTAATGAGGAAAAAATTGAAAAGTTTGAAGAAAAACCAGAATTGTTCAATTATTGGATGAATGCAGGCGTCTACTATCTTCAAAATAGAGTCATAACCATGCTCCCAATATCAGGCAATGTTGAAAATACTACTTTTCCAATGCTTGCCAAAATTGGAGATTTGTATGCAATTAGATACAACAAAGTATTTTGGCATTCAATTGATTCTCACAAAGATATTGCAGAGTGCACAAATCAAATGAAATCAATCAAGTATGAATCCTTCTTACAATAAAGTGATACATGTTGAGACTTGGATTTAGTCTCGGATCTCTGTTATCCGT
>JAGWFS010000087.1:1091-1355 GCA_028867785.1 Nitrososphaerota archaeon
AGTTCTATGCTATCTGCAGTAGCACAGATAACAAAAAAACCAAAACTTGGTTCGTCAATTATTAATATTTATTCGCGAACCCCATCACTTGTGGCAATGCATGCTGTAACAATAGATGCTCTTTCTGATGGTAGATTGGTTCTGGGATTGGGGACAAGTAGTAAGACAATTGTCGAAGACTGGCATGGTTTAGAATTTGAAAAACCACTACAAAGGATGCGGGAATATGTTGATATTATAAGACATATAGTATCTGGAAATAAA
>JAGWFS010000088.1 GCA_028867785.1 Nitrososphaerota archaeon
TCATGCTGGTTCTTAGGCAGTACGAGTCAAAATCCTACGAGTCATTTGTTGAATGGCTCCAAGTTACAACAGAAGTTACGCAGATGCTTGGTATTAGAAACATTCCACATTTTACTACGCTACAAAAAGCAGCTGCCAGGCTGAGCTCTGTCATGCTGCATCTTGCAATAGGCAGGTTCATCGGTATTGTATCACCCGGAAAAATATTTGCAGGAGCAGATGCCACTGGGTTTGAGGACGGGCATGCGGCTTCCTACTACACATACCGCTCATCCCTTACACACTCGTACACAAAACTATCAGCTGGTTCTGATATGGTAACGCAGCTGATCATCTCAGTAGTGATACGGCAAGATACTGGCCATGAGGTCAGGCATTTCCCCACTATGCTGGAAGAGATTGTAGATCTTGCAACTCCTTGGATATTTGTTCTGGACAAGGGATATGATGCAGAATGGGTACACCAGATGATACGACAACATCGAATCCTTTCCATGATTCCTGTCAGGAAGAAGAGTGATGCCATAGGACGCACCAAAGGCAGGTACAGAAAAGAGATGAGAAGAAGTTTTGATGGTACACTGTACCATCAGCGAAACAAATGCGAGACCATATTTTCTGTTATCAAGAGAAAATTTGGATCCGAGATCAGGTCATACGATAACATCATGAAAGAAAGGGAGTTGTTGTATCGTGTACTTGCTTACAACTGCCACCGAATGTGTGTAATTTCTTGTTTATTGTTGATGATTTCTATGCAGCCGAAATTGACAGACACGGGTTTGATGGCAGTATGTGGTAGTATATTCCGTTTGGCAGGGGTCTAGTTTTCAGCGACCCACTTTTTCACAAAATAACAAAAATGGACAAAAAAGGGGTTTTATTTTCTTGGAAGAGGATATAGGTTAGAATGTGTTGGTAGATGTTTAAGGTAGTTGCCGATGGAAAATCATAATCATATCGAAGAAAAACTTGGAATAGTCTTTTTTATTGCAGTAGGGGTTTTTGTTCTGGAACTTGCAGGAGGGCTTTTGAGTAATAGTCTTGCCCTGATCTCAGATTCTTTTCACATAATGTTAGACTTTGTTGCAGTGGGAGTATCACTTTTTGCATTTAGGATTTCAAGGAGACCCCACTCTTCACATCTAACATTTGGTTTTCATAGAGCTGAAATAGTGGCAACTTTTGTTAATGGTATTTTATTATTAGTGGTATCTGTAATAATTTTCTATGAAGTATACAATAGATTTTTCAACCCACATGTGGTTAACTCTCCGATTCTCATAATTTTT
>JAGWFS010000089.1 GCA_028867785.1 Nitrososphaerota archaeon
TTTCCAATGTTTAGATTTTAGAACATGAACACTCTACATCTTTCAATAATTGCAATTGCAACAGTTTTTCTGTCTTCTACCATTTTTCCAATAGACGCACAGAATTATGGATTACCTCCTTCAGAACAAGCTACACAATCAGCTGCACTGCAACAAGCATTAATCGAAAAACAAATGGAAGAACTAAAACAAAAGGACGAACAATTGGGTCAAGATTCACAAATTATTACTCTACTAATGGGAGTATCAATATGATTAGGTTGTGTCACAGGAATAGTTACTTGGATTGTTCTTAAGACTAGGAAAATTACCAAGAAATGAACAATCGCTTCTAGATGTGTTCATGCCACTGGATCGTAGTTGACTAAACATTGTGAACCTAGGCATGAATGGAATTATTTTGAAGAATATTGCTGTGGAAATCTACGCCAGTTTTTTAAAGTTTGAAGAGTAAATTATTAACATATTTTGAAACCTCTTCATCTTACAATAATTACTGGAACCGGAATTGGTGTAATTGCTGTTGTATCATTAATTTTGTTCTTTATAGCAACACCGCAAACATTAGCAAACAAGCCTACTGGAGACTTTATGGATTTTAGTGCAAATGTGCCATTTCACATTAATGCCACTAGTGGAGAAACATTAACAGTTCCTGTAGATATTTACAGTAGTACCACGCCAAGAAATGTGGATATTGTAGTAACTCAGGCTGATTCAAAACTTGGGGTAGGAAATGTTGATCCGAATCATCCACAATTGCCACAGGGATTCACCATAACTCTTCCCATGAAAAATATCTCGATGCAATCTATGGATGAAAAGACACATGAAAAACCACTCATGACAATGAATATGACTATCAGCATTGACAAGACAGTGAAGTCAGGCACTTATGGTTTTGCAATAAACATGATGTCCAACAGTACACAAGGATTAGCGGATGACCATGCAAGAGCTTTCTATGTGGATGTACAATAGTAACAAGCGTTTACGCAGAACATTGATTTTTTATTAAATTTTAGGCATTGTTAGACCACCGTATTGCAGTTGACTAAAAAACATTAGAATATCAAAAATCTAAAATGTGGCATAAGGATTTTTTTCGTTCACATTATGAAACGTTTCACTAAAGTCTAGAAATTGGTTTAATCAAGGAGGTTTTTGACCATGATCCTAAAACCGTGCCTAAATGTGCCTGCCCAAGCGGTAATATATTAAGACTTTTTGACCAAATACTTATTAACAATTTTAGAGAGAAAAATTACAGATAAG
>JAGWFS010000008.1 GCA_028867785.1 Nitrososphaerota archaeon
GCAGACAAGAAGAAGGTAGATGCACTTACTACAATTCTTGCCAACAAGCTTGCAGTCTTCAAGACTAGGCTAAACAAAGAGTATGATACCTATCTCTCAGGCGGTGGGGCACTTGTAGAGGGACTATGCGAGTCCTTGCAGGCAAAGGTGACAGACAGTCTTAGAATAGTAAAAGATCCAATCTACTCTAATGCTGCTGGACTGTACAAGCTTGGCAAGATGATATCTAGTACTGGAGGTCAGAAAGAGACACACCAGTCATGCTGATATCCATCTTTTTTTCTTTTGTAGGCGCAATTGATTCAACTGTAGTGGTATTATCATTGCCATCTGTATGCTCAAATTTACTGTCTTTTGATACGGCAAACTTGTTCCCTTCAAGCTTGAAGTAGAGCATGTTACCTTTTTCAATTTGTAATGCATTGCAGATCTCCCTTGGAATGGTAACCATAAGTGAGTGTCGGGGCTCACGGCCCATCCTCATTACACTTCTTGCATGGATTTTTTGTATCATGGTACTAAAATTATACAATCCATAAAAGGCTGGAAAAACCATAGGGTTTTGATATCAAAAACCATAGGGTTTTCCTTATTGCATCATGTATCTTTTGCGACAAATCACGGTATGCAGCCAAGAAAAATGTAAGGAAATCTGATGTCCACAAAGAGATCACGCGTAAAAATTTCCTTGTTTTTGTCAAAAAAGCGCCTTACCGCCATATTATACGTATTTTATTTTTTCTTTTCTTTTTTTCTTTCTGTAGCTTGCGCAGCATCTTGCTTTCTTCCTAGTTTTCTGTTACTTGAAAACCATATAGTTTTTAGATTGATTTTTCTGTTCTAGTTTTTAGACATTGTTTCTCTTGATTCAATTGTAATCTATTGTTTATCATAATTTCTTGATTCATCTCCATTCTGCTTTGCTTTTTCAATTATTTTTTCGATTCCGTCCTTTTTCTCAAATGACTTTTCTTTTTGCTCTTTCAACCCGACTTGCTCGCCTACGCAGTTTTCCAAATTTCTGGCGGTCAATCACTGCACAATACCACCTGACAACTCTTCAATTCGTTTCTTGAGATTCTGATCTTGCTATGCGATTCATCTCAGATTCTCTGCCTCCTCCTCTGAGAGCATGTGCATATCCATACCAGTCTTCTTTTCCGGAGGATATCTTGTCGGCAGACTCACACGCCCTCTCCTGACCGTTTCAAGAGTACCGCTGCCTGAGTTTTGCAAACTTTCTTCCTCTCTTGTAAGCGGCTCAAGGGCATAGCAGTCATCTGTCCAACACTTGCGCATCTCTTTTGTTATTTCTTGCAGGAGTTGGGCAGCAGTGTTGCACCTTGTGCAATGAAATGTATACCGCCTCTCATCTGAGTCGAACTCGTACTCTAACTCCATCCCGGTCCCGCATATCCTGCACCACCTCCTGAGGCATTTTGCAGGATCAAGATCAGAGTCTGCCATCTGAAATACTTTGCCAGTCCTAGGATATTCCCTAAATGTAGTCTCCCTCTCACACTCAGAGACCTGTTCCACTTCCTCTTCTTTTGTGAGCGGCTCAAGCACGCAGCCCATGAGCTTAAGTCTCTCCCTTGCACGAGTCGATATTCCCTCAAATAGGCGGATCACAATACCGCAACCTGTACAGTAAAAGTCGTACACCCTGTCTTCGTCAGTAAAGTTAGTCAAGCTTCATCTCCCTAATACATATGCGGCACCACCTCCTCAGGCATCTGTCAGGCAGGAATCCTGTCATGTATGATCCGCCGTCCGCTCTGCTGCGTATGACATCTGAGAACTGTCATGCCTATCTGAGATTCAGGCCAGATCTCATGTAGGTCTTGATGGCATCCCGGTTCAAAGATATGTCAAGGCTTACCGCACTGTCCTGTATTTTCGATTCCATGTTATTGCACATGTTTTTCCAGATCACCGTATTGTATTCTGAGAGGAATACAGACCATTTTCTGCCGTACGTGTGCTCCAAGACAAGCCTCAGTCCATTTTCTGTGACTCCGTACCTGAAGCTGAACCAGCCGGCATACCTGTCAAACATCATGTAAAATTTTTCTATGACTGAGCTTGGATCGTTTGGCCTGCCGTGCAGCAGGTACATGATGGAGTCAAAGTTTCTTGTAGCAGACCTCCCTGCAACCTTTCGTATGTCACCGTCATGCAGCATCTCGAGGCAGAGGGGAAGGTCCAGTCCTGGGATATCTACATATCCTATCTTTGAGAGCGGGAAGTAGAACTGCGTCTCGCTTTTTACTATATCGTTGAGCATCTCCTCTGCTCGATTCCCTTGCTGTCTGCTTCCTTTACCAAAAATTCGGCAAACTCGTCTGATAGCGTAACAATCTTCTTGTCTTCGCGCTCGTCATCGGCATAAAATGACATATGTCAATTGTCTGTTTTATGGCTAGATAAAATGTTCGCATCCTTCTACCAACTTGTCCCACATTGTGGGACGTTGTGGAACATTGTAGACATCCTCTTTATCTAGATTGTTTGTTGTACCGTAAACAACAACATGAAAATACAGAACAACAAGACAAAAACCTTGTCATTTCTAACCATATTGACAATTATGACATTGCTTGTATTTCCTTTGGAAAATCCGATTGATGTTAACGCTACTAATACAGCTACCTGTTCAGCAAGTTCAAGCCCTAAGGGTGACAGAATGGACAGCAGCTCTTCCAATGTTTGGATAGGGTTGTCTGGCAGTGGTCAGCTTGGTCACTCCTCAACTAGCAGTACTACCAGCTGTTCAGTAAGCGCTAACACTGCACAAAATGACCCAACGAATATAGCATTTGCTGGCAATGGATATCTCGTATTCACCCAAAAAACGTCAGGAAGCTGTATCAGCTCCTACAATACGTCTACAGGTACCATTGTGTTTTCAAACTGTACTCCAGGAGCAGGCGCCGATGATGTTGACACAGACCCATCAAATTCTAATGACGTCTGGTCAAGTTGGTACTACAATGGCTATATAGGTCACTTTGTTACCAATACAGGCAGCTTGCTTACCTATACGCCTCCTAGCTGTGGTGTGACGTCGGAATTGGAGGGATTGAGAACAGATAGTAGTGGAAACGTTTGGGTAGCAGATGAAGCCTGTCACGTACTATGGAAGTATGTACCTTCATCAAATACTTGGACATCGTATACAATTGCAACTGGATTTACACCTTGGTGGATAGCGGCTGATAGCAGTAATGGACAGATCTGGATCACGAGTACAAACAATAACGTAAATGCGTTAGGCGATTTTAACATCAGTACTGGAACTTCAACTACTGTTGGATATCCGGGATCTGCACAGGCTGGTGATGAAGTATCTGTAGATCCTGCTAACCGAATAACTTTCGTTGCCTTCCAAAATGGCTATGTAAATGACTATTCTAGCAGTTTGGGAAGCTGGGGATGTGCTAGTTCTGGAGACAGCTATCCAAACAGTACACCATTTGGAATTAGTTACACTCAGACAACTGGCGGACCTGATTACTACTGGGCAACGCTATACGCAAACAGTCAGTTAGTAGTGGGACATTGTTAGGAGAGAATCTAAATGACAAAAATTAAAAACAAGTTCAAATCTGGCAGCAAAATCCTGATGTTAGTACTACCAGTGCTAGTGATTCTTTCTGGACTTTCTCTATATCATCCATCACAGGTTCAGTCAAAGGAACCAACAAATGAAGAAATAATGAACATGATGGGAAAAATGATAACTCCTTCTGTTAATGTAGTTGGTTCACTCGGTGAGTTAGGCGTACCTCTCACGGAAGTTCGTTCTTCAGATGATGGTGAAGCAATATCATCCAATGTAGGTTCGACTTTCCCGCAAGTTATACACGACAACAGTCACCTAAAGCTAACGCTCTATGAGGGAAAGTATCCAAATGGTACGAGAGTAATTGCAATCACCGCTACTAACATTGGCACACAACAACTGGTACTAGATCGATTGTACATTGGCGGTTCTATTCCGGGTTATGGCAAGGCAAACAGCACCATAAATGTATTACAGGCTCACACTGTAGGATGTACAACTGATTTCAATTTCGTAGAAAACGTAAAGAAAATTTATCCTAACGGCACCAGCACGTTACATCCTGAAACAATGAAGTACATATGCCAGAATCCATCGGTATTAGGTAATACTACACTGAATCCAGGACAATCACTCAACGCCTACATCAAAGGTACTTTTGTAGCTTCCAATATGCCAATTAATATCTTTGGAGCCGATGCAGGATACATTGTAGAAGGTACAAATCGCCTTTTCCTAGTAGGATTCTAGCCTGTAACAAAATCTTCCACAATATTTTATCATCCATTTTATCTTTTTTATTTTGTTTTCTTTTTGGTGTTACCACCTTGTCTTTTTACTCTTGCTTGAAAGTCATATAGTTGAGACATGGGCATGCCCAAGGCTCATATAGTTTTTAATTTTTTTCATCAGCTGATTTCTATGTTTGATCACTTGTAATTTCTTTGTTCTAATTTACTTTTCAATATATTCCGCTCGGTTACAGTAGATGACAAAAAATCGTTATTTTGAGACGTGACCAAACACAAGGTGCTTAAACAAGCAGCAATCGTTTGCAATCTATTTTGCTCTATTGAAGTGCCAAATATCTGAAAATTACTGTCTTTAATATCCATATGATGCAAAAATACGCAATCCTAAAATAGTTTGTGTACCGTACTGGTGATCTAGATGTAGCCATCATGGTAACAGAAAAGAACACAAACAGGCACAAAACTGTACATTGCTCATTTAGGGCAAATGAAAACACACTACTGGAACTAGAAAAAGAATCAGCAACAAGGAACATCCATACAAGCAGCCTGATAAACGAAATACTGGATGCATACGTCAGCCATTCCAGGCATTTTGAACAGCTGGAATTTGTACCGGTACCTAAGGACTTTTTAAGAAAATGGATCCCTAGAATAAGCAAGATTGGCCTTGAAAAAGACGCAAGGGAACTTGGTGTCGTAATAGCAAGGGAGTACATATCGTATTTTTTTGAGGATGTCAATGGTCGGACACTTGCAGAATTTCTGGATGTGTGGCTTGGCCGTCTGGGACCTCACCAGCACAAAATAAAAGATGGGACACATTGGTACGCGGTCAACCACGACATTAACATGCAGTTTTCAATTCATCTGAAAGAATTTCTTTCTGCGTTAATTGAATCGATAACCATGAAACCCGTAAGATTCATTGAAGTAACGCCAAACGTTGTGACATTTTCTTTTGAAGTCTGATTTCTGTTCCACGTTGTGGGACAATGTGGGACATTGTCGAACATTGTAGACATCCTCTTTATCTAGTTTGTATGTTGTACCGTAGACAATAACATGAAAATACAGAACAACAAAAAAATTGCAACAACAATAACAGCTGCAATATTAATTGGTTTTATATTATTGACACCAATCACAATTTTGCCTACCATTAACGCCCAAGAAGATAGACGTATAATACACCAAAAGGGTGTCCAATTGCCACTGCAGACAAACAAATCACATAGAGACAATCTTCTGCTTGGTGAAAGCATAGCCTCCATCAGTGGAGGCAACAAAACGCTGATAGATATGGAATATACTGTATCAAGTAACTAGTACTTGGAATAGTGGTTGTACTTCAAACTGTCTCGTCTATGAAGACGCATATTTTGTGAATGGAGTAGGTACAGATAATTATTGGTATCAATGTGGCTTGATGGAATTACAGCCAAGCGGTAACTGGGTAATAAATCTAGAAGTATACAGTTCATCGGGAGGACAAATTCAAAACACGGCTTCTAGCACGACTATTCCAGCAGGTACTAGTGTTACATTGAAGCTCAGTGTACCAAACTATTCAGGAGGTAGCAATGTTCAATGTGAAGGTGATTGGGGCAGTACAGGTGTGGTTCTAGATGCAACAAATTCTCCACCTTCTGCATTTGTAGAGACTTCAGCTATTACTCCTGGTCCTGGTTTTCTAACTGGAGTAATATCTGAATATACAACAGGTGGTACTGGAGTAAGTTTGGGTACAATGCATTATAACAACCCGAAATTAATTGATTCAGGTAAAGTATCTCAATCCACAAGTACGGTGAATCTCAATACATACCCCGGACCTGGTTATACTATTACACAATCTGGTGTACAAAATATTCCATATACATTCAATTCACAGACATACACCGTAAGCGTTGATTCTTCCGGTCAGGTATCGACAAGCTAAAACCAAAAATCCAATTTTTTTATTTGTATTAATTCAGAATGATGTTTGATTGAAGAATTTTAAATCACACATTGACATGTTGCACCTATGATTTGTTTATAGAAATATTTTACATAATATTTTTTAATGATGGTTTTCTATCGAAGCAAAATGACAAATAAATATTATCTGTTTAATGTTTTGGCAATTCTACTGATTTTCATCAGTTTTTTTCCTGGGATTAATAATTCACTTGGGTATACTTTTCAAACAACTAGGATAGCAACAGTGTCTAATGCTGCAACGTATGGTTCTCCAAGAATTGGGGATCAACTGTTTATAATAACTACCGTGCAAAATTTATCTCCGCAACCAATGAATTTTTCGTATATTACAGAAGTTTTTAATGAGCAAGGGTCCGTTGTAAGTCTAAAATGGTTCAAGGATTATCTGAAAAGTATGGAAAAAAGAGATTTATCAAACAGTTGGATTCCTGACATGTCGGGTAATTATACCGCGGCATCATTTGTCTGGAAAGACGTTACAAATTCAGAGATCCCACTAAGCAATTCACTTAGCATTCATATCAAAGTTAGACAATAATGAAATCGTATCATGCAGTAATCTAACGCATGTTTCATTGGATTAGTTTAGGAGAATAAATTTCCACCATGATGGGTCTTACCCATCAAATGCGATCTAACTCTCTACCTTGATCCCATATACGCACAAGCTAACAAAAAAGATGTTGGTAATGCTCATTGATCGACTAGAATTCAAAAATCCATGATTATCTCAAACTGTATGTAACATTAAAACCACGACTTGTGCGTGTTCTTTCTTATCTTTCAATTCCTTGGTTATGTCTTCTGGTTTGATACTGTGACCTTTTGTAGCGTGTGAGGCGCATTGTGCAAGTATGTCTTCCTGCGTCTTTGTACTTGAATTTTAGCTACATGCTAACCTGTAACATTGTAACAATTTCCAAACTTCCCTACTCTGTCCTATTTTGTATTCAAGACTTTGTATCTCGATCACCTGCTTGTAGACCTCTTCCATGCATGACATGCAACTGTCAGTTCCGTCTGATGATATCATTACATGTACCATTACATGCATCTTGACATGAACCTGACAATTTCTTCCGGACTAAACTTTGAGCTTCGATACAGTATCTCTGCAGCCTTTAGCTTGCCTGTATTGGAAACCATCTCTTCCAGATCAAGTATGCATCTCTTGTAGACGAGGTTTCCAAATAGGGTTGTAGTGTATACTGGCGAACAATCCATGCCTTTCCTGCTCTCAGACATTTCCATCTTTTCCACCAGATTCAGATCTACCAGCTGCCTAAGCCTTGTATAGTACTGCTTTTTTGTCAGGCCTATTTCCGAGGGAGTACCGGTATTTGATCTCAGCCCCTTCCTTGCAAGAGAGAGGATCTTCAGCGCGTCAGGTCTTGACAGCAGAAAGAACAGTTCAAGCATACGCTGTGTAACTATATCTCCATCGATAGACGACATAACCTGTGTCGCACGCATTGAAAGCGGCTCGTTCATTGATTGTGTTTTACCCAAATCGCTACTACAGATCAGGTGTACCGGACTTGCATATTAACTTTAGCAAATTCGAGGGAGCCGATACCTGCGAGTTAGTAGCAGGTGAATCATTTGCACTGGGTATGTAATAATTGAAAACATACGCCAGACTTAAGTAGAAGATGTCCCGTACGGGATCAACGATGATACGACATAATGTCAGATGACGATCTCAAAAGGACAGTCCACTATTCGTGCAGGTTAGGTGCAGACATATATCAAACACTGCATGCGGATGCAAAACAAAAGAACGTCTCTATGAACAATATTCTGAATCAAGTAGGAGTGGAACACTCACAAGCATCTATATCCCATACAGTACAGGCAGTGGCGAATATTACTTCGACAACATGACAAATCCATATCCCCAGAACACATATCAGAATACAGTTGTTGGAATACCAACCAGCGGTGGAACATACTACACATTGTGGAATACAAGTCAAGGTACATATTAGTACCTCCTTTACATCTTTTTATTTTAACGAAATAAGAATTAAGCCAGAACAAAGTCTGATGAAAATATACACCAATTTTAAATTGTAACAAAACGGTACAAAACATGTTGAGATCTAATCTGATTTTTTCTTTTATGATTCTAGTCTCAATGGTTTTTGCATGCATGTTGACAGTTACAAATGTGTCAGGAATGGATGATGTAAAAAATGATATTTCGAACACACCCAAAGTGGATTCCAGAGTTTTGTTAGCAATTGAAAAAAGAGACACCACAAGTGATAATTTTTATACGCTAGTAGATGTAATCCTTGAAAACTCAAGTTATGCTTCACTTATGCCAAAAGATGTTGATATTATTTACTCAAAAAACAATATCATTGGAGTGACAGCAGACTACAGTCAAATCATAAAACTTGCAACACTTAATTTTGTAGAACAAATAACAACTCCAAATGGTGTGTTTTCTAAAGATTCCAACGCTAGCATCTCAAACCCCCCATCCCCACTTGAACAGTATAAGGCTGGAATCATGCCAATTTACGTCAAATGCAAATACGGATTTGGTTTGTTAATACGGGAGAAGTTTAATGTTAGTGAATCGCATCTCGTTCCTGCCTGCTTCAAGGGAAATGATGAATCCAAAGCTCAGAATAGAGGAATAGGAAAGATTGTCAATAATCTGGTTAAGACCAAATATTGGGATCTTTATGGTTTGCTTCCTTCACGTAAATCGTTTTTAATTGAATCAAATTCTACTGGACAAATCGTTGTAAAATATTACCCTTATTATAATAACAATGAAACAAGACAGATAAAGCCGCAAGTTTTTCTTGATTATGGTACAAACGGTTCGCCAATAAATACATCGAATGTAGTCATATCTGCCATCCCTGACGCTGTTTCTGACAATTTGGGACAAAACACTACTGTTGCCTATACAATAAAAACTTCAAACATAAAAGGCCTGTACTGGCTCCACATCCCACTGAATGGATGTAATGACGTATATCCTCTAATAGTGGGTCTTGACCCAACTAGTATTTCAACCGCAGATATTTCTACATACATAGGTACAATACACTGTCCTTCAATAGATATGGGCGGCCAAATAGAAAATACCTCAGGAATTTCTGTAAAATGGTTGTTAGCAGAACCATTTTTCAATTAATTCACACAAACATTGTAGAATACAATACAGCAGATACGAATACAGGGCGGTGCACGACCAAGAACACGACCTGTTGCAGTTTATGTAGACAAGGCATTACGATTCAGACAAGATACGCAGCTTGATGCGACCTACACGGCATTTCTCAATCTGGCATCGTTTCTGATTTACTGGAGGGTTTTGGGATGAGTTCTCGGTACAATTTGATAACAAACTGGAAACATATACTGGACGAGTAAATGCTACTGTTACATTCAATTATGAGGTACTAGATAAAGCTGAAAGCCTCGTAACACACAAGGGATTTTTGGTACGACCAGCACCATTATTACACGAACATCTAACCGGCTCCGTAGAAATCATCAACAATAAACAGGAAATTACACACATCCTGTGACAGTTGTACGCCAGTACACGATACAACAGTCAATGGTTGGACATCGAACAATCCATTTAATCCCGCTGATGGCGATACCTCGTCAATCGATTGCGCTCTGACAATAACCACTGGCACAAATAACGCGGCTACAGATACAATGAATTACTGCGGCTAGGAATACCTACCTAAACTGCTGCAAGTACTCCCTTTTTATTTTATGATAAGTCATAAAGCAGATGGTGTATTGTTGTTCATCCACAGAATTTTTTGAGCAAAATAACACTGAACACTACGAACTTTTAAATGATCTTGACCTTATTATAACGTGATATACATCATATCCGGTTTATTGATATTACTTTTAATTGGTGCTTTTTTACCAAACATATACGCAACAGGCATACCAATTGAACCTCAAACTATTTTTGGCAGACTGGATGATACCAAAGTGTCAAAACAATCAATTAAGACGGGAGAGACTATGACTATAAGCGGAAATATTACTAGCATGACACCAAAAAATCTTACAGGCTGGTTTATGATACAGTCTGCGCCTGGCCCTATTGGAAGATTGGAGATAGAAAACGACTCTGCAAAAATGATGATCAATATTCCAGCCTTTTCAAGAATCCCATACTCTCTTACCATCAAGGCACTACAGCCAGGAATTTATCATCTATCTCCTCTTTTACACATTATTGAAACGAATCGCATATTTTCAATTTCCACAGATTCTAATCTGGAACCTGTAATTACTGTAAGAGGTAATCCTATATGCAGTCATGGATTTGTTTCCATAATCAAAGTTGACGACGGTTCTTCTGCCTGCGTAACACCTGACACTGCAAATATTTTGGTGGAACGTGGCTGGAGTCATCTACCGTAAATTAAAGACGAACTTTCCAGCCTTACGCTACGCTCGTCATCCATCCACTTATTCTCACACCATTAATTTACAAAAGGCCGATATTTTGAGACTTGAGAAGCATAAAGGGTATTGAAACAAGCGGAATTATTTTTTCCTTAGAACTTGAAATTCTTTAAAGTACAAACATCAGGTAACAATTTTCATAAAACAATATAAGATCAAATTTCATTTCTACAATCATGCAGAAACAATTGCCTAAAAGGCGGATTTGAACTTTGCAAGGATGAGAACAAGTATTCTTGCCGTGTATGAAAAAAATTATTCATTGTGGGGTTCCAAAATGCTTATAGACCCCAAGGGCGCTTACACTTTTCTTTAACAATATGAAGTGACAAATTGCCTTTTTACACCCAATCTGACAAGTGCAATTTGTCGATTGTTTCATCAAGGATTTCTTGACTGGCAGCAGCAACAAAAGAGATTTTCTTGTCATAGCTGAGATCGGAATCAAGACGGTTTGTATTCTTGTCAACTATGATGCCCCCTGCTTCTAGTGCTATGAGATATCCTGCAGCAACATCTGTTATTCTCAGTTTTCCCCTCAGGTCTACAAACAGGTCTACCAGACCGCGGGCAAACATGGCAAGCTCTAGCGCCACTGCACCAAAATGTCGGATGTGGTTTGATGCTGAAATAATTGGTGCCAGCCTCTGCAAAGAATCAGGAGATATTCCGGACATGTCAACGCCTACCACAAAATAAAGGGGCTTTTCCTTGTGAACTGTAATTTTTTTTCCGTTCATAAAAGCTCCATGACCCTTTGATGCAGAATACAAGTCTCCGCTGTACAAATCAATTATCACCGCATCAGTAACAGAGCTAAGCTTGTCTCCAGTTGCAAATGCAAGGGAACAGCAGGAAAAAGGAATTCCTCTCACAGCATTTGTGGACCCGTCTACTGCATCCATTATTATGGAGCCTTCATAGTTTTCTAAAATCTCAACCCTGCCGCATTCTTCCCCTAGAACGACACATGGAAAACTGATATCTCTTAGATAATCCAAGACCGTCTTTTCTGCTACGATGTCTATATTCCGTGATATGTCTCCTCCAGCACCCCTGCCAAAGTCTCCTGCCGACTCTTTTGTTCCCGGCAAATGTTTGACATTATCATAAACTCTCCTTGCAGCTTCTTCTAAAACCTCGATTTTTTTCACAGGTTTTTTATTTTCGATCCTAATTTATTTCAAGTAATCTAGAAAACATCTCAATGAATAAATAGCAAAAGAAGTTGTGCCAATATGTGAGCAGCAAAGACGAATCAATTTTCAGCAAGGAAGCATTGATGTCGACAAAGCCTGGCAAGGACATAGTAAAGCAAGCCTTGTTCAAGAGTAAGGGCTACAGACAGTTTGATAAATACAAAAAGGAAGCAGAAGACGAACTGCCAAAATTCACAAAGAGGTTCACTGAAGATCTGCTAAGACAAATAAAATCTGATACTGTCCCTCAAGAAACCCAGGAAAAGTTTGCATCCGAGGTGGGCTCAAGCGAGATAACTCTTGAGAAATCACAGATAGACTCGGTCAAAAAAAGGCTGGAGGATTATGATACGCTGCTTGACAGGGTTACAAGAATCCTCAATTCCAACTTTGTCAAAATGACATTTCCAGTATTTAGCGCTCTTTATGATGCGTCGTCACAGCACTTTGGAGACGCGATTGATGCAAAAAAGAAGACCGACATAATAGACGGGCACATCATAGCAATCGATCTTAGCGAGCCCATGGACAGAATAATGGACAAGGATGAAGACATTGAATATCTTGATGATTACAAACTGATGAACCCGTACATCTTGCAGCTTGCCAGATCAAAGATTGGAAGTGGCGGACCACAAGTATTGGAAGAATTCGAGAAAGGCTTCAAGGATGCCAGGATAGGCCAGTACGTCGATTTTAAACTGAAAATGAAACCAAAAGGCATAACAGAAGAGGCAATGATTGAATGTTATAAAAAATATAGGGCCGTAATGGGAACCGCTGGAAAAAACATGGCGCTTGGCCGTCTTCCGTTGGGAGAGATTTTCTATCTTGGAATGGCAAAAGCAGCAGAATCGGTGGGGTGCGGCAACGAGATTGAAGATTCTATAAAAAACAAGTTTGTCAAAGTGCCTTCTTGGCCGCTTTATTATACAACGCTTACGAATAGTGTGCAGAAGGGATTTGAATTCACCATGAAAAAAAGCGAGGTATATCTAAGCGAAGCAAGACTTGCCTTGGAACTCTTGCCGGAAAGCTTTTCACACCGTGATTTTCTTGAATTTCTATTTCTCACTGTAGAGCACTACAATTCATTTTGGTTTAACCAGCTGCAAAAACAGAAACCCTGGTCAGAATTTGATTCAAAGCTACCGAAGTGATGCAAGATGATGTGGTCTGAAAAATATAGGCCAAAAAGCCTTCATGAAACAATTGGCAATGAAGAAGCAAAAGCATCGTTTGTCAAGTGGCTTGCCAAATGGATCAAGGGCACAAAACCCCTGTTGCTTGTTGGACCTCCCGGCATCGGAAAGACTACGATGGCACTGCTTGGTGCCAAACACTTTGGATACGATCTGATAAGCCTCAATGCAAGCGATGTCAGAAACAAACAACGCATCCAAGAAGTACTCAATCCGGCTCTTGGAAATACGGGGCTTCTTGGAAAAATTATGATCTTCATAGATGAAGTGGATGGAATCCACGGAAGGTCTGATTTTGGAGGAGTTGGGGCTCTGGTAGACATCCTCAAGGAGCCAACAGTTCCAATAGTACTGGCTGCAAACTCTGACAATTCTGACAAAATGAAGGATATCAAAAAGGCCTCTACAACAATTAGGATGAAGCCTATACCTCCACGATTGCTGCGATTCTACCTAGAGGCGGTTTTAAGAAAAGAAGGAGTCTCGCTTAAAATTGGAACCATGATAAAACTAGTACTTGATTCGCGAGGAGATATCAGATCCACCTTAAACTCTGCTCAAGTACTTGTATCTGGGTTTGAACCTCAGACCGACAAATCATTTGAA
This sequence comes from Nitrososphaerota archaeon, assembly GCA_028867785.1. Taxonomy (GTDB): domain Archaea; phylum Thermoproteota; class Nitrososphaeria; order Nitrososphaerales; family Nitrosopumilaceae; genus Nitrosotalea. The sequence continues at coordinate 13,778 of JAGWFS010000008.1, forward strand.
ACAACGGATATAGAATCTGCAGTCAACTCCTTTTTCAAGGCCAAATCATCGGAAGAAGCCATGACAATACTCTATTCTTTAAGGATTGATCCGCAAGAAAAGATCAATGCATTTTATTCAAGCATAATCACAAGCACGCTTCCAAAGGAAGACATGAAAGAAACGCTTGATGTAATTTCAGAGGCCGATATGTTGTATGGAAAAATAATGCGAGAACAACAGTGGAGGCTTTTGCGGTATCTGGATTCAATTCTTGTCAAGCTATACAGAGAAGGCATTCCAGTCAGGTATTCACAATATAATCTGCCTTGGCCCCTGATAACAAGACTCAGATGGGACGGCAAAGCGATAAAGGAATTGGAAAAAAGCCTTGCAAAGAGAATGCATGTCTCTAGAAGCAGCTTTGCAACGTTCTATCTTCCCTATCTGTTGGCATGTGTGAAAAGAAAGACGTTAGAAATGGATCTAAACGAAACTGAAAATGAAATCATCCAAAAGGAGCTGGCTAGCATAAAATGAGCTGGCGTGCCATACCGATGAAATTTCCTGGAACCTGCACAGTTTGCAAGAAAAAAATTGAAGTAAACGAAGTAGCCCTGTGGGCAAAGGGACTTGGAGTAAAACATCAGGCATGCGCTGAAGTTATAGAGTTGAAATGTGCTGTCTGTGGTGGCCCGGCAGGATGTCAACAATGTGAATTCATGGAAGACTGTGACAGAAACAAAGTCTCACAACTATGTATATGCAAAAAATGCTATGAAGTAAAGGATTCTTTTGCGCTCTATCAAAAGGCCATTTTGAAGCATTATCCGATCTTGAATTTGTAGAATTGACTGCCACTTGTACAAAAGTAAAAAGTTAAAATTTACCCATAACCGGAGTGAAAGTGATGACTAACGAAACTAAGATTGCTCCACTCGATCCCGCATTCCACGGGGAGTCAAACTATGAAGTGGGACTTGAAGCACTACTTGCCGAGACCCGGGAAAATGTTAGAAAACTGCAGTCTGATCCACACACGACTGATGAGGTCTTGAAAGAAGCGGCTGAAAAATTGCAGGTCTTGGAGAGTTTGTGGGAGAATTATCATATGGGAATGAATGTTTTTAGAAACGCAAAGGGTGGGCGCGATGGTATTCGAGAAGTCAAACCTGAGTAAATTAATATAGGTTAGAAGTTGCTTCTAATTAAAAACATGCACTCTGAAAAATTGAAAAATTTTTTGCATAAGAAACGACAAGCAGAACAGAGTGGCGGTGAAGAAAGAATTCTTGCCCAGCATGAAAAGGGCAAGCTCACCGCGCGTGAAAGGATTGATCTTTTGCTGGACGAGGGCAGTTTTACCGAGATTGATGCTCTAGTAACTCATCATTATTACGAATTTGACATGCAAAATAAAAAATTCTTTGGAGATGGCGTAGTAACTGGCTATGGAACAATAAACGGGCGCAAAGTTTTCCTTTTTGCCTATGATTTCACGGTTCTTGGCGGTACACTAAGCGAGATGGGTGCCAAAAAAATAACCAAAGTCATGGACCACGCAATACGGGTGGGATGCCCGATAATTGGAATAGCTGACTCTGGGGGGGCAAGAATTCAGGAAGGCATACTGAGCCTTGACGGCTTTGCAAACATCTTTTATCATAATCAGCTTGCCTCTGGGGTAGTTCCTCAAATTACATGCAGCATGGGGCCTTCTGCCGGGGGAGCTGTGTATTCTCCTGCAATGACCGATTTTGTCATAATGGTAGACAAACTTGCAACCATGTTTGTGACAGGACCGGAGGTAGTCAAAACCGTTCTCGGGGAAGAAGTTTCATTTGATGAACTTGGAGGTGCCATGTCTCATGGAAAAATTAGCGGCGTTTCTCATTTTGTAGCCAAGAATGAATATCATTGCATGGATATTGTCAAGTCATTATTGTCGTACATACCGCAAAATAGTACCGAGGAACCGCCTGTAGTAGACACTGGTGACGATCCTAACAGATTAGACAATAATCTGATAAACATAGTTCCAGAAAATCCATTGCAGCCCTATGATATGAAAGAAATAATTCACTCTATCGTAGATAACCATCAATTCTTTGAGATTCATGAATTGTTTGCATCAAACGTCATCGTGGGATTTGGCAGGTTTCATGGCAGAACTGTAGGAATTATCGCAAATCAACCCATGGTATTGGCGGGTGCGCTTGACATTGATTCGTCAAACAAGGCATCGAGATTTGTCAGATTCTGTGACTGCTACAATATTCCTATTGTTACACTGGTTGACACCCCGGGATACATGCCTGGAACCCACCAGGAACATGGGGGAATTATCAGACATGGCAGCAAACTTTTGTATGCATACTGCGAGGCAACCGTGCCAAAAATCACCATCATAATTGGAAAAGCCTATGGAGGCGCCTATATCGCAATGGGCAGCAAGAATCTAGGCACTGACATGAACTATGCATGGCCAACGGCACAGATTGCAGTGCTGGGCTCAGAGGCTGCAGTCAGAATAATGAATAGAAAAGAGATAGAGACTGCAAAGGATCCAGCTGCCTTGAAAAAACAACTTGTTGATAACTTTACTGAAAAATTTGCAAACCCCTATGTAGCCGCATCGTATGGCACCATTGATACGGTCATTGATCCTGCGGAAACTAGGCCGGCCATCATTAGGGCTTTGGAAGGACTTGCAAATAAAAGAAAAAGAAGAATTCCACGTAAACACGGAAACATAAACCTCTGATTTGATATGATCAAAAAAATTCTTATCGCAAACAGGGGAGAAATCGCCATTCGTGTAATCAAGGCATGTAATGCCTTGGGAATAAAATCTGTGGCAGTGTATTCTGATGAGGACGTAAACTCAAAACATGTCAAGATGGCGTCTGAATCATATCACATAGGTCCTCCCTCTCCTTCGCAAAGCTATCTTAACATGGAAAAGATAGTTGAGGCAGCGTTAAACTCTGGCGCTGATGCGGTTCATCCTGGATATGGATTCCTTTCAGAAAATGCTGATTTTGCTGATCTTTGTGAAAACAAGAAGATCAACTTCATAGGTCCTTCTGGAAAATCAATGAGACTCTGTGGAGACAAGATGCTGTGCAAGTCAGCAATGGCAAAAGCAAAAGTGCCTACGGTTCCAGGCAGTCCTGGAATAGTCGAGGAAGTGGAAAAAGCCCTTGATATAGCCAACAACATTGGATATCCAGTCTTGCTGAAATCTGTGTTTGGCGGTGGTGGCAGGGGAATAAGACTTGTGCATAACGAATCAGAACTACGACAAGCATTTGAATTGGCATCAGGAGAATCAAAAGCTGCGTTTGGCAAGTCTGCACTCTTTGTTGAAAAATTCCTGCCAAAAATAAGACACATCGAGTTTCAGCTGGTCAGAGATAAACATGGAAACGCCGCGCATATTTTTGAAAGAGAATGCTCCATCCAGAGGCGGCATCAGAAATTAATTGAAATGTCCCCCTCTCCGGTGGTTGATCAAAAGACTCGTGACGAAATAGGCCAACTGGCCGTAAATGCAGCTGTTGCAGTAGACTATCATAATGCGGGTACTGCAGAATTTCTCAGACTCGATGACGGAACATTTTATTTTATTGAGATAAATGCCAGGCTACAAGTGGAGCATCCTGTAACGGAGTTTGTTTCCGGACTTGATCTTGTAAAGTTACAAATTGATATAGCCAATGGAGAACCGCTGCCATTCAAACAGAAAGATCTCAAGGTGAACGGTTGTGCAATAGAGTGCAGAATAAACGCCGAAGATACGTTTCTGGACTTTGCCCCGTCCACGGGAAGAATCTATGACGTCAATATTCCGTCAGGGCCCGGGGTGAGGGTTGACACCTATCTGTATCCGGGATGCAGTGTTTCTCCGTATTATGACTCGTTGATGGCAAAGCTAATCACATGGGGTCAAAACTTTGAGGAAGCAAGACAAAGAATGCAAATTTCGCTTGCAGACTTTTACATAGAGGGGGTCGAGACTGCAATTCCGCTTTACAGGACAATACTGGATACCAAAGAATTCATTTCAGGAGATCTGTCCACCGATTTTCTTGACAGATTCAAGATTCTTGACAGGCTACGTGATGATCTTAAGAAAGAGGCATCGCAGAAATCTGAAGCTGCACTGGCTGCTACGCTGGTACATTCCGAATTTCTCAAAAACAGAATCATGGCACATAAGGAACAAAGTCTTCGCTGGAAAGCGCAGTTGGACAGGAATTAAGCATGAAATTCAAACTAGAAAACACTGATGAAACTTTGGATGGGACAATAGTAAAGTCGCTTGGAAACAATGAGTTTGTCATAAAAATAAGAAATCATGAGCGAAATCTCAAGATCCTAAACATGAGCCATGAAAAAATTGAATTCATGTTGGATAACTCATTTCATATTGCAAAATACACCGAAAACAGCACCTCAAAGATTACGGTTGTAGTGGACGGAGTCAAGATAACCTTCAACAAGCGTCCTGACCTGGATAATATAGTGTACAAAAACTCTGGCATGGAATCATCCACAGACTCGCAAATTAACCTGAAAAGCCAGATTCCAGGAAGGGTTGTTTCAATCAACGTATCACAAGGAGACAATATCAAGAAAGGGGATACTGTGTGTGTTTTAGAGTCCATGAAGATGCAGGTCTCAATTAAATCACATAAAGACGGCGTGGTCAAGTCCCTGAAAATAAAACAGGGTGCCTCGGTTGCAAAAAATGACGTACTTGCAGAAATAGAATGAATGATCTTACCGTCAGAAAATAAAGTTTAGGAGAAATTATTTTCCTTTCTTTAGAAAGTCGGTTATCTCTTGGTAGTTTGGTTCAACCAGTGGATTATCAGAGACCCATTTGTATGCCACAACTCCTTTTTCGTCTACAATGAACACAGAACGCTTGGCTGCATCATATCCTTTTACGTGCAATAGATCTGGCATTAGTATTCCATAATCTCGTATTGTCTGGCTTTTGTAGTCTCCAAGCACTGGAAAGTTGAGATGGTGCATTTCTGCAAATGCTTTATTTGCAAATGGGCCATCGTTACTTATGCCTATTACTTGAGCGCCAAGCTTTGAGATCTCATCCCAGCTATCTCTGAACGTACACATCTCTTTTGTGCAGACTGGGGAACTTGCCGCAACAAAAAAAGACAGAACCACTTTTTTTCCTTTAAAGTCGTCCAAATTTCGCATCTTTAGGTCCGTGTCTACCAAGGTAAAGGGCGGTGCTTTGTCTCCAACGTTTACCATAAAGAGAGTTTTATTGTGGTCATATATCAATCATTTTCAAGAACGCCGGTAGTTGTTTAAATTTTTTTAGAAATTTCGATCTGATTAATCGATGAAGATTTTGATTAACTTATGGAAAATTGATGAAAAATTCCTTTCAAATTAAAATAATGATCGCATAATGTGCATAGATTTTTATACTCTCCGATTGGCTTGTTAGCTACTTTGGTAGGAGAAGCTGCAAGTAGTTTTAGTCCAGTTTTACTAATGTTCGGATTTGCAGTTGTAGCAACAGGACCGGCACTGATTCTTTCTAGAATGATTGCACCCAAAAGAACCAGCAGTCCGGTAAAGTTTCTACCTATGGAATCAGGCCAAGTTCCAAAAGAGGAAGGCCGTACTCATTTCATGATGCAGTACTATTCCTATGTTTTGATGTTTGTTGTCTTTGATGTAATGTCGATTTTCCTATATGCGTGGGGTAGCAGCATACTTGGTTTACCAAAAGCGGCAACTCTGCCAATTATTGCCTTTCTAGGTGTAATGTTTGCAGCCTTTGCCTATGCTCTGTATCAAGCAGGAAGGAAGAACATTTGGTAACTTTTAAATCAAATATTGATAGCTTTCGAGGTAGGGGAGAGCATTGTTAAAGGAATTCTTTAACCAGGAAACAGCACCGCACGCTACCAATGTCCTAGTTGGAAAACTAGGCGATATACTAGTGAGAGCTGTTGGTAAACCTCTGGACTATGCCATAAACTGGGGAAGAATTTGGTCTCTGTGGCCAGTACACCTTGAAACTGCATGCTGCAGTGTAGAGTTTGGAGCCGCATCAAGTCCTAGATATGATGTGGAAAGATTTGGAATTATCGAAGCGTTTGGTTCTCTCAGACAATGCGATCTCATTGTCGTAATGGGTACAATTACCAGAAAGATGGCACCACGATTAAGAATGGTATATGATCAGATGCCAGATCCAAAGTATGTGATAGCCATGGGGGCATGTGCAATTACCGGAGGGCTGTATTTTGATTCCTACAATGTACTTCCAGGTATAGATGGAGTGCTTCCAGTCGATATCTACGTTCCAGGCTGTCCTCCCAGACCTGAAACCCTGATTCAAGGCTGCATGCTGCTACAAGAAAAGATCAAACGGATGAAAGGCGCATAATAATGAGCTCGGAAAATGAAAAGGATGGGCAACCCAGTGAGACTGCGGCAGAGTCTTCCGAAGATGTCAAGTCTTTATCAAAAGATGAGGCCAAAAAATTTTATGAAGAAAAAGGCATAGATTTTTCTCCAGACGCGCCAGTTAACCCGCGGCCAATACCTCAATTTGAAAAGTCACTCTCCGACAAAATAGCTTCAAAGTTTGGTTCCAAAGTAAACATAGATTATGTACGCTCAAACAGGGTCCGTGTTTCGACAAAAAAGGAAGATATTTCCGATGTTGCCTATTTCATTCGAGACGAACTGGGATACGACCACGCAGAGTCTGTTTCTGGTGTGGACTATCCAGACTCGAAAGAAATTGAGGTCGTATATCATCTAGGTTCTTACACTGATGAAAGACTTGCTACTCAGGTTCTAACACTTGCAACTAGGGTGCCACGAGAGGAGATGCCAAACCCAGGAAAAGACAGTTCTAGAATGACATCGTTAAGAGAGGTTTTTTACAGCGTTGAATTTCATGAGAGAGAATGTTTTGAAATGTTTGGCGTATACTTTGAGGGTCATCCAGATAACAGGAGACTGCTTTTGCCGGAAGACTGGGCAGACATTCCACCATTTAGAAAAGATTTCAAGATAAAGGGAAGATAAGATGGCAACACAACTACCTCCTGGAATCAGACTTGAGACCGTGGACGATAGGATAATGACGCTCAACGTCGGGCCGCAACATCCGGGATCAGGCCATATGAGACTTATCATAAAAGTAGACGGAGATTACATTGTTTCATGCGATCCAGATCCAGGCTATGTGCATCGAGGCGAGGAAAAAATGGCAGAGTACAGGAACTACATCCAAAACATTCCGCACTTGGAAAGACCTGTAATCCATGATTCGTCAAACATACTTTATCCGTATTGTCTTGCAGTGGAAGAACTGCTGGGAATCGAGGTGCCGGAAAGGGCAAAATACATCCGTGTAATAGCAGCAGAGCTTAACAGGTGTATCTATATCCTTTACTGGCTTGCCATCTATGGAATCTTTCTGGGACACTCTACTATGTTCATGTGGCCTGCGGGAGACCGTGAGCTGTTCATTGATCTTTTGGAGGCCATGTCGGGTGCTAGAGTGACTCATGCGTATCTTGTACCAGGTGGAGTACGAAATGATCTGCCGGCTAATTTTGAAGAAAGATGCCTCAGACAGGTGGATTATCTTGAAAAAAGACTCAAAGAGTATCTGGCCGTATTTTACAAAAACCCTATTTTGATAAGCAGGACTGAAGGAACTGGAATACTGTCAAGGACTGACGCCATACGACTTGGTACGACAGGTTCTGTCCTGAGAGCTTCAGGCGTTAACTTTGATATCAGGAAAAAAGAGCCATACGATGTCTACGAAAATCTGGATTTTGAGACAGTAGTGATGAAAGAAGGCGATTCCTATGCTCGATCTTATGTTCCATACCTCGAGATGTTTGAAAGCTGCAGAATAATCCGCGATGCAATCAGAAAGATGCCCAAGTCAGGCTCTGTGCGCACGAAACTAAAACCAAATCCTAAAGGCGGTAATGACGAAGTATACAAACGAGTCGAATCTGGAAGGGGCGCACTTGGATATTACATTGTATCAAACAACCGGCCAGAACCGTACAGAGTCAAGATCAGTGTCGGCTCATTTAGAAACCTGATTTGCATGCCATATCTATTGAAAGGCGAATTGTTGGGCAACATGCCGGCTGTTTACTGGAGCCTTAATTACTGGCCAGTGGAGGCAGACAGGTAAATGTCAACCATTGCACCACAGTTCAGGCTAAGCCGTTTTGTAGCTTCCCTGTTTGATATAATCTTCTGGGTCATACTGATATTTTCACTGGTCGGCCTTCCAATCGTCTTTATCATACTATTCTACATCAAGTTGCCTGTCATCAACAACCAACTGATGACACCATATCTGGCCATGACCTGGATGGCAGACCCTTCAGAGACCCTGCCTATAATCAAGAATCTTATTCATACGACGTTTTTCCACGTACTGGCCTTTCCAGGATTTGGGTTTGCGGCTCTACTTGCAGCAGCAACAATCTTTGTTGAGCGAAAATTCCTTGCCAAGATACAACTGAGGGTAGGACCGCTTTACTGCGGCAAGGTAGAAGGCATACTGCAGCTTATGGGCGATGGTCTGAAATTGATATCAAAGGAAATCATAATTCCGGCCAAGGCAGACAAGCCGATTTTCTGGGTCGGGCCGCTGCTGTTTGTTGGTACTGCAGGCGCATTTGTTTCATTGATACCAGTTGCACGCGGGTGGGTTGTTGCAAATCCTGCTGTAGGGCTACTTGCGGTTTTCGCTACAATCGGCTTCTTTCCAATAATATCAGTTCTTACTGCTTGGGCTGCAAACAACAAATGGACGTTCATTGGCGGTCTGCGCGCATTGCACCAAATGATTGCATTTGAGATCCCACTGATTCTGTCTCTGCTAAGCATTGTAATCATGACTGGTACTCTGAACCTTTCACAAATTGCCGAATCCCAGCAGCACTACTGGTGGATTGTCTTTGCACCAATCAGCGCCATAGTCTTTTTCATTTGTATTCTTGCCGAACTTGAAAGAATACCGTTTGATCTTCCAGAAGCAGAAAGCGAGATCGTAGCCGGATGGCTAACCGAGTTCTCAGGAATGATGTATGGGCTCATCCAGCTTGGAACATATCTAAAATTATATGCATTTGCAGGACTGTTCACTGTACTGTTCCTCGGTGGATGGAATGGGCCAATGGTCTGGCCGCCTTTTCCGGCAGACATTGTAACTCAAGGAATCACGATAGGTCCAATAACTGCAAAGATAGCTGGTCTTCCTCTATTTGATCAGGATATGCTCAACGGAACCCTGTGGTTTGTAATAAAGACTGTCGGAGTCATACTTTTGATTCTATTGCCCCGTGGTGTATTTCCAAGAATCAGAATAGACATGTTGTTGCACACCGGTTGGTACAAACTAATTGGTCTTGCGTTCATTAACATCTTTATAGCTCTTGGATTGCTATACGCAGGTGTCTTGGGACCAGGAGGATTGATTCAATGAGCACTGCTGGCGGAATAATAAGGGCATTGAATTCTGGCGTAAAACATCTTGCCATTAGGAGATTTACACTACGCTATCCAGAACAAAAGCTAAAGTTTGTCGGTGATGGTTTCCAATTTAATCCAGAGACTGGAGTAGGAATAGCTGGCCTGCGAGGACGTCATATACTGTACCACGAGCACTGCACTGGCTGCCAGCTTTGTTCTGTGGCATGTGAAGGAATAGCAGAAGCCATAGGTATGGTCAAGGTAAACGAAACATGGAAACAAAACAAGAAAGCAATAATGCCGCAGATAGATTATGGCAAATGCGTATTTTGCGGTCTGTGTGTAGACGCATGCCCGTTTTATGCACTGTACATGACAAATGACTACGAGCTTTCATCCTTTACCAAGTCTGCCTTGATTTACACCCCGGCTCAACTTGCCATCAAACCAAGAATCTCACAGGACGTAGAAATAAAAATAGACGACAGGGGTGCTGCACATGGTTGACGCTGTATTCCTAGCTCTTTCCGTTCTGACAATCGGCAGCGCCATAGTGGCACTTGAAATACGCTCACTGATTTATGGATCCATAGCACTCATGCTGACATTATCTGGCATTGCAGGGTTCTTCTTGCTGCTTGATGCGCCTTTTGTAGCAATGTTCCAACTTTCAGTTTATGTGGGTTCCATTGCGGTACTCATTCTGTTTACTGTGATGCTAGTAAGACGCGAGCTGATATTCAACAAGATTGAGGACAAAAGAAGAAGATATGCAGGAATAGGATTGATGCTTGCATTAATGCTTGGAATCGGTATGATAATCATTGGCTCTGGCATGAAATCAATAGAGACAAACTCTCCATCAGTTGACTATAAGAAAATAGGCGAAGACTTTCTCACATATTATTCGCCAGCTCTTATAGTGATGGCATTGATTTTGGCCTCGTCAGTGGTTGGCGCTTTGACTTTGGCAAGAAGGGAGGATATGACAAATGACCAACGGGCTGATTGATTTTGTCCTAGTTTCAGTGGCTCTTCTGGCCATTGGAATTTACGGATTATCTGTAAAGAGAAACGCAATTAGGATGCTGTTCGGGGTGGAAATGATAATCAATTCTGCAAACCTCAATCTGGTTGCATTTGCAAGATTCATACCAAACAGCCAAGGGCAAACTCTGGCCCTCTTTTCAATTGCAATCGCCGCTGCCGAAGTTGCGGTTGGACTTGCACTAGTCATTGTGGCATACAGGATGTACAAGAATATAGATATAGAAGACTTTAGGAGCCTGAAAGGATAATGCAGTATGTACTACTCCAGGCAATTTTCCTGCCTTTATTACTGTCTCCGGTAGCCTATTTACTCGGAAAAAGATTAGGACCAAATGCCGCAACATGGTTCACCTTTGGCATACTAGCTTACTGTACTGCAATAATGACACTGGCGTCAGTATCTGGAACCTATGAAGAACATTATCCATGGACTCACCAGTTTGGAGAGTTTGGACTGGTGTTGGATGGACTTGCATCGCCTTTTGCAATAATAATCTATGTCATATCGACTGTAGTTGCCTTGTTTTCAAAGCCCTACATGGTTGCCAAGTTTACCGCACAATATGAGGAAAAAATGAGTGCACAAAAGCAGGTGGTTGGAGACGGCCCCACTGCAATGGTAGAGTCGTCATCTCTGAAAACCTATGTGAACAGCCAGATTGGGATCTACTTTGCGCTTTATCTGGTCATGGCAATGGGCATGCTGGGTTCAGTACTTGCAACAAATCTGATAGAGTTCTATGTCTTCTTTGAGGTCATGCTAATTCCGGGATTCTTTATCATTGCATTGTGGGGTTATGAAGCAAAGCGAAGGGTTGCCCTGCTGTTCTTCTTCTGGACCCATGTTGGGGCGGTGATTCTGCTTCTTGGCTTTCTTGCAATAGGACTCAATGTAGGCAGCTTCAACTATGCCGACATTCATGAGCATGCAATACCGCATCGTATACTTGCACTTGCCGCAGTGGGTATAATCGTTGGACTTGGGGTAAAGATGGCTGCATTTGTGGTACACATATGGTTGCCACACACGTATAGGGCAGCTCCGACGCCGCTTAACGCATTATCATCTGGCGCGATGCTGGGTGTGGGGGCCTACGGCTTCTTTAGATTGCTGATAATGCTTTTGCCAGGCGAATACGGACATTTTGCCCTGTTTTTGAACCTGTGGGGAGTTGCAACCATGATCTATGGAGGTATCATGGCGCTTGTACAAGATGATATCAAGAAATTCTTTGCTTATTCAAGTATAAGCCAGATGGGATATGTTCTCTTTGGAATAGGTACTGCGTCAACTCTGGGTCTTTCTGGTTCTGAAATGTTATTTGTATCGCACAGCCTTGGCAAGGTGATTCTCTTCCTTATGGTAGGTGCAATCATACTACAGGTTGGAACCCGAAGCATCACAAAAATGGGAGGACTTGCGGGAAAAATGCCAATCACTGCAACTTGTGCAATGATTGGAGTGCTTACCATAGTTGGTATTCCTCCAACAAGTGGATTCATGGCAGAATGGACAATGTTCAACGGTGCGCTACAGACTGCAATTCAAGATGGTTCCACAGTTAGAATGGTTTCATTTGCCCTTGGGCTGATTGCAACTGTTATTACAATGGCATATTCTTTGTGGATGATAAAGCGAGTCTTCCTTGGAAAACTTCCGGAACACTTGGAAAAAACCAAGGAAGCAAGCTGGTACGTAACAGGCCCTATGATGGTACTGGCAGGGTTTACAATTGTTATTGGAATATATCCTGACATATTCTTCAACAAGATAATTCCTTTCATGAAAGGACTGGTGGGAGTTTAAAAAATGGATTTTGGTTCTCTTGGTCTTAGTGCCGGGCCGTTAAATGTCTGGATGGTATGGATTCTGCCGTTTGTTGGGGCCCTGATAATTCCTGCAGCAGCGCGAGTCTCAAAAAACTCTTCAGGATATGTCGCAGTTGCATTTGCTCTGGCAAGTGCCGTTTCAGCTGCAACACTTATCCCACTTGCATTACACAACCAGGAAATTCATAATCAGATTCCGTGGATATCGTCAATTGGATTAAAGGCTGGCATCTTGGCTGATCCGCTGGCAGCCATAATGACCAATGTGGTTGCATGGATATCATTTCTGATCTTCGTGTACAGCTTGGGCTACATGAAAGGTGACAGGGATCTGATGAGGTTCTTCTTCTGGATGTCTTTCTTTATCGGTTCCATGCAGCTAATCGTATTATCTGATAATTTTCTGCAACTCTTCTTTGGTTGGGAGGGTGTAGGCCTTGCATCGTATGCATTGGTCGGATTCTGGTACCGAGACAAGAAGAAAGACCATGTAGGAACAGAAGGACGTACTGTTCTTGGTCTGCTTGACTACTATTCTCCTACCCAGGCAGGAATGAAGGCATTCATCATGACCAAAGTTGGCGATATCATGATGCTGGCTGGAATGTTCCTGATCTTTGCTTTTGCAGGAACTTTTGGGTTCAGGGAGCTTGCAGCAAACACAAGCTGGGCGACCGCAATGTCCTCGCAAAACCTCCTGATCCCTGCCGCAATTTTGTTATTTGGAGGAGCCATAGGCAAATCCGCTCAATTTCCACTAAACGAATGGTTGCTTGAAGCAATGACCGGACCTACCTCAGTTTCTGCGCTCATCCACGCAGCAACTATGGTAAAGGCAGGCGTATTCTTGGTTGCAAGACTAGGTCCGTTGTTCTTTGCCTTGGCAGCGGCCGGTCTTAACATGGACCAGTTCTTTGAGGTAGTGGCATGGGTTGGAGCAATCACTGCATTCCTGCTAGCTACTCAGGGAATGGTTCATACCGAGATAAAGAAAGTACTTGCATATTCAACGGGTTCACAAATCGGTTACATGATGATGGCTCTTGGCATTGCTGGTCTTTCGCGGCAATTTGTTGATGGTTATACTGCGGGCTTTTTCCATCTCATCTCGCACGCAATGTTCAAAGCTTCGCTATTCATGGCAGCAGGTTCGCTGTTGCATGTAGTTGGATCTAGATTTATGACTGACATGGGAGGACTTAGACGGCTCATGCCAAAGACCTACATCTTCATGTGGGCTGCAGGGCTGGGCTTGATGGGAGCTCCATTTATCACAACTGGCTTCTGGAGCAAGGATGCAATCTTTGGCGCCGTGTACCAGTCAGGCAATACCTGGGCCTTGCCAATATTTATCATGGCAGTAATCACCGCTGTAATGACAACATTCTATACCACTAGAATGATCGGAATGGTCTTCTTTGGAAACAAGAGCAAACATGTGGAACACTTGGAAAAAGATGGGTATCATGTACACGAAGCAAGTCCAGTAATGTGGGTTCCGTATGGCATCCTGGCAGCTCTTACCATTGGAGTTGGCATTCTGGGATTGACCTTTGAGCATGAGATACACAATATATTCACAACATACTTGTCATCAACATTTGGAATCCAGTCCCAAGTAGGTGCAGTCGCTACAGAGTCTCAACAATTACTAGGCGGTTTTCTAGAAGGTGTCAATCCTATCGCATTGACAGCCTCTCTCTCTGCATTTGCAATTGGATTTGCACTGGGATATGTCTTCTATATTGGAAGATTTGCAGACCCTGCCAAATTCGTAAACTCCAATATTGTCTTTTACGCAATACACAAGTTCTTCCTTAACAGGTGGTATCTTGACGCACTAATCAACTGGACATTTGTTGTAGGTCCGTTATATCTTGCAAGGGGAATATATCGATACTTTGAAGACAAGGTTATGGAGGGATTTAATCTGGTACCGGAAAAAACAATGGCAGGCGGAGCAAGAATATTGCAATCTACACAGACAGGAATCTCCCAGTCTTACTTGTATGTATTTGGAGCTGGCATCTTGATAGTGGTGCTATTGTTATTCATTTAGGTGAAAAAATATGCTAGACTTTACCTCAACCCCAATAATTCTAACTCTGACGCTGGGAGCAGTAGGTGTGATAATACCGGTAATCAGCGCGGCAAGAAAAGAAAAGAATGATTCTCTTTATGGCGGTATTGCCTTTGCCGCACTAGCTGCAGCAATAGGATTTGTCGCATATCAAATAATTTCAAAACATGTCCTGCCTGCAGCAATTTTCTCAAAGGGAGTGCTTGCAAACGACATGTTTGGATCTTTCTTTGCAATTGCAATGTTGATTGTTGGCATAATGACAACGGTCGGCTCCTTCAATTACATGAAGGGAAGGGCAAACCCGGCTGTTTACTATTCCCTGATAATTTTGTCGTCAATTGGGATGGTGCTGATTGCATATTCAACTGATCTGGTAATGCTGTTTGTCGCATGGGAACTGATGAGCATTCCAACCTATGTCCTGGCAGGATTTCTCAAAAAAGATCCAACCTCCAATGAGGCGGCCATCAAGTACTTTTTGTTTGGAGCCCTGTCTTCTGGAATAATAATCTGGGGCATCTCCTTGGCATACGGACTCACAGGTTCCACCAACATCGAGCAGGTGATAGCAGGATTTTCGCATCTAAGTCCTGACATGATGCCGCTTGCCATTCTTGCAGTAGGCATGTTTATAGCTGGATTTGGATTCAAGATTGGCCTTGTACCTTTCCACATGTGGCTCCCAGATACGTACGAAGGGGCTCCGCCTACAATCTCGGCACTGCTTGCGGCAGGCACAAAAAAGGCCGGTTTTGCTGCAGCCCTGCGTGTAATAATAATGGGTGCTATAGCACTCAATCTGAACTGGTCACTTGCCCTTGCTGTAATAGCCGTCGTTACGATGACTTTTGGAAACTTGGCAGCCATAAGACAGAAAAATCTCTCAAGAATGCTTGCATATTCCAGCATCGGCCATGCTGGCTACATCTTGATTGGTTTGAGCATTGCTCCATTTTCTGCAATTGGCATTGCAGCAGCACTATTCCATATTCTAAATCATGCAGTCATGAAGGCAGCAGCGTTCATAGCTGTAGCTGGAATAATTACAACCCTGTCCATATCTCACATTGACAAACTTCGAGGACTTGGAAGAAGAATGCCCATTACTTCACTCGGGCTTGTCATATCACTCTTGGCTCTGGCAGGGGTTCCTCCACTCAACGGATTTTGGAGCAAACTAATGTTGTTTGGTTCTGCAATAAATGCTGGAGCGTCGGTTTCGTGGGCTCCGTATCTTGCAGTAGCTGGAGTGTTAAACAGCGCACTCTCGCTTGCATACTATGGTTGGATAATACGAAAGATGTACTTTGAAGAAGGCGAATCTGAAAAGAGAGTCAAAGAACCCAAGTCCATAATAGCTGTAATGATATTCTCCATAATCTTCATGGTCGGAATAGGAGTCTATCCAGATCCGTTTATCCAGTTTGCAAAATCAGCCGTTCCGGCCTTGACAAGCCTTTCTGCTATACATTAAGCATAGTGAGATCTATCAGGCTCTCAAGCCTTCTTCTTGCCTGACTGTCGTTTATCTTTCTGAGCGCAGTCTTGGCTTTCTTTGAATAGCTGTTCAGCAGCATGTCCATGTGATCAAAGACATCACGGGGGTCAACGCTTTTCTTGATCAGGATGTTAAATAACTTGTCTTCATTGTTCCAATCCTGCAAGTCGTCACGAATCTGGTATGCAATTCCCATGTTCTTGCCATATTCTGCAAATGCCATTATCTGCTCTTCGTTGCCATCCCCTAAAATGGCGCCAATCTTTGTTGCTGCCTCAAACGCAGTGGCAGTCTTGTATTCGATGACCTTGAGATAGTCATCAAATGTGATGTCCTCGCTTGATTCTAGTCTAGTTTCAATCATCTCGCCGTCGCTCATCATCATGGCTGTATTGGCAAGCTCCCTTGCTATTCTTGGATTGTCAAGACGCGACGATATGTTCAGAATTAACCCGAGAACAAAGTCGCCTGTCATTATGCTGGTATTGTATCCATACTTGATGTGAAACGGATCCTTTCTTCTTCTTAGAATCTCGTTGTCAATTATGTCATCATGGATTACTGATTCGGTATGCAGCAGCTCTACTGCGCAAGCTGCAATGAACGCATTCTCGTCACACTTGCCAACGCTTTCAGCAGCCAATACAAGTATGATGGGCCTTATTCTTTTTCCTCCCTCTAGTGCGTATTGCAAGGGTTCAAAAAATTCTGAAGCAGAGTAAAGGTCTAGTTCTTTTTTGAGCGCTTGATCTATAGAATCAATGTAGTTTTTGTAATCCTTGATTAGCGGGTTGATCTCAAAGTTTTTTCTATCCAAAAACTTGCACTAGCATGCGTGGGAAATAGTAAGAATATTAATGCTTTTGTAAGGTGCTCCAGCCGGGACTTTCATCATTTAGAATTTGAACCCGGGTCGTAGGATTGAAAGTCCCACATGCTTGACCGGTCTACACCACTGGAGCCCGACCTGCATCCAGTTTCTTATCCATAAAATCCTTTTGAAGTCATTCCAAAGATTTTTTTAGTGCCGAATTTGATAAATCGCATGAGTCCCCTAATTGAAAGAATTGATAAAATAATTGAAGAACAAAGCTTGCTCAAACATAAATTCTATGTAATGTGGAATGAAGGCAAGCTTTCTATTGAATCTCTCTGTGGTTATTCAAAAGAATACTTTCAGCTAGTAAAGTCGGTCCCTTCCTTTGTCGGGGCAATTATGGAAAACAGTCCGTCTGATCTGCGTGAGAAGATATCTGCCAACCAAAAGGAAGAATCTGAACACGTGGAGCCTTGGATAAAATTTTCAGGTTTTCTGGGTGTCTCACGGGAAGAGATGAAAAGCTACATGGGTCTTGACAAGACTAGGCAGGCAGTGTCAGGCCTTTCAGGGCTTATGACATCATTTGAAAAGGGAACAGTTGCCATGTATGCACTGGAACAAGAAATCCCAAAAATCAGCCTCTCAAAGATTGATGGACTGAGAAAGTTCTATGGCGTAGCAGACGATGACGCAATTGAATATTTCAGAATTCACACCGAAGCCGACATACGACACGCAGCACTCTGGAGACGAGTTATTGAAAATTCCAGCATGCCAGAAAGCGAATTAATTGACGTTGCATCCAAGTCTCTTGCAGCTCAGAATCTATTACTGGACAGCTGCTATGAGGCATACTGCTAGCCCTATACAATTTTTATACTGCATGCCAAATTGTTCTGTCGTTGGGCCCATAACTCAGCTTGGTAGAGTAACCGGCTCATAACCGGTGAGCCAAGGGATCGAAGCCCTTTGGGCCCACTCCAATTAATTTTCTATTTGTATGACTGAAAAGATGCTTCTCGCGTTTACCTTGATAACAGCTAACGTTCTGTTCGTAAAACCAATTTTAAAATAATCAGTTAACTATTTTGATTTGGCTGCAATGAGGAATCAGAGTTATGGCTGAAATAATGATGTGAAGGCATTTGTCTGAGCTGCCGAAAATCTACAAAAGATTTGATAAATTTGACACGGAGCATCAATACAAAACGGTACAGAGTATATATAAAACCAGTATATAAAGACCAGAATGCCTCAGACAAAACCAATTGTCAGTATTGAAAATGTTGTGGCATCAGCTTCTGTTGATCAACGCATTGATCTTAACGTAATCACGCAAACTTTTCCAGACGTTGAATATCATCCTGATCAATTTCCCGGTCTAGTTTTTAGATTGAAATCCCCAAAGACTGCGACACTGATTTTCAGCTCAGGCAAGATGGTCTGCACCGGGGCAAAATCTGAAGAACAAGCAATCAAAGCTGTTCGAAGCGTAGTTCAAAAATTAAGGAAAGGAGGAATCAAGATCAAAAAGGATGCGGTTATAGTCATTCAAAACATAGTAGCATCAGCAAGCCTTGGGGGAAAAATACACTTGGAACAAGCAGCAAGAGGACTTCCAAGAAGCATGTACGAACCGGAACAGTTTCCGGGACTGATACACAGAATGCTAGATCCAAAGACTGTCATCCTGTTATTCGCATCAGGAAAACTGGTCTGTACAGGTGCAAAGAAGGAATCTGAGGTATACAGGGCAGTACATAATCTGCATACGTTGCTTGAAGAAAAAGAACTAATGATCTACGAGAGCTAGTCTTTAATCTTGACTCTAGGCACTGGCCATCTGTTTTTTAATTCGTCCAAAAGTCTGCTCATCAAGTAGTTTTTCTCTGTATAATATATCTGATATTTTCATCACGTCTGTTACATCGTGCAATCTGACCCCTTCTAATCCCAAGACTTCTCTTGCACCCTCAAGTCTGTTCACTATCACAAATGCATCTGTAACAGACATCTTCGCATCCTTTAGCGCTTTAATGGCCTTGACCAGAGATTGTCCGGTGGTCCCTACGTCATCAACAAGCAGAACTTTTGATCCCTCCTTCATCTTTCCCTCAATGAGGCTGCCTGTGCCATAGTCCTTTGGTTTCTGTCTGATATACACCAGGGGCTTGGCTGTCTCTATTGCCAGGGCAGAAGCTATCACAAGCCCAGATGTTGGTACTGATGCAATGCAATCAAAACCATCAAGACCGATATTCTCAGATATGATACCTTGAAGATGTTTTGTCATTTTTCTGAACTGATGGGGAAAACTTGGCACTAACCGAAGATCTACATAGTATGCACTTTCTTTTCCACTGGAGAGCCTGAAATTTCCAAACTTTATGGCACCGCTTACCTGCAAAAATATTGCAAATTCTTTGACAAAATCCACAGCAAAATTTACCGAACTAGATTTATTTTAACTGTCCCATCGGTACTGTATGCCAGAAATTTGGCTCAGCTATGGTCCGACAGAGGTTGTATTGGATATAAAGGCTGAAAACCTTGAAAGGCAGATAGAATCAGAAGGCCAAAGCCTGAACGATTCTGAGCTTGTTTTGAAGTTGCAATCCGTGGATCTTACAAAACCGACAGAGATAGTTATTCTGGAATCAACCCATGCCGTCAAAAAAGTCATCTCTGTATTGCTGGAAACCTGCAATCAAAAATCTCTTCCAAAACCGAAAATTCTTGTAGATAAATCAAACCTGCATCTTGTCAAAAACATGTTTTCCGATCCCACTATATCAATTTCCGAATTTGACAATTCCCAGTTAACAAATGCAAATCTTGTGTTTGTAGGAGAGGTGGAATTTGACGGGCTGTTTGGATATGACACAGTATCCACTAAACTGTTGAGAAGATTTGGAAAAGAACAGATGCTGGAAGCATATGAAAAAAAGAACGGAAATCTACCTCATCCAGGGGAAGACGTATCAGCAATTGAGGTGGCAAAAAAATTCACGGACGGATTCGAGATATCTGCACTAGAAATAGCAGCAAACTCGTCAGGAGTGATTGATGTGTCAATTGGTCACCCCTCTTCCACGATGACGCTTTCAAGATCACTGTCTTCTATGGCAACAATTGATGCGGGAAAACACAGAATCTTGTTTATCAGCACCGGCAAGGAATCAAGCAATGAGACACTGAACAAGTCCCTTTCTGCCCTGTGGAACTGTGCAGGGGCTGTAAAAGAGGAAGGTCTTGCAATACTCTTGACTGAATGCAAGAATGGTCTAGGATCGGAATCCCTACTCCAGTACGCGGAAGGCAGAATGAGTCTTGATAGGCTGAAAAATCCTGCCAAATATGTTGACGGCATGGAGAGTCTTCTCTTTTTAACTGAGCTCCAAAAGCAATTCCAAATTGGGATTGTTTCAATATTGCCACATTACTACACAAAAGACAAACTCGGGCTGATTCCATTTGGCGGAACAAAAGAGTCCATGGAATATGTTCTAAAGACGTATGGTGAGAGGCAAAAAGCCGTTATAGTGTCAGACGGCTCGCGCGTTCTATTGAGGTAGTATGGAAAATGGAAGCGGAGCACAAAGAAAAGCCAGGATCATAACAAGCACGAACATCTTTTTTCTTGTAGGGGAAAGCGGTGATATGTCATCAAGAGGTTTTACGTCGCGACTTCTCATGCTGAACATCAATACAAAAAGTGCCATGATGAAATATCCTGTAGCGGCAAGTATCCCTATGCTTACAAATGTAAGTATCCTGTGCCACTTTATTCCAACCGTTGCACGCGCCATGTGTCCCCCATCAAGTTGCCATGCCGGAAGTAGATTCAAAAAAGTAATGAGAAACCCAAACCACGCCGCTAGCAAAACTGGCGACATGACAATCTCTTTTCCCGGCACGTGTTTTCCTGCAAGATCAATTGTGGCATCCATGAGAATGCTCGAATGTATCTCCACAAGACCCTGATTTGCAGAAAGATCTTGAGCTACTGAACTTGGTATCAAAGGTGACAGGTAAGCGCCATAAGCCGATACAACTATGGCAACAGCAAGACCTGCAATGGGTCCTGATATTCCGACATCAAATAACATGTTTTTGTTTACAATGAGCCCACGCGACATGATTAGAGCACCAAACGTGGGAATGAAACCGACCACTGGGATTCCTGGGATGAAATATGGCCAGCTTACTCTGAGTTTGTGCTTTTTTGATGCAATGATATGGCCCAACTCATGAATGCCAAGAATTCCAAGCAAGGATATTGTATAGAAAATCGCTATGAATAGTGGGTCGCCAACCTTTGCAATGGAATTTGTTGCTACCGCACGATAGTAGCCGTCTGTCATGACAGTTGCAATGGTTCCAGCAAACAATGCCCTGGGAATCCATGCTCTTCTAGATGTCGGAGGTTGAAATCTGGATATCGTGATAAATGTGCCGCTGTAATTTTTCTCTAGTCTTGCAACAAGATTTTTTTGTTCAATGTTTTGTGCAAGATTTTGGAATCTCACTGCTACATTTGTTTCGCTTATCTCGATTTCCAGAGACTTGGCGGTTTGGTTTATCCCTTTTATGGTAAAAAAAGTCGAAACAATGTCTATTACTTCGTTTGCGGTCGGTACGCTCAAGCAATGTTCCTGAGGGTCAATTACATTAATTCTTTTATTTACTGCTTTAAAGTTAAATAATTAATAATTCTAGTATTCTCGGAATGCAGGTGGCTCTAAGAGAGGTTGGTAACTGTGTAATTCGAAGGTGTGATCCTTCTGATATTATTCCGGTAATGGAGATTAACCTGAAGACGTTGCCAGAACATTATTCTGATTACTTTTATGAAAGTCTGCTTGCTGAACTGCCTGAAGCGTTTCTGGTAGCTGAAGTTGAAAAAAGACTGGTTGGATACATAATGTGCAAAATAGAATATGGATTTTCAAACTTCAAAAAACTAGGATTTGTAAAAAAAAGCCATGTTGTCTCTATCGCAGTCTTGCCGGATTACAGGCAGAAGGGAATTGGCAGGGCCCTTGTTGAAGAATCCATGGCAGGTGTAAAACTAAAGAAATCCGACGAGCTGTACCTAGAGGTAAGATGTAGCAATAATGAAGCAATAAGGCTGTATGAAAAAATCGGTTTTATAATAAAACAGAGGCTAAAGGCATACTATCGAGATGGTGAGGACGCTTATCTCATGGCAATTGAATTCTCTTACTAGATTAAAATAAATAAGTCTGCAAAAGTGTTTAGCGTTATGACAAAGCGACGTACTGTTGGAACGATGATCTTTGTTTTATCTATTGGAGGATTCTTCGTATATGCATACCTGTTGATGCTTTCAGAATGGAGTCCTATAGTGCTACAGCTTTCTGTGCTGATGGCAGTAGGGGGCATTTTGGGTGTGATATCGTGGATAGGCTATAACATGGCAACATCAAAACCATCGCCTTCTTCATTCATCACTGATGACAAGAAATAATCACTTGTATAGCATTACGTCTACCACAGCTTGATAGAATCGCGGGCCTATCGGCCTGACAATTTTTGATCCCAGTATTTCTGATCTGACATTTACGACAGACATGAAATGACTGGCAGATACTTCGGAAACTTGGTTTTTTTTGTCCGAGTGTATGTGGCAATAGTAGTGTAGTATTCCTTTTTGCTTTAGTGCCTTTATGGCGGAGTGTAGGAATTCGTCTGATCTTTCGGGAAGAAGCATTAAAACTCTGTCGCCTACTCCGTCCAGTTTTTTTTCTATGATTTCTGATGCGTCTCCCTCTATTGACTCGACAGTGCCTTTCATCTTGTTGAGGCCAATATTTTCCGAGCAAAGTTTTGCAGCATGCGGATTGATGTCTATGTTGTAGACATGACATTTTTTCTTTTTTGCAGCAACAATGGAAAACATTCCTACGCCGCCAAACATGTTGATGATTGTCTCGCCGTCATTTACCAGGTCTGCTATTCGAAGCCGTTCTGTTGCAAGCCTTGGAGAGAAAAATGTCTTTTCCACATCTACCATGAACCTACACCCGTGTTCTTTGTACTCTGTCTCTGTATTCTCCTTGCCAGCAAGCAACTCGAGCTGACGTATGCGATAATCTCCCTCTACTGGGGATGACTGGTAAAATACGGATTCAGCGGTTTTTACTTTTTCTAGGAGCACTTTGCCTATCAGTTTTTTTTTGGAAAGTAAGGAGTCTGGAATTCTCAGTATTATTTTGCTTCCTATTTGATCAAAAGCCCCGTACATCTCTTCAGATTCCTCTGGTGTCAGTATGCTCGCCATTGCTTGTTTTAGCATCTTTGTCAATTTCTATAATAGAAATGCCCCGTCTGCTTCTGTCCCCTGTCCAGTCTGCTCTCAGACTTGTTTACCCGCGGTCTCATGCTTGTCTCGTCTCTTCTGTATGTGATGTCAAGTGATTTCAAAAATTGATTCATTCCTTCTGCTTTTGACATGGGGGAAGTCGCATGGCCTTCCCTGCCGGGGTTGCCATGAAAAATTACGAGTGAATCTGAAATCAAGTCCATCAACTGTATGTCATGGTCAATTATTATTGCTGATTTTCCATAGGAACGGACGAATCTTTGAATCAGTTTTGCTATGGCAATTCTATCCTCCACATCAAGAAATGCGGAAGGCTCGTCAAGTGCGTAGAGGTCCACCTTCTGCAGGAGGCATGTGGCAATTGCTATTTTTTGAAGTTCCCCTCCTGACAAGTTTCTAACCGACTTGTTGTATAGTTTTTTTATTTTCATGGGATGAACAATGAGATCTTCCTCTGTGGTACCTTCTATTCCGCCATTGTTTACTTTCTCTAACAACGAGATGACATCTACATCATAGTCGTTTGAGAGATACTGTGGCTTGTATGCTATCTTGATCTTGGCATCCATTGTTCCGGAATCTGGTTTTTCAACACCGGCTATCATCTTCATCATGGTTGTCTTTCCTAGTGCATTGGCACCTACTATCCCGAGGACTTCGCTTTTTCGCACTCTGCCTGCATCAATTGTTACAGAAAAATTAGAAAACCTCTTCTCCAAAGCGGGATAGTCAACTATGTTTTCAGCCATGACAAACTCATCCGTTGAGGTAGATGCATCAAACCTGAACGCTACATCTCTGAATCTTACGTTTTCGTTGGGAAGATAGCCGTCCAAAAATACGTTTATTCCAACTTTTGTTGAAAGAACACCTGCAACTATGCCGTATGCGGAAGGCTCGCCGTAAATGATCTCAATGAAGTCACTTAGATAATCAAGCAGGGTAAGGTCATGCTCAACCACCATGACGCTTTTCCCAATCTTTGCAAGATCCTGAATAACACGTGCTACTCCCATTCTCTGGAAAACGTCATTATAAGAAGACGGCTCGTCAAAAAAGTAGAAATCGGATTCCCTTGATGCCGCTACTGCCACTGCAATTCTCTGCAGTTCTCCGCCGCTCAAGTCTGCAAGTCTTGTGTCAAGCGCATTTTTCAAGCCCAAGCTCTCCACCAGTTCGGGAATCTTGTTTCGTTCATCGTACTTTTCAAGCAGCTCCTTTGCAGTACCGTCAAAGGCCTTTGTAAGATTGTACACTTGCTGCGGCTTGATGGACGCTTTCAAATCCTTGTTTGAAATTTTTTCAAAATGCGACTTTAGTTCTGTGCCGTGAAAATGTTTCAAAATGTCTTCCCATTCTGGAGGCGATGAATAGCTGCCCAAATTTGGTTTAAGGTTTCCAGACAAAATGCCAACCACGGTGCTTTTTCCTATGCCGTTTCTTCCAAGCAGGCCCATTACTTGGCCTTTCTTTAGGCTAGGAATTCGGTACAGTCTAAATGAGTTTAATCCATACTGGTGAATCTTGTCTGATTTTAGTTCCTCTGCAAGATTGACGATTGTTATTGCGTCAAAAGGACAAACCTTGACGCAGATGCCACATCCATTGCATATGTTCTCATCGATCTGGGCCTTTGCCGTCTCTTCGTTCAGTATTATGCAATCTGCCCCTGATTTGTTTACTGGGCAGTACTTGATACACTCTAGTCCGCATTTTTTCGTCTGACAGGCTTCCTTATCAAGAACTGCTACCCGATGAGTCATAGCTAAACTACTTCCATTCTTAATTTATATCTCTGTCAAGCAAGATTAATACGTGACATTATTGGGTGAAATAATCAAGCCGGCCATAGCGTTGGGGTCCGACCCGGTCCCATTCCGAACCCGGAAGTCAAACCCAATGTCGCTACTGTGTTACTAAGGTGCGAGAGCCCTTGGGAAGCAGTAGTGCTGGCGCCTTTCTATTCCAAAGCAACTGAATTGGGAGAGCCTTTCCATATTGTCTGTATTGCGATGTCTTTGCCTATGCCCCTTTTCTGGGCATCGTCAGGAAAACTTTCCACATATTCTGATATCAAGGTTCTTATGGTTTGGTCTACTTTTTCGACTGAAACTATGTCAGTGAAGAGATATGGTATCTCGCTACAGCCTACCACATACCCATTGACGCTAGGAGTGATGGTAAAGGTCAGTTTAGGCAACTTTCGAATGCTTGCCATACCATAATCTATATCGTAACAAAGCCTAAAAAGATCTTGTTTATCTCTAAGATCTATTGACTAACTGCGCAATCTGCGGTGAGAAATTTACTGATGACATACGGTTCCTAAACCACATGATGGAAAAACATGGCTTTAGGAATCCAAGTACCGGTACTCCTGACAGGAACAGCAGGGGATACTAGTCAATACGCAGAACTGAGAATTACTTTAATGGTATCTTTTGACTGTTTGAAAGAAGCGTTTTTGTTCTTATGAAAAATGACCTTGCACTCTTGCAGTCATTTCCATGTATTAGGGGAACGTCTTTCAAGGGCGTCTTTCTAGATTTATGCTTTAAGACTGACAGAAGCAGAGGCAAAACTCCCGCCCTGCCTCCATATGCTACCCTGTCTGTGACAAACCAAAACATCCGTGTTGAATCATAGTCTTTTTGGAAGATCCTTGATTTGATCTCCTTGCCAATATCTGTATAATGGCCTACAATTAGTATGTTCTTTCCTGCAATGGACTTGACAATGCCGGCAAACTTTGAGCAGTGATAGCAACTGTCATCATAAATCAATATCGGCAAGAGTTCCCTAATGTCCATGTCTCTTGTTAGCTTGTTTGGAATTAAAATTTTGTGAAAATAACTTTTTATTGTCTACAAATACGATAAAATTCATGAATTTGAGTCCATGCCACGATTGTCTAGAAATTCAAATTTTTGAACGGATATGGGCCTAAACTACTATCGTATTCTCAAAAGAGTACGAGAAGCCAGAAAACTCGTCATAAAAGGGACAACCGCAGCCGGATCTGGACATCCCGGCGGATCATTTTCCATGGCAGAAATTCTGGGCTGCATGTATTCCAAGTTCTTACGATACGATTCGAAAAATCCTCTCTGGGAGGACAGGGACAGGCTGGTTCTATCCAAGGGACATGCGTCTCCGGGACTTTTCTCTAATTTGGCAGTTGCAGGATACTTTGACAAATCTGAAATTGAAACTTTAAGAAAATTTGGCAGTAAACTGCAAGGCCATCCTGATTTCAAATGTCCTGGGGTAGAATTTTGCGGAGGCTCGCTTGGATTGGGTTTGTCGTTTTCAATTGGCATTGCGCTTGCGGCAAAAATGGATGGCAAGAACCACCACGTTTACACTATAATTGGAGATGGGGAATCTGATGAAGGACAAGTATGGGAAGCAGCCATGGCTGGCTCGAAGTTCAGGCTTGATAACTTGACTGTCTTCTTGGACAGGAACTTTATCCAGCAAGATGATTATACTGAGCGTGTCATGCCTCTTGACGAAGAGCTAATCGGCGATGAAATCTCTGAAATGTGGAAAAATGCAGCAAGATGGAAAGTAGGTGATAAATGGAGATCTTTTGGCTGGAATGTACTTGAAATTGATGGCCACCGCATAGAGCAAATTGCAAGGGCAATAAACTCTGTATTACAAACCAAGGGTACGCCGTCTATAATTGTGGCACGTACCATAAAAGGAAAATCTGTCGAACATATGGAAGATAATCCAAAATGGCACGGCGTTGCCCCAAATCCGCAAATTTCTCCCATAATAGAACTCGAAATTGATTGCCAGTCACTCATAGCTCCGTCTATTATTGCGGGAGATCTGAACAATCTGGAAAACGAGGTAAAAAGAGCCGCTCATGGACGAGCTGATTTTATTCATCTTGATGTCATGGATGGACAGTTTGTTCCCAACAAGACATTTGATCATGAAAAAATAAAACAACTCAGACCGGTTACTCCAATACCATTTGACACTCATCTTATGATAAATGAGCCTGCAAAGCATGTCAGGGATTATGTCAATGCGGGCAGTGACATTATCACGGTTCATGCCGAGGTCTGTGACGAATCAAGCTTTGGGGAGATCCATGACGCATTGCGTGCCAATGAAGTAAGCGTGGGCCTAGCGATTAATCCTGACACAGAACTTCCGTCTTGGGCTGAAAAATTCATTCCGGATCTTGACCAGCTGATAATAATGTCGGTTGTACCGGGAAAGTCAGGCCAAAAATACATCGAGTCCACCCACGAAAAAACCAGAAGAATATCGAAACTTCTTGCAGAAAAGAATTTTCAGGGGCTGATTGAGGCTGACGGGGGAGTGGATCTGACAAACATCGAGTCATGCTTTTTAGATGGCGCACGAGTGTTTGTTGGTGGCAGCGCCATAATAGGCCAGAAGGATGTGCGACTCACTATAACGGAATTTAGAAAACGACTAATGCATGCAAGAAGAACGCTCTTGATAAATAAGGCTCATAGCCTTGGCGGGGCCGAACTTGTAAACAAATGGATAGATCTGCATGAAGTGGGCAAGAAAAAGTCTGAGCTTGTCCAGATTGCAAAGGAGGCTGGCTTTGTATGACCGAGTTTGCAGACATGAGAACAGTTTATGGTGATGCCTTGATCAAGATGGGGGAAGCAAATCCAAACATAGTCGTGGTAGGAGCCGATACCACTGATTCGCTCAAAACAAAGCCGTTTGGGAAAAAATTCCCAAATAGATTCTTCAACGTGGGAATTGCAGAGGGAAATCTGATAACAATTGCGGCAGGCCTTGCCAACGAGGGAAAAACTGTTTTTGCCAGCACATATGCAGCATTTCTGCCTGGAAGATGTGTTGATCAGATACGAAATGCGATTGCGTATCCCACAAGAAACGGTAAAGATGGGCTAAATGTGAAGATGGTTGTTTCCCATGGGGGATTAAGTGTTGGCGCTGATGGCGGCTCACACCAACAAATTGAAGACATTGCAATAATGCGAGCCATTCCAAACATCCGGGTTTTAATTCCTGCAGATACAGTTGCAGTCGAAAAACTCATACGACTAATTTCTCAACTATACGGTCCGTTTTACATGAGGCTGGCTAGGTCAAAAACCCCCATTATACACTCGCAATCGCAAGAATTCCAAATCGGTAAAGGGATTGTATTGCGAGACGGTTCTGATTGTACTATTGTGGCATGTGGAATCACAGTGCAGATGGCACTTGACGCTGCTTATGCTTTGAAGCAAGAGGGAATATCATGCAGAGTAATAGACACGTTCTCAATAAAGCCGATAGACTCTGATCTTTTGGAAAAAGCAGCTCGTGAGACGGGAGGGATTGTTACATGTGAAGAACACAACATAATGGCGGGCTTGGGCTCTGCAGTATCTGAGGTTGTATCTGAGAAATATCCGGTGCTGATGAGACGAATAGGGGCACAAGACCGCTTCGGCGAATCTGCCAGAGATGGTGAGATTCCGCTTTTGTTAGAAAAACACGGCATAACATCAATTCATATATCTAATGCTGTCAAAGATATCAGGAGTAAGAAACAATGAAAATATTCCTTGATACTGCAAATCTTGCTTCGATAAAACTGTACAATGACATGGGTCTTGTGGACGGTATTACAACCAATCCGTCACTTTTAGCAAAAGAAGGAGGAGACCCGCAAAAAGCAATGGAAGAGATTGTAAGAATTGTAAAAGGAGATGTCAGTCTGGAAGTGGTAAGTACAGAAACCTCTGGAATGTTAGAGGAAGGAAAACGACTCCGAAAATATGGCAGCAATGTTGTTGTAAAATGCCCGTTAACCGCAGATGGTCTCAAGGCATGCAAGCTTCTAACCTCTGAGGGAATTCCGGTTAATGTAACCCTGTGCTTTTCTGTAAATCAGGCTATATTGGCTGCAAAAGCGGGAGCAAAATATGTAAGCCCATTCATAGGGAGACTGGACGATAACGGGCAAGACGGCATTCATTTAATCAGGGAGATTCACGAAGTGTTCAAAAATTACAAGTTTGGTACGCAAATTCTAGTTGCAAGTGTAAGACACCCCATGCATGTTGTAGAGGCAGCAAAAATTGGAGCAGACGTAGTCACTTTGCCTCCAGATGTGCTAGGCAAGATGCTAAAGCACCCACTGACTGACATTGGGCTCAAGAACTTTCTAGCAGACTGGGAAAAGCTCAAAAAAGAAAACCCCAGCATCAGGATCTAGGCCTATCAAAAGATATTCAATGCTTCCCAATCCATTGATATCTGTGCTCTTCATCAAACAACTCTGCACTGATCTCGTTGTGGTTTATCTTTTTGCTCAGTTTGGCCTCGAAAAAACCCAATCTGCCCTTATACGGGATTGGAACTCTGAGCTTTTTCGGATTTTTCAGAAGAAATCCGTATCTGTGATCAAAAAATTCTCTGCTTGCCAAATGTTTATTATAGTCTGATTTTACCTCGTCTAAAGTTTTGTATGCTTTGACATCATAAAGTTCGGCCCTTCCTATTATTACGCCGGTTTCTATCTTTTCTTCATCAATTCCTAGCTTCTTACATGCCTTGGTTTTTATTTTGAGGGGCGCATGTACCAAAAACTCTCCCCTGAACTTGGTATTCCATGTTCTCAACTCGATGGTTTTTTTCCCTTGCATTATTAGATTCGCATATGGTTGGGAGACTGACAGGCACTTCATACTAGTCTGTTCCTAGTACATTTAAGACCCTTTTTGGGATCTCGTTTAATCTGCTCACCGCAAGGGTGCGTTCATAGCCCAGCCGCCTCAAGTTGTTTGCTATTGTAACTGCACCCCCAGTGTCAGGACCAACGCCTATGGCAACCATCTTTATACCTAAAAGTTTGAGATCCCGCATTACTGCTCTTACGGCATCAGGATCTGATGGTTCCCCGTCTGTCAGTGTGAGAAAAATATCTGGCTTTTTTGAGCGTAAAGTTGGAAGTAAGAGATCGTACACCTCAGCCAGAGGAGTGCTGCCGTTTGCTTTTATTTGTGCAAGCCTTTTTGTTGACGAGTTATTCCATTGCAAATTTTCAGGTTTTATCAACCAACACGTCACATGTTTTTGTTCCGTGTTAAATGCATATACTGAAAACTTGACTTTCAGGAAATCTAAAACTTCACAAAGAGCAAGTGTTGCTTTTTTGTACTGTGTTTCCTGTTCTGCTATGCTTGAAGAATGATCAAGCAAGATGAATATTCTTGTTTTTATTGCTATTTTTTTATCCGTGATGAACGGTTTGTGGCCCTCCATGTACGTTTCTTGATCAAATTCATCCCCTGAATCCACATGCTGCTCTTTCCAACCCGATTTCCATTCTTTGAATTTGGCCTTCAAGTTGTTAATCAAATCCATGTCGTAGATCTTGGTTTCGTCCACATTTGTCAGGTTGGGTATGCTAATTCCAATTATTTCTGTTACAAGGCCCTTGTTTTCACTCCTTTTTGTTTCCTCAAGCAATACCTTGAATTCGTCAAACACCTGCTTTCCCTCATTAATTTTTGTTGGGTCCAGCTCTCCAAAGTCGCTCTCTCTATACTTTGCAATCTTGTTCAATGTCCTCATAAAATCCTGTTCAGACATGGCAACACCAGAAGTAATCTTTGGCATGGAGATGGGTATGGTGAGAAGCGGGTCGATTTCCAAAACTCTGATGATCTCAGAAACTTTCTTTTCGAGCCAGTCTATTCCGTGTTTTTTCTCTACTGATTCCTTTACTGCCTCATTGGCTATTGCAACCGCTTTCTGAATTTTTTCAAATGCGCTTGGCTGTATCTCGCCTTTGATGTCTCCAAGCAGAAAATACTGGGTAAATCCTTCCACAATTCTATTGTACCCATATAGGGAATTGAGCAGGGGTCTGTACAGCCACGCAAATCCGTAGTTGAATATTATCTCCTCATTCATTCCCTGCCAGTATTCCCTGCCGATTGTTTCTATTCTTCTTGTATCGAGTGTATTTAGAATAAACCCAAATGCATGATCGTTGCTCAAAATTTTTCCAGAATGTTTTATTCTCATTGACTCGTACCACAGCGCAGTTCTAAACTGCCTGTATTTTTGAAAGTCTGTACCGTGATACTTGTCTAGGGGAAACATTGTAACTTTGTTTTCCCGCAGCTTTGTCTGGATCTCTTTTTGGTCTTTGATGCTTAGGGTAATCTCTTCTTTTCCAGACCATCGTCTGACCAGAAAGGTGCCTATCTCAAGTAACGCGTCGTTTCTTAGTTGTATTGAACGCATCAATTTCCAAACATCGATGTTATGATATCATTTACCTTTTGGTATTCGACATTACCCCACTGGGAATATACATTTGCAAATACAATGTCCGCAGCTTGTCTTGGTTTCATACCGGAATCAAGTATCTTACCGAATGCTATTGTCTCACGCAGGCTTGGGGAATAATACAGCTCTTCTACTGCCGCGGCCTGTCTCAAAGTGTTTGCAAGCCTGATTCCCTGAACAAGTTCATTCTCATGAGGCTGGTTGACGTGTTTTTTTACTATCTCCATCTCTATCTCTTCTGGCGGATAGTCCAATCTGATTCTAACGGGAAACCTGCTGAGAAGCTGGGGAGGAAGCTCTTTGGTACCAACATGAGATAGTGGGTTTATGGTTGCAATCACAAACCATCCCTTTGCGGCCTCGATTAGTTCGCCACCTGACTCTTTGAGCACCAGCTGTCTTCTGTCATCTAATGCTTCATCTAATCTAAGCAAGACATCAGCCTCTGCGGAATTTATCTCGTCAAGATAGAGCATACTGCCCTCCTTCATGGATTTTACCAGTATTCCCTCTTCGAAATCAATCGTTCCGTTGTCAAGAGTTTTGGAGCCTACAAGATGGCTTTCGCGAGTTCTCAAGCTAAAGTTGATTGATTCTAATTTTTTTCCTTTTCTTGCAGCAAACTCTCTTACAAGAGTAGTCTTTCCAGTGCCCTTTGGACCTATTACGAGAACAAAGAGGCCCGATTCATAGGCCTTGTCTAAAACTTCAAAAGAATTATTCCAATCAATGTACAGAGATTCTGCCAGCATAATCTAGTTAGCGGTTTTTCCTTAATTTAAGACTGTCTGGTTCTGTATGACCGATTAATTTCCAAGCCTTGCATAAGACTCGTCTAAAATATTGTGTAATGTCTTCTGCCAAGCACTAAAACCATCGGGGGTTTTTGGAAAATTATAATAATGATCTGTCAAAATCTTGTTTTGCTGTGCGGTAAATCTGAGCCCATCTGCCAACTTTTTGTTCAATGCCCCCCTGATCATCATACCTAATTTTCCAACTGTTCCAAAATCCGGATGCTCTCCCTTGCTGATTGCCTCCACATCCATCTTTGACAAAAAGTGCTTCATGCCATAGTTTATCTGATCATTTGTAAGAGTCTGGAGCATCCTTCGGAAGATCTCAAGCCCGGCAGTCTTGTAACCGTAATCGTTAATGAAGTCTATGTTGTACTGCCATAATCCTTTTTCGCTTACATCTCCTGCCTCTATTGCTTTAACTGCGTTCTTTCCAATTATGGTTGCTGCAACTATCGCAGGCCCTATGCCTCCTGCATCAAGCGGCTTTGGCATCCAGGCTGAATCGCCTACCAGCATGTATCCGTTTGCAACGAGACAGTCATTCTGTCTTCGCACAGAGACCTGCCAATTGCCAGTGACATTTACTGAGTCACTAGAGTCGTCTGACAGTTTTGGGTTTTTCATCGCCTTGTTTATCTTGACATAGTCATTTATCAGCTTGGTAACATCGTCATTCTTTCCCAGTCTTTGGTTTCTTTTGTGAAGCTCTTTTTGCTGGACCCCGAGACCTATGTTTACCTTGTTTTGACCCTTGGGAAAGACCCAGCCATATCCGCCAGGGGCAATGTCTTGATCTAAATGTATGATGCAGTAATCCGGATCAAAATCTGTTTTATCGACTGACCCCTGCTCGAATTTCATGATATGCCTTCCTGTGGATTCCAGATCGTCGCGGTCGATCTTTTTCTCAATTTTCGAGCTTATGGCAAGTCCATTTCTGAGCATTGAGGTAACACCGGTAGCATCAATCACTATTTTTGCAGTCTTTCTGAACGGTTCGTTGGTGATGAGGTTGGTCCCTTCTACACCGACAACAGAGCCGTTTTCATATATGAGATTTCTTAGTGCTACTGAATACTGTATGTTGACTCCCATCTTCTTTGAATCGCTGAGTTGACGCTTTGGAAGTTGCTGTCTGTTTAACATGTATCCGTCGCCATCAAAAGGAATGGAGGTTTCTCTGTCTGGAGAAAATGCCATGACTCCTTTAACAGGATGCTCAATCTCTGGATTTCCCCAGCTGATCTTTATCCTCTCTGTCATGTAATCAACGGTGTTCTTGCCCACCGCGTCACCGCAAATCCAACCGTTTATGGTTTTTTTGCCAACAGTTGGTTCTTGATTTCTGTCAACAACTAGAATTGATAATTTTTGATTGGAGTAGAACGCGGCTGACTGTGCCGAGATCATTCCGGCCAGGCCTCCTCCTGCTACTATTATGTCGTAATCCGTTTTCACAGCCAAAAAACAGGATCTACTCTATTTAAAGGAAGCACTTATAATTTCTGGTTCCCAATGAACAAAACTTGATCCCTTCTTTTTTACTAAAATATGAAATTATGACACTTCGTCGGCCTTCTAGGTGTTAGTTCTGAGAAATTTGAGGCTGGTCTACTGGAAGGTCTAGTTCTAGGCATTCATGTGTCATCAGATGAAAAAGTCGATCATGTTTTTATTTTAGAATGACCACAATACGCTACAATGAAGCCCATACTTGTAGGAATGGTGTGGGGGTGTCCTGTCAATAGTTGCACTGATTACAACATAACAATATCTCAGGGCGGCAAGACCGTATTCAACCAAAAGTTCCACACCTATAACGGCAACCTTGCCATTGTCTTTACTCCTTCTGCAGGACAAGTCAGCATGACTGGAGGACTCAGATTCGGCAAACACTAACCGAATCCTTTTACATCCGCGGCTCTGTCTTTGGTAGTGCGGGCAGCTACGACGTTACGGCCGATATCGTTGGGGTTGACTTTAGCCCAGTAACTCTGCTTGAGGACAAGTTCACAGTACAGGCAGCTCCAGAATTTGGACAGGTACGATTGTAATTCAGATAGTCATCCATTTTAAAAAAGACTCTTAAGGGTCTCATATCAGCAGTTTAAGATTTTATTTCTTGCAGACAAGGCCACTATTGAAACAATGGATAACACAAGTATCATAGGCGCTGTTGAAGTAAATTCTGGTACGGTGGCTGTCGTAGTTATCATTTTTGTGTTTGTTGCAGTGCTTCCGTCGATGTTTGCGCTTGCTGTGATGCCATAATTTCCTGTCTTTGCAGTGGAAGGCAGTTTGAATGTTAATTCGAAATTTCCTATCTCGTCAGTCTTGACTGTTCTTACTAGCAACGTTCCCCCGCTTGGATCTTTTACCTGTACTGCAACAAGCTTGTCTGGAGAATCTGCTACGTTTCCTTTCACGTCTACGAGATCTCCGGGACCGTAAGAATCTTTTGGTGTATCAAGTGATATAGTTATTTGCTCAAATGACTGTTGTAACAACAAATTCGAATTCACAAGAAAAACTAGTAATATTGCAATACTCTCTTTTTGAAAAAAAGAAGGAAGTCTGCGGGTCATGCCTACTGGATCTCCACAGAGCTTGAGACTTCATCAGTTAGCGGTGTACCGTTGTTGCTTGGCCAGTCCGAGAAAGCATCTCCATAGATGTTGGCAGTACCTACTACCGCATTCTGCGGAATGTAGAATGACACTATCATCTGGGACTCTCCTGCGCCAAGGTTTGTCTTGACAGATCCTACGCCAAGACTTACAGAGTTTGCATCAAAGAGGTCGGTTGTAATCAGTGCCGTCTGGTTGGAGTCTGTAGAGACAGTTATCTTTGCATATCCTGTTGAGCCTCTGCTAAATGAGGAGACCGGATTACCGTTCTGATCGGTTGCTTCCACTGATACTATAGTAAAGTGTGGGATGGTCCCTTCGATGGAAAACTGTGCTGTGCCTTTGTATGTCATGCCTCCCGCGTCCGCAGTTGCAGTCACATCGTAGGTTCCATCGATATAGCTGTCAGGGATCTTGAACTGCACTTGTGCAACTCCATTCTGATCGGTCTGCACTGCTCGTGACAGTATCACGGTCCCATTTGGATCAGATGCTGTAATGCCAATGTCGTTTCCTTGACCATAGCTACCAAATGTTGCACTGATTGTTGCGGTATCCCCATGATGGTACGATGACTGATCTGTTGTGACCGACAGAGTTGACTTTGCAGTACCTATCTGTAGGTTGATCACATCCCCAATAGGCCCTATCCAATGCTGCTGGTCGTAGGGAAGACCTATTCCAAGTATGGTAACTTGAACGTTGACAGGATCGTCGGTCGTAAGTGGTGGTGTGTTGTGCTGTGTCATTCCCTTGTTGAGGAATACGTGTGGCAGTGAGAATATCTGGTTTCCGTCTTGTTCTGCTGTTATTGAATAGTGCATTTCATCTATCTCTGTCCCGTTAGAATAGGTAAAGTACAGCACCATCGGCAGAGACTGGTTTGCAGTTGGAGTCTTGGATGCAATATTGACAACCACAGAGCCATCGGTTGATGTTCCATTGACGTATACATCGCCTGAATTGTCTGTATTGTTGGTACCGGAATCGTCTGCAAATGCCATAAATGATAACGAGCCTGTGTTCATCAGGACAGGTGACATAGACAGCATTGCAGAGACTGCGATTGCAAATACCAATGTTGTATTTTTTGTCATTGATGGCTTGTAATGAAATTTTGAATAAAAGACGTTTGGAAAAAAGTTCTATTGTAAAATTATTTTTAGAGAATTTTATGCTGAACAATTTTCCAAATTACTTTTTATTTTTGAATATCTTGTTATAATGATGCGAGCAAAAAATATAGTTTCAATTTCACTTGTGTTACTTGTAGTAATTTCAGTCATCTTGTATGCAAACACTGCATTTGCACAAACAATGTCGTCTCAATTATTGACTACAGATTATGCAAAACAGAAGATTTTCAAGTCAGACACTGTTGTCATATATCCAATATTTACACAGGCAGCCTATGGAATCAATGGCTTTTACTTTTATTATTCAAAACTCTGCAACACTAAGTGTCTAACTGTTCCCATACCGACAGAGAAATTTCCTGCATATGTTTCCTCTGAGCAAGCCTATCTTAGATTAATGTCCCGTAGTTTCGATGTTTTGACGGACATTGATGTGGACAAAAATCCTGGTATCATAAAAGTCTACAAGAATGTGATTGTATTACACAACGAGTATGTCACAAAAAAAGAGTTTGAAGCAATAACAAGTCATTCAAATGTAATCTATCTATATCCAAATGCCCTGTACACACAGGTTAAGGTAGATTATGGTACGGGCCAGGTTCAACTAGTGAGAGGACACGAGTATCCGTTGCCAACTATTTCAAATGGATTTGGATGGAAGTTTGACAATTCAAGATATGAATACAATATTCAGTGTTCCAATTCGAACTTTTATAGGATAGCAAACGGCTGGATGTTAAACTGTTATCCAGAACTGGTAATCTCTAACAACACGGGTTTGATGGATTCTCTAGAAGAAATGGTTTCATTAAAAGCCTGATTTTCGCCTAGAGTATATTTGTATCAACGAAATTAACAAGATCAGGGAAGCAGCAAGAATCACAGGAGTCGAGAAAAACTCCGGTACAGTGGTCGTACCGATTATCTCGACAGTACCGCTTGAGGAAGGATCTATTCTCATCCATGAATCCGTTGCATTTTGATAATAATACTTGATATGAGTCGCGTTACCGTTCAGAGTGACTGCATACTGGTCACCAAGCAAACTTTTTGGCAAAATTACTAGAATTGGCGCATCTTTATCTAGCGTGAAGCTTAGATTATTTACTTTATGGTCATAGTTGAAATTTTCGATTTTTGACGCAGTGATTACAGCCACACTGTAGCTTGTCCCATTCCATTTTGTTGTAAAGACATGCTCGCTGACAGTTCTTGTAACATAGCTTAATGAAACCTGACCCGAAGGCAATGAAACAGTATCTCCGGAAATATCATTTGGAATATTGTTGACTGAAACTATTTCCGATGCGGGTGGAAGAACAAGAGTGGAATTGATATCTACACTATTATAGTTGACAGTTGAAACTCCTGAACTTTTAGTTACTATGTTGGCATCGTAAGTAAGAGTTACATGGGATGCGCCAAGTGTATCGATTGTTACTGTATTTCCCTCATGGGATGTTGCAAGTACTACATTGTGTTCATCAACTGCCAGAACATGAGATATCTCAGGCGAGATGGCCTGGATTGTAATAGTTGATATCGTAGTCCTTGTGTTTATCTGCTCAGTTACTCTTGCCTTGTCTTGAAGGATGGAAACAATCATGTCTAGTTCTTTGTATTCTGCATGTGCTGAATGGTTTAATGGTTGTAAGGCAATCAAAAGAAATGTCAGCAGTATGCCCCCGATTAGTTTACGGCCTCTGCTCATCCACTACTAATAAAACCAGAAATTCTTAAGGGTTCGTTCCTAAATTCGTAACGGGCTAGGAAGTAAAAAGACCTAAGGTTGAAAGTACTGATTCAAATTCTTCGTATTTTGAAAGATATGACATGCCTTTCTCTGTCAGTACATAGGCCTTGTTCTCGCTGTAGATTTGTACCACTTTTATGAGACCTGAATGGAGCAACCTGCCTATAAATCCCTGATATGTCTTGTAAGACAGGTTTGCCTTGGTAAGTAGTCTTGATGCGTTTGCACCCTCCATGCCATGTTCATGGACCACTTCCAAGATATCGCCGATGATTTGAAGGGTGTTTCTGTATGCCATCCTAGGGATATGTTATTTCACTAATTAGATAAGGAAGGATTTCGAGCATTGCCTGAAACTCTTTCGAAATGATAGATTTTTGTGCTTGATTTTCAGTTCGAAAGGTCGAACCAAAGGTTTTGGACCAAAAATAACTATTTTTCAATTTTCAAATTTGCAAATAGCATTTCCCTGCTTCAATATTGTAAAGAATAGGAAACGTAGGATTTGAATCGTATCAACTATTCAGGTATTGATTTTTAGCTGGTCGAATTATCGTTGGTAGGATATGTACTGTTTGATTGATCTGTGCTATTTGTTGAATTGTTGGTTGATTCAGTAGCATTAGTCATATTGTCGCTCGACTGTGGTTGACTGTTGCTAGTACTATTGGTCGAATTGGAGCTTTGAATCGGATTGCCTGACTGTTGGTTAGAACCATTCAAGGTATCGCTCATACCATTTAAGATATTTTCTGCGTTGGAAAGGCTATCCCTTGCTGATTTTAAATCATCTGCGGATGTAGCGTTGATTACCGTAGAATATGCACTGTCAAATAGCTGGTTTGCCTGTTCGATATCATCCATAGAAACGGAGCCATTTTCTATCTGGGCCTTATTCTGGAGCATTTGTGAGGTATTTCTATCAGTGTTAATTTCTTGCACTACTGGTGCTGCACCATTTACCACATCATTCATACTTGATAGTAGAGAATATTCTTGGTCCAGTTCAGATGCCGCATCGTCGGTTTGACCGTTTATCATCTTTTGTTTTATGTCAGCAAGCATCTGAGAGAGAAGTGTAAGCCCTGTGAATTGCAAATTGTGCTGTGCCGCTAGACCTTGCAACACATTTATCTTGTGTTCTATATTTGATGATTCTTTATCAAAATTAACCAAGATCTGATTGTCATACTGATCTGTGGCGTTCTGAAGTTGACTTGATTGGTTTGTGGCGTCTATTATTTGACTTGTGGTCTTGGAAGCCTCCAGTCTGTCAAGTTCAGTTTGAAGTGCATTTATCGTAGATTGGTCAAGGGCAGAAGATTTGGCATTTTCTATCATTTGTAAGAGAACGTTCTCGCTGGTATTGCGGAACGTACTTGCTCTAGAATTAACGGCTGCTTGTGCCTGATCTTGTAATTGTTGATATATCTTATCAAGCAAGCCTTGAGCAATGAAAATTTGCTGCTTTGCAGATTGGAAATCGCCACTTGCAATGGCTGTATTTGCCGCATTTATTGCATCTTCATACCCTTTGAAGACGGAGTCAGGCATTCTATTTGCCTCTACAAGTTCCCAAATCTGCGCCTCGCTGTTTTGAGAATCTTCAATGTTTTGTACTAGTGTGGATGTCTGATTTACCTCACTTGTGGCATTACCTTGGTTCTCAACCATCTGTATTGTATTTGTGAACAGATTCATTGCCTTTAGTGCGTGTATCTTTGACTCTTGAAAATTGGTATTTGCTAGGCTCAAAGCAGTTTGGTACTCTGCAAGACCTTGAGAATAGGTGGAATTAGCAGAATCTGGCACCTTCATACCAGCATTTTGAGTTTCGACAATCTTCTGGTCTGCGGCTGATTTTGACTGATTAAGAACCAGTTCTAGAGTAGAACTTCCACCGTCGGTAGCAAGTACGCTAATGTTATCAAATAAGCTCGAACCCAAAAACAGTGATACAGTTAGTATGGCCAGTATTCTTTTTTCCATGCTTTTGCCTTTTCTTACAACCTATATAAGCAAGGATTTCGAACATCTCGATTTTCGTTCCTAATTCAGATATGGGTTTGGTTCGAACTATCGAACCACGAAATTCTACTTGTCTTGGGTAATCTCTTCTTTCAGTTTGGCATGCCTTTGTAAGGAAAGGATGCCGGAGGACTGAAACGTGTCGAGTTTCTCAATGGATTTTTGGAATATGTATGCAGAAAGTTCCTTTGTATAGACATCATCTACTTGATCGGTTTTAATGGGTTTTATCTCTACTCGCTCCAGTACTTTCTCATTTGATTCTGTCTTGGATTGGACGGAAACTCCTCGTCTGCGCTTTCTGAAGATAATAATTCCCACAGTGCTACCTACGATAATGGCCCCAGTAACTATGATTGGACTATAATCTGTCTTCCATACGGCAGTAAACACTCTTGGAGAGTTCACTACTATATCAATTGAATTTGAAGAATTCTCAATTCCTTGCCATCCTTCAAAGGTATGTCCTACTGGAAAGTCTTGGGTTGGCTTGACAGATATTGTCGCCGTAGTTCCTGAATCATACCACCCAGTCCCCTCTATGTGACCAAACTCGGAAATTACGTTGACATAGTATTGCGGATTATAGATAAAATCTATCGAGTGCGGTCCTGACACGTGTATCGGAGTGGTAGTAAAGGTGCCATTATCTTGCGTTGTAATTTGACTTGACGAACCATCGTCAACTGACCAGCCTTCAAGTTGCTCCCTATAATGTTGGCCCAGTTCCATTGTATAAGGAGTTGATATTTTGATATCAGAACCCTCATCAAACCAGTTATCGCTTGTTGGCGATGTCGGGTTAAAGATCGCACCACTTGTTCCATTTACCTCGATTGGATACTGTGGAACTGCAATAAACGCTATAGAGTGGCTTGTATCTGTAGGAACATCAAGTGTAAAGTTTCCTCTTGAAACCCTATCTATAGGCTGGTAAGGTCCATTATCCATTGAATAAGACTGTAGGTTGAATCTGCTATTCTGGTCTCTTACCCATGAATAACTCTGTGACAGAGTGTATGTCTCTTGTGGATTTAATGATATAGTATATGGTTGATCCGTATCATTTGCAAAGCTCACCTTTATAGCAATCTCGTTTTTGGATGTAGTTTGACCATAAGAGTGGATCGGCAGAAGTAGGATGACAGATACAGAAAGGAATAACAGAAATAATATCGGTTTCAACTTATTCCCCTATCACGTCTTCTAATTCGGCATACTTGGCTTCTATCTTTTTTGTAAAACGGCTTAGGTTCTCGTTCATGGTATGCAATAAGATCTCGTAGGATCCTTTTGGTAATTTGCCAGCATCATAGTCAGAGTTGATCTTCTTTAATGCCTGAGATAGTCCCTCTTTTTTTGCTTGGAGGATAAAGTATTCGTCTGGTATGGGCCACGTAGATCTCGGCAGCTCAAGAATATTTCCAACTGGTTCGCCAGTATCTCCTCTGAAGCTCTCAATCTTCCTTGTTTTCTGAAATCTGTATCCTGTCAGGATATATCGCACATCATTTGGTGCATAACGTAATTTTTCCACTATGCCACATTTTAGAAGTGTCTTCTCTATTGTGAGTCTAATGTTGTCTTGTTTGGCTTTGTCCGAAATGGAAAATATGTCCTGTGCTATCTCGCCAAGCTTTACCGGTCCCATCTTTTCTGAGGATAGTTTTGCAATGGAGAAGATAAGGCGGTTTGCCAGCATTTCCTGTGAGGAATTTTCGAGATACTTGAAACATTCTTCACGAATATTCCTTACTTTTGTAATCCTATTCATGAGATCTTCTTGACTTAACACCGTAGCATCAACCAACGAGATATCATTCCATCACCTTTCCATATTGAAGATGACTGGTTTTATTAATAGCTGTGATTGTTATGCCCAAAAAATTGTCACACATATTTGTCATACCAAAATTGTCATTATCTAGGTATATAATATCATTATAGAACTTTTTTCCAAACATGTTTTATAGAAAATTTGCTGTATCTCATCGATGAGGCAACCCAAAATCTTAAGCAATACAACTCAATTTGTGAGTACAAAGTTATCCATACCTCAGACCATCCACACTAAAGATTTTGCAATCTTGTGTCTTGCTGCAGTTGGCATAATAATCCTAGTAACAGAAGGAACAAATTTAGCTCTTGCCCAGTCCGAGCTGTTTCATGCACACTCCTTGACTGCCGATGAAATAAAGAACAATATTCTCGCACAAAAAATTCTAAGTGAGATCGAATTATTCAAGAAGCACGCATCGCAGATCCAACAAGATCAGATTAATACTGATGCCTATACGACTCAAGTTGATCAGAATCGCACTTTGGCTGCAACCCTAGAGCAAGAGGCATTGGTTGCGTTGGAAAATCAGAATGTACCCCACACATCAAAGGCATCATTTGCAAGTTTTGTATCTTCAATAAATGATACCACTGCCCAGAATATCTTCTGGGGGCAGTTTGATTACATGTCAGAAAAGGTTAACGAAGGAAATGCGGTCATGAAGCAAGTTCTTGACAATGGTGGTACATGGGAAGAGGCCATCCAAGCATTTTCAAAGTACGCGGCAATAACGCGAGCTGATATGGTACGAGTAAACGAGGACTTGAACATACAATATGGAGCAGCAGATCCTACCGTTCAGAGTAACTTTAATTCGAATGGAACACTGCCAGACAACTACATAAAACTACCCTAACAGCACGTTCAATCATGAATTATCTTTTGAAAACCACTTGGCTATATTCTTCTTGCAGTTTTCATACTTGCGCTTGTGTGGTGTATGTCATCAGGTACAGTTGCTATATGGATCTCTTTCATACATCATGCGGATTCTGAACAAAATTAAAACGCGTTAATTTTGTTCATTGAAAACCGGTCTCCATGCATATGTCTATTTAAAAGAACAGTATCAACATGGATCAGGTTTTTGGGTCGGTTCGTCGCGGCTTCCTCACAGCGTGTGCTCAGACTGGAGCGGCAAAAATATTACCTCATTCCCTTCTATCTTTGGTCTTTGAATATTATTAAACTATCCTCCGGTCCGATTAATTTTCTAATTTAGTTTCTCAATAGTTCGGTATATGTTCTTGTAATGTCGTCTTTTTTGTAAATTGGTACTTTGATTCTGATCTTTATTGCATTATTCTGTTGCAAGCTGACCATCTTGTTTACAATCTCACCCTTTCCTATTCTGAGAAATAGGGAGGAATCTTCAAAGTACATGCCGATGTTCTCAAGAACCTCATCCAACTGCTTCTGTGAAGTCTTGGAAACCAGAGTCCGTACAAACTCCTCAGCTCTTTTCTTTGCAAGCGTGGTTTTGAAAAACAAGATGGGATTTCCATGATGGCCGGAGGTCCTCTCTTGCGAAAACTCTTCTTCTTTTACCTGAAACAATTCTGCGAGGGGATCAAAAATTTTCCTGCTATCTTCTGTGGCATGAACTATTACTTCTATGGTTATTTCCATCTGGTTTGCCATAGAATTGAATATGCTGTATGACGATTAAACTATTTGGCTTGCAACAGAACAGTTTCGGCTTCTGCCGTTCTGATTAGTTTTGCCTTTTCGATTCCTATGTGTCTTACGTGAATTATTTTTTTGACTGCAGCCATTATGTCGGAGTTTATCTTGCCAAATGCTGTGGCCTGGATAAATTGATCAATTGTCATCTCGGGTACTGTCCTTGTCATTACGTTCTTTGCAATCAATCTCAGTGCGTGCTTTCTTGACGTATTGAGTTTTTTCTGTGTTAGTGCAATGATCTTGATCCTGAAAAGATAGCCATCTTTAGTTCTCACGTCTCCGATGAAATTAATCAAAGAAGAGCCGCGTCTTACAAGGCTTCTGAGAAACTCTTTGGCATATTCGTATCGCTTAAAGATTGAAGTCGCCGTCTCGCCGTCAACCTTGCTTATCTGGAAATATAGTTTGAATTGATGTTGGGAAGGATCGCCTTTTACGATATCAAATAAGGTGACTTCTACTACTCTGCCAATAGCACTTTCGTCATCAGTTATTGGTATGTATGCAATAGGCACGCTATTGAATGCTGCAGGAGCAAGAACGGTAACCCATTTTTTCTCTCTCCACTTGTCTTTGACCCTTGCGGTCTTTTGGCGAGCCAACTAAAACCAACCTTTGAAGCCAAAATATAAGTTATGTCAATGTAATTGGGCCCTAAAACTCAACTACACCAAACACTTTCATCTTTAATTTTCTACCTTGGCACAATCCAAACACTATTTTAGACCCCTTTTTACTTTCTGCGAAAAGTGGACCGTATTGGCAGAATACAAAACCCGCTCTCGACAAACATTGGCGTAGTCTAGGTTCACTGCGGGAATTACTCAAAAACATATCATTTTGTTCTGATGAAAATCTGCGCCGGTTTTTTATATTAACATGTACGATCTTTATCAAATGAAATTTAGGTGGTGGTATGTTTCAATGGGTGTTACTGCGGCACTCGTGCTTGGAGGCATGATGTATCTTGGCAACACGCTGTGTGTTCCAGTAGAACAGATGTCTTGTACCTCGTTTCTACCACTTGAGGGACAGATGGTAAAAGCCGCATCCACTGACAACAGTAATGTTATAGTTCCAACACCTGTTCCGTCAACCACCAAAACAAGCACAGTTCCTGCGGGAACTGGGGGAACCGTACCTCCAAACGGAAACAAGATGGAATATGCACTCTCATTTCAAATATCATCCGATTTCTCAAAATATGGGTTCAATTCCACAATCGGA
Source organism: Nitrososphaerota archaeon (assembly GCA_028867785.1). Lineage (GTDB taxonomy): Archaea > Thermoproteota > Nitrososphaeria > Nitrososphaerales > Nitrosopumilaceae > Nitrosotalea. Next base: position 58,310 of record JAGWFS010000008.1, read on the forward strand.
TCTCCTGGCGCAAATCCTGACATCACTGTGCACTCGGGTGATACGGTGACTGTACACCTGAGCAACCCGTCCAAATCGTTTCATGCTTTTGGCATAGTAATAGACCCGCAGAACCCAAGCTCGGTTCTTTGGAACTCGGCCTTCAAGACCCCTGATAACCCGATGAAGCCCGGCGAGTCAGGCAAGGTGACATTCGTTGCTGGAACTCCCGGACTATACCATTACATCTGTACAGTTCCCGGACATGCAGAACTTGGGATGGATGGAAACTTTATCGTAGAAAAGTAGTCCTCCATAACTAAACTGTAGTTGTATGACCTTTTAGATCGTGTTTGATCCGATATATTTCTGCAGAGCATGCGGTATGGACACATGCCCGTCTTTTGTTTGAAAGTTTTCTAATATTGCAACCATTGTTCTTGTAGTTGCGACAAGAGTGCTGTTTAACGTATGCAAGTATTGTGGCTGCTCGTCAGTTCTATCGCGGAATCTTATCTTAAGTCTCCTTGCCTGGAACTCGAGACAATTAGAACATGAAGTGATCTCTCTGTAGCTATTCTGTCCTGCCATCCATGCCTCCAAATCATATGTCTTTGCAGAAATCTTTCCAGTATCTCCGCTTGAAAGCAGCATGATTCTGTACGGTATCCCAATTTTTTGATAAAACTCCTCGACTAGGGACAGCATTCTCTCATGTTCATTCCAAGATTCTTCAGGCCTTGAAAATACGAATTGCTCCACCTTGTCGAATTGATGCACTCGAAATATTCCCTTCTGGTCCCTACCGTGGGCACCAGCTTCTTTTCTAAAACATGAGCTAACCCCTGCATATCTCAGGGGCAGGCTCTTTCCTTCAATTATTTCGTCGCAGTACATGGAGGCAATTGCATGCTCGGATGTTCCGATTAGGTACAGATCTTCGCCCTCAACTTTGTAAATGACATCCTCAAAATCTTGTGCTATTATTGCCCCTTCCATTGAATTTCGATTTATCATGTATGGGGTTTGAATAGGCGTATAGTTTTTTTCAGACAAAAAGTCTAACGCAAATTGAATTAACGCTTGGTTTAGCCTGACAAGCTGATTTTTCAGATAATAGAATCTTGCACCAGACACTTTTGCGGCCCGCTCCAAGTCCACTAGACCCAGATTCTGTGTCAAGTCTATGTGATCCAGTATTTTGAAATCAAACGTGGGTTTGTTTCCCCATTTTTTTATTTCCTTGTTCGCAGTTTCATCTTTTCCTATGGGGACAGATTCATGGATCAAGTTAGGCAGAGTCAGAGAAAGTTTTTTGTAAGCATCTTCTGCCTTTTCCTGGGACTCTTCCAGCCTCTGTAGTTCCTGTGAGACTGACTGCATTTGTCCTATGAGTCCAGACGTGTCTTCGTTTGATTTCTTTTTTCTTGCAATCTCGACTGATATCTGATTCTTTGTCTTTCTAAGCTCATCTGTTTTTATTATCAGTTCTCTTCTTTCCTTGTCTAATTTTATGAAATCATCCATTGAAAAATCAAGGGCTCTTGCTTTGAGCATCTCTCTTATTTTTTCTGGATTGTCTCGAATGAGTTTTGGGTCAAGCATTAGTCAGTCACTTTGAGAATAACCTGCGTCTGTTCAAGAACTTCATCAATAGTAGAGATTAGCGTTCGTATATTTCCTTTGCCTTCAAATGTGAAAACTAGCGACTCGCCGCTTTTTTTGATTTCAAAGGAGAGGTCTTTTGGAAAGTCTACGTTGTCAGGTTCTAAAGCTTTGCAGATGGCCTCGGCTTTTTTTTCTGATATGCTATTTAGAAACACTTGCACTTTGCATTCTAGAGACATTTTCTTCTAGATAGTCAAGAAACTCGTCTAATTTATCCTTGGTAATTCTAGCGCCTGCAGCAGCGTCATGTCCGCCTCCAACTCCTGACACTTTGGAGGCGCATTCTCTCATGAGCAGCCCCAAGTTCACATCTGATTTGCATCCTGTTGACTTTCGCGAAGAGAACTTGATGGTGCCCTCCTCGCCGTTTGTTCTAAGTATTATTATCTTTCCCGTGTTTTTCTGCGAGCCACCAAGAAGTGAGGACACTGCACCTGTCATGTTCTCAGGCACTAACCCTTCGCCATTTACCAGGATGTATGGGCCATTGTCTGTTGTTCTCCATCTCTCGCTTGAGAGCGTATTCATGTATGTTCTCAAAAACGTTCTGTATTCTACCAAGATATTTTCTCCCTCTTGCAACATCCTGGTTCTGTCTCCCATGCAAATGGCAACACCTACTCCAGCCCTGCGTATTCTTCCACACGAGTTTAACATTGTGGAAAACTCCCGTCCATCACGCAGGAAGCTTCGTTTGTCCTCTCCTACCAATGTATAGGTATATCCTACAAGATCGTCTATAACGTCACTGGCATTTTTGTTTGGAATGAACTTGGAAATGGTCTGCAAGAGCGTTCTTTTTTCATCTTCGTCAAGCTCAGCTGGCACTCTCCACCTGCCGCCATTCTTTAGCTTTATTCCAGATGAATTCAACAATGAAAGGCAGGCATCGCGGTTCCATGTGAGACCCTCTATGAAAGGCTGTGAGGTAAAGGCAAGCGCGTCGGGAAGTGGTCTTGTCTCTCTTCCTACAAGAAGTATGTCAAGGTCAATCTCTAACTGACGATTCTTTTTTGCCGTAGTGGCAATTTCCACATTCACTCCAGTAAATGATTTCTTTTCGCCTCTGTCTTGTCTATCGCCCAATGCGGCTACAACTGCAATCCATGCCAAGTCTGTGTTTTCAATGTGTAGTGCATTTGACACTAGATATGCCATGCCACCAGCTGATACATCCAGTCCTCCATCGAGACCATATTTCCAGGCATTGATGACCCTGTCATTGTCAAATTCTTCCTGTGGAATCTGGTGATGATCTACAACTACCCAGTTATCATCTAATGCGTTGTCCAAGTCTTTTGCAAATCCTCCTCCAAGATCAGTTATGATGTGAAATTGTCTGGAATCATTTTTGAGCCTGTCAATCAGGTTTTTGCCAAACTCATTTACAGTTTTGACAGTACATTTAGCCCCTGATCTGATGAGTGCTTTTGTAACTATGCTCCCAGCTGTAATCCCGTCGCAGTCTAGATGAGTTATTACTGAGATATTTTTACCGGACTTGATGCAGTCAGAAACTTTATCGTGAAAATAGGATAATGCTTGGTCACGATTGCCCATTACTCAAGTTGAGCAATGACTGCCTTATATTTCCAAGTTTTAGGAATGCGCCCAATCTGTTTGTAGTATGATGACAGTCTGTGGACTTTGGCCTCTAGCAACTCAAGCGATCTAACGTTTCTTTTGTCAGATTTGTTAGCCCTCAGATGTTTTTGCAGGCCTAGAGCCTTTGTAACAAGATTGTTAAGGTCTTCTGGCATCTCTGGGTTTATTCCCTTCTGTACCAAAATCTGCACCATTGACTTTTTGACAATCTGTTTGGTGAGTGGGATTGCATACTGATCTCGCAACTTTACTCCTATCTCGCTTGGCCTGAGTCCCTCTTTTGCATATTTTACAACGAGTTCCTCTATCTCGTCTGGACTTTGCTTTACCCAAGTTGGTGCACTGGGTGTAACAGGTCTTATAGAATGAGATTTTCCATGTCTGTGTGAATGGAGTCGGCCCACGAAGCGCTTCTTTTTCAAGCAAACATAAATGTTACTTGCAGATCGGGAATCTTGATTTGCATAAGAGTTAAATACCAACTAGAGACATTTTGAGATAGGTGCTAAAATGAACAAACCAATAATTATTGGAGCCGCATTACTTGGTCTCTTCGTGGCATCATCGTTTGCTCCATTTGCTGCGGCACAGTACGCAGGTGTGGGCGGCGGCGGTACGATCACATTAGAAGAGCAATTAAAGCTAGCACGTTCAAGAATTGCCGATGTACAGGCAAATCCACACGCTGGTTCTGGTACACCATATCTTGACGCCAACGGTGTCATTGGTGCAACAATCATTTCTGGCGCGATCTTTGGCGGAATCTTCATTGCTTTCGTCGTAAGAGCAAAACAAGTGGAAAAAGCAAGAAAACAACGCTAGATCTTCTCCTTTTCTTATTTTATTATTCAGTACTTGGATCCCACTTTGACCAAATCTCACAGAAATGTATATATCGTACGTAAATTGTTCTGAATAATGATGAGCGCGATATTTGCTATGCTCGTAGGCGTACTGTCAAATTTTGCAGGTCAAATAGGTCCAAACTATGACCCGTTATTCTACGACGTCATGACCTACATATTTGCAACCATCATGTTCGCAGTATTCCTGCTTGGCGTCATTGCTTTCTGGATCCGAGCACACGGCTTGGGTCAAAGCGCTGTACGGGAAAGATGGGTATCTGAACTCGATAAGCACTTTGAAAGAGAAGGCATTGGTCTGATACCAGACAACGGAAAATACTGGTAAGACTCCATCCTTTTTCCTTCTTTTTACTTAAACACTACAGTTATTGTAAAGAATTGACGTTTTACCTGTATTTTAGCTGTATATCTACTAGTTAGGAGGCGTGAAACTTGGTGCGCCTTCGCTGTTTTTTGATACGAATTCAGCTCTGTAATGAGCCCCGTCCTGCAAAAGCGTGTGTATGAAGGTTGGTGATTCCATGCCGTTGACATAGATCTTTGATTTTGCATCGTCCATACTATGCAAGTCAAAACCCGCTATCCACAGGAACTGCCCTACCTCGAACGGGTACTCTTTTGTCCATCCGGCATGAATGACTCCGTCATTTGTTAACGTATACAGCGACCGTTGACAGTCTTTTGTAATGCCAACATTGGCAGGTATGTCTTGTTTTACTCCGTCTACATAAACTTCCAAAGTGGCAGATAACTGATACTTTATGTCGCGCCCGTTTAAGCACTGGTAGAGAGGATCGTCTGCCTTTACTATCTTCTGTATGACTACGGTATTGAGCAATGCCACTCCTATTCCTATCGCGGCAGTAATTATGAGGTATCTGATGGTCTTTTTTCGTTTGGAGGGATCTCCCATCCCAGGCCAGATCATAGTCTTGCTTGGACTGCTCGAGTTATATATATTGACATAGCACACGCTAGGGATTTGTTTGAAAATAGTAAAAGAAATTTAGAGTGAAGACTCGCCGCGTTTTTTAGTTCCTACGTCAATGGCGTCATCCACACTGTAGATGAATATTTTGCCTTCTCCTATCATGCCAGTACTTGCGTGAGACGTAATAGCATCAACGACTTTGTCCACCATGTTATCGTGCACCACAACATAGATGTTCACATTCACGTTATAGACAGATTGAAATCGTCCGCCTCTTCCGGATGCAACCATCTCTCTTGGTCTCTTTCCTCTGCCCTTTGCTGTGAAATACGTAAAGCCACCGATGTCTAATTGCGTTAATGCGCTAAAGACTGGGTCCAATTTGTCTTCTGGAATTACAGCTTCTATTTTTTTCATGGCTTGGATTCAGTGCAACTATGGGGCGGTTTTATTAAAATTATTGCTTAGAAGTATATTGAAGAAGGAATAATATCATAGAAACGTGATTTTGGGATAAAATACCTTTTATAGATCAAAAACCGCTTTTTCAAAGAATGACCGAATCTAAAACAAAAAAGGTTCGAATCGTGGAAAAAGTCCAGGAGAAGTTAAAGCAAGGAATCGATAATTACCGAGCAGCAAGTGATGCCGCACCAAAATTCGATGTCTACGATGTGATCGAAGAAGTATTTGCAGCAATCAGTCCGCAAGTAGCTGACGAAACTAAAGTAACGGTAGACGAAGTCAGTGGTTGTCTGCGCGCTTCATATCTGGACAGAAAAGACCCATCTGAACAAACTCACAAACAGATGCTGACAAAAATTATGCAAAAGAGCGCATTGAGCATTATGGAAAAACCCGTTGAGGGACAACTCGATGCTGGTTCTGGCGTAAAACTAGTTGGTAGAGCTGAAAGAGTAGAAGATGATGTGGCAATGGTATTCAAAACAGTAGAGGAATTGCCTGAAATGCCGTATCCAGAACATTTCATACAATTAAATTCCTATCTACATATGTTTGACAAACCAGAAGGTGTGATCGTCTACTTCGACAAAGAAGGAAACGAGATGGAATTCCAAGTTCCAAAAAGCGAGAAACTGATGGGTGAAACAAAACGCAGAGCTCGCATATTGAACACACTGCTGAAAAACAACATAGCTCCTGCCATCGAGCCATCAGAGCGATGTCTTAGTTGCCCTCATAATGAGAAATGCTACTATACATCAGAAGACAAGCAAAAGTGGGGATTCTGGGCTCGCGGAAAGTGGCGCGAACTAAAACCTAAAGACACCATCCTATAACTACACTTTTTTATTCTAATTTTTATTTTATAAAATTCCAATGATGGAATTTGATTCTTCATCTCTGACTACCATGGAGCCTCTGGAACCAAGCCTGTATCTTTTCAATGAAAACCCATCTGTTTTCTGCATAATTAGTCCCGCTCACAATATACTGATGCACAAAGCACAAGTTATGTATTCTGTAAAACTAGAATGCGTCTGAATTATCTGCGTTCTTTAGAAAAACACGTGTCTTGAAAGGCTTCTTTAGCGAATCCTTGTGATAATACAAGGCCTTGGTACCATGCTCAAAGGGCGTTATCTGAACCAAATCACTTGGCTGCAAAGTGTTATCAGTCTCTCTTAGATAATCTAACAATTCCTTTTGTGACATTCCAAGTATTTCGTCTGTTTTTTTTCTGTCTGAACTCAATACGTTTTTGATTCGATTCTGGTATATAACACATCTTGATTATAATTGTAAAATAACTGTTACATGTTTAATGTTAAATATGATCTAATTTGAAACCTCTACATGACTGATAGTAAAATAGATTGGTTTGACGACTTTTTAGGCTTGGGATATCACCTTTACGATGTAAGGCCTGTCCTACTTCTTCTCATAGATGAGAGAAAAAAAGTAGCAAACACATGGAACAAGATTTTAAAGTATTTTCCTGATGATGAAATAAAAGCAAGATTTGTAGAGACAGATTCTAAATACGAGTTTGTCCTTTATTGTGAGTCGCGTATACTGCAAAGTACATGGGTATTCTTCAAATCACTAAATGCGTCTGAACACTATAGGCAATTCAAAGAAGACTATGATGGAGCAGCTGTTCTAAAATTGGCACTGTATATCAAAAAAAAGGACAATTCAACCGAACTTGAGATATTCAAATATCAAAAAAGACTCACCAATGTAAAATTCATTAAGGAAGACGAAGCACAACAAGATTTTCTAGTGGCACGCTCGCTGCAAAAACTTCGCAATCCGCAAGGCAGCTAAAATCACAAGACATTACAATGAGAGTTTATGAGGTTTACCCACTCGGTCCAGTCTAAACTGTAATACGTCAATGGCTGTCTCTGCGGATAGTTTATCACCGCTCTTGTTATTGCAAACTCGTATTTCTTTATCCTGTTCTTCTCGTCCTTGAATGTGACTCGGAGAAAGTTTACCTTTCTTGACGTAACGCTCTCTGCCTTTATTATGGAATTAAATGGTATTATCCAGCTCTTGGAATTCTTTGAGACGTCTTCGTCTAGATCAGCCTCCGAGTAATTTGCAAGCTTTAGCACCCTTGCCTTGTCATCCCCAAAGTATTTCTCTCTCTCTTTGGGCGTGATATACAGATAGTGCGGGACAAAGATCAAGTTTTTGTTTGTCAATGCCAAAACCCCCTCCTTACTTTTATGAAAAAAACCCGCCAGTCCAAGCGCGATTCCCCAGATCTTTGGAAGCGAGGCTACAATTTGCTCGTCTTCATCTAAATTGATCCGCATCTAGGAAAATTAATAGCGTAACAGTAAATCAATCTTTGTTAAAATGAGATATGAAAAATAACGTGGATTTTATGGATGTCCTTCGCCTTCGTATTGCATTCCATAAGTTCCAGCATGTTTTCCTTCTTTGATTCTCTTGTATCTGTACGCCCTTTCTCCAAAGTAGATGGCAATTGTGATGGCAAGAGATACTGCAGTGGCGATGAATATTGTTATGTCTGCTTCTGCCATGTTAGTGATACTTGGAAGCTTGTATAATAATTTTTTTTAAGATTTTTTGAAATTTTATGATACCATGCTAACGATCAAAATAAAATTGCATTCCAAAGTTATATAGTATCATAAAAGAAACTTTTTAGGATAAAATACCTTTTATAGACGGGACTCATCTTTACGAAAAGATGTCGGAAACAATCTCGAGAATGCCATTAGGGACTACAATATCTAAGCACAAATGGCCGCTCGTTTTTGCCATAGCAGCTTTGGTCGTTACAATGTCAGGATTCACTGCTATGCAAGACGCGCAGGCGCAATTTGGCCCAATTGGAAATCTTGCAAATCCGCAGAAAACTAATGAGATTCACTGTGGACAACCAATGACTCCGCCAGGAAATGGAACCTTCGGTGGTAGCGAGGCGCCATGTATTGACACAGGAGACACCACTTTCATGTATGCAGCAGCAGTCTTCGTCATGATAATGACTCCTGGTGGTGTAGGTTTCTTGTATGGTGGCTTGTCCAGAAGAAAACAAGCACTTACAGTAATCTTACAAAACTTCATGGTCTACGCTATTGTGAGTGTCCAGTGGGTTGTTTGGGGATATGCAATAATGTTTGGTCCATCTGCTGATCCATATGGTTTCATTGGAAACTTGGATTGGGTTGGACTCAATAACGTCTTCCATAATGCACCGGCTGATGTTTACGCACCGACAATTCCACACTTGGCCTATGTGATGTTCCAGCTCATGTTCGCTGCTATCACTCCTGCACTTGCAATTGCAGGTTACGCTGATAGGGTAAAGATGAGTGCATTTCTAATCCATATAGTTCTATGGACTACATTCGTGTATGACTTTGTGGGACATGCAAACTGGTCACTTGGAAGTCAGGGTACTTCAGTAGGTTGGTTAGCAAAAATAGGAACAGAAGACTTTGCGGGAGGTACAGTCATCCACATTACATCAGGTTTTGCTGGATTGGCCGCAGCGATGTTCCTTGGACGTAGAATAGGTTATGGAAAAGCTCCATTTGAACCTCATTCAATTCCGCTAATCATGTTAGGTGCTACACTCCTCTGGTTTGGTTGGTTCGGATTCAACCCAGGAAGTGCAGGATTCGCAGGTTTCCTTGAAACACAAGCATTCCAAAACACAAACGTTGCAACAGCAGTTGCCGCAATATGGTGGCTGTTTCTGTCTTGGGCTCATACTGGTAAAGCAAGTGCGATAGGAGCTTGTAACGGAGCAGTAGCGGGACTTGTAGCAATTACGCCAGCGTCAGGATTCATTGGAACGTGGGCGTCAATAATTGTAGGTTTCGCTTGCGCAACAGTCTGCTTCTACTGTGTTCTGATAAAGAATAGAGCTAGAATAGACGATGCGTTGGATACATGGGGTGTCCACGGTATGGGTGGTGTAACTGGTGCACTATTGACAGGAGCATTCAGTGAAACACGTATCAATCCATATGGCCACAACGGACTGTTCTTTGGAAACCCGATGCAGTTTGTCATAAACTGTGAGGGTGCAGGCTTTGGTGCTGCATGGTCGTTTGGTATTACATACCTCATATGGAGAATCCAAGATGCGATTTGGCCAGGTGGTGTAAGAGTAACGCCAAAGGAAGAAGAAATTGGCTTAGACTTGTCACAAGTCGGAGAGAGAGCTTACTCGCAGTTTGCAGAGTAGTGCTGACCCCTCATTTTTCATTTTTAATAAATTGAATGATACAATGATAAATTGATCTTAGAAACGGTAAAAAGTATGGCGGATTTGACTCTAACATGGCAGACAAGTGGCTAATATTCTGTGCAACGCAGTTTCTTAGTGCTGCGATTGGATTTTACTGGGGATTTGCAGCAAGGACTGATCCGCACCATTACAATTTTATCTTCATGTATGTCGGCGGTTTCTTTTTCTCACTTGGCGTGTTTGCCATAACACGGTGGGGATATGATAGGTGGAAGTCAAAACAAAAACCAAGAAAACGTAGGTAAAATCACAATCTCACCTTATTTCTGAAATTACTTTCCCAATAGATTAGGTTTGTTTATATCAACCAGCACTACGAGTATTCTTGATATTATTTGTCAAAGGACAAAACATTTCATTTGTCAAGAAAAAAAAGATATGCGCTATTTGCAGTTATTACTGCAATTGGAGTATCTGTAGCACTTTACAATTCCTTGCATAGCTTCAATTACGGGCATTCAAAAGACTGGAACTTTGATTCTTACCAAAATAATGCCTTACCATCTGACTTTGCAGCCTTTCAATCAAACTCGCCATCTGGGCTGTGGGTGATAAAAGCGGATGATTCTGCACCGTCCAAACCCAATGTATTTGCGTCGCTACCAGTAGGAAATAGCTCTGGATATCACATGCAGGTAATGCCGGATTCTCCAGACACATCTGATGCCCAAATCAGTGTAAAGTTCAAGATAATGCCGGGACATCATGTAGAACAGGCAGGGCTGATAATCCGTTTCATTGACCCCAGTCACTATTTTGTACTCATGGCAGACCCGCAAAACAACCGTCTCTCTCTGTGCAAGGCCGACATTCAATTTCTGGTATGCAATTATGAGACACATGTACCTATTAGCACTGGACAGTGGCACACCCTTGAAGCTACTATATCTTCGGAGGGAATAGGCGGATGGCTTGACGGCAGTGAATTAATCAAGGCAAATAACGAATACTACCAGACAGGGCAGATAGGACTCTGGACCAAGGACGATACGGAAGCCTATTTTGATGATCTGCAAATCAAATACTAGTAGATTAGATCCTCTTCTAGAACTGAAAAAATAAATTGAAAGTTTAATTAAACGCTGATTGGAAATAAAAACATGCTATTTGGAGTTTTTGCCGTGCACGACCCGGATTTGTGCCCGCTAAACAATGTAAAGAGCAAGAAAATTTTCTTGGATCTGCAGACCAAGATGAAAACAGATGCAAAGAAGCATAACATATCAAAAATCATTGCATTTTACATGTCGGTGCTTGAACACCAGTGGACAATTATTTTGGACGCAAAAAATGCACATGACATTGAACAATTTTGCATAGCTGTCGGAATATCTGCAACCAGCACTGTGAAAATCGTGCCGATAAAAGACTTTAGAGACGTTGCAAAGACGCTATCGCGCTGAATTGTCTTAAACTGTCTGCGTATAGTCAAGATTTTGTATTGGCAAGTCCTGAGACTTGGTGTGGACTCGAACAAAAACGGGCCTGAGAGGGTCTCTTTTAGACTGCAGATTGTTTTGGCATTAATCCCAAGCTTTGTCTCGCAGATGATTGCTTTCTATAGAATAAAAAAACTGGTTCATGGCCTCATAATCGAAGTTGCAATCTTTTTCATTGATCTGGTGATATCGTCCATGATCTCATGGCCTGCCAGCATGGTATTTGCTCTGCCTATTACTGTGGGCATTCCAGTGTATTATGTACGCAAGTGGACTTTGGAATTTAATAAAACGCCGCGTGGGATGTTCTAAGTCTCGAGACTAGTGTGTTATAATAAAATGAAAAGAGAGGGTTGTGATTTTTAAATCACTTGCCACGGTCTTGTCGCAAATGTTACTGCGTATCCAACTCCAATGATTATTGATTGGTACATGATGTTTGTGTATGGAATTGGTTTTACGATTGGGTCACCAGTGACGACTATTGTCTGTCCTGGGCCTAGACCTGGACCGATGCTTGCTATGTTAAGCTGCGTGTGCATGTGATATACCGCTGGCTCCAAGGCTCTGATTGTGAGCTTGTATGGGACCACGCCGTTTGCTGGAATCGTGATGACGTTTCCTGGCGGATCTCTTGCTACAATCTCCCATCTGTTGCCTGCGTTTGGAGAGTCACCGTATACTGTGTACCAGCCTCGAAGATCTCTGTCTACGAGACTCGTAAATTTGCCAGAGTCTGTCAGAGTATCTCCTGTTTGGACAGATTGCTTCGACCAAGTCTCATCATCTATCCTGACGAAACGACTCTGTAGCTGTGCCTGTACACCGTGTGCTTCTGCATGTTGGAACATTTGTGCAAATGATGGTCCAACTGCGCCAAGTGCTACTATCACACCTATTGCAGCTACAATAAACTTCTTATCGACCATATCGCTTAACTAATCCAACTGACAAACAACAACGATATATGTTTTGCCCTGCCTTCTGGCGATCGCCATCAAACGTGAGACAAGTTAAGATAATCATTGATGTTTATCGTTATCATGCCTCTTTATTGATGTGGATTTAACATTCATAATGTTTTTTTAAATTAAATATTTTAGATTTTTATGATGTAATATATGAAATAGTTGCATTTGATCTTGTATTTTTTACAACTGATACTTTAAATAAACAAGAATAGAACTTGATTACATGGCACAAATGCCAGCACTGATTCCAAAAGAAGTTGAGATCCAGAGACTGAAGAAGATCTGGATGGTCATCATCGCAATGGGATCGATCGCTGCATCCGTAGAGGTCGACAACTTTGTAGACGGATCTCTGCACCAGACATCAATCAGAGACAGTGCCTTTACACCAGCACACTGGTGGTTATA
>JAGWFS010000090.1 GCA_028867785.1 Nitrososphaerota archaeon
TTATCTTAACGTGGGAACAAACAACACACAGATCGTCCCTGAATCTCCACTACGGCAATTCAAATCAGGAATAACTGCAACAAATGTCAAATGCGCAGATGGATTCACTCTAATAATAAAATCAGAAGATGGTTCTCCTGCATGTGTTACTGATTCTGGCATGGGAAGGATGACAAGACAAGGGTGGTGGGCTTGGAATGACAAAGTTGGAGATGCTGTAGTAAACACACCTGAGAAAAGAAATTTTGATAACAAATCATGTGGAATGACTGAAACAATGTCTTCAATTGTAGGTACAAATGGTTTTGTACTAGATGATCTTCCTGTAAACGGCACCACATTTTATGGTGCAGACACTAGCAGAATGATAGGCGGTATTACACAGTTTGCAATACATTCTGGAACCACTGGGAAAATAACATTAACTTATGACTTTAACCCTTATCCTGGAAGTAACTGTAAAGTTACAACAAGTGATGTAATTTCAAATGTATATCCTTCAAGACCCAACGCCACCATGTCTGAGTTGATAGGCTCACCAGATATAATGAAGGTTGACGAAAATTCAGTAAACACAAGCATTCCACCACTTGGAGATTCTGGTGATATTTTGTTAAATCTTGCAAGTGTAGAAAACCTAAATGACCATGTGGTAAAAGTGACATATCAAATCTTTACTAAGCCTCAAGCCCAATTGGGAAAATCATACTATGTTGAGTTCTGGTGGCATAGTGCAGTTGTGATAACAGTTGGTAATACTCTCTATACAGGACACGCATTTGAAGGAACTCACTACGGATAGGATTTCGTATTTAGACCACTGGATTGCAGTTGACTAAAAAACATTTGTTCGAGAATTCAGTAGGCTTAGTTCTGGAAGGATCTTACTGAGAGAATCTACGCCAGTTTTTTAAAGTTTGAAAGATGAATAACTAACATCGTTTGAAAACTCTATTTTCATTATGTCTTGTTGGGCTAATAGTCGCACCATTGTTACCTTTAGCGTCGGCACATGGAGTATGTACTGGAATACCACCGCGTTTTGGAAGATTAGATGATGTTCATTTTTCAAGCCAATCAGTTCAAACTGGAGACACAATCATAATAACTGGAAATATCACAATGATGGTACAACAAGATTTACAGGGATATCTTTCGATTCATTCAAGTCCGTCTCCACATGCAAGATGGATTGTGGTGTCAACAGAACCAAGTGAGAAAATGATTAATGTTACACAATTCTCAAGAGTTCCATTTTCCAT
>JAGWFS010000091.1 GCA_028867785.1 Nitrososphaerota archaeon
TCAATCCGGAAGTTCGACTCGAACGAGAAGGATGTCAGTCCCCGTCACGGTTTTCCGGTCGCACTCCGGTGGGAGGGAGTGCGACCGGGAAATGAGGACTGACCTCTAGGCCTCATGGTAGACCACCGCCAGGGCATCCCAGACGACGGTTCGAGCTAGCATCTCCGCGACCTGGTGCTCGAACACCTTGCATCGGACCTTCGCCCCGAATCGGGCCTTGAACGCCCCGAAGACCCCTTCGATGATGGTCCGACGGCGGTACCGACATCGGAACCGCCTCCGGTCCCTCCGTTCTCGCAGCGCCATCTTCCAGGCCGTGTGGCCCTTGGGGTAGCTGTGCCGGGCCCCCAGCACCGAGGCCTTCAGGTCCATCACCGGGCGGCCGCCGCGATCCACAATGAGCTGGGCGTTCCTTCGAGACTGGTACCCTTTGTCCAACGTCACGTTCCCAAGAGGGATCTCAGCGGGGAGCTGGGCGAGAAGTTCGCCCAGCTCGGTCACGTCCGTCACGTTGCTGGGGGTGGCGTGGACCGCGGCGAACCACGGTCCCTGAGCCCGGGTCACCACGAGCGCGTGGAGCTTCACAAAGTCCCGATGGCGGGAAGACCCGTGGCGCTGGTCCCGCCATCGAAGGTACTCGCGCATGGCCGCCCCCGTGGAGTCGCCGGCGATGTTCCACGGTGCACGGAAGGTTCTCCCGAGACGAAGGTTGAGTTGCTGAACGAGCCCCTGCCAGTACGAGGGGGGGATCCGGTCGACATGCCCGATCACCGTGGACGCGTGAGGGACCCGACGGAAGCCGAGGAGATGGGGGAGACCCGGGATGGCGGTGAGGTGGGCGAAGGTGGTGTCGAAGGACCACCCCTCCAGGGCGCGGATCAGGAGGAAGCGGGCCACATCGCGCGGGTCCGCGGGAGGGCGACCCCGAGTGTGGGGACCCCGGACCGCATAGGGGGGAGGGCTCTCGTCGACGAGACGGGAGAGGGTCTGGAAGACGACCAAGAGCCCCCGTCGGGCAAAGGCGCGAGAGCGCTGGTGGTCCCTGCGACGGAGGCCCCGTCGGGGGTTCGGGTCGAGGACGGTCTTTTTCAGGGGGTAGGTTGCTCGGGGGTTTCGAGGAGCCTCACGGCTCCCGCCGCGGCGGCTTGGCGCTTGCACACCGCCGACGCCGCGGCTCCCAGTTCTTCAATCCGGAAGTTCGACTCGAACGAGAAGGATGTCAGTCCCCGTCACGGTTTTCCGGTCGCACTCCGGTGGGAGGG
>JAGWFS010000092.1 GCA_028867785.1 Nitrososphaerota archaeon
CTTTATCTTCGATATGGTGTGCTCTATGACTATTCTTCCACCCGAATGTTTTCGGTTGAACTCCTTCTGCTCCGGTGTAAGTTTCACGCCTTTCTTCTTGTGAGGCACACAAAATGCAGTACATCTGAAGGGCTATGTGATCTAAAACATAATTGACAATTCTTTTCGTATGTTTTCTAGAAATTGTATCATCCCATAGTAAAGAGAATACTGTATCAATACTGTAGCTTGAATTTGTATAAATGATACTTATGTAGGCTTTGTAGATGTTATACGAAATCTTTTCTCTAGCGCAAGTAGACCATTTTCAATGTATGGCCTGAAAGTCGATGGTTTACTGCTCTGGTATGATGATACCACAAAGGCGACCTGTAGACTGACTCGGAGTAAGCGGAAAACAAAATATCGCAATGACGATGAATGGGAGAATTCCGCTGCATCAGGCATTTCACAAAAAGGAGGTGAAAAATAGTGATAAACGTGGGAATTGACGTGCACAAGAAAAAGTGTTTTGCAACAGTCAAGGGATCCTCAAGAGAGGTACTGCAGCAGGTCATCTTTGGCAACAACTCCGCAGAGATGCTCAGATTCATAGGGGACATCAAGGAACGATACGATGATCAGATCAGGGCGGTATGCGAGTCCACTGCCAACTACTGGATAAGACTGCATGACACACTTGAAGACAATGGGATCGACACCATACTCGCGCATCCTGCCAAGACAAGAATAATCGCGCAGGCCAAATTGAAAAACGACAAGCTTGATTCCGAAGTACTTGCAGATCTACTGAGATCTGACATGATATACGAATCGTTTGTTCCTGACAAAGAGTACAGGGAGCTGCGAGGCATTGTCAGGACGCGCCTGGGACTGGTAAGAACAAGAACCAACTACAAGAACAAGATACATTCAATTTTAGCAAAATACGAACATGACTTTCCATACTACAAGATGTTCTCAAAGAAGGGAATTGCATGGCTGCGCCAGATTACGCTGACACCGACAGACAGGATGGCAATGGATGCATACCTTGATGGCATCGAGCTTCTCCAAAGACAGATTGACGCATTCGAGTCAAGAATGGCATCCATATCAAGAGACGATGACAGGGTGAGGCTGCTCATGACCATTCCAGGAATAAGCTACGTTACGGCACTGACTGTAATCTCGGAGATTGTAGACATCAAGAGGTTTGCAACGCCTGAGAAGCTCGTAGCGTATGCCGGCCTTGCACCATCACAGAGAGACAGCGGC
>JAGWFS010000093.1 GCA_028867785.1 Nitrososphaerota archaeon
AAACTATAAACTATAACCTCAAAATTTCCTCAACTGAGCGAAGCAAACACCTAAGACAGGTAGGTGAGCAAATATTTCGTCCAAAACTCTCTGAAGACGCAGAGGTTTCACTGATGACACTTGGAGGATTTAGCCAAGTGGGAAGATCTTGTATGCTGCTTACCACTCATGAAAGCAAGATCTTAATTGATTGTGGCATAAACCCTGGTGCAAAGAACCCAATAGAGGCATTTCCACGCCTTGACTGGCCAAATATGACACTAGATGAGCTTGATGCAGTAGTAATCAGTCATGCCCACCTAGATCACACAGGATTCCTACCCGTCTTGTTCAAGTATGGCTACAAGGGCCCAATCTACTGTACTGAACCAACCCTACCAATGATGAACCTAATCCAGCTTGATGCGATCAAGGTTGCAGCAGCCCAAGGTCGAGTTCCCATGTATTCTGAGCGTGATGTCAAGCAAGTTATGAAACAGACCATTCCGTTGTCATATGGAACAGTCACGGATATTTCCCCTGATATCAAACTGGTATTTTCAAATGCAGGTCATATTCTGGGCTCTGCAAGTTGCCACTTTCATATAGGAAACGGTAATCACAACTTTGTCTATACAGGTGATCTAAAATATGGAAAATCAATGCTCTTTGAGAGTGCATCTTGGAACTTTCCAAGAGTAGAGACATTATTGATTGAGAGTACTTATGGTGCAAAAGAAGACATCCAGTCATCAAGAGAGGAGGTCGAGGCCGCTTTCATAAAATCGGTAAATGAAACATTACGAAACGGCGGAAAGGTATTGATCCCAATTCCTGCAGTTGGTCGTGCACAGGAATTGATGATGGTAATCGATCAATACATGAAGCAAGGACAACTAATGGAAGCACCAGTATTTACAGAGGGAATGATCTCCGAGGCAACTGCAATACATGAATCTTATCCAGAATATCTTGCGCGAGAACTACGACAAAAGATCCTTGAGACAGATGATAATCCATTTGATTCTGAATATTTCACAAACATCGAGCATTCTGATGCAAGAGAAGAACCATTGCGCGAAGGTCCATCAATTATTATGGCAACATCTGGTATGCTAGAAGGTGGACCAGTGCTTGAATACTTTAAAAATATTGCACCAGTCCAGAAAAATAAGATCTTATTTGTATCATATCAAGTAAATGGCACACTGGGCAGAAGAGTTCTTGACGGTT
>JAGWFS010000094.1 GCA_028867785.1 Nitrososphaerota archaeon
ATCTCTCTTGTCCATACAGTTCCGGTTCGTCACCCTTGGCCTCGATGTACGCGTCTGGATCATCAAGCATCTTCTCACGGCGTGCATCGTAATCGTATCCGTATCTTCTGCCAGAGCTGGCAAGATCCTTTCTGTAGCGCCATATTGTCCTGACACCAAATCTTTTCTGCAAAAACTCACGTCTCTTTCTCTTCCTGTCCCTTTCCATCTCTGCTCGAAGATTTACAAAATCACTATATGGTACCGCAACAAGGTTCATCTCATAAAGTCTGTTCCAGACAAACCTGTGCATGTTTTTTCTTTCACATTTTATCCTGTCCATTATAACATCATAGTAAGAAGGTCTGTTACGTGTTTTCCAGTATGCATCACTCTCACGCCTTGCAAGATCCTCTCTCTTCTTTGCAAGTCTCTTCTGGTAGAGCTTCTTCATGTCCTGATATCTTTGGAACTTTATGACACAGGCCTCTGGCTTTTCCACTGGCACAAAGTTACAGTCTTTGTATATGGAACCCTGCACAAACTCGTCCATGTTGTAATCAAACCCGATTACAAGATTGGTTCCCGCGCTCCACCCGTACCTGTAGCATACCGTCTTTGGAATGATGAGATACCTGCTTGTCCTGCCGCTCCTCTGTATTGTAGTTGTCCTGGCTTTATCATGTACAGAGTTTAGTGGAAGCTCACAGCTCCATATGCTGAGCAGAAAGCATTTCGAGTCTTCGATATCATCGCAGAAATAGCGTAGCCGTGAAAAGTTTGCAAGTCTCTTTGCTATCTCATCATTATGCGATTCAAGTTTTCTTTGAAGCTTCTTTGGTATTGATACAATAAACGAGCTCTTGCTGGTACGCTTTTTGGTCTTTGTGATCTTTCTGATAAAGTACATTGTATCCAAGAGACAATTTGCCAGAAGTTAAAAAGGGAAAAAGATCAGGCTTGGCATGATCTGATATTCTAAACTACTCTGACATACATTGAGACTATATCTTTTCTTGTTGGATTGCCGGATTTGACAAATCCTGATTTTCTATAAAATGGAACTTGGGCGTCTGTGGTATGTAACATCACACATCTGCATCTATTTCATGGCTTGTTTCTATAGCCAGGCCTCTGCAAAAAAGGCACATCTCGGAGCCAATTCCTTTTTCTCGATATTTTTTGTCTACTCCCATTCTTCCAATTAACATTGCGGGATATTTTTT
>JAGWFS010000095.1 GCA_028867785.1 Nitrososphaerota archaeon
GTGGCGTTATCGGTTGAGGTGGCGAAGGTGAGATTGCCGGTGAAGGTGCCTTGCGGGACAACGAGGCCGAGGACGCCCGAGTTGCTAATGATGCCTCCTGAGTTAGAGATACCTGAGCCGAAGGTGAACAAGGAAGTCGTGGCGAAGGCGGTGACGTTCCCCGTGACGCCGGTTGAGTTTCCAAGAATGGTGTTGGGTGCAATCTGGGCGAGCTTGGTGAGAGAGACGCCGTTGGTCGCAAGATCGATGCTTGCGTTTGTACCGCCCACGAGTGCGCCGAGTGATGAGGCTCCGCTGAATGCACCACTAAAGGCGATGGAGGAGGTGGCGACTGATTGATAGGAACCGTTGCCGCCGTAGAGGACTTGGCCTTGTACGTCGGTCGTTGTGCCCGTGCCGCCGTTTGCGATACCGAGGGTGCCGGTGAAGGAGGAGAGGGTGAGACAGTTGCCGCCGATGGCGAAGCATCCATTCTTGAGGTTGATGCCTTGTGAGAAGGACGAGGTTGCGGCGTTCGTGGCGTTGAAGATTCCCTGCACGTTGAGTCCGGTGCCATAGAGCGTTGAAGTACCGGTCGAGAAGTTCGCAACGTTGTTGATGCCGAAGAGTGAACCGGGTGTCGTTGATCCAATACCGACATTGCCACTTCCGAGGATGTTGAAGAGCGTGGCGTTCGTATCGCTCGCGACGGCAAAGAGTGACGTGAGTGCGTTGCCTGGGGTTGATGAAGACACTGAGAGTTGGCTGAACGGCGTTGTCGTACCAATACCAAGTGCTGAAGTCGTTGCCGACTGCCCTATCTGCGCATGGGTGAAGGCGTCGTATGAGGTGATGCCGTTCCCCGTGATCGTGATTGGTGCCGCGCCAATTGCAGTGAAGGATGTACATGAGTTAGAGCCGCCGCAGGATACAGACGTCGTGGCAACACTTTGCAGTGCGCCACTGCCTGCTCCATACAAAAGGTTGCTTGAAGTGAACGAGGTGGCGCCGGTGCCGCCATTGCCGACGTTAAGCGTTCCCGTGAGCTTCGGTGTGTACGTGAGCGTTGAGCCTGCCCCGGTGATGACGAGTGACGAGGTGAGACCGGTGGCGTTATCGGTTGAGGTGGCGAAGGTGAGATTGCCGGTGAAGGTGCCTTGCGGGACAACGAGGCCGAGGACGCC
>JAGWFS010000096.1 GCA_028867785.1 Nitrososphaerota archaeon
TGGCCGCAAGGTTTCCATACCTTCCGCACTTCGTGGGAACGTATGGTAACAAGAAAACAGATAACTTAAAATTAAATTGATTTTTGTTTGCCGCTCCGCGCTTCGCTGCAGTCAGGGCGATTGTCAAGCCCCTCTATCTAGATATGGTCTGGGTGCGACCAAGGAACCGCAAGTGACTGTTGCGTAGTCCCGTAGGGACCCTGGAAACTGTATTTGTGGGATGTCTGCCCGGCCACGCGCCCATCCCGCGGACGGGGGGACCCCCCCCTCCCGGCGGCGCAACGGCTTCCGACAGGGTCCTCATCGCCTTCAGCGGAACATGGGACTCTCGGAAAAACCCACCAAAATATACAGTACTAAATGCCGCCCAAAAAGGGGCATTTTTACCCCCCCCCGACCCCACAGGGTCCGCGGTGCGTCCCCCCCCGCCCGTACCCCCATAGGTACGACTTTCTCGATCCCTAGGTGGCTCTTCGCCTACGTGGACGAAAAGTCTTCCCTAATGGCGTGTATGGAACACACGTTCCCGATCTTGCGGCCACCAAAGGCACAAGATGGCACCTATGTAAGTGACATCTCCCTGCATACGATGTCTTTACATCGTGTTCATGAGAACTATCCATACAAACCTTTGTATCTGTGCAGTTGCATACGCTGCGCTGTGCACGTCTCACTCACTGATGATACTTTACGTCTGACCGAGCTACACCGGCGTAAACGTTTCAAGCTTAACAACGCCTGTATGCATACTAACGTATGAGATTGTATGTTATGACAAACGTAAATTGTAGGGACTAGACGTTCCGCTACATTTACATTACGGGCAATTACGGTGTCTCTATACATTCTGTATGGAGTACCTCATATGCCCTTCTCCCTCCCTCCGGATTGCCATATTTTATCATATGCATATCCTCAGCGTTCGGGAGGGCTATTTTCGCGGAGACCGTCTCAAATGGAAATACACCGTCAGCTGCAGTCGGGGGCGACAGGCGGATGCACGAGGATTTCTCTGCGCGACAGCCGCGTAATTGACGGGAAGTCTCTACGGATAAAAGACGCATTCACTGTGGCCGCAAGGGTTATATCCCTTCCGCACTTCGTGGGAAGGATTATAACAAGGGTGATGATGTGTCTAGATTAGAAATAAATTTTTGTT
>JAGWFS010000097.1 GCA_028867785.1 Nitrososphaerota archaeon
TCATCGCTTCATCTGAAAGCCCTCTAGGATGGCAAAACCTACTCCACCCCTTGTAAGCAATGTTCATTGATGCGACTACATCCCTGTCCATTGATTTCTTACAATTAGTGCACCACAATTTTCGAAGTTGGAACTTGTCCTCTTGGCATTTGCCGCCGCATGCTGGACAGAGTTGGCTGGTGCGCTTTGGATCTATGAAACTTACTGGAATTCCTTCCCAAGATGCTTTGTATTGTATCTGTCTTTGCAACTCGTAGAAAGACCATGAATTCAGTCTTCTACGATACTTGTTTCCCTGACCGTTACCACATTTGTAGAGTTTTCGGATTCCCTTTAGATCCTCTAATACTATCATGGATTTGGTTTGTACAGCTCGTTGTACGATATCCTTTGAGATTTTGTGTAGATGTTGCTTGATTCTTCTTGTGCGTCTGTTTCCAAGTCTTTGTTGATATGATTTTTTCACTCGCACATCCATTCTTTTGAATGATGATATTACCCTAGTTGTGTTTTCCTTGATTGAGAGTAGCTTGTTGGTCTTGTACATTATGGAAGTAGTTCCGTCAAATGTTGTTATGTTACGAAGGTTTCTGTCAATTCCAATTACATTTTCAGGAATGATTTGTGTTGCTTCCTTTCTGATTGACAATGAGATTGAGTCAAGTGTGATTGTGAATGATTTTACTTTTAATGACCTGTCCTGAAGAATTTCTAATGTATGACTGTTCAGCAATACATGCTGGTAATTCCTGTCTCCTATTGGAATTGCCAGTAACATGTTATTGATCTTGAACCCATAGCATGACACTAGATATGGTTTTGAAATAAATGGAGATTTTGGAGTCTTGCCCTTCTTGATATCTCTTTTTCTTTGAGCCAGTCTGCCACATGCGGAAGATATTGCAGTTAGTTTGTAATATGACAGGATTTCATACTTGGATAATTCATGATATGACAACAAGGAAAGTTTCTTTAGTGTGGAACAGTTGTTTTCAATACCAATCTTGATGCAATAATTTACCATTTGTCTAAACGTTTCCATCATGGAAACAAGTTCATTTGGAGAGTGATATGATTGCTTGACACATTTGATTGCCAATGATGTATTTTTATGTTCTATCATAATATATCAAGGTCTCGATAACCCGACAGAAC
>JAGWFS010000098.1:0-326 GCA_028867785.1 Nitrososphaerota archaeon
TGGAAAAGACTGAAAAACTCAGGGTGGGAGACCCTCTTTCAGAAAACACCGACATAGGCCCCCTTGTAAATGAATCCGGTCTTAATACTATACAAGAACAAGTACAAGATGCCGTTAAAAATGGTGCAGAGATTTTAACAGGGGGAGAAAAAGTTGAAAGTACAGGCTATTTTTTCAAACCAACCATATTGAAAAATATTTCATCCAAGATGAGAATATTTCAAGAGGAAACTTTTGGTCCACTTGCTTCTATTATTATAGTTGAAGATGAAAACGAAGCTGTAAGACTTTCAAATGATTCACCATTTGGTCTTGGTGCTACAATA
>JAGWFS010000098.1:336-1151 GCA_028867785.1 Nitrososphaerota archaeon
GGACTGAAGATCTTCATCGTGCAGAGAAATTATCAAATGAGTTAGAATCAGGAATGGTCTCAGTAAATAATGTTCTAGTTTCAGATCCTAGAGTACCGTTTGGTGGAATTAAAAAAAGCGGATTTGGTAGAGAGTTATCCAGATATGGAATGTTAGAATTTGTAAACATCAAGTCAATTAGGTTCTATGATCAACTATTGCATAATCATCATGTAGAATAATCATGTCTGACTTTAGAGTAGATTTTTCATTAAGAAAAGAGGTCTCCTTTGTAGCTCTATCATCCATTCTTGGCGCATTTGCGATGTTTGTTCCAAGTACGCTTCTTGACATTAGTGCTGGTAAAGATTTCTATTTGTCCTGGCTTGTATTTGCAAAGATTGTAGGTTCTAATTCTATCATTGTAGGAATTTTAATTCATGTAGTTGTAGCTACAATAATTGGGATAATATCTGGCATAATACTCTATAGAGGAAAGATACTAAACATCTCAAAAATTTCTAACGGTGTGCTTTATGGCATAATGTCCGGAACTGCGGTGCTGGGAGTATTTTTTATTCCAGTATATCAATTTCTTCTTGCACCTAACATGACTGATGTCATAACGGAACTAGATCCACATATGACTTATCTTGAAGCATCTGATCTTGTTCAGAAAAGTTATTCTTCTAGTATCATTAACGGCATAATTTCACATCTGATCTGGGGAATAACAGTAGGTGTGGTCTCTTCAATTTTAACTGTAAAATTTGGGGCAAGATTTCGTTGTAAATCATGTGATATACAATTCTCAAAAATTCAAACCTATGAACATC
>JAGWFS010000099.1:0-718 GCA_028867785.1 Nitrososphaerota archaeon
GAGACATTAGCGACTCTATCTTTCTGTAACCAACATTTTGACCATGGTCCAACACTTGGTGAAACAATTGGAATGAACAAATGTGAAAATCAGTCAACTCTGATTAATTACCACGGAGTAAATCTGACAGTCATCAACATAATAAATAAAACAACATTTGGAATTGGGGAGAACATAACAGTTACTCCGGAATTACTAAACCATGGAAATCGCAATGTTACAGTCAGTTACTGCGGACCACTGTTTGTTACACTGACTACAGATGAATCGAACAAGATTGTGTCTCCACAGTATTCGTGGGCATGTCCTCTATTTGATAATGAGATTACATTGAAACCTAACGTACCTACACCCGGAGAAAGTTATGGTCATGTAATAACGCTACATGATGCTGGAAATTACACCATACAATCAATAGCAAGTTTTGCAGATCCTCCTAACCAAGTAATTCTGTGGTCTGAACCTGTAGGCATTGCTGTAGTTTCGGAAAAAACTCCCGAATTTCCTTTTGCTATTCCAGTCTTATTGATTGGCATTACTTCATTAATCATATTTTCTAAGATGAAAATTCGTATTTAGACCACCGTATTGCAGTTGACTAAAAAACATTAAACTTTTGGCAAAATGTAAGAAAATACTATTAGGGAATTTGCTTCTTTTAGAACAATCGTACTGCAGAGGTCTACGCCACTTTTTTAAGCCATACCTGTCCAGTACG
>JAGWFS010000099.1:728-1073 GCA_028867785.1 Nitrososphaerota archaeon
AACATGAAACCACCACACCTTGCAATTGTTTTTGCTGTTTTGATTACCGGAATCGTATTAGTTGTTATCATGACCATCACACAAGAGCATCCACCCAAGGTATTATCTGTGAAATCATCCGTATTGCCGCAAAATTATACAATCGATTACTATGTCAACATGACAAGACAAATTGTACTCAAGCCATTCCAAATTCAGACTATTCCTGTACAAATTTACGCTCCACAAGACAAGCCGTTACACGTTAAACTGGGCATGGCACTGCCAAATAAAGAATCTAATTTTATTGCTACTGGAAATGGCAACATTCCATTTGGAATATTGGCCACATTGAGCAAAAATGAG
>JAGWFS010000009.1 GCA_028867785.1 Nitrososphaerota archaeon
CCGATGTCCTACATCAATGTGACGGCTCATATAGACCCAGACCTTCCTCTATGTTTCCTACCCATCCTACTTTCCCCGTCCAAATGCCTCAATCATGGCAGTCTGTACGTAGAGTTCTTTAGCAGGAAAGGCTTGGGCATTGGCCCACTTCTTTGCGGTCCACTCTCCTGTCTCATACACAATTTCAGGGTCTGTGAGTTGAACGCAGGTTTCATTGACGCCAGTCAATGTCCCTGCATAGAAGTAATTGTTGCAGAGGAGAATCACCTTTTCCCCAAGTAGGGATTGTAGACCCTCCCCTTCAACCTCTGTGACTGTGACTAACTTTTTCATCAAGCACCTCCAAACGGAGCAAGCCCGGCCAGCTTGACTTTGGCCTTGAGGGGAAGCCGACCCTCAACCATGTAGGTCACGGCCCCAATCCCTTCAATCTCGACTGTAAATTCATCACTCACAACGAGATTACAGCCTTCAGTTTTGCCGGAATCACTTCTGCCGATCCCATTAACAAAGGCCAAGGGATCAAACAACAGGAACACTCCATCCCGTCCCTGTCCTAGGGATGCCGGAATTGTCCCATACCCTGACTGTCCTGCGGCAGCCGCTTCTTGTTGCTTTTGGACCTTGAGTGCAAGGGCACTCAGGGGTTTGGCCTTAGTAGCCTGAGGCATCGGTGTGGCTGGTGTAGCCATATCAAGTGGTCCCTCCATAGGACCATTGGACGCTGTAGGGCATCCACGCAAGGTCAATACCACTCAGACGCAGTCCAAATTGAGTGGGGCAAGCTACGGGGCTGGTACTTGCTTCTATGATACGTTTGCATCCTAGCCCTATCCCACTAGAACGTACAACTTGTGGGCTAATTGTTAAACCCCTATGACGGACTTGGCCCTGATATTGACCTTGCGTGAGTGCCCTAGCCCCCTCCAAGCGGTTACGGTCTATATCCAGGAGTTTACCCAGGAGCGACTTTGGCGACTGGAGGGGAAAATTTTGCACGCCGCCTACCTTGCAGCCGGTTTGCCAAAATGCCAAGTCCTTCGTTTTCAACAATTGGCCCCAAAATTGCCCTAAAAATCGCGTAATTTTTGCCATGTAATTTTTACCGGGCCGTGCAATTTTTACCTGCCACCCTGTGAATGTCTTGTGCCAGGCGGGGCTTGGACTTTGCCAGCCACAGAAATCTAGCGAAGTCCAAGGTATGGACCAGGATTCGGGCCTGATCTTTCAGGGGATGTTTTGGATTATCATGGGTCCAGATTCTCATCACTCCCCTCCCAGTAATGAAACCAACATCTCTGCAAACCGGCCATCAGGGTTTGACCTGATATAGATCTCAACCATTGCTAGGCAAGCTCCCTCCGATGGAGAGAGCCTACCCAACTTGATCTCATGATCGATCTTATCCATGAGGTGCTGATTCATTGGGGCCTTCTTGTTGTGGGGCTGAGTCACGCTTGGACCTCCACATCAGGATGCTCAGTCATGGTGTGAGTGAGAGCGGAGTCCAATACCCGCTGAGGATCTGGTCCATATGTGGACCATCCACAGTCACACTTTGCCTCAGTAGTCCCAGGACGGGAACTGAAGATTTCCATAAGGACTATGTCCTTCATAGCCCCTCCTCCACTGCGGCATTGGTCTCCCACATCCAGGGATGAAAAGTATTCTCCCTGAGATCCACCAGTGTTTCGTGCCAAAGGCCATCTGAGTCCTGCCAAGTGGCCTTGAATCCGTAGTTAGTGAGTTTGAGTGTCATCTGCCCTCCCTGATGGGTCGGAGTTCAAGCCTGCTAGTGGTTCTGGTGTTGTCTCCATCAGCCCTGATCCAAGTCTGATAGATCAGGGCATTCTGAAAGACCCGTCTGGCCCTGTCCAGTGTGAAGCCCATCTCAGTAAGCCGGACCCAACGATTGCCCTGTTTCTCATGCAGTGTGTAGTACCGTTGACTCATTGCCCTGTTCTCCCTGGGGTGGACTGTGGGGAGTGTGGTTGTCGCCAGCCGTACACTCCCCTTGCCCTGTTAGATCTTGTAGCAGTTCACTCCAAGCATAACCCGCTTGCCATCGGCCGTGGTGTGAACAAGCTGATTCCCTTGGGTGGACCCTACCACGGTGGACTTACCAGACTTGGACTGTCCCCCCTCTTTGGCCAGATCCAAAGTAACTGTCAAGATGCTGCCCTTCACGTTAAAAGCGATGTTCTGCATTGTTGTTCTCCTAATCGAAGTCTACTACATACATCCAAACTCTGCTATACCCGTCCGCTGTCAGGTCACTGGCTACTACCTTGCCCGTGGTGGTTTGCTCAGCGGGTGAATCAGAGGCAAGCCCTACTCCCAGGTCGGATCTTAGTCCAGCCTGCCCGGTTTGGTTTGCTTGCCTCATGTGCCGATTGTGCCCCAGTTAACTTTCGTTTTCCTATCAGGAATTTCCCCTAGCACGGTACTAGGGGATTTTCCCGATGCGCCACCTAACGTAAGATAATCTCACCCCTTTGCCATTCCCCAACTAGGCTATATCCCACCCCACAGTTCATTGGGGCTGGATTCGGGGTTAGAGTGTAGGCTAGATAGTAGTTATGCTCTGCCAGTCTGACCACTGATGCCTGACCATCTAGAGTCTTACCATAGTCTAGCATTTGGTTCCAACTAGTGAATACTCTCATGGTTGCCTCCTTTCACCACCATGCTACCACTACTAACCATCGGCTATCAAGTACCAGAAGTACTGTTACGTTACTGTATCAGGGATTTCCCGGATGGTCCATAGAGTACTTTACATGATAAAGTCCTAGCACCTCAGCCCCGTAGTTAAGGACCCCAGCCTAGCCGGGGATAGGGTCAATCACTACAGGCCGGGCCGGTCTCAGAGTGGGGGCCTAGCTACCTCCATGAAAATACACGACTTAGGACACCTCCAAATGAAAATAAAAATTAAAAAAATTCCATAAAGTGATGCCAAAAGTATCACTTTTAGGCCAAAAATAACCCCAAATAACCTCCCCACATGAAGGAATATTCATTAGGGAATTTTAATAAATCCTTTAGAATCAATAGATATAACTCCTTTCTTATCAACAACATAGCCTAAGGCTATGTTGTTGTATACTGGGGGAGGGTGTAGACTGGGTTTTTTAGAAATAACCACCGCCCACAAGGCGGTGTCCTAAGAGGGTAGGCAATGGTAGAGGACCAAATTCAACCCATGGAACAGGAGCCGGGCCTTTTTGCTCCTGCCCCACAGCTCCAGCCCTGTAGTTGGCTAGTATGTACCAACGGTCACAAGTGGCCCCCGGCAATCCTTGTGGCTAAGTGCCCTGGATGCCAAGGACCCTTCCTGGCCGTACAACAACAGAATTGCCCATTTTGCAATGAGCCAGTCCTCCAGATGTCCTTCCGGGTGGATGTGGTCCCAGCCGGTGCAGGTGGAGTTCCCCGCTGTAAAGGGGCCCGACCCTTTGGAGAGTCCATAGATGTAGTCCTGGATCGGCAAGGGCACCAAGAGGCAATATCCAATTTCAAGACATTCCTACAAAAAGAAGCTATGGAGAGGACAAAGGATGGCAAAGATCAAACTAGGATTCCCGGTGGAAGTGACTTGGGAGGATGCATTTCAGCACGGGGATTACGAAACACCCCAGGAGGCCTTGGAACATTCCAAAATGATCCTTCTCAGCTCTGGCTACCTTTTGAGACAGGACAAGAAAGCGGTTTGCTTGGGGATGGACAAGTTGCCTGATGGGAGA
Organism: Nitrososphaerota archaeon; assembly: GCA_028867785.1. GTDB lineage: Archaea > Thermoproteota > Nitrososphaeria > Nitrososphaerales > Nitrosopumilaceae > Nitrosotalea. Next base: position 3,747 of record JAGWFS010000009.1, read on the forward strand.
TTTAGAGATATCAAACACATTCCTAGGGGGATGGTAGTGAGGGTGAAAGGGTTAAAATAATGAAGATCTATGAATTGAGAACTAAGGTAGGAAAGAAGGGTCTCAAAATGTCCAGTGGTGAGGTCCGCCATTTTTCTTCGGAGAAGAAAAGGGACAACTTTGAGAAGGTAGCTGCGGCCTACTCCCATGGTTGGAAGGGACCGAAGAAGGGTAAATGAAGAAACTTCTCACACTGGCCCTACTCTTGATTGGAGTCCTTCATACCCAAACAGCTCATCAAGTGATTCTCACTTGGACTGACCCTAACAACCCCCAAGGGACTCAGTACAATGTCTATCGTCAAACATCTGCCTGTCCGGCCCAAGCTCCAACAACTACGGATGGGTTTACCAAGATCAACCTCACTCCAGTGTCGGGTCTAACCTATGTGGACACTCCAGTTCAAGTAGGAGTTGTCTATTGTTACCTTGTCACTGCTGCTAGTGGTACAGTAGAATCGGGTCCCTCACCGGATGCGGGGGCCACTCCGCTCCCTTTTTCACCTGTTACCTTACAGATAACGGTAAAGTAGTGTCCCTACACTGTGAAGGGAGAATAAACTGAGATGCCTAAGTTCCTAGAGAAGGATCTCAAAGCAGAAGCCGCCAAGAAGGGATTCACTGGTAAGCGGGCAGATAAGTATGTATATGGGGCAATGAATAATATGGGGGCGATGCAAGGAAATAAAGAGACTCCCAAGGGCGAGGCCATGCAGGAGAAGCATGAGAGAGATGTCAAGCGGGGACGGGAGAGGTCTCACTAGTGTGGACAAACTTCCCAAATCCTCAGTCCTTTACCTCCACGCAAGTGGGGCCAGATATGACTGCCAGGACTGTGCAGGCTTCATCCCAGAGTCCCAAGCCTGTGCAATTGTCCAAGGAAAGATCCTCCCAGGGGACTCCTGTGGATACTTTATGCCCGGGCCTCCATGTTCCCTCGGAGACCAATCCCTGGATGTCCTATCCAAATTGGAAGCAGGATATGCCTCAGCAGTCGAGGGAGCAAGTTGTAAGCGATGTGAGTACTTTAGCCCCGAAGGGGATTGTCACCTAGTAGATAAGAACTCGGCTGGGGATGACCCTGATGAGATTTGTGGGGACGCATGTTGTGTCCTATGGGAGGGGAAATAAAGAAATATAAATGTAGGGTATGTGGGCACTAGTTCAATCCAGATATTTGGTTCAAAAACACCAACTATTGCAGTTACACTTGTGCATTTAGGGATAGATAACTATGGCAAATAAAGCAACTCGGGCCTCTATTGGCCCCCGTCCTGGTCCTGCTCGGTCTGGCTCCAAACCCAAGGCTGGCCCCACCAATGACACGACCTACAACCTGGAGAACATTGGGCCCACTGAGGCCGGGAGCCCAACCAACAACCCTCCCAACCGAAGTGACCAAATCTTCTATGGCCTTCCCCTACCGGTGATTGCCCCTCAAGACCAGGTCCAACGGAGGGATTTCACCATCCCCATTCGCCCTACCCTCCACTACCGGGATGGCCTGGATGGGGCTGCTGAGACTGTGACTGTGAAGGAAAGACGCTTCTTCAAGGACCCCAATGTTGGAGAGGGTGAGTCCAGTCAGTCCCACTACGTGAAGGGCACTGATGATACGGATGACCATGGGGAGTTTGGGGCAGACCCAGGCCAAGACCCCAATAAGTATGCTGAGGACCCTAACACTGCTTACACTTTGAATGGCCAGTGGATCAGAGGGACCTAGACCATGGCCGGTGAAATGAACAACATCCCCAGTGATTCCGCCACTCCTATGCGGAATCTCAACAAGGGAAATCGAAACCCCTTTGTTGACCAGGCACTCCATAGCCCCAAGACCGAAACTAAGGTGGACCAATCCATGGGTGGGTCCTGGGTCCGGCCTAGGGAAGAGATGAGGAGAAAGTCTATGGATGGATTAAGGGGAGTGAGGGACAAGCTTGCCCCGCATTTGGACCTACCAAAGGATGTGGGTCAACGAGGGGCTCAGTGATTCTAAAGGACTTAGAGGAACAATCCTAAAAGGATAATTTTGGCCCTTGAATTATATGCTGCCGCTTATGCTCTAGCATATAAGACGTATAAACTAGGCAAAAGGTTACACCTAAAGGGCAATTTTAACATTATTTTTTCTTAATCTATGAAGTGGGTATTGGCTTATAGGCGCTTTGGTCTTACAAAGGAAACTCTTCGAGATCTTTATGAAAAACAGAATGGTATATGTGCTATCTGTTTTAGATCTGGGACGGACAAGGGCGGACTAGTTCTGGATCATGATCATAAAACAAACAAAATAAGAGGTTTATTGTGTTATAACTGCAATATTGGCTTGGGTCATTTTAAAGATGATCCAGCATTGTTGGAGTTAGCGAAGCAATACTTATCCCTCCGGTCAGATTCATCCCTGGCCATCGACCACCTAGGGTCCGCAAAGGAAGCGTAATTCCTAGAATCTAAAGGAGATAATTTTTTTTTATGGCTAATCCCAATCGTTCAGCAGAGTTTAACCGGGTTGAAAAGCAGCCCGAGTACAAATCCAGTGACACCTCCCGAGGGGCCAAGAACCCTGAGGCGGCCCGTAGTGGGGCCACTCCTGGTCGGGCCCGGGGTGTGGAACATCCCATCCCCGAAGACATGGCCCTCATTGGAGATACCCGTCATATGCTCCATTACAAGGGCTTGCCCAAACTGTTGCATCCCTATGCGGAGCACCAAAACTCAGGCTATCCCAACAGTGCTGGTAATCTCTCTGGCTCGGACCAGTTCCGAGTGGAGAGTGGCAGTGGGGCTGATGGGGATCTCTAACCTCTAGCTGTGGGCAAGGAGGGCCCAAGTTATGAAGGCCAGACTGGTAATTATCGGTATTGATGACATTCTCAGGATCTTCCAGGACTATGCTGGAATGACTGAGTCCATTCCGGCTGACTCCAAGTGTGAGACACTTCTATTCAATAAGGCCCTTATGAAAATGGCCTTGAAGGTCTCCTCCGAGACCTGGAGTGGACCTCAACCACCTGAGTCCATATCATTTGAGTTGAAGCGGGTTTGGGGGGTGAGTTAGTGGTAACTTGTAGGCATTTTGGTAGATGGAATGGACATGATTTTGACTTAGTGGAACAACCATGTAGGAGCTGCATAGTAGAGGCTAGTTGGCAAGGAAACCAAAAATGGATTAGTACACCTATTAAGATTAAAGGAAAAATAGTGGTCCCGACTAGTGAAATGGCAGATATGGAAGTTCTTCCAGAACAATATATTAATACGCGTAAAAATTTAGAACTACGCATGAAAAATGTAATTCCAAACGAGTTTAGTCATTAGTATTAATATGGGAACCAAAGATCTCGTATTCGACCCTAAAGACCTACTCTCTCTCCTTATCCACTACACAGATGGGGAAGTCCCCCTTAGTGGAAAAGTGACTGACTTCCTAGTCCACCCCGCCATGTCCCGGAAGATTGGCCTCCTAATTGAGTCCCCAGAATGGGATTCCCCCGAGCCCCTATTCTTAGGTTATGATGGAAAAAGGATTCGGTCCTGGGCCAATGTGGATGGTCAGCGAGAACCTGTGTGGGAGCAGAGAGAAGATACTCCTAGTAGAACAAGTTAAGGCCTAGTCAGGCCTATAAGTTTCCCGGGCCTACGGTCCCTGTGGTTGCCCTCCCCACTTGGACTTTATGCCGTGCCTACCGGTGGCCCGGGAATTACATCAAGGGGCGGGGGCACAACTCACCTGGAGGGTGCATGGCAGAAAATTGGCTTAATGATAAAACAGTTGAGGCTCTTGTCAATGCTGGAATTGGAACAGCATTAATTCCTTCTTGGATGCAATATAATGCTGACTTCCAAAAGATTCAATTAGCTCATAAAGATGTAGAGATAGATTTTCTTAAAAAAGAAATTGTTAGGTTGAGGAATGGGCAATGAAGATCTTTATTGTAGGAGACGTGGGCTGGGATACATATCTTATTGGGAAGGTGCGAGGACTTTCAGCTGAGGCCCCCATCCCTGTTGTGGATGTAACCCAACCAGAGACCCTGCCTGGAATGGCCGGAAATGTCCTAGCCAATGTAAGGGCCCTGGGTATTGATGCAGAAGTACTTCAACCTGAGGGACAGAACTTTCCTTGGAAGTTCCGGCTAGTGACCCCTGAGGGGCATCAAATGGCCCGATTTGATTTCCAGGATTTCTGTAAGCCCCTTCAGAGGGCAGATCTACTGCCCCTGATGGATGCAGATGCAGTGATTGTAGCGGACTATGGGAAAGGGGCTATTGACTCCACTATCACCTCGATACTTGCTGGAATGCAAGCTCCTTTGTTTGTCGATACAAAACGAGACCCCAGTCCTTGGCTCCAATCCAATGCCATCCTCTTTCCAAACCAGACCGAGTGGGACAAATACCAAGATAAATATGAATGGTTTCCCCGAGTAGTCCTCAAACAGGGCTCACAGGGAATGAGCTTTGTAGAGTATGGGAAGGTAGTTACTACCCGTTCCGCATGGGCCAAGCAAGTCCAATGTGTGAATGGAGCAGGGGACACAGTCATTGCAGCGTTTGCTACAGCATACCTTGGCCTCCAAAGCTCCATCCAACATTGCCTAGATGTGGCCTCAGCAGCCGCAGCCCTGGTTGTGGAGCAGGATTTCCTGCACCGCACCACTACAGGGGATAAGATTTACAGGAGGATTACCCATGAAGTTCCCGAAAAAGCTTACCGTCCAGACCAAACACCTAGTCGGAGTATGCCTACTATTAGCCACGCTTGGCAGCTTGGGGTGGCAAGTTCGTTACCTCAGCAAGCAGTTGGAGAAGGACGAGGCCCATATCGAGGAACTTCACCAGTGGGCAACACAGGTTACAGTAATGCTCAATTCGGCCCGACAGTAGGTTTGCCAGAGGATTACTGGGACAAGTTAGAGAAATCTCTAGAAGATCAATTCAAGTGGCAGGATTAAATCTCAGGGCCTTAGCCCAACTCCCAAAAGCCCAGCGCCAGGCCGTAATGGCCCTCCATGGGCAAAGTGAGTGGGTCAAATGTGCAGAAGACCCAATCTACTGGTTGGATTCCTCTCAGCACCCAGACAAGATCCCCTACGTCTACACTAAGGACCCTCACAAGATCTATACATGCCGGGCCTGTCAGACAGAGGTAGTGGAAGACCGAAGGGTCTTCCACAATGAAATTATCCATGACAAACATCAGAATGGATTGAGGCAGCTCCTAGAGGATTTTGAACTCCTCCCAGCAATTCGCCCTTTTACTTTGATGGAGTATATGCCTCCCATCATTCAGGCCTGGGTCACTTCTCAGTATTTTGCAATTGAGAAATCCCGGGACATGATGGCCACCTGGCTTATGATTGCCTTATTTACTTGGGATGCCATGTTCCATGAAGGCAGGCAACATATCTTCCAATCTGAGGATGCATTCAAAACATTGGAACTTGTACAAAGAGCTGACTTAATTTACCGGGAGACACCGGCTTTTCTTAAGAAGGCCATTGGCCGGGCCCAGTTCTCGAAAGGCAATGCCAAGTCTGGGGAGTTGTTCTTCCTAGATCAAAAAAGTGAGATCCTAGGCTTCCCTCAAGGACCAGACCAGATCCGTCAGTTCCACCCCACCGGAGTCTTTGCTGATGAGGCTGCATTCCAGTTAGAGGCTGGGGCCTCCTTTGCAGCAGTCAAACCAGCCATCATGATGGGAGGAAGATACTCTATGATCTCCTCGGCAAATAGATCTTGGTTTGAGCAGGTTTGTAGGGATAGGGTGGAGGAAGCATGACACAAAAAAGAAAAGAGGGATCCATAAAAATATATCGAGAAGATGGAAAAACTTCCTGCATTTTTTGGGGGCCTTTTAGTATAGTGTCTATGAATATGGGGCATTATCCGGCATGTATAACTTTTAAATTACCTCTGTGGCTCCATAATTGGATCGTCAATAATTTATGAATGATCTTCTTGTTAAACTTGCAGGTGCTATTGCAACAGCAGAAGGGTACTTTGCTCCCAACTCAGTCCCCGCTAGGGACAACAACCCTGGAGATCTTCGGGCAGCTCCATGGCTCCCAGCAGCTAAGATAGTCCGCAATTTTACAGTCTTCTCTTCCCCAGCCCAAGGGATTGGAGGCCTCTACCACCAACTCGCCCTAGATATTGCTAGGGGAGATACTCTGAGACAGTTAGTATATCGGTGGGCACCTCCTGAGGATGGAAATAACACAGAGAACTACTTGAAAGAGACAGCCCGTAGGGTGGGGATTGAAGTCCTTAACCCCCCAGTCAAGGGGAAGGGCCTTGACCAACCTTTGCAGGAGCTACTTGAACTATGTCATATTCCCTAAAAAAGTCAGTCCTCAACTGTTTGTACAATCTGGATCGGGCTATAGCCTCCCTCTTTGGAGCCCCTCCCCAGGAGACCATCTCTAGTGAGACGGGTCGGGCTGCAAATAAGGGCAACCCTATCGCAGAAGCAGGGAAGGATGTTTTAGATAAAATTCAAAAAGACCATTGTGAGAACGCAATAGTTCATGCAAATGAACTGGACCGGGCTGACAATGGAGAGGAGAAATAAATGCCGCGTTGGTTACAAATTCTGTTACAGATTCTTGCTACTGGTGCTGGGGCTTATGCCTCTTATAGTACTGGTACACCCCTACCCCTCGTGGTGAGTGGTGGAGCAAATGCTGTGATTGGTGGAATTGCCCAATCCTATAACACGGATGGGACTCCGCAGGCTCAGCCCTTCGTTCCCAAAGCCAAGTAATGGATGTATTTGAACAATTAGACCGGGAGTATCCATCCCAGACTCACAAGTTGGATAAGTTCAAGGAGTTGTTTGATCCACTGGTACCTGGAGATTTTGCTGAGTTTGGAGTCTATAATGGGAATGGGGCAAGGGAGTTGGCCTCTCTTGATCCCTCCCGGACTTGTTGGGCCTTTGATACCTTTGAGGGAATGCCCCAAGAGGATTATAGTGGGGATGAAGATAGTTCAGATCCTCCCGGTAAGTGGAAACCATCCGCAGAGCCTGAGGCCCTCTTCCACGGAATCCCTAATATCACAGCAATCAAGGGGCGTTTTGTAGATACACTAGGCCTAGTGAATGATGAAGTACACTTCTCCCTCGTCCATGTAGATTGTGATTGGTATTGGAGTCATCGCCAAGTCCTGGAATTCCTAGAGTCACACCTCAACCATGGAGCAAAGATCGTCTTTGATGATTGGACATTGGCTGGGGCTAAACGGGCCATTCAAGAGTGGCGGGACCGAGTAGGCCCCAAAGTGAAGGGTGAAGGAGAAGTACTAGTGTGGGTAGGGTAATTCATGAACAAACGGGTCTGCGAATTGTTACTAATGATAAAAATGGCTTTACAATTTGCACACTACATTATACTGCTGATCCCCGTAAAAGATCTCCAGAGTGGCGGGATGCAGCCCGAAAGGGTCTAAAGCAGGCCGAGTTTGAGCAGGAATACGAGATCATCTATGATGCCTACATGGGGCAAAAGGTCTTTCCTGAGATCAAATCCCGTAGATCAGAGATCATCGTAAGGGAAGGGCCTTATGAATTCAATGCCTGGCCAAAGCACCTTCCAATGTGGGGAGGATTTGATTACGGTAAAAATAACCCTTCCAGCTTCCATGTGTACACCATTGTTGATGGAGTTACTTATGCCCTCTGGGAACTCTATGAACCGTGTAGAAATATATTCGATTTTGTCTCTGCTCTCAAGTCATGCCCTTACTGGGACCAAATCCGGTACATTGCCCATGACCCTGACATCGACAATTTCAAAGAACGGGATATGAAAACTGGTGGAGTCACCACAGTGAAGAGACAGTTTGAGTCCCTAGGGATTTCTAAGTGGATGCGGGGTAATAATGATGAGCAGTCCTGGCTCATTAAGATGAATCAACACTGGGTCCCAGAGCAGGTGACTTTTAAGATCCTTGAGTGCTGCCCAGCTATGATTGATGAGTTTGAATCAGCTACCTACACACAAATGACCCACCGGCAGTTGGAGACTCAAAATTATAAGGAAACCATGGTCAATAAGCATAATCATGCTATGGATGATTGTAAATATTTTATGAACTCCAACCCCAACCCAGTGGTGAGACCACTCAAGTACTTCAATGTGGCCTCCACGTATGGATGGGGTGGTCCAGAGCAACGCCCCTCTCAACGACCATCACAGTTAGGACTTTATTAGATATGCCCTTCCCCTCCACACCTGGCTTTAATTTTGATGATGTCCTTAATCTTCTGGCTAGGGCCTCAGCTAAGACCCCCACTCCTTCACAGAGTGATGGATACCAATACTTTTGGAATGACCATCCTGAGAAGAATAAAACTGTGATGAGCCGGTATGAGAACTTTGGGGTTTCAGCAGATCCCCCTACTGTAAGTGATGGAGCAGCGGTGGAAGGAGGACGGGAGTCCTCGGGCTATCAATATGACAAGGCCAACTCCTTTCGATTGGGAAATCCTACTGGAGATGCAATAAATAGACTGCCTATCCGTATGAGACAGAAGTATCTTTACATGCTTGATCAGACCCGGGCAAATACCATGGACTGGGCCCGTCCTAATAGTGATGGGGCCTCTGGTGGCTCGTGGCAATAAAAGGATTTAACCTGTGATCTACCCCTGGGAACATAGTTATCCAATAGAATATCAGCAGCAGAATCTGGCCTCTGGGAATACCATCCCCAATGAGTTTGAGGCCAAGGTGTCCCAGTACATTATGACCTGGCGACAACAGTGCAGATCTGTCTTCATCCAACGAAGGAATATCTGGGACCGTTGCTGGAAGTACTTTCGTCTTGAGGAGGACTACTCCGCTAAACAGGGATGGCAAAGTCAGATCGTCCTGCCTAAAGTCTTTACCTCAGTGAAGATGGCTGCAAACACAATCAAAAGACTTCTCCTGGCTGCTAAGAAACCCTGGGATGTAGAGGCAGTAAATGAGGATGACCTCATCCAAACCCTCAGGGCCGAGCAGATGACCGATCTCACAAAGCTCTTCCTGGATAAGGCCTATTTCCTACCGGAATTTACTGAGGGCCTTGAATCGGCCTTCATCACAGGGATAGGAGTATGGAAACTTTGGTGGGGCCAGGTCCCCCGTAAGCAAGTCCGGGTTGAGACCCGGATGATCCAGAGTCCCTACAATCAGCCCCAGGCCCAGCAGGGCCAGTCTCTATTAGGGTCTGTGCCCAGTCCCCGGGAGGCCCCACCTCCTTTTGCCCAGCCCCGATTTGGCTATGCCCAACAGGCAGTGTCCCAGTTCCCTACCCAAATGGGTGGAGAGTTCATCAATCCTATGGGATTACCAGGAGGACAGGCTGCCCCCAGTGCTCCGCCTAATGTTCTTGAAATACCTACTGTCCTCCATGAAAAGCGGGTCATTGAGGAAGAGATCCTTGAGGGTCGCCTTTTTATGAAGGCTGTAGACCCCTATAATTTCTATTGGCTCCCCGGCTCCAAACTTAATCGGTGGGTAGGGACGTTGGAGGATATTGAAATCCCCAAGTGGGAACTTATCAAGATGGCTGAGGCAGGGATCTTCCCTATGGACAAGGTCATGCAGGTCCAACCCCGGCGTATTGATGAGCGATACAAAATGTCCAACCTTCGGTGGACAGAGACTGTGATGACCCAGAATGGGCCTAATGCTGACACAGCAGTGGTAAAGCTCACTGAATATTATGGGCCGTTGGTCTGGGATGGTAAGATCATCGAAGAGTATGCCCATGTTCTCCTGGCCAATGACACCACAGTGCTGGTCCTTCAACGGAATCCTTTCTATCACCGGAAGCCCCCATATATTGCATTCTCTCCCCTAGCCATTCCCTTCCGTACTGAGGGTGTGGGTATTGTGGAACCCGTCCTCCAGCTTCAGAAGGCCCTATCCAACCTGGCCAATATGAGTGTGGACACACTCCAATTCCGACTCATGCCCCTCTTTGAAGTGGCTACGGAGACCCTGGAAAACCAGGAAGATCTAGAGACGGGGATGACCCCGGGGAAGGTCTTTAGGAAGAACTTGGGCCATGCCGGGATTGAGGCTATCAAACCGGTGGAGATGATGGATATTTCCTCAGGTACCACCCAAGTGTGGAGTGCCCTTGACCGATCCTTCCAGGAAGGTGCCCTCGTAAGTGATGTGGCAGAGGGGCTACCTAGAAATAGAGGCCAACAGACTGCCACAGAAACTCAACTCCTTTCTCAACAGACTGAGACCTTCATGGGTGGAATGGCAGCAGATATTGAGAAGCAGGCTCTAGAACCAATTGTCTCTATGGCTATAGACCTTATCTTCCAATTCATTGACACTGCCAATGATCCTCGGATTGCCTCAATCCTAGGGGTAGGGGCGGACATCCTTAAAGGTATGAGCCGGGCTGAGATCTTGGAGATGATCTCTGGTGACTACAAAGTGAAGGTCAGTGGGATTACTGGCCAACTTATGAAGGCCGATATGCTCCAGAATCTGGTTCAGTTCATGAACCTGGTGGGCCAAAATCCACAGGCCTGGCTTCCCTACATCAATGAAGATGCCCTCCTACGGAGAATGCTTGAGGCCTTTCGACCCCATATCCATGACCTGGAGGATATCATTGCAGATCCTGCTATTGCAGAAGCCAAACGGGCTGCTATGGTTCAGACAGAGAATCTACCAGAACTTATGAGACTTCTGCCCCAGTTGTTACAACTCCAGCAGGGTCAACAGCAGCAACCCCAGCAACTTGATCCTAACCAGCTTCTTCAGTCTCTTGGGGATATGCATCAACAGAATCAGGACATCGGCCTTCAACTCCAGACCCAGCAACATGAGAGGGAGATGGCTCAGATGGAGCAGAAGAGTCAGGCCATGCAAGCCCAGCAGCAAATGCAACAGGCTCAGGTAGAGCATCAACAGCAACTCCAGCAAATGGCAGCCCAGGCAGGTTTACAGAATGCTGCCAAAGCAAATCAAGGACAACAAGGATGAGTTATAGTCTTGGATCTCCGGGTGGTTGGCATAATACAGCAAGCATTACTTCAATTACTCTTACACCGGGAGCGGGAAATTTTACAATAGGCAGTACGTTCACACTTTATGGAGTGCAATAGTGAAAAAAATTTTAGGTCTGCTTTTGGGTCTTGTATCATTTTGTCATAGTGCATCTATCACATCTGCTAATTGGGATCAGGCCCGAACTGGAGCCAATCCTAATGAAGTACAGATCACAGCAGCAAATGTAAACACCCTTGTGGCTGGCCCAGTTCTACCTGTCAGTGGGGCGGTTATGGGACAGCCTTTGGTGGTTCCTATTGGACCAACCACAGGTCTTATCACCTGTACCATGACCAATGACTGTTATGCATTTGATGCAGTGGCGGGGACTCAACTATGGCATACAAATTTAGGTATTACTCCCCGTACCTCATTGAATGCTGGTCAGAACATCAATCAATTCTATACCTCAGGTGTGGGTTGTGTAGCAACTCCAGCAGTGGATTTGGCCCTGGGGAAGGTCTTTGCTGTGTGTGCTACGAGTACACCTAGTTGGGTGCTTTTCTCACTAGATCTTACCACCGGTAATACTCTCGGAAGTGTAACAGTCACGGGTTCTGTGACTGGTAGTGGAGATCCATCTGGTGGAGATCTGGTAGCTGGTGGATCACTAACCTTTTATCCTGCCTATGAATTAAGCAGAGGTGGTGTGACTCTGGCTAATGGAAATGTCTATGTGACATTTGCAAGTTATAATGATACCCATCCTTATCACGGGTGGGTGATGGGATATACTGAAACAACTCTTGCTCCTGTGGGGGTATTTTGTACCACTCCATCGGGTGGGGCGGGTGGAGTGTGGATGGCAGGTGGCGGGATAGCAGTAGATTCCACAGGGAATCTTTACCTCTCTACTGGAAATGGGACTTGGGATGGTACGACAAACTTTGCCAACTCCATCCTAAAACTTAGTCCATCACTCCAGTTGCTGGACTGGTTTACCCCAAGTAACTATGCAGCCCTTTCTTCGGTGGATGCAGATTTGGCCTCTAATCGACCAATCCTCATCCCAAACACCTCCTACCTTGTCCATACAAGTAAGGGATTTCAGGTGTTTGTACTAAGTATCACCAATCTTGGGCATCTCCAAGGAACGCCAGTACAGACTTGGACAATGGCTGGTACACCTGGTAATGACTCTGGGGCTTTTGGATCACTACTCTCCAATGGGGTATTCTATATCCCTACCACTACTGGTCTTCTTAGTGCATTCCAGTGGACTGGGGGTGGATTCAACACCACACCTGTGGCTACAAATACTTTCAGTGTAGGCTCTCCGGGTCCAAGTGCTTTGGCCGGTACTCCAGGGTTGGTTTGGGTAATCACTACCGCAGGTACTGGCTCTGCTGATACCATGGCCCAGCAGGGAGTGCTTCATGCACTTAATTCTACCAGCTTGGTAGAGCTGTGGAACTCAGGAAGTTTTGGGACAATGACAAAGTTCTCCAGTCCCACAGTTGCTAATGGCCAGATTTTTATTCCTACACAAGATGGAAAGATCTTAGTGTATACCCTTCCCGCCCAGGGTGGGGGATCAGATGTAGATACCCCGGCCAGTGTTCCCACTGCCAATAAGACCTCTACTACTGGGACAATCTTTATGTTGGCGGCTTCTGATGTGGCGACAGCACCAGCAGGGACCCTAACCTGTATCAATGGTGGACTCATCACAACAGTGGGATGTAATGGAACCACTTCTGGTGGTGGGGCAGTTACCACAATAAGTACTAACACTGTCGGTACTGCTACACCAAGTGTGACTTTCTCAAATATACCTAGTGGATATCTGGAACTAGAATTAACCATCACGGGTCGTAGCGATACCACTAGTGCTACTACATTCGGTAATCTCCAATTCAATGGGGATGTGGGAGCAAACTATAACTACTACAATCTACTCTCCAATTGGAATGCTGGAAGTACTGGCCAAACATCCATCCATGTATGTTCATTTACTGGTGCAGGTGGGAGTGCCTCCTATGCGGGCACTTGTATTGTCAGGCTACCTCTCTATAGTAAAACATCCTTTAATAAACTTGTATCTGAGTTAGAGGGATCACATGGTAGTGGAAGCACTTCTACAGGTGTGTCATTTGGGGACTGGAATAATACAGCCGCAATTACCTCTATTACAGTGACTTTAGGTAGTGGTAATTTTGCCCCTGGCACTACCTTTATTTTGAGAGGTTTAAATTGACAAGATCAGATCAACTTGTGGCAGTAGCTAAGGCAGAGGACACTTATGATCTCCTCCAACATATTGCCTGGGAAAAAATTATCAAGCCCGCCCTGGACCAAGAGGTGAAGAAATACTCCGAACTTCTTGTGGCCGAGGCTCTTGGCACATCCCTTCCGGGTGGGTTGACCCGTGAGCAGGTAGCAGGCCGTTGCTATGGAATTCACTTTGTATCCTCCCTCTTTGAAAAGATTCTCCAACGAGGTGAGAAGGCACTTGAGGATCTACAAGGCGCTGGAATTAAGGTCCAGTAGCCGACCCTAAAACTAAGGAAACCCATATGCCCTATACCTACACACCCCCAGCTACGCCGGATACCCAACAGGTCCAGACTCAACAGGTCCAACAGCAGGAAACCCCTGACCAGAAGTATGAACGCTTGTATGGTCAGACTAATCAGGAGATCAAGCAAATTCGAGAGGCCCTAACCTCAGCCAACCCCAGTGAGGAGTTGAAAGCCCTCCGTGCTGAGTTGGCCTCCCTTAAGGAAACAGTTAAACCCCCGGCCCCTGTCCAGCAGGCACCTGTCCGCCCCAAGTGGGTGGAGAAAATTGCCACTGGTGAGTACGTGGATGCAGAAGGGGAACTGGCCAATTCTATTAAGTCCCGTTTGGATGGGGACTATAAAAAAGCTCTTGACGAAGTGAGGGCCGCTGCCTACCAGGATGCTCTCAATGCCACACATGTAAATCTTGAGATTGATCGCCATGTCCAGGCATTGAGAATCAGCAACCCTGAGCTGGTACCGTTTGAAAAATATCTTCAGGCCCCTGTAGCCCAACGCGTGGAGGAAGCCAAGGCTGCTGGGAAAATTAAAGCTCCAACAGATTTTATCCGTGAATACACTGCTGCTATTGATGCAGAAGTGGATAACTTACGACAACTGGGTCTTGTGCTTCGTGGCCAAGGCAAGCAGGAGGCACAGATGCGGAACCAGCAAGTGCTGGCCTCAACTGTGATTACTCCAAATCCTATCCAATCCATTCAGCCCCAAGGGCAGTCGCAGCAGGTCTCTGAACAGTCAATTGATGATTACTTTAGCCAGAGACGTTCTGATGAGGCCCGGCGTAAGGGGATGGCATAGGATCAAATCAAAGGAGAATATAGAGTATGGCAGGTCCCCACAAAGTGGGCATGGCCTGAAAGCCAGGTAACTGGTAGATGAACTTCGCTATATGCGAGAAAATCCTAAAGTTCCTTTTACTACCTAGTAAAAATAAAGGAGATGAAACAATGGACAACCCGCAGGCAACACCCTATGAAATAGGCTATTTAGCTGGGCTCATTGATGGAGAAGGCTGTATTGCAATTCAAAAAACCTCAGGTAATTCCTTTGGAATTAATTTGAAGATTACCAATACGGATGAACACATCATTGAGAAAGCCCAGTCGATAATGTTAAAGATTGGAGTTAATCCTCTTATCCGAGACAGAGTCAATACCAACAATCCGCAATGGCGGGGTTGGATGGAAGTTTACCTCACAAAGAAGGATAATATCAAGAAGGTCCTTGAAATAGTCCTTCCATACCTTGTAGGTAAATATCCTCGTGCCATTATGATGCTTAGATTTATAGATAAATCTATAGATCGTGAGGATGCTTATTGGCAAATGAAGGCCATGAATAAAAAGGGTGAGTCCCCAGAGACTACACGCGAAGCTCCAAAAGGTACATCATATGATGACTGTTCTGGTAATTGGAATGGTATCATCAATAATGTAGCTGTTGGGTGAAGATATAGTCCACGCAGCCTAGAAATATGCTGATACAACGTGCAACAGTATTCCACCGGGTCTCTCGGTGGATTCATGTCCCAGCCCTACCTGACTCAGCGTCTCCGTGCTGTGGCCCAGCCCCAGTTCCGTTTCCGCCAGTTTGTGGATGTTAAGGAAGCCATTGGTAAAAACCGTGGTGACACTTGGCTCTATGATAAACGTGGAAATGTGAGCACCCAGGGTACAGTACTGAGTGAAACCAATACCATTCCCCAGACACAATTTGTAGTTGGTCAAGGGACGGGTATTGTAGTTGAATATGCTAACAGCGTCCCCTACACTGGGAAGCTGGAAGCCCTTGGCCAGATCATGATTGAACCTGCTGTTGAGCAGGCCCTTCGTGATGACATGGTTAAGGCTCTTGAGTCAGCGGCTGGATCTCAATACATTAACACTGAATTCATCGCTGTGATGAGTGCAACTAACAGCGTTGTCATTACTACTAATGGCACCGCAACCGCTACTGCAACTGCGGACCTTACGGCCTTCAATGTGCAGTCTGTGGTCAACTTCATGAAGAAAAAGCTGATTCCCAAGTATGACGGGCAGTCCTATATTTGTATTGCCTCTACCTCTGCTCTGGCTGGCATGTTTACTGATGCCTCTGCCGGTGGCTGGGTTGATGTGTCCAAATATCAGGTTGAATTTGCTAAGAACATCTTTAATGGTGAGATTGGCAAGTACTACAATACCCGTTTTGTTGAGGAGACTGGCTTCTTCTCCAACACTATTGGCAGTGGCAGTACCCATGGTGCTGCGGTTTTCTTTGGGGCAGACTCGGTCTATGAGGCCGTGACTATCCCTGAGGAAATTCGTGTCAAGGTGTCCATTGACTTTGGACGTGATCAGGCCCTAGCCTGGTACTTCCTTGGTGGATGGAAGACTGTGTGGTCCTGGTCTGCAACCCCTGCGGAACAGCACATTGTCTATGTGACTTCAGCCTAAGAAAGGAGATATTGAGATATGGCTTATCCTGATCCTAATTTTAATGTCACTTTCCAAGATGCTATGGTGGGTTTGCCTTCCGCTGGTATCTCACTAGGCACAGTCACTGCCTCCGCTACGCAGACCTATACTGGTACTGCTGGCTCACAGGCTAATGGTACCTACCGGTTTGAGGTCTTTAAACAACCTGCCCAAATCACTGGTATCCGTGTTTATTGCACGGCTGCCGCTGGTGGGGGTGTGACCGGTATTACCCTGGCCTTCACCAATGGTACGGCCACAGGTAGCACTGCTGCCCATGGAACCTACACTAACATCACTTCTGTTACTGCTCCCGCAGTTGGCACCTTTGTTGATGCCACCATTAGTGCTGTTGTGGTTGATTCCCATGGGGTGGTTGTTGCCGCCCAAAGCCCCTCTTTGTTCCTTGGAACCAACGGGGAAATTACCATGATTAACACTGCCACAGGCACCGCCTCTGGTAGTGCTCTTGGTAGTTACTCTATTGATGTTCTGTGGAACAATGAGTTCACAGTCTAGTTAGACCTAGAGCCCCTGGGGGAGGCCTTGTATCCCCCAATAAACCTATAGAGGTATTTATGGCAACCAAAACGGTACAGGAGCTAGATGCTCCCAAAACGGAAGAGAAGTCCAAGACCCTTACCAACTGGAAGGTCTTTGAAGAGGCGGGGTTCATCCCTGCTACAGTCAAGTGTTCAGGATATAAAGGAAGTCACCCGGCAGATCTTAGCTGCCAAACAAATATTGTCCCCACTACGGAGAATGTCCTCCGTCATCTTAACCCTGATCATGGTGGTGGGTGGTTTAGGATTAAGTTTAGGATCTCCGATTCCAAAAAGTCTCCTCTTTGGAAGGGACTTGAAGAGGCGGGAATTGAATTGAAGGAGTTCTACTGCCCTCATTGTGAAGCAGATGTGCCCCTGACTCCCCGCAGAATTATTTACCATCTTAATCCCCACCCAGGCCGAAATAGGGTGAATCTGGACCCTCAGGTCCTTTGCATGTCTCTCAGTCCTGATAAAGAAGAGATGGCTGATACGGGAGATCTATATATCTAATGGCAGACTATCGGTGGGCATTATTTAGGGCGGGTGCATACCTTCGGGGGAGGGGAGTTACTTTTGGGTCTCCCCTCGTTCCTCAAGAGGCAGTCAATTCAAAGATTTACTCCATCTGTGTGGGTCTCGTGAAGGGTAATGGGGTGGTAGGGCTGGATGAGAATTTTGATATCTTTTCCTACCGAAGTTTGGATCATGTCCTGGTGACTCCTATGGTAGCTGCTTGTAAGGATACCCAACAGGTGGTGAAGGACCTAATCTCTAAACTCAAGGTGGGTGGTCATTTTGTGACCCTCACTGATGACTATGCTAGAGGTCCGGGGACGCTAGATCTTCCCTCCTACCAACTTGAACAATGGATTGGGGAGTCGGGACGGTGGCAGAGGAAGTTGGTCCATGGGCAGGATGGCAAGACCTTAATGATCTTCAAACGGCTAGAGGGCAAAAAGGGGGTGATCCAGTGGACGGCCCCACAAGGAAGACGGGTCCTTGTGTGTAGGTATGGAGCACTTGGCGATGCAATTGTAATGACCCCGCTCCTTCGGAAGCTAAAGGAGGATGGATGGCATGTGTCCCTTAATGTTAATCCCTACTGCTTGGCAGCACTTGAGAATAATCCCTACGTGGATAATCTCATTGTGCAGGAGAAGGATGTAATTCCCAATCCCCTTCTTGGGGAGTACTGGAAATTTTGGGCAGGCCAGTATGATAAATACATTAATCTATCTGAATCTATTGAAGGGGATCTCCTAATGGTTGAGGGGAGACCCTGCTTTTATACCCCTCAGGCCTGGCGGCATTCTGTGGCAAATGTCAATTACTATGACTACACCATGTCCCGAGGAGGCTATCCAAAGATCCTTGGCACCCGAGGAGAGTTATTCTTTACTAATGCTGAGGAAAGGAAGGCTAAGGACTATTTCAGGACGTTGACTGGGAAGTTTGTGGTGGTGTGGGCCCTCAATGGGTCTTCCCATCACAAGGTCTATCCTATGATGGAGCCCACATTGAGAACCTGGTTCAAGTCCCATCCTGACTCGGTGGTGATTACTACTGGGGATACGATGGCCCAGTTATTGGAATTTCCACATCCCCAAATGATCCCGCAGGCTGGGAAGTGGGGAATTCGAGAGTCCCTCATCTCTACCAAATATGCAGATCTGGTGATTGGACCTGAGACTATGATGACTAATGCAGCGGGGTGCTTTCCCACTCCTAAGATGGTCTTCCTCAGTCACTCCTCACCCGAGAATCTCACTAAGTATTGGGAGAATTGTGTGGCCTTAGAACCAACTGAAGCTCCGTGCTGGCCTTGCCACCAACTCCATTACACCAAAGAGTCCTGTCCAATTGGGGTGATGAGGGATACAATCACTGGAGAAGAACTAGGACAGGCCCCAATGTGTTCTATGGGGGTATCCCCAACAAAGGTCTTGGAGGAGATGGAGAAGATCTACCAGGCATGGAAGGGAACTAGGAAGGTTCTTGCAGCGTGACTCAATATCAAAACTGGAGCCGGGCTGATTTCAAGTCAGTAATTCGTAGGGAACTTATGGACACCAATACCAAGTGGGTCCAAGATCCCGAGTTGAATCAGTATCTCCAGAACTGGCTTGATGACTTGAATCAGGAATTTGAACTGACTTGGGCCATTAATACGGTGAGTTTTACCAACTCCCAGAGTGCCATCTCCCTGTCCAATCTTAGCCCTCAACCTGTGAGAATTGATGCGGTGTATTATAATGGGTTTAGACTTGCGGGTCGAAGGCTCCAACAGTTGGAAGTTCTCAACCCCACATGGAGAAATCAAGGTACCCTCACTAACACCCAGGATACTCCCCGATTGGGAATTATGTATCCCGATTTTAATACTTGGTTGGTATGGCCTACGCCACCCAACTCCACTAACACTGGAAGTACCACCTTCAGCAATGTGTTTGTATTTGAGTACCCAGCATTACTGAGCTTTGCCACAGATACAGATACCTCGGGCCTTCCTATGTGGACCCAGTGGTGTGCTAAGCCCTACGTCTGTGCAAAGGTCTATCAAAGGCCGGGCCCTATCTCTGATCCCAAGAAAGCCCAACGATATTGGGCCCAGTACCAAAGATCTAAGGAACGAGTGAGACGGTTGTGGAACTACTACATGCCAGAGAGATACCGGAGACTTCTCCCTGCTACTCAATATGAATGGAATATCTTTACTCCGCCACCTGCCTGGGATGCAGGTACAAATACAGCTACAGGGACGTAACATGTGTCATCGTCACTTCAATCAGAGGTGACAAGTACTCAAGTCTGTGCCCTGCTCAGTCAGATACTTGTTCAACTTGCAGCAATAGATAACACATTAAGGGGACTTAGTAATGGTCATTCTTGTGATTGTCATGGTAGGTCTGATCATGGGGGGCCTGGTAGCGTGGACCCCAAAGTGTAAATGTGGGCACCGGTCCTGTTGGCATGAGCCCCGCCCAGATACAAGTGATTATAAATTGGGCCAGTGTTTTAAGTGTTCTTGCGAGGAGTTTAAGCGTGGCAAATGAAATTACAGTAACCGCTAGTCTGGGATATAACAACACAGCCAAAGGCCTGCCTAATGAGGTCCTGGCTATTCTTGGATCAACCTTTACTATCACTGGGGTTAACTACCAAAAAGGGTCGATGACTGTTCCTACCACTGCTGGTGGGACGGCCATTCCTCTTGGAGGAGTGTCCACACCTGGAGGATGGGTTTATATCAAGAACACGGATGGCACCAACTATGTGCAGATCCTCACTGCTGTGAGTGGCACGACCTTTGCTCGGCTCTATCCTGGAGAGGCAGGAGTTATCAGATTGGATGCTGGGGTGACTGCCCCTGCTGCCCTGGCCAACGTGGCCTCCCTGAAGATTGACTATATGATCTTGGAGAACTAGGTGAGCATCGTCCAACAAGTCCAAACTCTGCTATTTGACACAAATGTGTTCTGGCCCAACCAGTGGCTATTTGATGCCATCAATGAGGCCCAGTTCCATGTGTATGCAGAGACCCGTTGGGCAATTACCTCTGCCTCTTTTACCCTGAATTCCAATGCAGATGTGTTTCCATTGCCTGGGGGGATTCAAATCCCCCGGTGGATTGAGGGGACCAACAATCTCATCCAACCTCCGGTAGTGAAGAGGTTCTTTCCCACCACACAGAGAAATTTGGAGGCCTTCCTAAGGACTTGGCGAGGTCAAAATCAGGGCCAGCCAGTGTACTTTGTGATCTGGGATGCCACGCACCTACGGTGCTTTCCCCGCCCTGATGCCTTAGGATCGGGGCCTGGTGGCTCCTATCCTTTCGCTATGTTTGGGATAGGTACCCCAAATGAGATTGTGGACACAACCACAGATATTATTGGGCCTGCTACCTATGTGCAGGCAATTCAAAACTATGCAGCCGCCCTTCTCTTTGAGGCTACACGCCCTGACTTGGCGGATATGTATAGATCCCTAGCAGAGCAGCAGATACTAGAATTTAAGAAGCGTCTTAGACACTTTCAGAGCCATGATATTTGGCAACTGGTCCCGGCCACTACCCGGTTTGAAGTTGACCAGGGTGGTGAGGTGTACTCCACCCCAGATTATTACCCACTGGAAGGTGCTATCAATCAACCCGGACCATGATGGAGATTACTGTTGGCTGAAAATCAATCAAAAGAAGGCGGGGTTGTAGCGTACCCTGAGTACCTACCCTCAAAGACTCTCCAACCAGATTTCTCTGGGGCACTCAATGCCCAAGGTGCACCTCATCTGATTGGGGCCAATGAGGTCCAGACCTCAACAAATATTGACTATTCCTTGGAGTGGGGTGGGGCCCCTGCCCGGTTGGGGGAGTTCACCTATGCCTGGGAATCCACCCACGGAACAACCACCTCAGCTATCAATATCCAGCTTATTGGTCGAAATTATGCGCTTAGCCAGGGGGTCTGGAGTGATAATCTTATCCCCTGGGTTGCTGGAGCAGATTCTGGAGTAACATATCTTGGGACTGGAACGGCCCAAGTTGCCCTTGCTTCAGCTACAGGCTATGCAGGTGGATCTACTTCTCTAGTCTTCCCGGTGATAACAGCGTATAATAGCTATGTCTATGTGGGGAATGGGACCTCTGCATTTAGGACCAATGGGACCAACACCCTAGATTGGCTCCTTCCCCAAGCTGATACCCCGACTGTGAGTTTTGCCCAGCAGGGGACCTTCACGGGGACAGGCAACCAAGCTGGAGCTGCGGTACTTTGGACCGGGACTTGGACTGCTACAGAGGGATCTGTCACTGCAAATGGGACATCCAGCTACTTTGGTAATCCTGGTGGGGTGATCGTCTCTACCTGCACTACCGGTACAGGTTCTAGGATTGTGGTAATTGGAACCAATACCGGAAGTAATTGGGAGAATCCCGTTACCTTTATCACTAATCCGACAGGGACTACCATCACTGGTGGTGCTGGTGGGACCTACACTCTTGGTGGGGCTATTGACTTCCACCAAGGATGGCCTTCAGGGGATCTATCAGGGGGAAGTGGGACATACACTGGGACAGCCACAGTGACACAGACCCTGACTATTGGGGTGTATGGAACTGATTATATACTTCTAGGACTTTTTGACCAGCAGAGTGTAGTGTCTATTCAGAGGGATCTATCTATTGGTGACACAACATTCACCAACTACTGGCATAGTGAGACCACACCTTCTTCTATTGCTGATGCTGCCACCGATCCTCTGTCCCTCATGTTAACTGCCCAAGGTACAGGGCCGCTGGATAATCAAGTAACAGCCCTAAACCAGAGTAGGTTAAGTACACCTGTCCCTCGTCGGGGAATTGTACCCTCACCTCTTCCTGCTTTTCGCAAGACTGCATCCAAGGCCTCAACCAATGCTCAGGCTGCTCCGTGGGCTACTGCAAGAACAGATTATCAATTTATTGGAACCCTTCCAACACCAGACTTCTCAAATATCAAAGCTGTTCGGGTAACTGTAGAGTTCTCCTCTACTGGGCATCAGGCCTTGGTAGGAGGGGTAGTGACGTATGGGGCCCAAGGTTGGTGCCTTAATGACCAGGCCACCGGGATCTCATATTTTCAGACCTTTGCCCGAGTGGAGAATGGGGTGATTGTAGCAGAAGGGGCACCATCAAATCCCTCTCCTCCCACCAAGGCCCAGTATGCCTATGGGATGCTTACATGTACATCTAATACAAACACCACAGCAGGAATTACACATAGATGTTTCTACCGGACAGGTGGGCTTCTTCAGGACGCCTATCGAGTAGGGTCCTGTACAATTACTTCTGGCACAGCTACGATTTATGACTATGCTAATCCTGATATGGCAGTCCTTGCTCGACCTGTCCTCAGAAGATTCCTCTGGAGTCAATGGCCCTCTCCTTCAGCGGGGACCGGACTTCCTGGGGTAAATTGTATCTCAGAGCCCTTCCTGGACCGTATATTTGTGGGGGTATCTAATTATCTTTACTGGTCCTATCCCGGCCAACCTTCCCAAATCAATGATGCCTCCCAAGTCACTGTAGGTAATACTGGGGACCCAATCATGGGTCTCATCCCCTACACAAACTTGGTCATTGTCACTCAGGCCTCAGTGTATGAGATGGGTGGCACGATCTTTGAGGGAACCGGACAGGACTGGTGGCTCCAGAAAAGTGGGTCTCGGAGGGGATCGGCCGCTCCCAAGACAGTTATCAAAACCCCATTTGGTATTCTACTCTTCTCTTTTGATGGGATAAGTTTCTATCGGCAGGGATATGGAGTTGACCAGGATCTTAGTTGGGTGTATGATAAGATTGGAGATTTGTGGAAAGGGACCTCAGCTACTGATCCTGCTGCACTGAAGGGTAGAATCCCAGCTCTTAATCAAACTGCCATTTACAACTCCTGTGCAGCGTACAGGGATGAGAAGATCTACTTGGCAGTACCCACAGGGACCAACACCCAACCTGACACAGTGTTTGTTCTAGATATCCCCCGGCAAAAAGTGGCGATGTACACCTACCCATTCAAGGTGAACTCCTTGTTTTGGGACCGAGTAGGAAATAGGATCTTTGCGGGTACAGACAAGGGCACTATCCAGCAACTTGAGGAGGGGTTGGTGGATACCACTCCTGCTAATGTGGCACAGGGAATTGCTTGGCACTTTAAAAGTCGGACTTGGACCACACCCCGAGATCTCATCTTTGAGAACCTTCAGGTAGAAAATGTAGGGACCTCAACCGTCTCTGCTACGGTGGATGGAGTAGGACTGGCTCTCAACACCTTCTCGAATACCTCCAAAACCTGGACTCCATGCTCAATTCAGGGCACTATTGGGGACGCAATCACGTTTGATTTCACAGGAACCCAGTCTGGGACGTTCCAGGAGATTTACCAGATGCAATGGGACATGGTGCCCCAGGGGGCGAAGGTCTCTTTCTTTAAGACAGACTATCTGTCTACACCTGCCCAAAACTATGTAAAGACCTGGCTTGCTGAGATTGATCTTAATGGTACGGCTACAGTCACTGCTACTCTCCTAGGGGATGGGACCGCTCTCACATTGGCCAATGGGGGAACTTCCACAGCCCTTAGTGGGTACAATGGGAAGAAGTGGTTTGAGATCTCTCTACCCAATCCCACCACAGCCAAAGTTCTTCAGGCAGTCTACCAGTCGAGTTCTACCTCACCATTTAAGTACTATGATACAGAATTTGAATATGAGACCAAACCCTTTGAGAAGTATACTTGGCTGGTGACATACAAAAAAATTGGTGGGGCAACTCAGGCAGATATGCTCCGGTTCTATGCAATGGATATAGAAGGGACTCTCACAGCTACTGTGACTGCTACTTGGATTGTGGATGGATCAGCAGTGACCACCAATACCTTCACGATTAGTTCATCTAATGCTGGTGAAAATACTGGGGATGGACGTATCTATGCGGACCAAATCCCTATGCCTCCAGGTGTAAGGGGATATCTCTTTCAGCAACAACTGACATCTGCCCAACCTTTCCGGGTATGGAAGGCCCATGTTGATATTGACCGGATTGGTGTGAAGGGGTTGAGTCGGATTTCACTTACAGGAACTCCAACGGAGCAGCAAAGACAATGAGTACAATTAAAAGTTTATACGGAACAAATAATCAGGCAATCACAATCACCTTGGCCTCGTTGACTAATGCAGCATTTAGACAATCAACTGCGGTGGATAATACCACAAATTTATTCCTTGATGCACTTGTGTCGGTGGTTATTAAAACTGCTGCCGCTAGTACATCTAGTACTGGATATGTGGCTGTGTATGCCTATGGTACAACAGACGGAGGTACTCACTATACTGATGGAGCTAGTGGGACAGATGGAGCCTTCACTCCTACTACTCCCCCCAATATTCGGCTTATTGGTCTTATCAATGCTGTTGCTAATTCTACAACTTATGTAGGTGGGCCTTTCTCAGTTGCTGCTGCTTTTGGTGGAGTTCTCCCAGATCATTGGGGAATTATTGTGGAGAATGAAACAGGAGCTACTTTGGATGCCACAGCAGCCAACTTCGTGGCTGACTATCAGGGCTGGCAAAATCAGGTTGTATGAAACGGTTCTTTAGAACACGGTTTGATAAACCCCAGTTGGGGACACCGCTTGCAGCGGGTAATCTGTCTATTGGTCTCCAACTGGCCTGTGTTCTTAATGAGTATGCCACTGGTGGGCCTGACTCCAGTGGGACACTTCCGGCTGGGCATATATATAATCTTATTGGTCGTAACCATGGGACTGGGACAGGAATTCTTGGTCCAAGTGCGCAATCCAATCGGTACTGGAAGCCCTCCAGTCAGGGGATTGGTTTTTGTAATCAATCCGCTGCCCAGTCAGGGGCAATTGATTTTGGTCCGGTGAGTAATTTTCCTGCCTTTAGTAATAAATTTAGTGTGTTTGTAGGGGCAGCGTTTCCCAATGTTTCTTCCTCAGTTAATAGAGCTTTTGTAATCGTTAACCCAGGAGGAAATTCTGAACATCTTGGTGTTGTTGCAACTACTACTGGTAAGTGGAGTTTAGAGTATGTTGACTCTGGGGGGACAGGGCACTTTGTCCAGATCAGTCCAAGTCATCAGACAAATCATGCATGGATTGATTTTTTGGGGATGACCTTTGATGGGGCAAATCTGAAGGGATACATCAATGGAATTCTTGGGGGTACCGCTGCAACCTCAGGGACCTTTGCACCACTAAGTACTGATCATGTATACCTCGGTGGGTGGATGGGAGCAAGTGGTGGTAACTTCTTCAATAACCCCATCACTGTAGCATATATGTGGAACCGGGTACTATCTCCCGCAGAGATACAACAATTATATCTTGACCCATATTGGGCACTAGTACCTAAGAATTACTCCTATCGGACAGGTCTTCCTGTTATTCCACCTACACCGACTCTTCAGATTCGGGGATCTTCCAATACTCAAGGTCGATATGGAAAGTCAGGAATTAAGCAGCGAGTAATCACTGTCCCTGAGATGTATAGCTTTGAAGAGGTACGGCAAGCCATGGCCAAGGCCCTTAATGACCTTCAGGTTCATATTGCCTCTCAACTTCCAATCTCTAATTATCAGGGACAAAATATTAGTAACGTAGGACCGCCTGTGGCGGCAGATGATGTAGTAACACTTAGATACCTCCAGTCAGTATATGTACCTCCTCTGACTGGTACAAAGACATAAGGAGATGTATGAATATTATATCAGGACAGAATGTAGATCTGATCTCACCCTTCCCAGCCAATGAGGTGCGTAGGGTGTTTGGATGGAATCACTGCTACCGAACCATTACAGAGAATGATGATACCCCTAACAATATTGAGGACTTTACAACTCATGTCCAGTCCTTGCTTAATGTGTGTCCGAGTTGGGGAATTATTGATAAGAACCGAATTACCAACTCCTCACATGAGGCTCCTTTGGTGGGGATTGGGCTCTTTGAGCCTGCTGGTCCTCGGACAGGATATTTCCATGTAGCCACTGCCCGGAAGGCATTTAGGACTGGCCTTATTGACGAGGCAGGAGAGTTGGTGATTAAGACACTCTTTGAGAGTGCTCCAACTCTGTTGAGACTGGGGGCTTATATGGATGAGAAGAATGCCCCAGCAAAGGCCCTTTGTCGGAGACTGGGATTCAAATTTGAGGGTGTGTGCGAGGATGCAATAATTCAAAACGGTCAACCCAAAGCGGTGGCCTATTTTGGATTGACTAGGAGAAATTGGTTATGCCGATCCCAGGAATTGGAAAAGGTCTCCCACTTGGGGGACTTGGACAAGGTGTCCCTTTTGGTAGTCCCTTCGGAGCAAACCTCCCCAAAACAGGCCCCCTTCCAGCCGGAGGTAACTCAGATCTTGGAGGAGCAGGTTCCTACCATGGTGGAGGCGGTGGCTACACATTAGGGGGAGTAAATCCCTTTGCCTCCCTACCTGCTGGTGTAGGACTTAGTTCTTCAGTGGCTGGGAATAGTTCTCTTGGGGCTCCTGTGGCTTCTCCCAGAAATCCCTCTCCCGTGAACTATAGTGTGCCCACCACTGGGCAGGGACTAAGTAATATTGGACAACTTTGGCAAACAGGGCCAATGGATTCTAGACTTAGGAGATAGACATGTCACTTGGTGGACCTACAACAACTACCACACAGAATCAACAGCAAAATACTACACAGAATCAACAGCAGCAAAATGCCACACTTGGGGGTTCTACTGGACAGACATCTGTCACTCCAAATTTACCTAGTTGGCTTTCTAATTATTATCAGGGAATGCCGGGACAGCAGCAAAATTTACTAGCCCAAGCTGGAGCTGCGGCTGGGAAACCCCTGTATGGCCAACAGCAGCAGGCCAACTATCAACAACAATTGAATCAGCAATTGGGACAGGCAAACCAGAATCTCCAATCCTCTCTTGCTCGGAGTGGGGCCCTTAACTCAGCCCGAGCGGGGCAGGCCCAAACTGGTCTGGCCCTTGGTGGGGCTCAACAGATGGGTAACTACCTGGCCAATGTACCCCTTCAGAATGCCCAGTTCCAACAGCAGTCATTGGGACAGCTTGGGAATATGCTCACCAATGCTATGAACTGGAAGCCTCCTGTGATTGGTCAAACCACGAACCAGAATCAACTCTACAACCAGCTTCTTAATTCTTTGTCTTCTGGGACTTCACAAAGTGATACCTCTGGGACTACAACTCAACAAACCTCTGGTGGCCTCCTTCAGAGCCTGCTTGGTGGTGTTCTTAATGCGGGACTTGGATTAGCTACTGGGGGATTGAGTAATATGTTGGGACTTGGTCAACAAGGTGGGGGAGGGGGCGGAGGAAGTCAAAATGACTTTGTTCCATACAACCAGGGAAATTCTTGGAATACTCAAAGTCCTGGCTATCAAGGAGGACCTAGTTATTTTCCACCGCCTTCTATTCCCCAAGCGCCATCGGTTAATACTGGATATAATCCCGGATTTGGTCTGGGCTCTTTAGGAATTCCAGGACTTGGATAGGATTAAAATATGGCACTTTCTGATATTCTTCAATCAATCGGTAGTGGGATTAAGACTGGGGGTCAGGACATTCTCCAAGGTCTTCAACAAGCTGTACCTGTGGTAGCTCAGATGGGATTAGGAGGTCTTGGGGCTCTTGGGAATGCTATGCAGGCCCAAGGGAATCCACTGGCCTTTCAGGCCCAGCAACAGCAGCAGATGGAGAGGATGAGGGAGGCCTTTCAGGATAAGCAGGGCTCTGAGCTTTCTGCCTTCCAACAGGCCCAACTCCATATGGAGGACCAGGATAGACAGAATAGAAATGCCCAGTGGCTTGCCCAGCAAACACAGCAAGGGGCTATTGAACCTGCTCAGCCAGGAGAGGATGGATCTATGGAGATCTCGGGGCACTTCTTCAAACCCACTAAGACTCCTACAGTTACTCCACCCCCTGAGTTACAGGATATGTTAGGTAAGGACCCAATCCCTCTTACTAGATTGGACCCAGGTATGGCCTCAATTATTGGGGACTATATGAAGGGGAAGACCGGCCACAAACAGGCCATGGCTAATCTGCCTATGGTCCTCAAACAAGTGGACTCGATATTTGATCCTACAGATCCTGAGACCGCCCCACTAAACCAGAGATATAGCCAACAGATGCAGGCCCTTGCTGCTAATGGGGATACCACTCGAATGGATGCTCTCCTCAATAAGATTACTGATGCAGACCGGGAGGAGCGGATGAAGGTCAAACAGGCAGGGGATATTCAGACTGCCCAGGATCAGGCAGGTATGACTGCTGCCCGAACAGACCTACCAGATGATCAGTTGGATTATTGGTACCGCCAAATTAAAGAAGGTCGTATTGATGAGGCCCAAGCTACAAGGTCTATGGGGATTTCAGACAAGTATGGGCGAAGGCGGTGGAATGAGTACCTTGCCAAGCGGGGAGATCCCTTACCTGTAGCCCTCAATGCTTCTGCCCAAAGAGATATCCGTAATGTGGTCTCTGTCAATGATAGTTTGAAGAAGCTCAAAACTCTCCTTGAACCGGTGAAGGACAAGGATACTCTTGGTGAGGACTTTTGGAACCGGCTTAAGTACTCTATGGGTATATCAGGGGATTCAGGGGGGCTGATCTCATTGGGTGAGATGGACCGATTGAGAGGTACTGCCCAGTCCCTTACAGGATTGAGGACTGGCTTTAACATTATTGAGCAGGGCTTGATTCATACCCCCAACTTCTGGAAGGACTCTGGGAAGTTGATGTATGAGAAGGTCAAGAACATGTCTGACTACCTGGATAATCAGGAGGATAATATTTATAAATTTGGGTCCAAGACTGGGGTGGTCCAATCTGGGAAGAGTGCTTACTTTGGGGGAGGCACAACCTCTACTCAACAACCCAAAGCTGCCAAGTGGATTTATGATAAGGATTCAAAGAAGGTTATTCCCAACCCGGCCTATAAGGAGTAGTTGTGGCACAAGTTATACTAGCAAATGGTGATCCACTTGATGTTCCTGATGATGCCTCACAAGAGGATGTTCAAAAGGTGGTAGATCAATTTAATCAGGGACAGGTGGCCCAGCATCTAGGACTTCAGCAACCAGAAACCTTCCTTGGGGCTATGGGGCGTACCCTCAAGGAACAAAATGTTGATCCTCTAACTAACCTAACTGAGGAGATGCTTAATAGGTATCGCCAGGGCGGCTCAGTGGAGATGAATAAGTTCCTTGGGTCCCTGCCTACTGGGGCTGCTGCTGGGCTTTGGCAACAGTCCTTACCCCATACCCAAGCCGCAATTCAAGCCCTTCAACAAGGAGGACTACCAGGAATTGGCTCGGCCATTACCCAGGGTGTATTTGCCTTGCCTGGGATTGGTCCTCAACTTGCTGACCTATTTGGGGCGGCTGCCAAGTACTCGAATGCTCCTGCTGAGCAAAGATCAGGGCTGGCTGGGGAAACGGCGGGGCAGGCCCTCACAGCGGGGGCCCAAATGTTTCCTGAGGAAGCCCTTGATTGGGCAGGGCAGGGAATTAGGGAAGCTGCTACAGGGCTTTATCGTAAGACGGCTGGATTCCCTCAGGCTATGTCTAGGGATGAGGCCAAAGCTGCTGCGGAGTTAGCGGTCCGGGAGAAGATACCTTTGGGGGGCTTTCTAGGAGTCTATGGTGGAGCAGATGATGCAGTGGAAAAATTGGGCAACCCCAAGACTGGGGTGATTGGTCAGAATATGGACCAGGTTAAGAAACTGGTCCAGCAACATGCGTCAGAGCAATTGGATATGAACACAGTCCTTCAGCCCCTTATGGATGCCATTGATATGTGGGACAAGGCCCCTAATGGAAAGAATGTGGCAGACCAGCTCCGGGAGATGGGGAAGAACTTTCTTAAAGAAAAGTCTATTGGTATTTATGAGCATAAGACTGGAAACCTTGTGGGGCTTAAACCCGTTACTATGAGGGACGCTCAAGAGTTAAAGCAGGGGGCCTATGGGATTTTGCCCTCTGGGATGTTCTCAGATGCCAAGGATGGTTGGGGTGCCACTCAGAAGGAGTTCAATAAACTTATTGCATCAGGGCTCCGTAAAGGACAGAATGATATTGTCCCAGAGTTAAGGGACTTTAATGATACAGTTCATAATGCAATAAATTTGAAGGATCGGATTGAGGAGTTAGATAAGAAGGGGATTCACTTTGGGTGGAATGACCTGGTGCCTCTTGGGATTGGGGCGGGGATTGGAGCACTAGGCCCTGCGTCTGGGCATGGGATGATGTTCAGTCCTGAGGCCCTTACTGCTACGGCTGCCTCATATGCTTTGAGTAGACCTCAGACTGCCTCCCGGATAGCAGTGGCTATGGGGGATGTTGGGCGTGGGCCTATGAGTCAACTAGCTGCCCAGGCTCCTAGGGCTGCACTTCTAGCTAAGGATCGACAAAAATTTGTGGATAGCATCAATGCCAAGTTCGCTCTACCTCCAGGACAGAAGCTTGATGTCTCTCAAGTCCCAGTGAGTGGGAAGATTCCACTTACCCAAATTCCCATGTTAGTGGAGAATGCAGCCCGAGCTGAGGGGATTGATCCCAAGTTGGCTAGGGCGGTGGCTGGAGTGGAGTCTGGGATGGGAGAGAATCAAGGCCCTAGTCCTAAGGGGGCTATAGGGGTCATGCAACTTATGCCTGATGCAGCAGCAGAGATGGGAGTAAAGGACCGATCTAATGCTGCGGATAATATCAGGGGCGGGGTGAAATATCTCAAGAAGATGTTGGATAGGTATCATGGGGATGTGCCCACAGCCCTGGCGGCCTACAACTTTGGCCCAGCCAATGTAGACTCAGGGAAGGATCTCCCCCCCGAGACTCAGGCCTATATTGATAATGTAATGTCTAAAATGCAAGAAAAATAAAAGGGACGTGACATAGGAGATATAGGACTAGGGCCCAAAAGACCCAGAAAAGTAGGACTTGTATATGTTTGATTATCCGAGTGAGTATAAGATGAACCTCCAAAAAGTATTGTGGTATGCTCTAGTAGGGGCACTCATGCTATTGAGTTCTATTGGTGGGGCTTGGGCGATGAGTATTAGTAATACAGTATCTACGGATCATACTAGTATTGCTGTTCTATCTGAGGAGCTTCATCAGATCCACCAGGATATGGAAGATATTAAACAGCTTTTGAAGGATAAGAACTAATGCCTGACCCCTCTCTTTTTGAGAATGCTTTGTATGGCCTTCTAAGTAAGATGCCTTTTGGGGCCTCACAACCTACTTCAATTGCTCAAGCTAGAATAACTCATACGCCTATTGGGTTTGAACCTCAGCCTCAAGGACATCCTGGACTTTGGGGTTTAACTAGACCGGGACAAAATTGGGCCCAATATGCTCTTGGTCATGCAAGCGGGTTGGCAGGTATTGATCCTGAGACCCAGGGGAATATTTCTATTTATCAAAATCAACAGGGATTTACTCCTAAACATGTTCTTAAACATGAGATTATACATGCAGCTACAATCCCTGATCTACAGCCGGGAGGTAAGTTGTATCAACAAGTTCAAAAGCTATTACCTGATGACGTGGTAAATACGGTAAAGGATCAATATCAGGGAATGGAACATGATCCGGTCCATGAAGGGGTAAGTTGGCTTTTGACTTTTCCAGAGTTTCAAGATCCCAAGTATAATGCGGCTAAGTTAAAAGTTATTAATGCTTTTCCTGCTGCAACTAGGTCTAAGATCACTCGTATTTTAGGAGCCCAATAGATGCCCCAATCTCTAGACAGTTTTGATAATGATTATTATGTGGGGGAAACTCCCCGTCTTGGGAATGTCCCCGATCTTCGAGTCCCCAATGAGGGCCAGTACCCAACCAATGTAGGGATCTATTCTCCTGGGGCGGAGGAGCCCTTTTCTGGAGGGGAAAAGTTCAGGGGGTCCTCAGAGTTGCCCCTCACCTCAGAGGGCCTTATGAAGGCCCATACCCTGGCCCAAAAGTTGGCTATGAAGGGTGGGCTTGACCGGATTGTTACCTCAGATCTAGGAAGGACTGTCCAGACAGCCAAGATCATCTCCCACTATACTCATGCTCCAGTGACAGATATTACTAAGGCCCTTGGACCATGGCATTTGGGGGGACTTGAGGGACAGCCTGTGGATAAGGACAATGTGGACCTTATGAATCACCTTATCTCTGAGGAGCCAGATCTAAAGTTACCGGGGAGGGGTCCTCTTAGTACCTCGGATGGGGAGTCCTTCAATGACTTCCGTAGGAGAACACTTCCCTATCTACAAAAACTTATTGGAGAGGCCCGATCCCGTCCCCAGGAGAGGACTGGTGTGGTCACTCACTATCGAGTAAGGAAACTTCTTGAGGCCTGGATGCGGAATGGAATGCCAGATGATGGGTCAATTGATTCAGGGGAGATGACACTTAACAGTTCTAATAATAAACCCGGCTCTCTTGAGAGGCTTCATGTTGATCCGTTTAATGGACCCCAACTGAGTAATGTGGACCTGGATCATATGGGGTTGTTGCAAGGGGGACTATATTTTATCAGACATGAGGACACCCCATGGAATAGGAAAGAGTCAGGATTTAGTCGAGGGCCCAACAAACCCTTGGATAGGTCGGGGCTTTCTACGTAGGAGATCTTATGCGGCCTGATGATTGGCTCCGGTTAATGTTACAATTTTATGGTCCTCAAGGGGACTCAGTGAATCCCCTACACCAACTCATGTCATCCATTATTCAGGGGGACCGGGGTTGGGGAATTGTGAATGACTACTCCACTCCCAATCCCTATAATGCATATAATGGGATGCCCATCACTGACCAACCCCCAGCCCTGAGTTTGGATGCGTACCGAAATCAAATGCCCCTAGGTATGAATGGTGGAACTCCTGATGGGCCTTTGTATGGGAACCGACAGGCTGGGGCTATGCCATTGGCTAGGGCCTAGGTGAGGATAAGGGATTTTTAGGGGATAGGGGAGCTGCTCCGCAGTCCTATCAAAGCTTGGGCCACCCTGTTCAATCCCCTTTCATAGAGGGCATCATAAGCCCTTAACCCGCTATCTCCCTCAAAAACCACATGCAACATTTCATGCACTAGGGTCTCCTCAGTAGCCCCCCGCCTAAGTAGGATCTCAGCAAACATCTCCTCCTGGTGGATGAAGCACAGGCCCTCACACTCATCTCCATTATGGGACATCTCCCGGGCTGGAGCAGTCCTGGCCTCTATCCTCCAATCCTCCAACCGAAGGGCCCTTTGCCAAAAAGGGAGGGCCCGTAGGATCTCACGCTGAGTCATCCCCTATATACCTTTCCATCCACATACATCTCTGCCCGAATGTACTCTCCAAAGTCATCAAGCGTTTTCTTGAATATATCAAGATCTCCCTTCATAGTAGCGAGTTCTAGGGGAGTAAATTGTTTATCTAGATTTGGCTCCCAGGTATTGCCATAAAAGGTTAAAGGGTCAATCTGAACTTGAAAGGTAATTACCATTAACCAATCAACTCCTTATAAACTGCCTCAGCATCAAAGGCCCCTTCAGGATCTTGGGTCGGGGCCGCAGCTTTTGCAGGGGCAAGATGGAATTTCAACTGCTGAATGACTGTGTCCCTTAGGAAATTGAGGCACTTGAGACGGTCATCTAAGGTCATAGACTCTTTGTGATCCTTGTACCATCCCTTCAGATCCTCGGCCATCTGCTTGTAGAGCTTGGCATCTGAGATGACCTGTTGGCGGGAGATTCGGTTGGGGTCATCTCCCGTCCCTACAGGCCTTCCCCCTAGGTTTTTTTCTTCACTCATGAAGTTCCTTCCAGAGTTTTATAATTACATCTCCATGACAGGCCAGAGGTTTACACCAACAACCAAGAATAGCATCCTCAGGAAGTTTATAGATGGCATCCAGAATTCGTCTATTCATTTTAGCGTAGTCCTCAAACTTATTTATAGATTCCTCTCGGGTCTCACAATTCTTTTCTACTATAGAAGAATACTTAACATGTGTGAAAGGATTGCCTAATAGGGAGGGCCTACCAATATAGTGAGTATATGGCTCTTTCTTACAGTGAACAACTCTCATACCTTGAAAGGTCTCCGACAGTTTGAGCAGTTCTCTTTCCATACCAAGGACCACCACTTGCATTTGGGGCATTGCTTGATGTCGGTGCTTCTGGGAAGTCCATTACCCGACTTGGAAGAGCGGGGAGATTTCTTGTTGTAGTCCTTGGTTCCACTCCCTACAGGCCTTCCTTGTTTAGACCTCGGCATAGACCCTCAAGCGCTGTCTACATCCTGGGCAGTAGAAGGCCTCTACCTTTTCTGAGATCACTGGATCAGCAGGCCGGGGAGTAGCATTCTCAACTTGTGTGGTGAAGGTGCAGTACTTTCCATTGGGATTCTTGGCAGGACAGTACCACCCTCCTTTGAAGGATTCACGAAGTTTAACCTTAGGGTGTTTAGGACAGTTCATTTCTTCTCCTTCCAAACTTGGGACCACATGCCCTTACGTCTGTCATCAAATTTCTCATATCGCTCTTTATTTAGTTCATAATGTAAAAGGGTATTGGCTGCCCAGGCCACACTTGCAAGATGGTGTTGTCCATCTTGTTCATCCAGATCTTCGCCCATAATGAACTTTGCAAGGTGCCGTCTAAGGGCAGCCACAATTCTACTATACTTAATACCTGATTGCCAATTCCATGGGTCATATTTCTTGGCACCAATTGTATAGACACGGGCGATTTCCCATAGGGCATCTTCGGGAATTAGGTCAAATCTAATTTTATCTAAATCATCTTTTCGGCCTTCTCTTTGTCCTTCTGACGTTGATGTAACTTCTTTAGATTCCACCCTGCTATATCCTCCAATCGCATATCCAACCTGGTAGCTAGACATGTGAGATACCAAAGAACATCCCCAAGTTCTAGAGCCAAATGCCCTTTGTCCAACTTTCTTCCATCCCGATATAACTTCTTGATGGGTTCAGTAACTTCACCTACCTCACCTGCCAGTCCTAGGCATGGGTACCAAAGATTATCTTTCTCTCCTTGGTCAAGTGCTGCTACTTCCTTCTGGTACTTTGTGAGCGTCAATGATTCTCTCCTTTACGATATCCAAGGTGTGGGATGCTGAGGCCCATTCCTGATTCCACAAACGGGGCACCCTAATCCCCACTCCCCCATGCTTCTGAAACTCTCTGATATTCTTATCTCGGTCATCAATAAGGACCCGACCTGAACCTGAGACAAAGTACTTATCCGACCCAAACAGGAGTTGGCCTGCTGTGTAGGTCTTGGCTTTGGGGCCGAAGAACTCTGGGAAGTGGTGCTGAAGCCAGTAGTGCTTTCCTGGGACACAGTGGGGGTCCTCAAAGTCTGGGGAAGTGAGGACACAGCAATTGGCCAGGCCAAAGGTGTTCTTGGCATTTTCTATAATCCCCTTGGCCTCTGGCATTTCATCTAAGGTGAACCAGAAGTCCGGGTTAGCCCGGATAGGTTCCCAGAACTCCTCAGGTGAGATGCCCCAAATTTTCTCAATATTGAATTCACCTAGGGCTTTGGGGTCTCCGGAGGTGTAGGCATCAGGCCTACCATGGGCCTCGTGAGCACCCTTGTTAAAGTCTGCTAGGACTCCATCCTGGTCTATGAAGCAGATCATATAGATGTATTTGAAGGTCTCCCAAAGCTCTCAATCTTATTGTAAAGCTTCTCCAGATCTAGAACGTCCTTTTTATTATGGTCCAATATGTAGGCCAAGGATTTAGCATCCCCACGAAGTGCCCCATGCCAATTTTTGGGATCAATCTTGGTCTTTTGAGTGGCTCCAAGTAGGACTCGACAGGCATTCTCAAGGCGGTTACTAGAGAGTTTAAATTTTCCACGGCAAGTGAACCACAGATCTTTGTGGACTAGGGACCCATAAGTTGGGAATTCGATCCTATTGGTCATAGCCCTTGTTCGGATAAAAGGCAGATCAAATCTAGCTCCATACCAAGTTACTACTTTGTCATAGGTGGGCAGAGTTTTGATCAAATCACGAACAATTCTTTGATCTGCATGTCCTGCTGGAGACTTGAAGATGTCTTTCTTGTTGATAAGACCGTGTTCAATAACCTTCGAGTCTGAGGGTTTAATACACCAGGAGAGCATCTGGCCAAAGTCAGCATCCAGATTTGAAGATTCAATGTCCAGAAATCCAACCCGTTCCGGTTCTTGATCATAACAACTATAGTGCTCCAGCATAGTATGGCCATGCTCACATCGAAGGTTACTCAACTTTACCATCTGAGCCTTCGTTAATTTATGTAGTGGTGCTTTCAATAACTTCCATCCTTTCTGTCCTACTATTGAACCAAGCCCTACCAGATCTACGAAGTAGGTCTAGGGCCTCAAAGATATCCCTTGTCTGGTACCGATCCCCTAGTGCTGCATAGATAGTCCTCTCTGGGCAGGGAAGCATATCCATAATCTTGGCTGCAATGGCTGCTCCACGGGCTGGTGGAATTACAACCTTGTCTATCCTCTGTGCAACTTCTTGGATGAGGGCAATCGCAAAGTCCATATCCACTCCCTCAATCCATCTGTAATGGCCGCGACTAATAGCCATAAGCAAAGCAATCCGAAGGACCATATCCCGGCTTCTATTAGCGTATGGAAGAACAGCCCGAGAGAAGAGCCTGAACCTATTGTGGTACCAATTTCCATAGATCTCCTCCGCTTCTGGTAGAAGATGGACCTCAGCAGGTTTTCTACACTCATCAACAATGGTCTTTACTCCTGCCATCCAGCTATCTAGTTGATTCCAAAGGGCTTTAATCTCGGCCTGAGTCTTATCCGTCTTCACTAAGGGGACATGCTTAGAACCAAATTCCTCACACATAATAAGGAATCGGCCAAGAAATCCTCCTTCCAATGTGCCCTCTGGCATCTGCTTGTGAAGCCACTCCACAGTTGATCCTCCATGCATGGTTACTGTGGGTTGATAGATGTAGACTGGATGCCCTGTGAAGTTCCCATCCCTAAATATTGCTCCTTTGGTGGTGATGTCTACCTTATCCCCACAAGAGAGAATATTGGTCATCCCTGCAAGCATGGTTTGTTGGTACTCAGACCGTCCAAAGAAAGCCGTAAGTTCATGGGCCGGGATGTAGGCACAGGCTGGTTTACCAAGTTGGGCAAGCCGGGCTGCAATCCCTTCATAGGTTGTGCCTCCCATCACTGGGACTCCACCAGTTACATCCATCACCCTTACAACCCGATTGATGATGGTGTCCTTGCCAATCCCAGAAGGACCAATAAGAAGGACTGACTGACAGGGCCACACTTTGAATTCAATTTGGTCAATGTACCTATTCCGTCTGAGGAGAGATCCTAGGGCTGTGAGTCCACAGGCGATCTGGTAGTTTGTGGGGATCTCACTCATAGAGAGATAGCGGACCCAGTGGGTGAGTATACTGTCAGTTGGAATGTTCTTTAGCGTCATTTACGATATAGATAAAGACCGGCTTTTTCAATTTCTTCATGAAATCAATCATATGCTTGGTACCTGTGCTCTTACCATCCCATACTGCTATAAGAGCATCTGCATACCAGCCCATTTGTTGATTCCTTACGAAACCTGCCCCACGTCCATACTTATCCCACTTGGCGGGGAACTCCTTTACTGGGAGTCCAAGGGTCTTTGCACATTGTTCACCTTGCCAGTCAACTCCTCGGGCTCTGCCTGAGACCACCTCAGTGATGTGAAAACCACTAGTCTTGATTGCTTCCATTACATGGAAAGGATCATCTATAGATCTACTTCCAGCAATGATAACTTTCAATCCACCCCCTCTTCATATTGGGCCAGTACTGTGTAGGCCTTCTCCATAATCTCGAACACTTCATCTGTAGGGCCTTCAGAAGCATTAGCTACTAGAAGGTCTCGATCCCATAAGTCAATGATATTGGACAGGACATTTTCAAGTTCCTCTACCCGCCCCACACTATCTAGGGATTCATCTTCATCCTCATCAATTGCTAGTGCATCATAGAGTAGTTCTTGTTCCATCAAAATAGGCCCTCCATAGTTCCTATAATCTCAGTATAAACTTTACCTTTACTCTCAAGCCATTTGATTAATTTTTCATATGGTTGCCCTATAAACTTTTTCCAGATGGGTGGAGCAAATATAATGGTACCCTTACTTGTATTGACTTGACCTGTGGCCCAATAAGTACTAATCCAGTACTTCATATATCACTGGCCAAAACAATCCTCACAACAATCATCATAACAATGATCTGCAAATAGATATCCTTTAGCTTTTGCCTTTCTATCCGCCTCATCACAGTCAAAATGTCTGTTACAAGATCTTTTAGATTTCAACTGTTTTGCATTCTCCCCACGATTTATCTCCATGCTTCACCTCACACCGAAATCTAAAGTTCCCCAATGCAGGCCACTGTTGTTCCATGATCATTTTGGATCTCTCGGCCTGCTCTTTCCAGCCCTCACCCGGTCCCATCAGGACTAGAGAATCATGCACTTGAATTGCCAAGCGCCACCCATCCACAATTGGTGCAAAAACAGCTAACTGGTTGGCCTCTATACTTGGGCCAATACGTGGGTCTAGTGGATAGTGGGCTATCATCATACGCAATACCATATCTGCAAGGGTGCTGGCTGGCAAGAAAGCTAAGGCTTCTGTAGCTATGGATCGAGTTGTAAACCACCGGACCCTCCCAAAAGCATTCCGTAGGTATCCCTGTTGCTCTGCCGAAGCTATGGTCTCTGTCTGCCACTCTGCTGTCCGGGCATTGAGCTTCTTCCATATGGCTATGAACTCCTTGATGTCAGCTTGGGTGTAGGTATCGAATCCCTGGCTCACTAATTCATCCAGTTGCTTCTTTACTCCCATCCCATAGTTACGGCCATGGTTAATTTTCTTCCCTACTTGTCGGAGTTTGTCATAGTAGTCTGCTTCGGCGGCACACTTAGCAGGAGACCAAGTAGCATTAAGATTGTGCCAATAGCTATCCTTAGTTCTTTGTTTGTCAATCGTGAATCCAAAAATTCTTGAAGCCAGCTCTGAGTGTTCATCATAAGCAGGGTCCTGTAATCTCTCCCAACGTGCCCAGTCCTTTGCAATCCAGGTCGTAAGCCAATTCTCACCTTGGACAATATCCAAGTTGAGGATATGGTGCCCGGGGATATCTGGGACATAAATCACCCGGAATTTATTTGGCTGGTTCTGAATATTGAGGTCAATGCCCTTGCGTCTTCCAGAACTAGACAATCTCCCTTCCGATGTTCCATGCACTTTCAAGTTGAAGTACATTCTCTCTTGAGCCGGGATACCAAGGGTGGGATTTCCAACTAGGGTATCCTTTGCGAAATTTGTCTGTAAGGTCTTCTGCTCTTTCAGTGCTGAAAGCACTGCAAATTCCGGGTGGTCTTTTGCCCATATCTTTCTAGCTCTCTTTCCAGTAGTGCGCCTACCTGTCTTGCCATCAAAAACCGACTCTAGGGCTAAGGAATCTACATATGCTTGAACCTGTGGGGCTGAACTATAGGGGACTACCCGCTCTAATCTAGTCCCTTTGATAACCTTTGCCAAGACCATTTTACCGGAAGAGGTCTCTTTCCCGCAAACAGGGCAAGTAAGCTTTCCCGGTTCCTTGAAATCCACTGTCCATATTGGATGAGGGCTTTTCTTTGTACCCGAGCAAGATCTGGACTTAGGTCGATAGGTTCCTTCTGGGGCTTTGATATTACACGAGACTTGCTTTTCATATGGCTTAAATCCTTCCGGAAGTTTATCTTCTAGGGCTTGGATAGTGGAGTCAATCTCAGTCCTTATCTCTCCGAGGCGGGAGGTATCAAGTCGAAGTCCTCTCTCTGAAAGGTCTCTGCAAATAAATGCAATAGGTCTGCTAACGTGTTGATAGACTTGAGTGAGTTGATATTTATTGAGTAGGTTATTAAGTGGGGTGTTGATTTGGAACTCAGCATCAGTGTCACGGGCATTGTAGAGAGAGAATGCCTCACCTGCTGATATACATCCTCCATAACCACCAAGGGATCTAGGCAGGGCATCAACCCGGTTCCAGCTTCTCCACTGCTGTCCGGCTGGGGTAATTTCTCCTGTATCATCATCCTCCTCTTCCCATCCCTTACCTTTCCAGAAGACCTTGTTAGTAAAAACGCTGGCAACAAAAGCAAGGTCATGAGGAAGATCAGGCTGAACAAGGTGCTGCTTGAGCATTGTATCCTCAATGGACACATCCTCACGGAGGGACCAACCAAGCTGTTCAATATATTTAAGATCAGCACCAATGATGTTATGGCCAATCAACCCTCTGGCCCGCTCAAATATAAGTCTAAGCTCGTCAATGTAAGGACCACGGAAAGGAACCACAAGAGCAGAGTAAAATCTGTCAGATAACCCGCAGTGTGTAATGTTCCCATCACGATCCCACTCAAAATCGAAGGCAAATACTTCACTTTTAAAACTCCTTACTTCCTCCAGAGAGGGGGCAAGATTATAGTGCTCTGGAGGGAGGACTAAACCTTTCTTGAGATCTTGAACAACTACACTGGTTAGTTTGGCTTGCCGCATGAGGGCGGCAGGATGGATAGTAGGTAATACACTACATTTTCCAGAAGCATCCCCAACAAGAGGAAGAGGACTACCACGCCAGATATTGATTCCAACTCTTCCTGTAAGTGCTTCAAGGGCCTTACCTCCAATAGCATTGATTCTAGTCCTTCCAGCTTTGACCAAACCAGGCCACATGTGGTGCTTCTTACAATACTCTACTGCTGCGCGTCCTTCTGCCCTGGTGCAATAGGTAGCCTGTGGATCAGTAGGGAATATATTATCAGGAGGCCTGCATCCTATGACATTGATGGTGGAGATGTTGTCCCATTTTTGTCCAGCGCTTCGGTGGAGATTATGTAGCCATTGACCAGAGCCACCACTGAAACCCTCCCCAGTTCTAATCTCATCGGCTCCAGCAGCTTCTCCGACATCAATGATAGTACCTGGGCGTATCTTAAGAGGGACATATCCCTCTGTATATTTATCAATTGGACATTGAGAACAAAAGTCAGGCTTGGTCAGTGGCGGTCTCCTCTTCCTTCAACATCCACAATAGAACTTTTCTCTTCTCCAACACCAATCTCTCTATCTCATTAAGGGCTGCATTACGGATCTCTGAATACCCTTGGTTGAGATTTCTCATGGATCTTAGTTCCTCAATATGCTCCAACTCTCGGGAGGTCTCTGATAAGGCCTCCCGAACCACCTTCTCTTTTTGCATGGCCACCTCCAGGGTGGCAAAAATTTGATCACCAGTAACAGGTTGCTAATCCCTGCTGCACCGATAAGTCCCCGCTGGTGAGTCCAGGGCGGAACTGTGCCCGGCCTTTCACCGGGCTTGGAGGTTATTGGATGGGACTACCATCCTCGTCACCACCTCTAACGAGCATTGGGGTCACCTCCTAGAATCCACTAGTTAGTGACGGGCTTAATGCTGAAGGGGTTGACTTGGTTCTTCTCAACCCCATCATCTCCCTTACGGGTATCAACCAGAGCCTGAATCCGAGCGGGGGGATTCAATTCTCCAAACTGAGTTGCCCATTCGGGGATGGACTGGCCCTCAGCCTGTTGGACTCCAGTGGAGGTTTGGATCTTGGACAGCCCAACCTGACC
This sequence comes from Nitrososphaerota archaeon, assembly GCA_028867785.1. Lineage (GTDB taxonomy): Archaea > Thermoproteota > Nitrososphaeria > Nitrososphaerales > Nitrosopumilaceae > Nitrosotalea. The sequence goes on from JAGWFS010000009.1 coordinate 45,612, forward strand.
GGCCTTGTAGGGGGTCCAGAAGTCTGTCCATACTTTGCGGCTGGAGTACTTGTCACTATCCACAACAGTGAAGGAACCCTTGAGGACAGTCACAGACTGACCCTTTAGGGCTGATCCCTCCTTGTTAATGGTAATCTTCACGGGCTCCAGCTTGTTGATCTCCAGGGTGTAGTAGTCCTGGGGAAGGGGTTGACGGGAATCATCCACATCACTCAAACGGATGTGGTCAAAATCAATAGGTTGTTCCATAGCAGGTGCTGTCAATATGCTCTCCTTATCCTAGTTAATGTCTTACAGAGTTCTCACTCTGCGCTTCTTGGCAGCGTCTTTACACTGATTAGCCCAAAGAATAATTCCTTTGGCCACTGTCAAATCTTGTTTAGATCCTACACCATCAAGAATGGCAAGGGCAATATCTTTAGCAATAGGGCCTAAATACTTTAGCCATTGACGTTGGCGATAGGCCCCAATCATAGCTAACCATGTTGCCTCTTCAGGTGTGATCTCTCTCATTACATTTAAACCAATGGCAGGCCCAAGTCCCCTCCTCCTGAGTGTTATAGATATGGGCTGGTTCCCCAGGATGGATTGGGCCTCCACAGACCTGACAGGTCAGACCTTTGTGAGGACTGAGCTTTCCGTCTGGGGTATTGCTGGTAGCCAAAACTTGGCCCATATAGTTTCTAAATCCTCTCCACTGGAGTCACCAGCTTCTTTGCGTAGTGGTATTGATTGGGGAAGAATGTCAAACCTGTCTTTTACTGAAAGGACACCATCAGTAGAGGAGACCAGAAATCTCCGAGTAGTCCTCTTACCTCCAATGACCTCTGCTTTAATTTCAATAGTACTAACTTGCTGGAACATTTGGACTGCCTCACGGCTCATTCTCCCAGGAAGATCTGGCCCGGCCCAGATCAACCTTTCTGTATCATCATCAAACTTCTGCTGGTCTGTGGCAGTCACCACAAGATGCTTACGGTAGGAGGGGTCTTCATGTGTAGTAAGAAGCATCAACTGTCGGAAGGTTTGGGAGGTGAGTTCTCCGGCAACCTGATAGTCAGATCTTGTAAGGACTCCTGCGGCTCGGGTGGGGACATTCTCTCTGGAGGGATACTTGAGGGTGGCGGGTTTGATGTGGGTCTTGTAAAGTTCTGTGGAGGAATCCAACACCACACCCCCGATAGATTTGTCATTTCTAAGATATCCGAGGGTCTTGAATAGATCTGAGTAGTCTTTTGGGACATAGAGAGGGACTCCAAGTTTACGGATAGTGGCTGCCCCACCACCTTCAGCAGTCTCTACAGCAATGTAGAGAGTACGCTTCCCGTCATACTTTTGGGTGAGGGCATCAAGACTTCCAGCAAGGGTAGTCTTGCCAAAACCTGAGGGGGCCCATAGCAGGAGGGCCATTTTGGTGTTCTTGCTTAGGATATCTGAACTAGATGTGATTTTGATTCCAGGAATTGTAGGGACTTGAATCAATAGTGTGGCTCCTTTGAAGTTCTTTTAGTGTAGCATAGGTTCCCTGAAAGTCAAGTGATTTAATGCTCCTTTCATGTTAAGGTTTGTTCATAAAATTCCTCATTGTATCTCCACCAGCCCCCGGTATTCCGGTACATCCATCAATTCCTGATCCTCCTTGGTAGAGATCCCATTCCGATGATGCCCAAAATAATCGCAGGCCGAATTCCATTTGAAGTCCACACAGTTCTTGGTGGTCCAAGGTACAGAGTCCAAACCTTGCTCAGCCATTTGGATCATCTGCTGCCCTACTTGGATGATCTGGGGTTTCCACCTCTCCAGGTCCTCCCGGGTCCTGGTGACCGGGAATCGATAATACTCAGGTGGGACGGTGGGTGTGTCCAGCTTGAGGGGCTGGAGGACCTGTCTAGTTCCACAAGAGGGACAGGCATACTCTCCAGTCCCTGTAGGAATGTAGGTGGCAAACTCCTGTGTCTCTTTGCAGCCCTTACATTTCCGCTTGGGGATATACTTGCGGGGCTTCTCCAAGACATTTATCAAGACCCCCTGCACTGGCTCTCCTTTGAGCTTGTGACTAAGGGCCATGCATTGAAAGGTAGCCTGCATGTTCATGTCCCAACTCTGCATGTAGAGGCTGATGGGAATATATGGGGACTTGGTTTTATACTCATGAATCCAAAAGCCGGGATTGAGGATCATGGACTGACCTGGGACTCCTGTGTCAATCTGGGAGGGCTCGGGGACATAAAAATACCTATCTATCTTTGCAAGACCCTCAAGGCGACCTACCTCTTTAGTTCCATATACTCCACCAATAATTAGAGGGAACAGTACCGGCTCTTCACATTTTCCAAGGGGCCAAAGTTCCTGGGGGTATCGGCGGGCATATCCATAGATCAACTCCAGGGCCAGGTTTCGGGTCTCCATATCTGGAGTGAACTCCTCTATAGCCTGGTCAGGGATAGCTACTACGTGGGACTCTTGCCAGACCTGAAGACCTGAGTGAACCAGGGCCCCCAAGCAAAGGGCATCAGAGCGTTGAGCCTTAGGCCAACGTCTTTGGCGTTTGTTGATATATTTTTCATACCATTTGGCGGGACAATCCTGCCAGGTATTGTAGGAACTATAGTCTATAATCATCGGTCTGGATTACCTAGTGTGAAATGTCCATAAGCAATAGTGGCCTGACTGGTTGCTCTCGGCTGATTTAGGGGAGTAGGTTGAAAGCTTTCAATGATCCGGGGAAGAGGTGGCGGATAATCTGCATCCAAAGCTGATTTCCTATGCTTCATTTTCACTGGCCCGAACTGAGGCATCCGTCCTTCAGTCACCAACAACCATCTTTCTTTGGCAATGTCCAGGGGAAGAACTTTATCTGTAATCTTTCCCGGGGTTTTGAGGCCATTATACCCACAATAAAAACTATTGGTATCAATAGGAATGGACCCAAAAGGACAACCTCCGAGATGCTCCATCATAGATATAAAGAGGTGCCAAAAGTCCAGGTTAGAAGTACAGGCAATGAGTCTACCTTGAGACTTCTTTAGCCATTGATCAAAACCATCCATAGCATTGGCCAAAGAGATTGCATCTTTCTGGAGGACCTTGAACTCCTCCGGGTGTTTGTCCCATAGTGGCGACGACTTGTATACTGGTGGCTTTACGTTGATTGTGAAGTCCTGACTTCCACCTATTGTTGCACCAATGGCTAGGATATTGTCTCGGCCCGGGAGGGGGCCATCTGTAGCAAGGGCTACTCCCACATGTACTACTTGTTTTGCCATGTCTTTATCTTCTTTCTCAGGGGATATCCAGATTCCTGTTCTTTTCCATGTAAAGTAGGGTCTCAGTCCCGCATTACCAAAGGTTGATTTGACCCAGGATTTAAATTTAAATTTGGCTTGGACCCATTGGGCAAAGTCTGGAAAATCTTCTCTCTTTGGGGGTACCATATCTATCTATTCTTATTATGGGAGTCCTTGGGATCGTCCTCAAACATAGGCTTGTCCTTGAGCCGGTCATAGATCTCATCCCAGTGGTATGGGTAGAAATTATGCGTGTCCACACCCACATCCATAGAACGGCCTAGCCCCGGTTCCAATGTTCCATGGCAGTGCCCATAGAGTTGAATCCCACCATGCCCTTTGATGTTCCAACTCCTGATCGGATAATGGAAGAGAACTACTGGGACTGAGCCTATTGTGATCTTCTCGTAATCCCTTGCCCATATGAAACCAGCCTCCGTATAGGCCTGTGGCTTTTGCTTGTCATGATTACCAAAAATGAGATACCGGGCTTTAGTGTTAAGACGATTAAGGGTGTAGAGAGGCCATGAAGACCAAGCCACATCTCCAAGATGGTAGAGGCGATCTCCAGGCCTGACCACCGAGTTGAACCTTTCAAAAATGATTTCTTCCATTTCATGGTGATCTTTGAAGGGCCGTTTACAGTAGTCTATGATCCGAGCATGTCCAAAATGAGTATCAGCGGTGAACCAACAATTAGCCATACCAAAGGACCTTTCTACATTTATTACAGATCCAACACCCAAGTTTTCTAATTGGCCAGCCTCCACAAGGACATTGCTGCTGTTTCACCGTGCCCTCCACTTCCCCACATGGCAGGTAGCGGCACAGTCCTCACACAGTGATACTTCCTGCTCCTCTAGGGTTATCTTTATTAGTTCAACTGGAAAGGCTGTGCAAATCTCACAAGTGCCGGTATTTGTATCTGAAGAATCTCCACCAGATTTGTACATAAGACCATTCACTAATGAAGTGAATTTTTCCTCCGGAGTAAACTGGAACTATACTCCCTGTATAAAATACTAAGCCCTTCCATAAATGTAACCACTTACCCCTCCCCCAAGGCATCATTAAACATCTCCCTCATTTGTTCGTAAGCTTCAGTAAGCTCTGAGGCTTCCCATGGCCGTCCACTAGGACTTTCATGAAATCCAATGTGTCCTTCAGGGCGTTGATATAGCCTTGGTGATACTGGTGCTGCGCCAAAGTAAGGTCCTGTTTTGATAGCCATGAGATTTTTATCTCCAAGTCCTGTTCAAGTTGGGTGAAAAGTTGGAGGAATTTTTCTCCGTAGGTTGTCACTGCACTTTTCTCCTGTCCATAAGGTAGTAGCAGATCATATGGAGTACTACTTGGTGCCCGTCTTGGGATACACCCATGTGGTTGGTGGGGATGTTGATATGAATAGCTGAATGGAATCCTGCCACCCCTCCAGGTACAGATTTACATGTATTACCTGTAACTGCAATTACAGGGACTCCATATTTAGATATATGACAGTACATGCGTTTAATAGCCTGAACAATATTACTCGATGTGCCACTACCAGAAATGGCAATAATTAAGTCTCCATTTCTAGCCAAAAGCTCAAGCTGCTTTTGGAATACCCGACCAAAATGGAAATCATTTGCGTAGGTAGTGATTGCTGCCACATCAGTCAATGCAATAGCCCTCTTCCCCACAAGTTGGAGGTCTGTGGCCATATGACTGGCAAGGGCAGCCGAGCCCCCATTCCCAATGAGCCAAATGGTGCCCCGGCAGTTGGAGATAAGATCTATTGCCTCTTTGACCTTGTCCAAATCTACCTTTGATATAGCACGGGCAAGGTCTCTCATGTAGTCCGAAGCAAATTCTTTAAAGAGTTTCATTTGTGACTTCCCCAAGTCTCCTTGTAGTATTGGGCTGTGGCTTTGGCTCGACCCTCCCGGATGGCATCCATGAGCCAAGTTAACTCATGCCCATCGGCCCTGATCTCCACCCCATACCCGGTAGTCTCGGGCCAAGGGTCTCCAACATACCAGGTCCTAGCCTGGGCATCTTTGTATCCTTTGATTGTAAGCATAGGCCTTCCATGTGAGACATTTTTAGGGAACAGGTCTTGTAAGAGGGCGGTCTATCCCCCCGGCTTGGAATCCCTTAAAAACCAAGTTGTTCCGGATTTAATACCCGGAGCCCCTGCATACCTATCCCCTAAAAATCCCTCACCGCCAAGGGCGGTGTACCACCCAGTCCATTCTATTGATTCCCCTCCACCACATAGAACTCATGGAAGGATCTCTCGACCTTCCTGAACTCGCCCTGCATTCCTTGCCAAGCAATCCACATAGCTGTAAATTTCTTAAGAGCTTGGGCATTCACTGTTCCTGGCTGATTCAACTCAGCCTGCTTTGCCAGGGCCCAGTCATGGGCCGCTTGGGCAAAGGTCAATTGAAGATCTCCAAATGTATGAAGCTCCTGGACTGCATCATTCCAGAGCTTGATATCTGGGGGAGGGTCTTTGGAGGCCCGAGCCAGTCCCAATCCAAGAAGTAGAAAGATACCTATCTTTTTCATATGAGAACTCTTGCTACCAGTTAGGCCCCAAAAGCATTATTATAAGGAGACCCGACGCTGGTAGCCCCGTCACCCCAAGTCCCAAAGGCTCTTCTATGAGGCCGAAGCTCCTGAAGGCGAGGAACTTGCAGGATTTGTCCATCCACCCAATTGCATTACTACTATGCTACCCCAGCCTGGGATAGGGAGTAGTCTAAGCTCCTCTGCCCAGCGGTGGGTCCATGTTGCGGGGATGGTTCCCTTGGATGGGGGAAACTGGTGGGGTCCTTGAAAGAACCCCAGAACTTTTGCAGGACAATGACTTTCACATTGTTATCTATCCAGCTATTGGCTAACGCCAATAAAGGAAAAGGAGATCCCAACTCTGTTGGGAAATGCCCTCCTTACCTCCACAGTTGAGGCCCTCGATTGGGCATCCTGGAATCGCTCCGTCTTTCACCCCAAGGCTAATGCCCTGGACGGGCTGCAAGAAGGGATGTAGCTCCCTTGGGCATTGTGACTACCTATCATGGGAAGGCTCAGCACCTCCTCCACAGCAGTGGTAGTCACTGGTGGCGCAACCCATATCCATGGGATCACAGTTGGCGTCTGTGAGATCTTGCACCACATCGACCCTACCCCAGCAATTATTAAACTATGTGCTAGGCACATAGCGATGGCCATTAAGCCCCTGTGTGGCCGCGTGGGGCGCTGTAGTTGTAGGGCAAGCTTGTTAGGTCTTAGTAAATATGATCTTCCCACCTATACGCTGGCCATAGTTTTTGGCCCCACCACCAGTCCTTAGCGGATGCCCACACTCTACACAGCGATAAAGTTGCTCTGAAGTGAGAGCCTTTTTCTTGAGCGGATTCTGCCAGGTATCTTTATTACAATTCCTACAGAATTGATGTTTCATGTGTCCTCCCTAGCATGCCACATAACTTGAGGGCTTAGGTGCTTTCTCTGTTATGTAGGGACTAACAATTTTCCAGTCCGGGCAGGCCTTGATAAAATGGTCAAAACTAATGGCGTAGTCCAAATTGTGGGGGAAGGAGGACCAATTCCAGAACCGATCCCCATCAGAGATATAGATCCTTGTAGAAGTAGGCTCGTCAATGTAGACCTTTCGGGCATACAAACGAAGCTCAATAGGGATATACCATTCCTTAATATCGTGGCGGTTCTTGAGTTTGGGAACCATAATCACTAGGACCTTCTTCCCCGGCTCCCGACAATTTTTGCACATGGTCTCCTTCTTCCACTGATATCCCCAAAGCCGCTGCATATCTGAGGGGGCAGGTTGGACACCACACTTCTGGCATCTCTTAGAGATGCACTGGACTAAGGCTGTTTCTTCAGGCACAGGACCTCCAAAATTTTGTGAAAAATCTTTAACATTAAAGAACCTCAAGGAATGTAACCTTTTGGAACTTTTGAGCGTCTTTACTTTTGCAAAGCCAAAAGCGGAGCAAAAGGAAGTTCAAGGGGAGGGTCTACCCTCTTGCTTGATATCCATCAACACACTGGGTTTCATTTGGGTGTATTACTGATTTTACCATTGGCCTTCTTGGCCTCCCTCTTCACCCACCGCTGGATGGCCTGTACATAAGCCCCCAGTGTATGCTCATCCCTCAAAGACGGGGCGCTGTTCACTTCAAGAACATACAGCTTCCCATCCCGCCCTTCTAGAATATCCACAGCCCCTCCAAGGTACCCTACCGATGTTACGGCAGCTTTTGAGAGCTGCCTAATTTGATCGGTAAAAGGCTCACTTGGAGATTTGAAACTGTAGTCAATTGTCCATCCATTGTTTCGGGACCGGACCAAGTTCTTTCTCCATGACTCCCCTGTGTGGGCCTTCTTTCCTATCCTAATAGCCCGTCCATCCCATACATGTTGACGATACTCAGCTACAGAGTCAATGACCTTTACCCAGAAGTCCCGCTGGGTCCATTCCCTATTCCATCGCTCGGCTTTGTATCCTGGACCAATGATGTCACTCCCGTGAGTGTGATGGAGTCGTCTCCCAAAGACCTTAACTCCAGCACGGACCCATTTCTTAGCCTGAGCAAGATCACTTGTCCACTCGGGACATGCAATGTGGGAGGCTGTGAAAGTTCTAAGTTGAGTAAGTCCATCTTTAGCTCCTTGGCCCCACCGGAGGTCTGGGCCTGGGACATCTTTGAGGGCCTCCGCTAGAGCGTGTGTGGAAGGCCAGTTTGGTCCTGTGACTTTCATTTCAGTCTACCTCATTTGCAGCATCATAGATATTGAGGTCTGCTGTGACCACAGCAGTGGGGACCTCCTCCTCCTCAGGGTCTACTGGAGGATCATTCTTTGAGCAGCGGGTCTGGACTGAGTACTTTTTGATCTTGAGTTTGAGCCCACCAGGAATTCGATTGGTGTTGTCAATCTGCTGGGCAAGGGATCTTAAATTGCCTGCCGTAAGATTGGGCATTCGATAGATGGCTCCCTCACAAATTCCACAATGGGCCGTGGGTTTCCATTGAAGCTCTGGGCGGTAAGGGTAGTCGGGGTCCATTTTTGAGGCCAGCCAATGAAATAATTCTACCTTCTCCCCATTTCCTTTGAAATGGAATTGGACGTGGGCCTCTTTGGGAGGTCTTTGAAGGACTTCTTCACTCATCTCTTTGATCCTTTCTTTCTGTAGGGCCTGTTCAGGGTACCAAGCATGCCAACCCATCCCATCTACATCTAATGCATAGACTCCATAACCGGCCCGTTTGATCCTGGCCCATTTAGAGTGTGGGAGGTTGGGGAAGTTCCTCAGCCCTGACTTATCAATCCAAACACGATCCCCCTCTTCAAAGGGCATCTCAGTTCACCCCAACAAGGGCTTTCTTTGTGGCATTGAATTGGGATACCAAGTCATTGAAGCAGCCGATGCATAGTACGTGAGTCTTACTACTTACCTTTGTGTTTCCACACTTTAGACAATAACTGTCTAGGTCGTTTTTTAGGCTGGGTCTTACAGGGCCTCTGCCGCAATACCCGTACTCGCCTTGATAGGGTATAGCTACTAACTGAGAAAAACGAGGACCAAAAGGGAAGCGTTGCTCACCCCTCCACATAGTTATGGCACCAGTATCATTTGGGGCAAACCAGTAGGGATGCTGCTCATCCAAAGTGTAGAAGGCCTTTACAGGATTGCCAAAGAGTTTGGCGATAGTCCGGATGGGGGCCATCTCTGAGGCAAAGACCCACTCGCCTTGTTCAAGTTGGGCCACATCCAGATTGTTGGAGTTGAATCGGGTGAGATGGAGGACCTGGCCAAATTTGGGTGTGGTTTCCCACCATGCAAGATTTCCCCACCCTTCAATGTCAGACCAGGGCTTTCCCTCTGCAAGGTGCATCCAAATGTGCATAGAGTCCACTTCACAGGACCGGCTGTATTTCCTATTGAGGGCATCATGATTGTGGAGGCAACCATTGTGGATACCGATGATCCAACTCCCGTCCTCTTTTTGATAGCTGAAAGGATGGGCATTCTCTACCTTTCCCTTCTCTCCACAAGAGGCTCCACGGGTGTGAAAGATTCCCTGACTCCAATCCTTGGTGGTTTGGAAGGACTTGTCCCAAGTGTCAATGAGTTCTCCAGTGTATCGGAGAACTGTTTGGCCATCACTACATCCCCATGCATCCCGACCACGGCTTTGCATGACCATACCCAGATATGGGAGCATGGCCCGGACTGAGGGGGTGATTGTTGGACTACCAAAGATTCCACACACGTTAGTTAATCCCTTTCTGCTTTCTTTTCAATACCTTCATACATGAGCAGTTCTCATCGTCCCATACCCAAACTTGTTTGCGGATCAGAATTGATCCACCTCCACCACAGATCTTACAGTGAGGATTGGGATCTTTGAGATCAGTGAGTGGGGTGTTGTCGATTTCTTCTTTGTAACACTTGAGACATTGGCCATCGGGCCGGGTGGTTACCTTCCCACAGTCATAACAGTGTTTAGTCTGCATGTCCTCTCTCCTTCAATGTCTTATACACCCAATCCCTTACGGGTTGGGGCAAAGTAATGACTCGACCCGGCCTACACCACTCTCCATCCACTAAGGCCTGCCAATGCCCTAGTCTGGAGATCTCAGTCTCAGTGAGGACTGAGGCCAACTCCGTAAACCAGCCACACCACAAAGGCCAATAGAGGAGTTTATCCAGGGCCACTGTCCCTTCATGATGCCGGTACTCTACTGTATGGCGTTGAAAGTAGGTGTGAAGATTGAGACCATAGTACCTACATGCTTCATACTTGTGGGCTGCAAGGGTCCGCATGGACTGATATCCATGAGCCCGAGTTCTGTACTTATCCGACAGTTCCATCGGCCACACAGAGTAGGAATGACCACCATTGAAAATGGTTTTGGCTTTGCCGTGGATAGTACTCGCCCTGTTGTTACTTATGTGAGGGCTGATATTACCCCGATAAAGGGCCTCCACAATAGCCCTCCTAATTTTACTGGGCTCGTTCAAGTCCTCAAATTTGTCCATCCACCCCTTGGGAAACAGTCCATTGGTCCACCGCTTAGCATAGTACTTTCTTTCCCCTCGATGTTCTCTCCACCCATCTCTTCCCTTAGCCACAAGCTGATAGAAAAGGTCCTCAAACTTGGAGTAGAGGAGGACCAGCTTTTTGAGTTGGGGTGCTCCCCAATCATCCACTCCCACATGGACATGCAGCCCACAAGACTGGTCAGTCTTAAAATCATATCTAGCAAACTGTCCTGCCAGGGCAGTGATACCCCGAATAAAGTCATCCCCCACCAATCGGCCTAGGACCAACTCTTGGCCACCAGCAGTGATGGAGCCGTCATGTTCCCAGGAGTAGTGGACATAGCTGGGAACCTGGATTTGAGTTGCTCCGAGATAGGATACCTCAATTTCTAGACCCAATGTTCTGGGCAGGGAATTTATCTCCATTGTACTTAGTGGAGGGAGGTCCCGACCTTTGGAAGGTCTTTTCCTACAGGTGCATGTATATTCTATCAGCCCATCTGGGTTGTGTCTACGACAATGTTTACATATGGTACAAAAGTACTTTGGATGGTGCCGGACAAGGCGGTCCTCATTTATTACTCTATACCCGGCAGCATTGAGTTTGGTGGGGGAGCAATTGTAACAATCCTGGCAGATACATCCACAGTGGGCTTTGCACCGCCTACACTCTAGGCAGCCCTTGACATTGAGAGCCCGGCAGGCCACACAATTGATAAGACCCGGATCTGGTTTGGGGAAGTTCATTGTTCGCTACGCTCACAAAGTTCAATGATCTTGTAGTGCTTGGGCCACCATTCATTGAAGGCCTTCATTACCCTTTCTCCTCCTCTGTGAGGGCCCGGAGGTGACACTCACAGATCTCTCTACAGTTCTCCAGTCTATAGAGCCACTGCCCGTACCAGGAATAGCTGAGGACTCGCTGGTAGCCATGGATCTTGGTATGGACTACTTGGCCGGGCCAGAACTTGTGGGGAGGTCTCATAGGCCCTTCACAACTCCTAAGGTCTTACGAGAACTTGCGGGATATATGTGGTACTTAGAAATACGGGCCTCAATAATCAAGAACAATGCCTCCTCCTCAGTTTGATCTTTGTGTAGAGAGCACTCTGTAGAGGTGTATTGCAACCAAACATCGTAAAGTTCATCCAAAGGCATAGTGGTTATCCTTCTTGATCCATAAAACCTATGCAAGAGCAGTCCTTGCAATGACAAACTGCAAACTGGCCCGGCTTTAGGTGACGAGCTAGGTATCCACCAGTACAGCACCGGCCAGGTCTTGGACATCTATGGTCAGTCCAACTGTGGTTGCAGCGAAGGCAAATAGAACTGGAAGGCCTCCCCATAGCATCTATCCCCCTAAAAATCCCTTCCCCTTGCGTGGGCCTTCAAGACCTTCTTTTCTTGGAGGATCTTAGCCGGGTCTCCCCATGGGCTTAACTGTTGGGCAATCGTGGCCTGCCAGGCCTCCTTATCCCACTGTTTGAGAAATCCCAGGGCCTTGGCATGTGCTAGGAGTTCTTGTTGTTGAGAGGTAGTGCCCAAGCTCCTATCTGCCAATCCCTCATTTAGTTGCCTGAGAAACAGATATGCATTATCTGCTGAATAGGACAATGGGCTCTTTCTGTAGCCTATAAGTTGTTTAGCTCGTTCATTTACCCATGTAGCTAGATCTCTATTAGGCTGAACCTTTTGCTTTGTTAGATCAATTACTAACCAATTAGAGTGTATCCCTACACCTTGTGGGAAGGATGAATATAAACCAGTACTAAGCACCCCGGTAAGTTCCAGAGTCCGACCAATAATGTTTTTCCCATTTGAGAGGCTTCTCCCCACCAAATCCCATCCAAAAGGATAAAGAGCCAATAGCCCCTCTGTTGTGAGGAGCCAGCCAAGAAAGTGATCTGCTATCACCAGGGAGTCAATTTTATATTGTTTGTCAGGAATGGTCCTTATCAGGGAAGGTAGCAAAGCGGCTGCCCCATTATCCCAGTATTGAAAACGCCCAGTATAACGGGTTCTTAAAGCCACTATCCTACAGTGGCGGCAATACCTCCCTTGTACTACTACCTGTGAGCGGACTTCTTCATTAATTTGGAGTAGGGGTCTGCCACACCGTCCACACCGACCATACCCCCATCCCTGAAGAAAGAACAATTCATCTGCCCAATTCCGTTTGGCCTCCAATAGGAGACCAGTGTCAATCCCACCACCAGTCTCCTCAACAGAGATGACAGAAGTGTGGTCAGAGTTAAATTTGATATCCCAACTCATAGCTCACCCTCCTTGGCCAGCCAAGGTACCAGTACTGGGAACCTTTTGGGATGCTTACAAAGGAAGTCCTTCAGTGACTGAACCGTAAGGGGATCTACCTTCAATTGAACCGCCTGCACCAGGGCTGCCACAAATTCCAATCTAAGCATAAATTCCTGGTAGTCCAAGGTAGCGGCAAAGAGTCTCACCTCCACCGTAGCGGAGGGAGTACAATTCACCGCCTCATACTTACCCTTGGCCGTGGCCTCATTCACTGAGATCTCAGGCTTAATGAGCCTACATGCATGGGTGTTAAAATCCCTCCCCGCCAATTTGACTAACCATTTTGCCCCATCCCCAGTACATCCTCTAGTTCCATCTGAGGCCCCCCGTTTGGTCTGGGAGTTAATAAAATTATGGATTTGCCATACTTGATGCCGGGTGAGATCCTTTCGGGTGAAGTGTACATGCATCCCGTCCCTGTCTCTCACCACAAAATCCTTGGGTATACCTTTGAAGAACTTCTTCCATCTGCTTCGATGGACCTGAAGGGAGGCAGGGTGGGTGACTATCTCCACTCCACTAATAGACCCGTCATGCTTGAAATAGACTAAATCCCCAAGCAAGTCCTGAACCTTACTTGCAGGCCTTACAGAATCCCCATCCCCCATCCACCCTTCAATATCCAACTCTAGCTCCACTCCGAGGTACACCCCGAGATAAGGTGTACCAAAGAACTTGGCCGGGGGCTTGTAGGAGTGGGAGTAAATTGTGATGCTCATTGACCTAATCCACCTTAAAAGTCTTAGTTGTGGTGACAACCTGTTTTAGATCAATATAGGCCAGCACTAAAGGATTCCCTGTCTTCTTATTGACCATAGGCTTAGACAAGATGTATCCAGCCTTTTGAAGATCCTCTAGAGCCTCTTGACTGGACTGTAACAAACTGAGCATGAGTGTGGCATATCCAGCCTTTTTAGCTGCATCAAAGACAGCGATCATTGTTGAGTACCAGGACTCTCGTCCCCCATCAGGCCTCACATAATAGACTACAAGGATTCCACAACATCCGGGTAGTGGTCTGGCCCTAAATGAGATCAACCGCTTGGGTTTAGCCCCAACTTTCCAGTACTCATACTGGTACTCGGTAGAATCATCTGAGTACTTAACAGGACTGACTCGAAGCTGCCCTGGTCCTTTAATTAAGTATAGCTCAGATGTGAAATTGTTTGCGTGTACGGCACCCATAGATCCTCCTACAAGGGCGTCAGCCCATGGCCACCATGGTCTTTGCCTTGAATTCCTGGGCACAGAGAGAGGCCATCATTTGGGGATTAAAACTAGTACTAGTCAGCCCCCAATTCTTTGTCATATCCAATTCAATGAAATCCCTAATCCCCTTCATTAGGAGACCGTCAAAGATCCGTTCAAAGTAGTGAGGAGGTAGGGGAAATGTGGGATAATACCTTCCCAACAATCCCTGCATCAATCGTTGATTCCTTCTAAGAGCCACCCGTGCCCCATCCACATCCAATTCATTGATAATATGAGTGGTCTCATCCTCAGAACCCTCCCACAAGGTATCCAACCCGTGCATAGCCAATTGGCAACCAGCCCGCACAAAGTCCAGATGGATATAGGACAGGGCGGGGTGCCACAGGGCAGCAGAGGAAATCACCCGATATTCAAGCCCATGTGATGGGGTTCGATATTCCCCAGCCAATCCATAGTACTGACGGCGGATGGGGTCCTCAAGTCCCTCCAGGAGAGACACCGAAAGAACTCCACCAATGTTGTCCATGGATTTGACTAGGCGAACTGGGTCTTTGTAGAGTGTGGTGCCCACAGCACCTGAGTAGACCTTCGTTGCATGATGAATATGAAACCCAGCAAACCGAATGGGGAAGTCTCGGCCCTCACTCACTACCTGTCCCTTATGCCCGTAGGCATTCTTGGATGGAGCACAACCTAGAGCCACATGCTCCTCAGAGGCTTTATCCATAACATTTTTGGGTACTAGCATGGTTGGAGCCCCAACCAGGCTAGAGTCCTTCAAGTGTTTTTTGGCTTTCTGGTGAAGTGCCACCAACTTGCTTCTGATGTTATTAGTAAGGACTACATGGCAAGTAGCAGGATTGACTTTGAACTCTGCCTGAAAGCCGTCCCAGTAAGGACTGCTATCCCAGATGGCCTCCTTTTCAGAAGGTAGAAAGTCAAATGCAGGCACTAAAGTCCCAGTTTTGTTGACTACAAATACCTCAGGGTCGGAGCCAATGGTCATAGTAGCTTCAAGATCGCAGTGGGATTGAGGAAAGTCCTTCTTACTCTCTTCAATTAGTTTTGTGATTGGGGAATCATCCTCCACAGGCTGAAGAACCTTCTCAAGCTCCTCCAATGTACGAGGGAGAATGCTGAAATTCTTGTTCAGTCTCGCATCTTTCTGTAGACTAAAAAGCGTAACGTGTTGGAGTTTTACAGCTCTGCTTGGACCTCCACTGTAATCAACATAGGGATAGTCCTTTACTGAAGTAGGCCGTATGTACGAGCCTTCTATCAGCATGTATCCAACAGGGTCCTGAAAAGTGGCAGTCACCTCGTACCACTGATTGAGCTTCATTTCTGATCTCCCTTCAAAACTCTTCCGATGGTTCTGGGACTTACTCCAAAAGACCAAGCCAACGCCCGCTGGGACCATCCCAACCTACGGAGGGCTTTCACTTTGGAGGCCCGCTCTGGCCCCAACTTCCGATAGGTCTTCATGTAGTGCTTGCGAGGATAAATTCCTATGGGCATACCTTGATCTCCACATCCACTGGACGATAGTCTTTGAATCCTCCTAGAGAATTAACACACTTATCAACGGTCCAATTGAGCTGCCCGTCTGAATTAAAGCACTGAAAGTTGTCGTGATGTAGACCCATAGGGGCAAAAAACAGACGAGTTTTCACATCACTGCCCAATTTGGCCGTAAACCAGGTACCTCTAGGAACATCTACGGCTAATACGGCATGAAGGGGTGTTTCATCAGGCAAAATTACTGTAACTCCCATACAAGTTAAACCTTCTTTCCCAATTTGGCCTTCACCTCAGAGAAGACCTGTCCAAATGTGTCCCAGTCCTCCGAGTCCATTTGCTCCTCCAGCTTTTCGAGAGCAAACTCCAGGAGGTAGAATTGAGGTAGAGTGAATTCAAACGGAACAGTCATAAATCACCTCAAGAATGCCCCCTCTGGGTGGCATTCAATCCCACTCCATGCCCACATCTACTTCCAAGGACTCTCCCACCGTTGCCAACAGGTCTTGCACAGGTAGAATCCATGCTTAGGTAAAGTAACATTGTGATGGAAGGACTTACACCACCAACGCTCAAAGCCAGTCAACCACCTGTTAATCAAGGAATCCTGCACAATGTTACCCCTCCTTTGACCTTACCCAAGTTCTTGGCTCTTGACGCCCTAAAATCATGGGGCACACAGTTCCTAAACAATTCTGGGCGGAGTTGACTTATTTCCTCCATTGCTGCTTTACCCGCAGGAGTTCTTAGCACTTCTTCACACAGCCACATTTTACAGGCCAGGGAATGAACTCTGCATCCAGAAATGCTAAGATGCTCACACCCATTACAGCAGAGTTGATCCTTCCGATAGGTGTTGGTCCTGGTATCATGACAACTCACCGTCCCATCAAGTTCTTGTCTGATCTGACAGGGATTGTGTTTGGCTAAGATCTCATCCGCCCTACGATATAGATCATCATAGGAATTCTGAATGATGTGGAAAGGTATGTGCCTAGAAGTCATCTTCTTTCCCCAAATTCCACAGACGAAGTGCAAACCAAAGTATGACCCAAGCCAGTCCCAATCCCACACTAAGCGAGATCACTATCATGAGGCACAGGATCAGCAAGACGGAGTCCTTTCTTGCCCTTATGGGGTATGTGAATCCCCCTGGGCCGGGGTGTGTGGATGCGGGGATGCGTCAGCACACCCGCCACACTAAAGCCCAGGAGTGTGAGAACCGTAAGGGGAGTGCTCATACTGTGTACACCCTCACTGGATGGGATTGTGGCTGGGCCTTGGGTATGACCGACCTGTGCAGAAGCAACAGAAGGTAGGCCATGAGGACCAGGGCCAAGGCTTGAAAGAGACAGCCCGGGGTGATGCCTAGAAGTCTCATTTCCCCCCTCCAAACCTGCTTTGTCCCCGATGGGTGCACATATTGGTGGAGGTCCTTGGGCATCCAGCCTCATGGGCCTCACTCACAGGCCTCAAACAGGAGATACAGGTCTTACCCCTCCAGGCCTGTTTAGCTTTGGCCTGATCTTTAGGACGTTTGGATTGTGCCATCTGAGTACACTCCAATCTTGTGCCTACGGAGCCAGTCCTCAGTGGACTCAGCAGGGGCCTCAGCCGCTTTGGCCCTGGCCTTCCCCACCCGGACTAGCATCATAAAATCACTATGCCTCATTGTCCCCTTCTCACGGGACACATAATGGCCCTCTTGGGGCTTGGGCTTGGGTAGTCCTGGATGTTTGGGGTTGAGATTGATAATCTGGTCCCCTACGCATACTGAGACTTTGGGACCTTGTGTGACCTTCCTATGGGAAGGCCCTCCACTTACATTCTCAGTAGCGTAATTGAAGGCCCCTCTATGACTCATGGTCATCTCCCAACCAGAACGTCCAGAACATGACCCCAGCCACCACAAGGATCAGTACACCTGTCAAGAAATCATACATTGTCACAACATCTCCAATGTCCTCAGCCGATCCCTCAGCCCTCTCCAGCACCGTTGACACAGGTCATGATCCGGCCTAGAGAGGATCTTGTGTTGCCTGAAAATCCTTCCCCGTAGGGTGGTGAACAGGGCCTTCCGCCCACAGGTTTGACAGGTCATATAGACCCAGACCAAGAAGACCCAGACCCAGACCAAGACCTAGACCAAGACCCAGATAAAGACCTAGACCTAGACCTAGACCTAGACCAAGACCTAGACCAAGACCCAGATAAAGACCTAGACCTAGACCTAGACCAAGACCCAGACCAAGACGACCCAGACCAAGACCTAGACCAAGACCCAGACCCAGACCTTCCTCTATGTTTCCTACCCATCCTACTTTCCCCCTATCGGGCATGTCTCATATGAGCAGGGAACCCTCCCCGCTGGTAGTCCCTGTCAATGGCCTTCAGGGCTTCTTGATTGACCTGAAAAGTCATATGGGCCTTAACTTTATCTGCTAGGGTCATTGGTTTATCAAAAGTGGGGTCGTGGAAGATAACCCGTACTGGCCCATGTCCCCGATGTCCTACATCAATGTGACGGCTCATATAGACCCAGACCTTCCTCTATGTTTCCTACCCATCCTACTTTCCCC